>JAUMFO010000008.1:419144-529499 GCA_032119795.1 Solirubrobacteraceae bacterium
ACGGTGAACGAGTAGTCCGTGTTCGGCGTCAGGCCGTCAACCTTGACCGACGTGGCCGGAGCCGCGACGGTCTTCACGAGGTTGGCACCCTGGAAGACGCGGTACTCCTTGATGGAGTCGCCAGCATCCGGATCGGAAGCAGCGTCCCAAGCGAGATCGACCGACGTGGTCGACTTCGCCGTGCTCTTCAGCCCAGCAACCTTGCCCGGAGCCCTGTTCACGGGATCCGGGATCGGATCGGTCTTGACCGGCAGTGCGTCGCTCGCAGGGCCAGCTTCGGGGCCAGCGGTATCAACGGCGACGACGGTGAACGAGTAGTCCGTGTTCGGCGTCAGGCCATCGACCTTCACCGACGTGGCCGGAGCCGCAACGGTCTTCACGAGGGTCGCGCCCTGGAAGACGCGGTACTCCTTGATGGAATCGCCAGCGTCCGGATCGGATGCAGCGTCCCAAGCGAGATCAACCGAATCGGTCGACTTCGCCGTGCTCTTCAGCCCAGCAACCTTGCCCGGAGCCGTGTTCAGACTATTGACGACCTCGATCGTGGCAATGAGGTTGCTCTGGCCCGGGTTGAGCTTGCAGTAGACGTTGAAGTCGTTCGGCGTCGAGTCGGCGGGAACGACGGGGTTGCCGTCGAAGTCCGTCGTGAGCTTGCGGACGTTGATGATGTTGCCGGACTGACCCTTAGCGACCAGGTTCAGCGTGATGCGATCAAGGCGGATGAGCGCGTTGCCGACGGGCTCAAGCTGAACCGACGGGGTGTCGCCCTTGGCGGTCAGGACGAGGTTGCCGGTGACGGGATCCGAGTTCGGGCGGATCCACGGCTCAACGACGAGCGGAACGAACAGGTCTTCCTGGATGAAGCCATCCGGGAACTCCAGATCGGCAAACGCCTCAGACGAACCCTCGATCGAGTACGCGTTGAGGGTGTTGATCGCGCGAGCCGTGTCGCCACCGGCAGTTGCAACGGCGTTGATCTGGAACGCCGGCTGGTTGACGCGCAGCACCGCTTTGGTGGGGATGTTCGACGAGACCTTGATGCTCAGCGGCTGCTTGTCGACGATCGGGTACTTGCAGGTGTACTCGAGCGTGACGTCAGGAACCGAAGGCACAGCGGCCTGGGCACCAGTTGCACCGCCGACACCGGCGATGACGAGGGCCGCGGTGCTGGCTTTCGCCAACCCGCGTGCCCCATGGGACATGAGAGACACTTCCAACTCCTCCGTTGGTAAGCCGAGCAAGCTCAGCTTTGTTGAGCGCCGCACGGTTGCGGACGCCCGTCGCGACTCTCCCACGGCCTGTGCCAGGAGACACGGAGTACACCCGTGCAAGCCTGGGCACGCCTGGGCACGCCCCACGCCGGTGGCTCACGAACGACGAGGGCCCGGGTCGTGCGACTGCACAACCCGGGCCCCGACCCGCAGCGAAACCGCCTGTTTGTCCTTGGCGCCTAGACCTTCGGGGTCAGGTTGAGGGTGATGGTGTTGCCCTTGCCAGCGGTCAGCGGGGAGACGATGCCGTTGAGGACGCCGCAGCCGTTGAGATCGCTGATCGCGTACGTGCCGGTGAGGGTGCCGCCCTTGAAGATCTCAAACGCCTTCGTCGACGTGAGGTTGATCTCCGACAACGACTTCGTCTGGCAGCCGTTGCCACCAGCCAGCGGAATCGCACCAAAGAGCTTCACCTCGGACACCTTGATCCGAACCAGGCTCTTGGAACGCAGGATGTTCGCGTCATCGAGCGTCCCCGTCGTCTTCCCCGACGGCGCAAAGCCGATCTTCACCGTCACGGGCAAGAACCCACCAGCGGTCAAGCGACCCGTGGTCGGGCTCAGCACCAGATCAGCCGTGAACTTGCCATTCGACGGATCCAGCTGCGCATCGATGCCACCCTTCAGCGGCAACACACCCGTCGTCAACGTCTTGAGCGTCGTCGAACCAGCGAGCGCGTAGCCCTGGCACGCAAAGCCCTCCGGGCAGAGCGGATCGGGGAGGACAACCGGGAGACTCACCACCGTCAGCGCAACCGACCTCGGACTCACCGAGCCCGCCTCGTCGAAGGCCTCAATCTCAAACGTGTATTGCGTGGCAGGCGCCAAACCAGTCACCGAGAACGTCGGCGTCGGCGACGGCGACGTACCGATCTTCACGCCGTTGCGGTAGACGTTGTAGCCGGCAACCTTCACGTCGTCGGTGGAAGCCGTCCATGACAAGGCAACGGACGACGACGTCACCGCACCCGCCTTCAGCGCCGCCGGCACCGACGGCGGCGCATTCGGGGGAATGAGCGCGTCAGTCTTCACCTGCAGGGCGGCGCTAGGCCAGCCCTCACCAAAGCCGCCGACCGCCGCGACGGTGAACGAGTAGGCCGTGTCAGGCGTGAGGCCAGTGATCTTCGTCGACGTGGCCGGAGCCGCAACCCTCGTCACGAGCGTCGTACCCTGGTAGACGTTGTACTCCCTGGCCCCGACGGGGCCGCCGTTGGGCGCGGTGTCCCACGCGAGGTCAACTGTTGTGGTCGACTTCGCGGTCGACTTCAGACCGGTCACCTGGCCGGGCACCCAGTCGATGTGGACGACGTTGATCGTCGCGATGACGTTGCTTTGCCCGTCGTTGAGCTTGCAGTAGACGTTGAAGTCGTTGGGCGTTGTGTCCGGCGGGACGGGGTTGCCGTCGAAGTCCGTCGTGAGCTTGCGGACGTTGACGATGTTGCCCGTCTGGCCCTTGGCGACGAGGTTGAGCGTGATCCGGTCCAAACGGATGATCGCGTCGCCTTCCGGCTCAAGCTGAACCGAAGGCGTGTCGCCCTTGGCGTTCAGGACGAGGTTGCCGGTGACGGGATCCGAGTTCGGGCGGATCCACGGGGCGACGACGAGCGGGACGAACAGGTCTTCCTGGATGAACCCGTCCGGGAACTCCAGATCGGCATACGCGTCAGACGAGCCCTCGATCGAGTACGCGTTGAGGGTGTTGATCGCACGAGCGGTGTCGCCACCGGCGGTCGCGACCGCGTTGATCTGGAACGCCGGCTGGTTGACGCGAACTTCCGCAAGCGACGGGATGTTCGACGAGACCTTGATGCTCAGCGGCTGCTTGTCGACGATCGGGTACTTGCACGTGTACTCGAGCGTGACGTCGGGAACCGAGGGCACCTCCGCCGCACCTGCGGGTGTCCCGGCAACGCCGGCGATGAGGAGGGCGGCGGTACTGGCTTTCGCCATTCTGCGCGCCCGATGTGACATGAAAGACATTTCCAACTCCTGGGTTGAGTGAGACCAAGCTGGCCCGGCCAGATGGGCCTCTCCGCCGGGCCACAAACCGCGCCCTCGCCAGATTCGGCGGCGAGGGCGCGGTTCGATGGTGTGGCGCTCAAGGCTGAGCGTCACATCATTGGTTGAGCGTGGGCTCAGGCCTTGGGCGTGAGGTTCAGCGAGATGGTGTTGCCGCCACCAGCTGTCAGCGGGGATACGAGGCCGTTGAGGACGCCGCAGCCGTTGAGATCCGAGATCGCATACGTCCCGGTCAGGGTGCCGCCCTTGAAGATCTCAAACGCCTTCGTCGACGTGAGGTTGATCTCCGACAGCGACTTGGTCTGGCAGCTATTGCCACCAGCGAGCGGAATCGCACCAAAGAGCTTCACCTCAGACACCTTGATCCGCACCAAGCTCTTGGAACGCAGAATGTTCGCGTCATCCAGGGTCCCTGTCGTCTTGCCCGACGGCGCAAAACCGATCTTCACCGTGATCGGCAAGAATCCGCCAGCGGTCAGGCGACCGGTGGTCGGGTTCAAGGCCAGATCAGCCGTGAACTTGCCGTTCGACGGATCGAGCTGCGCGTCGATGCCGCCCTTGAGCGGAAGAACACCAGTGGTGAGCGTCTTCAGCGTGGTGGAACCAGCGAGCGTGTAGCCCTGGCACGCAAAGCCCTCGGGGCAGAGGCCCATCCCCGGGCCCAACACCCGAACGACGACGGCCGCCGACTTCGCGCTCGCCAGACCCTCCTCATCAAACGCCTCAACCGTGAACGAGTACTGCGTACCAGGCGTCAGACCCGTCACCGAGAACGAGGGCGTCTCCGACGTCCCAATCTTCACGCCATCGCGGTAGATGTTGTAGCCAGCGACCTTCACGTCATCGGAGGAAGCCGCCCAAGAGAGTGCAACGGACGACGACGTCACCGCACCCGCCTTCAACGCCGTCGGAACCGTCGGCGGCGTATTCGGCGGCACAAGCGCGTCGGTCTTCACCGACAGCGGAGCGCTGGGAGGACCGTCAGAAAATTGCGCCGAGTCGATCGCCGACACGGTGTACGAGTACTCCGTGTCGGGCACCAGGCCCGTGATCGCCGTCGACGTCGCCGGAGCCGCGACCGTCTTGACGAGCGTGGCACCCTGGTACACCTTGTACGCGGTGATGGGATTGCCTGCGTCAGGAGCGGCGACGGCGTTCCAGGCGAGATCAATCGTCGTGCTCGACTTCGCGGTTGCCTTCACCCCGGTGACCTGACCCGGGATTGGGTCGGTGTGGCCGACCTGGATCGTGGCGATCAGGTTGCTCTGCCCCGCGTTGAGCTTGCAGTCCACGTCGAAGGTGTCTGGGTTGCCATCGGAGTCGGTGAAGGGCTCGCCGTCGAAGTCGATCGTGATCGGGCGCACCCTGATGGGCTTCCCGCTCGCATCGCGCGCCGTGAGGTTGAGCTTGATCCGATCCAGGCGAATGAACGCCTCACCCATCGGCTCGAACTGGATCGACGGCGTGTCACCTCTGGCGGTAAGCGTCAGGTTGCCGGTGACGGGATCGGAACTCGGGCGAACCCACTTGTCGATCGTCAGCGGGACGAACAGGTCTTCCTGAATGAACCCGTCGGGGAACTCCAGATCGGCGAATGCCTCGGACACGCCCTCGATCGAGTAGGCGTTGAGCGTGTTGATCGCCTTGGAGGTGTCGCCCTTGGCGACCGCGGTGGCGGTGATCTGGAACGCCGGCTGGTTGACGCGCTCCGGGACCCGAGTCGGAATATTCGACGAGACCGTGATGCTCAGCGGCTGCTTGTCGACGATCGGGTACTTGCAGGTGTACTCGAGCGTGACGTCCGGGACGTTGGCTGCCTGAGCAACCGGAACGCCTGCGACGCCAGCGACGATGAGGGCTGCGGTACCGGCCTTGGCCAACCCGCGTGCCCCATGGGACATGAGAGACACTTCCAACTCCTCCGTTGGTAGCCCGGGCAAGCCAGGCCTGATGTGGCTCCGCCTGATTGCGACGCCTACCGGCACCTTCCCACATTCTGTGAGTAAAAACACGTAGCGGAGCGCGATTGCTCTCCTCACCCCACAACGGGCACGGGGCCCGGGCCGCGCAGTGCGCGACCCGGGCCCCGTTCAACGGCCAGAGACCGTCGATTGACCGTGTGAATTACGCCTTGGGCGTGAGGTTCAGCGAGATCGTGTTGCCGCCACCAGCGGTGAGCGGGGAGACGATGCCGTTGAGGATGCCGCAACCGTTGAGATCGCTGATCGCGTAGGTACCGGTGAGGGTGCCGCCCTTGAAGATCTCAAACGCCTTGGTGGACGTCAGGTTGATCTCCGAGAGCGACTTCGTCTGGCAGCTGTTGCCACCAGCGAGCGGAATGGCGCCGAAGAGCTTGACCTCGGACACCTTGATGCGCACCAGGCTCTTGGAACGCAGGATGTTGTTGTCATCCAGGGTGCCGACCGTCTTGCCCGAAGGAGCGAAGCCGATCTTCACCGTCACGGGCAGGAAACCACCAGCGGTCAGGCGACCGGTGGTCGGGTTCAGGACCAGATCAGCAGTGAACTTGCCGTTCGACGGATCGAGCTGCGCGTCGATGCCACCCTTGAGCGGAAGAACACCAGTGGTGAGCGTCTTCAGCGTGGTGGAACCAGCGAGCGTGTAGCCCTGGCAGGCGAAGCCCTCGGGGCACGGACCAACAACAACGGCCGGGCCGGTGGTGCCGGGAACAGCAGCGGTCTTGGCGCTGGTGAGACCGGGCTCATCAAACGCGTCAACCGTGAACTGGTACGTCGTCGAAGCCGTCAGGCCCGTGGCGGTGTACGACGGCGTAGCCGACGTTCCGACCTTGGTGCCGTTGCGGTAGATGTTGTAGCCAGCGACCTTGACGTTGTCGGTGGACGCGGTCCAGGACAGAGCGATCGACGAGGAGGTCACCGTGCCGACCTTCAGGCCGGTCGGAACCGTCGGAGCCGTGTTCGGACCGACGACCGGGCCGTTGGTCGTGACGGGGAGCGCAGCACTGCGCGCACCAGCGAGACCCTTGGTGTCCACTGCCTCAACGGAGAACGAGTAGCCGGTGCTGGCCGTCAGACCCGTGATCTGGGTCGTGGTAGCCGGAGCGGCAACGGTCTTCACCAGGGTGGCACCCTGGTAGACCTTGTACTCCTTGACGCTGTCGCCAGCGTCGGGGTCGGTCGCAGCGTTCCAAGCGAGGTTGACGGTGGTCTCACCCTTGGTCGGGCTTGCGAGGCCGGTGACCTGGCTCGGAGCGTTGTTGACGGGCGTGGTGCCGTCGACGACCTTGATCGTCGCGATGACGTTGCTCTGGCCAGCGTTGAGCTTGCAGTAGACGTTGAAGTCGTCCGGCGTGGTGTCGACCGGAACGGCAACGCCGTCAAAGTCGGTCGTCAGCTTGCGGACGTTGATGATGTTGCCGGACTGGCCCTTGGCCATCAGGTTCAGCGTGATGCGATCCAGGCGGATCGTCGCGTTGCCAACCGGCTCAAGCTGGATCGACGGCGTGTCGCCGCTGGCGGTCAGGACGAGGTCGCCCGCCACCGGATCCGAGCTCGGGCGAGTCCACTTCGCAACCGTCAGCGGCACGAAGAGGTCTTCCTGGATGAACCCGTCGGGGAACTCGAGGTCGGCGAATGCCTCAGACGAACCCTCGATCGAGTACGCGTTGAGGGTGTTGATTGCGCGAGCGGTGTCGCCACCGGCGGTTGCAACGGCGTTGATCTTGAACGCCGGCTGCTGAACGCGGACAACGGCTTCCGTCGGGATGTTCGACGAGACCTTGATGCTCAGCGGCTGCTTGTCGACGATCGGGTACTTGCAGGTGTACTCGAGCGTGACGTCCGGGACGTTGGCTGCCTGAGCAACCGGAACGCCTGCGACGCCGGCGATGATGAGGGCTGCGGTACCGGCCTTGGCCAGTACGCGTGCCTCGCGGGACTTGAGGGACACTTCCAACTCCTATGTTGGTTCGGCAGGGTGGGACGCCCGGCCGGTTGGTGACTGCCGCCCAGGAGGCGGCGTGTGACCGAAGTGTCCCGGATCTGAGCCAAGCTGGACGCCACGAGTAGCCACAACAGGGGACCGCGATCGAGAAAGTCCCGAGATTTCAGGCGTTCCGCTCGATTTCGTGGCTCGTTCGAAGCCAACCTAGGCGACGCAGATCTGGCACGACTGCTTCAAAATAGTGAGCGTCGTCACAGTGCAGGGCTCGACTGGCCTCCGCCCCACGCCGGAACGACAAGGGCCCGGGCCGCGCAGTGCGCGACCCGGGCCCCGTTCAACGGCCAGAGACCGTCGATTGACCGTGTGAATTACGCCTTGGGCGTGAGGTTCAGCGAGATCGTGTTGCCGCCACCAGCGGTGAGCGGGGAGACGATGCCGTTGAGGACACCGCAGCCATTGAGATCGCTGATCGCGTACGTGCCCGTGAGCGTCCCGCCCTTGAAGATCTCAAACGCCTTCGTCGACGTGAGGTTGATCTCCGAGAGCGACTTCGTCTGGCAGCTGTTGCCACCAGCGAGCGGAATCGCGCCGAAGAGCTTGACCTCAGACACCTTGATGCGCACCAGACTCTTGGAACGCAGGATGTTGTTGTCATCCAGGGTGCCCGTCGTCTTGCCCGACGGCGCAAAGCCGATCTTCACCGTGACGGGCAAGAACCCGCCAGCCGTCAAACGACCCGACGTCGGATTCAAGACCAGATCAGCCGTGAACTTGCCATTCGACGGATCCAGCTGCGCATCAATGCCACCCTTCAGCGGAAGCACACCAGTGGTGAGCGTCTTCAGCGTCGTCGAACCAGCCAGCGTGTAACCCTGGCACGCAAAGCCCTCCGGGCAAACGCCCATCACCGGGGCCGTGATGAGCACGACGACGGCTGCAGACTTCACGCTCGCCAGACCCGGCTCATCAAACGCCTCAACCGTGAACGAGTACTGCGTCCCAGGCACCAGACCCGTTGCCGAGAACGTCGGCGTCGGCGACGTCCCGATCTTCACGCCGTCGCGGTAGATGGTGTAGCCGGCAACCTTCACGTCGTCGGTGGAAGCCGTCCACGACAACGCTACGGACGACGACGTCACCGCACCCGCCTTCAGCGCCGTCGGCACGGTCGGCGGCTGGTTCGGCGGAATCGGGCGGTCGGTCTTCACCACAAGCGCATCACTGCGAGGCGTCTCCAGGCCTTTTGAGTCGATCGCCGCGACGGTGAATGAGTACTGCGTGTCTTGCGTCAGGCCGGTGATCTGCGTCGACGTCGCCGGAGCCGGAACCGTCTTCACCAGGGTCGTGCCCTGGTAGACCTTGTATTCCTTGATGCTGTCGCCAGCATCGGGATCGGTCGCAGGATCCCAAGCGAGATCGACCGTCGTGGTCGTCTTGGCCGTGGCCTTGAGCCCGGTCACCTTCGCCGGCGGGCCTGGGTCGACGACAATGTCGTCCGGGATGACCTTGATCGTCGCAATGACGTTGCTCTGGCCGGCGTTGAGCTTGCAGTAGACGTTGAAGTCGTCCGGCGTCGTGTCGGCCGGGACGGGATTGCCGTCGAAATCGGTCGTCAGCTTGCGGACGTTGATGATGTTTCCGGACTGGCCCTTGGCCACCAGGTTCAGCGAAATGCGGTCAAGGCGGATGATCGCGTCACCAACCGGCTCCAGCTGAATCGATGGGGTCTCGCCCCTGGCGATCAGGTTGAGATCACCCGCGACCGGCTCGGGACCAAGCCGACGCCACGGATCGAGCGTCAGCGGAACGAACAGATCTTCCTGGATGAATCCGTCGGGGAACTCCAGATCCGCAAACGCCTCAGAGGCCCCCTCGATGGAGAACGCGTTCAGCGTGTTGATCGCGCGGGACGTGTCCCCCTTGGCCGACGCGGCGACGGTGATCTGGAACGGCGGCTGCTTGACGCCGACCACGGCCTCCGAGGGGATGTTCGACGAGATCCTGACGCTCAGCGGCTGCTTGTCGACGATCGGGTACTTGCAGGTGAAGTCGAGGTTGACGTCCGGCACCGAAGGCACGGCAGCCTGGGCGGCCGAGGCGCCAGCGACGCCGGCAATGACGAGGGCTGCGGCACTGGCTTTCGCCAACCCGCGTGCCCCATGGGACATGAGAGACACTTCCAACTCCTCCGTTGGTAGGACCGAGCACGCCCGGCCTGAGGTGGGACCCGCTGAATTGCAGACGCCCACCACGAGACTACTGTGCGGGAGAACACGCAGCGTATCTTCTCTCCGGAGCCGCTCGGGCAGGCGATCGACGTCGAGGGCCCGGGCCGCGCAGTGCGCAACCCGGACCCCAAATCGAACGGCCTGAGACCGCGACGTGCGTCGTACTTACGCCTTGGGCGTGAGGTTCAGCGAGATCGTGTTGCCCTTGCCAGCGGTCAGCGGCGAAACGATGCCGTTGAGGACACCGCAGCCATTGAGATCGCTGATCGCGTACGTGCCCGTGAGCGTCCCGCCCTTGAAGATCTCAAACGCCTTCGTCGACGTGAGGTTGATCTCCGAGAGCGACTTCGTCTGGCAGCTATTACCGCCGGCCAGCGGAATCGCGCCGAAGAGCTTCACTTCGGACACCTTGATCCGCACCAGACTCTTGGAACGCAGGATGTTGTTGTCATCGAGCGTGCCCGTCGTCTTCCCCGACGGCGCAAAGCCGATCTTCACCGTGATCGGCAGGAAGCCACCAGCGGTCAAACGACCGGTGGTCGGATTCAGGACCAGATCAGCCGTGAACTTGCCATTCGACGGATCCAGCTGCGCATCAATGCCACCCTTCAGCGGCAACACACCCGTCGTCAACGTCTTGAGCGTCGTCGAACCAGCCAGCGCGTAGCCCTGGCACGCAAAGCCCTCCGGGCAGAGCGGACCCGGCGTCATTCGAAGCGTGGTTACCACCAGCCCAGCCGACTTGGGACTCACGGCACCATCCTCGTCAAACGCCTCGATCTCAAACGTGTACCTCGTCTCGGGCGCCAAGCCGGTCACCGAGAACGTCGGCGTTGGCGACGTCCCGATCTTCACGCCATCGCGATACACGTTGTACCCAGCGACCTTCGCGTCATCCGTCGACGGCAGCCACGACAACGCCAGCGAGCTCGACGTCACCGAACCAGCCTTCAGCGCCGTCGGAACCGACAGCGGCTGGTTCTCGATTCGGGTGACGAGGAGTTCCTCAGATGCTTTCGACGCATTGCCAGCCTTGTCGACCGCCGTAATCGAGAACCGGTACTCCCAATCCTGCCGAAGACCGGTGAACAGTTTGTTCAGCGTGCCTGCGGGCACCCTGACGTCGGCTTCGCCTTCTGTCGCAACGACGTAGTAGTCAACGCCGGATACCGGACAAAGCTCGTCGGCCGGATCAAACGACGCCCCCCAGCGGACGTTCAGCGTCGTCAGACCGATGTCACTGCCATCGGGCAGGTACAGCCCCGCCGTCGGCGTGGTCGGTGCTCGCGTATCGACGAAGCAGTCCCCATGTAGGCGGGTCCGAACCCGAAGTGCGTCGCTGCGAGGGCCTGCGAGCCCGCGAGTGTCGACCGCTTCGACCGAGAATTCGTAGTCGGTCTGCTCTGCAAGGCCGTCGACCGTGACCGACGTGGCCGGCGCCGCCACCGTCTTGACCAGGGTGCCGTCGTCATACACGCGGTACTCCTTGACGGAGTCGCCGGCGTCGGGATCGGTCGCGGCGTCCCACGCGAGGTCGACCGAGTTGACCGCCTGCGTGGGGCTTTTCAGCCCGGTGACCTTGGACGGCGGCTCATTCGGGAAACAGCTGCAGCTGACGACCTGAATCGTCGCAATGAGGTTGCTCTGACCGGGGTTGAGCTTGCAGTAGACGTTGAAGTCGTTCGGCGTCGAGTCGGCGGGAACGACGGGGTTGCCGTCGAAGTCCGTCGTGAGCTTGCGAACGTTGATGATGTTGCCGGACTGGCCCTTCGCGCTGAGGGTGAGCGTGATGCGATCCAAACGGATGAAGCTGTCACCAACCGGCTCGAGCTGGATCGAGGGCGTGTTGCCCTTGGCGATCAGCGTCAGGTCTCCGGTGACCGGATCGGAACTCGGGCGGGTCCACGGCTCGACGACCAGCGGGACCAACAAGTCCTGCTGGATGAACCCGTCGGCGAACTCCAGATCAGCAAACGCATCAGAAGAACCCTCGATCGTGTACGCATTGAGCGTGTTGATCGCACGAGCGGTATCGCCCTTGGCCACGGCGGTCGCCGTGATCTGGAATGGCGGCTGGTTGACCCGCTCGGGCGCAGTTCGGGGGATGTTCGACGAGACCGTGATGCTCAGCGGCTGCTTGTCGACGATCGGGTACTTGCACGTGTACTCGAGCGTGACATCCGGAACGCTTGCCGCCTGCGCAGGCGCGACCGCTGCGCCGGCGATGACGAGGGCTGCGGTGAAGGCTTTCGCCAACCCGCGTGCCCCATGGGACATGAGAGACACTTCCAACTCCTCCGTTGGTTGGTCGAGCAAGCGCGACCATGTGCGTGAGCGGCACCATCGCAACTCACCTACGGCCACCCTTGCACATCCTGTGCCGCAAGACACGTAGCGGATCCCAATCGGCCCGACGGCGACCCTCCAGAACGACCGCGGGGCCCGGGTCGCGCATCGCACGACCCGGGCCCCGGAAGAACGGTAAAGACCGCTCGAGCGTTAGCTCACCTGGGCGCAGGCGGGCTCGTTCTGGATGGCAGCTTCCAGGCCCTTGTCCTTCTTCAAGGTCGCGACCGGGCCGAGGTACTCGTTCAGGACCGCGAAGTCCTTCCCGAGCTGCTCCATGTTCTTCGCTGCGGCCGCGGCCGTGCTGAAGTCCTGTGAGCGAAGGCCCTGGCGGATCTTCGCCACCTTCTCTTCCGTGTCGGCGAGCTCAGACTGCGCCTTCTTCCAACCGGCGAGCTGCGCGGCCTCCGGCGGGGCGCCGACGGCCTTGATCACCTTCTGCTGCCCCTCGAGCTGATCGGTCACGTCGGTGAAGAAGCGGATGAGCTCCTTCTGGGCGGCCTTCGGATCAGGCGACTTCGTGTCTGGCGGCTGCAGCTGCGTCGCTTCGTCGGCGAGGCCCGTGCAGAGCTGTTTGGCCCACGACGCCTCCGGCGAGTTGGCCTTCACCGGCGTCGTGGACTTCTCCGCCTGCTCGGCGAGTTCAGCTGCCGAGCTGCTCGTCGTCGCCGCCGGGGCCGACTCGGCCTTCTTCTCGTCGTCGCCACAGCCAGCGACGGCGAAGGCCGCCGCGGCTGCGAGCGCCGTCAGGATCTTGCGTGAGCTCATCGGTCGTCGCTCCCTACGTGCCGGCCTGGCAGGAGTTGACCGGCGGCTTGCCGGCCATTCGGTCGTTGATAAACGACACCGCGTCGGGCACGCCGCGCGCCACCGTCGTCACGTGTCCCGTGTTCATGACTTTCCACTGCAGAGTCATACCAAGCTTGCAGTACATGAAGCGCAGGTCGTCGGCCTGCCAGAACGGAACGATCGGGTCGTTCTCGGCGTGGTACTGGAACACCGGCACCTTGATGTCGTCGAGCCCGAGCATGTTCTCGTAGGCCCGATCAAGCCACTTCGCCGTGCCGAACGGGCTGCTCGTGGTGTAGTCGGCGTAGGACTTGCCGGGGTAGTCGCTGATCAGCTCGATCGTGCAGTCGTTCGCCGCAGAATTCGCGAAGACGGGCTTGGCGCTCTCCGTGAGGAACGAGTTCAGATCCAGCTCGCTGTAGGCGTTGTCGAGACCGATCATCGCCATGATCAGGAAGCCAAACGCCGCGCTCTGCTCGAGTTCGTTGGCGGTCGCCGCGAGGTTGGCGGGCACGCCGCCACCACTCACGCCGACCAGGTTGAGGTCAGACCCGTAGGTCTTGGCCATCTGGCCGGCCCACATCGAGGCGCCGCCACCCTGCGAGAAGCCGTGGAACGCCACCTTCGGCGACGGCGAGAGCTTGGCCTCCGGGAGGCGCGTCGCCGCGCGGACGGCGTCGATCATCGCCGCGCCCATCGACCTGCCGGCGATGTACGTCGGCTGGGCGTTCTCGTAGTAGCCCTCGTAGTCGGTGACGGCGACGGCGTAGCCAGCTTTCAGGAACCGGTTGAGTCCGGCCTGCTCGTAGAACGCGCCGTTGTTGATGTAGCGAGACACGGTGCACGAGAACGCGTTGCCGGTCGTTCCGGGGCCGAACCCGACCACGTTCATCTTGGCCGGATCGGCGTTCCGCGGCACGAGAATCGTGCCGGTGACGACGTCACGGCGACCGAGCGCGTCGGTCGACAGGTACATGACCTGCCAGGCCTGGGCGAGCCCACGGGCCGTGGGCGGGCCAGCCTTGGCGGGACGGGCGCGAATGATGTCGCCCGAGTCGCCAGCCGGGATCGTGGCCGGCGGCGTGTAGAACGGGTCAGACTCGGCGTTGGGCGTCGGCGCCGGCCAGTTGCGGTCGATCGCCGGAGCAGCCTGCGCGGCGTCGGCCACGCCGAACGTCAGGCTCGCCGCCAGCGCGGCGACTCCGACACTGCGCGTGAGCAGGGTCTTGAAGGGGCGGGACATGACAGGGGCCCTCATGATGCCGAGGTGGTCTTAGGGGTCAACTTGAGGCTGATGGTGTTCCCCGTGCCGGCGGTGAGCGGACTCACGAGACCGTTGAGGACACCGCAACCGTTGAGATCAGAGATGGCGAACGTCGATGACGCGGTGCCGCCCTGCTCACGCGTAAAGGCACTGGATGCGAAGTTCAGCACCGACAGCGACTTGGTCTGGCAGTTGTTACCGCCCGCCAGCGGGATGGCGCCGAAGAGCCGAACCTCGAGCACTTTGATGCGTGCCAGCGCCTTCGCGCTGAGCGTTTGGCCCGTGATGCTGCCGGTGATCGCACCGGACGTCAGGATGCCGATCTTGGCCGTCAGCGGCAGGAAACCGAGGGTGGTCAGGCGGGCCGACGTCGTGTTGAACGTCGCGTCGGCGGTGAAGGCGCCGGCGGCGCCGAACTTCGCGTTGACCATGCCTTTCACGGGGAAGCTGCCACGGGTCAGGGTCTTGAGCACCGCGGTACCGGTGGCGTCATAGGACACCGCGTCGGACGGCGTTGACGTCGTGGTGAGGGTGATCTCCTGGCTGAAGCCCGAGAGCTTGCCGGAGGCGTCCTTCGCACGAACCTTGAACTTGTAGTCCCGGCCGGCGGTAAGGCCGGAGATCGACGCGGTCGTGCCCGTCACCGACTGCACCTGCACGCCGTCCTGGAAGACGTCGTACCCGGTGACGCCGATGTCGTCAGTCGACGGGCTCCACGACAGCGTGGCCGACGTCTGCGCGGCCGTGCCGTTCAGGCCAGCCGGCGCGGTCGGGGCCCCGGAGTCGCCCACCGGGACGGTGATCGTCGCCAGCAGGTTGTTCTGCCCGGGCTTGAGGAAGCACTCGGTCTCAAACTCGTCGAGGCCGGTGAGGCCTCCGTCGGCGAGCGTGGGAGCCAGTCGGAGCACGAGGTCGTTCACGCGGATCTCGTGCTTGCCGAGATCCTCGAGCGTGATCGCGGGCGTCTCGCCGGTCGCGTCAGCGACGAAGCCACCGGTCGCCGGAATCGAGCGCTTGGCAATCGTCGTCGAGACCGAGAGGTCCTGGACGAAACCGTCGGGGAAGGTCAGCGTGGAGGCCGCATCGGCGAAGCCCTCAATGGTGGCCGATTCGAGGGCGCGCAGCCCTTTCGTCGCCTGGGCCGACACCGCAGCGGAGCCGGTGAAGGCAAACGGCTCGAGCTTCTCGAAGCGGGCCGCGGTCGTGGGGATGTCGCTGGTGACCGACAGCTTCAGGGGCTGGGGAGCCATCAGCGGAAAGTTGCAGGCGTAGTCGAGTTGAATCGACACCGGCGCGGCGTGAGCCGCCGACGCAGAGAGGGGAACGCTCAACAGGGCGGCTACCGCGATACGACGGGAGAGCCGGGACCTGGAGCGAAGGCCTAGACGGGACAAGGAAAGCCTTTCGCGGGACAGAGAAAAGAAAGCGCCCCCGTCACATTACGTGACGGGGGCGCAATCTAGGAGAGCATGGGACTCAGTATTGAGCCATGCTCAGAACCTTAAGCGGAGTGCTTAGGGCTTGGGGGTGAGGTTCAGGGAAATCGTGTTCCCCTTACCAGCGGTCAGCGGGGAAACGAGGCCGTTGAGGGCGCCGCAGCCGTTGAGATCGCTGATGGCGTACTGCCCGGTGAGGGTGCCGCCCTTGAAGATCTCAAACGCCTTGGTGGACGTGAGGTTGATCTCCGAGAGGGACTTGGTCTGGCAGCTGTTGCCACCAGCCAGCGGAATCGCACCGAAGAGCTTGACTTCCGTGACCTTGATGCGCACGAAGCTCTTCGAACGCAGGATGTTGTT
Organism: Solirubrobacteraceae bacterium; assembly: GCA_032119795.1. Classification (GTDB taxonomy): domain Bacteria; phylum Actinomycetota; class Thermoleophilia; order Solirubrobacterales; family Solirubrobacteraceae; genus JAGIBJ01. The sequence goes on from JAUMFO010000008.1 coordinate 434,781, forward strand.
GTCATCCAGGGTGCCGGTCGTCTTGCCCGAAGGAGCGAAGGCGATCTTCACCGTGATCGGGAGGAAGCTCAGCGCCGTGAGGCGACCCGTGGTCGGGTTGAGCACCAGATCAGCCGTGAACTTGCCGTTCGACGGATCGAGCTGCGCGTCGATGCCACCCTTGAGCGGAAGAACACCAGTGGTGAGCGTCTTCAGCGTGGTGGAACCAGCGAGCGTGTAGCCCTGGCAAGCAAAGCCCTCGGGGCAGCCGACCGGACCAGCGATGGTCGTGCCGGAAACCGCAGCGGACTTGGGGCTGACGAGACCGGGCTCGTCGTAGGCCTCAACCGTGAACGAGTAGGCCTTGAGCGGAGCCAGGCCGGTCGCCGTGTAGGACGTCGTAGCCGAGGTACCGACCTTGACGCCATCGCGGTAGACGTTGTAGCCAGCGACCTTGACGTCATCCGTAGATGCCGTCCAGGACAGAGCGATCGTCGACGAGGTGATGGCGCCAGTCTTCAGAGCCGTCGGAACCGACGGAGCGGCGTTCGGCTTGAGGGTGGTCACCGCGGCAGCGTCGGACTTCGGACCAGCAAGCGGGCCCTTGGTGTCGACAGCTTCAACCTGGAACGAGTAGGCCGTGTTGGCGGTGAGGCCATCGACCGTTACAGACGTCGCCGGAGCGTTGACCGTCTTCACGAGGGTCGCGCCCTGGTAGACGTTGTACTTGGCAACGGAGTCGCCAGCGTCGGGGTCCGTGGCAGCGTTCCACGAGAGTGCAACGCTGGTGAGCGCCGGAACGCCCTTGACGTTTGCAACCTTGCTCGGAGCCGTGTTCGGCTTGAGCGTCGTGACGGCGAGTGCAGCCGACTTCGGACCAGCAAGCGGGCCCTTGGTGTCGACGGCTTCAACCTGGAACGTGTAGGCCGTGTTGGCGGTGAGGCCATCGACCGTGACGGACGTCGCCGGAGCGTTGACCGTCTTCACGAGGGTCGCGCCCTGGTAGACGTTGTACTTGGCAACAGAGTCGCCAGCGTCGGGATCCGTGGCAGCGTCCCACGAGAGTGCAACGCTGGTGAGCGTCGGAACGCCCTTGACGTTTGCAACCTGGCTCGGCGCCTTGTTGGGGTCAACAACCGGGCCGGTGGTGATCAGGAACTCGTCGTGATCCTCCGAGCGGTTGCCGGCCTTGTCGACGGCGGTGATGATGAAGCGGTACTCCGAGTCCTCACCGAGATCGGTGAAGAGCTTCTGGAGCGTGCCGGCCGGAACCTGGACGTCGGGCTCGTTCTCGGAATCGACGATGTAGTAGTCGATGCCGGAGATCGGGCAGGTCGGATCGGTCGGATCGGCCGGATCGGTCGAAGCGCCCCAGCGGACGTTCAACGTGGTGCGGCCGATGTCCGAGCGGTCCGGCAGGTAAACGCCGTCGGTCGGTGCGGTCGGAGGCGTCGTGTCCGCGGTGCAGGTCGGAACTTCGACCTTCTTGGTCGTAGCGGTCACGGCGTCGCTGGCCGGGCCCTCAAGGGCCGGCGTGGCGCTGTCAACGGCCGTCACCTTGAAGTCGTACGGCGTCTCAGGGTTGAGGCCCGTGATCGTCGTCGAGGTGCCGGAGGTAACCGTCTTGACCGGAGTCGTGCTGGTGCCCTGGTAGACGCGGTACTCCTTGATGGTGTCGCCAGCGTCGGGGTCCGTAGCGGGGGTCCACGAGAGATCGACCGAGTCGGTCGACTGCGCGGGGCTGCTCAGGCCGACGACCTTGTTCGGAGCCTTGTTCTCGCCCGGAAGGGTCGTAACAACCTTGATCGTCGCGATCGTGTTGCTCTGGCCCGGGTTGAGCTTGCAGTAGACGTTGAAGTCGTTGGGCGTCGAGTCGGCGGGAACGACGGGGTTGCCGTCGAAGTCCGTCGTGAGCTTGCGGACGTTGATGATGTTGCCGGACTGACCCTTAGCAACAAGGTTCAGCGTGATGCGATCCAAACGGATGATCGCGTCGCCTTCCGGCTCAAGCTGGACCGACGGCGTATCGCCGTTGGCGTTCAGGACGAGGTTGCCGGTGACGGGATCCGAGTTCGGGCGGATCCACGGCTGAACGACGAGCGGGACGAAGAGGTCTTCCTGGATGAAGCCATCCGGGAACTCGAGGTCGGCAAACGCCTCAGACGAGCCCTCGATCGAGTACGCGTTGAGCGTGTTGATCGCGCGAGCAGTGTCGCCACCGGCGGTCGCGACAGCGTTGATCTGGAACGCCGGCTGGTTCACGCGAAGGAGCGCGAACTGCGGGATGTTCGACGAGACCTTGATGCTCAGCGGCTGCTTGTCGACGATCGGGTACTTGCAGGTGTACTCGAGCGTGACGTCCGGGACGTTCGGGACCGCTGCATCAGCAGCCGACGTACCGACGCCCAGCGCAGCGACAGCGGCGATGCTGGCCGTGGCCAACTTCCGCGTCTGGCGGGACTTAAGGGACACTATTTCCTCCTAGGCAACGGCTCACGCCGCGACCGGGTGTTGATGAACCGCGAATGGAACAGACCGCGGCAAGAGCAGTTTGCGGCATCTGTGAGCGAGAGCACCTATTCGTGCGGCGTCACACAACGATCCCGGCGCCAGCGCCGCCCGTGTTTCCGGGCATTTCCGCGATCTTGAGCCGCTGTTAAGCGAATGACGTAGGCCCACGTCGCATTGGCACGACTGGGAGTGGCCCTCGCCCGACGGCGTACGCGGCGAGCCGTGCCCGGCCACGGCCACCCAAGTTGGCGCACGCTACGGTCCTTCCGGAATGATGGCCGAGCCCACCGCACCAGAGCCCGATCCGGTCGTTGCGCTGCTCGCCGACCCGACGCTCCGCGCACTCCTGATCCGCCTAGGCGAGTCGCAGGCTCGTGACGGTGGAGCGGTCGCCGTGATGGAGGAGCCCGTCGACGCGACGCCTCGCCAAGTCCAGGAGCGCTTGCGGGTGCTTCGGCGCCAGGGACTGATCGCTGCCGAGGAGAGCCCCCGGCCGATGCGTGGCGCGCCGACAAGGTGGCAGCTGACGCCAGCCGGGCGCGACCTCTATCGGCTCCAGGCCCTGATGATGCGGCTGGTCGCTCGAGCGGGGCGACTCTCGACGGGCCCAGGCGCCGAACAGGACGAAGCCCTCGATCGCACCCTCCGTGCCCTGGCCGATCCGGCCACGCTCGCCGTCATCAGTGCCCTGGCCGGCCAAAGTGGCCCTACGTCGCCCGATGTCCTCGTCAGCGCATGCGCTCCAATCCCACGTCGAACCCTCTACCGGAGGCTTAGCCTTCTGGTGGAATGGTCCGTCGTGGCGCGGATCAACAACCGAACCGTCCCGCGCACGACGTCGTATCTCCTGCGTCCTGAGTGGCGCCCTGCGGCCGCGATCCCCGTCCTTGCCGCGTGGTGGGATCAGCGTCATCGCGGCGAGCTCGCGGCCGATCGGATCGATCTGCAGGGTCTCCTCGCTTTGGCGGTGCCGATGGTCCATTGGGGCCAGCCGCCAGCAGCCGTCGGTACCGCGATCCAGTGGGCGGTCACCGGGGAGGGCGCACGCCCCGCCGTCACGCTGCTCGTCACCGCGGACGGACTGGCGCTTGAGGCGGGCGCGCCGCCTGCCGACGTCGCCACCCGCGCGAGCGGCTCGGCGGGCGCGTGGGCGGCGGCACTCGTGACGGACCGCGTCGACGAACTCGAGTTCCAGGGCGACCACCGCCTCGCCCGTACGACCGTGAACGCCGTGCGCGCCGCGCTCCTGACGCACGTGCGGTGAGGGTGGGCGGCGCCACCGCGCCGCCGCCCAGCCTCACCGACGAGGGCGCTACTTGGTCTTGACGGTGACCGTCTTCGACGTAGCCGTGGTCTCGCCGTTGACGACGATGCGCGTCTTGAGCTTGATCTTCGCGCCCTTCTTGAGCTTCTTCTTGTAGCTCTTCGGGAGCACGTAGCCCTTCGTTCCGACGGTGAACGTCACCTTGGTCGGGCCGGCGCCAGTGCCGACGATCGACAGGCTGGTGGACGTCAGCTTGACCTTCGCCTTACCGCCCGAGACCTTGGCCTTGGCGTACTTCTTGCGGACGCTCTTCTTGCTCGCGAGCTTGAAGCCCTTCGGGAGCGTGAGCTTGGCGCTCTTGAGCGTCTTGCCCGTGGGCGCGGTGAGCGTGAACTTCAGCCCGGACTTGCGACTCCAGGAGACCGACTGCGCCACGACGGGTGGCGTCTTGCACTTCACCGGGATCGCGACGTTGTGGGTCTTGCCGCCTTGGCCAACGAACACCGCGTCGTAGGCGGAGTCTTGGGTGCAGGCCTTCGGCGACACCTGGAGCGGGCTGCGGTCGCCGCCGGCGACCGTGAGCTCGAGCCGGCGAAGCGGGAGATCCGGAATCGACGCGAAGTCCGCCTTCACGCGGTTGTCCTTGACGATCGTCACCGATGACAGCACGCGGAGCGCGTAGCGGCCGGTGATGTTCATGCCGAGGCCGGGAACCGCGCTCGTGGCACTTCTCACGAGGTGCACGGTGCCCGTCACCGTCTCGTTGGTAATGGAGACCTTCGCTTCAACGGTGCCGACCTGCGTGTCTGCGCCGCAGCCGCCGGCCGCGAACACGGCCGGATCGCACTGACTCTTGAGGTTCTTCGGGTCGGTCGACACGCCCATCGGGAGGGTCACCGTGCTCGACTTGAGGTTGGAGTCACCTGGGCGAGGCGTGATCACGACGCTCATCCCGGGGTGCTTGGCGGGGCCGGTGTCGCCCGTTAGGGCGGCCGTGATGCCCGGCTGGAACGGCAGGTCGCCGCAGCCCGTGTAGGTCACGTCGGCCGTTGGCGCTGCGGTCGCCCCTCCCTCACCGGTCAGCTCGGCGGTCGCACGCAGCGGGCCGCAGGCCGTCGGGTTGAGCGGGAAGTTCTCGCGGTCGAGGTCGACGATGATCGAGCGCAGGTTGAGCGCGAGACCACGGAAGCGCGTCGGCGCCGTGGTGGTCAGGACGAGGCCTGCGTCGTTCGGACGCAGGTCGATCTTGCCCGGGACGACGACATCGCCGAGGTCGAGCTCGCCGATCTTGGCCCGCACCACGATCACGGCACCGGCAACGGAGCCGGGTTCGCGCTCAGCGAGGTACATCTTGCCCTTGAGGCTGAGTGGCTTGGGTCCAACGCCGGCGACCGTGGTGACGGTCGCGATCCGCGAGGAGTCGTCACATGCGCCGGTTGCTGCGGCCGAGGCCGGGCACTCCGAGGCTGCCGTGAGGTCCGACAGGAACCCGGTGGGCAGTGAGACCTTCACGCCAGTGAGCCAGGGCGAGCGGTCTTCACGGGAGATCGTGACGTTGGTCGGTGACTTCGCACCAACCTGAGCGTTCGACGGGGTCATCGAGAGCGTCGGAGCAAAGCCCGGCGCGTCGCAGCCCTCGTCGATCGTCAGCGGCGACTCGATGTTCACGGCCGTGGGCGACGCCCACGAGGTGAACGCGGCTTGGCCGGTCGTCGTGCCGCAGGTGCGCGGCGTGGTGAACAGCGCGTTGTCGCCACCCGGGAAGGTGAGTTCGAGTTCGCTGAAGCGCAGCTCCGGCGCGTCCTTGAACTTCGTCGTTAGCCGACCTTCGGCGTCGACGGCGGTGGAACCGATGATCTTGATGCGCGCCGCGCCGGCAGCGGTTGAGCCGTCGAGCGTGGCCTCAAGGTAGAGCGCGGGGAGTTCGCCAACCGCGGCCTGGGGGCCGAGGTAGACGCTGCCCTTGAGCGGCTTGGAGAGGAGCGGCGTGACGATGTTCACGTCGCCGGCACGCGAGGATTCGGGGCAGGCAGCCGGGCCGGTCGTGGCCTTGTCGAACTGGGCTGCGGTGCAGAGTCCGAGGCCCTTGGCGCCGGAGGCCACCTGAGCGCCGAGTTCAAGCCCGGCCGGCAGCGTGACGGTTGCGTCGCGGAGCGTCGCGGACTTCGGGCCGGTCGTGGTCTGGCCGATGCCAACCTTGATCGTGGCGCCCGTCGGCACGCCAGCGCGCTTCTCGGTCGTGGCGATCGACAGCGACGGCGCAAACGGCAGGTTCTCGCACCCCGTCAGCTTGAACGGATCAGACGAGATCGAGCTCTTCGTGCCCGCGTAGGTCTCCACCGAGACCTTGGCTGAGAGATCGTCGGTGCAGTTGGTGCCCCACTCGACAAACGGCTTGGTCAGCGTTGGGTGGTTGCCAGTGCCAGCCGCGCCCCAAGCGCGGATACTGAAGGCCTCAAGGTAGATCTGTCCCTTGGTAGCACCCGGGACCAGCTGGCCCTTGCCGGGCGGAAGGTTCGTGCGATCTTCGTATGGCGCGGGAGTGGCCGTCGGATAGCCCTGGACGTCGTTTCCATCGTAGACGTGCCTGGGCGCGGTCTCGGTAATTGCTTGAACCCGACCCTCTGGCGACAAGACGAGTCGCACGACAAATTTCGCGGGCGCGATGCCACCAACGACCTGCACGAAGGCACCAAGACGGGCGAGTTCACCCGGGCCAGGGGTCAGGTTGTAGACCGCTCCCGGCTCTTGGAAGGGGTCCGGTGGATCCAGGTTCAAGGGGTTCGACAATCCCCCGACGCCGATATGAAGCCTTAGACCGTTGGGCGTGAGCACGCTGACCCGGGCATAAAGGGTGCCCGTCTGCGTCCCGCCTGGGCACTGGACCGGGAGATAGTTTCCGATACCGAAATCGGCGTCAGAGCACTTGGGCGTAGCGTCAGGTGCCCCGGCAAAGCCCGCGGGCATGTCGATGGTCGCGGACTTCAGATCGTCGTTGTCTTCTCCCGCGATGACGTGGGTTTGACGCACGTCCGGCAGTCGCGGGTCAGCTTGATAGCGGTTGTACTGGCCAGTGTTGTCTGGATTCGTGAGCGCCTGGAATCCCGGCTCCAGGTTCGGCGTCAGCGTGAACCCGAAGCAGAGGTCGTTATTGGCGGCGGCATCAAGAACCGGAACCATGGTGTCGCGGGAGCGACGGTTTGGCGCGTAGTAGTTGGGATGCTGGGGCTGGTTGTACTCGCCGGAATTCACGGAAGCCGGGAACCCGTTGATGATCAACTCCGAACCCGTCTCGACGGCGTTCGATCTGAAGGGATCCTCGGTGCCGTAGATCCGCTGACCGCCGGGCTCCGGGTTGCACTGGGGCTCCTGGGCCGAGATCGGCTTCGCAAACGCCGAGGTCAGCTTGATCTCGCCCTCGGTGGTCGGCGGCAGCACGGCCGCTGAAGCGCCGCTGGCGCCGAGCGTCGCTGCGGCAACCGCGGCGAGCATGCCGCCGCGCAGGACTACTTGCGCCCTCGGTCGAAGACGTGATCGCAGGCCAGCTGGCGCGGTTGCTCGGGGTGACACTTTGGACTCCACGTGGAATGGGACAGGTGCGCCGACCGGACGTGCGGCGCATCACACATGAACACAACCTACCGAAGATCGGAGCGGTCGATCGTCCCCTGACCGACCGAATCTGGCGCATGTCCGCGCTTCGACCGGCCAACGAGCCGTGATTTAGAGCTTCAGTCGGTACACCAGGTGCTCGCGGTCAAACGCCATCGTGACGCCGTCCCGCTCAAAGCCCAGCTTCTCCAGGACCCGCCGAGACGCCAGATTGGGCTCCTCGACCAGCGAACGCAGCCTCGGAATCCCAAGCGGACCCCGCGCCGTCTCGACGCAGAGCCCCGCGGCCTGCGTCGCAATCCCCCGCCCCCACCAGGCCTGGCCGAGGGTGTAGCCCATCTCCACCTCACCGTCGACGGTGCGAGCCAGGCCGGCATCACCGATCAACGCCCCCGTGGCGTTGTCGATCACCGCCCAAAAGCCAAACCCATGGGCACGCTGGTGCGACATGTACTGGCGCAGCATCGACTCGGTGCCCGCCAGCGAGCCCACCGCCCCGTGCCCGACGTAGCGCATCACCACCGGGTCGCTGTAGACCAGGTGCGCCGCGGGAACATCGGCAGGGGTGAACGGCCGCAGCGAGATCGACGGGCCAACGAGAGGGAACTCCACGGCGTCCAAGCTAGCGCCGCGCCGCCAGAGCGACGTCGATCGGCGGGGCGAGAAGGAATCTCCCGCAAATCCTGGCTTTCGAGGCGGAAACCTCAAGCTGAGCTAGACGGTGAGAGCTTGGCGCACGAGTTGAAGAATTCCCTGCTCAGTAGCGAATCAGCGTGTGAATCGCGTCGGCAGGAGCGTGCTGCGCCAGGCGCTCACGGCCGGCAAGGGCTTCGAGCTCAATGAGGAACACCGCGCCGACGATCTCGGCGCCAGCGCGTGCCGCGAGCTGCGCGAGCGCGTCGACCGTGCCTCCCGTGGCCAGGAGGTCGTCGTGGATCACGATCCGCGCGCCTTCGAGCTGGGCGAACGGCGTGATCTGCAGCTCGGCCTGGCCGTACTCCAGGTCATAGGCGTGGGAGATCGTCTCCGGCGGGAGCTTGCCTGGCTTGCGCGCCGGCAGGAATCCGGCGGCCAGCGCCCGGGCGATCGCCGGTCCGAACACAAATCCGCGCGCCTCGGGCGCGAGAATGAAGTCCGGCGCGAGCGGTGCGACGAGTTCGGTCATTCCATCGATCGCGCGGCCGAGCGCCGGGCCGTTCATCAGCAGCGGCGTGAAGTCGCGGAACAGGATCCCGGGCTCCGGGAAGTCGGGGGTCGACTTGATGTAGTCCTCGAGCTGCATGCTCAGTGGCCTCCGGCCGGTGCCCAGGTGCCGCGGCGCAGTGACGTCGTCAGCACGACGCCCCAGGCCTCCTGGAGGGGAACGGAGCGGCGTGTGACGGGCGCGTCTGGCGCCTCGGCGTCGTCCTCCCACGGTGGTGGGAAGGCGATGAATCCCTGCCCAGGACGCAGCACGGCGGATTCCTCACGCCACGTCGGCCAGCGCAGATCGGCGTAGAAGCCCTCGACGTCGCCGTCGAACGCCCACTCCAGGAGCGCGGTGTAGCCAAAGCCGCAGGCCATCCACTCCAGATCGTCGGGCGCCAGGTAGCAAATCTCGCCGACCTCACCCTCAGGTAGACCCCCACCGTTGATGGCGAAGGCGCCCCCGAGGCGGTCGAGCCCAACCACCAAAGCACCTGGAATTGCCCCTACCGCACCGTCGACTCGACCGTTGACGTCGCGGATTCCGGGGATCCCGTCGCCGCCGGCGCCGAGCAGAACAAGCCAGTCGTCGACCGTGATCGCTGCTGCGTTGCGGACGATCGCACCCAGGGCGGTCTCTTCGCCAGCGCCGTGCAGCGAGGCGAGCGCAGCCTCACCCTCGGCGTCACTGGCCTCGACGACGTCGACGAGATTGCCGGTGTCGTCGAGCCATTCGCGGATCGCGGACCAGGACTCGTCGTCGATCGGGGCGTCTCCAGGTTCAGTCACCTCCTCATCATGACGGGCGCCCCGGGGAACTCCTGCCACCCCAAGCCAGACCGTGGCGCGCGTAGACTCCCCTCCCCCATGTCGGCCACCTCGCGCTCTCCTCAAACGCCTGCGCGGCGTGCCCGTGCCGTCGCCTCGGGAACCTGCGGCGAACTCGCGCAGGGCGTGCTGCCAGACGGGACGGCGTTCGTGGTGACCTGCCCGATCGATCGTGGCACCGCGATCGAGGTCTCGGTCGAGCCGGCCGACGCGCTCAGCATTCTTGGGGCTCCCGCCGACTCCGTCTTCCTGGAGCGAGCGCTGCGTCGGACGGCTGAACTCGTCGAGCTGGGGCCGGCGCGGATCACCGTCGAGCGCCATTCAGCGCTCTACGTCGGCAAGGGGATGGCGTCGAGCACCGCCGATATCGTCGCCGCGGCCCGCGCACTCTCCGTCGCAGCCGGCCTCCCACTGCGCACCGAGGAACTCGCCGAACTCGCCGCGGCGATCGAGCCGACCGACGGGATCATGTACGACGGGATCGTCGCCGCCGACCCACGGACCGGGCTCCTCATTCGCGACTGGGACTGGTGGCCGCAGTTCGTGGTGGTGATGGCGATCCCGCCGACGACCTTCGACACCTCCGAAGCGCGGTTTACCGGTCAGGACCGGCTCGCGAGCGAGTACGCCGACCTGCTCGCGCAGCTCGACGCCGCGGTCGCCGAACGAGATCTCGCCGCGTTCGCCGAGCAGGCGACCCGCTCCGCCCAGCTCAATGCGGAGTTCCTCCCCAGCCCGGTCTTTGCGCAGCTCGCCCCGCACGCTGGCCGCCTTGGCGCACTCGGGGCGTGCGTCGCCCACACCGGGACCGTCGCGGGCCTGCTGTTCCCTGCGACCCCGGAGGGCCACACCACCGCGGCGGCTGCCGCACGAGACCTCGAGGCACGGCTCAGTCCGGAGCTTCAGATCTCCACGGCACGCACCCGCCCGTGGCCGACCGAGCGGCCGCTCGCTGCCAGCGCCGACCTCCACCGCCGGTCGACCGACTGATGGCCCGCGTCGTCGTCACCCGCGAGATCCCGCGCGGGCCGCTTGCCCTCCTGACGGACGCCGGGCATGAGGTTCACGTGCGCGAAGGCGCCTCGCCGCCCAGCCGCCACGAGCTGCTCGGGTTGCTCGCCGACGCTGAGGGCGTGCTCTGCACCCTTACCGAACGCCTCGACGCCGCCGCCCTGGACGCCGCTCCGCACCTGCGAGCCATCGGACTCTTCGGCGTCGGCTGGGACAGCATCGACGTGCGGGCCGCCGCCGAGCGCGGCATCGCCGTCGGCAACACCCCGGACGTCCTCACCGACGCCACCGCCGACCTCGCGATGGCGCTTATCCTGTCGACCGCGCGTCGCCTTCCGGAGGCGGCGGCCAACGTGACGTCCGGCGGTTGGCGTACGTGGGAGCCACTCGGCCTGCTGGGTCTCGAACTCCGCGGCGCGCGGCTGTGCATCGTCGGGGCCGGGCGGATCGGACGGGCCACCGGCGAGCGCGCCGCGGCGTTCGGCATGGTTGTCGACGACGTGGGCCGCGGCGACGACCTCCACGCCGCCCTTGGCCGCGCCGACGTCGTGTCACTCCACCTGCCGCTCACGGAGTCGACACGCCACCTCATCGACGCGAACGCCTTCGCCGCGATGAAGCCGGGTGCGATCCTCATCAACACCGCCCGCGGCGCGCTGGTCGACCAGGTCGCCCTCGCGGCAGCCTTGCACTCCGGCCACCTCGCGGCGGCCGGGCTTGACGTCACCGACCCAGAGCCACTCCCTGCAGACGACCCGCTTCTGGCAGCCCCGAACGTCTTGGTGCTCCCCCATATCGGTTCAGCCACCCACGCCACGCGCGAGCGAATGGCGGAGCGCGCCGCACGCAATCTGGTCGCCGCGCTGGCCGGCGAGCCGATGCCCTGGCCCGTGCCAGGGACGCCCCGACCTAGCCGCTGAGCCGCCAGAGGTAAAGCACCGCCGCCACCGACGTGGCGAGGTTCAAGCTCGACACGCCCTGCTCCATCGGTAGACGCAGGCGTAGGTCAGCGGCGGCCAGCAGCTCGTCGCTGAGTCCGTCGCGCTCCGTGCCGAACGCAAGGAGCGCACGGGGCGGCAGGGTGGCCGGGTCGAGCTCGTCGCCTTCGGGGTCGAGGGCCACGAGCAGCCGTCCACCGCGGCGACTCAGGCCAGCCAGCACGTCGGTCGCGTCGACTCGTGCCACCGGCAGCGCGTAGTGCAGCCCGGCCGCGCCGCGGACGGCGTCGGGGTGCCACGGGTCGTTCGTCCCGGTCGACAGCACGCCCGCCGCGCCCGCTGCGGCCGCCACTCGGACGCACGCGCCGAGGTTGCCCATCGTTCGCGGCTCCTCCAGCAGCACCACCGGGCGCTCGCGCTGGTCGCTCAGGACGACCGAGGCGTCGACCACCGTGCGGCGCGCAATGGCCATCAGCCCGGTCCGCGGGGCGCGAGGCGCCAGCGCTGCGAGCGTCTCCGGCGCGACCACCGCGGCGCCGGACAACCTTGCCGCGACGTCCGGCGCAAGGTCGCTCGCCAAGCGGGCCGCCTCCACCGGATCGGTCGTCACGACCTCCGCGAGTTCGGCCCCGAAGCGCACCGCGTGTTTGACGGCGTGAAAGCCCTCCAGGACGGTGAGCGCAGGATCACGCCGCGCCTGCTGGAACCGCTGGATCACATCGCTCACGGGGCCATTGTGCCCGTCAACGACCGCGGCCGGTGCCCGGAGTGTTCACTCCAAGCACCGGCCAGCAAGCCTTGGCTATACGGCGGGGATCACGGGTTGCCGATCACCACCGTTGCCGGAGTGCTCTCCGAGGCCTTGTGGGTGGCGTCGCCGGCGTAGGTCGACTTCACGGTCCACTCGCCCTGGTCCTGGCGGATCGTGGCGTAGGAGGCCGAGTAGTTGCCCTTGGCGTCGGTCTTCACCGTCACCTCGCTGGACTTCGGCGGCACCGGCGCCACACCCTGGAGGTCCTTGGCGAAGGTGAACAGCACCTTCACGTCGGAGCCCTCAGGCGCACCTTCCAGATGGCCGGTCACGGTGAGGGGAGTCCCCCACTGCACGGTTGTCGTCGGAGCGGTCTGCGTCAGCGTCGTCGCGGCCGGCTCTGGGGCCGTGGTCGGCGCAGGTGCGTCGGGCACCGGAACCGGCAGCACCACGGGGGGCGCGTCGGTGGCGGCGTCGATCACGACCTGGAGATCGCCCGGCTTGACGGAGCCGTCGCCGAAGATGGCGAGCACCTCGGTCTTGCCGTTCTGGACGAGCCCCTGGCCGACGACCTCGCCGTTCTTGAGGAGCGCGACCGTCTGGCCGTTGATCGCCTGGAGCCCTTCGAGGACCACTTGGTAACCGGGGCGCTTCGGACCGGGATCCGGGATCGGGTTCGTGGGCGTCTCCGTTGCCACGAGCTCGAACTTGATCTTGAAGATCGACGGATCAAACACGAGCTTGCCGCCGCCGCCACGCATGCGCATGGTCGGATCGCCGTAGAGGTGCCAGATGCGGTGCTCGAACGTGGTGTTGCCGTCGGCCGGAGCCGGCTTGAGGCTGTTCAGGCGGACTTTGCCGTACACCAGGGCATCGCCGAGGCGCTGCTTGGAGGCCGGGCCTTCGCCGGGCAACACGGTCGGCAGCAAGGCGTCGACGAAGCCGAGGCCCAGGATGCTGTTGTGCGTCGACGGGCTGTCTTCGGTGTCGCCGAAGACGGCTACGGCGCCGCCGCCTGCGCGCCCAAGGGCACGGCCGGCGAACGAGGTGTCGTCGCGGTCGTAGGCACCGCTGGAGCAGTTGATCGACATCAGCACCGGGAGCGCCGTGTTCGTCAGTGCCTCGACGCCTGCCGTCGTGAAGCTCGGCGTACCCCAACCATCGGACCAGCCGTGATCACGGTGGACGCCGAGGAAGGTGCCGGCGTTCCACGCGGCAGACACGTCTGCGCCGTCGCCGTCCCAGGCGAACCCGGGCTTCTTCAGCGAGGCCGGCAGCGCCGTGCCGTCGTTGAACGTCTGCGGGTTGCCCGCCGGATGCTCGCCATAGACGCGCGAGACGGTGACGCCGCGGGCCTCAAGGCCCTTGGAGACGGTCTCGGCGAACTGGATGAACGTGCGGTTCTCGCGGCCGTCGCCGTCGTCGTCCTGGAACTGCGCGGCAACGAGCGCGTTGGTGCCGGCGGCGCCCGGGAGCGGGTTGTTGCCGTAGGCGATGATCTTGTCTACCGCCGTGTCGACCTCGGTCACGTTGCCGGGGATGCGGCCGGATGCGAGGTCCGGCAGGGTGTCGGCGTCGTTCGTGGTGGCGTACGGGAGATCCGACGTGGCGCCGGAGATCTCGAACGTCGGAACGAACTCGTCGTTGCCCAGCAGCAGTACGTAGCCGGGACGCACGCAGAGCGGGTGGGTTGCGCGGCCGCGGATGAAGTCGCGGATCTGCTCCCGCGTCGTCCCCGCTTGGCCGGCCACCGTCTCAAAGACGCGTGTCTTGATGCCGGCGGCGTTGCGCGTGGCGGCCAGCTTGTCGGCCGAGGTGCGCATCTGCGTGTTGGTGATGATGAGGAACTCCTCACCGCAGTTCAGCGGCCACCACTTGAGCCGGTCCCACTGCGCCTGCACGGGCGAGGTGTTCAGCAGGCTGCCGGCGATCGACATCCCGAACTTGTCCCACGGGCCGCCCTGGCCGCCGAACTTCTGCTCGCCGCCTTTGAAGTTGATGGCGACGTTGACGGACCGACGGATCTGCAGCTTGCGCTTCTTGCCGTCGTAGGTGGCGAGCGGCACTTGGAGCGTCGCGAGCTTGATTCCGCGGACCTCACCGACCGACACCGCGTCGGCAGGCCTGGCCGGGAATGGCGCCTTGTAGGCGTCGTTGGGCGCAACGAACTTCGGATCAACGAACGCGCCGCCGTCGAAGTTCGGGGCTTTGGTGTCTGGCTCGGCGTCGACAGGCTCCGGCTGGACGGGCAGCACGTCGATGTCGCTGAGTTCGTAGGAGTCGCCGCTGGTCGCGACGGTCTCGATCGTCGCGCCGTCCGGCACCGCCACGCTGAAGGAGGCGGTCGGGATCGCGGGCTGGCCAGGCGTGCCGCTCGCTTCGGCGTTCTTGGCGCCGAGCTGCGTCCACAGCTTGCCGCCCTTGTCGATGCTCCCCACCGTGACTTCCGGGAGGGTGATCGTCGCGTCGAGTCCGGTGGCGTCGTTGCGACGCAGCGTCGGCGTCGCCTCGGCGACGGCCGCCGGCTTGATCGCGCCGCCGCACTTCTTGGCCTTCGGGCTCAGCAGCAGGCGCTGACTGAGGCTCAGTGCGGCCGCGTCGACGGCGAGCGAGCGCTTGCGCGAGCTCTTCGGCAGCTTCTTGAGCGTGCGCCGGTAGATCTTGATGGTGCCGATCGCCGAGCAGGGCTGGCTGGCCTGCTGACGCTTGATGCGGTCGGCGAGCACGATGAGCTGGCCGCGCTTCGGCGTCGACTTCTTCAACGCCTTCGTGTTCTTGACGAGCGCTTTGGCGTCGCTTGAGGCCGTTGGTGCTTTGGTCGTCGCTGGCGCGGCTCCGGCCAGTCCTGGACTGAGCGGAATCACCGCCATCGCCACGACCGAGGCCGTGATCACTTGTCGTCTCATCTGAACTTGCTCCTTGTGCAACCGGCAGGACACGTGCCGGCGAGGTGCCAAGGTAAGACGGCTCGGGCCCGCACTCCAAAGGACTGGAGTGCGGTTCCGAGACCGTCGGTATTCAGACTGGCGCGGGCGCTACTCCTGCGGCGGCAGCTCCGGCTTCACGGTGAGCCGGAGTGTGTTGTCTGCATTGAGCGTCGCCGGGCTGAAGAGCTCGGCGATCTCGGCGCAGCCGTTGAAGTCGCTCAGTGGGAATCTGGCCTCGAGCGTGCCGCCCTTGTCGAACGCAAAGCCCGGCTCGGTCGACGTGTAGGTGATCGTGGTGAGCTTCTTCGCCTGGCAGTCGTTGCCGAGTCCAAGCGGCGTCACTCCGAAGAGTTTGGACTCGGTGAGCTTGATGCGGACGAGCTGCGTCAGCGTCAGCCGGCTATCGATCACTCCGGTGGTCGTGGAGACCGGGATGAACGCGAGCTTCCCGCTCGTCGGCGGCGAGCCGAACGACCGCGGCTTCAGTCGCGTCCACACCTCGGCGAAATCGACGGAGCCCTTGATCGAGCCGTCCGAGACCTGTCGCGTCGTGTTGATCGTGCCCCGCAGCGCAATGGTTGACGGAGAGATCGTGGGCATCGTGGCACTGCCAACGAACGGGTTCGTCGACGTGAACGACGTCGGCGCCGAGTAGACGTCGGTGGTCGCGACCGTCGTGTCCTCCCCTGCGTTCGGTCGGCAGAGGATATCGGAGGTTGAAGGATCAGTATCGCTCTGGGTGTAAAGGTTCCCGTCGATGTCGGTCGTCAGCGGTCGAAGGATGCCAATCTGCCCATTGTCCTTCGTCGACAGGGTAGGCACCACACCTGTGACTGCGAACTTCGCAACACCGTTGCTCGAGAACTCCACCCCGGGCGGAACCGACGACGAACCGCTCAGCGAGAACTGATCGGGGACGTTCGGCGGAAATGGCTGGGTGACTCCGGGCGCGCGGTCCCACCGATCCAACGTCAGCGGCACCTTGATCAAGGCTACCGACCCGTCAGGCCGTGCGACCGAGACGGCAATCTTCGCGGTCCCAAAGACCGTGAGAGAGGCGCCGGTTCGGTAGATGAGCTGATCCGCATTACCGTGATCGACGTAGTTGAGTCGCCAATTGATCGACGACGGTGGATCGCTCCGATTCCAATCTGATGGGATCGACGCCTCTATCGTGAACGTGCCCGGCAGCTTGTCCACCAATGGGTACTTGCAGATCCCCTCAAACGTCACACTCCCGGCGCTCGCTGGCGCCTGTGACCACAAAGTGAACGCGAAGGCCCACATCAGGACGCGCAGCGTCCTTCCCGCTCGGGACTTGAACATCAACATTTTTCTCCCCCTGTGCGCCACAAGATGGTGTGGCGCACGAAACAATGGACAGGGCGAACCTACCTCATCGTTTGCGTAGAAACTGCGGAGAATGCCACGTTTCTGTCAATGCAACCTCCAGAGGTTGCACTGCGGCCCTCAACGACCTCGCCCGCGGGCCCCGCTCAGGCTCGGGTCTTGCCGGCCGCGATCGCCCGCAGGCCACTGAGGCTCGGGACGAAGAGGTACTCGCCGCCGCGGGTCGTGACGAAGTAGTCCTGGCCGCCGAGGTAGAACGGGCAGTCGCCCTGGATCACCATGCTGCCGCCGCCGTCCTTGTGGGTGCCCATCAGGAAGTCCGCGTCGTGGCCGAGGCCGAAGATGTTGCCGTCATTGAGCCACTGCACCTGGATCGCCTCGAACTGCCGGGCGATGCTGGCCTGGAAGCAGACGAACACCAGGCCGCGCTCGGCGCCGTCGTCCTCAAGTTCGCCCTCCGGTAGCGGGTCGCCGTAGGGCATGCCGCGCCGGATGATCCGGTGGCGGAAGGTGAGGCGCCCCTCCCACCCGAGCGCGTCGCGCGGATTGGAGCGGCGGACGTGGGCACCGATCGGGCAGCGGCTGCCCGAGGCGTCGCCGTCTGCGACGTAGGCGAAGTCGTTCGTCGCGGGCACGGCGCCGTCGAAGTCGTCGTCGGCCGGCGGGGCATCGGGGTAGGTGACGAGCGGCGCGCCGTCGTCCCAGCGCCCGCAGATCTTGGCCCGTAGCTTGCGCTCGTCGCCGCCTTCGTACTGCTCGGCGGCCGCCTTCGTGACGCGCCGAAACAGCGCAACGTCCTGGTGCAGCCGGCGCCAGACCATGTAGGTGCCGTTGCGCGCCAGAGGGCCTTTCGGCGTGGCCGGCAGGCGCCTGAGCTTGTCGAGGACGGTGTCCTCGTCTGGGTAGCCGAGGATGAATTCGCCGGGCTCCAGCGAGCGCCACTCGCCACCCGGGAGCGGGACCCCTCCGCCTCGGGTGCGCTCCTCGGTCGCGCCCCGGATCGCGGGCTGCGCGAACCCGTCCCCGAAGCCAAAGTGCTCGCGCGAGTCCTTGAGGGTGTGCGCGTCCTGGCGGGCGACGATCTCGTGGCCATGGCGGGCGGTCATCGCCTCCAGCTCGGCCATCGCGACGCCGAGCGGTTCCGGGTCCAGCGCGTTGACCGTCACCAGCACGTGCGCGTCGCCGGTGCCCAGGCCCCCAGCCCAGTGCTTCGGGTCGCTCGGCCCGACGTCTCCGAGCCGAGTGGCGCGGGCGGCCATCCCGAGCTTGAACTCGTCGCTGAAGCCGGCGAGGACCTCTTCCGGAACGCCGAGCGCCACGAGCCCCGCGTGCGTCAGGGCGACGTTGACGTGGTGCGGCGGCTTCGCCGGCCCCGTCCACGGCGCCGCGTCGCTCACGCGCGCGGCGAGTTCCTTCAGCCACGCCCGGCCAGCACGCACGCCGGAGACCTTCACAAACGCGTACGTCGTGCAGTCATAGGCGTTGCCGTAGGCGCGGAGAATGTCTCCCTGGATGTCCTCCAGTTCGAAACTCACGCCGTCCGGCGCGGAGAACGCGAGCGTCGGATCCTCGTCGGTCTTCGTCATACAGCGACTCCGCTCTCCGGCTCTGGACGCGCGATTCGGCTGACGAACTCGGCCTGCAGCTGCGCGGGCGTGAGGTCGTACTGGCGCACGGCCAGCTCGCGCATCGCGATCTGCTGCTGCAAGACGCGCCGAACCTCGGCGACGGTCGTGTGCCCGTAGGCGCTGAAGTACTGCCCGCACTCGACCTGGTTGGCCTTCAGATAGCGGACGAGATCGGTGGCGGACGACGCGTCGACGCCAGCGCATTCGCTCCAGATCGCCTTCGCCTGCGCCGGAATCGTGGCGGCGAACTCCTCCAGGTAGGAGTCGCGTTCGCCGTCGAAGCAGACCGAGAAGATCAGGTACTCGGCGCCGAGCCGATCCTCATCCTCGGGTTGGTAGGCCATCACGGCCGGGTCGTCGTCGAAGAAGTCCGGCAGGACCACCCAGCGCCCGAAGTGCGTGCGCGGCAACTTGGCAAATGGGCTCCCCGCAGCGTCGAGACGCTCGAGCTTTTTGCGCAGCGCCGCGCTGCGCTTTGGCTTGATAGGCGTGATCGCCAGAAAGCCGTAGGAGTCGCCGGAGCGGTTGGGATCCCGCAGCGCACGGAGCGAGTCCTGCGCCTTCTGCAGATCCGGGAGGCCGAGCAGCCCGAGATTGGCCGGATTCAGTTTGCCTAGAAGCACCGCTGCCCCTCAGCGACGGCCGCCTTGAACGCCTTGGCGAACTCCTCGGGCGTGAGATCGGCGGCGATGGCTTTGAGCCCCTGAAGTTGCTCGTCGAGCTGGAGCGACTGCGAGATCATCGTGACCGTCGACTCCGGGTAGGCGGAGTAGAAGTGGCTCGCCTCGAGCCGCTTCTCGCTGCGCTTGATGTAGTCCTTGAACGGCACCGTGGGCTGCGGACCGGGGAAGCCGTAGGAGCTGCCCCAGAGCTGCGTCATCTTGTCGGTCAACACGTGGGAGAACGCGTCGATGTACTCCTCCCAGCCGCCGTTGAAGTTGCTCTCGAAGTAGAGGTGGCTGTGGTTGAGCGTGCGTTTGGCGGCGGGGTCGGCGGGATCGGCCAGCTCAGAGACGACGCTCCACCGCGCGAAGTGGATGAACGAGAGTTCCTTGAGCGTCGCGCTGCGAGCCGGCAGGAGCTTGGGCATCAAGAAGATGCCCTTCAGCCACGGCTTGCCCCACCACTTCATCGTCGAGAAGACGGTGATCGCGATCGCGAGACCGTCGATGTTGCCCGGCGACGTGCCGGTGGTCGTCGGCTGCGGCGTCGGCACGACGGCCGGTGGAGACTTCGGGGCCGCAGCCTTCTTCGTCGGGGCAGACATGGCGCGCCGACGGTATGCCCACGAGGCTCAGACCGTCAAGCGGACCTAATGGAGAACCGGAAACCGGTCGAACCTCGAGACCCCCCGATGCCCCACACCGACCTGCTTCAGACCTAGCATGCGCGCATGACCATGCCGCCCGATCAGCCCGGCCCGCCGCACGGCCAGGACCCGCCCACCCAGCAGTTTCCCGCCGGCAGCGGCCCGCCGCCATACGTTCCGCCGTCCAGCGGCGGCGCCCCGCCCTACGACCCCGAGCACGACGAGCACGGTGAGCCCGACGAGAAGAAGCGCCCGTGGGCGTGGATCGGGGCCGCGGCACTGCTCGGCATCGTCGCGCTGGGCTTCGCGCTCTGGGCGTTTGATCTCAACAGCGACCTCAACGACCAGCAGGACGCAACCAAGGCCGCCCAGCAATCCGCGACGAAGGCGGCCGACGACGCCAAGCGTGCCGCCGAAGAGGCGAGCAAGAACGCCAGCGACCGTGCTGGCGCATTGTCTGATCAGATCGACGCGCTCACCCAGTCGGTCAAGGACGCCACCGACGCGCTGGGCTCCGCAACCGAAGACGCACGAGACGCCGCCCAGACCAAGATCGAGGAACTCCGCCAGCAACTCGAGGAGCTGCTCAGCGGCGCGGCAGTTACGACCACGCCCGGCGGCGAGACGCCGGCGACCACGCCGTAGGACAGCCCCCAAAACGACAAAGGGCCCGACCGAAGTCGGGCCCTTCTGGGTAGTAGCGGGGGCAGGATTCGAACCTGCGACCTTTGGGTTATGAGCCCAACGAGCTACCTGACTGCTCCACCCCGCGGCGGACTAAGCATGTTAGCAAGGTGCTGCTCTTCGCAGCTCCTCCTACGGGCGGCGAGTGAACACGGGCGCATTCGGCCTCGGTGCCCGCTCGACCGCAAACGAGCACGGGACCAAGGCGTCACCGGGGAGCACGTGAGCAGTCACGAACCCCGCGGCGGACACCTTGGGCCTTGTGTGGGACACCCCGGGCGCGCAACGGTCGGCGCGACGAAGACGTCAGCGGCCGAACTGGCGCGAGCGGGACAAGGGGCACTCTTGCGCCAGTCGGTGCAGAGGTCAAGCACGTTCCGGCGGGCCTCCCCCGAGTACCCCCAATTTGCGGTAATACACCTTTCCGGGGCGCGTTGCTCGTCAGGGGCGTTCGAGTGCTGCGACGGCCACAATGAGCTCCTGATGGCCAGTTGCATGGATCTCGCCGGCCAGCTTCAGGGCCTTGCGCTGCAGCTTGCTCCGACGCCCAGCGATGGCGTCGCGAAGCGCGGCCAAATCGTGCGAACTCTCGAAGAGGTCTCGGTCTGCGGCGTCGACGCGCTCGGCCAGGACTGCGAGGTCGTGCTCGTCGCCGAGGTAGTCGGCGAGCCGGTGGGCCTGCTCCTGCAGCGTTTGCAGCTCCGTCGGCGACGCGATCTCCAACAGCTCCGACGCGTGCCAAAGATCCTTCGATCGTTTGCGCAGCTCGTGGAGCGCTTCCGTGCGCTCGTGCGCCTTGCCGTGCTCGGCGACGTGCAGCGCCTTGCGGCCTTTGCGCAGGATCCGCGCGAAGCCGTCGGCGAGATCGGCGGCAGGCTCGTCGCTGAGCGTCCACTCGGCGACGTCGCTCATGACGACACCCAGCAGCTCCAGCACCTCAGCGATCGCACCCTGGTCGGCGCGGGCGCTGGCGTGCTGCGCGTCGCGCTCGCCGACGAGCACCTCGCGGAGTCGCGCGACCTGCTCCGGCCGGGCGGCCGAACTCCTGCGCGCCACCAGGCCGTCAAGCGTTTGCACCAATACCTCAGCGTCACGCGTGCCCGAGAGCCGCTGGCCGGCGTCGCGCAGCGCCGCGTTGTCTCGGGCGACGACGTCGTCGCCGAGCCCACGGCGTGCGACGCGGATGTGCGCCCGGCCGCGCTTGAACGCCTTGCGGGCCGAGTGGATCGCTTTCGCGCGCTCGCCCGGCTCCGCACTCTGCAGCGCCGACGAGGCACCGCGCAGCTGCGCCTGCGTCACGTGGATGAGTCCTTGGACGATCGGCTCGCCCTCCACCAGTCCGCTCGTGCCCGCGTCCTCAGACTCGGGCACGCCGTGCAGCGCCAGCCAGGAGTTCCCGTAGCGGCGGTCGTCCGTCACCTCGGGCCCCAGCCAGCTCGGCGGCGCGAACGCGAGTGCGTCGTCGACGGACTCGAACTCGACCTCGGCCATGACGAGCCCCTCGAGCTCGCCGGCGAAGACATCAAGCTCGAGCGTCAACCCCCCGTCCAAGGGGATCCGGTATCGCGTCTTCTCCACGCGGCGCCCCTGCGTGGACGGCCAGAGCCGCTCGAAGCGCGGCCCGTCGATCACGAACTCCTCCTCGGCGCGCGCGAGGCCGCGGCCCGATTTGATCGTGAGCAGCGTGTGGTAGCCGCGGCGCCGAAGCCGGACCTGAGCGCCGGCCGGGTCGAGTGAGATATAGCCCTGCGCGATCTTGTCTGACGGGTACGACACGAGGTCGTCGGGCAGCTCCCTCACGAGGAACTTGCGCTCGACCTCCGTGCCGCCGGGCGTGGAGTGATCGAGCGAGGAGCCCGTGGAGCCTGCGGTCATGTACTCAGAGTAGGCGCGCCGGACCCACTTATGGTGGACCGCATGAGCAGTCTCGTCGTGTCGCCCACTCCGCTCACGCCCCTTCGCTTCCTGGAGCGGTCAGCCGCCGTTCACCCAGACCGCATCGCGATCGTGCATGGCGGGCGCCGAATCTCCTATGCCGCGATGGCGGCCGAGAGCACTCGGCTGGCGCACGCACTGATCGCCTCCGGCATCCAGCCGGGCGACCGCGTCGCCTACCTGTGCCCGAACATTCCGGAGGAGCTCGTCGCGCACTTCGGCGTGCCGCTCGCTGGCGCCGTTCTCGTGGCCCTCAACACGCGCCTGGCGCCCGACGAGATCCGCCAGATTCTCGATCACTCGGGAGCCAAGCTGCTCGTCGTCGATCGTGAACTCGCGGCGGGCGTCGTGCCGGTCGCAAGCGATCTGGCAACGGTCCGCGAAATCGTGATCGTCGACGACCTCGAAGCCCAGGCCCTCGGGGGCGCGACGAGCGACGCCGAGCTGCCCGGCCCGAGCTATGCCGACCTCCTCGAGCGCGGCTCAGATGCGCCGCGCTCCTGGGAGGTCGACGACGAACTCGCGACCATCTCGATCAACTACACCTCGGGCACCACGGGCCAGCCCAAAGGCGTGATGTATACCCACCGCGGCGCCTACCTCAACGCGCTCGGCGAGGTGCTCCACAGCGAGCACTCGGCGTCCTCGGTCTACCTCTGGACGCTGCCGATGTTTCACTGCAACGGCTGGTGTACGACGTGGGGCATCACGGCCGTCGCGGGCCGGCACGTCTGCCTGCGGGCCGTCCGCGGCGACGCCGATGTGGGCGCTGATCCGACAGGAGAGCGTGACGCACCTCAACGGCGCCCCGATCGTCCTGTCGACCCTCGCCGCCGCCGACGAGGCCGCACCGCTGGAGGCGCCGCTGACGATCACGACCGCCGGCGCCGCGCCGAGCCCAACCACCATCGGCCAGCTCGAGCAGCTCGGCGCTCGAATCATCCACATGTATGGCCTGACGGAGACGTACGGGCCCTACTCGGTGTGCGAGTGGCAGGACGGCTGGCCCGAGCTCCCGGCCGACGAGCGCGCGGCGCTGCTCGCGCGGCAGGGCGTAGGCATGGTCGTCGCCGACCGACTGCGCGTCGTGGATGCCGACATGAACGACGTGCCGGCCGACGGCGAGACCGTCGGCGAGCTCGTGATGCGCGGCAACAACGTGATGAAGGGCTACTTCGCCGACGAGGCCGCGACGGAGAAGGCGTTTGCCGGCGGTTGGTTCCACTCCGGCGACCTCGGCGTGATGCAGCCCGACGGCTACGCCAAGCTCGTCGACCGGGCCAAGGACATCGTGATCTCCGGCGGCGAGAACATCTCGACCGTCGAGGTCGAGAGCGCGCTGATGGCGCACCCGGCGGTCGTTGACGTCGCGGTGATCGGCATCCCGGACGACAAGTGGGGCGAGACCCCGAAGGCGTTCGTCGTCCTCAGCCACGGCCAGACCGTCGAGGAGGCCGAGATCATCGAGTTCGTCCGCTTGCGGATTGCCCGCTACAAGGCGCCGCGTGCCGTCGAGTTCCTCGACGCCCTGCCGCGGACGTCGACCGGCAAGGTGCAGAAGTTCGAGCTGCGCGAGAAGGAATGGGCCGGGCACGAGCACCGGATCAAGGGGTAGAAGCGCCGCGGGGGGAGGAGCGCGGCCGCCGCCGCATTCCTCCCCCCGCTTTGCGTTCTTTGGTCGGCTAGGGCTTGACGGTCACCGTCTTCGTCGTCGGAGCCGCGCTACCCGAGAGCCCGATGAAGGTGATCTTCACCTTCACCTTGGAGCCCTTGGCCAGCGACTTCTTGGTGGCCGAATCGGGCTTGACGGTGAGCGCCGCCGACTTGCCCGACTTGATCGTCAGCGTCTTGACGCCCAGCTTCTTGCTGCCGCGCATGACTCTCACCTTGACCGTGCAATCGCCAGCGGTCTTGGAGCACTTCACGCTCACCTTGAACGTGCCGGACTTGCTGGCCTTGATCGTCTTGACCGTGAACTGCACGATCGGCTTCTTCACCACCGGCGGCTTCACGACCGGCGGGGCAACCACCGGCGGCGTGACGACCGGCGGCGTCACGACCGCAGGCGTCGTGGGCGGGATCACCGGATCGGTCAGCGGCACAAACGGCGACGCATAGGCCCGGTCGCCCGGGTGGCAGTGATGCGGCGAGTAGAACGTGCTGCCCGGAACGCACCGGAACATGCTCGGGTTGGTCCAGCTCGGAGCGAGCCGCACCTTCGTCGCCTGCTCGAACGCGTAGCCGTCCGCCAGGAGCGTTGCCTCGCTGAACGGCGCCCCGATGAACACGATCCCGATCGGGTTGCGCCCGTTCTGTGCGGAGCCGTTGACGGTCGAGCCAAAGCCCGACGGCACCGTCAGCACCGGGTACCCGGCGCGGTCGGCGATCCCGATCAGCGGGTTGCCGCTCGGCACGGCCATGATCTCGACGTCGTCCGTGAGATCAGCCGGAGTGCCGTTGTTCAGCAGCCCGTCGATGTAGGCCTTGGCCTCCGCCAGACCGGTGGTCTTGTCGGTGTCGTAGGCGGTGGCCGTCGGGCCATCCGCCAAGTCGACCGTCTGCGCATCAACCAGATCACGCTGGTTGTACTTCAGACCCTCGACCGGGCTCGCGACGTTGGCGTCGATCACGCCCTGCAGCGACTTGGCGCCTGCGCCTGGAATCCCAGACAGGTAGGCGTTGAGGTCGCGTTTGAACTCACGCGTCACGATGCTCGGCGTCGTCGGCGCAGCCGGCAACGTCTTCGTGACGGTCGTTGCACCGGCATCCGCGATGGCCGCAACGGCCCCGGGGTAGGACGCGGCGACGCTCGTGATCACGCCGACCTTCTTGTTCTTGAGGGCCGAGGCCGACAGCACGTCGGTGTAGCGCGGAGCCGTCGGCGCCGCCGAAGTGGCGGAATCCTCCGGATCCTTCGCCGAGATCACCTGCAGACCGAGCGCCACGTCGTAAACCGACTTGGCGATCGGGCCCGGCGCGTCCTGCGACTTGGCCACCGGCAGCACGCCGGTGCGGCTGACGCGGCCCACCGTGGGCTTGAGCGCGACCACACCCGCCAGCGCGGCGGGGTTGATCATCTGCGCCGTGTCGGTCGACGTCTCCATGCCGATGGTCATCGCCGCCAGCCCAGCCGCCGCGGCAGCCGTGGAGCCACCGGAGGAGCCACCGACGTTGTTGTCGGTGTCAGACGGCAGGAGTACCTGGCCACCGAGCGCCGAGTAGCCCTCAGTCGCATTGGAGTCCAGGACGCCGTTCATCTCCGAGACGTTGGCCTTGCCGAGGATGATCGCGCCGCCGGCCTTCAGGCGAGCGACGATCTTGGAGTCCTTCGTCGGGACCGACCCCTGAAGGCCGATCGAGCCGGCCGTGGTCGGCATGCCCTTCACGTCGATGGTGTCGTCGACGATCACCGGGAGGCCATGGAACGGCCCGCGGCGACCTTCGGTGACGCGTTCCTGGTCGAGCGCTTTGGCCTCGTCGATTGCGCCGAGGTTCACCGCGCGGACGGCCTGCAGTGCAGGGCCCTCAGCGTTGGTGAGTGCGATGCGCGCCAGGTACGCCTTCGTCAGCGTCTCCGACGTGAGCGTGCCGTCCACGAGCCGGTCCTGGAGGTCCTTCGCCGATTCGGTCTCCAGCGAGAAGCCCAGTGCTGGACGCGTTCCGACCTTCTCCATGATCGTGTCGTAGTCCGGGTTGCAGCTGCCGCGCTCACTGAACGCGGGGGCCGGGACGGTGTCGGCGCAGCGGTACATGCTCGGGTTGACCTCGCTTGCCGGCTTGCGCTTCTTCGTCGCCTGCTCGATCACATACGAGATGCCGATCACGTCGCGCTCCTTGTAGGCGCCGCCGTTCACCGAGATGCTGAGCGCCCGCCGAAGCGTCGCGCTGTAGCCCATCGGGATGGTGAGCTGCGGGTAGCCGGCCTGCGGCCCCTGCGGCACGGAGCCAAGAATCGCGGCAACGTCGTCGCTGGTATCCGGCGTGCCGTTGTCGAGCATGCCGTTGATCTGTGCCCAGTAGAGCGCTTTGCGCTGCGGCAGGTTCGTGCGGTACTGGATCTCGTTGGCACCGCCGGGTGTGATGTCGGCGTTGAGCGAGTTCGCGTGCGAGCTGTTGCCGAACTTCAGCGCCTCGTGCGGGTTGGCGTTGTTGTCGTCCACCTCTTCGGCCAGCGACTTGATCGGCGCGCTGGCACCCAAGCGGGCGTAGTACGAGTTGATCGTGATGTGCTGCTCGTATCCGGTGGGCAGCGGGACCGCGGCCAGGTTGGCATTGCCTGGAGACGGGCGGTAGACCATCGTCGCGCCACCGGCCACGAGGGCGGCGTAGGCGTCGGCCAGCGGCGTGCCGGCGATCGGCGTGAAGTCCGGGCCTGGCCCGACCGTCGGGTTGCCACCACCGACCGTGCCGTTGTAGCCGATCCTCATCCCTTGGACGAAATCGGTCTTCAGCGCCGACATGTAGTTGGGCACCTCCGCCGGGGCCGGCGGGATCACCGCGTCCACGTTCGGGCCGAAGAGGCTTGCGTAGCCGGGCTTGCTGAGCGGATCAAAGCCCGCCGTTGACTGCAGGTTCATCGCCGCGTCGGAGACGGTCCGGTCCATCGGGCCGGCGGTGTCCTGATTCGCAGAGATCGGCGCGATGCCATAACCGGGGACGAGCCCGACCGTCGGCCGCAGGCCGACGAGGCCGTTGGCCTGCGACGGGCTGATGATCGAGCCGGACGTCTCGGTGCCGATCGTCAGCGCAGACAGCGCCGCCGCGCCAGCCGCGCCGGTGCCAGATGAGGAGCCGCTCGGGCCCTGATCGGCGTCGAGGCCGTTGAGCACTTGGCCGGTGAGGTTGGCAAAGCCCGAGTGCTGATTGCCGAAGGAGTTGGCGTACTCCGAGAGGCCCAGCTTGCCGAGGATCACCACGCCACTGGCCCGCAGCTTCTTCACGATCCCCGAGTCCGTCTCGGGGTAGGAGTTGCGCAGCGAGTAGTTGCCCGCCGACGTGTACATGCCCTTCACGTCGATGAGGTCCTTGAGCAGGATCGGCAGGCCGTGGGCTGGCCCGAGGACCTTGCCCTCGGCCCGCAGCGCGTCGGCTTTGGCCGCCTCGTCGAGCGCGGCTTTGTTGTACTGCGTGACGGCGTTGAGGCCTGGGCCGCGCTTGTTGAGCGCGTCGATGCGAGCCAAGTAGGCGCGGGTGAGTTCAACCGAGGTGAGCTCACCCTTCTCCATCATGGTCACGAGCTGGGGGCCGGTGAGGCGCTCGAGATCGAGGACGGGAGCGGCGGAGGCGGTCGACGCGCTAGCGCCAACGGCGAGGCCGCAAAGGGCTGCGGCGACGCGGCGCCGAGCCCGGGAACGGGGTGGTGACACGGATGGACTTTCGGGGGTTTGGAGTGGGCGAGACCCCCGAACCAGCTGGATCAAGGCTGGCCGACCGCATCGAGAAACGGACCGAACGGAGACTCCGACCGCAGACTGGACCGCCTCGCCCACTTTGTAATGGGACGGTCGTACAAGTAGGCCTAGACCGTCGGACAAGGGCGGCCCAGATCGCCGACCGATGCAGCACATTTGCGACGGTGGCTTGTGCCGAGGCGGCGGGATTCGGCCGACGCGCCGAATTCGTTGACCGGGAGCACGAGCGCCGTCTGGCAGAACCAGACCGTCCCCGGCATGCGCTGGGAGCGGTAGCCCAGCGGCGATAGGTTGCGCGCGTGACGGATTGGACGGCCATCAACCGGGCGAACTGGGATGAGCGCGCCGCTGCGCATGCGGCGTCGCCGGACTACGCGGTCGAACGCTTCGTCAGCGACCCCGCTTACCTCTCCGGCGAGGTGCGCTTCGATCGGCCGCGCCTCGGCGACCTGACCGGCGTTCGCGGCGTTCACCTGCAGTGCCACATCGGGACCGACACCGTCTCGCTCGCGCGCCTGGGCGCGCAGATGACGGGGCTCGACTTCTCGGCGCCCGCACTCGAGCAGGCGGCGTTGCTGGCGACGCGAGCCGGCGCCGAGATCGAATGGGCCCAGGCCGAACTCTACGGTGCGCCGAGCGTGCTCCCGGCCGGCGCGTTCGATCTCGTCTACACCGGGATCGGCGCGCTCTGCTGGCTGCCCGACATCCGAGGTTGGGCGCAGGTTGTGGCCGAACTCCTGCGTCCCGGTGGCCGCCTGTTTCTGCGGGAGGGCCACCCGATGCTCTGGACGCTCCAACACGACCGCGACGACGACCTGCTGGTCGTCGACACGCCGTACTTCGAGCAGCCCGATCCGCTGGTCTTGCACGACGGCGGCACCTACGTCGAGACCGACGCGGAGTTCGCGACGACCACCACCGCCGACTGGAACCACGGCGTTGGCGAACTCATCACGGCGTGCTTCGACGCAGGACTGCAGCTCACCGCCTTCGAGGAGCACGACAGCGCTCCCTGGCCAGCACTTCCGGCCGAGTCACTGGTGCGCGACGAACTCGGCGAGTTCCGCCTGCGCGACCGCCCGAGCCGGCTCCCCATGACGTACACGCTGCAGGCCACCAAGGCCTGAACCCGTTCGCTTGCGCGCGGGCCGCGGGAGAGAGTTTCCGCGGCCCGCGCGCACTGCACGAGCGGTCAGTGCAGATTGGTGCTTTGCCCGTTCTGGGCGGGCGTCGTGGAGTTGCTGATCGCCTCGCCGGCGCCCGTCACGATCTCGTGAGCGAAGTCGCCGGGCTTCCCGCCACGAACGGTGCCGCCCAGCGCGTCGCCGCCGCCCGTCGGCATGGCGTCGCCGACGCGCCCCTTCGCATCGGCCGGGATCGTTCCGCCGACGCCGAAGCCCAGATGTGCGCGGAAGCCTGGCTCGTCGGCGCCCCACGACTGGACCCGCTCGGCGCTGGCCGTGAGCTTGTCCATCGGGACGGGCCTCGACCCCGGAAACGGCCCCATGCTTGAGCCAGCTCCTGGGGCGTTTGGTCGGATCGCCTCGGGCGCGGCTTCGCCGGCTCGGCCCGAGCGCCGCCGGCGCTCCGAGAAGCTCACCACGACCGCAATCATCGCGCCGCCGAAGGCCGCTGCGGCCATCAGCACCAAGCGCTGGCGCATCCGACCACGCTGAGCGCTGGCACGCTTGCGGCCGGTCGGGTCCTGCAGGGTGACCAGCAGCTTGCTGGCCATGCTCATCTTCGCGGCGGTGGTCATCGCGTCCCCTCGATCGGTGGCTGGGCGCATCGTCCGCTTGGCGGGGCGGCTCGGTGTCGTCGTCAAGCGACTATCGCCGCCCATACACCGATAGGGGGCGGTCAGTGGCGGTCGACGTCCGCGGCGTCACCGTTGCACCGTTGAGCCAAGCCAGCAAGCGTGGCGGCCGCTACCCGGCTGCGCGCCGCGAGTCGCGCCGGGCCAGGCTCTTCTGCACGGCCAGGTTGAGGCCGAGCAACCCGAGGATCACGAGCAGCAGCATGGTCGCGAGCACGTTCACCTCGGCCGGCACGCCCTGGCGCGTGGCGCCGAAGATGTAGAGCGGGAACGTCTGCGTCTGGCCGGCGTTGAAGCTGGAGACCACGTAGTCGTCGATCGAGAGGGCGGCCGCCAGGACCGCCGCGCTGATCACACCCGGGGCGATCGTCGGCAGGGTGATTCGCCAGAACGCCTGATTCTCGGAGGCGCCCAGGTCGCGGGCCGCCTCCTCGATGTGCGGGTCCATGCCTTGGAGGCGTGACTTGACGGTCACGACGACGTAGGACATCGAGAACATCACGTGCGCGATGAACAAGGTCAGGAAGCCGGTGTTCATCCCCACGACGAGGAAGAGGCCCAGGAGCGAGGCACCGAGCACGACCTCGGGGGTCGCCATCGGCAAGAACACGAAGAAGTCGGCTGAGCTACGACCACGCCAGCGGTAGCGCACGAGCGCGATCGCCAGCAGCGTGCCGAGCGCCACCGAGGCGAGCGTCGACGTGATCGCGAGCACCACCGAGTTCTTCATCGATCGCGCGAGATCCGGATCGGTAAATGGGTTGAGCCAATGGTCGAGCGTGAAGCCCTGCCACGTGAAGTTGAAGCGGCCCGCCGGATCGTTGAACGAGAAGACGATCGCGACGAAGATCGGCAGGAACAGGAACAGGATCGCGAGGACTGACCAGAGCCCCAGGCCCCAGTTGCGGAGCTTGGCCGTGCGGTCGCCAGCGCCGGCCGGCGCGACGATCTCCGTCACCTTGCTTGAGGGGGTCGTCACAGCCATCAGCCTGCGGCCTCCGTGAGGTTCTTGGTCCCCAGCAGCGCCGAGTAGATCGTGATGCCAACGAGGATGATCCCGATGAGCAAGAACGACAGCGCTGCCGCAGTCGGGTAGTCGAGGATCGTCAGGAAGTTCGTCTGGATGACGTTGCCGACCATGTACTGCTTGGAGGATCCGAGCAGCGCGGCGTTGATGAAGTCACCGGTCGCCGGAATGAAGACGAGCAGCGAGCCAGCAAAGATGCCCGGCGTCGCCAGCGGCACGGTGACCTTGCGGAACGCGACGGCCCGCGAGGCGTAGAGATCGGTCGCGGCCTCGATCAAACGGCGATCCAGCCGCTCGAGCGAGGCGTAGAGCGGGAGCACCATGAAGGGCAGGAAGTTGTAGGCGATGCCACCGATCACCGCGGTGCTCGTCGCCAAGATCCGGCCGTCGTCGGCGAGAATGCCGAGGCTTCGCAGCTGGCCGACGATCCAGCCGTTGTCCGTCAGCAGCAGCTGCCAGGAGACCGTCCGCAGCACCTGACTCATGAAGAACGGGAGGACGACCATCAGCAGGAGGAAGCCCTTCCACTTGCCGGCTTTGTAGGCGATGAAGTAGGCCAGCGGGAAGCCGATCGTGAGGCAGATGATCGTCGCGGCGAACGCGTAGATCAGCGAGCGCTCGATCTGCGGCCAGTACTCCTTGATCGCCTCGGTGTAGTTGCTGAACGCCCAGGTGAACTCGTAGCCGGCCTCCGGGTCGCCCGTCATCAGCGACACGTTGGCCTGGTTGATCAGCGGGATGCCGAAGAAGATGATCAGCCACAGCAGCCCGGGGAGGGCGAAGTACCAGGGGATCAATCGTTGGCGGTTCTTCAACATGGCGAACTCAGCCTCCGGTCACGCGAGCAAACGCCTTGTCGAGCACCTGCCGCTGCGGGCTCGAGAACTGGCCGTACGGGTAGAACTTCTTTTGCTGCTCGTCGGGCGGGAAGACCAGCGGATTGTTGGCGAGATCAGGGTCGGTCTTCGCGATGATCTCGCGCACGCCCTTCACCGGCGGGATGTAGTTCACGTAGGCGGCGATCTTGGCCGCCACCTCCGGCTCGTAGACGAAGTTCATCATCGTCTCCGCCGCATAGGGGTGCTCGACCTTGGCCGGGAGCATCATGTTGTCGGTCCAGAGGACGGCGCCCTCCTCCGGGTAGGCGAAGCGCAGATTCGGATTGTCGGCCTGGAGCTGGACCATGTCGCCTGAGAAGGCGAGGGCAAGCACGATGTTGCCCTTCGTCAGGTCGGTGGCGTAGTCGTTGCCGGTAAAGCGGCGGAACTGCCCGGCTTTGGCGGCCTTGTCGACCTTCTCGATGCCTCCTAGGTAGCCGTCCATGCCGGCGGTCCTCGGGTCGACGCCGTCGCCAACGAGTACGGCCGTGACGGTGTCGAGCACATCCTGGAGCATCGTGACCTTGCCCTTCCACTCCGGATTGAAGAACTCGTCCATCGACTTCAGCTCGCGGCCCGTCGCCTTGATGTCGTAGCCCAGACCCAGGGAACCCGACTGCCAGGGCAGCGTGAACAACCGCTCGGGATCAAACGGCGGGCTCTTGAGCGGATCGGTGAGGTACTTCACCCCATTGGGGATGTTGCGCTTGTCGATCGGCGTGACGAACGAGCTGCGCACCCAGCGGGCTGCCATCGGATCGGTGAGCACCACGATGTCTCGGCCGATCGTCTTCCCGGCCGTGAGCTGCGGGCGCACCTTGCCGTAGAACTCGTTGTTGTCGTTGATCTCCTCGACGTACTTGACCTTGCCGCCGTACTGCTCGTCGAACTCCTTCAGGACCGCCTTGTCGATGTAGAGCGGCCAGTTGGCAAAGACCCAATCGCCGATCGGCACCTTCGGGTGGTTGACCGTGGCAGCGATCTTCGCGAGCTCGGCAACGTTCTTCTCCGCCGTTCCGGCGATCCCGCACGCCGAGAGGAAGGTCGCGAGCCCGGACGTCATCGCGACGGCACCGGCGCTGCGCCCCAGAAAGCGGCGACGATCCATCTCTCCGCTCCAGAGCATCTGCTCCAGGCGCGACTCGATCTGGGCGCGGCTTGGCGGCCGCTGGCCAGCCTCAGACATCGGCGCCGACCGTGACGACGAACGTGTGGGCCGGCTCCCAGGAGAGTTCGACCTCCGTGCCGTCGGCCAGCCACTCAGCCTCTTCGCGCGCATTGTTTTGGACGGTCACGATCAGCTCGTCGCCGGCGGGCGTCTTCACGTGGTACTCCAGCGAGACACCCAGGAATGCCGAGGTGACCACGTGCGCACGCACGCGATTGCAGCGACTCGGCTCCGGGTCGAGGTCATGGAGCTCGCTGATCCAGACCTTCTCCGGCCGCACGCCGACGGCCAGCTCGCCGGACGTCGCCGCGACGCGCCGCGTCGGCACCTTGAACTTGTTGCCGTCGTGCGTCTCGGCAACCGAGCTGTCGCCATCGGTACCCGTGATCGACGCCTTGACGAGATTCGACTGCCCGAGGAAGTTCGCCACGAACGCCGTGCTGGGGTAGTCGTAGAGTTCCCGCGCGCTGCCGGCCTGCTCGATCCTGCCGCGGTTCATGACGGCAATCACGTCGGCCATCGTCATGGCCTCCTCCTGATCGTGCGTCACGTGCACGAACGTGATCCCGACTTGCTCCTGCACCTTCTTGATCTCGACCTGCAGCTGGCGGCGCAAGCGAAGGTCGAGCGCGCCGAGCGGCTCGTCGAGCAGGAGCGCGCCGGGGCGGTTGACGAGCGCGCGCGCCAAGGCAACGCGCTGCTGCTGACCGCCGGACAGCGCCGCTGGACGGCGCTCGGCCAGGTGCGAAAGCTGGACCGACTCCAAGGCCTCAGCAGCGCGGCGCTTCACCTCGGCCTTCCCGACCTTGCTGCGCTCCAGCCCGAACGCCACGTTCTTGGCGACCGTCAGATGCGGGAACAGCGCGTAGGACTGAAAGACCGTGTTGACGGCGCGCTTGTTCGGCGGGAGGTTCGTCACGTCCTTGCCGTCCAAGTGGACGGTGCCGACGCTCGGCACCTCGAAGCCACCGATCATCCGCAGCGTCGTCGTCTTGCCGCAGCCCGACGGCCCGAGCAGCGCGTAGAACGTGCCGGGCTGGATCTCCAGGGAGAGGTCGTCGATCACCGTGACGTCGCCGTAGAATTTGCTGACGCCCTCGAGGCGGATCTCGCCCGTCGCTGCTGCGGCTGAAGCCGGAGCCGGCTGGTCGACGTCTGGGGTCAGCTGCTCGGGAGTGCTCACGCGATTCAACCTAACCCCGCCACCGGCCGTTGTCTTTCCATCCATGGCACCCCCTGGACGCTCGTTCTGGCCGGTGGTCCAACACGACACCGGCGACCGGTTGATAGACATGCAGCACGCAAGACGCCCCGTCACCTCGACCTAGGTCAGGGGTGACGGGGCGTCGTGGTTTTCGGCCGCGGCGACCGAATCTTCTGGACGGTCGGACTTCGCGTTAGCGCGAGTACCCGGGGGCGAGCTTCTTCAGCGTGCGCAGGCTCGCGCGCTCCTGGCCGTCGGGGCCCACGAGGCCCGCGTCGAAGCGGTCGCGTCCGCAGCCCTGCCCGAACCAGTTGTAGAGCATGACCAGCTCCACGCCCTGGCTCTTGAACTTCTTCGCGAGCGTGAACACGTTCTTGGTCCGGTCGGCAGCGCGCGTGGTGGAGCACTTGAAGCTCTTGCCGAACTCGACGACGCCGCCCGTCTCGGTGAACCAGAACTTCGTGGTCTTGTTGTACTTGCGGGAGGTCTTGATCATCGACGCGGTGAACGTGCTGCGCTTGCGATTCACGTCGCCGTAGTTGTGGATACCCACGAGCTTGGCCCGCTTGCGGTAGGTCGGGGAGAGCGCCGCGTAGAACTTGGCCTGGTACTTCTCCACGCCGCCCTGGTCGAGGACGTCGAGCGCGACGATGCGGTCCTTGGAGCCCACGACGGTGTACATCGCCTTAAAGAACTGGGCGGCCCGCTTGGGATCCTTGTAGGTGGGCTGGGAGGCGTGGTTGGCCTCGTTCCAGACGCCCCACTCCTTCACACCCAGCGGTCGGAAGATCTCGACGGCCTTCTTCACCTCCTTGGTGTAGGCGGCGACGGTCGGCAGCTTGGCCTTCTTCGACGCGAAGTTGTCGGTCGACATGTGGAGCAGGACGCTCACGCCCGCGGCGCGAGCCGCGTTGACGTAGGCCACCGCGCGATCACGCTGGAACGTGTTCGTGTCGGTCATCGCGTTCCACGGGATGAAGTACCGCGTCTTCTTGAGCTTGAGGTCTTTCCAGCCCTGCTGGCTGAACATGTCGAGGCTCTGATCGCCGACGCCGAGCTTGATCGAGGACCTCGCGGCCGAAGCAGGGGACGCGGCGACGCCGAGGAAAAAGAGCGCCAGGAGGGGGACCACAAGGGCCTTGAGTCGTTGCATGGGGGTTCCAAACCGGTCGGAGGGTCGGCGTTGCGCCACGGCCGCCGCACGTGGCGCGAAGCAGCTTGGCAGCCTCCAGAGCGCGGGCGCGCCGGTCCGGCTGGGCGGGCCTGTGCGCCGTCTATTGGCTCTACGCCGCTGGGGGCAATAGGCTCGCTGGAGTAGATGCGCATCGGCGTTGTCGATATCGGAACCAATTCCACCCGGCTGCTCATCGCGGAGATCGATGACCAGGGTCGAATCAGCGAACTTGATCGCCGGTCAACTGTCACGCGACTCGGGCGCGGTGTCGATGCTGACGGCAAGCTTGGCGAGGCTGCCATGCATGACACGTGGCAGGTCGTCGACGACTACCGCGCCCGCATGCAGGACGTCGGCATCGACAAGGCCGTTGCCTTGATGACGAGCGCCGTGCGCGACGCCACCAACGGCACCGCGTTCGCCGAATCGATCCGCGACCGCCACGGGATCGCGCCGATGGTGCTCTCCGGCGAGCAGGAGGCCCGGCTCACCTTCGCCGGCGCCACGACCGGCCTCGACGAGGCTGGCGCCGTCCTCGTGATCGACGTCGGTGGCGGCTCAACCGAGCTGGTCATCGGCCGCGGATCAAAGGTCCACTTCCACGTCTCCACGCAGCTCGGGGTCGTCCGCCAGGCGGAGCGCCAC
Source organism: Solirubrobacteraceae bacterium (assembly GCA_032119795.1). Taxonomy (GTDB): domain Bacteria; phylum Actinomycetota; class Thermoleophilia; order Solirubrobacterales; family Solirubrobacteraceae; genus JAGIBJ01. Next base: position 470,016 of record JAUMFO010000008.1, read on the forward strand.
CTCGAGCACGACCCCCCGACGCCGACCGAGCTTTCCGCCTTGCAGGCCGAGGCCAAGGCCATCATCGCTGCCTCCCTCCCACGCGGGCTCGATCTGCCGTCGCTCCGCGGCATCGCCGTGGCCGGCACCGCGACGCAGTCGGCCGCGATCGACCTCGGCCTCGTTCGGTACGACCCGAGCCGAGTGCACGGGCACGTGCTCTCGCGCGCCACGCTCGTCAGCCAGCTCGACCACCTGCGCACGCTGCCGCTCGCCGAGCGCCAGCGCGTGCGCGGAGTGCACCCCGATCGCGCCCTCGTGATCGTGCCGGGCCTCTCGATCCTGCTGGCGGCGCTCGACGCGTTCCGCCTCCAGGAGGTCACGGTCTCCGAGCACGACATCCTGCTTGGCGCCGCCCTCGGGCTCGCCAAGCCCAGCGCTCGCACCTAGCGTCCGCGGACCAGCCGCAGTCGGCCCTCCCTCGACCACTCGAGGGCGTCGGGCGTCGGGCGCCGGGCGCCGGGCGCCGGGCGCCGGGAGAGCAAAACCCCTGTTTCGGACCGCAACGCTCTGCGGTTGCCAAACCGAGTGGCGACACGCCAATCTGCAACCGTCAGACGTCGCGAATTGGCGCAACCGCTGACGGTTGCGGACCTGCCGCAACCACCAGAGGTTGCGCCAACCCGCAACCGTGACTGGTTGCGGTTTGGCACGCCCCCAGCAGGGTTTGCAACCTCCTATGGTTGCGACCCGAAACGCCCCTTTTGGCCCCTCGACCCCGCGCGTCGCTGCCGGCCGCCGCCCCCTACGGCGCCGCGCGCTAGCCGAGGTTGGCCTTGCGCGGGTACTTCGTCTCGGGGTCGGTCGCGATGTTTACGAGCGCCGGGACACCGGTGGCCCCCAGCGCGCGCTCGAGTGCGGGTCGAACGTCGGCAGCATCCTTGACGAGCTCGCCTTGGCCGCCGAGCGCGTTGACGAGTTCGTCGTACCGGGTCTCCGGGCGCAGGTCGGCGGCGAGCGAGTAGCCGTAGATGAACTCCATCGGGTGCTTCTCGAGCGCCCAGATGCCGTTGTTGCCCATCACGCCGACGACGTGGACGCCGTGACGGGCCAGCGTGTCGAACTCGATGGCGCTAAAGCCAAAGGCGCCGTCGCCATAGAGGATCACGACCTCGCGATCAGGGTGCGCGAGCTTGGCGGCCAGCGCGTAGCCCGGGCCGGCGCCGAGGCAGCCGAACGGGCCCGGGTCGAGCCACGTGCCGGGCTGGTAGCGGTCGACGACCTGGCCGGCGTAGGAGGCGAAGTCGCCGCCGTCGCAGATCACGATCGCGTCGCGGCCGAGCACGTCGACCAGATCGCCGTAGATGCGCATCGGGTGGATCGGGTGCTGGTCGCTGGTGAGATCCCCGATCTGGGCGGCGCGGGCCTCGGCCTCGGCGGTGCGCAGCTCGGCAAGGTTGCCGACGTCATGCCCGGGCGCACCGGCGACGCCGGACGTCATCGACGTCAGCGCGGCTGTGATGTCGCCAACCAAGGCGACGTCGGCCGTGCGTGGCGGCTGGGCGTCGAACGGGGCCCGCTGCAGCGTGATGATCTTCGTCTCCGGGCCAAACGAGCCACCGAAACCGAGGCGGAAGTCGAGCGGCACGCCGACGACGAGGGCCACGTCGGCCTCCTTGAGCGCGCGCGAGCGAACGCGCGAAAACGCCAACTCGTGATCGGCGGGAATGCAGCCGCGCGCCTGGCCGTTGGTAAACACCGGCGTGCGGAGCGCCTCGGCGAAGGCGACCAGGGCGTCCTCGCCATGGGCCCAATAGAGGTCGGTGCCGGCCATCACGACCGGGCGCTTGGCGCCGCGCAACAGCGCGATCGCGCGTTCCAGCTCGGCGCCATCGACGGGCGACTCTGCCGCCAGAGGCCCGGGAGCCGACTCCATCGGCGCCGCCTCCATGAACACGTGATCGAGGGAGAAGTCGACGAACGCCGGCCCGCCAGGCGGTCCCTGTGCCGCGGCAAACGCGGCGTCGAGCGAGGGCTGGATGTCGTCCGGGCCCGTCACCGTCCGCGCCGAGCGCGTCAGCGGACTCACGAACGGCAGGTGGTCGATCTCCTGCAGCGACCCCTGGCCCCACCGCATCTGCGGCGCGCGACCTCCGAGGACGACCATCGGGCTGCGATTGGTGAGCGCTGAACCCATCGCGCTGAGGCCGTTGGTGACGCCCGGACCGGCCGTGAGGGCAGCGACGCCAGGCGTTCGGGTGACCTTCGCCCAGCCTTCGGCCGCAAAGGCGGCCGTCTGCTCGTGGCGCACGTCGATCAGCGAGAGGCCCTCGTGCTTGACGCCATCGTAGAGCGAGAACAGGTGCCCGCCAGAGAGCGTGAAGATGGTGCTGACGCCGTGCTGGGCCAGACGCGAGGCGGCCAAACGACCGCCATGCGGCAAATCAGGCATGGAAACTCCCGGGAAGCGGTGATACCGTCCCCCAATGGAGGGACGCATGTCGGACGTTTGGCCTGGAAAATCTCATTCAACCGCCAAACGTTGTGTCTCTGTGAGGTTCGCACGTTATGGTGGCGAAGAGTTCGTGCGAGACCTACCAACTGGGTCTCGCCGTTCATCGCCAACCGCTCTTGGGGAGGAGCCACGGTGACTGCACTAGGTAGCAAGAGACATCCGTACAACCAATGGAGTCCAGATGCCCGCGCGCTAGATCGCGTCGGAGACAAATGGACCCTGTTGATCATTCGAGATCTCGCCGACGGCCCACGCCGTTTCGTCGACCTGCAGCGCACGCTGCCAGGCATCTCGACGGAACAGCTGCGCTCTCGGCTGAATCGAATGGTCGACGACGAGCTGCTCACGCGCTCGCGGTACCGAGAGGTTCCGCCGCGCGTGGACTACGAGCTGACTGAGGAGGCCCGAGCGTTGCTGCCGGCCATCGCCGCCATCGCGCGGTGGGGCTACCAGCATGCATGGGGCGACGCCCTGGCCGGTGAACACGTCGACATTGGCGCGATCCTTCGTGCCACGGTCGGCGGGATCATCACCGACAAGGTCGGCGAGGTCGACTGCGTGATCCTTGACGACGCCCACGGCGAGATCCGCTGGCGCGTCGCACTCGCGGACGGGGCGGCCCGCCTCGTGCGCGAACTCGACGCGGAGCCAGCCAGCGCGCTGATCGGCAACGAGGCCGCCTGGCGAGCAGCGCTCGGCCCAGCCGGGAACCGCGACGCACTGCAGGTCGCAGGCGACCGCGACCTGGCCATCGAAGTGCTCACGCAGGTCTCGACGGCTGGCCCCGTCGCGGCCCCGGCCACACCAGCCTAATTCCGGCTGCGCGGGCCGCCGCCTCGCGGCGCCGGCGCCAACCGCAACTTCCGAGCTGGCGAGGTGCTGGAGGGGACGTGCACCGTTCCCTCCTCCCCTGGCTCCTCGCCACGCTCGCAAGTCTTGCCCTGACCGGCCTGCTCTTCGGAGCGACCGCGTCGCCCGCGCACGCGGCGGCGCAGACGAAGGCAAGCAAGATCCGGTTCGCGATCGCCGATCAGCACACGCCGATGTTCACCGATCCTCGGTGGCAGGCGCTCGGGCTCAAGAAGACGCGCTACAACGTGCCGTGGGACGCCGCGACCGACCCGTTCCAACGCCAGCGCGTCATCGACTACGTGACGGCCGCGAACGCCGCAGGCGTCGAGACGCTCGTCCACCTCACCGGCCAGATGGGCCCCGGCGGCGCTCGCGAGGCCCTCCCGACGCTTGCCGAGTACCGCACGGCGATGCGTGCGCTGGTGGCACTGCTACGCCCGATGGGCGTGACGACCTGGGGCGCCTGGAACGAGGCCAACCACAGCACCCAGCCGACGATCAAGCGTCCAGACCGCGCCGCTCAGTTCTTCCTTGAGCTTCGCCGCGCGTGCTCAGGGTGCACCATCGTCGCGGTCGACCTGCTCACGCAAGGCGGACCGACGTCTACCGGCGGCGCGACGTACCGCGGCTACCTGAAGCGCTTCATGACCGCCCTAGGCAGCAAACGCTCGCTCGTGAAGATCATCGGAGTCCACAACTACGGAGAACTCACCGAGAGCAAAGGCCCCTACCGCTCCCGCGACCTCATGCAGTTCGCTCGACGCTACGCGAAGTCGACCCGATTCTGGATGACCGAGACAGGCGGTGTCGCCGCCACCCGTACCCGCCCATGCAGCGAGGCGCGCCAGGTGACGGGCACCCAGCGGATGTTCTCCCATGCACGCGCGCTCGAGCCCTTCGGCCTGGACCGCGTCTACCAGTACAACTGGACGGCCCATACGTGCACCAACCTCTTTGATTCTGGCCTGATCCGCCAGGACGGCACCTCGCGACCGGCCCTCGAAGTCGTCATCCGTGGGGCCGCGACGATGCGCCGCTGATCAGCGACCAGGTTTCTGGTCCGCGCGCGCAACTTCTGGCTCTAGGCTGGGTTTTGGGAAGAGGTAGCCACGCGGCTCGAGCCAAACCAGGCTGACCAACCGCCGCGCGCCGACTGCCCTCACGCTTCAATGAGCACCCCAGACTCCACACTCTCCAGCGCCCCCGCCGCCGGCACCGCCCGCGGCGGCCGCGCCTCCACCACGCTGCTGAAGTTGCAGGCCGACGAGCGCCTCGTCGCGCACGTCCGGCGCGGCAACGAGGCCGCGTTCGAGGTGTTGGTCGCCCGCTACCAAGTGCGACTGCTGGCGTTCTGCCGCCACATGCTCGGTGCCTCTGCGCGGCGCGACGCCGAAGACGTCCTGCAAGAGGTCTTCGCTTCCGCGTACCGGGCGATGCTCGGCGACACGCGCCCGATCAACGTGCGCCCCTGGCTCTACCGCATCGCGCGCAACCGCTGCCTGAATCACCTGCGGCGCGACCCGATGCCGAGCATCGAGGGCATGGAGCTCACGGTCGTCGACGAGCGCATCGGAACGGCTGAGACCGTCCACCAGCGCGCCGAGGTCCGCCAGCTCCTCTCCGATATCCAGGCGCTTCCCGAGACGCAGCGCACCGCGATCCTGCTGCGCGAGATCGACGACCTCTCCTACGAGCAGATCGCCCTGGCCATGGACAACACCGTCGCTGCGGTGAAGTCGCTGCTCGTTCGAGCGCGCGTCGGCCTCGCCGAGGCCGCAGAGTCGCGACGGCTCTCCTGCGATGAGGTCCGCTTCGAACTCGGCCAGCACGCCGAGGGTCTCGTCGACAAGCTCACGCCGCCGACGCGCCGCCACCTCAAGGAATGCAAGAGCTGCTCGGCGTTCCAGCAGGATCTCAAAGACACCAACAAGGCCCTGGCCATGCTCGCGCCGGCGTTTGGCCTGATCATCCTGGTGAAGTCGATTCTCGCGACCGGGCACGCGTCAGGCGCGGCCGGTGGCGCTGCTGCTGGCGGAGCTGCCGCGGCCGGCGGCGGCGGGATCATCTCGATCGGCGGCGTCCTTTCCGCGAAGACGATGACCGGGCTTGCCGCCGCCGTTGCGGTGACCGGCGCGGCCGTGGAGGTCAAGCACGTCACCACGCCGTCGCGCCCCGCGATCACCGAGCAGCAGCAAGCGCGCGTGGTGCGCGAGCAGCCCGCCACACCGTCGCCCCAGACGCCTCCCGTCGGAGGGGTCGCACCCGCGTTGGCCGCGACGACCCCCGGTGACGCCAAAGCCGCGAAGAACGCCGCTGACGACAAGCCGGCCGAGACCACCCCCGGCACTACCCCTTCCGAGCCGGAGAGTCCGCAGGAGCCGGTGATGATCACGACGCCCGCCGGTGCCGAGTTCCCGGACGCCTCCGCGACGACCACGACCCCTTCGACGACCACGCCGACCGCTCCGACGATCGAGGACCGCACCGACGTCGAGCCGCTCCCCGAGATCGAGGACCGCAGCGACGAGATCCAAGTGCGCCGCCCCGTCCACCTGCCGATCCCGGTGCCGCCGTCGATGCGCCCGCAGGTGCCGACCACGCCCGCAGCACCGCCGGCGCAGGCCGTCGCGCCCACGCCGCCTGCACCCGCGCAGCCTGAGCCCGCACCCGCGCCTGTGCCCGACCCGGCAAGCACGCCGGCCCCGGACGTCCCGGCGCCGACGACCGGCGCCTAGCGACCCCGAGCCCGTTGAGGGCTCGTGGGCAACGCAGTAGTTGCCGCGCCGCGCCTAGTCGACGAAGACGAGCGACTTCATCGGGCGGCGCAGGTCTCCTTGGCGGCCGACCGCTCGAGGGCTCTTGATCGCCCGCGGGTCGCCTGAGACACGTTCCTCTTGCCCGTCCATGAGGAGTGCTGCACGCTCGCCGTCGACGTCGGGGACCACAATCGCTGCACGGCCGTACCAGGTGGTTCCATCGCGCTTGGCGACGTACGACAGCTGGTAGCCGGGGTTCGGACCGATGTTCACGAGGCCTTCTTCGGTGAAGCGCACCGTTCCAGGATCAAACCGAGCAGCGATCGTGCGCTCAGCCTCCGCGCTGGCGAGCGGGAGGGCGCCGGTCGGAGAGCCTTCGTAGGCAGGCAGCGTCTGCGGGGTAACGAGCAGGCGCGAGCTTCCGCTGGCGTCGGAGCTGCTGCGGTCGACCAGCTCGACCCCAGCGGGGCTTGCGGACTTCACACGGAGCTCTCCGCGGGCGTAGTCGAGCTGGAACCCAGGGTTGCCGGAGACGCTGACCTGCGCGCCGCCGCCTTTGGGCTTGCCGGGGCGCAGCACCGTCAGCGAGAGCGCCGCCAGGAGGGCACCGATCGTGAGGACGACCAGGCCGACCACCGCCCAGCGCGAACCGCCGCGCGCGAGCTCAAGGAGGGTCGGGTCAGCGGCTGGCGCGGCCGACGGTGACGCGCCAGCGGGAGGAGCGGCGGCCGTCACGCGGCGCCGCCGGTCCCTTCGTGCGTGTCGAGGGCGACGAGCGTTTGGGTGCGGGCGACGCCCTCGAGCACCTGGATGTGCTCGCTGATCACGGTACGGAGCTTGTTATGCGCGTCGACGTCGACCGTCGCGACGAAATCCCATTCGCCCGTGACGGCATAGACCGTCCGGACACCTGGGATCTGCGCGAGATCGCCCCCGAGTGTCTGCATGGCCGTACGGTCGGCCTCGATCAGGACGACGGCAGATGCGTTCACAGCGTGGTCTCCTCGCCGGGCGCGAGCACAATCGCTCGCTTGCCGGCAGCTTCGACGTCGGCCGCGAACGCCGCGGAGTCGGTCTCGATGGGTGGGAAGGTGTCGAAGTGGCAGGGGATCACCACGGGGGCCCCGACGAGTTCCACCGCACGGACGGCGTCGAAGCGATCCATCGTGTAATGCCCACCAATTGGCACGACAGCGGCGTCCAGCTCGTCGCGCTGGCCGGGAAGTGCGAGGTCGCTGAAGAGCGCCGTGTCGCCAAGGAAGTAGATCGTCTTGCCGCCGTAATGCACGACGAGACCGGCCGGCGTGTGCGGCGTGCCGCTCGGAGTGAGCGCGGTGTGCCAGGCGGGGGTGAGTCGAACCCAACCCCAGTCGAAGGTGATCGTGCCGCCGAGGTTGGGGTCGCGCACGTCGTGCCCATCCGGAAGGTCCTCGGCGATCTCGGCCGCCAGCTCGACGATTGCCACGACGGTGGCGCCGGTTCGCTTGGCGATACCGACGGTGTTGCCAAGGTGATCGCCGTGGCCGTGCGTGAGGAGGATGACGTCGGGATCGACGTCATCGGGTCCGATCGGCGCCTTGGGGTTACCGGTCAGGAACGGATCGATCAGCACCGTCGCGCCGCCGCCCGTCAGCAGGAAGGCCGCGTGGCCGAGATACCGGATGCTCACAGGGACCCCTTTTGGGTTGTCGTGTGCTGGGAGATGGCGAGTGAAGGCTCGTCGCTATGGAGCCGCAGTTCGGCCGAGAGTTCGATGCCAATGGCGACGCCAACGAGCATCGCGACGCGCGTCTGCTCGCTGAGCAAGGCCGTCAGCGCGGTGCGGGCAGCGACGGGATCCGAGGCGGCGATGGCTTTGTCGATCTCGCGAGCGTCGTCGTCGGCGCCCCAGCCGCCGCTCGCCAGCGCCTCAAGCAAAATGCGTTGGAGACCGGGGGCTGCCTGGGCGACCAGGCGCTCCGCGGTGTCGAACCGGCCAGGTTCTCGAAGGGCCTCCAAGGCCGCCTCGAGCTCGGCTTGAGTCACGAATTCGCGCGGCATCTCCGCCGATGATAGGCGCGCGGCGCCCGGTCGGTTCCAGCAGCCACCCTTGGGCGAGCAGCGGGCTGCCCTGAGGGCGTGTGCAAGAGCGCCCGATGAAGTCCGCGCCGAAGCGCCCGCGCCCGTAGACTCACCCGTTATCGCCATGCGCATCACAACGGAGGAATCTGGTGTCCACTGCTGAACTGACGAGCTCACGGCTCGAGGAACTGCTGGGAGCGGACGCCGATTCGCTGCTGAACCACAAGTCGACCGCCATCCCGGCCGAGAGCCTGCATCTCCCGGGCCCGGATTTCGTCGACCGGATCTACTCGATCACCGATCGCAATCCGCAGGTGCTCCGCAACCTGCAGGCGCTCTTTAGCCACGGTCGGCTCGCCGACACCGGCTACGTGAGCATCCTGCCGGTCGACCAGGGCATCGAGCATTCGGCCGGCGCGTCGTTCGCGCCGAACCCCGACTACTTCGACCCCGAGAACATCGTGAAGCTCGCGATCGAGGGTGGCACCAACGCCGTTGCCTCGACGCTCGGCGTCCTCGGCTCGGTCTCGCGCAAGTACGCGCACAAGATCCCCTTCATCGTGAAGGTCAACCACAACGAGTTCCTGGGCTACCCGAACGCGTTCGACCAGATCAAGTTCTCGTCGGTCCAGCGCGCCAAGGAACTCGGAGCTGCCGGCATCGGCGCCACGATCTACTTCGGCTCCGACGAGTCGCGTCGCCAGATCGTTCAGGTCGCCGAGCTCTTCGAGGAGGCGCACCGCGAGGGGCTCTTCACCGTGCTGTGGTGCTACCTGCGGAACCCGGCGTTCGTCGTCGACGGCGTCGATTACCACGTCGCTGCCGACCTCACCGGCCAGGCCAACCACCTGGGCGTGACGATCGAGGCCGACATCATCAAGCAGAAGCTCCCGGAGAACAACGGGGGCTACAACGCGCTGAACCAGACCTCCAGCTACGGCAAGACGTCGCCGCTGATCTACGACAAGCTGACGACCGATCACCCGATCGATCTGACCCGCTACCAGCTGGCCAACTGCTACATGGGCCGCGCACCCCTGATCAACTCGGGCGGCGCGTCGTCCGGTGTGACCGACCTCGCCGAGGCCGTCCGCACCGCCGTCATCAACAAGCGCGCCGGCGGCGCGGGCCTCATCTCCGGCCGCAAGGCGTTCCAGCGCCCCATCGGCGAGGGTGCTGCTCTCCTGCACGCCATCCAGGACGTCTACCTCTCCGGCGACGTGACCATCGCTTAAGCGACGACCGCTGCCGGGCGCCTCGGCGCCCGGCGACTCGGGCTCAGGTCCGCCCCACGACGGCCGCTTCGACTCCAAATGGGGTCGAAGCGGCCGTTTGTCGTAGGCGCGTGCGCTTGTCACAGAACGAGGTTCAACTCGCCGCGATGGCGCGCGAACGCTGCGACTCGACCACGGAAAGGCGAGCGCGAGTTACATTCATGTAACTAGCGAATTTGCAGGTCTTTCTCTCACTATTCCCACTCATCAGACCATTTCTGGCAGCGACGCTACGCCGCCAAACGGCGTTATGGCCCGAAAAGTCTCTAGATCAACTTGAGGTTGATGTTCAGGCTGGCAAACGCCCCGGTCGGTTCAGTAGCCTTCAAGGCCGTGGCTGTTCGCATGGACCAGAGCCTCGTCGACTTCGAGCAAGCGTTTGCCGACCAAATCGCCCAGGAGCGTCGCGCCGCGACGCTCGTGCAAGCCAAGGTCGAGCACCGCACGAAGCAACGGCAGGTAGAGAACATCAACCGCCAAGGCGGTCGACGGTTCATCCTGCTCGCGCTCGCCCTGATCGCCACGGCCGTCATCGTCACGGTCGTGATGTTCAAGGCGCTCTACTTGGTCTTGGGGGGATAGGTCCCCCCGCGCGCTGCGCGGATCTCTCGGACCCATCTCTCGGCGTCAGCGTGGTCGCCTGACGCCAGCGAGTTAGCTGCTTGGCGCCTCGGCGTCTGCGGCCGGCTCTGCAGGCGCGGCACCGTTCTCTTCGGCGGCGCCTTCGGTCTGGAGTTCGACCCAGACCTCCTTGCGGTGCACGGTGGTCGAACGCGGGGCGGTGATGCCCACCCGGACCTTCCCGCCGCCGATCGCCACGATCTCGATCTCGATGTCGTCGCCGATGACGATGGCTTCGCCGGGTTTCCTGGTGAGAACGAGCATGCGTGGAGGGGTGCGGGTACACCCGACCGTCCGTCGATCCAAGCACGACCGGCCGATAGGTGCAACCACCGCGAGCGTACCCGAATGGCCGGAGCCGCACGGCCAGCCAGGGCGCCCGGCCACCGGTGGCTCAAGTAACCTGCGCAGCGATGGCTAGACGATCACTGCGTCCGCAACTGAATCAGATCCGAACCTGGGTGCGCCAGGGACGGACTGACGCGTGGATCGCCCATCAGCTCGAGGCCACCGTGCAGCAGATCTCCGCCTTCAAGGCAGAGAACGACCTGACGGAGGGCACGGGCGAAGAAGCTCAGGCTGCCAGCCCAGCCGGCGAGGTCGACCTCCGAGCGGAGGACGACGCGCTCATCGCGAAGGAACTCGAAGCCGAGGCCGTTCGTCGCGCCGCGGAAGAGGCCGCCGCGAAAGAGAAAGCTGAGGCGGAGGCGAAAGCCAAAGCTGAAGCACGCGCGGCAGCTGGCGAGTCCGATGATGAAGACGACAGCGACGAGACCGAAGCCGGTTCCCGTCGCCGCCGCCGAGGACGCCGAGGTGGCCGAGGCCGCCGCAGCTCCGAGACGACGTTTGAGGCGACCTTCGACCACGGCGAAGAGGGGTATGGCCTTTGGCTCGACCCTGCCGTGGCCGACAGCGCCATCTATGCCGAGCACTGGGCCGGACAACGGCCGATCGAAGTCACCTTTGAGGCTGACCAGATCATCATCCGCCGCCCTGAGTCGGGCACCAAAGCGACCGACGAGTCTTCGGACGCCGTCGGCGCTTCCACCGGGGACGCATAAACCCAAGGCCCCGCTACGGCGGGCCCGAGCGCGCATGGAGCGCCGTCGGTCATTCCTGACCTGCGGCGCTTCCGCTCGCCCCTGACCGGGCTCAGTTAATGATGCGGCCGATCTCGTATCTGGCCGCTCCGATTCTCCTGCCGCCGCCGACGTCGCGGGCGAAGCGGGCGTAGCGGCTGAAGGCGGCGTCGACGGCGAGGCTTGGCGCCCACGCCCACGGCTCTTCGGGAGCGTTCAGTACGAGGAGGTCGACGGCCCAGTCGGTGCCGGACTCGTATTGGCGCACGAGCTCGTCGAGGCGGAATGGTCGGCCGACGCGCCTGCGCAGTTCGGCGATCAGGATGTCGGCGAGGTCGTCGAGGCGCTGGCGGCGCGGGAGCGGCTCGCGGCCGACGCGCCGCTCAGCTTCGAGCCAGTCCGTGAGTCGGGCGTCGTCGTGGTCCACAGCCCATCAGGCTAGCTCAGCCGGGCGCGACGCTTCTACGGCTGAGGGAGGTCCTCGATCACATAGGACCGCTCTGAGGGGCCTACGAGGCCCTGACGCCGCGCTTGCTCCTCTAGGCCGGTCCCACGGCTCATCTCGCGGCTCTGGGCCTCCAGACGGCGCTGCTCAGCTTGCAGGCTGTTGAGCTGCTGCCGGGTGTCCTCCGCGCGGTTCTGCGTGCTGAGGTAGTCGCGGGTCGGCCCGATCGCCAGCCAGATGCAGGCGGCGACGCAGACGGCGAGGAAGATGCGCGCGAAGCGATCGGGGCGCAGCGTGACGCGAGCGGCGGTCGGGCTGGCGGCCACGGAGCGGTCCATGCGCGCGTCTTTCGACGGTGCCCCGCCGCTCCCTGCCGACCAAGACGGCCGGCAAGGAGTCCTGCGGAACCGTTCTCCGCTAGCTGCGGAAGACGCTGCGCCCGGGGTAGACGGCCTTGGAGCCGAGTGCTTCTTCGATGCGCAGGAGCTGGTTGTACTTGGCGACGCGGTCTGAGCGGGACGGCGCGCCGGTCTTGATCTGGCCGGCGCCGGTGGCGACGGCGAGGTCGGCGATGGTGACGTCTTCGGTCTCGCCGGAGCGGTGGCTCATGACGGCGGTGTAGCCGGCTTCGTGGGCCATGCGGATCGCCTCGAGGGTCTCGGTGAGCGTGCCGATCTGGTTGACCTTGATGAGGATCGAGTTGCCGACGCCGAGGTCGATGCCGCGCTTCAGGCGCTCGGGGTTGGTGACGAACAGGTCGTCGCCGACGAGCTGGACCTTCTCGCCGATGGCGTCGGTGAGGACCTTCCAGCCGTCCCAGTCCTCTTCGTTCATGCCGTCCTCGATGGAGAGGATCGGGTACTTGCCGGCTTTGTCTGCCCAGTAGTCGGCGAGCTCCTGCGAGGTGAGGGAGCGGCCCTCATGCTCGAGGACGTAGACGCCGTCCTTGTAGATCTCGGAGGTGGCGGGATCCAGGGCGATGGCGACATCGACGCCGGGCTTGTAGCCGGCCTTCTCGATGCCGTCGACGAGGACCTGGAGTGCTTCCTCGTTGGAGGAGAGGTTCGGAGCGAAGCCGCCCTCGTCGCCGACCGACGTGGCCATGCCGCGATCGTGGAGCAGCTTCTTGAGGTTGTGGAACACCTCGGTGCCGATCCGCAGGCCCTCGCTGAAGGAGGAGGCGCCGCACGGGACGACCATGAATTCCTGGAAGTCGACCGAGTTGTCTGCGTGTGAGCCGCCGTTGAGGACGTTCATCATCGGGACCGGCAGCGTGACCGCCGACTCGCCGCCGAGGTGGCGCCACAGCGGCTGGCCGGCGTCGACGGCGGCCGCCTTGGCGACCGCAAGCGACACACCGAGGATGGCGTTGGCGCCCAGGCGCGACTTCGTCGGGGTGCCGTCGACGTCGATCAGGGTCTTGTCGAGGCCAGCCTGGTCGGTGGCGTCGAAGCCTTTGACGGCAGCGGCGAGCTCGCCGTTGACGTTGGCGACGGCGTTCAGCACGCCCTTGCCGAGGTAGGCGTCGCCGCCGTCGCGCAGCTCGGTGGCCTCAAACTCGCCGGTGGATGCGCCGGACGGCACCGCTGCGCGGGCGAAGGCTCCGCTGCTGAGCGTGACGTCGACCTCGACGGTCGGGTTGCCGCGGCTGTCGAGGATCTGCCGGGCGTGGACGCTCTGGACCGTGCTCATCGTGTTCCTTGGTCTGGTGACGGTGACGTGGGTGGTTGGGCGCTTGCCCGCAGCCGTGCGGTGGTCGCGCGCAGTGCCAGCTCGGGATCGAGGCCGCGACGACGCGCGGCATCTACGAGCACGAAGAGATCATCCCCGAGTGCGGCGAACGCTGCGGTGTCGTCGGCCGGGAGCTCTCGCTGGCGGCCCTCGAGGCCGAGGGCCTGGAGCGGGTCGCCGCCGGCATGGGCGACGCGGCGTTGACTCTTGCGAGCCAGCAGCAGCGCCGGGAGCAGCTCGGGGACCTCGCCAAAGAGGCCGCCGCGGCGTCCCTCCTCCCCGCGCTTGATCTGCTCCCACGTGGAGCGCACCTCGCCGGCCGTCTCGGCGACGGCTTCGCCGTAGACGTGGGGGTGGCGGCGCACGAGCTTGCGAAAGAGCCCGGCGGCGACCTCGCTCAGACTTGAGACGCCGCGCTCCTCGAGCAGGAGCGTGAGGAAGAAGACCTGGAAGAGGAGGTCGCCGAGTTCGTCGGCGAGGTGGGCATCTTCGCCGGCCATAGCCGCGTCGGCGACCTCGTAGGCCTCATCGAGCGTGTGCGGCACGATCGTGCGCTCATCCTGCACACGATCCCACGCGCACTCCACCCGCAGTTGGCGTACCAACGCATCGAGGGCGGCGAGCGTTTCCGCTGCACCGCCCTCGGCGGGGAGCGCAGGCGGACGAACCGGCCCTGCTCCCTCAGTCGTCATCAGACGTGGATCAGCTGGCCGGAGCCGTCTGAACCTGCTGCTGCTGCTGAGCCGGGTCGATCTGCTGCGCGGCCGGGTCGACGGGCGTCGTCGGCGCGAACTGCGGGACGCCGGCGCCCGGAGGCGGCGTCGCCTTCTCCTGGGCAGCTTCCTGCTCAGCGGAGGCACCGGTGTCGCCGCCACAGGCAACGAGATCATTCTGGTCGCTGGCACACGTGGTGCGAGCGGCCCAGCGGGCGAGGAACAGCGTGCGGAACTGGTTGATCGCGGCCTGCTGGTTCTCCTGCTGGAGCGCCTGCTTGAGCTGCGGCTCGAGCTCCTTGAAGTTCGGCTGCTTCTCCGCGTTGACGTTCTGCACCTTCACGACGTACCAGCCGAGCGAAGTCTTGATCGGCCCCAGGAGCGTGCCGGACTTGGCCTTAAAGACCGTGCCACCGAACTCCGGCGGCTGCTGATCAGCGGTGGTCGCGAGGACCTTGCCGCCCTGATCCTTGGTGGCAGCGTCGGTCGAGTACTTCTTGGCGATGGCCGTCCAGCTCTGGCCGGACTCGATCGCGGCCTTGGCGGCCTTGGCGTCGGCTTCGTCCTTGGCCTTGATCAGGCGAAGGTCGCGCGTCTCAGGCTGCACGTACGTCTCGCGCTTGCTCTCGAAGTACCGGCGGACCTCAATGGCGGTCGGCTCCGTGCTCTCGGCCTGCAGGTCGGCGACGATCTTGTCCTGGCCGAGCTTGGCGACGATGTTGAGTTCGACGTCTTCCTTCGTCAGACCGGACTGCGTCAGGAAGGCCTTGTAGCCCTCCTCGCCCTGGAACTGCTGGGTGATCGTGGACTCAAGCTCGCGGGCGAGTTCGGCCTTGCGGAACTCGATGCCCCGCTTGTCTGACTCGGCCTTGATCCAGTTCAGGTTGATGAGCTGCTGCATCGCCGTGTTGGCGGTCTGCTCGTACTGCTCTTCGCACTGCTTCTTGAGATCGCTGTCGGACGTCGACTTGCGCTGACTGTCCTTCGGGATCGCCTTCTTCTTCTCCGCCACGCAAGCCTTGAAGTCCGGGGAAACCAGCGGAGTGGTTTCCTTTACGGCCTTCTGCTGAGCCTGCGAGAGCGCGGCGCCGAAGAAGCGCTTGAACTGCTCCTGCGAGACGTTCAGCTCAGCATTGTCGGTCTTGATGACGGCGACGTCGCCCTCCGGCGGGCCACCGCAGGCGGCCAAGGAGAGCGAGACGACCGGCAGAATTAGGAGCAGGGAACGGAGAGACGTCTTCACGGTTCGCGGATACTACCCATGCACGCCGCGCGATGACGTCGGTCACAGTTCGTTGACGTCAGACCGCCGCCGCGCCAACGCGCTCGCGCGTCTCTTCGACCGCCGCAAGGACGCCCTCGGCGAAGCTCACGAGTCCCGCGGCCAGCTCCGGACCCTCGGGCAGTCTCGCCTGCACCGTCGAGCGGCCGGAGTCGAAGGTGACGCCTTGCACGTCGCCGCGCAGGCGCTTGAGCCCGGCGGAGTCGAGGTCGATCGGCGTCGCCGTGATGCGGCCGGCGCGTACACCCACGGTGCGGGCCCCGGCGCGGCCGAGCAGGATCCGGGCCTGCTGCAGGTGGAGCAGGTTCTCCAGCGGCTCGGGCAGCTCGCCGAAGCGGTCGGTGAGTTCGTTGCGCAGCGAGAAGATCTCCTCGATGCCGGTGGCGCCAGCGATGCGGCGGTGCACGTCGATCTTGGCCTGCTCGTAGCCGATGTAGCCGGCCGGGACATAGGCGTCGAGGGTCACGTCGAGGCGGACCACGCCGATCTCGTCTTCCCCGTCGCCGTCTTCCTCCGTGCCGCCCATCGCGCGAACGGCCTCGTCGATCATCTGCAGGTAGAGCTCGAAGCCGAGGGCGGCGACGTGGCCGGACTGCTCGTCGCCGAGGAGGTTGCCGGCGCCGCGCAGCTCCAGGTCGCGCATGGCGATCTTGAGGCCGGCGCCCAGGTCGGAGTGGTCGGCAAGGGCCGAGAGGCGCTGGGCAGCCTGCTCGGTGAGCTCCATCGAGCTCGGGTAGAGCATGTAGGCGTAGGCCTTGGCGGCGCTGCGGCCGACGCGGCCACGGATCTGGTGGAGCTGGGAGAGGCCGAAGAGATCAGCGCGGTCGATGATCAGTGTGTTGGCGCTGGGGACGTCGATGCCGGTCTCGATGATCGACGTGCTGACGAGGATGTCGGCCTCGCCGCGGACGAAGCTCATCATCTTCTCCTCCAGCTCGGTTTCGTCGAGCTGGCCGTGGGCGACGACCACCTTCGCGCCCGGTACGAGTCCGCGCAGGCGCTCGGCGGTCTCGTCGATCGACTCCACGCGGTTGTGGAGGAAGAAGACCTGGCCGTTGCGATTCAGCTCACGCTCGATCGCCATCCGGACCTGTTCCTCGTCGTACTCACCGACGATCGTCTTGACGGCGCGGCGGCCTTCTGGCGGCGTGGCAATCACGGAGATGTCGCGGATGCCGGCGAGTGACATCTGCAGCGTGCGCGGGATCGGCGTGGCGCTCATGGCGAGCACGTCGACGCGCAGCCGCAGCTGGCGCATGAGTTCCTTCTGCTTGACGCCGAACCGCTGCTCCTCGTCGAGCACGAGCAGGCCCAGGTCCTTCGGATGGACGTCCTTGCCGAGCAGACGGTGGGTGCCGATCAGGATGTCGACCTTGCCGGTGGAGAAGCCTTCGATTGCGGCGTTCTGCTCGGCCGTGGAGCGGAAGCGGCTGACGAGGTCGACGGAGAACGGGTAGTCGCGCAGCCGCTCGGAGAAGGTGCCGAAGTGCTGCTGGGCGAGAATCGTGGTCGGCGCGAGGACCATGACCTGCTTGCCGTCGGCGACGGCCTTGAAGGCGGCGCGCAGGGCAACCTCGGTCTTGCCGAAGCCCACGTCGCCGCAGAGCAGACGATCCATCGGGCGAGCCGACTCCATGTCTTCCTTGACGAACTCGATCGCCTCGAGCTGGTCGGCCGTCTCGCGGTGCGGGAAGCGCTCCTCGAACTGCTGCTGCCACTCGCTGTCGCGCGGGAACGTGTGCCCCATGCGGCGCTTGCGCTCGGCGTAGAGGTTGAGCAGCTCGCCGGCGAGCTGCTGGGCCGCTTTGCGAGCACGGGCCCGCATCGTCTCCCACGACTTGCCGCCAAGCTTGGAGAGCGGCGGGTGCGCGCCGTCGGCGCCGACGTAGCGGCTGATCTTCGCCAGCTGCTCGGTCGGCAGGAAGACGCGGTCGGAGCCCTGGAACTCGAGCTCGAGGTAGTCGCGGGTGACGCCCGCGACCGTCTTGGTGTCGAAGCCGGCGAACCGAGCGACGCCGTGGTCCTCGTGGACGACGATGTCACCCAGGCGCAGATCCGCAAACGACCGCAGGACGCCACGGCCACGGCGGGCGTTCTCGGCCTTCGTGCGGCGTCGGCGCAGCAGCCGGCGTACCGGAATGACGGCGAGCTTGAGGGAGGCGGCGATGAAGCCGTCGCTGAGCGGGCTCACCGCGAAGTCGACCGTGCGCTCCTCGGGCTTCCCGCCATCCTCGATCCAGCGGTGCTTGGTGCGGGCAAGGTTGAACGCCGCGCGCTCGCCCTCGCCACGCTGCGGCCAGGTGACCACGACGCGGTAGCCGGAGCGCACGAGCTGCTCGAGCTGGCCCTCGGCCTCGCCGAGCGTCGATGCCATCGCGTCGGGTGCCTGACCACGCAGCTCGGGCGCGCCGTCGTGGTCGCCCGTGAGCTCGAGCTGAAGCACCTTGCGCTCACTCAGCTCGCTCAGGAGGACGTCCGGATCGACGTAGAGCCGGCTGGCGTCGTCGGCGTGGATCGTCGAGCTGACCTCGAGCGCGTGCTCGGCGACCGCGTTGCGAAGCTCGACTTCAGAGAGCAGGACGACGCCGGCGTCGCCGATCAGGCTGAGCGGGCTGACGAAACGGTCGAGCGGCAGGAGCTCGGAGATATCTGGGCGCTCGCTCTCGGCGCCTGCCGCCATCTCAGGCGCCACCCGGAGTTCAGCGGAGAGTTCGGCAGCCGGCGCAACCTCGACCTCCTGCAGCTCGGCGATGGAGCGCTGGGTGAACGTGGAGAAGGAGCGGATCGACTCGATCTCGATGTCGAAGAGGTCGATGCGGACGGCGTTGTCTGACGTCGCCGGGAAGAGGTCGAGCAGGCCGCCGCGGATCGCGAACTGGCCGCGGTCCTCCACCTGCTCCACCCGCTCGTAGCCGCGGTCAACGAGCTCGGTGGCGAACTCGTCGAGATCGATGAGGTCGCCCTTGGCCAGGCTCGTGGAGTGCGGGCGCAGCTCCGGATCCGGGATCAGCTCGGCGAGCGCGGCGGCGCTAGCGACGATCACCGGCGGGGCCTGGGTGCGGCTGGCGACGTCATCGTCGTTGGCCGCGTCGACGAGCGCGTCGATCGCAGCAATACGCAGGCCGATCAGGTGCGGCGGCGGCGCGAGGTGCGACTTGTAGGCGACGCCGCGGGCCGGGTACCACCGCGCACGCTGGGGGAACAACCACGCGGAGAGTTCATGGGCCAGTTCGCGGGCCTCGTCCTCGCTGGAGCAGACCACCAGCAACGGCTCGTCGCGGTCGGCAGCCATCGAGGCAATGACGTAGGGCCGCAGCGTCTGGCTGACGACCGCGGTGCCGCCGCCGAGCAGGGCTTTGCCCTCAGGGGTGCGGTCGAGGTGGTCGAGGAGCGGGCGCAGGGTCATGCCGGTGGGTGAGTCTAGGTGCCCTGAGACTCGAGGCGGGTCTGGAGCAGCTCGGCCACGAGCTGGCTGGCCACGCGCGCGGCGTCGACGGGCTCGTCGCCACGTGAGCGTGCCGCGACGTAGGCGACGGTGAACGTGTCGCCGGCTCCGGTCGCGTGCACGCCGCGCACGCGGAAGGCCGGCGGAATCACGTGCCGCGCCTCGCCGACGAACAGGTCGCACCCCTCAGATCCGCGGCTGACGAGGATCTCGGGCACGTCGAGTGCCACGGCGTCAGTCACGCCAAACTCGCCGCCCGTCAGCACGCTGGCCTCGTCGTCGGCGAGCTTGAGGATCTGGATCCCCTCGAGCAGGGCGGGGTCGAAGCGGGCGTCGACGAGCAGCGGCCCTTCCTCGGCCACGCGGACCAGCCCCTGGCCGTCGTAGGCGACGTGGTGGCCGAGTTCGACGAGCCGCGCGATCGCCGCCGGACTGAAGTCTGAGCGAAGCAACGGGGCGACGTGGACCCACGCCGTGTCGATCGCGGCAGCGTCGATGTCGGCGGCGTGCCACACGGGCCCCACGGCGTCGACCGTCATCGTGCGCTCGTCGCCGTCGTAGTGCATTCCAAACGCGCTCGTGACCTCGGCCGGCAGCACCGTGACGGGCACGCCGGAGCCTGCGAGGACGTCCGCGAACAGCGGCAAGTCGGCGTGGGCCGCACGCGTGACGATCCGGCCACCGACGCCGGTGGCCTCCAGCGGCATCGCGACGAACGATGGGCCGCCGCCAGGGCTGGGCGGGCGACCGTCGATGCGGTCGACGGCGAGGTTGCCCAAGACGGTGACGCCAGGGCCGCGTGGCGGTTGATTCGTCAAGGCCTGGTCGGCGCGGTCGTTGGCGCCGGGGCCGCCGTCGCGGGGACGTCGGCGCCGGAGCAGCGCGCCGGGATCCAGCCGTAGAGCCGTGGGCGCGAGCGCTTGCCGGTGTGGATCGCCACGTACCGCCACGTCAGCGTGCCGTCGCTGTTCGGGTCGCAGCGACGGAACTGGTCGACTTTGGAGACGGGCGTGCCGACGCGCACCATCCCGCGGGCCACGCCGCCGACCTTCACCGATGTCGTGTTGCTCATGAAGTAGACGGTGTTGCCGAACGGCGGTTTGGCGTCGTACTCGGTGACGGTGTTGATCACGCCGTTGGACAGGCGGGCGTGGGCGCTCGCTCCGACGTTCGGATTGGCCAGCGGGCGCTGCTTGCCGCGGACCTTGCCGACGGGTCCGCAGCCGGTCCCGCCGCCGAGCTGCTGCGCGAAGACCGTCGCCGCGGTACTGCCAGCGAACGCCTGGGCGTCGAGGAACGCTTGCCCGCCGGACGACGGCATCTTCGGCGCGATGAGCTGCATCAGCGCGAATGACCGGGACTGGCGGCGACTGGCCGCACACCCGTGGCCGCGCATGTTGACGGTGGTGACGCGGTAGGCGATGCCATCGAAGGCCGTCAGCGTGAACCGCTGCTTTTCGACGTCGTAAGCCAGCCGACCCATCGGTTGGCCGAGTGAATCGAGGAGCGCCCAGTCGGGCCGGTTCCCGGCTGCGGGATTGGCAACGAGTTGGGTGACGGGCTCACTGACCGTCACCTCCGCTCCAAACACCTTCCGCCAGCCCTTGCGACTCAGGTCGGGTGTGCCGCGGACGCCCAGCCGGCATTCCGTGACGCGGTGACCGACCGGGTCCGGACAGCGCATGCCGTGGTAGGTCGGGGTCTTCGGCTTCGTGGCCGTCGTTGCACTGGCCATCGCGGCCACCACGCAGACCGCGCCGACGACGAGGAGGAGCGCCGCCGCGCGCACGAGCATCGGGCGGAGCGCCGCCTCAGCGGCGCCGCTGGCCGCCGGCCTCAAGGGTCGTACGGCCATCGATGACGGATTCAACGAGATCAGCGGCATCACTGACGAGCCTGGCGACCTCGGCCGGCGGCTCGCTGAATCTGCCGAGCACCCAGGCCGAGACGATCTCGGGATCGGTCGAGTCGGGCCGAGAGACGCCGATGCGAATACGGCCGAAGTCGGGCGTGCCGAGCTGGGCCTTCATCGACTTGAGGCCGTTGTGGCCGGCCATTCCGCCGCCGAGACGCGCGCGCAGATCACCGAACTTCAGGTCGATCTCGTCGTGGATCGCGATCACGTGATCGACGGGAACCCTGTAGGCGCCGCGAGCCGGGCTCGCGGCTTCACCGATCAGATTCATGAAGGTCTGCGGCCAAAGGAGCGCGACCCTTGGGCCGCCCGGCATGGTGCGACCCTCGGCGACCTGGGACTTGAAGCGGAGTTTGCGGTCGCGCCTCAGGTCCCAGCGGCGCTCGAGTTCGTCGAGCACCATCCAGCCGATGTTGTGGCGGGTACGCGCATATTGCGCACCCGGGTTGCCGAGGCCGACGAGCAGCCAATCGGCCGGCGGCGTACCGCCGAGCCGCATGGCGCGTCAGTCCTTAGGAGGCGTCGGAGGCGTCGCCTTCGCCATCAGCAGAAGCCTCGGCGTCGGAGGCGGCCTTCGCACCGCGCGAGGCGACGATGGTCGCGACGGCGATCTCGTCGGCGTGCTCGGAGACGATCGTGACGCCCTCGGGCGGCGTGATGCGGTTGAGCAGGAAGGTGTCGCCCAGGCCCATCCAGGAGACGTCGATGGTGATGACGTCCGGGATGGCGGTCGGCAGCGCGGAGATCGTGACCTCGCGGAGCTGGTGGTCCAGCACGCCGCGATCGATCACGCCCTGCGACTGCTCAACGCCGGTGAGCTCGATGGCGACCACGGCCTCAATCGGCTGGGTGAGGTCGACGCGGAGGAAGTCCACGTGGGTGACCTCGCCGCGCACGGGGTGGCGGTCGGCCTGCTTGATGAGGACCGGAACCTGCTCCCCTTCGAGCTCGACGTTGAAGAGGGCAGCGGAGTCGATCAGCACCAGGCGCAGATCGGCCGGCTGCATCGCAACCGCCTTGGGCTCCTGGTCGAGGCCGTAGAGCACGCCGGGGATCGTGCCGGCGCGACGAAGGCGGCGCGTATCGCGCGAGTTGCCGACCTCGCGAGGCTTGAGGGCGAGGGTGAGGGTGTCGTTGGCCATAGCGGCGGTAGATGGTAGCGATTTCTCGTCCGGGACCGCCCTCTCCCCTCCTGGGGCACCGCTATAAGCTGCAAGGCGTGTTTCTCGTGCGCGCTCCCATCTCGATCGGACTCGGCCTTCTCGCCCGCAAGGGGGCCGAGCGAATGAACGCCTCCGTGCTCAGTCACGTCGACGGCGTTCCGGGCAACGAGCGCCCCGAAGCCAAGGACATGGCCGTCAAGCTGCGCTACGTCTTGCTGGCCGCCGCGGTTGAGGCGCTCGTCTTCGCCATCACCAAGACGCTGGCCGAGCGCGGTACCGAGAAGGCCGCCCTCGCCCTCACCGGCAAGAGCACCTACCGCGAGGATTAGGGTGCCGCGGCGCGGGGAGACGGCATGACGCCGGCGGGCGCCGGCGAGCGGGTGCAGGCGCAGCTCGGCCTCGGCGACGACGAACTCTGCGACATCCTTGGCCTCTCCCCCGTGCAGTTGCTGACCGGCGAGGCCGACCTGCTTCCGCAGACCGCCGTGCTCGATGAGCTGCTGCGCGCCGCTGGCGAGCAGGTCAGCGCAGAAGGTATCCAGCGGTGGGTGCGAGCCTCTGGCCCGGCTGGCACTCCACTTGAGCACCTCTTGGCCCACGACTACGGCGCCTTCGAGAACGCGTTGGAGACGCTGCTGAGCCGCGGCTTCGTGGTGCGCAAGCGCGGCGCCTGAGCGACTCCGGCACCGGGCGCAACCAGACCCCTCGAGCGAGGGTGACCCGTTTCCAGCCCTGAGGCGGTAGTACCGGACGCCTGCACCCGAGAAGCTTGCGCGATGAACCCGTACGATTCGGGCGTGCCCGTTCCCGGGAGTGTCGTCGGCGATTGGAAGCTCGCCCGTGAGCTTGGCCGGGGCACGACCTCGATCGTCTTCGCAGCGTCGCGCGTCGTCGGCGACGACGACGACGTGGGCGAGGTGGCGCTAAAGCTCGCGCTTCCCGGCACGCTGCGCGACCAGACGGCCGTCGACCGGTTCCTTCGCGGTGCACAGGCCCAGCGGACGCTGGCGGCAACCGCCGAAGGCGTCTTGCCGGTGCTCGACCTCGGCACCGACCAGCTCGCCGGGCCCTACCTCGTCACGCCGCTGGTGGCCGGACCCACGCTTGGCGCTGCACTGGCGCGGCGTGAGCTGCCCGTGTCGCGAGCACTCGCGGCGATCAGCGACGTCGGCGAGGTGCTCGACGCCGCCGCGTCCGCCGGGCTGGTACACCGCGACGTCAAGCCGTCGAACGTCCTGCTCGGGCCAGACCGCGCCTGGCTGGCGGACTTCGGGCTCGCACGCGACCACGAGGACGACCCGACGATGACGGGCGCCGTCGCCGGGACGCTGGCGTACTTGGCCCCCGAATTGGTTCGAGGCGGCAACCCGTCGCCGGCCAGCGACCGCTACGCCTTGGCATGCCTGGCCTTCCAGGCACTCACCGGCACCCCAGTGTTCCCGCGGCCGACCGACGCCGCCATCCTCTACGCCCACGTCGACGAGGCACCGCCGTCCGCGACCGACCGTCGGCCTGCTCTGCCGTCCGCCGTCGACGCCGTCCTCCAAGCAGGGCTGGCCAAAGATCCGGCGCTGCGCCCGACCTCGGCGAGCGCCTTCGCCGCCGAGCTGGCTCGAGCCGTGGGCGACGCTGCCGCCACGCTGGGCCCGCCCAGCCCAGCCACCGATCAGGCCGGCCAGGAGACGGCCGACCCTACCCCCGACCTCGCCCTGCACGACGCCACCAGTGGCCAGCCAGACCACTCCCCCAGGCCGGCCACGCCGGCACCCCGCCGACGGCGGGTCGTGATTGCCGGGGGCGCGGCGGCGGTCCTCGCCATCGGCGCGCTCGTGGCGGTGACGGGCGCCGGTGACGACCCTCCGGCCATGGCGGCGGCAGCGCCAGCAGTCGGCCCCGGCCTCGTGGCCCTCGGCAGCTCGCTGCAGTCCGTCGATGGACTGCAGTCTCGGGACTGCGAGGGTGCCATCCCGAACGGCGCTTCGCCCGCCTGCTCGCTGCTGCAGCGGACGCTGCCGGGTCGCCAGCTCGTCGTGCCCGCCAAAGGACTCATCCGCTCCTGGGCCGTCCGCGGAGCCAGCGGCGAACTCACCCTCCAGATCTTGCGGAGCCGCGACGGCGTGACCTACCAGGTCTCTCGCGCCGAAACGGTGAGGGTGCCGACCACGGGCGCCCACCGGTTCGAGACGGAACTGGAGACGGAGGCTGGCGATCTCGTCGCCGTCGACGTCGCGCCCGGCAGCGCGATCGGCCTGCGCGACGCCGACGGGGCGACGACCGAGCGGTGGACCTCGCCCGTGGGTGCTGGCTCTGGCCCGGGACGCCGGACCGGCCTGGATCGCGAGGTGCTGCTGCGGGCCGAACTCGAGGTCGGCGCCGTGCGGACGCTGCCGCGCCAGCTCACGGGCACGGAGGCCGAGTCGGCGCCCGACGGACGAGAGCTGGCGGCCAGTAGCGCCGCCCTCCCCGACGGACGCCAGGTACGGGTGGCGCTTCGGCTCGTCGAAGGCAAAGTCGTGCTGGACCTCGAACGCGGCGGCAAACGCCGCTCTCGCCTGTTCGTGCCCCGCGTCGACCCCAAAGGACATGTCGTCGAGCTCCATGCCTTCGAGAGCCCCGGCAACGCCAGCCAGCTCAACTTCGCCTGGCGCAACCCCGGCGAACTCAAGGACGTGGAGCAGTACTTCGGCCTGGACGCCGAGTCGCTCGAGGCCTACACCTGATCAGCCGCGAACGATGCCGAGCGCGATGGCGCGGCGAGCCAGCTCAGCGCGCTTGCGATTCTGCGGCAGATCCTCGATGTCGAACTTGTCGAACAGCGATCGCAGGTGCGTCTTGACGCCAGCGATCGAGAGCACGAGGACTTCGGCGATCTCCGGATTGGAGGCGGGCGCAAGCGGGCCGGACGGGTCGACCAAGCAGGGCCGACACAGTGCCTCGAGCACGCGGCGCTCCGCGGGAGACAACTGCACCGCCGATGCGGTGTCCGTCGCCGTCAACGTCTCCCCCAGCCCATCGACCGGCGCCCGCAGCACGATGGCAGTGCGGCCGACGCGGACGACGTCGCCGGGGCTCAGTAGGCGCCGACTGCGCACCCGCTCCTCGCCGACGAACGTGCCGTTGCGACTCAGGCCATCATCGACGACGCTCCACCGGCCACCGGCCAGCTCCAGCCTGGCATGCGCCCGGGAGACCTCTGCGTCCCAATCGACGACGAGTTGATTCTCCGGGGAGCGACCTACCCCGATCGACACCCGATCGAGCGGGTGCAGCAGCAGCCGACCTTCGCCGTCCCGCAGCAGCACGTATGAGCCGCCGAGGCGATCGGCGGCACGCACCGCCACCAGTTCCTGGACGGTCAGCTCGTAGGGACCGATGGCCACGACCCCAAGTTTGCCAGGACAGACCCCGACCCACCTGGCCACCAAACGGACGGCGACGCCCGCATGAGGGGGTCGGTCGACTGCATCCCTTGGGTGGTTGCCGGCGCGCCAACGCCAGGGCACACTGCCGATCATGATCCTGCGCCGCTGCCGCCTGCTGCTGCTCACCGCCGCGATCGTGCTCGGAGCGACCCCGGCCGCCCGCGCAGCCATCCCGCAGACGCCCGGCACCGAGGTGATCTCGACGAACACGAGCGGGCTCCCCGCTAGTGCCTCACAGGTCACCCTTGCTGGCGGCGGGCGCTTCGCGGCCTTCACGTCGACGGCCTCGGACCTCGTGCCCGGCCAGAGCGGGACCGACACGAACGCCGCCTGCGATGTGTTCCGGCGTGACCTCCTCACCGGCGAGACCGTGCTCGTGAGCCGCGTTCCAGGCGGGCTGGCCGGCACCGACTGTTCGGATCGGCCGGAGATCTCCAGCGAGGGGACCCGTGTCGCGTTCGTCACCAGGTCGGCGAACCTCGTCAACGCGGCTGCCTCCGGGCAGGCCAACGGCTCCGAACAGGTCCTGGTCGCCGACTTGGCTGCCGCGAGCTTGTCGCTGGCGAGCCGCGCCCACGGCAGCAACGGCGCCGCCTCGACCACGGACGCCGGCGACTACGCACTGAGTGGCGATGGTGAGACGGTCGCGTTCGTCAGCAGCAGTTCGATGATCGCCGGCGTCGCCACCGGTGGCGTTCAGCAGGTCTGGCTGCGCGACCTCAGCGCAGGCGCCACGACCCTTGGCTCGGCGAGCGACGGCACCGCAACGACGCCGATGACCGATTCGACGCTCGCCCCCTCGTTGGATCAGTTCGGGCAGCGTGTGGCGTTCTCGAGCGTCGGCCCGATCGTTTACGTCCGCGGGCCCGGCAACTCGACCGTCATCGCCTCGCGGACGACCGGCGGCACGCTGATCGACGGCGGCTCGCCGGCGATCTCGGCGACCGGCAATGCCGTGGCCTTCACCACGCGGGCGCCAGATTTCGCGCCCGCGGGGACCTTCACCCAACAAGTCGCCGTGCGAGACCTGGGCACCTCGGCCACCACCCTCGTGAGCCACCCCGCATCCTCCCCCGCGACGCCCGCCAATCAGGACGCCGGACCGCCCTCGATCTCCGCCCACGGCCGCGTGATCGCGTTTGCGAGCGCGGCGACGAATCTCGGTGCGGGCGACCCTCACGCCAGATCGCAGGTCTACGTCGCCGATCTGCGGCGGTCGCTGCTCACGATGGCCTCCACCTCGGGGGTCGGCGCAGGCGGCGGCAACGGCGCCTCCAGCGCCGCGGGTGAGGGCTCGCTGCGCCGACCAGCGCTAGCCCAGGATGGAATCGCGGTGGCGTTCACGTCGACGGCCACCGATCTCGTCGCGACCGACACGACCGCCACGAGCGACGCCATCGTCCGCCGGGTTCGCGTCAGCCAGGCCGTCCCCGCGCACACCCTGCGCGAGATGTCGACGATCGGCATGGATGGTCGCAACACCGGCCAGCAGCGGCGAGCTGGCGGCAACCTGACCGGTGAGGGCATCACCGACACCGCCGTCTCCGCCGACGGGCGGTGGGTTGCATTCCAGGCCGGGCGCGACCGCTACGCCGGAGACCCCCTGCCGCCCGCCGCCGCCGGCAACGACACCGTGACCTACGTGCGTGACCGGCTGACGGGCGAAGTTGAGTCCGTCAGCCGCGCCACCGACAGCGGCGGGAGGCCTGGCGCGCTGATGGCGACGCTCTGCAACGGCGATCTGGCGGTGAGTCTCAGTGCCGACGGCCGCTACGTGACGTTCTGTTCCGGCCCTCACGTGTACCGCCGAGACCGCACGCTCGGCGTCACGGAGATGATCGACCGCGTCGGTGCGACCGTCGCCAGTGGCACCTCCGGCCAGGTCGACATCAGCGGCGACGGCCGCTACGTCGCCTTCGCCTCGACCGCCGGCAATCTCGACGCGAACACGCCCTACACCGGCCTCGTCAAGCTCTTCCGGCGCGACATGCAGACCGGCACGGTGGTGCGGGTCGATCTGCGCGACGGTGAGACGAGCGACGCCGGATTCTCAAACCAGGGCCCACGCAACGCCAAGCCCTCGATCACCGATGACGGGCGCTACGTCGTCTTTGAATCCGCCAGCTTCGACCTCGTCGCCGGAACCGGTATCAGCCCTGGCTACCCGCAGGCATTTCTGCGCGACCTTCAAACCGGCCGGACGCACAACCTCAACCGCTCGGCGGCCGGCAACTACGGCCGCTACGGGCCCGGAGCGACGGGCACCACGCAGTCCGGCGCGCCGCAGATCACGCCGGATGGCGCCTACGCCGTGTTCACGAGCGACGCCGGCAACCTCGTGGCGGGCAAGACCAACACCTCGGCGGGCGTCTACCGCCAGCGTTTGACGTTCGGCGGCGCCGGCGGCAGCGTCGACGGGGCGCTCGACCTCGTCTCGATCCCTCGCCCCGGCGGCGGCACTCAGCTCGACAACTTCGCGGATTTCCCGTCGATCTCCGGCGACGGCGCACGGGTCGCCTTCACCGCCGCTGCAACGAACGTCGTTGCGGGCGCTCCCGCCGGCTACCAGGTCTACGCGCGGGACCTACCCGGCGGCGACACCCTCCTGCTCTCGCGCGCCAGCGGCGCTTCGGGCACGCCCTCATCCGGTGGGCAGCCCGTCTATGCGACCGGGACGTCGGCCGACGGTGGCGTCGTCGTGTTCGACAGCCGAGCGACGGACCTCGACGGGGATAGCGGCGTGCAGTCCAAGGCGTTCGCTCGAACGCTCCCGCCCACGGCTGGCACTGCGGCACCGACGAACACCGCGCTGCCATCGATCTCGCCGAGCACACCGCAGACGGGCTCGCCGGCGACCTGCTCCCCCGGCACCTGGACCGGAACGCCATCGCTGACCTACGCGTGGCTCGTCGACGGGGCGGTCGTGGCGGGGGAGACCGGCTCCACGTTCACGCCACCGCCTTCGGCGCACCTCAAGCCCCTCGCGTGCCGGGTGACCGGCTCCAACGCCGCTGGCAGCTCGACCGCGACCAGCGCACCCCGAACGCTCGTGCAGCCGCCACCGGGCGTGGCGGTGACCGGTGAGGCCGTCTTCGCGCAGTCCGTGAGCTGCCAGGCAGGTCGGTGGGTGGGCGACCCTTCGTTGCTGGTCGTGTGGCTGGTGTCGGCGTCGTCGGCAACCGCGGGAACCCCGATCGACGGGGCAACGACGAGCACGTTGGAGCTCGAGGCGCCAGTCGTCGAGCAGTTCGTGCGATGCCGCGTGACCGTGGTCGAGAACGGCGAGACGACCACCGTCACCTCGGCCCCACGCTACGTCCATCCAGAGGTGAAGATCGTCCGCGCGCCAGCGCCGCTCACGGCCCCGAGGGTCGGGGAGTCGTTCACCTGCAGCGACACCGAGCTGCAAGTCCGCCCGTCGGGCCTGGGCGTCCAGCACGGCTACTTCGTGCGCTACCTCAAACCAAACGGCGAGATCGCCATCGACACGCCCAAGCGAAGCGCACCCGAGACCCAGGGCGGGTTCGCGCCGGGCGCCGCGGGCACGCAGCTCGGCTGCATCGATGAGGGAACGGTCGGCCAGGCGACATCGTTCCGAACCGACGGCGCGCTGGCCACAATCGGCGAGCGGGCCGTTCCGCCCGCTGATCCGCCGGCCCCAGCTCCACCGCGCGCCACCGCACCGCCACAGGTCGCGTACTTCAGCGAGGAGCAACGCTTCTGCCGCTCCGCAGAGTTCGCCGGCGGCAACGCTGGGCTGCGGTTCTCGTTTTCGTGGGTCTACGTGTTCGGGAGCGGCGCGACCGCCCGGCAGGAAGCCGCGCCGGCCAGCGAGCTGAAGGCCGGACTCCTCGGCAACGGGCAGGTCTACACGGGAGCCAGGCGGTTCGCGTCGACCACCCCACCGACCGGCATCTACTGCGTCCAAACCGCGACCGCGCCGAACGGCGGCCAGGTGACGGTCTTCAGCGCGACCGTCCGGCCGAACGTGACGTGTGTGGGATCGGGCAACTCGGCGGCCACTGGGCGGGCACCGCTCTTCGCCGTCACCAGCTCCGGTTCCCGCAGCCGCGTCGCCGCGGCCCGCTTCCAAACCCCGGACACCTTCACCTGCGCGATCCCCGCCGATGCGGGCACGGACACCGCCGTGAGTGGGGCACCGCCGCTCCCAGAACCACCGATCGTCGTCCGTCAGACGGGCGGCACCTTCACCGCCACCGTCGCGCTGACGTGCGCCGCCGGCAGTAGCGCCCCCGGCTGCAGCTATGCGGCGGTCCTACGGACGGTGGCAACGGCGGGCGGTGCGCGACTCGGGAAGACAGCGGCCCGCTCGGCGGCCGCTGGCAAGGTGATCGCCAAGGTCCGCGGAAAGATCCGCAAGGGGAAGCGCTCGGTCAACGTCCGGCTGAGACTGTCTGCGGCCGCAGCCAAGAGCCTGCGCAAGAGCAAGCAACTCCCGACGATCTTGGAGATCGGCACGTCGACCAAGCGGGCACGCCCCGCAGCCGCGCCGGTGCTCTCCCTCAAAGCGCCGCCATCACCGAAGCGCGCCGGCGGCGAAGTCTGAGGCGCCGACCCGCGCCGCGGCTTCGCTCAGTGCTTGGCGAGCCCGGCGAGGACGAGCTCGCCGAGGCGTTGGGCGCCCCCGGGCATGATCTTCTCGGCCTCGCGGGCGGCGCGGAAGAGGAAGCGCAGATCGTTGCCGGAGGCGTCGTCGCGCAGGGCACCTGCTTGGTGCGCACTGTCGATCAGGTGCTGCAGCGCGTCACGTGCGCCGGCGCGCGCCGCCTCGCAGTCGGCGCGGCCCGGGCCGAATTCCCAGCACATCTTGGTGATGCGGTCGTGGACGCACTCCTCGACGGTCGCCACGATCACGCCCCGCAGCGCCTCCATCGGATCATCGGTGCCGGCAGCGGCGCGGTAGCGCGCCTCAAGTGCATCCAGCCGCTCAACGATCAGCGCCGCGACAACGTCGTCCTTCTTCCCGATCTGGCGGTAGAGACTGCCGACGCCCACGCCGACCGCCTTGGCAAGCTCGGGCATCGGGAACTCCAGGCCCTCTCGGGCAAAGAGTTCGCCGGCAACCGCCAAGACGCGAGCACGCTTCTGCTCGCTCGTCAGCCCGACCCACGCCGTGGCCGTCGCTGCATCACTGGCCAACGGAATGGACATTCCGTTAGAGCTTAGTGCGGGAGCGGCAGAATGCCAAGCTGCTGCTGCCGCCCCCACCGGTCCTGCTCAGTTCGCGCGGACGCGCTTCGTGACGACCGCGCCGGATGCGGGCCTCAGCGTGACGTCGGCGACGAGCGCCTTCTTCTTGAGCTTCTTGCCATCGGCGGTGAGCTTGAGCTTGATCGGCGCCGTGGTGCCGGCCTTCACCGAGTAGGTGCCGGCGGCGAGCTTGCGGAGCTTGGCGGCCCCCGATCCGACCTTGAGCTTCTTGGCCGAGCTCACGAGCGCTGAGCCGGTGCAGTCCGCCTTACCGGCGGGGCAAGAGACGCTAACGAGCACCGCTGCGCTGCCGAATTTGAGCGACGGCGACGCGATGGCCAACACGCCCGCAGCGAGCGGCGCGCTCGTCGTGGGGGTCGGCGTGACGGCTGCCGGTGCGGGCGTCGCTGCCGGCGTGGGGCTGGTCACCGGCGCGGGGTTGGTCACCGGTGCGGGCGTCGGATCGGTCACCGGCGCCGGGGGCGGCGTCCACGCCGAGAAGGTCGAGCTGACGATCGTCGTGGCGGCCCCGGGCGTGAACGTCGACGAGAGGTCCTGCGGGTTGGGCGTCGTGCCGGGCTGGCAGTCGATCGTGAACGACTGGCCGGCGATCGTGGCGCGGATCCAGAGGCTCCCCTTCGGCTGAACCGAGGCGTTGCCGGCGCCGCCGGGGATCGACGGCAGACTCCCGGCGGGGCCCTGGGCGATGTCGATCGCGCCGCCAGCATCGGGCGCGTGCCACGTGCTCGCGGTCGACGGAGCGAGCGCCAGCGAGGTCTTCGTCACCGTGTACGGGCCAAGGAAGCCGGTGTCGGTCAGCGTGAACTTGAGCTTCCCGCTGGTCCTCAGGGCCTGTGGTGCGTCGGTGCTGCCGGCTCCGGCCACGGCCATCCAGGCGTCGACGGCGACCTCCTTGTTTCCGGTGCCGATCGCCGTGGCGATCAGGAACCCGTAGGGCGCAATCTTGGCCGGAAGCCACGACGGGATCGTGACGCTCGGCTGAATCGCACCGACGTCGAGGTTCCGACCGTTCTGGGCCGCAGTCGCGGCGAGTTCCAGCGGCAGCGTGCCCCACTGGCCATCCGACGCACACGCGTTGTTCGAGAGCACGGGAGCGGCGCTGGCGGCCGCCGGCGCGGAGACGGCGATCGCCGCGGCAGCGGCAGCCATGAGCAAGGGGCGAGCACTGAGAGACATGTCACAGATCCTACGGAGTTCCGCGGCGCACCGGAAGCCGGTACATCGAAGTTGAGCAATGCTCAACTAGACGGCGACGCGCGCTGGGAGTGGTGGATCGTGCGTGCGATGGGCCGCACGCCGCACGCAGGTGGGCCCCCGGCCCATCGAGGAAGGCGGGTGGCTCAGCGCGCGTGCGAGGCGCCACTCCCAGCGTGCGTCAGAAGAGCTGGTTTTCGCCGCCGAAGGCCTCGCTCACGGAGTCGTCCGTGAAGATGCGGCGGATCGAGTCCGTCAGCAGGTCGGCGCAGGAGATCACGTGGACGTTGCTCGGCGCACCGGGGCGCAACGGGATCGTGTCGGTGACGACGATCTGCTCAAACGGCGAGTTGCGCAGGTTCTCGTAGGCCTGGCCCGAGAACACGGGGTGTGTGGCGGCGGCGTAGACCTTCTTGGCCCCGGCCTCCATCACGGCGCGGCCGGCGGCGGCGAGCGTGCCGGCGGTGTCGATCATGTCGTCGACGATCACGCAGGTCTTGTCTTTGACGTCGCCGATGACGTAGCCGATTTCGGCGACCTGCTGCGACGGACGGTCCTTGTCGAGGATCGCCAGGCCCGCGCCCATTTTGCTCGCGAACTTCTTGTTCAGCTTGGCGCGACCGGTGTCCGGCGAGACGACGACGACGTCCTCGAGGTTGAGGTCGTTGAAGTACTGGGTGAGCATGAACAGCGCGGTCATGTGATCGACGGGGTTCTGGAAGAAGCCCTGGATCTGGCCGGCGTGGAGGTCCATCGTCACGACGCGGTCGGCGCCGGCGCTTTCGAGCATCCGGGCCACCATGCGCGAGGAGATTGGCTCACGCGGTGCGCTCTTCTTGTCTTGACGCGAGTAGCCGTAGAACGGAGTCACCGCGATCACGCGGTGAGCGGAGGCGCCGACGGCCGCATCGATCATGAGCATGAGCTCCATGAGCGAGTCGTTCGGCGTCATGCCCGTCGCCGGGTTGCCGCAGATCGACTGCACCAGGAAGACGTCGGCGCCGCGGATCGATTCCTCGTAGCGGCAGTAGACCTCGCCGCTGGTGAAGGTTTTGAGGGTCACCGGCCCCAGGGCCACGCCCAGATCCTCGGCGATCCGCAGGGACAGCTCGGGGTTCGCCCGGCCCCCAAAGATCATCAGAGACTTGTCGTAGCCGATCGGGAGTCGCGTCGACAAACGCGTCTCGGTCCCAGGGAGCGTCACGCGGCAATTGTAGAGCGCTGACCAGTCCGCTCGCGGCCCGCCTTCAGGCTTCCCTGCAATCTGGCGAAAAGCGAAAACCGCACGGGCCCAGCTCAGGCCTCGCGGTCGCCGTACCCGTCAACGTTGTGCTGGCGTGCTCGGGCCACGGCCAGCGCGCCAGCCGGGACGTCCTTCGTCACGACCGAGCCGGCCGCCGTCCACGCGCCGTCGCCAACCGTGACGGGCGCGATGAAGCTGGTGTCTACGCCGCCTTTGACGCCGGCGCCGATCGTCGTGCGGTGCTTCTTGCGCCCGTCGTAGTTGGCGGTGATGGTGCCGGCCCCGAGGTTGCTGCCGGCGCCGACGTCGGCGTCGCCGATGTAGGAGAGGTGCGGGACCTTGGTCCCTTCACCAATCACGGAGTTCTTGATCTCGACGAACGTGCCGGCCTTGGCGCCCGCCTCCAGGCGCGCACCGGGGCGCAAATAGGCGTAGGGGCCCACGCTGACGCCCTCCCCCACACTCGCACCGTCGAGGGTGCTGAAGCGGATCGTCGCGCCGTCTTGGATGTCGCTGCCGACCGCGACGGTGCCCTGACCGATGCGGCAGTCGCGGCCTACGGTCGTGCCGGACCGCAGCTGGACGCCGGGCTCGATGACGGTGTCTTCGCCAATCGTGACGTCGGCGTCGACGAACGCCATCGCGGAGTCGATGAAGGTGACTCCAGCCAGCGCGTGCTGGCGATTGATCCGCTCGCGGGCGAGCGTGGCGACCTGGGCAAGCTGCCAGCGGTCGTTCACGCCGAGGATCACGGCCGGGTCGGCGGCGGCGACGGCACCAATCGGACCGCCCGCATCGCGCAGCACCCCGAGGGCGTCTGGGAGGTAGCGCTCTCGTTGGGCGTTGTCGGAGCCGATCGCCTCGAGCGCGGCGGGGAGTTTGGCGGCATCGAAGGCGTAGACCCCCGCGTTGACTTCGCGGATCGCGAGTTCGGCGTCAGTGGCGTCGCCGGCGGCCTTCGTCTCGACGATCTTGACGAGGTCGCCGGCCTCGTCGCGCACGATGCGGCCGTAGCCCGTTGGGTCGTCGAGGATGGCGCCAAGCACCGTCGCGGCGGCGGCTCGCCCGGTGTGGCGGTCGACGAGTTCGCGGATGGCGGCAGCGTCGACGAGTGGAGCGTCGCCGGGAAGCACGACGACGACGTCTTCGCCACCGAGCTGCGGCAGTGCGGCGATCACTGCGCCGGCCGTGCCGTCGGCCGTCTCCTGAATCGCCGAACTCACATCTGGGCCAGCTTCCGCGATGAGCGCGTCGAGCGGTCGATCGGGGCCTTGCACGACGACGATCCGACTTGCACCAGCCTCGCGAGCGGCCACGATCGGCCACGCCGCCAGCGGCCGACCAGCGATCTCATGGAGCACCTTCGGCGTGCGCGAACGCATGCGAGTTCCACGGCCAGCGGCGAGAACAACTACGGCAAATGACACCCAACGCAGGCTAGCGAGCGAACGAGCGCCACCAGGCGCTCGAACCCCGCGAGAAGAAGACCCACACATGGATCGGACCCACGCCAGCGGCGTTGGCGGGGCGGGGCGAGCCGGAGGCGAGCGTTAGGAGCAAGGCCGCAGGCCGCCAGCGACGAGCGAGACCGGAGGCTCGCCCCGCCCCGCCAACATTGCGGACCATGGATTCGAACCATGACCTGACAGCTCCAAAGGCTGCTGTGCTGCCGTTACACCAGTCCGCATCGGGCGCGGCATGTGCGTGCCCTCAGGGCACAATACGCAGCCGGGGAGCGGCGTTGTCGGTCGCTTAGGGCGCCGGGGTCTCGGCGGGCAGCGGCACCGGAGCGGGAGGCGCCGGGGCGAGCTCCGGCTCAGCGTCGTCCACGGACGTGGCGGTGACTGGCGCGGCGGCGGCGTCGTCGCTGAGTTCGGGTTCGGGGTCGCCGACGGGAGCAGGTTCGGCAGCGGGCTGATCGGCGAGCTGCGGCTCAGTCGGGTCGACCGGAGCGGGATCTGCGGGTGCCGGGGCCGGGTCGGCCGGGGCCGGAGCTGGATCAACCGGGGCCGGCTCAACGGGCACCGCTGGTTCCTCAACGGGCGCGGGCTCCGTGGGTTCGACGGGGACCGGGTCGACGACGACGGGCTCGGTCGGCGCTGGGACTGGGGCCTCGACGACGGGTGCGGGCTTGAACGCTTCCGGGATGCTTGCCGCGTCGGCGGGGTCGCTGCCGAGCAGGACCTCGACGGCGTTTGAGAAGCCGTCACCGTCGGCATCTTCGGCGCCATCGTCGCTGCCGCTACCGGTGGTGTTGATCTTGGTCGGGTTCAGGCCGAGTTCGAACTCAGTCTGGTCGTCGACCCCGTCACCATCACTGTCTTTGGCGGAGTCGGCCACGTTGATGTTGGAGCCGTAGCGGGCCTCCCACGCATCGGGCAGGCCGTCGGCGTCGGTGTCGGCCGAGAGCGGGTTGCTGCCGAGGCCGAGTTCGGCATCGTCGGTCAGGCCGTCGCTGTCACTGTCGGCGGCGCCAGGCGTGACGGCGCCCGCAATGGGGGTCGCTGCGCCGTCGGTCGACGGGCGAGTCGGGCCGGCTGCGCCTCCGCCGGTCGAGGCGGCGCCTCCGCCGGCGACGAGCGACGGTGGCTGCAGCGTTCCTGCGGTGGCTGCGGGCGCCACGGAGACTCCCGCTGGTTCATTGGTGGGGCCAAGGCGCACGACGGTGCCGTTGGGCAGGGTGACGGCGCCAGTGCCGGTCAGAAGACCCAGGCCGTTCGGCTGAGTGGGCTCGGCCTGCCAGCGGCGCACCTGCGTCTCCGCAGGTGCCGGATCGCTGCCGCGGACGGCGAGGACCGACTCGTCGATGGCCGTGACCGTTCCGGCGACGAAGAGCGACGCTGCGACGACCACGAACGTCGGAACGACGAACGGGCTCCAACGGGAGGCGCTCACGGTGACGTGGCGGTGAGTGGCGATTGCAGCGGGCATGAGAGCGGAGGTGTCGCGCACAGCTTCCGAGCGCGCACACGAAGGATCGGCGAAGGCGCGCGCGTCCTTGAGCGCCACTGGACACTTGATGGACACTTCCGCGCGGTTTCGATCCCCTAAAGGCCGGGTGTTGTAGTCGCCCGGTATGTGGTGCGATTGAATTTTCAGCGCGATTCGGGTCGCGGAAGCCGCATTCCGAGCGGGAGAGCGACTGATCACGCCAGATCTGAGTCGTTGATCACACAGGCCCGGAATGCAGCTTCCGTTGCACCGGGCATTGGCCGAACAGGTCCGGCCAGCCGTCGAGTAACAGGCCAGATCAGGCCCTTGGCCGGCTGGGCTGCTCAGCCAGGGGCGATCGGCCTGGCCTCGCCGATGATCGGCGGAGGCGGCGCCCGGCCTAGCGCGAGCTGGCTCGCAGGCGCGCCGCGGGTACGGCGGTGCCGCCACCCTCGGTGGCCTGCTGGCGGGCGATGCCGAGCACTCGCATCGCCTTGAGGCCGAGCGAGAGCCGCTCTCGCCCGTCGCTTGAGCCCACGTCGAGCCCTGCGAGCTCGCGCACGCGCTCGAGCCGGTACCGGACGGTGTGGCGGTGCGTGAAGAGCGCCTGGGCCGTCCCGGCCACGTTGCCGTCGTTCTCCAGGAACGCCTCGACCGTGCGGACGAGTTCGGTCTCGTACTGACGGTCGTAGGCCATCAGCGGCGCGACCGTCTCCTCGTAGAAGCGTTCGAGTTCACCGATGTCGTTCGTCATCGCTGGGAGCAGGAGCCGGTAGCTGCCGGTCTCCTCGAAGTTGAGCAAGGCGTCGCCGCCGGCGAAGGCCACGTTGGCGGCCAGCAACGCCTCATCGCGCGCGCGTGCGAGTTCGTCGATCGACGAGACGGCGCGGCTACACCCGACCGTGGCGCGGACCTTCGTGGCCTGCGGCTCGAGGCGGCGCACGAGCTGCTCGGCCACGCGCTGGGCAACGGCGTCGTCGCCGGGTACGACGACCACGGGAGCAGCACCGACCCGCTGGAGCTCGACCGAGAGAACCGTGCTGCGCGGCTCGGCCTCGGCGGCAGAGGTCGCGACGCTCTCGAGCAAGGCATCGCGCCAGCCCTCATCCAGTGGCGTGACGGCTTGCGCACGGACGACGAGCACCGACCGCGGGATCGGCGAGGGCTCCAGCGCGGTGATGCGCTCCAGCAGCTCAGCCGGGGGCGGACCAGCAGCGCGGCCAAGCAGCTCGCCAAGCAAACGGGCGAGCTCGGCGCCGTCGCTGCCGGCAGGGTCATGCGAGAGCGCGATCGAGGCGGCGAGCAGGCCCAGGGCGATGTCGACGAGCGGCGTATCTGGGGCACCGTCATGCCAGGCAAGGGCGACCGACCCGACGGACTGGCCACCGATCAGCAGGTCACGAACGTCGAGATTGTCACGCGTGCGGAGGGTGCGTTCTTCCAGGGCCGAGCGGGCCACCAAGGCCACCGTCGCACCGGTCGGATCGCGCACGACCGCACTGCAGCGCAGGGCCGCGCCGAGGGCGCGTGCGACGGTCGGGGGGCTCCCCGCGGTGGCAAGACGCTCGGCAACTTGGGCCAGTGCGTCGATCTGGGGGGCGTCAGCCATCGCCTGAAGTCTATGTGGGCCTGCGTCGATGCTGCTCGCCGACCATCACGGCCAGCGTCCGGCGAGTCTTCGCTACCCGGTAATGACGTCCCACTCGTACGCGACGAGTAGGCCGATACCGACGCCGATCGCGACGCCAATCGCCAGCGTGTAGGCGCTGAGCACCAAGGCCATCGTGCGCTGCATCCGGCCGTCAAACGACCGCGTCACGGGCACGGCAACCAGCCAGATCCAAAATCCGAGTGAGGTCACGCCGCAGATTGCAGCGACGAGGATCGACGTCGTCTCAGGAGTCATTCAGGCGGTGGAAGTCAGAAGGTGAAGCACCCGGCGATTGCGCAGGCGTGTCGCCGTGAACGGTACCTGGCTCGGCGGGGGCGTCGCGCTGTGCCCGCCGTCCCGGCACACGCGGTTCCAGGCGATCGATCAGCGCCCACGCCCCGGCCGCAGGGCGCCCGAGGATGCCTTGATCCTCGAGCTTCTCGGCGATCCACTCCTCAACGGCCTGGTTCCTGCCCGGCGAGCGACGTGCCGCGATTGCCAGCGCCAACGAGGCGCTGACGACGAGCACGGTGGCGACGACGAACAGCGCCTGGCCCACGAGGCTCGTGAGCTGATCGAAGTTGCGCCAGAACACGGAGCCGAGCACCGCCAGCGACGCCGACCAGAGGCCTGCTGCGACGAAGTCCACCGCCAAGAAGCGCATCGCCGGCTGCCTCGAGGAGCCGGCGAGGAATGGAACCAGCGGTCGCACCACGCCAATCCAGCGGCCAAGAATCACCGTGGCATCGCCGTGGCGATCGAAGAACCGCTCAACGAATTGGACCTGCGGCTCGCCGATCTTGACGCGCTCGCCGTGTCGCAGGAGAAACCCGCGGCCGTACCGGCGGCCAACGACGTAGGCGCAGACGTCGCCGAGGTAGGCGCAGACCCAGACGATCGCGATCAGCGGCACGAGTTCGATCGTGCCGGCGCCCGCCATGACGCCGCCGAACAGCACCATCGTCTCCCCCGGTGCGACGAACCCTAGGAAGGCCCCGGTCTCCAAGAACGCGCTGACGCCGACCAACAGATACGTCCAGCGGCCTAGGCGGCTGCCGACCTCGGTGACGATCTCCTCAACGCTGGGGAGGCTGATGACGCCGGTCCCGATCAGTCCAAGGACGACCGCGATCAACAGCAATCCCAGGCGGCCGCCGCGGCCCGCTGCGCGCCACCGCCAAGCGGCGGTGAGGCAGGCGACCGTGAGCAGCAGCCAGAAGGGGCTCACGGCCAGCGGGGCGGGTCGATCTCGCGGCGGGATTCTGGGAAGGCCAGGATGGCCGGCCGCTCCGCCGCAATAGCGGCGTGAGCGCGTTCGGCGTGACCGGGTGCAAACAGCCCGACGACCGTCGGACCGGAGCCAGACACGATCGCGTGCTCTGCGCCCCTGGCCTCAAGGCTGGTGATCGCGGCATCGATCTGCGCGCAGAGCTTGCGTGCCGCCGTCTGCAGGTCGTTGATGACGAGCGCCGCGTGCTCGACGCCGTGGCCGCGCTCGGCGCTGGTCACCGCGACCTTCAGCGCGGCCATCTCCTCGTCGCCGCGCGGCGGGTTCAGGCGATCGGCCTCGGCGTAGACCGCTCCAGCCGACAGCTCGGCGTCGATCGGGAGCACGACGGCGTCCCAGTCGGGGCGGGCAGCGCTGCGGTGAAGCTTCTCCCCTGCGCCGGTGCCAATCGAGCGGCGCCCACGGACTTGGCTCGGGACGTCGGCACCCAGCGGTGCCGCGATCGCCTCCAAGCGCAGTTGGTCTTCATCGCCAGCGAACGCGGCGGCGATCCTCAGCGCCGCGGCAGCATCGGCCGAACCTCCTGCCATCCCCCCGGCAATCGGAATGCGCTTGGTGATCCGAAGGCGGATCGGCGCTCCGTCCCAAGCGGTCTGGTCGCGATAGGCCTGCAGGGCCTGCGCGGCGAGGTTCGGGCCGATCACGCCTGGGCATTCCACGACATCAGCCTCGAGGCTAGGGTCCTGCTCGGCCTCGATCAGGTCGGCGAGATCAAGCGGCTGAAAGACCGTGACGAGCTGGTGACGGCCGTCTTCACGGACGGGCCCCACGAACAGGCACAGGTTGATCTTGGCCGGAGCGGCGCAGACCAGGCGCTTCGCTGCCCTCGAGGCCGTCACTTCAGCCCTCCGACCCCACGGGCGACCAGCGCAGCGTGGAGCGCGCGGAACTCGTCGGCGGAGAGCTGCTCGGCGCGGGCGTCCTCGCGGATCCCGAGCTCGATGAGCGCCTCTTTGGTCGCGTCCTTCGTCGTCGGGTCACCGATGGCGATCGCCAGCGAGCGCGGCAGGGCCTTGCGCCGGTGCAAGAAACCCCAGCTCACCAGGCGGCGAATGCCGGCCTCTGCGGGCGGCGCCGTGCGCGTGAGACTCATCAGCACGGAGTCGACGTGCGGGGCCGGAAGGAACGCCGAGCGCGCAACGTTCTTCTGCAGCTTGACGCTGCAGCTGAGCTGCGCGAGCACGCTCGGAGCCCCGTATTCAGCGGTGCCGGGGCGCGCCGCGAAGCGCACGCCGACCTCCTTCTGGATCATCACGAGCCAGCGGTCGACGGTCGGCATCTCATGGACGGCCCGCAGGACGACCGTTGCGGCCACGCTGTAGGGCAGATTGGCGATGAACGCGTTGGGGGCCGGGTCGAGGCTGGCGAGGTCGAACTGGACCGCATCGCCGCGGTGAACCGTGGAGGGGGTGCCGTCGAGGACGCCGTCGAGGAGATCGGCCAGTTTGCGATCGAGCTCGATCACGTGGAGGTACTTGGCCTTCGCGGCGAGGCGCTCAGAGAGGACGCCGAGTCCTCCACCGACCTCGAGGATCACGTCGTCGCCCGTGACGGCCGCGATCGATTCGATCTGCGCCATCACGTGATCGGAGACGAGGAAGTTCTGGCCGAGGGCCTTCTTCGGAGAGAGCCCGAAGGCGCCGAGGCGCTCGTGGGTGATCTGGCGCAGGCGTTTGGGCTGGTCGCCGCGTTCCTTCGCCTCGGTGCCCGGCGCCGTCTCGCGTCCGGCCGGGGCCGCAGCCAGGTCTCGGGCATCGGGTGCATAGCCACGCGCGGCCGCCTCGCGCACGCGCCGCGCTTCCGCCGCGCGGGCCTGCCGGGCGGCCTGGCGCTCGGCGCGGGCGGCCTCGGCGCGGTCGTCCGAGTGCTTCCCGGTGCGTCCTTTGGAGCTCACCAGCGGAAGAGCGCGGCGGCGTTGGCGGTGACGAGCGTGTCGAGCTCCGGAACGGTGATCCCACGCTGCTCGGCGACGAAGTCGGCGGTGTGGAGCACGTGGTCGGGGCGGTTGCGTTCGCGGCGGACCGGGATCGGGCTCAGGTACGGGGCGTCGGTCTCCACGAGCAGCTTGTCGTCTGGGACCTCCGCGATCGAGTCGGCCAGCTCTTTGTTGGCCGGGTACGTGACGTTGCCGGCGTACGAGATCCACCAACCTTCCGACACGCACGCGTGGACCCAGTCCGGCATGGAGAAACAGTGCATCACGACCCGGAGCCCCGCCGTGTGTTCGCGCAGCAGCGCGACCGTCTCTTCGCTGGCCGAGCGCGTGTGAATCACGAGTGCCTTGTCGGTCTCGCGCGCGAGGGCGATGTGATCCAGGAAGGCGCGGCGCTGGTCATCTGCCGGCGCGTAGTCGCGGTAGTAGTCGAGGCCGGTCTCACCGATCGCCACGCAGCGCGGGTGAGACGCCTGCTTGCGCAGCTCAGCCCCGATCGTGTCGTCGTAGCCGGTCGCCTCGTTGGGGTGCTGACCGATCGCCGCGTACACCTCGGGGAACGCGTCGGCGGCGCGCAGTGCGGCCTGGCGACTCGCGGCGTTCGTCCCGACGGTGAGCATCTTCGTGATCCCGAGCTGGCGGGCGTCGGCGACGAGCTCGGCGTCGGGCTCCTTACAAGAGTCCAAATGGGTGTGGCTGTCGATCACGGCTACCGATTGTCACGGACTCGGAGCCGCCGCGCGCCGCGGGTCCTTGGTTGGTTTCCGCGGGGAGGGTGGGGCACCCCGTTCGGGCACACTCACGGGCCGGCGCTCGCAAGCTCGCGGCGGCCCTCCGTTCGGGGAACTGTCCCGCCCGGGGTGCCCCACCCTCCCCGCTGCCGCTGCCGTGGTTGGACCCGCGGCGCGCGGCGGCGCCGGTCCGGCCAGCGGTTCGTCGTAAGCCGACTTGTAGCCGGCTGTCTTCTCCGTCAGCTCCGCGCAACGGCGCTGCTAGACGGCCTTCGGGAACATCGGCTCGAGCTTGTCGATGCCATGGCCGAACTCGCCACGCAGCTGGGCGGCGGCGTAGTCGACGGACACCTCACCGCCGGGGTTCAGCGTCTGGAGGAGCTTGGTGGTGGAGGCCGGCAGATACGGGAAGAGGAGCAGCGTGACGACGCGAACGCCGTCGATCAGCGTCGTGAGGACGGTGTCGAGTTCGTCGGCGCGCTCCGGATCTTTGGCGATGGCCCACGGAGCCTGCTCCTCGACGTACTGGTTGAGGCGCCGCACGCCGGTCCAGATCGTCTCAAGGGCAGCGCTCGGAGCACCGGCGTCGATCTGCTCGGCGACGCTCGCGGCAAGCGGGTCGATCACGGCGGCGATCTCCGGGTCGACCGGCGTCGTCTTCACGACGCCATCCCGGTACCGGTGAACCATCGAGATCGATCGGCTCGCGAGGTTGCCAAAGTCGTTGGCGAGCTCGCTCTCGTAGCGCGTCACGAAACCGTCGACGGAGACGCCGCCGTCCTGCCCGAACGACACCTCGCGCAAGAGGTAGAAGCGCAGCGCGTCGGCGCCGTACTGGTCGATGATCTCGAACGGATCGAGGACGTTGCCCAGCGACTTGCTCATCTTCGTCTCCTCACCGGAGGCGTCCTTCATGAGCAGGAAGCCGTGGACCAGGATGTGCTGAGGCACCTCGAGGCCGGCCGCCATCAGCAGCGCGGGCCAGTAGATCGCATGGAACTTGAGGATGTCCTTGCCGATCACGTGGAACGTCGCCGGCCAGTAGGTGTCGGTCTGGTCGTTGCCGTCCTCGGCGAACGCCAGCGCGGTCACGTAGTTCAGGAGTGCGTCCCACCAGACGTAGAC
Source organism: Solirubrobacteraceae bacterium (assembly GCA_032119795.1). GTDB lineage: Bacteria > Actinomycetota > Thermoleophilia > Solirubrobacterales > Solirubrobacteraceae > JAGIBJ01. The sequence goes on from JAUMFO010000008.1 coordinate 512,597, forward strand.
CACCTGTTCGGTGTCCCACGGCACCGGGACGCCCCAGCTGAGCTTGGAGCGCGAGAGCGACACGTCGTGCAGGCCGCGCTCGATGAACGCTTTGGCCTCGTTGGCGCTGCGTGGCGGCATCACGAAATCGGGGCGATCGGCGAAGAGCTGCTCTAGGCGCTCCTGGAAGGCGGAGAGCTTGAAGAACCAGTTGTCTTCTTGCTCGCGAGTGAGCTCGATCTTGTGGATCGGGCAGCGATTGCCCTCTGCGATCTCGGACTCGGTCTTGAAGTCGGCGCACCGCGGGCAGTACCACCCCTCGTAGGTGCCCTTCTCGACGTAGCCGTTGGCCTTGACGCGCTCGAGGACCTCCTGCACGCGCTTGACGTGCCGGGGATCGCTGGTGCGGATGAAGAAGTCTTCGGAGGCGCCGAGGCGCGGCCCGAGCGTCTGGAAGTGCGCGGCGTTCTGGTCGGCCAGCTCCTGCGGCGTCACGCCGAGCTTCTCGGCAGCCAGTGCGACGGGCTCGCCGTGTTCGTCGGTACCCGTCAGGAAGAACACGTCCTCGCCACGCTGGCGCCAGTGGCGCGCCAGCACGTCGGACGCGATGACGGTGTAGGCGTGACCCAGGTGCGGGGCCGCGTTCACGTAGAAGATCGGAGTGGTGACGTAGCGGGACATCCGCGGCCCAGGCTACCGCTGTGCACGGGCGAGGCCATCGCCCGTGGCCGCCCGGAGGGTGCGGCGGCGCCCACGCCATGCCGCCACGGCTGAGGCCAGGAGGACGAGCGCCGCAAGTGCGCTCCCGGCGAGGCCGAGTGGCCGATCAACCCGCGGCGACGGCGCCGCGCTGGCCGGCGCGGCGCCCGTTGCCTGCCTGGGACCGACAGCGTTCACGAGCGCGCGGTCGGCAATCTTTGCCGGGCGAGAAGCACGCAACTTGGGCAGGCCCGGTCGCGGCGAACGAGGTCGTCCGGTTCGTCGAGTCACCACCGGGCTGCCCGGCGAGCGATGCACTGCGAGCAAGGTGGCTGGATCGAGGTAGCTTCCGTCAGCCCGGCGAGCGCTGAGATCCAGCGCGGCCTCGGTCGCGGAGCCGATCCGGGCGCCGCGACCGACGGCCTCCCCGAGCCCGACTGCGGGCGCCACCCGCTGGAGCGTCGCCCGCAGCGCGCCGCAGTCGATGGTGATCGTCGGCGGGCCGCCAGCGACGGCGCCACGGAAGCTCACGCGCCCGGCACACGGCGCCCGGACCGCCCCGCCCGGGATGGCGCGTAGATCGATCCCGCGATGGCCACCGGGCAGGAACGGCGGCACTTCGCGGTAGGCCCTCACGATCGCCACCGGGGAGACCGGTGCATGCCACGGGGGCGGCGGAGCAGTGGCGGCGACTGGCACACCCCCGACGTTCCCACCCGCCGGCGGCGTCCCCGCCCAAGTGAGCTGAGTTGGCACGCCGCCTACGCAAAGTCGACGCAGTTCCGGGCTTCGGCGCCGGAAGATCGGGACTCAGCGTCGCTCGAGCACGGCTTTGTAGAGCGCGTTGGCGCGCGCGCCGGTGAGCTCTGCGACGACCGCAGCTGCCTCTTTGACCCGCGCGCCGGCCTCGACCAGCCGTTCGGTCGCAAGGATCGCGGCCTCGTCGTCGGTCTCGGCCTTCAAGCCCTCGACGACCAACGTCACCTCGCCCTTGGGCGCCGGGCCCGAATACCGCTCGGCCAGCTCGGCAGCGGTCCCACGGACGATCTCCTCGTGCAGCTTCGTCAGCTCACGCGCCACGACGACGCGTCGATCCGGATCGACGGCGGCGATCGCGGCCATCGTCGCGCCAACGCGGCCGGGGGCCTCGAACGCAACCGTCGTCTCGTCGGAGAGCAGGGCCTCTACCAGCGCGTCACCTTTGCGGGCGGGGAACCCGACGAATCGCCAGCGATCCGTCGCGAGCCCAGACACACCGAGTGCCACCAGCACTGCACTGGGGCCCGGCAACGACTCGACCGTCACCCCCGCCTCGATGCAGCCGCGCACCAGGGCCAGGCCTGGGTCGCTGACGAGCGGCGTGCCGGCGTCGCTGCACACGGCGAACCGCGCGCCGGCGACCATCCGGGCGACCAGTCCGTCGACCTGGCCGCGCTCATTGTGGTCGTGGAGCGACCGCATCGGCGGACGCTCCACCCCACCGGCCTGCTCGCTCAGGTAGGCCAGCAGCTTGCCGGTGCGGCGCGTGTCCTCGCAGAGCACGAGCTCGGCCCCGAGCAGCGCCTGCGCCACGCGCGGGGAGCCGTCACCGAGGTTGCCGATCGGCGTCGGGCAGAGGATGAGGCGTCCGGGAACGCCGCCACGGTCGCTCGTCATACGGGCGGGACGGCCGTACCGGGCTGCGCGACCGGGCCGACGTCGGGCGAGCCGTTGACGGCATCAAAGGCCAAGATCGCCGCGCCGAGGAGCCCTGCGTCGGCACCGAACTGGGCGAGGCGAATCTCCGCGCGGGCGACGATCGGCGGCAGCGCCCGCGCCTGGAACTCCTCCCGGGCCGGGCCCACCAGCAGCTCACCCGCCGCGCTGACGCCCCCGCCGACGAGGATCACATCCGGGTCGAAGATGTTCGCGAGCGAACTCATCCCCACGCCGAGCGACCGCGCAATGGTCGTCAGCGCGGCACTGCCGAGCGGGTCACCGGCTTGCGCGAGGGCCGAGACGGTGGGGCCGTCGAGCGTGCCGGCCGCCAGCGCCTTGCCTAGCTCGGAGTCGGGGTTGGCTTGCGCGAGTTCGGTCGCCTCGCGCACCAGCGCCGATCCTGAGGCCTCAGCCTCCAAGCAGCCGTGGTTCGGGCAGCTCCCGATGCATGGGCGGCCGTCGGCACGAATCACGATGTGCCCGAGTTCGGCGCCCATCCCGTGTTTGCCGCGCAGCGTGCGCCCGCCGACGATCACGCCTCCGCCGACCCCCGTCCCAACCGTCAGCAAGACGACGTGGTCCAGGCCTTTGGCGGCGCCGGCGCGGTGCTCGGCGATGACCGCGCAGTTCGCGTCGTTGTCTGAGGCGACGACCAGGCCAACTCGATCCGCCAGTACCGCGCCGATCGGCGTGCCGCTGGGCAATGGGAGGTTGACGGTCTGCGCGGCGCGACCCTCGGAGTCCAGCAGTGCGGGGATGCCCAAGCCGATACCGACGACTTCGCCGTCCGCGAGCGCTTTGAGCTCCTCGACCTCCTCGACCAGGATGTCCAGGAGGCGGTCCGCGTCGGCCCCCTGCGTGGGGCGTTTGGTGGTCGCGATGATCTCGAGGTTCTCATCGACGAGCCCGGCAAGTGCCTTGGTCCCTCCGACGTCGATCCCGATCACCAGGCGCGCGGTCACTGACATCAATGCAACGATAGACCGCTCGTGTCCGACAAGAGAAATCGCTACCGGCGCTACCGCGGCGGCTCAGCCGGGCATCCCGGGTCGGTCGAGGACCCCCTTCAGGAGCTGCGCGACCTGCGCCGCTCCGAGTCGGGCCAGCCCGTGCCGCCTCGCGGGAGCGCAAAGGCCCCGCGCCGCCCCGCCTCAACCGACCGCCCGCCCCGCCGTGAGCAGGAACAACACCGAGGCCAGGCCTCCCGCGGTCGGCCGCAGGTCGCGCCGCGCCGTGCGCTGCGACCGTCGAAGACGCTCGGCCGACGCGTCTTCAAGTGGTTCGCCGTCTGGGCGCTGGCTTGGTGCGCACTCTCACTCGTCGTCTTCCTGATCAGCGCCCAGTTCCACCAGGCCGACGTCGGAGACGGCGCCGCGCTGCTCGGTGGTGGCAAGACCCCACCCCTGGGCGAGTCGACGATCCTGGTCATCGGGTCGGACACGCGGCCGAAGAACTCCCAGGAGCCTGGCGCCTCGACGAGGGGCTACGGCCTGGCGGACTCGATCATGCTGTTGCGCGTCGGTGGCGGCAGCGGCGCCAAGTTGTCGATTGCCCGCGACACGATGGTCCCCATTGAGGGTCACGGGATCGCCAAGATCAACTCGGCGTACGCCTACGGTGGGCCGGCGCTGCTCGTGAAGACGGTCGAGGACTACACGGGCGTCGACGTCAACCATGTGATGCAGATCGGCTTCGATTCGTTCCCGCCGCTGATCGACGCGATGGGCGGCATCACCTACAAGGGCTCGTGCGTGATCTCGAAGATCAACGGCGGCTACAAGAACGGCGGAGTGACGCTGCGGATCCGCTCCGGCGAGAAGGTCCACCTCAACGGCAAGCAGGCGCTCGCACTCGCTCGGACGCGAACGAATGCGTGCAACAAGCGCGAAAGCGACCTGACGCGGGCGCACCGCCAGCAAAAGGTGCTCTCGTCGATGAAGCGCCGGGCGCTGTCTCCGATTGGCTTCCTGCGTCTCCCACTGATCGCTTGGGCGGCGCCGAAAACGATGGACTCCGACATGGCCGGCCCGCGCCTGCTCGGCACGATGGCCGGCATGGTGCTCGGCGGCGGCGAATCGCACGTCCTTGGGACGTCGACCGGCTACGTCCCGGACGACGTCAAGGCGCGCCAGGTGGAGCGTTTCTTGGGCGGCGGCGCCTAACAGTTCCCCTTCGCCGGGATTCCGGCGAAGCGTTCGTCGAGCCAGCGGAAGGCCGTCGACTCCTCGAGGAGCTGCGTGGTGAAGTGCTCGCTGATCGGGTTGAGCCGCCACTTGACGTTGACGCCAAGGCCGCACCAGTCACGGCGCAGATTCGCGGTCTGGTCGTAGAAGACGGCTTCGTCCAGGCGCCCGTGGTAGAGGTAGACGGGAGCGTTGGGCCTGAGTGCACCGACCCGGTTCTCACGCATCCGCGCCTGCCACTCGGGCAGCCGCATGGGGTTGCGGGTCATGTACCACGAGACCTTGTTGAAGATGAAGCGGGCGACCCACTCCTGGCACGCTGCGGTGTCGGCCTGCTTGATCCAGAGGCCGGAGGGCTTGAGGTACTGATCGAGACCGAGCTCGGGGTAGGCCTCGTCGTAGCCGAGTGCGCCGGCCATCAAGAGCCCCATGAACCAGTTGCCGTCGAGCAGCCGGACGGCGCGCTCGGGATCGGAAAGGGTTCCGCCGGCGACGGCACCCACCACGTTGAGTTCGGGGGCGTAGGTCGGCGCGAGTTCGGCCGCGGAGGCCGCCGCTCCGCCACCTTCGGAGTAGCCGGTAATGCCGACTTTGGCGCCCGGATCGAGCCCGACGCCCGGGATCTGGCGCACGGCGCGAACGACGTCGAGCATGTTGCGCCCGAGCGCCTTGTTGACGCCGAAGGCGTGCAGACCCTGCGTGCCGAGGCCCTGGTAGTCGGTCACGGCGACCGCGTAGCCACGCCGCAGCAACGCCGACATCGTCGCCAGATCAGGCTCGGCGCCGCCAGCGAGCAGGCGAGACGGCGCGCAGCTGTCTCCCATGCCGTGCGTCCCCACGCCGACCGAGACGACGCCCTTGACGGCGCTCGCGCCGATCGACGGCAGCAGCAGCGAGCCGGACACGACGGTCGCCTCGCCGGTGGCCCCCGTCGAGGTGTAGAGGACCCGCCACGCCGTCGTGCCGGGAGCCGGCCGGGTCACGCCACGAAAGCCGTAGCGCTCGGAGCGCAGCAGGGTGCCCGGGCCGCCCGCCGGCAACGGGCTCGGCGCCTCGTAGAACGGCGGCCGATCCACCGCGCTGGCGCTCACGGGAACGAGCAGCGCGCAGACCGCGAGCAGACCAGAGAGGACGAAGGTAGCGATGGGCCGGCGGGACGACCGGATCGAGAAATCCTGGAACACAGATTCCTTCGGAGGCGGGGGAGCCTCTTCTGAGTTGGTGACGTACGCGCCGTGACGGAGGGCCAAAGCCCCAAGCGCCCCACGGAGTGACGGTCCGTGATGCCCATCACTTTAGCGCCCAAGAAACTTCATTACCAGTGCATCGGGGTATGAGCCATCCGGCGGGGGTTGGGTGGCGCCCGGATCGGCCCAGCTCCCGCCGTTCGCTAGCGCTCACTTTGTGAGCAACGGTCCGCCCGGCCCCCACCCAACCCCCGCCTCGCCCCACCCCCGTTGCACGGGAGGCTCCGCCGGGTCGTCGACCGGCCCCACCACGCAACGACGACGCCAGCTCTGGCCCCAAAAGAGAACAGCCCGGGCCCAAGCCCAAGGGCTGGACCACGCGGCTTCGCCGCCGGCGGAAACTAGACCCGCGCGTTCGCCCCCTTGGCCCCGGGGAGACGGCCGGCCCTTGGGTCGCTCCGATTGCGCCCCTGGAGGCGGGGAACGAGAACAGCGAGGTCGAGGGGCGGGTGGGGCTCCGTCGGACCGTTGCTCGCGCAGCGAGCGCCAGCGAGCGAAGAGAGCTGGGCCGGACGGAGCCCCACCCGCCCCTCGACCCAACCCGCTCAAACCCCGCCCCCAGAACGCAAAACGGCCGACCCAAGGGCCGGCCGTCTCACATGGGACAGGGGAAGAAGGCCCCGGGCTAGGACTCCGCAGGCAGCGAAGCCGAGTTGGCCCAGCAGTTGGGCTTGGCCGGCTTCCCTTCGAGGCGATCCGCCACCCACCTGGCGGCCATGGGCATCCAGATGGGCCCGGTGGCGACGTGCTCCATCACCCAGATCGGCTGGTAGGTGAGGTTCACGCCGGCCTTGCAGTACTGGCGGCGCAGCTTGGTGGCGCCGGAGTACGGGACGGCCTCATCGCCGACGGCGTGGAAGTAGTAGAGCGGCACGTCGGACGCGGGCGGCTCGTAGCCGATCGCGTTCTCCTTGAACCGTGCCAGCCAGCGGGGGTCGGTCAGCGGGTCCATGCCGTTCTTGAGGTAGGCCGACGACATCCGGAACGGCACCACAAAGACAGACTCGATGCAGGCGTTGTAGGTCTTGGCGTTGGCAATGACGCCGCGCTCGTTGAGGAACGACTTCAGGTCGAGTTCCGGGTAGGCCGCATCAAAGCCGGCCGAGGCCGCGAAGTTGACGGCGGAGAAGAACTTGCCGCTGCCGTACCGCGAGAACTTGGCCGGATCGGTCGGCGCGCCACCGTAGGCGACGGCGCTGAGCTTCACGTCCGGCGCGTAGGTGGGCTGCATCTCGGCGCCGCGGCCGACGCCCTGACCACCTTGCGAGTAGCCGTAGAGCGCGACCGGACCCTGCTTGGGCAGGCCGGCTTCGGTGAGGTTGCGGGCCGCGCGGATCGAGTCGAGTACCGCGTGGCCTGCGGAGACGGAGACGCCGAAGGTGTGGATGTCCGGGGTGCCGAGACCCTCGTAGTCGGTGGAGACGACGGCGTAGCCGCGCTTGAGCATTGGCTCCTGCAGCGCGAGCTCACCGGAATGGGCGTACTCGAGCATGCCCGACTGGGCACAGTTGTCGCCGAGGCCCATGGCCTCGTTGCCGTAGCCGATGATCGGACGGTTCGCGATGCCCTGCTTGGGGCTATAGCCGTTGGGCACCATCAGCGAGGCGGTCACCGCAATCGGCTTGCCCAGCGCTGAGGTCGACAGGTACATGATCTTGTAGCCCTGCGTGCCCTTGGGCGGCTTGGTAAACGAACGCGACCAGCCCATCGTGCGCCAGCGAATGATGTCGCCAGGCTTGCCGGCCGGCAGCGGCGACGGTGGGACGTCGAACGCCGAGTACTTCTTGATCGGCTGGTCGATGAACGAGTCGCGCGGGGTGGCCTGCGCGGGGGACGCCGCGAGGCTGCCGCTGATCACGGTGACGAGGGCGACGATCGCGAGAGCGGCGAAGCGGCGAATCTTGGAAGCGTTGAACACGTGACTCCTACGGGGACAGTCCGGTTGCGGTGGCGAGGCCGTGAACTTGGGGAAGCTCAAATGGTGGTCGGCGAGGCCGGGCAACGTGACGGAGGGCACGTTAGCAACGGTCCGGGTTTCAGACCAACCGGTAAGCCCCGTTCTGAGCAATGCTCAATTCCTACCACTGGATTTCGGTTCGTCACGGTCAGGCAGACCGTGACGCGCGAAACGCTACGTGGAGGAACTCGAAGAATCGCTCGAGCTGGCGCCCGAGGAGGCCGAGCCAGTACCGGTGCCGGAACTCGCGTTCCCGCTCCCGGATGACCCTTCAGAGCCGCCCGAGGAACTCGAGGAGCTGGCGTCCGAGCTGCTCGACGAGGAGCCCTCGCTGCTCGCAGAGTCGGCGGCGGCCTTCTCGCGGTTGCGGCGCTTGGTCCCGTAGTCCGTGTTGTGGAACCCGGAGCCCTTGAAGTGGATCGCGGGTGCGCTCAGCACGCGCTGAACTGGGACGCCCGTCTCCGGGTCGACGGTAAGCGCGTCGTCGGAGAACTTCTGAATCACGTCGAACGTGGTCCCGTCAGGACGGCGATACTCGTAGATCGGCATGGGCGATCGAGTATAGGAACCCCAACAAGCTCAGGCGTCGCGGGGCCGGTCAGGCGTCGATGACGGCGTACGCCATGCTGCCGCCCACGCGAACGTCAACCCCGCCGAGCGACTCGGCCAGCTGCGCCGCCGTTCGCGGCACGGCGACCTCGCCGGCGCGGTGGAGTGCCCGCAAATACCGCGTGCCAACGGGCTGCTCGGCCACGAGCGACGAGAGGTAGATTCGCCCGCCGGGCCGGACCTGCCGCCGCAGCGCACCGAGGAGCTCCATCGGCCGCTCCACGATGTGGACGAACCCCATGCAGAGCACGACCTCGAAGCCATGGGGCGGGAGCGGGATGTGAAGCGCATCGGCCTGCACGAGCCGGACGCTCGGACTCAACCGGTCGCCGGCGGCCGCCGCAATGCGCTGGCCGGCGCGCTCGAGCATCCCCCTGGAACGGTCCAGGAGCACCACCTGGCGAGTCGCGGCCGCATAGAGCTCGGCCGTGGCGGCCGCCGACCCACCGGCGACATCCAGGAGCGGCCCCGTTCCGTCGGCCAGCGCCTGGGCGGCAAACGCCTCGTACTCCGCGGGACTCGCGCCCCAGAGCACCCGGTTATAGAGGCGAGACCGCACCAACCGGTCGTAGACCGCGGCCTTGCGGTCGTACGGCGCACCCTCGTCCCCCGGCTCCAGCCCGAGTTGCTCGATCTCTGTTCTCCACATGGAGAAGAGGCTAGCACTTGCCTTCTCCACCTGGAGAGTTCGGGCTATCGTGCGGCCCGTGCCCGCCACCCCCACCCCGGTTCGCCTCCTTGACGCCGCCCTCACCGTCCTCGGCGAACGCGGCGCGAGAGACCTGACGGTGCGCGCCGTGGAGGACGCCGCCGGCCTCCCGCATGGCTCAGTCCGCCACCACTTCGGGGCGCGTCGCGGCTTGCTGATCGCCTTGTTCGATCACCTAGAGCGCCTCGAGTCGCCGACGCCCCCGGGCTCCACCGCCGCCGGCCAAGCTCCCGTCGACGCCGTCTCCGGCCTGCTTGACGCGATCGAGGGCTGGATCGGCCCAGGCCGGACGGTTGCGCTCGCCCGCTACGAGCTGTTCCTGCTGGCGGCCCGGGACGCAGAACTGCGCGCGCCGCTCGTGCGCGCGCGTGAGCGCTTCGTCGCCCAAGCCCAGACCGCGGTGGGCGCAGAGCGCGCGCCCGGCGTCGTCGCGGCCATCGATGGCCTGGTGCTCGACGCACTCGTGCGGGGCCAGCACGACCGTACGGCGCTTCGAGCCACCGTCAGCCAGCTCCTTCGGCCTTAGCGGACCGTCGCAGGAGGGCCGATCATTTAGTCTGGCCGCGTGCCCGACTCCGTGACCATGGACAAGATCGTCGCGCTCTGCAAGCGCCGCGGTTTCATCTTCCCGAGCTCTGAGATCTACGGCGGCGTCGGTTCCACGTACGACTTCGGGCACTACGGCGTCCTGCTCAAGACCAACGTGAAGAACGCCTGGTGGCGCGCGATGCTCGAGGAGCGCGACGACATCGTCGCCCTCGACTCGGCGATCCTCCAACACCCACGCGTGTGGGAAGCCTCCGGCCACCTCGCCGGCTTCAGCGACCCGATGGTCGACTGCAAGACGTGTGGCCACCGGTTCCGCGCCGACCACCTCGAGGAGCAGAAGGCCGATCTCACCTGCCCGCGCAAGCCGAGCAAGCTCGCCGGCGAGGGCCCGGAGTGCGAGCTCACCGAGGCGCGTGACTTCAACCTGATGTTCAAGACGCAGGTCGGCGCCGTGGAGTCCACCGCCTCCGTGGCTTACCTGCGCCCGGAGACGGCCCAGGGGATCTTCATCAACTTCAAGAACGTGCTCCAGTTCGCCCGCAAGAAGCCGCCGTTCGGCATCGCGCAGGTCGGCAAGTCGTTCCGTAACGAGATCACGCCCGGCAACTTCATCTTCCGTACGCGCGAGTTCGAGCAGATGGAGATGGAGTTCTTCGTCCCGCCGGACGAGGTGAACGACTGGTACGAGCACTGGAAGAAGGAGCGCTACGACTGGTACGTGCGGTACGGCATCCGCCCGGATCACCTGATGATGCGTGAGCATGCCGCCGACGAGCTCAGCCACTACTCCTCCGGCACCGCAGACGTGGAATACCTCTTCCCAATCGGGTGGAGTGAGCTGGAGGGCGTTGCCAACCGCGGCAACTTCGACCTCACCCAGCACACCGAGTACTCCGGCGAGAAGCTCGAATACTTCGACGGCTCCACCAAGGAGCGGTACACCCCCCACGTGATCGAGCCGGCCGCCGGCGCCGACCGCGCGACACTGGCCTTCCTCGTGGACTCCTACGACGAGGAGGTGCTCGACAACGGCGAGACGCGCATCGTGCTGCGTCTGCACCCCCAGCTCGCTCCGATCACCGTCGCGATCCTGCCGCTCGTCAAGAAGGACGGCCAGCCCGAGCTGGCCCAGGAGATCCGCGAGAACCTGCGCGGCATCGTGCGCACCGAATATGACGAGGGCGGCTCGGTCGGCAAGCGCTACCGCCGTCACGACGAGATCGGCACCCCGTGGTGCGTCACCGTCGACCACCAGACGCTCGAAGACCGCACCGTCACCGTCCGTGAGCGCGACTCCCTTGAGCAGTCGCGCGTCGCCATCGACGAGCTTCCCGGCTGGTTTGCGCAGCGCCTGGCGCAGCCGTGGTCCAGCCCCAAGCTCACCCAGGAGTAGGTCCATGATTCACGCCACCGTCGCCGCCGCCGCGCGGCTGCATACCACCGTCCGCTCGATGGCCACGGAGCCCACGTAATGGGTCAGCCGGCCCAGCCGGGAATCGCACGCCTGCGCAGGCCGCGGCCCCGCCTTCGGGCGGTCGCGTCAACGGTCGCGCTCGCGTCCTTCATGCTCCTGGCGGGCTGTGGAGGTGACGACGACCCCGCCGGATCGGCCGGCACCACCGCCCCCTCCACCCCGCGCGTCTCCTGGACGCTCGTGCTCGACTACGAGCCCAACGCCGTCCACGCCGGCATCCTGCAAGCCGAGCGGGCCGGTTACTTCAAGGACGCTGGCATCGATCTCACGGTCGTCGCGCCATCGTCGACCTCCGACGCACTGACGCAGGTCTCGCGCGGCAAGGCTGACGTCGGTCTGGCCGACCTCATCGACGTCGCCCGCCGCAACGAGCGCGCCACTCCAGCGACCGAGTCCGCAGACATCGAGCCTGAGCGCGACGCCTCGGTCACGCTCGCGGGTGCGGTCGTCCAACGCCCCCTGAGTGGGCTCATCGTTCGCGCCGACGCCGGCATCACTACCCCCGAGCAGCTCGCCGGGAAGAAGATCGCCGTAAGCGGGCTGCCCTCCGACGAGGCCGTCGTGAAGGCGATCGTCCGCAAGGACGGCACACCGCTCCCCACCAAGCTGATCACGCTGGGCTTCAACGGACTCAAAGCCCTCGACGCCGGACGCGTCGATGCGACGACCGCCTACTGGCCCGCCGACCAGGTCACGCTGGAACAGCTCGGCAGCAAAGGCACGGCGTTCGCGCTCGACAAGTTCGGCGGCCCCGCGTATCCCGGCTTGGTGGCCTTCACCAGCCGGCGCCTCGCCGTGACCGACCCTGTGCACGTGAGCGGCTTCGCCGAGGCGCTCGCCCACGGCACCCGCGACGTGATCGCAGACCCTGCTCTCGGCGAGTCCGCCGTGCAGGAGCGTTTCCCAGAACTCGACGCCAAGACGACCCAGGCGCAGCTCGCCAACTACGTGCCGCTGTTCGGCAGCGCGGCGACGGCGGGAATGCTCAAGCAAGCCGACCTCCTGGCGTTCACCGAGTTTGCCGCCGAGTCCGGCCTCACGGAGCGCAAACTCTCCGTCGCCGAGCTCACCGCGATCCCACCGGAGAGCGTCCAGCCATGAGTGCGCTGCTCCGCGCCGAGGGCGTCACCGTCCTCGGGCGGAGCGGCGAGCCCATCATCGACCGAATCGATCTCGAGGTCCAGCGGGGCGAGGTCCTCGCCCTCCTCGGCGTGAACGGGAGCGGCAAGACCACGTTGATCCGCGTCCTTGCCGGGCTCGTGGCGCCCGACGCGGGCGCACTCACGCTGGGCGACGGCGGCGAGCCCGGTGCGCGCCGCCACGCGGCGTACCTGCCCCAGCTGGCGCGGCCGGTCGCGTGGCGCGACGCCGTCGGCAACGCAGCCCTCCCACTGGAGGCCAGCGGCATCGGGCGGCGCACCGCCCGCCGGGCTGCCCGTGAAGCCCTGCTCGCCCACGATCCGGCACTCATGCGGCGCGGCGGGCGCCGTGCCGCGAGCCTTTCGGGTGGAGAGCGACAGCGTCTGCTCTTGGCGGGCGTGCTGGCCATCGCCCGACCGATCGTGCTGCTCGACGAGCCACTTGGCGCCGTCGACGCCATCGAGCGACGCGCCGCCGGGGAACGCCTCCGTGCGCTCTCGGCAAGCGGAAGCGCCGTGGTGCTCGTGACGCACGAGCCCACCGAGGCCGCGCGCGTCGCCGACCGGATCGTGGTGCTCGGTCGACGCCCTGGGACGGTGATCGCCGAGCGCGTGCCACCCCCACCAGATCGCCGCGACGCCGAGCTCCAGGGCCTGCTCGCCGCAGATCTCCTCGAGCTGCTCGCTGGAGCAGCCGCATGAGGAGCTCGTTCCTGCGCACACTCGCGGCGCTGCTCCTCATGCTCGGCGCCTGGGAAGCGGCGTGCGCGGCCTTCGAGGTTGACCCGTCGACGCTGCCCGCCCCGAGCGACGCGTGGACGGCCTTCACCGGCTCCCAGGACGTGCTGCTTCGCGCGCTGCGCACCACCGCCATCGAGGCGTTGGCCGGACTGGCCGCCGCGTTGCTGCTTGGCGGACTTCTCGGCCTCGCCATGGCCGCGTTTCGGCCAATTCGCGCCACGTTTGAACCGGTGCTGGTGGTTTCGCAGACGATCCCGGTCATCGCCATCGCGCCACTCCTCGTCACCTGGCTTGGCTTCGGGCTGCTCCCGAAGATCGTCGTCGTCGCGCTGATCGCAATCTTCCCGATCATCGTCGCCGTCGCGCAGGGCGTCCGGCAAGCCGACTCGGCCGTTGACGAGCTCCTGCGTGGCGCCGGAGCTGGCCGGTGGCGCCGGCTTCGACTCGTCGAACTCCCTGCGGCCGTCCCGGCGATGCTTGCTGGGGCCCGAGTCTCCGCGCTGCTGGTCGTCCCCGGCGCCGTCGCCGCCGAACTCGTCGGCGCCACGGACGGGCTCGGCCGACTCCTGCTGATCTACGACCGCGACGGGCGCACCGAGCTCACCTTTGCGTGCGTCCTGCTGCTCGCCGCCCTGGGATTGGCGCTTTGGACGCTCGTCTCGATCGCTGACCGGTGGTCGGCTCGCCGTGGGCTCGTCGGCTCGGCCTGACTGCCGGAGGGCGATCAACTTGCGGCGCCCGGGAACTTGCCATTACCGGCCCGAAGCCAGACTCCCCCCGCAAATGACGGGATTCCGTGGGTTGCTCTCTCCTGAACAAGGGTTCACGACCGTGGTATTCGCTCCGACCGCGGAAGGCTACGGTCAAGAATCCCTGCAAGATCGCAATCTGCCAAGAATCGAAAGACGATTCATTCGGCGCCGGGAATACGGCTTTACCGCAGACAAAGTGGGGTGCCGCACGCTACGCTCCACCGACCATGAGCACCGCCGCTTCGTCCCAGGCAGCTTCGACGATCTCGTATGCCGATCTCTACGCCCGGTGGGAGCGCGGCCACTGGCTGGCCACTGAAGTCGATTTCACGCAAGATCGGATCGACTGGCAGGAGAAAATGTCTCCTGAGGAGCGCCAAGCGGCGCTCTGGTTCCTCGCGCTGTTCTTCCATGGCGAGGATGAGGTCACCGACGACTTGTCGCCCTACATCGAGGCCGCTCCGACCGAGGAGCAGACGTACTTCCTCTGCACCCAGCAGGTCGACGAAGCCCGCCACGCGATCTTCTTCAACCGCTTCATGCACGAGGTCGTCGGCATCGGCGACGGCTCGACCGGTTCCAGCCTGGACGCGACCAAGGTCCACCTGACATGGGGCCACCGCAAGACCTTTGAGAACCTCGCGAACGTTGCGAACAAACTCAAGACCGACAAGTCCCGCCGGACGTACGCGGAGGCGATCACCAACTACATGGTGATCGTCGAGGGCACCATGGCGCAGCCAGGCCAGCACCTGCTCGAGTCGTGGCTGGAGCGCACCGGGTTGCTGCCCGGCTTCCTCGATGGCCTGCACAACGTCGCCAACGACGAGCAGCGTCACATCGCCTTCGGGATGAAGACCCTCGCCGACATGTACGCGGAGGATCGCGAGGAGATCGGCCAGGTCATCACCGAGGCCATCCGCCAGACGGGGACGTACCTGATGGCGTTCGCCTACCCCAACCATGGCGACTCAACGTTCCTCGAACCCATTGGCCTGCGCCTTCAGGATCTCTACACCGATTCCTTCCGTGCACTGTCCGCACGCCTGCGTGGCATCGGCTTCACCGAGGAGGAGCGACTCAAGGCGCTGACCCTCGACCCGTCGGTCACGTTCGAGGAGCAGGGCGAGAAGTTCATGCGCCTGCTCGACGCCGGCTACATCGGCGACGGGACCCGTCCGGTATCCAAGGACCCCGAGGACGTCGACCTCGCGTTCGACATGCTCCAGAACATCATCAAGGCGCACCCGCCGACGCTCGGCACCGTCGTGCAGTTCGACCTCACCGACGTCGGCCCGCGGCACTACCTCGTGTCGCCCGACGGCCTGGAGTACGTCCGTGAGCGCCACCCGGCGCCGTCCGTCAGCTTGAAGGTCTCCCTCAACGACCTCCTCGACCTCATCGGCGAGCGCGCCAACCCGATCAAGCTGATCCTGCAGCGCAAGCTCAAGATCACCGGCGATCGCGGCCTGCTCGTCGGTCAGCGCTCGATCTTCGGCCCGCCGCCCGCCTCGTCGGCCAGGCGTTTGCCGCTCCTCGAGAAACTCGGCTTCTAGCCTGAGGCACCTCTCGCTTGCATCTCGCGTCCGGGTGAAACCGACAGGGCCAACGGCCTGAGTCCGTTCCACCCGAACTCGATCTGCGGCGCGATAGGCACCTCAGGTACAAAAAAGGGCGCCCGCTGGGCGCCCTTTTTTGTTTGCGCGTTAGCGCGGTGCTTAGGAAGCGTTAGGCGCCGGATCCTTGGCTGCTGCTGCCGTGGTGCCGTTGCCGTTGGCGGCGGGGACGTAGTCGAACGTCTCCTCCGGGCCGAAGAGCAGGTCAAGGACCTTGTCTCGCAGGCCGGAGCTGGCGACGAGGGCGATCGCGCCGCCGAGCAGGGCGAGGGCCAGGAACTTGCCCTTGCCGCCGCCGCGCTTGGACTTCCCAATGCTGTGCGGCGCGTCGCGGAGCGCCTCCTGCGCCGTCTTGGCTGCCTCGTAGGCGGCCTTCAGCTCCTTCTGGAGCTTCGCGTCGTTGAGGAGCGCCTGCGCGGGGCGCTTGCTCTTGCTCGCGCGCTTGTACGCCGAACGCGAGGAGTCGACGGCGTCGCGAACCTGATCGCGCAGGTCGGCGTCGGCCAGTACGCGCTGCACGTACGGGTTGTCTTTGAGTGACTCAAGCAGTGCTGCGCCCTGCTGGGCGCTGTGCTCGGCCTTGTCCTTGGCTGCCATGTGGTTGCTCTCCTTCCCGAGCGGCCTGTTGGTGCTCGCGGCGAGTGGCCGCGGGCGGAGGCTGCTCGGCTCCGTTTTGGCTCTCCCGGAGCATAGCTTCGCGCCAGGCGCGCAGGCGTCACTTTGCAGGTGACGGGGCGACAGTCCCGGTCAGCGGGGGCGCCGAGGCCGGGGCCTCAGCGCCAGTTCCAACACTTCGTCGATCGTGGCGACGAAGTGAAAGTCAATGCTTTCGCGCAGGGATTCGGGAAAGTCGCCGAGGTCTCGCTCGTTGCGGGCTGGGGCGATGACCGTCTTGTAGCCGAGGTCTTGCGCGCCGAGCGCCTTCTCTTTGAGGCCACCGATCGCGAGGACCTGACCGGTAAGCGTGATCTCCCCGGTCATGGCGACGTCGTCACGGATTGGGCGGCCGGAGATCAGTGAGGCCAGCGCGGTGGCGATCGTGATCCCGGCGGACGGGCCATCTTTGGGGATCGCACCGGCTGGCACGTGGACGTGCACGTCGTGGGTCTTGAACCAGTCTTTGGGGGCGTCTGGTGCGACGGTGGCGACGTTGCCGCGCAGCCAGGTAAACGCCGCCTGGCCGGATTCGCGCATGACGTCGCCGAGTTGGCCGGTGAGCACGAATCGCCCGTTGCCGGGGATCGCGGCTGCCTCGATGTAGAGCACGTCGCCGCCGACGGGCGTCCACGCCAGGCCGCTCGCGACGCCCGGGGCAGAGCTTCGGCGGCGGCGCTCCTTCTCACGGCGGCGGTTGCCGAGCATCTCGCGGGCTTTGGCGGCGCTCACGCTCATGCGCCCCTCCAGCGTGCCCTCGGCGACTTGGCGCGCGAGTTTGCGGGCCACGCTGCGGATCTGGCGGTCCAGGCCGCGCACGCCGGCCTCGCGGGTGTACTCGGCAATGATCGTGCGCAGGGCGGCATCGGTGAACGACACCTGCCCACGTTTGAGCCC
>JAUMFO010000009.1:0-141966 GCA_032119795.1 Solirubrobacteraceae bacterium
GCCACGAGCAGACTGGCGCCGCGATGACCGTCACGGTGGTGCGGCCCGAGCTGAACTTCGGCGTGGCCGACCTCAATCGCGAGGGCATGGTGACCGGATTCCGCGAGAAGCCGATCGCGGAATTCGCTGTCAACGGCGGGTTTATGGTCTGCGAGTCGTCGGTCCTCGACGAGCTCGGCCCGGATTCCGTGTTGGAGCGTGGGCCCTTTGAGCGGCTCGCCGCGGCTGGCCGACTCGCCGGTGCCCCGCACGCCGGCTTCTGGGCCTGCATGGACACGCCGAAGGATCTCGCGGTGCTCGAAGCCCGCTGGGCTGAAGGCGCTCCCTGGCGCGCACCGGTTGTGGCCGCCGTCACCGCTGCGGTCTCCCTCGACAGCTCCCCGGTGACCTCCTGATGGCTGGACGACGCACGTTCGTGACCGGCGCCAGCGGCGTCCTGGGCACCGCCCTGGTGCGGCGGCTGATCGAGCGGGGCGACCACATCGTGCTGCTCGTGCGCGACGAGGTTCGCGGGAGCGCCCTGGTGACGGACGGCCTGATCGACGAGTGCACGATCGTCCGCGGCGACCTCCTCACCGAGGGGCTGCTGGACCGCGCGATCGGCGAGCACGAGATCGACTCGGTCTTCCATCTCGCGGCGCAGACCATCGTTGGAATTGCCCGCCGCTCGCCCGTCACGACCTTTGAAGCGAACATCCGCGGGACCTGGCTGCTGATGGAGGCCTGCCGCACCCACGACGTGCAGCGCGTCGTCGTCGCCGCCTCAGATAAGGCCTACGGGCCGAGCGAGATCCTGCCCTACACGGAGGACCTCCCGCTGCAGCCGACCGGCCCCTACGACGTGTCGAAGGCCGCGACCGACCTGATCGCCCGCTCCTACGCCCACACCTATGGCGTCCCGACGGCAACGACGCGCTTTGCGAACATCTACGGCCCGGGCGACCTGAACCCCTCGCGGCTCATTCCCGAGGTCGTCATGGCCGCCCTCGACGGCCGCCCGGCGATCATCCGCTCCGACGGCTCACCCGAGCGCGACATTCTTTTCAGCGATGACGCGGCCGACGCCTACCTGGCGATCGCCGACGCCCTCGACGCCGGCCCGGCCGGCGGCGCCTTCGGCGAAGCGTTCAACGCCGGGACGGGCCGGTCGACGAGCGTCCGCGAGATGGTCGACACGATCGTCCGCCTCGTCGGCGGCGACGCGTCAGCCGAGTACCGCGGCGCGGGCGTGCCTGAAGGCGAGATCGACCGCCAGGCCGTCGACCCGGGCAAGCTGCACCGCCTCACCGGCTGGGAGCCGCAGGTCGACCTCGAAGAGGGCCTGGCCCGCACCATCGCCTGGTACCGCGAGCACCGCTCGCTCGTCGCCTAGCTCCGGCGCACCTTCCACGTGGAGGCGCGCAGCCGCGCGCCGGAGATCTTCACGCGGACGGCCGAGACCGGCCCCTTCAACGTGACGTGCTGGGTGGCGACGACGCAGCCGGTCGTCGCGGCCTTGAGCTGAATCGTCCGGCGTGCGAGTGGTCGCCGGGCGATGGTCGTGACGCGCAGCATGGCGGTCTTCGGGCACCGGCCCGCCGTCCGAGGAATGACCGCCACGCCGCCGAGCGTCAACCGCTTACCGCGGAGCCGTGGGAGCAGGACCGCTGCGACGTTCGGCTGCGCGGAACTCGCGGGGGTGGTGGACGAACCGGGCGCCGTCGTAGAGGAAGGCGTCTGGCTCCCCGGCGCGCCGTTGCCGGTCTCCGGCGGCTGAGGCTGCTCCTCGACGGGCGGGACCGACGGGTCGGGGGTCGAGAACCGCGGCGGCGTGGTCACCGTCGACGGCAGCGCGCCGGTCGTCTGGGGCACCCCGCCGGCGGACGTGATCTCCAGCGTCGCGCCGGGAGCCCCGTTGGCGAACCGCGCCGTGACGGTCCGGCCATCGGCCAAGGCGAATGCCACGCCCGTCTGGCCGGCCGCGTCAGAGCGCGTGACGCCGGACACGCTTGGCAGCCCGCTCGTGCTCGCGCCGAGCACGTGCAGAAAGCGCGACTGCGTTCCCGCGGCGTCGGTCACGTCGACGCGCCGGGCGGCGGGCTCGTCGGCCCAGTCGCCGTCGTCGAACTGCAGCGGCGACACGGCGTAGGTGAGCCCGGCCGGCGCGACGCGATGCACGTCGAGGCGATTCGACGGCGACGCCGTCCCCGTGAACGTCAGGTGGTCGCCCAACACGCTGGGCGTGCCCGGGAGGTTCAGCGTCCACGTGCGCTGGGTCCCGGCCGTCGAGGTGACGCGGTCGAAGACCACGAGCGTGCTCGGTTTGACGAAGAGGAACTCGCGCTGGACCTGCTGCACCGAAGGCTGGCCGTCGTAGACGGGCGTCACGTCCGCGGACGCGTACGTGTACTGCGGCGTGTCGGCGAGGGCCTTGAGGTCACACGGCGCCGACTCGGCGCGCTGCTGCACCGGGACCCCGGTGCCGCTGGCGATCCGGACGAGGTTGTTGAACGCCGTCGACTGCTGGATGCCGCTGTGGCTGTAGATGTTGCCGGTCGGCGCGAGCCACTCGCCGCGGAAGAGCTGGAAGGCGCCCTGATCCTGGTGGGCGTGGCTCTCGGTGTAGGGCCCGCAGCTAAAGAGCGCATACGCCGCAGCCGGATCGCCCCAAGCCGACCGCATGAAGAGCTGCCCGGTTCCGGTGCCGCGGTAGGTCGTCCCAAGCTCGTTGAGCGCCGGGTCCGGGAGCGGCGGCGGTGCGTAGAGATAGTCGACGACGTACTGGAAGCTCGAACTCATCCGCGGCACCGACGAACCCGCCAGCACCGACGCGGCCACGGCCGAGATGCGGTCCTGCGGGAAGAGGTTGAGCAGCCGCAGCAGGTAGTCGCGGTGGTAGTCGAAGAGGGCGGCGGTCGAGTCGCGGGCGTGATCGCCGATCGCGGCGATCCGGGTCAGCGTCGGGACGATGGCATGCGTCATCCACGCCGCCGATTCGACCGCGTGAGGCGTGAGGTCGGCGATCCGCTCGCCTGTCGAACGCTCCCAGAGGTCGTAGAGCTCGAACAGGCCGCGCATCGCGACCCCGTAACCCGTGCCCTCGCGAGAGCCCCCGCCGGCCAGGTCGCGCGTGAACGTCGGCACGAGCTGGCCCGCGATCTTGGCCTGGCGGAACTGATCGATCCAGCCCTGTGCCTGGGCGTTCTCGCCACGCGACGCCAGACCGACCAGCATCGTGGCCCGCAAGAACGAGTAGTAGTAGTTGTTCGACGGGTTGTCGACCGACCAGCCACTCCAGGGCGCTGAGCGGCCTGCCCAGTTGGCGTCGTCCGGGTGCCAGACGTTCCAGACGGCCTGGTTCATGAAGGCCAGCCAGCGCGAGCGCTGGGTCGGGGTGAGGCGGTTGTACGCCCAGTCGTAGACGAGCGCGATGTCTCCGACGATCTCGCCGATGTACAGGTAGCTGTCGCCCGCGACCTCCGGGTTCTGGCCGGCGGCGATCCGCGCCTCCTCGGCGGCGACGATGGCGTCGACGCCGCTGATGGCGAAGTCGGCGTAGCTCGATTGGCCGCTGACGCGGAACATCAGGGCGCCGTACCAGTACTGGAAGCCGTAGTTGACGGGGCGGCCCCACGGGTAGCCGGCCTGCTGCGAGCGCCCGACCTCGTTGTCGACGAGCGCCTTGAATCGCGTGGCCGCGGGCACGCCGCTCGTCATCCGCGCCTGGAGGCAGGTGAGCGTCGCGGCATGCCCCAGCAGCACGCGCGGGTGAGCGGTGCGGAACGACGGCGCGGGGTGGCCGGCACGCGGGATGGAGCAGGCGGCGTCGGTGGCGGCATCGGCCGAGGCGGCGGTGGGCGAGAGCAGGAGCGCGGTGGCGAGCAGGCCGACCAGCCGGCCGACGAGCGCTGCGCCGCGAAGGGGGTGGGAGCGCATCGCGGCCAGCGTAGTACCGACGGAATCCGAACGGCAGCCATCCTGGACGGACGGGCACACCCAGGCAGCCCGTCCAGGGGGACGGATGAACGTGGCGGATCGCGTGACGGCGCCAGCGCCGTAAACTGGGCGACATGGCTGGGCACTCCAAATGGGCTTCGATCAAGCACAAGAAGGCGATCGTCGACTCTCGCCGCGGGCAGGCGTTCACCAAGCTCGCCCGCGGGATCACCGTCGCCGCGCGTGACGGCGGGGGAGACCCGACGATGAACGCGTCGCTGGGCCTTGCCGTTCAGAAGGCCAAAGACGCCTCGATGCCGAAGGACAACATCGAGCGCGCGATCGCTCGCGGCACCGGCGAAGGGGCCGACGCGGCTGCGATCGAGACGGTGCTGTACGAGGGCTACGGCCCTGGCGGCGTCGCACTGCTGGTCGAGGCGCTCACGGATAACCGCAACCGCACCAGCGCGAACATCCGCCACGCCTTCGGCAAAGGTGGTGGCAGCCTCGGCGAGCCGGGCTCGGTCGCCTACCTCTTCGAGAAGAAGGGCGTCGTCTTGATCGACGGCGCGCAGTACTCCGAAGACGACCTCCTCGGCGCGATCGAGGCCGGCGCCGATGATGTCGCCGTCGACGGCGACATCATCGAGGTCATCTCCGAGCCCAGCTCGTTGACGGAGGTCCGCACGGCCCTCGAAGCCGACGAGATCGCGATCCAGTCGTTTGAGCTGCAGTACCGCCCGACCGTCCGCACGCCGATCGATGAGGACCAGACCCGCACGCTCCTCAAGCTGATCGACACGCTCGAGGCCGACGACGACGTGTCCGAAGTCCACGCGAACTTCGACGTCGACGAAGAGATCATCGAGCGGATCCTCGGCGAGTAGCTACGAGGCCGGCGCCTCGCCGGTCTTCTCGGCCAAGAGTTTGGTGGTCCAGCCGTCGAGGCCGAGCCACAGGGCGTCGAGGGCCCACTCGACGATCGTCGCGCGTGGGACGAGTTCCATGTTGTCGACCCACCAGTTGCCAGCCCATTGCATGGAGCCCGTCAGCATCTGCGCGGCGACGCGCAAGCGGACGCCTGCTTCGACGTCGCCCAAGAGCGGCACCGTCTCCGGCGCCTCGCTCAGGACGTCGACGATCGCGGCGCTGACGGCCCGCTCGATCGAGAGGACGACCTCGGCCGCCTCCTTCCCGATCGACTCGCGGAACAGCATGTGCCAGGCGCCGCGACGGCGCTCGATGAAGCCGAAGTAGGCGTCGATGCCAGCCCGCAGACGGTCGCGGCTGTCGGAGGTGTCCTCCGTCGTGGCCGCCTCGACGGCCGACACGATGTCGGCGACGAGTTCGCCCGTGAGCTGGCGGAGCAGCGTCTCCTGCAGCTCCGCCTTGCTGGCGAAGTGCTCGTAGATCAGCGCCTTGCTCACGCCGGCGGCCTCGGCCACCCGGTCGATCGCGGTGTGCTGGATGCCGTGCTTGGAGAACACGTCCATCGCGGCGGCGAGGATCTCCTCGCGGCGCTGCATCGCACTCATCCGGCGTCGCCGCGGTTTCCCGGCCTCTTCAGGGTCGCCGTTGCGCCCGCTGGTGCTCGCCACGGCTCGATCGTAGCCGAGGGCACCGCGGCACCCAGGTCCGCTCCGTTGCCTCACGCACGCCATGGCGCCTGCTCCGTGAAGGGGCCCCGGTGCCGTCCGGCGAATACGGCACCATGCGAACATATGATCGATCGCGCACGCAGCGGGCCGCCGGCTCGAGGGACCCGATGATCGTGCTCGGAATCGATCCGGGAATCGCCAACACCGGCTGGGGCGTGGTCTCCGGCGGGGCGAGCCCGAAAGCGATCGCGTACGGCACGATCACCACGTCGCCGCGGTCGGCGCCCGAGGCACGGCTTGCTGAGATCCATCGCGTAATCAGCGCGGTCCTCGACGAACACGACGTGAGCGCCATGGCCCTGGAAGACCTCTACTTCGGCAAGAACACCTCGAGCGCCATCGCCGTTGGGCAGGCACGTGGCGTCTCGCTCGTCCTCGCGGGCCTGCGCGGGATCGCTTGCGCGTCCTACACGCCCCAGCATGTGAAGCAGGCCGTCTGCGGCCGTGGCTCCGCCCAGAAAGCCCAGGTGCAGGCCATGATCGGCGCACTCTTGCGCGTGAAGCCCGAGACGGACCACGCTGCCGACGCCCTCGCTGTTGCGCTCTGCCACGTGCAGCGTGCACCGCTCGCCGCCGCCGTCCAGGCGGTGACGCGATGATCGAGCGCGTTCGTGGCACCCTCGTGGCGACCGGCGCGGCACAGGTCGTCGTCGAGGTCGGTGGCGTTGGGCTGCAGCTCGCGGCGTCGACGTCGACGATCGCTTCGCTCCCGCGGATCGGTGAGGAAGCGCGCCTGCTGGCCTACCTCGTCGTCCGCGAGGATGCCCTCCAGCTCTACGGCTTTGGCTCCGAAGCCGAGCGCGAACTCTTCCTGCTGCTGCTCGGCGTGCAGTCCGTGGGGCCGAAGCTTGCTCTCGCGGTGCTCTCCAGCGGTGATCCGGGCGTCGTTGGCGCGGCGATCGCCACCGGCGACGCGGCACGGCTGCAAGCGGTTCCCGGAGTGGGGAAGCGGACGGCCGAGCGGATCGTCGTCGAGCTGCGAGACAAGATCGCCCCCGGCCTCGCCGACATCGCCAGCGGCCGCGGCGCGCTCGGCAGTGCCGCCGCCTCCTCAGATCCGAGGGTCCTGGCGCGGCAAGCGCTCGAGGGCCTCGGGTTCGCCCCCGACGAGCTCGACGCGATGCTCTCCGGCATCGACGCGGACTCTGTCGAGGAGCTCGTCTCCGGCGCGCTGCGCAAGTCACGGGCCCGCGCATGATCGATCCGGTGCGTTTGCAAGAGCCGGTCGCCGGCTTTGACGACGAAGTCGAAGAGACGTCGCTTCGGCCGCGGCGCCTGGATGAGTTCATCGGCCAGGATGCCGTCCGGGAGCAACTCGGTGTCGCGCTCGATGCGGCGCGTGGCCGCGGCGAAGCCCTCGACCACGTCCTCCTCGCCGGGCCACCTGGCCTCGGGAAGACGTCGCTGGCCAACATCATCGCCGAGGAACTCGAGGCACCATTTGTGGTGACGGCCGGGCCGGCACTGGAGCGCAAAGGCGACGTCGCCGCGTTGCTCACCGCGCTGGAGCCTGGCAGCGTGTTCTTCGTCGACGAACTCCACCGCCTCCCGCGAGCGCTCGAAGAGGCGTTCTACCCGGCCATGGAGGACTTCCAGCTCCCGATCACGATCGGCCAAGGGCCGGGGGCAAGGGTCGTCACGATCGATCTCCCACGGTTCACGATGGTGGGGGCCACGACGCGTTCTGGCCTGCTGTCGACGCCGCTGCGCGACCGCTTCGGCATCCAGTTCCGACTCGACCCCTACGGCGCCGACGAACTCGCGACGATCGTCAAGCGCTCGGCCGGGCTGCTCGGCGTGGAGATCGCCAACAGCGGCGCCTATGCGATCGCGTCTCGTGCTCGGGGTACGCCGCGGGTCGCCAACCGCTTGCTTAAGCGCGTCCGCGACTGGGCGCAGGTCCGAGGCGACGGCGTGATCGACGACGCCACGGCCGCGACCGCGCTCGTGCATTTGGAGATCGACGACGAGGGGCTCGATCGCCTCGACCGCGAACTCTTGCGGACGATCTGCGAGCTGTTCGCCGGCGGGCCGGTGGGCTTGTCGACGCTTGCAGCGGCGGTCGGGGAGGAGTCCGACACGATTGAAGACGTCTACGAGCCGTACCTGCTCCAGCGCGGCTTCATCCAGCGCACGCCGCGTGGGCGCATCGCCAGCGCGCGCGCCTTCCGCCACCTAAGCCTCACTCCGCCCGGAGAGGCTGCGTCGCCGGAGCTCTTCTAGGGCTCGAGCCACCAGGGCGAAGGCCGGTCCTTGTACGCCAAGGCCGGCGTCGAGCCGAGGAATCACGACGGGCGCGCCGCGGCGATCGCTGCGCCCCGATGGCCCGGAACTCGGCGTGTTTCGGCCATTCGGGGGACATGTCGAGCCGGTGTGAAGCTGTTCCGGGGCCGCAGCGGGTACATTGCGCGATCCGTGCCCGCCATCACGTTCATCTGCCCGCATTGCGGCTTCCGCTCGGTCCAACGCGACCGTGTGGCTGGCCTGCGCGGCAAAGCGCTCACCTGTGAGCGCTGTGGTGCGGGCATGCTCTTCGAGCTCCTCGACGATTACTACCCGGCTCCGGCGGCGGCGATGTTCGTCACCGACCAGTCGGGTCGCATGCTCGGGTGTGGGCGGGGCAGCTTCCAGCTGACCGGTCTGCGCGACGAACGTGCAATCGGACGAGACGCCACCGGCCTCCTCGGCCTCCAAGCCGACGACGGCTCCGACATCATCGGAACCGTTCTGGAATGGGGCGTCCGACAGCTCGGAAAGCCGGCGAGCATCGCCGCGGAGGGCGACCGACCCGCACGGGTGGTCGTCGACTGCTTCCCCGCATATGACAACGACGGGGGCGCACTGCTCGTCCTCACCCCGTCTGAGTAGGATCGACCGCCGTGACCGAACGCCGCCGGAACCTCTTCATCCTGCTTTTCGTAGCAGGACTGGCCATCGCCTCGCTCGTCGTCGTCGCGACGCAGTCGCCGCGCAAGGGCCTCGACCTGCAGGGTGGTGTTGAACTCGTCTACAAGGCGACCCCGACCGCCAATGCGCCGGTTCTGACCCCGGAGACGCTCACGCGCACGACGGAGATCATGCGCAAGCGCGTCGACCCGACGGGCACGCTCGAGCCGGAGATCCAGACGTCCGGCAAGGACCAGATCTCCATCGCGCTCCCGGGCTACAAGGATCCCGACCAGGCTCAGCGCCTCGTCGGTAAGACGGCCCGCCTCTACTTCTACGACTGGGAGACCAACGTCATCGGTCCCGATGGCGAACCCGCTCCCGACGATCCGGCCGTGACGGGCGTTGGTTCCGACGGCGCAGGCATGCCCGGCGCTGGCATCTCGCTCTACGAGGCCGTTCAGCGCGCCTCCAAGCGCCCGCCGACGGTGTACAAGAGCCGCTCGCACAACGGCCTGTTCTTCCTCGTCGACGAGAAGAACAAGAAGGTGCTCAACACCGAGGGTGCGGCGACCGAGGCCGATCTCTTCTCCGATGACGCTGCCGAAGCAGCCAGGCAGCGCGAGCAGTACAAGGTGGTCAAGGTGCCCGTCGGCACGGTGATCCTGCAGGCCGACGTCTCCAACGTGAAGTCGGGCTCCGGCAAGGTCCAGGGGCGGCAGGACAAGTGGTACGTCCTGCGCGACCGCGTGGCGCTGCAGGGCTCAGACATCAAAGACCCGCAGCAGATCACCGACAACTCGCCGGGCGCGGCGGGCCAGCCGGCGGTGTCGTTCGACTTCACCGATTCCGGTCGCCAGATCTGGGAAGACACCACGCGTGAGATCGCGCAGCGTGGCCAGGAACAGTCGATCGGCGGCACCGGTGCGCAGCACTTCGCCATCGCGCTCGACAACCAGCTGGTCTCCGTCCCGCAGATCGACCCGGTACAGAACCCCGACGGCATCAGCGGCGCCACCGGCTCGCAGATCACCGGCGGATTCACGCTCGCCACGGCCCGCGACCTCGCCGACCTCCTCAAGACCGGCGCTTTGCCCGTCAACCTCGAGTTGATCTCCAACTCACAGGTCTCGGCGACGCTGGGTGCCCAAGCCCTCGACGAGGCGCTGGTCGCCGGACTCGCCGGCTTCGCGGTCGTCGCGCTCTTCCTGCTCATCTTCTACCGCGTGCTCGGCGTGCTGGCCATCTCCGGCCTGGCGCTCTACACGCTCCTCTTCTACGCGCTCGTCCTCCTCATCCCGATCACGCTCACCCTGCCGGGTGTCGCCGGTTTGATCCTCACCATCGGTGTGGCCGCCGACGCCAACATCGTGATCTTCGAGCGGATCAAGGAAGAGCTGAGATCGGGGAGGAGTACCCAGGCCTCGATCAGTGCGGGCTACAAGCGTGGACTCACCGCCATCGTCGACGCCAACGTCGTCACGTTCGTCGTCGCGTTCATCCTGTTCACGCTTGCGACCGCCAACGTCAAGGCATTTGCCTTCGTGCTCGGCGTCGGCACCCTGGTCTCGTTCTTCACCGCCGTCGTCTACACGCAGGCCGTCCTCAGCCTGCTCGGCAGCTCCAAGCTGATCCAGGGCCGCGCCGCGCTCGGTGCAGGCACCGAGAACAAGCCGCCGCGCCGGTTTGACTTCATGGGCCGCTCGAAGATCTTCTTCTCGGCGTCCGGCCTGATCCTCGTCGTCGGTGCGCTGTTCATCGGTACCCAGGGCATCAACCTGGGCATCGACTTCGAGTCCGGCACCCGAATCACGACGGGCGTCGAGAAGGCCGCGACCGAGGCCGACGTCCGTGCGTTCATGGCCGGCCAGGGCTTCGAAGACGCGAAGATCCAGAAGATCTCCAACGAGGAACTCGGCAACCAGGCCTTCCAGATCGCCGTTCCGAGCCTCCAGCCCGACGAGGTCCGCGACGTGCGCAGCGCGATGGACCAGGAATTCGGAGTCGGAGACAACTTCTCCAGCACCTCCGTCGGCCCGACGTTCGGAGCACAGATCGCCCGCACGGCGATCATCGCGATCATCGCGTCGCTGCTCGTGATCTCCGGCTACATCGCGCTTCGCTTTGAGTGGAAGTACGCCGTTCCGGTGCTCATCGCCTTGAGCCACGACATCCTCATCGTTGGCGGCATCTACGCCGCCCTGGGTGCCGAGGTCACCAGCGCGACCGTCGCCGCCCTGCTGACGATCCTCGGCTATTCGCTCTACGACACGATCATCGTGTTCGACCGAATCCGAGAAAACGTGCCTCGAATGCCGAGAGCCACGTACAGCCAGATCGTGAACCAGTCGATGTCGGAGGTCCTGACCCGATCGCTGGCCACCTCGTTCTGCACCTTGCTCCCGGTCGTTGCGCTCTACGCATTCGGCGGCGAGACGCTGAAGGAGTTCGCGCTGGCGCTCATCATCGGCACGCTCTCTGGCGCGTACTCGTCGATCTTCATCGCCGGCCCGGTGCTGGTGCACTGGAAAGAGCGCGAGACGACGTGGAAGCGTCGTGTCAAGGCGGTCGCGGCCGACCACGGTGGCGTGGTGCCGTCCTACGCGGACGCGCCGAAGAAGGCCCTCACCGACACCGGCCCGCGAGGCCCCGTGCGCCTCTCCAGCGACCAGCCCGACTCGGTCTCCCCGGAGGAGTTCGAGGAGATGGTCCGCGACCTGGGCATCGACGAGGCCAAGAGCGCTCGCAAAGCCAAGGCCGCAGCGACCGCGACGGCCACGGCGGAGCGCGAAGAGACCGTCGACCCGAATGACCCGGCATCCGTCCGCCGCGCCGAAGCGCGCCGGCGGCGAGAACAGCGCAAGAACCGTACGGAGGGTGATTCCTGATGGCGATCCTGGCTTGGGTCATGATGGGCCTAGCGATCTGGCACTTCATGATTTGGCTGCCCGACCGCGTGGTCGGGGGCATCGTGGGTTCGTTCCTGATCGCCGGCTTCGGCGGAGCCCTCGGCGGCTACGTCCTGTACGGATTCCAGATTCCCGGTGAGGACGATCTCGGCTGGGCGCTGGCACTTGCCGGCATCCCCGGCGCCGTGATCGCCCTCGCGGTCGGCTACGCCGTTGGCGCAGCCCGCGAAACCGCTGAGTAGTAGCCACGTCGGCACGGAAGGCGGCGCGCCGCCGCCTTCCGTCTCCGGTGGTCCCTACCGTGGGGGTGTGCCCACCGCCGCCCCCGTCCTGAACTCCGGCGCCGTCGGCGACCCGGAGGGTGAGCCCACGGCCCGCATCGCGACCGAGCCTCGGCTCGAGCGCCCGCGGGTCCCGGCCGTCGACCCAGCCGCCGTTGCGGGCCTACAACGGACGCTTGGCGTCACGCACGTCACCGCGCAGGCGCTCACTCGCCGTGGCTACAGCGATCCCGCCGACGCTCGCCGCTGGCTCGCCGGCGCTGCCGAAGGCACGCCGGCGCTCCCTGGGCTGAGCGAAGCCGTCGACCTCGTCCTCAAGCATGTCGAGGCGGGCAGCAGAATCTTGGTCCACGGCGACTACGATGTCGATGGCGTCACCGCGACCGCCATCCTGCTCGACACGCTCGACCTGCTGGGCGCCCGCGCCAAGTGGCACCTGCCCAAGCGAGGCGTCGACGGGTACGGCCTCACGGCCCGAAGCCTTGAGCGCATCGGTCGGCTCGATCCGCAGCTCGTGATCACCGTCGACTGCGGCATCACGGCCGTCGAAGAATCCGCGCTCCTCAAAGACGCCGGCATCGACGTCCTCATCACCGACCACCACCTGCCGCGCGGCGATGGTGCGCTGCCAGACGCCACGATCTTGCACCCGGCCGTCCACGACGGTGAGCGCGTGGCCGCCGAGATCGAGCCATGCGGCGCCGGCGTCGCCGCCGAGCTGGCCTACGCGCTGCTTGAGCGCACCGGCAATGCGGCATCTCCACTGCGCGATGGCATCAGCGAGCTGGCCGCGCTCGGCACCGTCGCCGACTGCGTGCCGCTCAAAGGCGCCAACCGGGCGGTCGTGCGCGAAGGACTCGGCGCTCTTGCCCGGACCCGCCGCCCGGGCCTGCGAGCGCTGCTGCGCTCGGCCAAGGTCGATCCCGCGATGCTCGACGGCACCGCCGTCGCGTTCCGGCTCTCTCCTCGACTCAACGCTGCGGGTCGGATGGCCCGCGCCGATCTGGCGCTCGCGCTGGTGCGGGCTCGCACCGATGAAGAGGCCGCGCGCTTCGCCGACGAGCTGGAGCGCTGCAACCTGCAGCGCCGCGAGGTTGAGCTGAAGGTCCGCCGCCAGGCAGAGCAGCAGGTCCGTGACCTCGGCGACCGCAGCGGCTACGTGCTGTCGGGCGAGGACTGGCCCGCCGGCGTCATCGGAATCGTGGCCTCACGCATCGTCGACCAAACCGATCGGCCGGTCGTCGTGGTCGGGGTCTCGGGCGACCGCGGCGTGGGCTCCGCCCGCTCAGCGCGTGGCCTCGACCTCTCCGCGCTCCTGGAAAGCTGCTCCGAGCACCTTGAGAAGTTCGGCGGCCATGCCGCCGCCGCGGGCTGCGAGCTCAGCGCCGACGCGCTCCCGGCGTTCGCCGACGCCTTCGATGCGGCAGCAGCGGCCGCCCTGCTCGACGCGCCGCCAGCTCCGGGGCCCGTCGTCGACGCGGTCGTCGAGGTCCGCGACCTCACCCTCGCGCTTGCCGAGGAACTCGCGGCATTCGAGCCGACCGGCGAGGGCAACCCCGCCGTGCGCCTGCTGCTGCCGGCCGTGCGAATCGTCGAGGAGTCGCCGATGGGGCAGGGCAACGAGCACCGCCGCGCCGTCATCTCGTCGGGCGGCGCCACCTCTCGCGCCGTGGCGTTCAGCTCACCGGCGATCCCGATGGGCGCGCCGCTGGATCTGGTCGTCCAGCTGGAGCGCAACAGCTACGGCGGGACCGTTGAAGCTCGCGTGGTGATTCAGTCGGTCCACCCGTTGGAGCGCGCGGCGTCGAAGTCTTCCGCCAAGGTCGGCATCGATGCCGGCGCACTCGCGGCGCTCCTCACCGGCTACGAGGCTGATGCGGCCGTGGCCGTCCAGCCGCCGAAGCCGACGGTTGACCGCCGCGGCGCGTCGATCGCCGTGATGCTCCGCGTTGCCGCCGCACTCGGTCGCGAGCCGATCGCCTACGCCGCCGACCCAGCCCGCCGCGCCGTGCAGCTGGAGTCGCTGGGGTGGAAGGGGACGGTCGCCGGACCCACCGGATTGGCCGCTGCACTGGAGCAAGCTGCACCGGAGCACGGTGTGGTGATCTGCGTTGATCCGCCGATCGATCCGCGCGCGGCGAGCGCTCTCGCGTCCAGCCCAATCGACACGTGGTGGAGCTGGAGCGATGCTGAGCTAACGTATGCGGTCCATGTCCTCGAACGCGAGTACGCGCTCAGACCACTCATGGTCTCCCTTTTCCGAGGTCTCCGCGAGGCCGACGGGCCCCTGCCCGCGCTCGCGCTCCTCCCGCTCATCCCTGAGGGGCAGGCCCCAGCAGCCCTCGGCCGAGCGATCCGCGTGCTCGACGAGCTTGGGCTCGTTCGCGTGGGCGACGGCCTCAGCGAGGTCGAACTCGTCTCCGACGACAAAGTCGACGCTGGAGCGTCGCCGGTGTTCACCGGTGCTGCCGCCGTCGTGGAGGGAGCACGCGCATGGAGCCTGCTGAGCCCGCCGTCGAAGTAAGCGAGGCGCACGCCGCCGACCTCGCGCGCCAGCTCGTCGACGAGGCGTCGGCCGTCGCCGTCGCCGCAAGCACCGAGACGGTCGCTGGGCAGGAGCTCTCGCCGATGGAGCGCCGACTCCTGGCGGATCTGCGCGCCGTCATCGCCGAGCATGCCGAGGAGCACCGGCCCCAGGTCGACATCTCGGAGGTCGAGCGCGCCTTCGTGTTCGCGGCCCGTCACCACGGTGGCCAGCAGCGCAAGTCCGGAGAGGACTTCATCACGCACCCCGTCGGCGTCGCGAAGATCTGCGCCGGCCTGGGCCTAGACACCGAGACGCTCTGCGCCGCACTCCTCCACGACACCGTTGAGGACACGTCGGCGTCGATCGCCGAGGTCACCGAGCAGTACGGCGAGACCGTCGCCTCGCTGGTCGACGGCGTGACGAAGCTCGAAGGCATCACCTTCCAGTCGCGCGACGACCAGCAGGCCGAGAACTACCGCAAGATGATCGTGGCGATGGCGCAGGACGTGCGCGTCATCCTGATCAAGCTCGCCGATCGCCTGCACAACATGCGCACGATCGGCGCGATGAGCAAGCCCAAGCAGATCGAGAAGGCCCGCGAGACCCTCGAGATCTTTGCGCCGCTCGCCCACCGCCTGGGTATCCACGCGATCAAGTGGGAGCTGGAAGACCTCGCCTTCCAGTCGCTGCACCCGCGCAAGTACACCGAGATCAAGATGCTGGTCAACCAGCAGCGCCAGGATCGCGAGCGCTACGTCGAGCAGGCCGGTGGCTACCTCGTCGAGGAGCTCGACAAGGTCGGCGTGCACGCCGACATCTCCGGCCGCGCGAAGCACTTCTACTCGATCTACACGAAGATGGCTCGCAAGGGCCGCGAGTTCAACGAGATCTACGACCTCACCGCCATGCGCGTGATCGTCGCGGGCCCGAACGAGTGCTACGGCGCCCTGGGCGTCGTCCACGCGCTGTGGAAGCCGCTGCCTGGGCGCTTCAAGGACTACATCGCCATGCCCAAGGCGAACCTCTACCAGTCGCTCCACACGACCGTGGTGGGTCCTGAGGGTCGGCCGCTGGAGATCCAGATCCGCACCCAGGAGATGCACGCTCGCGCCGAGTACGGCGTCGCCGCCCACTGGCTCTACAAGGCCGACGACTCCAAGGCCGGCAACCTCGGGGATCTCGCGGAAGTGCAGGGTGAGATCCAAGATCCACGCGAGTTCATGGAGTCGCTCAAGCGCAGCCTGTTCGGCTCCGAGGTCTTCATCTTCACGCCCAAGGGCGAGGTCAAGTCGCTCGAGCAGGGGGCGACGCCGCTGGACTTCGCCTACGAGGTCCACACCGAGATCGGGCATCGCTGCGTCGGCGCGAAGGTCAACCAGCGCCTCGTGCCGCTGCACTACGAGCTCAAAAACGGCGACATCGTCGAGATCCTCACCTCCAAGCAGGACCGCGGCCCGTCACGCGACTGGCTGAAGGTCGTCCGCACGAGTCGCGCGCGGAACAAGATCAAGCACTTCTTCAAGCAGGAGTCGCGGCACGACTCCGAGCACCGCGGTCGCGAGATCCTGCAGGTGCAGCTCAAGCGGGCCGGCCTGCCGTCGCAGAAGATCGTCGCCTCAGCCGTCCTGGCCGACGTCTCGCGCGAGCTCGGCTTCGAGAAGGCCGAGGACTTCTACCTCGCCCTCGGCAACGAGCAGATCTCACCGCAGATCGCCGTCAACAAGCTCATCGAGCGCTTTAAGGGCGACGCCGCTGAAGAAGCTCCCGAGACGACGTTCGACGACATCATCCAGCGCCAGCGCCGCCGGACCCAGCGTGGGTCGAAGGTCGGCATCCGGGTGGAAGGCGTCGATG
The DNA here is from genome assembly GCA_032119795.1 of Solirubrobacteraceae bacterium. GTDB lineage: Bacteria > Actinomycetota > Thermoleophilia > Solirubrobacterales > Solirubrobacteraceae > JAGIBJ01. The sequence continues at coordinate 16,031 of JAUMFO010000009.1, forward strand.
ACGTGATGGTCCGTCTGGCGAAGTGCTGCCGACCGGTGCCCGGCGACGAGATCACTGGCTACATCTCCCTCGGCCGCGGAATCACGATCCACCGCGACGACTGCCCGAACGCCGCCGCCCTGCGCAAGAACGCCGAGCGCTTCGTCGAAGTGACGTGGGAGGGCGAGAACGAGACGGGGTTCCTGGTCGAAATCGAGGTGAACGGCTGGGACCGACACCGCCTGCTCGAAGACCTCTCGCGGACCTTCTCCGAGCACGGCGTCAACATCATCGAGGCCCGCTGCACCACGACCGACGGCATGACCGCGAACCGATTCGTCGTCGAGGTGCCCGATCCCGCGACGCTCAAGAACGCGATCAACAAGCTGCGCCAGATCGACAGCGTCTTCGACGCCTACCGACTGATCCCGGGACAGAACCAGTGACCGGCGTGTCGCACGCCCGCTGAGCCACCGCTCGCGCGCCACTGACCCATTGGCGCAGGCAGATACCTTCCGTTGGCCTGCGTGGCGAAGCTCTATGCCTGCCCGGTTGAAGGGAGTCGCGCAGCGATCGGGCCGGAGAAGCGAGTAAGCAAAGACGCGAGCAGCGCGGCGATCAGTACATAGCCGGCAGCGAGCGGGCCGAGGCGCTCATCGACGCCAGCGGCGACAGCAAGCGATGCGATGACGATCGAGAACTCGCCACGCGCGATGAGGACCGTGCCGGCGCGTACACGCCCGGGTATGCCTACGCCGCTACGCCGCGCGGCGTCCCAGCCGGTCATGAGCTTGCCCGCTGCCCCGGCGACCACCAAGATCGCGATCCAGGCCAGGACCGACGGCAGGCCTGTGAGGTCGATCTGCATGCCGAACACGACAAAGAATCCGGCAGCAAAGACGTCACGGATCGGCGCAAGGGCGGTGCGGGCCTGATCAGCCACGGTGCCCGACAAGGCGATTCCAACGAGGAACGCGCCGACCGCCGAGGAGACGTTCACCGCTTCTGCGAGGCCTGCGACGAGCAGCGTCACTCCGAGTACCGACAGCGCGAGCGCCTCGACACGCTCGGTGGTCAGCACACGGCTCGCGTGCTCGGAGCCGCGTAGCGCGAGCGCCAGAACGACGACGAGGACCAACAGCGCTATAGCCAGCGAGCCGAGGGCGGCTGCGAACGTACCGCCGATGAGCGCGACCGTGAGGATCGGCAAGTACACCGCCATCGCGAGGTCCTCCATAACGAGAATCGACAGGATGCTCGGCGTCTCACGGTTGCCGAGGCGGCCGAGGTCATCGAGTGTGCGAGAGATGACGCCCGATGACGAGATCCACGTGATCCCTGCCAGTGCGGCCGTTGCCTTCCACCCGAGCCCCATCGCGAGGCCTACCGCGAAGCCGGGAATCGCATTGAGCGCGAAGTCGACGAGGCCCGAGATGCGCTGCTCGCGAAGCGTCTGCAGTAGCTCGCCACCGGTGTACTCGAGGCCGATGAAGAACAGCAGCATCACCACGCCGATCGCTGCGGAGAGTTCAAGCGTGTCGTCTGCGAGCTCGATCGGCCCGGGGCCGAGACCGAGGAGCACGCCGGCCATGAGGTAGAGCGGGACGGGGCTCATCCTCAGGTGGTGCGAAAGTCGAGCAAGTCCGCCGAGGACGAGAAGGAGGCTCCCGAGTTCGATCAGTGCCAGTGCCCCGTCGGGGTCAGATGCGGCCAGTACGGGCGTGGCAATCTGCATGCAGTCAGGCGCCGGAGAGCAGGTGCGCCTCGGCGGCCCGCACGCCGTCGACCGTCCCGACGACGAGCAACGTGTCTCCCGCGACCAGCCGCTGCTCCGGACCTGGCGACGGTGTCGCGCCGTCACGGTGCAGGACCGCGATAATCGATACCCCGGTGCGGGTGCGGAGCTGCGTATCGCCGATGGTCTGGCCGACGAATGGCGACGCGGCGTCGATCGGCAGCCACTCAACCTGAAGATGCCCGACGGCCTCGCGAACTGCACCAAGGCTGTGCGTGATGTGCGTGATGCCAAGGAGCTGCGCGACCTGCTCTGCCTCGTTGGTGTCGAGTCGGACCGACCGCTCCACCGAGTCCGGATCGGCGCGATCGTAGACGAGTAGCTCTCGCTCGCCACTGAGCTTGTTCAAGATGCCGAGACGGTCACCGCGGGCCGTTGAAACGTCATGGCGCACGCCTACGCCAGGCAGCTGAGTTTCGTCGATTGATGCCACTGAGCAAGCGTATCTTCGGGAGTCGCCGAGCCATCGTTGAACGTCCCTAAGCCGACGGGGACTAAGTCGCAAGTCACGTGCGGTGGAGCACGCGAAACGGGCGGATTTGCCCCGATGAGGGCTACCGAAACCGGCGGATACGGTCAACGCGACCGCAAAGTTCCACGAAGGGAAAACGAGTGTTCACCAACGTCGTCATTGGGATCGACGGGTTTCGCCCCGACGCTCGTGCGATCAAAGCTGCGCAGGCCGTTGCACCGTCAGCCGCGTACCACCTCGTGGCGGTCTATCCGGACAGCGACCAGCAGCCGAGCGCGGGATTCGAGGACTATCGCGAGCGGGTGCGTCAGGCCGCCCTTGAGTTCGTCGAGGAGCAGCGCGCGGCGGCAGAGTTGCCCGGTGCGGAGATGCACGCCCTCCCGGGGCACACGCCGTCGCGGGCATTGAAGGCCTTTGCTGCCGACATTTCCGCCGATCTGATCGTGCTGGGCGGCGCCGCTGAGAGTGCCCTCAACCGCCTCGTCATGGGCGATGTAGCCCGCAGCGTTCTGCATGGTGCGCCATGCCCCGTTCTGGTCGTGGCACGTTGCGGCGAGTCGCCTGCCCGACCAAACGCCATCGGCGTAGCGTATGACGGATCGGCCGAGTCTGATGCCGCATTGCGGCTCGCCGTCGAGCTTGCCAAAGGGCTAGACGCGCGGATCGAAGTCGTCGAGGGAATCCCGATTGGCAACCCGCGGACGTGGGGTCCGAAAGGTATGGAGCATTTCGGCGAACTGATCGCTCCTGAGCAAGAGCGCATCACCGCCAAAGTCCAGGCGCTGGATGTGCCTGCCACCGCCACCGTTGTGCCGATGACGGGCCGAGAGGCGCTCAAGGAGCTTGCTGGTCGGGTCGACCTCGTGGTCTGCGGTTCGCGCTCGACGGGCCCTGCCCGCCGCATCGCCTTCGGTAGCACCGCTGACGATCTCATCCACCACGCCACCTGTCCCGTGCTCGTGGTGCCTCGCGGAGTCGAGGTCTGAGCCCGACACCAATGATGGGCAGCTGCGTTGCGGGCCAGGGGCCGCTGACTGGTGGGGCCAGGCGCGATATGCGCCAGCCCAGCGACGTGGGCTAAAGGTCCTAGGCCGATCGGCCGATCAATAGACCAGAGCCTCGCTGACGCGGGGCTCGACTCGTTTCTGGGGGCGGGGGCCCTCGCGAAGCTGCGCCGATGCGGGCTTCGTCTGCGCAACCTCGCTCGAACGGCCGTGTTCTTCCCTGGCATGAGAAGACTCGCGGTTGCTGTCCTTGCGCTCATGCTCGCTGGCCCGGCGTCGTCCGCCCAAGCGAGCTGTGCGGCGCTGGAATCGCCTGACCCCTTCGCGGAGGTCGAGCAGTCCTCGGTCGCCTTCATTGGGACGGCGGGGGACGGAGCCCTCTCCGAGGGCGCCCTGGTCTCGCCCGCCGTCTTTACCGTTGAGCACCGCCTCGACCGTTGGAGGCGCACCCGCGAGCGCGTCCGCACGGAGATCACGCGTGACCCCAGCGGGGTGATCGGCTGGTCCGGGAACTCGGTGTCGATTCGGCCTGGTCAGCGGTGGCTGTTTCTTGGCGAGCGACGGAGCGGTCAGGTCTCGGCGACAACCTGCGCCGGCGCCTTCAACACCATCGTCGACGGGACGGCGCCGCCGACGCTTCGCTTTCCTGGGTTGACCACCAGCGCGACGCCGGCGTGGTCGGACACCCGCGGCCAGCGACTTGGCGGAGAGGATGGGCCGGTGGTGGTGCTTCCACACCGGGCCCGCGCCCTTCGTGGCGCCGGCAGTACGGCGGCGCGCCTGGTCCACCGCGGGCGGGTCCGGACGCTGCACCGCTCCAAAGGCTGGTGGCGCTACCCGTCGGCAGTGGCGACCGATCAGGTGGTGGTCGCGACCAAGAACGGGTTCTGGGGAGCGGTCATCCGCTGAGGCCACTCCCACGGCCGATTGGTTGAGCCATGCGTAATTCGCGCCAGCTCAGCGAACTGGGCTAAAGGTCCTAGGCTGATCGGCCGATGAATAGATCAGAGCCTCGCTAACGCGGGGCTCGACTCGTTTCTGGGGACGTGACCCACGGCGATGGTCCAAATCGGACGGTGCATGGCCTATGCTGCCGCCATGGACCAGTTCAATCGGGGCCCGCTCACCTTCGACGTTCGAGATGGAGGGCCGGCAGACGGTGAACCGGTCGTCTTGCTCCACGGGTTCCCGCAAGACAAGGACTCGTGGCTCGGCATCGAGCCGCACCTGCACGAGGCTGGCCTTCGCACCCTTGCCCCGGATCAGCGCGGCTACTCGCCGCGGGCCCGACCCAAGGGTCGGCGCGAATACAGCGGCGCCGCGCTCGCCGACGACATCGTGGCGCTGCTCGACGCCGCCGGGCTCGAGTCCGCGCACGTCGTCGGTCACGACTGGGGTGGAGGCGTCGCCTGGGGGCTAGCGAGCCGCAATCCCGAGCGGGTGAAGTCGCTAACGGTCCTCTCGACGCCACACCCGGGTGCCATGGCAACCGCGGCGCGCAAGAGCACTCAGGGCCTGAAGTCCTGGTACATGTTCGCCTTCCAGCTGCCACGGATCCCGGAGTTCTTCATCGCCAATCCGCGCATGGAGCAAGGCTTGAAGCGCTCCGGCCTGCCGGCCGCGGCAGCCGCCCACAACACGCGAAGGATGGCTGAGCCCGGTGCCGCCACCGGCGCCATCAACTGGTACCGCGGACTCCCGTTCACGATGCGCGAGGGGTCGGTCCACCGCACGACCGTTCCGACGACCTACGTCTGGGGCAACGGCGACACCTTCCTCGGCCGCTACGCCGCCGAGACGACGGCCAAGTGCGTCAAGGCCGCCTACCGCTTCGTGGAAGTCGACGGCAACCACTGGTTGCCGGAGACGATGCCGGCCGAGATGGCGGCCCTGATTATCGAGCGGGTGGGCAGCGTTGCCGCGGTCCGCGCAGCGGGCTGATCACCAGCCGCCTGGGTGACTCCCGCCGCGCGGCGCAACTCTTCGAAGCGGATCGGTTTTGGGTCTCTGTGATTCAGCGAACGACGCGCCCAACACGGTCAATCGAGCGGTTGCTGCCTATCGTGCTTGTTGTGCTCGCCGCCGTGACCGGTGGCATGCCGCCGATGGCACAGGCCGCTCGTGAAGCGCCGTTCCGCCAGGTCAAGCCGGTCTCGATCGAGCCGCAACCCACGGTCGAGTTTCGCGGCGCTTCCTTCTTCATTGGTCAAAGCGTGCAGAGCGGCGTCTCCCTGTTTCGAGTCGACGGGGCAGGGAAGGCCTCAGTCATCGGCAGCCTGTGTGCACGCACGCGAAGCGACTGTCGAACGCGCGACCACGGACTGGTGCTTGCCGGAGATCGACTGGTTATCCATTCGCAGCGGGACGGCGGGCGGCTCTGGACGTCCGATGGCGACGACAATCCAACGCGCATGTACTCCGCACAGATCCGCCGCTATGGCATGCCGGTGATGGTGGAGCCGGTCGCTGGCCGCATCGCCATCCTGATGACGCGAGGCTTGAACAAGACGCACCTCGCAGTCGCAGACCCAGCCGGAGCCGAGTGGACACCAATCGCAAAGGGTGCCAGCACGATCATCGGGTCGACCGGTGGCGGCGCAGTGTTCTACACCGACCGGCAGCCGGGCGCGTTGGACGGCTTCTACCGGTGGCGCCCGGGTGAGCAGCCCGTGCTTCTTTCCCGCGCGAACTCCATCAGCGATACGAATCTGCTCCAGTCGTTCGTCGCGGTTGGGGAGGACGCGTATTTTCTCGGGTACGACGAAGCGCACGGCGAAGAGCCCTGGTTCGGCAGCGGCACCGACAACAGCGCTCGGCTGATCGCCGACCTCACGCCAGGTGCGGCTTCGACCCTCATCAACTGGTCGTCCGAGCATGACGGAGCCTGGCTCGCGGGTACGACTGCCGGCACCTTCGTTGGTCAGCAGGGAACCCTTGAGCAGGCGCGTCTCCCTGGGACCCCTGTGGGTCGTTTCGGCACCCGCACCTTGCTGGTTGCACCCGCCACCGCGACGAGCCTGTGGAGCTGGCGGCTATGGACCACGAGCGAACCGGCGCTCGAGGCTCGCGAGATCGCGGTTCCGGTGAGCAACGGACGCTTCAACATCTCTGGCGTTGCCGCGGCCGCCGACGGAGTCTTCGTGATCACCTCAGACGAGAACTGGACGACGGGGGGAGCACCGATCGACTCGTTCTGGAAGGTCACGGAATCGGGAGTCGGCGCCACACCCTTCTTCACCCAGCCCCGTTTGTACTGCCACAAAGGCGGATGCGAGGCGGCCTTCCGATTGCTTGGAACGAACGGTTCTCGGCTGCTGTTCACCCTTGGCAACGATGTGTGGATCAGCGACGGGACGCCAGCTGGAACCCGTCGCATCACGCAGCCAGGCGAGTTTGCGCGCATCCGGCCAACGGTCGGGCTCAACGTCTCGGTGGCCACGTCCAAGACGGCCGCTGCTGTGACGGCCTCCGGAGTCGTGGGAGCCTCGGATGCGCCCGCATCGATCGACGTCTGCCGCGGGCGCGTACGGGCGATCGTTAAACGCCGCGGCAGCGTTCTCGCGGTCGCGCACGGGCGGCTGCAGCGACTCGGCGGCGTGTGCCGCTACGAGTTGGAGCTGAAGGTCAACCGGCGCGTGCTTCGCGGTACGCCGCACGCGGTCGTCCGCGTCGAGACGTCGGGTGCCGGACGGGTCGCGGGATCGACGAGCGAGGCCCAGGGCATCGAGCCCTAACGGGGCTTGCGGGCGTCGTCGCGGCGGTCGACCACCTCGATCGCCAGCAGCGCGATCGCCCCACCGAGGCACCATCCGCCGAGCACGTCGGTCGGGCTGTGCACGCCGAGGACGACCCGGCTGACGCCCACCAGCGCCACCACGCACGTGGCGACCGCCAACGCACGGCGCCGTCCCCGCGCCCCGGTCGAGACGGCGAACGCCAACGCGAACCACAGCGCCGCTGCCTGTGCCGAGTGGCCGGAGGGGAACCCGGTCGCGCGCTCGACTACCTCGGCCAGCTCCGCGGGCGGTCGCGGTCGCCCGACGGCCAGCTTGACCAACGGATCCACGACCGCGGCCGTGGTGATCGCGAGCGCCGGCAGCACCGCCAGGTGCCATGGAGCGCCGCTCCGTCGCAGCACGAACGCTCCGACGGCCGCCACGGCGCCCAGGAGCAGGACGTTCCCGAACCACGACACGGCTCGCGCCACACTCCCAAGAACGCCGGTGCGATCAGCCGCGACGCCCTGAACGACGTCGAGGTCGGCCCGCGTGACCCAGTTCTCGCCGGACACCACCAACGCCAAGACCACCATCACCAGCAGCGCAAACGCGGCCGCAGCTACGCGGGGCGGGACGGGACCGAGCATGCCAGTCACCTTCTCAGGCTGGGATGCGCTGGCGAGGAACGCGCTGAGGCGGGCGCGGTCAGCAGACGACGCGTAGCGCCGCCGGGTGGACGGTGAAGACCGCCTGGGTGACGTGCTTCCAGTAGTCGCCGTCGACCTGCATCGGCATCGGTCGATCGCAGCGAACGGTGATCTGCTGAGAAGAGGGGAGGGGCTCGATGCGCGGGTGGCCAGCGGCACTGACCGGCGCCAAGGTGCGGTACGTCAGCGCAGGGACGTCGCGCCAGCGGAGGCCAGGCAGAAGCCCGGTCACGCCCAGCGTGCCGCTGCTCAGCGAGACGCTCTCGCTGACCGTCAACGGGCGCGAGCCTGCGTAGGTGTAGGCCTCAGCATTCTGGATGATCGCGGTGATCGCCCGCAGCTCTTGGCCCGCGGACTCAATCGTGATCGACGCCTCGGCGTCGAAGTACTCGGCGCGGGCCACGCGGACGGCCTCCATCCAGAAGGCGCGCCAGCGGAATCGCTGCTTGCGAGCGAGGTCGCCGTCGACGAGTTCCACCACGGCCGCATCGAGCCCGATTCCGACGGTGAACGCAAAGGGCCGCCCATCGATCTCGCCAAGATCGATGCTGCGGGTCGCGCCGCCAAGCTCGGCCACGCGTCGAGCTGCCTTCAGGCCATCGGAGCCCATGCCCAGCATCCGGGCCAGCACGCTGGCGTTGCCGCCGGGCAGGTGCGCCAGCGCTGTCTGCGTGCCAGCCAGGGCGCGGATCGCCTCGTTGGTCGTGCCGTCGCCGGCATACACCGCGACGACGTCGGCACCGGCCAGCACCGCTTCCTGCGCGAGCTCCGTCGCATGGCCGGGAGCCGTGGTGAGTTGCAGATCTACCGCGAACCGGGTGCCCAGCGCCGACTTGATCTGCCCGACTCGTTTGGTCGACACCGTCGTTGCCGTCGGGTTCACGATGAGCGTCAGCCGGCCTTTGGTGCCGGGCGCCACCGGGGCCGGGGTGGGGGCGGCGCTGGGCACGCCGGCTGCCGCAAACTCGCCAGCCGGCGAAGGCGTGCCGGCCCCGCTCGGGTTCCCAGTCTGCGTCATAGCCAGCCGCGTTTGCGGAACGCGCGGATCATGGCGATCAGCAGCACGGTCATCAGGCCGAAGATGATCCAGAACGCCGTGAGGCTGCTTTCGCCCGGGACCTTGACGTTCATCCCGAAGATCGACGCGACGAGGGTCAGCGGCAGCACGATGACGCTGATCGACGTGAGGACGAGCAGCACATCGTTGGCGCGGTGGGAGTAGATCGCTTCGTTCGTGCGCTCTAGCGCCTCGGCGACCTCTTTGAAGTTCTCGAGCATGTCCCAGATGCGCTCGGACGCGTCGTTGATGTCGTCGAAGTAGATCTCCTGGTCCTCCAGGAGGTAGCGCTTCGTGCGCTCCAGATCCTTGAGCGCGAGGCGCTGCGGCCGCACGACCTTGCGGAAGTTGATGATCTCCTGCTTGGCGTTGGAGATGTCTCGGACGGTCGCCGCGGAGGGGCCGGAGAAGATGTCTTCCTCAGAGCGCTCGAGCTTGTTGCCGATCTTGCGCAGCATCGGGAACGACGCATCCACGCAGGTGTCGACGATCTTGTAGAGCAGGAAGCCGGCGCCCTTGTCCATCAGGTCCTTGCGGGCCGACTTCTTGCGCTGGCAGCGATCGAAGAGGTACGACAGCGGCTGGATCGGATCGTTCGGCAGCGTGATCACGTAGTCGGGCCCGATGAACATGTCGAGCTCGACGCCGTTCAGGCGACCGACCGCCTTGTCGTACTGCGGGAAGTGCAAGACGATGAACAGGTACTCGTCGTACTCATCGACCTTCGGCCGCTGGTTGCGCGAGAAGACATCCTCGTAGTCGAGCTCGTGAAAATCCGGAAAACGCTCTTCGAGCCACGTGCGATCGGCGGCCGTTGGCTTCTCGATATGGATCCAGCGCAGGTTGTCGGTCTCGACGACCTCCGCGCGGGCGACGAGTTCTTCAGGCGGCGTCGAGGGCGAAACCACGCGCCCGCGTGTGCGCCGCGGCAGCGAAGGCCGCGTGGGAATCAGGCTGCGCATGGCTACTAGGAGGCTCGTCGGTCATCGTCATCGGTCGGTCGCGCAGCCAGCTAGGCCTGCCCCCAGGAGTCTACCGGCGCGGCCGACGGGCCTCCGCACCGCGGACGGCGAACGGACGCGTCGGCCGGTTTGGTAGCCTGAGGCCTGCAGGCCAATGCGCCATGCATGACACATCCAGAGGAGTGGAGGGACTGGCCCTACGAAGCTCCGGCAACCACCGCGCAAGCGGGGACGGTGCCAATTCCAGAGAGATGTGGCCGGAGACTCCCTCAGTGGGAACCCCGCCACAACGTCGAGGCGGAGGATCCCAACGTGAACGCAAAGAGTCTGACCTGTCGTGAGTGCGGCCACGAGTACCCACTCGAGGCGCGCTACGTCTGCGAGCTGTGCTTCGGCCCGGTGGAAGTCGCCTACGACTTCTCCAGCATCGCTGGCGACCCCGAGTCGCTGAAGCGCCGCATCCAGGCCGGCCCGCAGAACATCTGGCGCTACGCCGATTTCCTGCCGGTCGACACGCTCCCCGCGGGCGCCCATGCGGGCTTGCCCGTCGGCAGCACGCCACTGGTGAAGGCCGATCGCCTCGCCGCTGCCCTGGGCCTCAAGGGCGAGGTGTGGGTCAAGAACGACGCACACAACCCCACGCACTCCTTCAAGGACCGCGTCGTCGCCGTCGCCTCCGCCCGGGCCCGCGAGCTCGGCATGACGACCCTCGCGTGCGCCTCCACCGGCAACCTCGCCGGAGCCGTCGCCGCGCAGGCCGCCGCCCTGGGCCTGGAGAGCTACGTCTTCATCCCGTCCGACCTGGAAGAGCAGAAGATCCTGTCGACCGGGATCTACGGCACCAAGCTCGTCCGCGTACGCGGCAACTACGACGACGTCAACCGCCTCTGCACCGAACTCTCCGGCGAGCGCGACTGGGCGTTCGTCAACGTGAACGTGCGCCCGTACTACGCCGAAGGCTCCAAGACGCTCGCCTACGAGATCGCCGAGCAACTCGACTGGTCGCTCCCGGATCGCATCGTCGCGCCGATCGCCTCGGGCTCGCTCTTCACCAAGCTCAAGAAGGGCTTCGGAGAGTGGCGCGAACTCGGCCTCATCGAGGGCAACGACCCGATCATGAACGGCGCCCAAGCCACCGGCTGCTCGCCGGTCGCCACGGCCTACGCCGAGGGCAAGGACTTCTGCAAGCCCGTCAAGCCGAACACGATCGCCAAGTCGCTCGCCATCGGCAACCCCGCCGACGGCCCGTACGCGATCGACATCGCCCGCAAAACGGGCGGCTCAATCGAGGCCGTGACCGACGACGAGATCCGCGCCGGCATCAAGCTGCTGGCCGAGACGACCGGCATCTTCACCGAGACCGCCGGTGGCGTGACCACCGCGGTCCTCAAGAAGCTCGCCGACCAGGGCGTCATCGGCGACGACGAGCGCACCGTGATCGTCATCACCGGCGACGGCCTGAAGACCCTTGACGCCGTTCGCGGCTCGTTTGAGTCCTACGAGGTCGACCCGACCATGCAGGACTTCATCACCAACGTCGAAGAGAAGGCGCTCGTCTCATGACCCTGATCAAGCTCCCCACCCAGCTCCGCGACGTCGCCGGCGGGGCCGCCGAAGTCACCGTCGAGGGCGACACCGTCCGCTCCGCGCTGGAAGGCCTGTTCACCCAGCATGAGGAGCTGCGCTCCCGCATCACCGAAGACGGCGAGCTGCGCCGCTTCGTGAACATCTACCTCGCCGGCGAAGACATCCGCTACCTGGACGGCCTCGACACCCCGGTCCCCGCCGGTGGCGAACTCACCATCCTTCCTGCCGTTGCAGGAGGCTGACGCCGCCCGCGGCGAGCGTCGCCGCAACCTGAACTGACCAAAGGGCGTCCGCGAGGGCGCCCTTCTTCGTTCTGGGCCTGATTCGGTTAGAGACTGAGCGAGATATCGCGCCGCAGGTCGTGTTCGGGTGGTGCCGACTCAGGCCTCAGGCCCTGTTGGCTCCACGCGGACGCGAGATGCAAGCGAGATCCGCTCAGGCGCTAACCGAGGCCTAGGCCCAGGTTGTAGTGGTCCAGCACCTCGGCGGGGGTGATGGTGCGCGAGTAGAGGGCGACCTGGTCGAGGTCGGCGGTCAGGTAGAGGTTGGGCTCGTGGGAGCGGCCGAGCCAGATCGTGCCGCTGCCGGTGTGTGCGGTGGTGTTGCAGGTCGTCGCGTTCGCGACGGCAACGCCGTCGAGGTAGAGGATGATCGCCCCAGTCGTGCGCACACGGGTGAAGACGACGTGATGCCAGTTGCCGTCCGAGATGGCGCCGGCATTGGAACGGATCGTGGCGCCGTTGCCGCAGCCCGCCACGAGCCGCCCCGTTGCATCCAGATTGAGGCCGAAATCGTTGTTGCTGGCTGCGCTGCCAGCGTCGATGATCCCTGCGGAGTCAGACCAGACGGTGCCCGCACCGGCGCCGCTGGTCGGGCTGCCCTTGATCCATGCTTCCAGCGAGTAGTTGGATGCGATCGCCCCCAGCCGGTTGCCGCTGAGGTAGTCGGTGCCGCCGTTGAGGCGCACGGCGGTATCGACCGAACCGACGTTCGCGCCCTCCACGCGGCGCGTTGGCGTGCCGTTGTAGGTGAAGGTCGCGGTGCCGCCGGAGCCGACGTTCGCGGCCGTCGTGCCGGTGTCGCTGAGGCGGTAGTACTGCGCGACGTTCGGGGTCGCCGCCGTACCGAACTCGCCGCGCAGAAGGCCGTCGTAGGAACGAACGTTGAAGGTGTTGCCCGAGAGCGTGGAGCGGTCGCCGTTGTTGTTGGTGGCCTTGACGGACCAGGCGCCGCTGGTGCCCGTGTCCAGTGGCGAGTCGGCGGCCTGAAGCGCGGTGCGGTACTCGTAGCCTGAGAAGGGGCCACCCGCAGTATTGAGCGGCACCGCGGCGTCGCCGTTGATGCCGGAGAGGTCAGCGGTGACGCTGGCGATCCCGGCGACGTCCGTCACCGAATTCACGCATGCGTAGAAGGCGCCGGACTGGCGGACGGTGTCGACCGGCGTGTTGACCGCGCACGTCGGGTCGCTCGTGATGCGCACCCCTGAGATGACCGGCTTGGAGGTCACCGCGCGGGTGGTGAAGGTGTTGACGCCGGTGCTCGTCGACGACACGTAGGCGGCGACGGCGGTCCCGGCAAGGCAGCCAAGCACCGCCATAGCGAGGAGCACGATGCGGGAGCGACGGGTCATTGGCTGTGCGCTTCCCACGTGAATTGGCCGGTCGCGCTGGAGCTGGCGGCGGCCGGGTCCTCATCGACGGTGACCTCGATCCGGTACCAGTGCGCCTCGCCTTCTTGCCAGACGGCCGGGGCGGAGATGGCATCGCGGATAGCGCCCAGCTCGTCGGCGCTGAGGGCGCGAGACCAGATGCCAACCTGATCGACGCGGCCGTTGGTGTAGGTCGCGGCGGTGCCGTCGCGCATCACGATGAACGGCGACGTAGGGGCCGTGGACCCTGCGGCGGTTCCGGAGTACACGCGACGACCGTCGAGGTAGTACTCCACGGTCGCGCCGCTCCGTACGAGGGCGTGGTGGTGCCAGGCGCCGCGCAATGGCGCGAACGGGATGCCGGTGTCGAACACCTCGTCGCTGCTGCGGAACTTCATCGTTCCGCTGCCGTCGTCAAAGCCGAGCGACCAGCCCGCGGTGGCGCCCGTCGTGCTGTCTCGCATGAGGTTGGAGCCGCTCGTCACGCGGAACCAGCCGGCGATGGTCGCGGCGGTCGTGAGGCCGGTGGCCGGGAGCGAGGCAAACTGGGTGGTGCCGTTGAAGACGACGGCCCACTGGGCGTCGGTCGGTGAAGGCTGCGCGTTGGCCGTGACGACCGGACCGCCGGTGACGGTCCCGGCCGTCCCGGTCGACGCGACGGTCGCGGCGGTGCCCGGCTGGTAGCTGCGGAAGTTGTCGACGTGGACGCCCGTCGAATCGTCCTGCGCCCCGACGCCAACGAGACGCAGGCCTGTGCGGCCGGTCGCGGCGATCGACGCGTCGGTGGCCGACAAGCGCTGTGAGCCGTCGATCTTCACCGCGGTGGTGGTCCCGCTCTGCTCAACGACCACGTGGGCGGTGTCGCCGAGATTCATCGGGCCGCTCCACGAATCCAGCACAGCGATCGTGCCAGCCGTGTCGGTCGCGAGCTCCCAGATTCCTACGTCTGCGCGGTAGCGCACGAGATAACCGGTGTCGCCGGTCGTTGGCATGCGCGTGAGGATCCCAGCCTCGCCTGAGGCTGACTTCAACGTGAAATCGGCGCTCACCGTCTCCGCGCCGGTGGCCGTGGTGACGCGGTAGATCCCGGTGCCAGCGGCCTGCGGACGCACTCGCCCTGACGCCGTCAGCACGACGTTGGTGGTGCTCACGACATGCCGGTTCCACGCGCCGCCGTAGAGCTCGTTGCGCGGCGTCAGGGACGCGGCGGGGGCCCCGGCAAACGTGTCGGCGCGGCGGGTCCGCTCGCCGAGCTCCCAAAGGCCGACGAGATTGGTCCGCGCCGCCAGGACGGGAAGGATGGCGGTCGCGTGCAGATTCTCCGACGGGTCGCCGACGGCCGTCGACCAGCCCGACGGCATATCGCTGAGGCGCCCGTCGAAGACGACGCCATCGCCAAGGCCGTAGTAGTTGCGTTCGTCCGGAGCAAAGCCGGAGCAGTCGTCCCACGCGGCAGCACCGCTGCCGCGCTCGACCCGCACGCGCAGGTGCTGGGCGAGCGTCCCAGTCGACGCCGCTCGCAGGCGCACGTCCGAGGGAAGGCTTCCGTCCGAAGTCACGCGGATGCAGCTCACGTCGGAGCCGCCAGCGCCAGCGTTGACGAGTCCAAGCATTGAGCCGCCGCTGCCGTTGTCGGTGAGGTGCACCGAGCCAGCCTCGACGTCATTCCCCGCGCTGCCGGTCTGGGCGGTGTAGGCGGCCAGCGTCCCAGCACTAAGTACACAAGCGGCTGCGAACACGGCCAGGGGAGACAGGAGACGGACGGGCGCCACTGCTCCAGACATCGCCCCCGCGCGAAGGGGCGGCAGTCCTCCTGGACGTATGACCCAGATCTCTGACCCACAAAAGCCTGGAAACCCTGTTTCTTGGACAGATGGACGGCGATGCGCCCGTATTCGTTCACACCGGACTCAAGCCATTGCCAGAAAACCCGAAGAGAGGACCAGATGCACCACCTGTCCGGGTGGCCGCCCCCCACTGATTCACGAGAAACCTGAAGGATCCATGCCTCGCTCACGCAAGCTACTGCTGACGACGCTCGTCGTTGGCGCCACGAGCGCAGTCGCGGGACTCGGTGTCTTCGCAGCGTTCACCGCGACGACGACCAACACCGGGAACTCGATCGCCTCGGGCACCGTGCAGATCTCCGACAGCAGCCTGGGCGTCGCCCTGTACGCGGTCACCAACCGTGGACCGGGCTCGAGCACCGTCTCCTGCATGCGCGTCAACTACACCGGCACGCTCCCATCGACGGTGAAGCTCTACCGCTCCAACACCGTCACCAACGGCACCGCCTTCAACCTGCGCGTCGAGCGCGGGTCCGGCCTCTCCGGTGGGTACCCGTCGTGCACCGGCTTCGTCGCAGCTGCCGACGTCTACAACGGCACGCTTGGTGGCCTCGGCACCACGTACGCCGCCGGGCTCGACGCCCGCGGCTCGGCCTGGTCGCAGAACGACACGGTCGACTACCGCGTGACCGCCACGGTCGTGGACGACCCGACGCCGAACGCCCACTCCACGGTCGTCTCCTCGGGCACCCACTCCTTCACCTGGGAAGCCCAGAACAACTAGGACGCGCTTGGCATGAGGCCGGCGGCGCTCGCGCCGCCGGTGCTCGTGACACGCTGCACGTTTGCGGCACGAGGCTGACAGCGACACCAAGAGCGCGGTCGTCCGCGTGATCGGTGCGCTCGTCGGCCTCGGCCTCGTGTTCGCGGCGGTATCCCCACTCCAGGGGGTGCCGCCGCGGCCTGGTTCTGGAGCGCTTGCTCCAGCGCAGATTGAGGTCCGGGTACTGGGCGCCGGTGAGTTCGAGATCGTGCCCCTCGGCACGGTGCTGGAGCCGACGGCGTTCCCGCCTCCTGGCGAGCGTGGCGGGCCGTCGCTCTCGGTGACGGTCCGCAACATCACCGGGTTGCCGCTCAAGATCAGCGTCCGCCTCGTCGGGCTCTCTCCGACGTTGGATCGCGCGGTGAAGGTGCGCGCGAGTGTCGCCGGCGGCGTCGTCCTCAACGGGCCGCTCGGGGCCGCCGCGGAGTGGTCGAAGCCCGTCGGCGTCCTGAGCTCCGGCCAGCAGTCCACGCTCCGGATGCGATTCAAGCTCTTGGAGGGCCTCCCGCCGGATAGCTGGCGGGGGCAGCTCGACGTCCGCCAGCTGGAGTTGAAGGCCGTGCGGCTCGACGGCACGCCCGCGGCGGGCGACCAGACCGTTGCCAGCACGACGGTGCCACCAGGAGACGTCGTCAGCTCGACGCCGGTGGCGACCACGCCGTCCGGGCCGCCCGCGCCTGGACTGACCACCCCTCCGGCGCCGGCGATCACGACGCCATGACGAGCGGCGTTGACTCCCCACCGCCGGCGCGTGCCTCGAGCGGCCGGCTCGCTCTGCGGTTTGGCGAGGCGCTCCTTGGCGGCATCGTCGCCGGGTTCGTGCTCCTTGCCCTGGCTCCGATCATCCTCGGATGGAGGCCCTACACCGTCCTCACCGGCTCGATGCGCCCGGGAATCCAGCCGGGCGATGTGGTGATGGACCAGCCGGTGAAGATCTCCGACGCGCATGTGGGCGACGTGGTCACCTTCAGTGACCCCGGCCGTGATGGGGCACTCGTCACCCACCGCATCCGCTCGATCACCCGCGGACCGGTCCAGACCGAGGTGGAGACCCGCGGAGATGCCAACACCACGTCGGAGCGTTGGACCATCAAGACCGAGGATCAGGTCGGCCGGGTGGTCTACGTGATCCCCAAGGTGGGCCATGTGGCGGTCGCGATCCGCAACCCGGTGGGGATCGTGGTGCTCGTCGTGATCCCGATTCTGTTGATCGGATTCGGGATTGTCCGCAAGATCTGGCAAGACGAAGACGACGAGGACGATGACGTCCAGCCGCAGGCGCCAACCGAGGGGGCGGGCGCCGCCCCGGACCGGTAGCCTTGCGTTTCAACCCGCGCCCGTAGCTCAGTGGATAGAGCGCCTGCCTCCGGAGCAGGAAGTCGCAAGTTCGAATCTTGCCGGGCGCGCTTGAGGGTCTCGACCCTCGCCAACCACGCGCGGGGCACTTCTGGAGCACTCCA
Organism: Solirubrobacteraceae bacterium; assembly: GCA_032119795.1. Taxonomy (GTDB): domain Bacteria; phylum Actinomycetota; class Thermoleophilia; order Solirubrobacterales; family Solirubrobacteraceae; genus JAGIBJ01. The sequence continues at coordinate 33,031 of JAUMFO010000009.1, forward strand.
GGCCTGCGCCCTCGCCGACCGTGTCCCCGGAACCGAGACCCTTGCTCATGGCTGACGAAGCACCGCTTCCCCCCGTCGAACGCGACACCCTCGACCTGTCCCTGAGGACGACCCCGGATCCGTTCCTTGGTGATCTGGTCGAACTCGCTCAGCACGGCACCGAACTTGCCGTTGGGTTGCTCGTGAACGGCATGGTCGTGATCGGTCGCCTCGACCGCCCGGAAGCCATCGCTGAGTCGCTCAGCACGATGCGTCAGCGGCTCATCGCCCGCTCGCCGCAGCCTGAGGGCCACTCCGATGAGCAGTGGGCGGCCGTCCGTGAGGGCTTCGCAAACGCGCCGCTGGCCTACGTGGCCGAGCGCCAGCAGGCCGAGGCCGCCGTGCACCAGGAACTCGCCGAACGGGCGGTCGACGGCGTCGTGAACATGGATGAGCTGCCGGCGACGTTGGCTCGTCAGGCTCGCGAGATCGGAACCCGCGCGCACATCACGCTCACCGATGCCCGCATCGCCGCCCCTGGCCAGGACGGCATGACCGCCCTGCCGGTGATGCGCGTTGCCGTTCAGCACATCACCTCGTGGTGGTTTGCGATGCCCGACGAAGAGGGCCGCTCGAACATCGAACTCTGGTCCGAGAACCGCGGCGACGTCTGATCGTCGACCTGTCCGCTGGCAGCGCCGCTACGCGGCGTTTGCCGGTTAGGTTCTCGTCATGAGGATCGTCGACTTCCGCCCGTTCCCGGACGAGCCCGGATTCCGCGAGGCGCTCCTCGAACTGGCCGACGAGGTCTTGCCTGGCAATCTGCAGCGCACGCCACCGTCGGCGTCAGATCCCCTGGCGGTGAGGTTCGCCAGCGACCTCTCCGACGATGACCTGCGCGCGCAGGCGGGGCACGTCAAGGACGAACTCGAAGACGCGCTCGGTGCGGCGTTCGCCATTGAGTTCTCGATCAGCGCTGAGGACCGCGAAGCGCCTCGAGGCGTTCCGCGCCCCTGACGCGTCAGCCAGGCGAATGACCGGATCTCGGGGTGAGCGTTATTCCGGCTGCCGGAAGTTCCCGCCGCAGCTCTCCCAGACGCCGTTCCCGTTGGCCTTGGCGTAGGCCGCCGCCGCTCGGAATTTGGCATCGAGCTTGACCGGGCGCGAGCGCTGCTCGTAGACGCGGGCATAGCCCACGCGGAGCATGATCTCTTGCCACGTCAGCTCGCCGGTCTCCTGCGCCGAGACGTAGGCGAGCAGTCGGCCGTACTGGTCCTGCTCGTCCTGGGTGGGGTCGGTCGCGACCGTCACCACCGGTGAGTCGGCGACCAGCGCCCGCATCGCTCGGCTCGCGTCCTGGCCGCCGCACTCCGCGCTGCCGGTACGCATCGTCGAACTCTCTGGCGCGTCGATACCCAGCAAGCGCACGCGCTGGCGCTTGCCGCCGATTCGCACGTCGATCGTGTCGCCGTCGATCGCGCGCAGGGCGTCGGCGGAGACCCCTTTGGGTGCGACGGCGGTGGTGTCTGCCGGCGCCGGTTCGGGCACCGTGGCAGCCGTATCGCCGGAGTCGCCGCACCCGGAGACGGCGGTCGCCAACGTCGCCAGGAGCAGCGCGAAGCCGGCGGAGGGAAGCGGACGCGCGACGTGAGACACGCCACCGATGATCGCGCCCCCGCCGGCTGCACGGCGCCCACCCGGGCAGAACCCCGGTCGGGCGGGCCGCAAGTCCGGTGGATCTGGCCAGTCGTCGCCTCGCGAAACCCCTGCTCCCGCTACGCTCAGGGGGTGGACCTCTCGGTGTTCTTCGTGGGCACGGGGGCGTCATCGCCCTCTGCCCGCCGTGGACTGTCGGCCACGCTCATTCGAGCGGGCGGCGACCGCCTGCTCGTGGACTGTGGCGAGGGGACGCAGCGCCAGCTCGTGCGCAGCGTCGGCCTCCCCGAGATCGACACGATCCTCATCACGCACCTGCACGCCGACCACTGGTTCGGCCTTCCCGGGATGCTCAAGACGTTTGACCTTCGTGATCGCCAGGCGCCGCTGGAGATCTTCGGACCGGTCGGCACCCGCGCCATGCTCGATCGGGTCAGCGCCGTCCACGGCAAACTCGGCTACCCCGTGACGGTGGAGGAACTCGACGTCGACGAGTCGCTGCGGTTTGACGGCTACCGCATCCAGACCTTCGCCACGCGCCACCGAGGCCCGAGCATTGGCTATGTCTTCGTCGAAGACGACCGCCCCGGTCGGTTCGACGCCGAGCGGGCCGTCGCGCTTGGCGTGGAGCCTGGGCCCGAGTTCGGGCAGCTGCAGCGCGGCGAGACCGTGCGCGGTGTGGAACCCAGCCAGGTGATGGGGGAGACCCGCCGCGGCCGGCGGATCGTCTTCACCGGAGATACTCGTCCGTCGGATTCCACGGTCGTCGCCGCCAGCGGCGCCGATCTGCTCGTCCACGAGGGCACCTTCGCGGCGGCTGATCGCGAGCGTGCGCTTGAGACGGCCCACTCGACCGGCGAGCAGGCCGCGCAGATCGCGGCCGACGCCGGCGTAAAGCTGCTGGTGATCACGCACGTGGCGGCGCGAGTCCACGGCGGAGAGCTCGAACGCGAGGCCCAGGCCGTCTTCGAGCGGACGGTGGTGGCGCGCGACTTCGACGAGGTCGAGCTGCCGTTGCCCGACCGTGGCGACCCGATCCACCACACGTGGAGCGATCGTCGGCGAGTTCTCGCGGACGCTCAAACGCAGGTCGCACTGGCCGACGCAACCGCAGAAACTGCCGTCGAGCAGGAAGAGCCGGCGAGCGGCCCGGAGCGAGCCCCGGCAAGCACCTGAGACGCCTTGCGGACTGGTAGGGTCGCAGTCGTCCTTTAACCCGGTCCCGTGAGGCCAGGAAGGTGCCCGAGATCAATCAGAAGACCGTCCTTGACGGCGATGCCGTCAGCCGCGCGCTGACCCGCATCGCCCATGAGATCGCCGAACGCGACGCTCGCCACGGGCCGATCGTGATCGTCGGGATCCACCGCCGCGGCGTGCACCTCGCACGTCGGCTGGCACCGCAGGTCGCCGACCTGGTCGAGGCTCCCGTTGAGCTCGGCACGATCGACATCGCGTTCTACCGCGACGACCTGGGCACTCGCCCGTCCTCACCGATCGTCAACAGCACCGAGGTCGACACCGACCTCACCGGCAAGACGGTCGTGCTCGTCGACGACGTGCTCTACACCGGCCGCACGATCCGCGCGGCCATCGACGCCCTCTTTGATCTTGGCCGCCCCGGTCGCGTGCGCTTGGCCGTCCTCGTTGACCGCGGCCACCGCGAGCTGCCGCTGCGCCCCGACTTCGTCGGCAAGAACATCCCGACCTCCTCTGACGAACGCGTCCATGTGCGGGTCACCGAACTCGACGGCACCGACGAGGTCACCGTCGCAGGCGCTGCAGGAAAGGCCGCATGAAGCATCTCCTCTCGATCGCTGATCTCTCGCGCGACGACGTCGAACTCGTCCTGGAGCGCGCCGCCTCGTTCTCGGAGGTCGTCGGCCGCGAGATCAAGAAGGTCCCGGCCCTGCGCGGACGCACGGTCCTCACGCTCTTCTACGAAGCCTCCACGCGCACGCGCTCGTCGTTTGAGCTGGCGGCCAAGCGCCTCTCGGCAGACACCGTCAGCTTCTCCGCCGGCGGGTCGTCGGTCGAGAAGGGCGAGTCGCTCAAGGACACCGTCCTTACGCTCGCCGCGCACTCGCCGGATGCGATCGTCGTCCGGGCCCCGTGGGCCGGCACGCCGAAGCTCGTCTCACAGTGGACGGACGCCGCGATCATCAACGCCGGCGACGGCAAATGCGAGCACCCCACGCAGGCGCTGCTGGATCTCTTCACGATCCGCCAAAAGCTCGGGCCGAACCTCGAAGGCCGGTCGGTCTGGATCGTTGGCGATGTCGCGCATTCCCGCGTGGCTCGCTCGCTCATTCGGATCCTTGTCCTCACCGGCGTGCACGTGACGGTCTGCGGGCCGCCGACGCTGATCCCGCCGGACATCGGTGCCCTGGGCTGCGACGTGACCTACGACATCTCCGGCATCAAGGACGCCGACGTCGTCTACACCTTGCGGCTGCAGCATGAGCGGATGACCGCGGCGGGCCTGCTGCCGAGCCTCGGTGAGTACGCCTCTCGCTTCCAGATCAACTCGGCCAGGCTGAAGCCCAGCCAGGTCGTGATGCACCCAGGCCCCGTCAACCGCGGCGTCGAGATGTCCGGCGAGGTCGTCGACTCTCCCCAGGCCGTGATCACCATGCAGGTCCAGGCCGGCGTCGTGGTGCGCATGGCGGTCCTCTACGAGCTGCTCGCCGGCGCCCGCGCCGACACCTACGCCAAGGAGCGTGCCGCATGATCGTCCGCGCTGAACGCCCCACCGACGACGTGCTGCTGCGCGGCGTCCACGCCCTCGACGTGCGGGCAGGTCTCGACGGCCCCGCTGACGTGCTGATCCGCGGCGGCGTGATCGAGCAGATCACGCCGGCCGGTGAGCTCGACTCGGCCGACACTGAGGGCCTGCGGATGATCGACGCCCGCGGACTCCACTGCTTCCCTGGGTTCTTCGACCCGCACGTACATCTCCGCACGCCAGGCCAGGGCTACAAGGAGACCATCGCCACCGGCACGGCGTCGGCCGCCGCGGGCGGGTTCACCGGCATCGTCGCGATGCCGAATACCAGCCCGGTCGTCGACTCCCCGTCGGTCTTCGGTGCTCTGCTGGAGACGGCGCGGCGCGAGGCCGTGATCGGCGTCGGCTTCACCGCCTGCATCACCAAGGGGATGAAGGGCCAGGAGCTGACGGAGATGGCCGCGCTCAAGGATCTGGGGGCCGTCGCCTTCACCGACGACGGACTGCCCGTGCCTGACGCCCAGATCTTCCGCATGGCCTGCCGCTACCAAAAGCTCGTCGGCGCGATCCTGATGCTCCACGAGGAGGATCCGCAGCTCGCCGCCGGCGGCGTGATGAACGAGGGCCCCGTGAGCGCGGCGCTCGGCGTCTCCGGCCAGCCGAACATCGCCGAGTCGGCGATGATCGCCCGCGATGCCGCGATCGCTGCCCACGAAGGTGCGCGCATCCACGTGCAGCACCTCTCCACGCGCGAGTCGCTCGAGGTCGTGCGGACGGCCCGAGAGCGGGGGACGCAGATCACCTGCGAGGCCAGTCCGCACCACCTGCTCCTCACCGACGAGGCCTGCCGGACGCTCGACACGCACTCCAAGATGAACCCGCCGCTGCGCAGCGAGACGGATCGCCAGGCGCTGATCGCCGCGGTCCTTGACGGCACGATCGACTGCATCGCCACCGATCACGCCCCGCACTCGCGCGATGAGAAGGCGCTCCCGTTCGAGCAGGCGCCGTTCGGCGTCACCGGCCTGGAGACGGCCTTTTCGGCGTGCTACACCGAGCTCGTCCTCGGGCACGGCCTCGAGCTCAGCCGGCTCGTCGAGCTGCTCGGCTCCGGCGCCGCACTCGTCGACCTTGACCCGCCGCAGCTCACGGAGGGCCAACCGGCTGACCTCTGCCTCGTCGACCTCTCCCGCTCGTGGGTCGTCGGCGAAGACGGCTACGTGAGCAAGTCCGCGAACTCCTGCTTCGACGGCCGGACGCTCCAAGGCAAAGTCGTGCTGACGATCAGCCACGGCTCGATCGCCTTCGCCGACCCCGCTTTGACCCAGATCCTCGACCACGCACAGGCCACCTGATGACCCCAGACGCGTACCTCCTGCTCGAAGACGGCACCCGCTTCGACGGGCGCGCCGTCGGCGCCCCCGGCTACGTGACCGGCGAGGTGGTCTTCACCACCGGCATGTCCGGCTACCAGGAGTCGGTCACCGACCCCTCGTTTGCCGGGCAGCTGATCACCTTCACGTACCCGCACATCGGCAACTACGGCGTGAGCCAGCAGGCGATGGAGTCCGACCGGATCTGGTCGCGCGGCGTGATCATGCGCGCGGCGAACAACTCCGAGGACGCCCCGACGGCAGAGGGCGGCTGGCTCGACTGGCTGCGCGACTGCGGCGTCGTGGCGATCGACGAGCTCGACACCCGCGGACTCGTCAAGCACCTGCGAGACAAAGGCTCGATGCGCGGCGGCATCTTCCCGGCGCAGGTCCGCGAGTCTGAAGCTCGCGGCATCATCGACGCCGAGCCAACCATGGCTGGCCAGGACCTCGTGAAAGAGGTCAGCCCGACCGAGATGACCGAGCACGGCACCGGCGACGGCCCGCTGATCGCGGCGCTCGACACGGGCATCAAAGGCTCGATCGTGCGCAACTTCGTGGAGCGCGGCGCCCGCCTGCGGCTCTACCCGGCCCGCACCGACGCCCAGGTGCTGCTCGACTCCGGCGCCGACGCGATCTTCCTCGCCAACGGCCCGGGCGATCCAGCGGCCCTCGACGACATCGTGGAGACCCTGCGGACGGTGATCGGCAAGAAGCCAACGTTCGGCATCTGCCTCGGGCACCAGCTGATGAGCCGCGCCGTCGGCCTGGAGACGTTCAAGCTCCCGTTCGGCCACCGCGGCGGCAACCACCCCGTCAAGGACCTGCAGACCGGTCGCGTCGAGATCACGAGCCAGAACCACGGCTTCGCGGTCGTCGGCCCCGGCGGGCAGAAGTTCCTGCCGACCAACGAGCCCGTTCGGTGGGAGACCGACTTCGGCACCGCCGAACTCAGCCACCTGAACCTCTACGACCGCACCGTCGAGGGGCTCACCCTGCTCGACGTCCCCGGCGGCACCGTGCAATACCACCCAGAGGCGGGCCCCGGCCCCAACGACGCCCTCTACCTTTTCGATCGTTTCCTGGAGCAGATCAATGCCGCGTCGCGATGACCTCAAGCGGATCATGATCTTGGGCTCCGGCCCGATCGTGATCGGACAGGCCGCCGAGTTCGACTACTCCGGCGCCCAGGCCTGCAAGATCCTGCGTGAGGAGGGCTACGAGGTCGTCCTCGTGAACTCCAACCCGGCGACGATCATGACCGACCCGGAGTTCGCCGACGCGACCTACGTGGAGCCGCTCACGCCCTCGGTCGTGGCGCAGATCATCGAGAAGGAGCGCCCCGACGCGCTCCTGCCGACGCTCGGCGGACAGACCGCGCTCAACCTGGCCAAGTCGCTGCAGGAAGACGGCACCCTCGACAAATTCAGTGTCGAGCTCATCGGCGCGAACTACGACGCGATCCACCGCGCGGAGGACCGTGAGGCGTTCGCCGAGTGCATGGCCAAGGCTGGCCTACGGATGCCGGCTTCCGGCATCGCCGAGGCTCCGATCAAGGCCGACGGCCACCGCGACCTCGACGGCGGCTACGCGCAGGCGCTGGAGATCCTGAAGGTCACCGGTCTGCCGGCGATCATCCGCCCGGCGTTCACGCTCGGCGGACGCGGTGGCGGCATCGCCTACACCGACGAGGACTACAAGCGGATCGTGCGCCAGGGTCTGGATGCCTCGCCGATCGGCCAGATCCTGATCGACCAGTCGGTGATCGGCTGGGGCGAGTTCGAGCTCGAGGTCATGCGTGACCGGGCAGACAACGTCGTGATCGTCTGCTCGATCGAGAACATCGACCCGATGGGCGTGCACACCGGTGACTCCGTCACCGTCGCCCCGCAGCAGACCCTCACCGACCGGCTCTACCAGAAGCTTCGCGACCAGGCCCTCGCCGTAATCCGTGCCGTGGGCGTGGAGACCGGCGGCTCCAACGTGCAGTTCGCGGTCAACGCGGAGACCGAAGAGATCCTCATCATCGAGATGAACCCGCGCGTCTCGCGGTCCTCGGCGCTGGCCTCCAAGGCGACCGGCTTTCCGATCGCCAAGATCGCCGCGCGCCTGGCCGTCGGCTACCTGCTCGAGGAGATCGACAACGACATCACCGGCGCCACGCCGGCGGCCTTTGAGCCGACGATCGACTACGTCGTCGTGAAGTGGCCACGGTTCGCGTTCGAGAAGTTCCAGGGCGCCGACCCGACGCTGACGACCCACATGAAGTCGGTGGGCGAGGCGATGGCGATGGGCCGCAGCTTCCAGCAGGCCTTCGCGAAGGCGATGCGCAGCCGCGAACTCGACAAGGTCCCGTCGATCGACGGCACCGCCGAGGAGCTCGTCGAGATGCTCCGCACGCCCAACGCCGAGCGCTACGACGTGCTCTTCGCGGCCGTCCGCGCCGGCGCCACCGTGGAGCAGATCCACGAGGCCACGAACATCGACCTCTGGTACGTCCGCGAGCTCCACGAGCTGGCGCTCAATCCCGAGGGTCCGTTCCAGGGCACCCGCGTCTACCGCTCCGTCGATACCTGCGCCGCCGAGTTCCCGGCCCGCACGCCGTACTTCTACTCAGCCTGGGAGCACGGCGCGGCCGTCTCCGAGGTCGAGCGGGGAGACAACGCCTCGGTGATGATCCTGGGCTCCGGTCCCAACCGGATCGGCCAGGGCATCGAGTTCGACTACTGCTGCGTGCACGCCGCGTGGACGGTCAAAGACAGCGGCCGCGACGCCGTGATGGTCAACTGCAACCCGGAGACGGTCTCCACCGACTACGACACCTCGACTCGCCTGTACTTCGAGCCGCTGACGCTCGAAGACGTGCTGGCGATCGTCGAGATCGAGCAGCCCGAAGGCGTCATCGTGCAGTTCGGCGGCCAGACGCCGCTCAAGCTCGCCGCCGGCCTGCAAGCTGCCGGCGTCCCGATCCTGGGAACGAGCGTCGACTCGATCGACCTCGCCGAGGACCGCGGCCGATTCGGCGACCTGCTCGACCGCCTCAAGCTCAAGGCACCGCCCTACGCGACGGCACAGTCCGGGGCACACGCCCTCGAGGTCGCCGACACCGTCCAGTACCCGCTGCTGGCGCGCCCGTCGTACGTCCTGGGTGGCCGCGCGATGGAGATCGTCTACTCCACCGAAGGGCTGCAGGATTACCTGGAGCGCACCGGGGGCCTCGGCCCGCGTGAGATCTTCCTCGACCGGTTCCTGGAGCAGGCGATCGAGGTCGATGTCGACGCGCTGTGCGACGGGACCGACGTTTGGATCGGCGGCATCATGGAGCACGTCGAACAGGCTGGCATCCACTCGGGCGACTCCGCCTGCGTGCTGCCGCCGCATACCTTGAGCGCCGAGACTGTCGCGGAGATCAGCCGCCAGGCTGAGCTCATGTCGCTGGAACTCGGCGTGATCGGCCTGGTGAACTTCCAGTTCGCCGTCGCCGGCGACGAGGTCTACGTGATCGAGGCCAACCCGCGCGCCTCGCGCACCGTGCCGTTCGTCTCCAAGGCGATCGGCCAGCCGCTGGCCGGCCTGGCCGTGCGCCTGATGCTCGGCGAGAAGATCGCCGCCCTCGGGCTCCCGGAGGATCCGACCAGCCACGGCTACGTCGCCGTGAAGGAGGCCGTCCTGCCGTTTGACCGCTTCCACGGCGCCGACGCCGTCCTCGGGCCGGAGATGCGCTCTACGGGTGAGGTCATGGGCGTGGCCCGCGACGTCGCGACGGCCTTTGCCAAGGCGCAGGCCGGGGCGGGCGCTGCCCTCCCCGATACGGGCACGGCGTTCATCACCGTCACCGACATCGACAAGCCCAAGGCTGCCGCGATCGGCAAGACGCTGCAAGGGCTCGGGTTCGACATCGTCGCGACCGCTGGTACCGCCGATGCCCTCGAGGCTGCTGGCGTGAGCGTGAAGACCCGGCTCAAGAAGGTCGGTGAGGGCTCGCCGAACGTGGTCGAGATGATCGAGAGCGGCGACGTTGACCTCGTGATCAACACTCCGACGGGCTCGGGCGCCCACACCGATGGCTGGCAGATTCGCCGCGCGGCGATCACCAACCGCGTGCCGTGCATCACGACCGCCACGGGGGCCGAGGCCGCCGTGCAGGCGATCGAGAGCTCGCGCGAGGGGGCAGCGCCCGTCATCAGTCTCCAAGCGCTCCACGCCGCGTCGGCGACCCGCTAGCGCGGCGCAGGGGAGAGGCGAGCCGATCCGTATGACGCCCGGTGGCCTCTACCCGCGCCTCTCGCGCGTCCTGTTCCGGTTCACCGATCCGGAGCAGGCGCACGGCCTTGCCGTGCGCGCGCTGAAGTCGGGGCTGGTCGTGGCGCGGCCAGTCCGCGACAAGCGGCTGCGGGTGAGCGCACTCGGACTCGACTTCCCCAGCCCGCTCGGCATGGCTGCCGGGTTCGACAAGAACGCCGAGGTCCCCGGCCCGTTGCTGCGAATCGGCTTCGGGTTCGCGGAGATCGGCACCGTCACTCCGCTCGCGCAACCGGGCAATCCTGCGCCCCGGATGTTCCGTCTTGGCGCCGATGCCGCGGTGATCAATCGACTGGGCTTCAACAACGCCGGCCACGCGGCCGCGTTGGCGCAGCTCCAAAGGGGCGTCGTTCCGGCCGGCGGCATCGTCGGCGTCAACGTCGGCGCCAACAAGGACGCCGCCGACCGGGTGGCGGACTACGTGGCCGGGATCGAGACGTTTGCCGGCGTGGCCTCGTACTTCACGGTCAACGTGTCCTCACCGAACACGCCCGGTCTGCGCGACCTCCAGGCCGCCGGTGCGCTCCGCGAGCTGCTCACCCGCTCGCTGGCTGCGCGCGACGCTCAAGCCGATCGTCTTGGCGGCCGCCGTGTCCCGGTCCTCCTCAAACTCGCGCCCGATCTCGACGAGGCAGGCCTCGTCGACGCCACCGGGGTCGCGTTGGAGACCGGCGTCGACGGCCTCGTGATCTCCAACACCACGCTCGCTCGCGCCGGGCTTCAAGACCCGGCCGCCGGTGAGTCCGGCGGGATGTCTGGCGAGCCGTTGTTCGTCCCGGCCACGGCGATGCTCGCACGGGTTCGCCAGCTCGTCGGCCCCGAGATGGTCCTCGTCGGCGTTGGCGGCATCTCAACCGGCGACCAGCTGTTTGAGAAGCTGCGAGCAGGAGCGACGCTGACCCAGCTCTACACCGGATTTGTCTATGGCGGTCCGGGGACGGCAAACCGGATCCTGCGCCAACTCCTTGCTCGGATGGAGCGCGAAGGCGTCACATCGGTGAGTCAGGTCACGGACTCCGGCGTCGATGCCTGGGCCGCGCGCTGGCGCAGCTGACGCGTTCGGTGCCATCCGGAGGACGTTCCGGACGGATCGCGGCTGCGCAGTTCGCTGCAAGACCGGTTGCGACCGCGCCCCATTCCGGTCGTGCCACCGGCAGTCCAGCCTGGCAGCCCCGTTTCGGATTCCGACGGTTGGGAGACGCCGTTCCTCACGGTCCGTCATCACCTGGCCCGATCGGGCCCGACACCGTGTCAAGCGAGGGACGCCGTTCCTTGGTGGCGGCGGTGGCGAAGAAGCGGAGTTCGCGGCGCAACGATTGTTGTTCGGTGAGTAGAACGCCCGCGAATTGGGCGGTTTCCGGTGGTTTTGCCGAATGTCGCTCCCCACGCTCGACGCGATTCTGATACGGGCGACCGCCCTCGGCTGAGCCTCAACTCGAGCTTGAGGCGACTTGCCTGTTCGGCCCAACCGCGAGGTGTATATTCCGGAACCGGATGGCACCCGCGACGACGAATTCCCCCCTGAAGCAGGCGACCCCAGAGCGGTCCCTTGCGCAACGGATGGAGGCCCTTCAGCGGGCCAACGAGATTCGATCGCACCGGGCTCAGCTCAAGCGCGACCTGAAGTCCGGCCGCACCTCGATCGTGCAGCTGCTCGACGCGCCCCCGGAGTACCTCCTCACGGCGAAGGTGTTCGACATGATCGTCGCCGTCCCGAAGTTCGGCCGCGTGAAGGCCAACCGGGTCCTGCAGCAGTGCCGGATCTCGCCGAGCAAGACGATCGGTGGCCTCACCGACCGTCAGCGCGTGGAGCTCGTCGAGCTCCTGCGCCGCTAACGGCTTCCTCGTCCAGTTCCCGCCCGCTCTCGGCGTAGACTGATCCCATGGCCCGGGTGGTCGTGATCACCGGCCCTTCGGGGGTCGGCAAAGGAACGTTGATCCGTCAGCTGCGGGACCGCATCCCCGAGCTTGAATTGTCGGTCTCTGCCACGACTCGCTCGCCGCGCGCCGGCGAGGTCGACGGCCAGGACTACTGGTTCCTCACGCACGACGACTTCGATCACCGCGTGAGCGACGGCGGCTTCGTGGAGTGGGCGGAGTACAGCGGCAACAAGTACGGCACGCTGCGCTCCGAGCTCGATCGGCGTGTGGCCGATGGCCGGCCGGTGCTGCTCGAGATCGAGGTCCAGGGCGCACGCCAGGTCGCCGAGACCATGCCGGAGGCGCTACGGATCTTCATCGCACCTCCGTCGCCGGAAACGCTGCGCACACGCCTCGTTGGGCGCGGCACCGACGAGGCCGACCAGATCGCCCGCCGCTTGGCCGTGGCTGAGGACGAACTCGCCGCGCAGCCGGAGTTTCCGGTCGTGGTGATCAACGATCGCTTGGAAGATGCGATCGAGGCGTTGACCGACGTCGTCCGTGGCGGCATCGACGAAGCGCGCTCCGCTGAAGCCCCTGCGGGCTAGCGATCTGGACGCTCCGGGGGGCTCACGAGCAGTCCGGGGCCGGGACCGCTAGGCTAAGGAGTAATGATTTCTCCGCGCGTCGACCGCCTGCTGCTGCATGCGGACTCCAACTACGCCTCGGTGATCGTCGCGGCCAAGCGTGCCCGTCAGATCAACGCCTACTACCACTCACTGGGTGAGGGCGCCTTCGACGAGTTCGCTCCGCCGATGGTCGAGACCGTTTCCAAGAACTACCTGACGATCGCTCTCGAAGAGGTCGCCGCAGGGAAGATCGACTACCACTACCGGTAGTCCGCGGCAGCCGGCGCTCGACTGAGCGCCGCTTCCCGCAAGGCGCGGCCCACCGCGTCAGTCCTTCCCCCGTCACTCTCGGAGCCATGGCTCGGATCCTTCTCGGCGTCTCCGGCAGCATCGCCGCCTACAAGGCGCTCGAATTTGTGCGTCTTGCGACCGCCGCCGGCCATGGCGTCCGGGTGATCCTCACTGAGGGCGGTTCCCGGTTCGTCGGCGCCGAGAGCTTCGCGGCGCTGACGGGCGCCCCGGTCTTGACCGGGGTCTTCGACGTTGACCCGTGGGCCGGCGCCTATCCCGGCGATGAGTCCGCAGGCGCGCACCGCCCGATCGGGCACCTGGCGCTCGCTGAGCGCGCCGACGTCTTCCTGATCGCCCCGGCCTCGGCCAACACGATCGCCCGCTTGGCTGGCGGGTTTGCGGATGACCTCCTGGGAGCCGCGGCGCTGGTGGCCAAGCGTCTGGTCCTTGCTCCGGCGATGAACAACCGCATGTGGGACCACCCCGCGACGCAGGCCAACGTGGCCCTGTTGCATGGGCGCGGCGCCGTCATCGCGCAGCCCGGCACCGGGCGCCTCGCGTCGAAGGGTGAGGAGGGCGCGGGTCGGCTCGCTGAGCCGGCCGACCTCCTCGACCTCGTCCATGCGCAGTTGGCGACCGACGAGGTGTCCCGCCAGGACCTCCAGGGGCGCCGCGTGCTGATCTCTGCCGGCGGGACGCGTGAGCCGCTGGATGCCGTCCGCTTCCTCGGCAACCGCTCTTCAGGCCGGATGGGCTTTGCCCTCGCGGAAGCCGCGGCTGCCCGTGGCGCCTACGTCACCGTGGTCGCGGCCAACGTCGCACTCCCGACGCCCACCGGCGTCAAACGGATCGACGTGGAGACGGCGGCTGGTCTGGAGGCGGCCTGTGGCGAGGCGTTCACCTACGCCGACGTGTTGATCGCTGCCGCCGCCGTCGCCGACTTCCGGCCCGTTCAGGTGTCGGCCGGGAAGATGAAGAAGCAGCCGGGCGAGGAGACACGCACGCTCGAGCTCGAAAAGACGCCCGACGTCCTCGCTGGCCTCGCTGCCGCACGCCGCGACGGGCAGATCGTGGTCGGCTTCGCGGCCGAGCACGGCGCCGGCGCGCTTGACTATGGCCGCGACAAGCTGGCCCGCAAGCGCCTGGACGCGATCGTCGTCAACGACGTGTCCGATACCGCCATCGGTTTTGACTCACAGGACAACGAGGTCGTGGTCCTCACGGCGTCCTCCGAGACGCCCGTGCCGCGCGGCAGCAAGCGTCAGGTCGCCGACGCGATCCTCGACGTCGTCGGCCCGCTGCGCAGCGCGGCCTGAGCCCCGGACTCAATTGGCTTGAGCGGCGCCGGCCTCCTTCAGCGCGGTCTCCAGCAGGACGCGATGGAGGTCTTCGACGTGTTCGAACGCGGTCGCGTGGCCGGCGTCGGGGAAGGAGTAGAGGTGTTTGTGGGGTGCTTTGAGGTCGCGAAACCACTCCAGGGCAAGGTCGCGCCGGGCGGCGAGTTCATGGTCGCCGGTGAACAAGTAGACCGGTACCGATAGCTGCGGCACCGAGGCTCGAAAGTCGATGGCTTGCCACCTGGGATAGGTCACGTCGAACGTATCCATGAGGCCGCGGACGGCGTTGACCTTGTCGATCAGGGTGTACTCCGGTGCGCCGAGGCCCATGAACCCGACGTCGGCCGCGTCGCCGCGGCGGGTGTAGCTGGCCGGTGGGTCGTAGTCACCAGCAAGACGGTCGTAGTAGCCCATCACGAAGGCGTTGGCGAGTGGCGTGTCGTAGGGCGGAGGTCCAAAGGACCGCAGACGCTCAGCGTCGTCACGTTCGCCGGAGCGCTCCAGCACTGCCATCAGGTCGCGGTTGATCCGGCGGTCGGTCTCCAGGAGGTTGACCATCTGCCCGCTGCCGATCCAGCCGAGGTAGCGCTCTGGGTGGCGCTGGACGGCCAGGACGCCCGTGATGGTGCCGCCGGACTCACCAAACAGGAAGATCTTCTGCTTCCCGAACCGGCGTCGTAGGTAGTCGGTCGCGGCGACGACGTCGGCGACGGAGCGATCGACGGTGAGGCCCGCATCGAAGCTGGAATACGCCTTGCCGATGCCGCGGCCGTCGACCGTGGCGACGACGAAGTCGTCGGTCAGGCCCTGGAGCAGTGCGCGGCTCAGCCCAAGATCGCTCTGTCCGGGGCCACCCGGCAGGTAGAGCAGCACCGGAGCCGTCCGGTTCCTTCCGCGAATCGAGAGCCACTGGTTGGCGCCCCCAACCCGGACGTTGACGAGTTCAGCGACGCTGCCGGGGACCACCGCTTCGCCAGAGGCCATGATGGCCGGCGTCGACGCGGGCTGGACCAGGGAGAACGCCAACCAGGCCAGCGCGGCGACCGTGAGCCCGGTGACGACGCGCCGGGCTCCACGGAGCGTGGCTGACCAGCGGGATCGCGGCGGAGCGCCATGCTGGCGGCGTCGGTATCCCGCGCCGAGCGCCGCGCCGACCAGCATCGGGAGGAGTGCGACGAGGGCGTGGAAGCCTCGCCCGGCGAGGACAGCGAGGATGCCCCAGGTCGACCCGAGGTGGGGTTCGTCGACGGTCATGCCGACGCTCGAGGCCCACGCGAGTTCAAACCCGATCATGTAGGCCAGTGGGGCGATCCCCATGGCCCAGCGCGAGTTCAGGGTGAGCCCAGCGAATGCCCCAAAGGCGGCGCCAATAGGCATCAGGGCGACCGCTTGAAACGTCGTCACGGGCCCGCGCGGCAACACGACGCCGACGACGATCCCGAGCAGGATCCCAGCCCCCGCGACGAGCCAGGTCGTGCGAGACCACGGCGTTCGTTGACGGGGCAGCGGCTGCGGATCGTCCACAGCGGAAACTCTTCCGGCCGTGCCGCTCGGGTACATCGGTGGTGGCTGCTGCGGTCGGCTGCGGCCAACTACCAGTGCCCGCGGGGAAGTCCCCGGAGTACGACCCCGGAGGCGAACTCAGGCGCTGCGGCGGCGGATCCCGCGGCGCTTGAACACCGTGGCATCGACCGCGGCCGGCCGGCCAAACACCTGAAGTGGTTCGGCCAGCGTCGCTGGGTCGGAGGGGAGCTGGAGGGGCGGGTCGGTGGCGCGGCGTCCGCCGGGAAGCCCACGGCGGCGCTCCTTGTCTTCGCGGACCCTCCAGACGGCGACATGCCGCAGGACCTCGCCGTCGGTGGCGTCGGTGGGGTAGGTCGCTACGCCGACGCCGGCCGAGACCCGCCCCACGTCGTCGCTGAGTTTGCCGATGGCTACTCGCAGGGCATTGGCGAACGGCTGTGCCTGCTCCAGTGAGGTGTCGGGCATCAGGACGCAGAACAGGTCACCGCCGCGGCGGATCACCGTGGCTTCGGCCGGAGCGATCTCCGTAACCGCGGCGGCCACACGCCGCAGGAGCGCGTCGCCACCGCCGGCGCCGCGCAGCTCCTCCACCTGGGCGAAGTCGTCGAGGTCGATCGCCAGGAGGCTGAACGGGTTGCGCGTACGACCGGAGCGCCGGAACTCGTGATCGAGCTGCTCGGCGTAGAACCGGCGGTTGCCGAGGCCGGTGACGGGGTCGCGGCGAACGAGGAAGTCGAGTTCGGCGCACTGCGCGTCGGCGGACTCCAAGTGCAGGACGTCACTGAACCCGACCGACCAGAGCACCACGATGGTGAGGGCGAGGGCAAGACCGACCGGAACGTTGACGAGGCCGGCGGCGAAGAACGCCAGGATCGCGACCGTCGCGACGGCGTAGTGCATGCCGATGTGTCGTCGGTTGACGAGCCGCACCGCCGTCAGCGGCCCGGCAAACGCGAGCGGACCCAGCACACCGGCTGCAAGGTCCGGGGCAACGAGGATGTAGAGCAAACACCCGACGTACGGGGTTGCGACCACCGCCTGGTTGAGCCAGGAATCCATCGCTGGCGGCTCGCGCAAGAGGATGGTGGCCGTCACGGCACCCATGGCCGCACAGAACGCGATGCCGTCGTAGCCGGCCCAACCGAAGAAGAGAAACGCGGCGCCGATCAGGACCGTGAACAGCAGGTACATCGCACCGGTCACGAGCCAGACGGTGGGGTTGACGGCGATCGCAGCCCGCGACACCTGAGTCAATCCGCCGACGGTGTCGAGGCGCGGCTCGGTCGTTTCAGATTCCAGCACGGGGGCTGGCACCACGGTGGGCTCCCACATGTCTGGCAGTGACCGCGACCGCTTCATCTCGTACTTCTCAAGGCCAAGGCGCGTGTCGGCGACCTCGAGCAGCATCTCGGCGTCCCGTGCATCGGACGGGTAGACCGCGACACCGATGCTGGTACTGATCGCCGGCCCGTCCTCACCAGCGGCGGCGACGGCGTCGCGAAGACCGCCAAGGAGGACGTCGGCCACGTCCCAGGAGGTGTCGGGCAGCAGGATTCGGAACTCGTCGCCGCCAGTCCGCACGACGGTGTCGTGCTGGCCGACATGCGCCTCAATCGCCATCGCGACGCGTTGGAGTAGACGGTCGCCAGCATCTCGCCCGAGCGCAGCGTTGTATTCCTTGAAGCCGTTGAGGTCGAGGGCCAGCACGGTCATCGACTTGCCAGCACGTGCGTGGCGCTCAAGTTCGTAGGCGAGGCGCTCATCGAGGTGGCGCTGGTTCCCGACGGCCGTCAGCGGGTCGCGGCGAACGAGCCGCTGGAGTTCGGTGCCTTGCGCCTCTGCCGCCTCCAACACGAGGGCGGTGCAGATGCCGAGCGCGACGACCGTCGGCATCATCGCGATGATCGCCATGGTGGTCGCAGCGTCGACGTTCGCGAAGAACAGTGGGAGAGCAAGGATGGCGACGCCAGCGGCGAGGTGCAGCGCCAGGTCGCGGCGCGACTGCAGGCGGCTGGCGGCAAAGGTCCCACCGAACGCGGCCGCCGCGACCGGGACCACGCCGTGCGGCGCGAACGCGAAGATTCCGAGCGTCGTGCAGATCGGCGGGGTCAGGATGGTGAGGTGGTTACGGACTGAGCCGATGCGCGGCGGCCCCATGAGCTGGGCGCCGATGGCAACCGCGGCCAGCTGGGCAGCGAACGGCCAGAGGTAGGTCGTTCCGAACGACGGCCAGATCACCGGAATCGCGGCGGTGGAGGCTGCGACGATCCCGAACACCACGACGAACGTCGTCCACACCCACTGGTTGAGTGCGAGGTCCTGCCGCGAGATGCGACCGGTCGGTTCGAGTGGGGGAAGGGGCACGAAAGTCTGAGGTGGGGGAGCGGCACGGCTGGCGCACCGAGGCCGCGCTCTCCGAAGAAAGCGGGCCTACCTGTCCGATCGACGGTTCATGCAGAAAGCTGTATTTCGCCTGGACAGGTGTGCCCGGCATGGCCAGCTCAGGTTTGAATTCGGGCGGCGGCGCGCGCTTTGGCGCGCTCGCGGGCCAGGCTTGCCGCTTCAATCAGCGCGCCGAGCATGGCGTCGACGAGCTCGGGCGTGGCGGCGATCAGCGGCAGGTCGGCTTCCACCCAGACGGCCCCGCCATCGGCATGCGTGAACTTCGCGAACGCGCGCTTGCGATGGTCGTGAAGCAGGTCGTGCGGATCGACCTGCCCGTGGCCGCACGCCTGCGCCTGCGCGCGCAGGAATCCGTCCTGAACGCAGATGCCGACGTCCAGCGGCCACCCGGCCACGTCGACGCTGAGGCCGCGGTGATCCTTAGCGAGCGTACGTGCGTCAAGTCCAGAATCTGCCAGGACGGCGTCGAGCACGGCGATCGCTCGTGCCGTCTCTGCAGGAAGTCCTCTGCCAGGGGTCATGCGGGCCGGAGCGGTCATGGTGCTAAGATCATCGCAATCGACGGCGTCTCCAAGCAATTGGAGATGTTCCGCGCAGCGGGCGAGAGCCCGCTTTTTTTATGGCTTGAGCCACCCCAGATGCCCACGATGACCGTCCAAGAAGAGATCGAAACGATCCTCGCGTCCGCCCAGCCGGACGTCGAGGTCCTACGCATTGATCCGATCGGCAAGGACACGCTGCGGATCTTCATCGACACGCCAGAAGGCGTGACGCTTGACGTCTGCACGCAGGTCACCCACGCACTGGCTCCCGTGAGGGAGCGGTTCGCCGTCGAGGTCAGCTCGCCGGGGATGAAGCGGCCGCTCACGCGGCCCGCCCATTTCGAGCGATTTGTCGGGCGCACCGCGAAGCTCACGCTTCGCGCACCCAAGAGTGACCGGATCACATGGCGCGGCGAGATCGTCGCCGCCGATGATGCGGCCGTCACGCTCGGCACTGACCAGGGCCTGCTCGTTGTCGAGCACGCCGAGATCAAGCAAGCGAACCTGACGGGAGATGACCTGTGAGCCTCTTCCGCAGTGACGCCGAACATAGAAAGGGTGAGCGGTGAGCCGCGAGATCCTTGATGCGATGAACGTCCTAGCGACGGAGAAGGGCATCGGCCCCGAGGTCCTCATGGAGGCCCTCGAGGACGCCCTGTTGTCGGCGTACCGCAAACAGCCCGGCGCTGCGAAGTACGCGCGAGTGGAGCTCGACCGCGAGTCGGCCGACTTCCGCGTGTACGAGCTGCTCATCCCGGACGACCTCGAGCAGGACCTCCTGATCGAGCACGACATCGAGGAAGGCTCGATCGACCCCGAGACCGGCGAGGTCGTGGTCCTCCCGGATCCCGAACTCGACTGGGACAAGGTCGAAGAGCACCGCGACCGGATCGACGAGCAGGACGTCACGCCCGCCAACTTCGGCCGCATCGCTGCGATGACGGCTAAGCAGGTCATTCTTCATCGCGTGCGCGAGGCCGAGCGCGAGCTCGTGCTCGACGAGTTCCGCGACCGCGTCGGCGAGCTCATCACCGGCATCGTCCAGCAGAAGGACTCGCGATACACGCTCGTCCAGCTGCGCGATCGCGTCGAGGCGCTGCTCCCCAAGGGTGAGCAGGTCTGGGGCGAGACCTACCAGCACAACCAGCGCATCAAGGCCGTCATCAAGGAGGTCGAGGCCTCTCCGAAGGGTCCGTCGATCATCGTGTCGCGCCGCGACCCCGAGATGATCCGTCAGCTCTTCGCCCTTGAGGTTCCGGAGATCGCCGACGGCCTCGTCGAGATCACCGACGTTGCCCGCGAGCCTGGCTACCGCGCGAAAATCGCGGTTGTCTCGCACGCCGACGGCGTCGACCCGGTCGGCGCGTGCGTCGGCCCGCGTGGTTCGCGCGTCCGCATGGTCGTCTCCGAGCTCCGCGGCGAGAAGATCGACATCATTCCCTTCAACGAGGAGCCCGCCCGCTTCGTCGCCAAGGCGCTGAGCCCGGCGCGCGTGCGTGAGGTCCTCGTCGACGACGAGAACCGCCAGGCCACGGTCATCGTGCCGGACGACCAGCTCGCGCTGGCGATCGGCCGCGAAGGCCAGAACGCCCGCCTCGCGGCCCGCCTCACCGGCTGGCGCATCGATATCCGTTCGGAAACGGACTTCGTGAACCAGGAAGAGGAAGAGGGCACCACCGAGGGCCACGAGGAGCACACCGGTATGTGTGCCGCGATCCTCGGCAACGGCCGTCGCTGCCCCAACGACTCCCTGCCGGGCCTGCGCTACTGCGGGCTCAAGGCCCACCAGGCGCTCTCGCGCGTCTCGACCGATCTCGTCGCCGCGCTGGCGTCGCTGTCGATCGAAGAGGTCGAGGCACTCGCCGATCCGACGGTCGGCGACGATGCCGTCGCCGACGCTGTTGCCGCCGTCGAAGCTGAGGCCGAGGACCTGGAGGCCGAACTGGCCGCCCAAGCCGAAGCCGACGCTGCTGCGGCCGCCGAGGCTGACGCCGAGGGCGAAGAGACCGACGAAGAGGAGCTCGCCGAAGAGCTGCTTGACGAGGTCACCGGCGACGAATCCGACGCTGCGGAAGCGGTGCTGGAAGACGTCAGCGTCGACGAGGAAGAGGCCGCTGAGGCCGACGCCGAGGCGACCGAGCCGGTAGTCGACGAAGAGGACCAGAAGTAAACGCTGGGCCGGCCCGGCGCTGCATCGGGTGCGGGGCAACGACGCCAAAATCGGCCATGCTGCGGATTGCAGCGGTCGACGGCGTTGCCCGCACCGACGCTGCAGCTCGCCTGCCGGGCCGAGGGGCGTACGCTTGTAGTGCGGCGTGCCTGGAGCGCGCGAGCAACCGCCGCACGCTCTCCCGCGCATTCC
Source organism: Solirubrobacteraceae bacterium (assembly GCA_032119795.1). Classification (GTDB taxonomy): domain Bacteria; phylum Actinomycetota; class Thermoleophilia; order Solirubrobacterales; family Solirubrobacteraceae; genus JAGIBJ01. The sequence continues at coordinate 54,011 of JAUMFO010000009.1, forward strand.
GTGCGCCGGTCGCCCCTCCAGGCGACGCCCCACTGCGCTGGCCCTAGCCAGCGCTCACCCCGGCGCTCATGCGCCGGGGCCCACCCGCTTCACATCATCACCCTCTAGCCCGCCGCCGCCGCGCTCCGAAAGCGCCGAGCGGGGTAGACTGAAAGCAGAACATGGCGAAGAAACGCATTAAAGAGCTCGCTCGCGAGCACGACATGCCGGCGAAGGAGGTCATTGACCGCCTGGTGAGTGCCGGCCTTGAGGTCAAGGGACCCGCGTCGGCTGTCGACGAGGATCAGGCCAAGCGCGCCCTTGCTGGACTGCCCATCGAGCAGACCAAGCGCAAGGAAGTTAAGCGCCCGGCCGTCCAGCAGCGGATCGTCCGCCCGAGCGCGCAGCAGCGCGCCAGCGACGAAGCTGCCGCCCGGGAAAAGGCCCGCAAAGAGGCGGCCGCGCGACCGACGACGGGCGCCCGCCCGGCCGATCCGCGACGCCCTGGCCCGACCCGCTCGTCCGTCGCAGGCGATCGCGGCACCGGCACCGGCCCTGGTGGCAAGCGCCGTGTCGTCATCGACTCGCAAGCTGGCCGTGGTGGCCCCGGCGGCGGTCCCGGCCGTCCCGGTGGACCCGGTGGTGGCCCGCAGGGTCCGCACCGTCGTCCGCGTCGCGGTGGCGGTCGCCGTCGCCGTGCCGACGTCATCGAAGAGACCGTCGACAGCCTCGACGTCAACCAGCACAGCAAGACCGATCTGGTCCGAATCGCTTCGGGCTCGACGGTCAAGGACGTGTCGGAGTACTTCGGCGTGTCCGGTGCCGACGTCATCAAGAAGTTGATGATGCTCGGCGAGATGGCGACGCTCACGCAGACGCTGTCTGACGACGCCATCGGCGTCCTCGCCACCGAATTCGAGAAAGAGATCGAGATCGTCCACGCCGCGGATGAGGACGCTCAGGCGCCCGAGTTCGAGGACGACGACGACGATCTGGTCATCCGTCCTCCCGTGATCACGATCATGGGCCACGTCGACCACGGCAAGACCTCACTGCTCGACGCGATCCGCACGACCGACGCGGACGTAACGAAGGGCGAGGCCGGTGGCATCACCCAGCACATCGGTGCCTACAAGGTGCACCACGCCGACAACGAGATCACGTTCCTCGACACCCCGGGCCATGAGGCGTTCACCGCCATGCGTGCCCGTGGCGCCCGTGTGACGGACATCGCCGTGATCGTCGTTGCTGCTGACGATGGCGTGAAGCCGCAGACGCGTGAGGCGATCGACCATGCCAAGGCGGCCGACGTGCCGATCGTGGTCGCGGTCAACAAGATCGACAAGGAAGGCGCTGATCCTCAGCGCGTCCGTACCGAACTCACCAACCTCGGCCTGCAGCCGTCGGAGTGGGGCGGCGAGACCGAGTTCGTCGACGTCTCCGCCAAGGCGAAGACCAACATCGATCAGCTGCTCGAGACGCTGCTGATCGTCGCCGACCTGCAAGACATCCGTGCGAACCCCGAGGCTGAGACCTCGGGCGTCGTCATCGAGGCCAAGCTCGATCCGGGCCGCGGCCCGGTCGCGACGGTGCTCGTGCAGCGCGGCACCATGATGGTCGGCGACTCGCTTGTCGCCGGTGGTCACTGGGGTCGCGTCAAGGCGATGCTCGACTACAACGGCAACCGTGTTTCGGAAGCCGCTCCGGGCGATCCGGTCGAGGTGCTCGGGTTCAACTCCGTGCCCAGCGCCGGTGAATTCGTGCAGGAGGTCGACACCGACAAGGAAGCCCGCGCCAAGGCCGAGGAGCGCTCGCTGCGCCTTCGCCAGGAGCGCCAGGCACGCCAGTCCGGTCGCAAGCACTCGCTCGACGACATCTTCTCGGAGATTCAGGCTGGCGAGCGCAAAGAGCTCACCCTCATCATCAAGGGCGATGTGGGCGGTTCGGTCGAGGCCTTCGAGGACGAGATCGCACGCCTGCCGCAGGATGAGGTCGTCGTCAAGATCGTGCACTCGGGCGTCGGTGGCATCACCGAGTCCGACGTCATGCTCGCGTCGGCTTCCGACGCCATCGTGATGGGCTTCAACGTGCGCCCGGTGGGCGACGCGAAGAACGTCGCCGATCGCGAAGAGGTCGAGATCCGCAACTACTCCGTCATCTACCGCGCCCTCGAGGACGTCCGCCAGGCCATGACCGGCCTGCTGGAGCCCGAAGAGGTCGAGGATGCACTCGGTACCGTGGAGATCCGTCAGATCTTCAAGGCCTCGAAGATCGGCACCATCGCTGGTTCCTACGTGACCGACGGCCGCGTAACCCGCGGTGCGAAGGTGCGCGTCGTTCGCGACGGCACCGTCGTGCACGAGGGCGAGATCGAGTCCCTGCGCCGGTTCAACGATGACGCCAAGGAAGTCGCTAGCGGCTACGAGTGCGGCATCGTGCTCAAGAACTACAGCGATCTGCACGAGGGCGACCTGCTCGAGGCGTACACGACCCGCAAGGTCGAGCGCGAGCTCGCCGCCCGGGCCTGATCGCCGAGACTCCCGGAGGCGCAAGCCATGGCATCGCAGAGGATGCGGAGGGTCGATGGATCTCTCCGCGAAGTTCTGGCGACCGCGATTGCGCGTGACGTCACGGATCCCGGCGTGGGATTCGTGACGATCACGTCCGTGCAAACCAGCGGAGACCTGCGCCACGCAAAGGTGTTCGTCAGCTCACTCGGAGACGAGGACGAGCAGCAGGAGTCGCTGAACGCCCTCAACCGGGCCAAGCGGCTGCTGCAGTCGGCGGTCGCCCACGACCTCCGCCTGAAGTACACGCCGGTGCTGGAGTTCTACCTCGACGACAGCGCGCGTCGCGCCATCCGGCTCGACGCAATGCTGACCGATCCGGACGCGATCGCGCCCGGCGTGGAGATCAACGCCCAGGTCGATGCGGCACCCCGCCGCGACGGGGATTCCCGTTGACGCAGCAGGCGACGGCCACCGAGGTCGCCACCGCGCTGCGCAGCGCCGGCCGGGTCATCCTGGCCACCCACACGCATCCCGACGGCGACGCGATCGGCTCGCTCGTCGGCATGCGCCTGATCCTTGAGGCGATCGGCATCAGCTCCCGCGTGTTCGTCGCCGACCAAGACCTCCCGCTCCCGGAGGAACTCGCGGTCTATGACCTCGGTGAGGTCGTCACCGAAGAGACCGTCGACTTCGCCGGTCGCACCGTCGTGTTCCTCGACTGCGGGAATGCCGATCGCACGCCGCTCGGGCCGCGCCTCGGAGAGATCCCGGTGTTGATCAACATCGACCACCACCACGACAACACGCGCTTCGGGACGATGAACTTCGTCGATCCGACCGCGTCGAGTACCGCCGAGATGGTCTGGTTGCTCGCCAAGGAACTTGGCGTTGCGCTGACGCCGGAGCTCGCCGAGCCGCTCTACGTCGGCCTCCTGACGGACACGGGTCGTTTCTCCTACGAGAACACGACGGCACGCGCGCACACGATGGCCGCGGATCTCATTGGCGCTGGCGTCGACCTCACCGGCGTGCGCCGTCGGCTCTACGAGGACGTCCTTCCCGCCAAGCTTCACCTGCTGCGGTATGCCCTGGACTCGATGGCGATCCACGGGGACGGCCTGCTGGTATCTGCGCGGGTCAACGCCGAGGACTTTGCGGCGGCCGCTGCGACCGAGGCGCACGCCGAAGGCATCATCGACGTGCTGCGCGTCGTTCGCGGCGTCCGCGTGGCTGCGCTTGCCCGCGAACTCGACCTGACCCCGGGCACCTTCAAGGTGTCGCTGCGGGCCGCAGATCCGAGCGTCGATGTGTCTGCCATTGCCCGCGCCAGCGGCGGTGGTGGGCATCCCCAGGCCGCCGGCTTCACCACACAACTCGACGACGCCGCTATGGCGGCGTTCATCCTCACCGAACTCGCGGTGCAGGACGGCGGTGTCTCAGCTACCTGAGGCACCAGCGCTCGACGGGCTGATCCTCGTCGACAAGCCTGCCGGCATCAGCTCACACGCCGTCGTCGCGGCCGTGCGCCGGGCGGTGGGGAAGGGTGTGCGCGTCGGCCACGCCGGCACGCTGGATCCGTTCGCGACCGGGCTCATGCTCGTGCTCGTCGGCCGCGGCACGCGCACCTCGCAGTTCGCCGTCGGGCTCGACAAACGCTACGAGACGCTCGCGCAGCTCGGGGCGCTCTCGACCACCGGAGATCCCGAAGGTGAGATCACGCTCACTGGGCGCGTTCCGTCCTCGCCGCTAACGCTCCCTACCGGGCAGATCACGCAGCGTCCGCCGGCCTACTCCGCGATCAAGATCGACGGCAAACGCGCCTACAAACTCGCCCGAGCGGGGATCGAGGTCGAGGTCCCGGAGCGGACGATCACCGTCTACGCGTTCGAAGAACTCGGGCGTGACGGCGATCAGGTCCGGTTGGCCATCCATTGCTCGACGGGGACCTACGTACGCACGCTCGTCGCCGACCTTCGAGACGGCTACTGCCTCGAGCTGCGGCGCACCGCCGTCGGGCCGTGGTCGCTCGACGACGCCGTCAGCCTCGACACCCTCCAGACCCGCCACGACGTGGCCTCCCGGCTCATCCCGCTCGACCGCGCCCTGCCGTTCTTGCCGACGTTTACCCTGCCGCCGGAGCAGGCCCGCGCGATCCACCACGGCCGCCGCGTGGCCTGCGCCGATCTGCCGCCAGAGCTGCCGGCAGGCGTCCCGGTGTTGATCCTCGACGAGGCCGGCGCCGTGGCCGTGGGGCAGGCAGACGGCGCCGCGCTCAGCGCGGTCGTAGGCTTCCGGGCATGAAGCTGACCTGGCTGCCCGATGCTGAGCGGCGTCCGCGCCGCATCGCGATCGGGACCTTCGACGGCGTACACCGCGGTCACCGCGACGTGATCGCCGGGGCCGACACGGTCCTGACCTTCGATCCGCACCCCTCGTTGGTGGTCCATCCGGAGTCGGCGCCGCAACTCCTCACCGACCTCGATCGCAAGGCCGAACTCGTCGCCGAGCTCGGGGTGCAGGAGATGGTCGTCATTCCCTTCGACGGCGCGTTCTCCAAGCAGACGGCCCAAGAGTTCATCGATCACGTGCTGATCGAGCAACTCGGCGCCACGCACGTGAACGTCGGCGACAACTTCCACTTCGGCGCCAAGGCGCAGGGCAACGCCGCGATGCTCGCCGCTGACGGCCGCTTTGAGGTGCGTGTCGCGCCGTTGACGGAGGTCGGCGGCGCTCCGGTGTCATCCACGCGCATTCGCCAGCTGCTGCGCGAGGAAGGCGACGTGCAAGCGGCTGCGGAGCTGCTCGGCTCCGACTACAAGCTCACGGGCACGGTCGTCCATGGAGATAAGCGCGGCCGCGAGCTGGGCTTTCCGACGGCCAACATCGTGCCGGACGCCCGCTTCGTGACGCCTGCACATGGCATCTACGCCTGCCGGACCGGCCAAGGACGCGCTGCGGCCGTCAACATCGGCGTGCGCCCGACGTTCCAGACCGGGCGTGGCGTGCTGATCGAGGCCTACGTCCTCGACTTCACCGCCGACCTCTACGGCCAGGACATCTCACTGACGTTCGTGGAGCGCCTGCGCGGTGAGCTCAAGTTCGACGGCATCGAGCCGCTCATCGAGCAGATGAACCAGGACGTCGACCAGACGCGCCGGGCCGTGCCCGTTACGCAGGGTTCAGAGGCGTAACGACCCCTGCGCTGCCTAGCGGACGGGTAGGCACGCGTCAAATTGCGGTCCACGCTGCTAATCTGCGCCGTCGCATGCAGCTCACCACCGACCGCAAGCTCGAGATCACCCGTCGTTACGGGGTCAACGAGAAGGACACCGGAAACGTCAAGGTTCAGATCGCGCTCCTCACCGAGCGGATCAATGGCCTGACCGAGCACCTGCGTAGCAATAAGAAGGATCACAGCTCGCGCCGTGGCCTCCTTATGCTCGTCGGCCAGCGTCGCCGGATGCTGCGGTACTTCGAGGCCAAAGACCTCGACGGCTACCGCCAGCTCATCAAGGACCTGGGTCTCCGCCGCTAACGCGGCACCACCCGGTTCCTCCGCGCATGGCCGTTCTTCCCGCTGGGAGCGCGGTCCCGCGCTTTTCCTTGCGCACCGCTGAAGGTGCGCCGTTTACCCAAGACGCCGTGATCGGCGAGCGTACGCTCCTCGTCTTCTACCCGTTTGCCTTCAGCCCGGTCTGTACCGATCAGCTGCAGCTCCTGGAAGAAGTCCTCGAGGATCTTGCCGCCAAGCAGATCACGGTCGTCGCGATCTCTTGCGACGCCTCCGATTCCCAGGTGGCGTTCGCCGAGAAGCTCGGCGTGACGATCCGCCAGCTCTCCGACTTCGAGCCCAAGGGCGAGACGTGCCGGGCGTTTGGCGTGTACTTCGCGCCAGGTGGCATGGCGACTCGCGCGCTCGTCCTCACCGCCGACGACGGCACCCTCGCGTGGACGTGGGAGGGCGAACACCCTGGCGTTATGCCGCCGCTCAGTCTCGTCTTCGACGCCGTCGAGCAGCTCGGCTGGTAGCTGCCGGGCCGACCCGGGCGCAAGCTCGGCGTCGTCCCAGCCCCCTCGCTCCGATAGGGTCGCGGGGTACGCGTCGTCCTACGCGGCGCGCCGGATCCGTGACCTCCGCGCTCTCGTCACCTGCCGTCCGCCTCGTCCGCGGACTCTCTGCCTTGCTCGCCATCGCCGCAGGGTTCTTCGTGCTGCCCGCAGCGCCAGCGTTCGCGATCGTCGGCACGCTCGCCTTCAGCGACTACGAGCGCAAGCCAGCGGTGCCCACGGGGCTGACGACCACCGTCACGATCCCGGTCGATCCGGGCGACCCGTCTGCCGCACAGCTGCGGCGCCTGCAGCTCACGCTCCCGCAGGGGTTTGACCTTGGGCCGCAGATGTCGACCGGTGGTGGCGCCCTCAATACCTGCCCATCGTGGGCGTTCGCCGTCCACGGCGCGATCGCCGCAGCGTGCCCCGCCGACACGAAGATCGGGACGGTCAGTCTGACGGCGCCGACTGGTGCTCCGCGCCCCCTGCTCGGCGACGTCTTCCTCGGCGCCCAATCCGCGGTGGGGGAGCTACCGCCGATCTACGTGGAGGCCGCGCTGGATGGCTCGACCGCCTCAGATGCCCCAAGAATCAAGCTTCTGGGCAGCCTCGCCGTCGACGGCGAGGGCCGCACCAGCATCACGTTCGATGAGATCCCGGCGCCGCCGTTCAGCGAACTGCGGCTGACGCTCCTCGGCAGCGACCATGCCTTGCTCGGCACGCCCGGCGGGTGCGGAACCTTCGCCGGGGTCGCGAGTTTCACGCCCGCGTCGGGCGCAGACACCGCGATCGCTGCGGCCCCGGTGGCGATCGATCAGGACTGCTCGCTTCCTGGCTTCGCTCCGTCATTTTCGATGTGGCCCGACGACCCGCAGGCCGGCGCCGAGACGACCACCACCATCGCGATGACCCGGGCGGACCGCTCGCCGCGGTTTGGGGTCTCGCGACTCTCGCTCCCGAACGGCCTGCTGGCCAACATCGGTGGGGTCCCCGAGTGCCCGCACACTGATTCGGCCGCCGCCGCGTGCGGTGCCGAGTCGCAGATCGGCACCGTTGAAGCGTCGGCAGGGATCGGTCCAAACCCGCGGACGCTGTTTGGCCGGGTCTACATCACGCCGCGTGCGCCCGGCGCCGTAGCGGGCGTCTCGATCGTGGTCCGAGGCCGCGTCGGAGACGTCGACCTCGGCGACTTCGTGATGCCGGCCCGCATCGACCTGCGCCCAGACTCTGCCGGGCTCGAGGTCAGCTACACGATGCCGGCGCGCTTCCGAGGCGTCGCGCTGAGCGTCCGGTCGTTCCGCATCCGGGTGGACCGACCCGGCTTCATGCTCAACCCCTCCAGCTGCAGTCCGCTGGCGTACTCCTCGACGCTCACGAGCGAGCACGGGCAGGCCGTGGCCGGCGGGAGCGCCGTGTCGTACACCGGCTGCGGGGCTATGCCGTTCGTCCCAACGCTCACCGCGGCGCTCACGGGCGAGACCGGCCCACTCGGCCACCCCAACGTGCGTGTGGCCCTCAACGTGCGAGGCGGCGACGCCACGCTCAAAGGCGCCACCGTCACGCTGCCGCGCGGCGTCGCCGCCGACACCACGAACCTGCAGAACATCTGCCCGCGGGCCGTCTTCGACGCCGTCGCCTGCTCGGCTTCCCAACGCGTCGGGACGGCGACCGCCCGCGTGGCGGTGACGCCCGAGCCGATCCCCGGAGACGTCTACCTCGTGCAAACCGAAGGCCAGACGCTCCCGGGGCTGGGCCTGAGCTTCACGGGTCGCTACGCCCAGCGGGTCGTCAGCTCCGTGCGGGTCAACAGTGAGCAGCGCCTGGTCACGCGGTTCGACACCATCCCGGATCTGCCGCTGCGCAGTCTCGACATGGACATCTTCGGCGGCAAGAACGGTCCGCTTCGCATCTCGCAGGCCCCGTGCCAGCCTGGATCGGTTTGGGATGCGGCCTTCGTCGGGCACGGCGGCCAGCTCTCGAGCCACACGATCGCGGCGCCGTGCGCTCCCAGCGACGCGAAGAAGTCCGCGATCACCCTCTCTAGCTTCAGCGGCCTCACCTGGCGGATCTCCGACCTCGGCGGACGCACCCTGCAGACGGCGAAGCTGACGCTCCCGACCGGGTTCCTGTTCGTTCGCAAACGTGCTCGACTCCGCCAGTACCAGGTCGTCAAGCTGCTGGGCGCGAGCGCCAAGGTGACGGTGACGACCCGTGCCGTGATCCTCACGCCGCAGACGAAGACCACGCGGTCGCTGTCGCTCAAGCTCAAGCAGGGATCGGTGACGCGCACCAAGCGCGTCCCGGCGAGCTCACCGCTGAAGCGCGTGAAGGTGAAGGTGCGCTTGGGCTTCACCGATGGCAGCGTGCAGAACCAGCTGATCACCGTCCGCGCCCGCTGATCGCGGGCCAGCGTTGCCTCAGCTGACGGACGCTGCGGCGGCCGCGAGGCGGTCGGCGATGACGCTGGCGCGGTAGTCGAAGATCATCTTGAGATCGCGTCGCACGAGCGGCAAAGCCAACTCGCCGAACGGCTGAAGCGGCAGGGCGTACTGCACGTCGTCGGTCATGAGCGTGCGGCCGCCGGGGAGTTCCTCGAAGCGGTGGGTGTGGTGCCAGAACCGGAAGGGGCCACGGATCTGCGTGTCGACGAAGCGGTGTGGTGGATCCCACCCCTGGATGGAACTCGTCCAGTTCACCGGCACGCCGTGCAGCCGCATCCCGTATTGGATCACCGTGCCGAGGCCCAAGACGATCGGGGCGGGGGTGAGGAGGCCGAACTTCAGCAGCGGCGGCGTGATGGACTCGAGGTTGAACGCGTCCGCAAAGAAGGGGAAGACGTCTTCGGGGGTACCCTCGAGCTGATGGGTTCGAGTGAGAGCGTGGATGCGCACGAACGGGTTACGGGGCAGCCCCCCGCCGGGATCGACTCGTCGCCACGGATCGACGGCCCCACGGGCGCACCGCTGATCGTGGTCCACGCCGATCTGTCCTGCCCCGACTGCGCCCTGGCCATGCGACGGCTCACCGACCTCGGCGTCCGCATCGATCTCCGGCATTTCGTCGTCCGGGCCCGCGGAGAGCCCGCGCGCCGCGCCGCGCTTGCCGTCGAAGCGGCCGACGCCCAAGGGGCCTTCTGGCCGTTTGCCCGAGGGCTGCTGGCCGATCAGGGGCGCCAAGATCTGCCGCATCTGTGGGCGCTTGCGGAGTCGCTGGGCCTGGATATCGACGGTTTTGAGCGCGATCGACGCGCCGAAACCGGCCTAGAACGCATTACGCAGGAAACGCGTGCGGCCATTCGCGGCGGGGCTGCCGGCATCCCTGCGCTGTTCGCTGACGCCCGCGCTGCGGGTTACCTACGCCAGAGCGGGTACGATGGCGACGTTCGGATCCGAAGCTAGAAGCAAAAGAAGCTGGGCCCACGCATCATCCGAACGTTCCGCGCGCGGCCCTCCAGAGAGAATTCTCCACAACATGACTCCCAAACCGACCGTCGTCTCGGTCACCATCGCCGGTAGCGAAATCACTTTCGAGACCGGGCGCATGGCACGCCAGGCCGGTGGTTCCGTCGTCGTCCGCCAGGGCGACACGATGGTTCTCAGCACCGCTACCGCCGGTAGCGAACGCGACATCGACTTCCTGCCTCTGACCGTTGAGGTCGAGGAGCGGATGTACTCCGCAGGCAAGATCCCGGGTTCGTTCTTCAAGCGTGAAGGGCGCGGCTCCGAAAAGGCCACGCTCGTCTGCCGCATGATCGACCGCCCGATCCGCCCCCTGTTCCCGAAGAACTGGCGTCGCGAGACGCAGCTCGTCGCGATCACCCTTTCGATCGACACCGATCACCCGTACGACATCCTCGCGATGAACGGCGCGTCCGCTGCCCTGCAGCTGTCCGACGTTCCCGTGCAGGAGCCCGTCGGCGCCGTGCGCATCGCCAAGGTCGACGGCAACTTCGTCGTCAACCCGACCGAGGAGCAGATCCTCAACGAGGCCGACCTCGATCTGATCGTCGCCGGCACGTCCGAGGCCATCCTGATGGTCGAGGCCGGCGCCAACGAGGTCACCGAGGCCGAGATCCTCGACGCCCTCGACATCGCCCACTCGGCGATCAAGCAGCTGTGCGACGCGCAGCTCGAGCTGCGCAAGCTCTGCGGCAAGCCGAAGGTCGAGATGGCCGAGATCGTCGTCGACACCGCCCTGATCGAGCAGATCAAGGCCTCCCACGGCGCTGATCTGCTCAAGGCCCTTGAGACCCGCGGCAAGCTGGAGCTCCAGGACGCCATCGGCGCCGTCAAGGACGCCGTCGTCGTGCAGTACGCCGGCCCGGCCGACGCTGACGACTACGGCAGCAAGGCTGCTGGAGCCAAGAAGGCGTTCGCAGCCATTGAGAAGGCTGAGATCCGCCAGCGGATCGCCGTCCAGAAGCAGCGCCCGGATGGTCGTAACACGACGGAGATCCGTCCGATCACGATCGAGGTCGGCGTCGGTCCCCGCACGCACGGCTCGGTGCTCTTCACCCGTGGCGAGACGCAGGCCTTCTCGGTCGCTGCGCTCGGCACGCTGAAGGAGGAGATGCGGATCGACACCCTCGGTCTGCAGACCCAGAAGTTCTACTGGCACCACTACAACTTCCCGCCGTTCTCGGTCGGCGAGGCCGGCCGCATGGGTGGCCCCAAGCGCCGCGACATCGGCCACGGTGCCCTTGCTGAGCGCGCCCTCCTGGCCGTCGTGCCGGACACGGAGACGTTCCCGTACACGATCCGCGTCGTGTCCGACATCTTCGAGTCCAACGGTTCGTCGTCGATGGCGTCGGTCTGTGGCTCCTCGCTGGCACTGATGGATGCCGGCGTGCCGATCAAGGCACCGGTCGCCGGAATTGCGATGGGGCTGATCAAGGAAGGCGACGACTACGTCGTCCTCACCGACATCGCCGGCGTTGAGGATCACCTCGGCGACATGGACTTCAAGGTTGCGGGTACCGAAGCCGGTATCACCGCGATGCAGATGGACATCAAGATCAAGGGCGTCACGTTCGAGATCCTGCGCGATGCTCTCACGCAGGCCAACGACGCCCGCCTGAACATCCTCGGCCAGATGAAGGCCGTCCTCGACGGCCCGCGCGAGGAACTCTCCGAGCACGCCCCGCGCATCGTGTCGCTGAAGATCGACCCGGACAAGATCGGCCTGCTGATCGGCAAGGGCGGCGAGACCATCCGCGGCCTGCAGGAAGAGTTCCAGGCGCAGATCGACGTCAACGACGAGGGTCACGTCAACATCTACGCCACCGTCGGCGCACTCGCGGAGTCGCTCAAGGAGCGCATCCTCGGGTTCACGAAGGAAGTTGAGCTCGGCGACGAGTTCACCGGCAAGGTCGTCAAGACCACCACGTTCGGTGCGTTCGTCGAGCTCGCCAAGGGCACCGACGGCCTGATCCACATCAGCAACGTCTCGCCCGGCCAGCGTGTCGACGCCGTCGAGGACGTCCTGAACAAGGGCGACGAGATCAAGGTCCGTGTGGCCGAGGTAGACAAGGAGCGCGGCCGCATCGGTCTGCGCCTTGCCGACGACCCGGAGATCGCCGGCAAGACCGCCGACGAGCTGCGTGAGATGGCTGCCGCTGGCGGCGGCAACGGTGGCGGCGGCAGCCGCGGTGGCGGCGATCGCCCCCGTGGCGGCGGTGGCGGCGGTCGTGACCGTGGCGGCGACCGCGGCGGCCGTGGTGATCGCCCCCGTGGCGGCGGACGTCGTGAGGGTCGCGTCGATCGTGACCCGGGTCACGACGCCTAACCCCCAAGCGCAATTCCCCCGTTGACGACCCAGCCTGATCCGAAGGCGGGGCCCGGCATCTTTGCTGCCGGCCCCGTCCGGGTAAGTACCGTCGCGCCAGGTGTCCTGGTCGCGACCGAGGCGCTGCCCTGGGCACGCGCCGTTGCGCTCAGCGCGACGGTGCTGGCTGGGTCCGTCGACGAGGAACCGGAGATCGCCGGCGCCGCCCACCTCATCGAGCACCTGCTCTTCCGCGGGAGTTCGAAGTTCGGGGCGGGCGCCGTCGACCGGCTCTTCGACGAGCTCGGCGCAGACATCAGCGCCAGCACCGATCGCTGCCAGACGCATCTCGGTACCTGGGTGATGGCCGAGCACGCCTCCCGCGCCGTCGAAGCGATCGCCGACGTCCTCTGGAACCCTGAGCTCCGAGAGGAAGACGTCGAGCACGAGCGCGAGATCGTGCTCGAGGAACTCGCGATGATCGAGGACTCACCCGAAGAGCTCACGTTTGAGCTCATGGGCGACGCGTTGTTTCCCGATTCGCCGCTTGGCCGCCCCGTCATTGGGCGCCGCGAGACGATCGCCTCGCTGGATGCCGCCTCGCTTGGCGCCTTCCACCGAGGCCGCTACGGCGTTGCGCCCGTGGTCTGGGTCGGGGTCGGCAACGTCGACCACGACAGCCTCTGTGCGCAGGTGCTCGACACGCTGCCTGATTGGCGCGACCCCAGCGCACCGCTGCCGCAGGATCAACGCCGCGGTGAGCCCGCCGGCGCCCCGCGGCGCATCGTCGTCGAGCGGCCGTCCGAGCAGACGCACGTCGCCATCGGTATCCCCATCTTTGACGCCCGCGGCCCGCGCCGCGCGGCGCTGCAGGTCCTCGACGCGCTCGTCGGAGGACCGCCGTCCTCACGGCTCTTCCAGGAGATCCGCGAGCGCCGCGGCCTGGCCTACAGCGTGAGCTCATTCCTTGAGATTCAGCAGGGCTTCGGGGCGTTCGGTGCGTACGTCGGCACGCGACCCGAGCGCGTCGCGATCGCCGTCGAGGTACTCGGCAGCGAGCTCCGCAAGGTTGCCGCCGGGGAGATCACCGCGGAGGATCTCGGCTGGGCTCGCCAGCACGTCGCCGGCCGGCTCGGGCTTTCCCTGGAGACCGCTGGTGGCCGGGCGTCACTGATCGCGGCCCGCCTCGCCCATGGGCTGGAGCTGGCACCGCCGGAGGTCCTGGCCGCAGAGATCGGCGCCGTCGACGAAGCCTCGCTGCATGCCGTGGCGGCAGAGACGCTCGGCAACCTTCAGCACGCCGCGATCGCCTGCGTGGCGCCCGACGCCGACGGTGCGATTGCAGCCCTGGATGCCGCCGACCTCGCCACCGCCGCCGTGGCGGCAAGCTGATGGCCGAGCGCCGAACCCTCGCGGCGATCGCTGCAGCGGTCGTGGTGATCGTGGCCGTGGTCGTGCTGCTGCTCGCTGGCGGAGACGACCCAAACGCCACCGGAGCGACCAAGGGCAGCACGCTGCCGGGGGTGCAGGAGACCGAGGAACTGCTCAAGGGACTCCCGCAGAACGGCTTCGCGCTGGGCGATCCGAGGGCGCCGGTCACGCTCCTGGAGTACGCAGATCTGCAGTGTCCCTTCTGCAAGCAGCACCAGCTTGAAGTGCAGCCCCAGCTCATCAAGGAACTCGTGCGCACCGGGCAGGCCCAGATCGCCTTCGCCCCGCTTGCGTTCCTGGGTCCTGACTCCGTCGCAGCTCGCAACGTCTGGATGAACATGGCCGACCATGAAGGCGCCTGGCAGTACGCGAACCTCTTCTACCTCAACCAAGGCCAGGAGAACTCGGGCTACGTGACCGATGACTTCCTGCGCAACCTGGTTGCTGCGAACCCGCGTGCCCAGCCGGGCGATGAGGACCGCAAGGGCAATTACATGAACACGGCCGTGGGCAAGCAGTACGACGACCTTGCCGCCGAAGTGCTCGGCAAGCACGAGGCCGGCACCCCCGGTTTCTCCGTCGGGCCGACCGACGGCTCGCCGGCGAGCTACACGTGGATCGAACTCGACCGCTCCAAGCCGGTGGCCGGCCAGCTGATCCGCGCGGTCCGCAAGGAACGCAAGAAGGTCCTGGCGCAGCCGTCGTCGCCAGCCCCAAACACGGCGTCGTAGCCGCGCGCTTATCTCCAGCTGACGCTGGCGGTGCGACGCTGCGCCGGGTGGGCCGTCATCATGTGACGCTGCGCACCGCCGTGGGCCTCAGTCCCACGCCCGCACCCTGCTTCCCTCAGACCGCTCGAGAGACCTACGCCCCGATGGCCAGCAACGCCGACAAGAAGAACGAAGCACGCGTCAAGCGCGAGCAGGCACAGGCCGCAGCCGCTGCCGCTGCCAAGCGCAACAAGATGCTGCAGTACCTCGCCGCAGCCGTCTTTGCGGCCATCGTCGTGGTGGTCCTGGTCGTCGTGATCACGGGCAAGAAGGACGACAGCGTCGACACCAAGAGCAGCGAGGTCGCTGGCATCGCCGCGACGAACAAGATGCTCGACGGGATTGAGCAGAACGGCTTGACCCTCGGCGATCCGAAGGCGCCCGTCACGATCCTCGAGTTCATCGACGTGCAGTGCCCGTTCTGCAAGGAGCACCAGCTCGATCAGCAGCCGAAGATCGTCAACGATCTCGTTCGCACCGGGAAGGCCAAGATCCGCCTGATGCCGATCGCGCTGACCTTCATGGGTGAGGACTCCGAGGCCGGCCGCACGGTGGCCATCCGCCTGGCTGCCAAGGACAAGGCCTGGCCGTTCCTGAACCTGTTCTTCTGGAACCAGGGCCAGGAGCAGACCGGCTACGTGACTCCGGAGTACCTCGCGAAGCTTGCGGTTGCCGCTGGTGGCACCAAGGCCGATACCGAGCCGCGTGAGCCCTCGCCTGAAGAGGCCGCCAAGCTCAAGGAGATCGACGACCTCCAGGAGCCGCTCGATGTGACGGGCACCCCGACGTTCGTGATCGGCACCACGGGCGCCGACCCCGCCACCTACACCAAGTTCGAGGCCACCGGCAGCGGCTCCGTGGCCGAGCAGCTGATCAAGGCGGTCAACGACATGAACGCCAAGTCCGGCGCGACGACCCCCGGCACCTAAGCATGGCGATCCGCGTCGCGGTCGCAGGGGCCGCCGGAAAGATGGGCCTCGCCACGTGCGAGGCCGTCGAGGGGGCCGACGACATGGAACTCGTCGCCCGTGTCGACCCGGCCCTGGGCGTGTCGCTGGCCGACGTGCTCGGAGAGGTCGACGTCGTCGTCGACTTCACCCGGCCGGACGTCGCCGTCGACAACATCAATGCGTGCATGTCAGCCGGCGTCCACGCCGTCGTCGGGACCAGTGGGTTCGACATCGCGCAGATCACTCCCGCGAACGGGGCCAAGCTCCTGTTCTGCCCGAACTTCGCCATCGGCGCCGTGCTGATGATGAAGTTCGCGGCCGAGGCGTCCAAGCACATGCCGAAGGTCGAGATCGTGGAGTACCACCACGACGCCAAGCTCGACGCGCCCTCCGGCACCGCCAAGCGCACGGTCGACATGATTCGCGAGGCCAGCGGCAAGGTCGTTGGCGGGGTGCACTCGGTGCGTCTGCCGGGAGTGATCGCCAACCAAGAGGTGATCTTTGGCGAGCTGGGGCAGACGCTCACGATCCGCCACGACACCACCGATCGCAAGAGCTTCATGCCGGGCGTGCTGCTCGCGGTTCGCAAGGTGGCCTCGATGGACCGGGACGTGGTCGTTGGCTTGGAGCACGTTCTGAACTAGCGCTTGAGCGGCGTGATGGTGGCTCAGAGCACGGGCCGCCATCACGCCGCGTGCTCGTCCTGCGATACTCGGCGTGATGTCCGACCTCGGAGCGCTCCTCACCGCGATCGTCACGCCGTTCGCCGACTTGCCCGGTATTACCGGGATCAAGCACGCGCCGGTCGACGAGGAAGCGTTCGTCAAGCTGCACAAGCACGTCATCGAGCTTGGCTCCGATGGCGTCGTGGCGTGCGGCACCACCGGTGAGGCATCCACGCTCGACGACGACGAGCATCTGCGCGTCATCGAACTCGCCGTGCAGAACAAGCCAGCGGGGACCACCGTCATCGCTGGCGCCGGCAGCAACGTGACGGCACACGCGTGCCATCTCACCGAGCGCGCCACCGAACTTGGGGCCGACGCGATTCTCAGCGTCACGCCGTACTACAACCGCCCGAACCGGCGGGGCATCGTGCGGCACTTCGAAGAGGTCGCCAAAGCGACCGACAAGCCCATCATTCTCTACAACATCCCCTTCCGTACCGGCACCGATATGCCCAACGACCTGCTCGCAGAATTGGCGCAGATCGATGGCATCGTGGCGGTCAAGCAAGCCAACGACGCGAATCTCGCGCCGGTGGACGGGCTCGACCTCTACGCCGGTAATGACGACACGTTCCTGCGTGCCCTCGAAGTTGGCGGTGTCGGCGTTATCAGCGTCGCCAGCCACCTCGTCGGCCGCGAGATGAAGCGGATGATCGACCACCCCGACGAGCGCGCGGCGATCAACGCCCGGCTCGCACCGCTTCTGGCGGCACTCGGGGTGACCACCAACCCATCTCCGATCAAGGCGGCACTCTCCATGCAGGGTCACCTCTCCGACGTTTTTCGACTCCCATTGGTCGCGTGCGACGACCATGAGCGGTCCGTCGTCCGCGATGCGCTCGTCGCGCTCGACCTCCTCGAGACCGAAGTGCGCGCATGAGCGGTCCGGTTCGCGTCCTGCCGCTCGGCGGGCTCGGCGAGATCGGCAAGAACATGACGGTCGTCGAGCAGGACGGCCACATCGTCGTCATCGACGTCGGCCTGCGCTTCCCGACCCAGGAGCAGCACGGGGTGGACCTCGTCCTCCCGGACTTCACCTACCTCACGGAGCGCGCTGAGCAGATCGACGCCGTCGTCGTCACCCACGGCCACGAGGATCACCTCGGAGCCCTGCCGTTCTTCCTGCGCCAGATCGCTCCGCACCGCCCGAAGATCTACTCGCGCCCGCTGACCATCGAGATGGCTCGCTCCAAGCTCGACGAGCACCGCATCAAGGATGCGCCGCTGACGCGCCTGGACCCGGGCAAGAAGGTCAAGGCTGGTCCGTTCGAGATCGAGCTCGTCCACATGACGCACTCGATCCCGGATGCCTCCGGCGTCATCGTGCACACCGAGTACGGCCCGATCTTCTTCACCGGCGACTACAAGTTCGACCAGACCCCGGTCGACGGTGGTCCCGCTGATCTCGGCCGCCTTGCCGAACTCGGCAAAGAGGGCGTCACGCTGCTGTGTGGCGACTCGACGAACGCCGACCGGCCCGGCTGGTCGCTCTCCGAGGCGATCGTCGGCCCCAAGCTCAACGACATGTTCACGCAGTGCTCGGGGCGCATCCTCGTGACCTGTTTCGCGTCGAACATCCACCGCGTTCAGCAGGTCGTCGATGCCGCCGCCCTGCATAACCGCAAGGTCTGCCTGATCGGGCGCTCGATGCGCAAGAACACCGCAATCGGTCGGACGCTGGGCCACATCAACATCCCCGACGGCATGCTCGTCACGCCGCGCGACCTCGAGCACCTGCCCGACGAGCGCATCGTGATCATCTCGACGGGCTCCCAGGGCGAGCCGCTCTCGGCACTGCGTCGTATGGCCTACGGCGATCACCAGCAGGTTGCGCTGCACTCCGGCGACACCGTGATCTTCTCCGCGACGCCGATCCCCGGGAATGAGAAGGCGGTCAGCGAAGTCATCGACGCCGTCAGCCGTCGTGGCGCCACCGTCATCACGACGAAGGACGCCCCGATTCACGCCTCCGGCCACGGGTACCAGGAGGAGCTCAAGCTGATGCTCAACCTGACCAAGCCGAAGTACGTGATGCCGTTCCACGGCGACTACCCGCGCATCCGCCTGCACTCGCAGCTGGCGCAGTCCGTCGGCGTGCCGAAGGCCAACGTCTTCGAGTGCGACAACGGCGACGTGGTCGAGATCACCGCCAAGGGCGCCCGCCTGGGCAAGCCCGAGCGCGCCGGCGTGTTCTTCGTCGACGGCATGGAGATCGGTGACGTTGCCGACGTCGCGCTGCGAGACCGCCGCATGCTCTCGGCCGACGGCATCTGCGTCGTCGTCGCCACGATCTCGGAGGGCAGCGGCGTGTCCGTGGCCGACCCCGAGGTGCTGCTGCGCGGCGTTCCCGCCGAAGAGGAGCATGACCTCGTCGAGACGCTCCGCGACGCGGTGGACGACGCCCTCGAGCGCGCGGCCAAGCAGGGCATCAAGAACCCTGATCGCCTCGAAGAGTTCCTCCACGACGACCTCGCTGGCGTGGTGTACGCCAAGCTGAAGCGCCGCCCCATGGTGCTGCCAGTCGTCGTCGAGGTCTAACGACCTCTCTGAGCCGGCGCCGCCTTCGCGCGGCGCCGGCTCAACAGCCTGCTGGCAGCGTGTAGCTGAACGGCAGCGTCGCGGTGAACTGGCAGTCGACTCGGCTGCCGTTCCCGCTGGCGTCGGCGTCGGCGGCGCCTGGCGTGATCGTCACGCGGCCCTTGCCGGTCGCGGAGACGGTCTGGCCGGCTCGCGTGAAGTCGACGAGCGTGGTGGGGAGTTCGTCGAAGCGGAAGCCGAGGCCCCACGCATTGCCATGCCTGGCCATCGTTCGGTAGGTCAGTGGCTTCGCGGCCGAGCTGTCGGTCGGCGGCGGGGCCTTGAACGGATCCCAGGCCAGCACGTACGGAATGTCGCGACGCCAGTAGAGCCACGAGTGCACGCCGTGGCGGAACCGGAACGTCACGGGGAGTCCGCGGGCGCGCGCAGAGCGGTAGAAGATCGACGCGTCGGCCCAGCTGCCGAGCTCGGCAGCGCCGCCAGCCACGATCTGCACGGCGTCATAGGAGCTTGCCGGGTCGACGAGCCCGTTGCCGGCCGTCAAGTAGAGGCGTGTGCGGCCCAGATTGCCCAGGAGCGCCTTCGGGCTGCTCGCATTCTGGTACGGCCCGCCAGGCCGGCCCCACGTGCGCGTGAACGACATCACGCTGAAGTACGGCACGAGGTTCTCGGCACCCCAGGTCTGGAGGTCGAGCAGGCCAGACAGCGAGATCGCCGACCCGAAATACGTCGGGAGCGCGGCCGCCGTCAGCATGGCGCCGTAGCCGCCCATCGACAATCCACCGACGGCATGGTTTGCGCGGCCAGGCAGGATCCGGTAGCGCGCCTCCATCGTCGGGATGACCTCGTCGAGCAGGTAACGCTGCCAGTTGCCACCAGCCCGCTTGCCTCCGAGCCATTGGTCGACCCAGTAGCTGCGGCCGCCCTCCGGCATCACGATGATTCCGGGGAAGCCCGCGGCGCGGTGCGTCAGGTCGCCGTCTTCGCGGTCGGTCCACGTCGAGGTGTTGTCTCCGACGCCATGGAGCATGTAGAGCACGGGCCAACGCCGGCCAGGCTGCTCGTCGTAGCCATCTGGCAGCAGCACCGTCGCGCGCAGCGTCGACGTGTCGTTGAGGCGCACGGTGCCCGTGAGATCGACGTTGCCCTTCGTGCTCGGCAGATCGAACGCTTCAAGCCGTTGGGCGGCGGACGCGGAGATGGGGGTGGCGGCGCCCGCCAGCGCGAGGGCACCAGCGACCGTCGACAGCAGGGTGACGAAGCGGCGCAGACGGATGGAGACCGCAAGCGGCCGAGGGGACATGCTCGGAAATCTAGTCTGCTGGAGACCGGTGAGCAACGCGGCGGAGCGCCACGTGGCGCGGGCGGCGCCTACGACGCGAGGGGGAGACGAACCTCGACGCGGGTGCCGTGGCCGGCGCGAGCGGGCGAGCGGAGCTCCACCCAGCCGCCGTGGGCCTGCGTGGAGGCGCGGACGATCGAGAGTCCAAGGCCAGACGATGGCCCGCTGCGCGATCCAGACCGCACGAACCGCTCAAACGCGCGGCCGCGCACCGCGGGAGCGAGCCCAGGACCATCATCTTCGACGGCCAATGAGGCGTGCCCACCACGGACGCCGACCTCGACGGTGACGGCCGTCCCCGGCGGCGTGTGGCGCGCCGCATTCTCGAGCAGGTTGCGCACGACCCGCTGCAGGTCGTCCCGGCGGCCCAGCACGATCGTCGGGACCGTCTCGACCGTCAGCTCGTGATCGGCGAGGAGATCCTCTACCTCGGCCACGGCGTCGCCGACGACGGTGGCCAGGTCGATCGGATCACGGGGGCCTTCGCGAGGCTCGTCGGCGCGGGCTAGCGCCAAGAGGTCTGCCACGAGCCCCCGCATCCGGCGGGCTGAGCGCAGCGCCGCTGCCGCCGTCTCGGCCTGATCGGGATCCTCGGAGTCGGCGAGCATCTCCAGGTTGGTGATCATGCTCGTCAGCGGCGTACGCAGCTCGTGGGAGGCGTCGGCGAGGAAGTCCCGCTGATTGTTGAGGGTCCGCTCGGTCGTGGAGCGAGCGGCATCGAGGGATTCGAGCATGGCGTCAAGCGTCAGCGCCAGCTCGCGAAGCTCGTCGCGGCGGCTGGGGATCGGCAGGCGACTGGCGCTATCGCCCGTCTGCGCGATCGACTTCGCGGTCTCCGTCAGCTCAGACACCGGCCGCAGCGCACGACCGCCGATCCACGACGCTCCCGCCAGTGCCAGGGCGCTGCCGAAGAGCGTGGCGAGCGCCAGCAGGTAGTGGATTCGGCTGATGGTGGCCTCGAGTTCGCGGGTTGAGCGCGCGTACTGCACGAGCACCGCCTCGCCGCCGATCTCCTTGTTGGCTGAGGTCAACGGCCGGGTGTCGACCATCAGATCGCCAACCTGCCGACGGCCTGGCTCCGCCACTCCCAAGTACACGCCGCGCTGCGTGTTCTCCAGGACGCGTCCGGCCAAGAGCACGCGGATCACGCCACCGCTGCCCCGGGCAAACGTCTTGACGCCAAAGTCGATGTCTTTGAAGCGGGCGTCGCCGTCGGTCACCTCGTACTGGACCTCGATATTCGACGCGAGCACCTCGGCCGTGCGGTCGACGGACTGCTCGAAGTCGTCGCGCAGCCGCGCGTCGACGGTGGTCGCGATCACCACGGCAAAGGCGATGAGCACGAGCGACGTGGCGGAGGCGATCAGGAGCGCAATGCGCCACCGGATGGGGAGGGAGCTACGCACCGAGCGCGTACCCGGCCCCACGGACCGTTCGCAGGAGACGGGGCTCGCCTTCTGCCTCCATCTTGCGGCGCAGGTTGGAGACGAAGACCTCGACGGTGTTGGTCGGCTCCGTCGGATCGTGGTGCCAGACGTGCTCGAGGAGCTCCTCACGCGAGACGGGCGCGCCGCCGCGCCGCCCGAGGTAGACGAGCAGTTCAAACTCAAGGGGAGTGGTGGGGACGACCCGGACGCCCCGCCGCACGGCCCGGCGGGTTGGGTCGATCACCATGTCTTCGACCTCGATGACCGGCGCGGCGCCGACGGGGGGTTGGCTGCGGCGCAGCAGCGCCCGCAGGCGCGCCAAGAGTTCCGTTCGATCGAACGGCTTCACGAGGTAGTCGTCGGCACCGGCATCGAGCCCGGTCACGCGGGCGCTGACGTCATCGCGAGCCGTGACCATCAGGATCGGCGTCTCGCTGCTGGCACGGACCTCGCGGGCGATGTCGAGTCCGTCGCCGTCCGGAAGGCCCAGGTCGAGAATGATGGCGTCCCAGTGCTCAGCCGCGATGCGCTGCAGCGCGCCAGCAACCGAGGCCGCGCAGCTCGGCTCGTAGCCCTCGCGCGTGAGTGTGCGCGAGAGCGCCCCGGCGATCTCGTCGTCGTCCTCGACGATCAGCACGCGTTGCCCGGCCACGTTTTTCATTATGGACGTCCGTCCACGGAGCAGGAGCCTGGCCGACTTCGCCGAATCGGTATTCCACGGTGCCGAAACCACCTCCACGTGCACAACGCCGCAGCTCCAAGCCGCAGGCCAAGACCCCCGAGCTTCCGCTGCTAGACCAGCGTCGACTCGACCTGATCGGACTCGGGTTGATTGCCTTCGGCATCATCGTCGCGATTCCGCTCTACCGCGGGGGGACCGGCGGGTTCGTCGGCGATGCCGTCGCTGAGGGTGCTCGGCTGCTGCTCGGCACGGCGGCCTACGGCGCGCCCATCCTGCTGATCGCGGGCGGACTCGTCGCGGTCTCACCACTCACCCTAAAGGCCTGCCTGCGGATCGCGGCCGGCGGACTCGCGGCGTTCTCGGCCGTCACGCTCATCGCCCGTGCGGCGTCTGGTCCGGACAACGTCGCCAGTTGGACTGGTCCGCACCTCACGAGCGCTGGCGGCGTGCTCGGCGAGTCGCTGTGGACGGTCTGCCACGCCGCGTTTGGCAGCTTTGGGCCCTACATCGTCGCCGTGGTGCTCCTGCTGGGCGCCGCGTTGCTCCTCACCGGTGCGGAGCTGGCGTCGGTGGCTCGTGGCGCTGGCCGCGGGCTGGGCCGCGCGGCGGCCGTGCCTGGCCGGATCCGTGCGGAGCGCCGCGCCGACCGTGCCCTCGCCTTGGCCGAGGCCCCGCAATCGGTGATTCGCGCCGCTCACGAGCAGGAGTGGGAGCGCTCGCTCGATCAGCGTGAGGCGGCCCTCTCCTCGGCCGGCCCGATGACCTCAACTGGTACTGGCACCGGTTCCGGAACCGGTACGGCCACGGCGACCCGCCGCCGCAAGCGCGCGCCGGAGATGGCCCCCGATCCGACCGCCACCGGCGTCGTGCCCGCGGATGCCCCACGCACGTGGACGTCTCGCGAGGACGACCCGCGCACCTGGACCTCTGCTGGTGAGCCCTCCGGCCACGGCTCGCTCACGCCCCCGGATGTGCCCGGCGTGGCGCCGACCGTCCGCCGCAATCCGCGTGCCGCGCAGCTGATCGACGGTGCCGAGCGCTTCCCGGACCTCTTCGGCGGCGACGGCCCCATCTGGATCGGCCCCGGCGAGCCCGGCCGCGAGCTGCCCCCGTCGGCGCCCACGGGCAAGTTCCCGGATCCGTTGGAGGACTTCGAGGCCGAGCTGAGCGCCGCACGCCAAGAGGACGGCTCCGCCTTGGCCGACCTCCCGGAGGAGCGCAACGGCCAGTTCTCCGACGACGCCGACCTGATCGAGGAGGCTGGCGCCGTCCTGGACGACCCGCTGCTCGACGACGTCGCGGCTGGTGCCCCGGTGCTGGAAGACCCGCTCTTCGACGCCACGCCCGACACGCCGGTTGGCGGTCGTCCGGACGCTGCCGCGCATGACTTCGACGATGGCGCCGACGACCCCGCCAACGCCCCGGACCGCGTTCCCGTTGGCCCTCAGGCGCTGACGCCCATGGGTCGCTACCGAGCGGAGGTCACCGACGCGCCGGACTTCCCGTGGAAGATCCCGCCGCGCCGCGTCCTGACGCGCTCGGCGAAGGGGAGCGGTGCGCCGGACCGCGCCGACCAGGAGCAGACGTCGCAGCTCCTGCTCGAGGCCCTCGGCCACTTCGGGATCCAGGCGCAGCTCGTGGGCTGCGTCTCCGGACCCCACATCACGCGCTACGAGCTGCGCCTGGCCCCGGGCGTGAAGATGACGAAGGTCGCCAACCTCAAGGACGACCTCGCCTACGCGCTCGCCGCGACCGACATCCGCATCCTGGCGCCGATCCCCGGCAAGACGGCCGTCGGCGTGGAGGTCCCCAACCGCAACCGCGCCATCGTGCGCCTCGGCGACGTGTTCGCCGACGCGCCACCGAAGAGCTCGCCGCTCACGGTCTGGCTGGGCAAGGACGTCGAGGGCCAGTCGGTCTTCGCCGACCTCGCGAAGATGCCGCACCTCTTGGTCGCCGGCACCACCGGCGCCGGCAAGTCGGCCTGCATCAACGGGATGCTCTCGAGCATCCTGCTCTCGGCCACGCCGCAGGACGTGCGCATGGTGCTCGTCGACCCCAAGCAGGTCGAGCTCACGCCCTACGCGTCGATTCCGCACCTCCTTACCCCGGTCATCACGAGCCCGAAGCAGGCCGCCACGGCGCTGCAGAACCTCGTCCGCGAGATGGAAGCGCGCTACTCGACGATGTCGCTGAGTAAGACGCGCTCGCTGATCGAGATGAACCGCGTCCGTCGCGAGCGCGGGGAGCAGGAGTTCCCCTACATCCTCTGCGTGATCGACGAGCTCGCCGACCTCATGATGGTCGCGCCGGGCGAGGTCGAGGACTCGATCATCCGCATCGCGCAGAAAGCCCGCGCCGTCGGCATCCACCTCGTGCTCGCCACGCAAAGCCCGCGCGTCGACGTGATCACCGGCATGATCAAGGCCAACGTCCCGAGCCGCATCGCCTTCGCGGTGTCGTCCCAGACGGACTCTCGGGTGATCCTCGATCAGAACGGCGCCGAGTCACTGCTCGGCCAGGGCGACATGCTCTTCTCGCCGGTCGGCACCGCAAAGCTCCAGCGCATCCAAGGCGCCTACATCGACGACGAGCAGATCGAGCAGATCACCGGTTACTGGCGCAAGCAGGGCGAGCCGGACTTCAACGACGATCTGCTGGAAGAGGTCGTCGACGTGGCGGTCGAGGAGTCCAAGGGCGACGGACTCGATCCCGACGAGGACCCGATGCTGGAAGAGGCCATCCGCCTCGTCGTGGAGATGGACACGGCGTCCACCTCGATGATTCAGCGCCGCCTGCGCGTGGGCTACACCCGAGCCGGGCGCCTCATCGACATGCTCGAGCGGCGCAACGTGATCTCGGGCTACGAGGGCAGCAAAGCCCGCCAGGTGCTGATCAGCCCCAGCGAGGTCGAGCGCGTGATCGCGCAACTGCGTGCCCGCGAGGAGGCGGCCAAGCCCACGCTGTTCGCCGGCGACGCTCCCGAGCCACCGGCGACGATCGAGGCCGTCCTCGAGCAGGCCGACGCCGGACCGGTTGCCGGGCGCCTGGCACCGCGCGAGCCGGTCGAGGCCGGGGCGGGCTTTGGCGACGACGCGAGTGCGGGCACAACCGACCGCCCCTCGGCCGATCGATAGCCTGCGGGAATGGCGGAGATCGGCGCAGCGCTGCGGGAGGCTCGAACCCGCGCGCGGATCGAGATCGCCCAGATGGAGGCGCAGACGAAGATCCGCGCCAAGTATCTGCGGGCGCTCGAGAATGAGGAATGGGAGCTGCTCCCTGGCCCGACGTACGTCAAGTCGTTCCTGAAGACCTACGGCGACATGCTTGGCATCGACGGCCGCCAGCTCGTTGCCGACTACAAGCGCGAGCACGAGCCCTTCCAGCTGGAGGGTGATATCGGCCAGCTCTCGAAGCACAGCGGTGGGCGCATGAACCGCCAGCAGAGCGCACCGCCGCTCCTGCGGAACCTGGCGCTCGGCCTGGTGGCCTTGGTCGTCCTCGGCGCCGCGGTCTACTTCTTCGTGTTGAGGGGCGGGGGCGACGAGCCCGCCGTGGCGCCGACGCCCGACTCCGTCGTCGACCTACCACCGGAAACGACGCCCGCGTCAGACGACACGCCAGCCGCCGCCCGGCGCGCCGTCGTGTCGATCCAGGCGACGGGCGACGTGAGCGTCTGCATGCGCAGCGGCAGCAAGATCGTCGTCAAAGAGCAGGACCTCAAGGCCGGCGATCGCACGAAGTCCGCGACCGGCAAAACGGTCATCGTGACGGTGACGTCGACCTCTCGGGCGCTGCGGCTGCGGGTGAACGGGAAGACGCGCAGTCTCCCGGACGCCCCAGCCGGGCCACTCACGGTCAGCGTGACGGCGACCGGCATCAAGCGCGCCGGCGACACCGTCACCGCCTGCCGGGTCTGATCCGCCGCCCCGCCGTCGATGGTGCGGGGCCGCTGGGCGCGTCACTAGGCTGCCCGGCATGCCGGAACCCGATGCTGACGCACATCAGCGGCGCCGCCGCCTCAGGGGCGGAATCGTCGTCACCGGCAGCGAGGTGCTCGCCGGTCGAGTGACCGATCGCAACGGGCCTTGGGTATCGCAGCAATTCGGCGAGCTCGGCGTCGAGACGGCGGGAATCGTCCAAGTGGGCGACCGCAAGGAAGACCTTCTGCAGGCGCTGGCACAGGTGGAGGCATGGGGGGTCGACCTCATCGTGACCACGGGCGGGCTGGGCCCGACGGCCGACGACCTCACGATGGAGGTCGTCGCCGACCATGCCGGCCGAGCCTTGGCGCTCGATGAGGCGCTGGAGCAGCGCGTCTGGAAGCGCGTGGAGCTCGTCCGAGATCGCTTTCCAGACATCGACGTGGACTCGCTTCGCGTCACCACGCGCAAGCAGGCGCTGCAGCCCGCGGGCGCCGTCCCGCTTGAGCCGATAGGGACGGCGCCCGGGTCGATCGTCATGCCCGCCGAGGGCCGCTCCGGCCCGCCGGTGATCGTGCTGCCCGGGCCGCCTCGCGAGCTCCAACCGATGTGGCACGCCGCGGTCCGCACGGAGCCGCTGGCGTCGCTGCTTGCTACGACGGTTCCGTTCGAGGAGCGGATGATGCGGCTGATCGGGCTCCCCGAGTCCGACCTGGCGGCGACGCTGCGCGACGCCGAGGCCGGAGGGGTCGCCATGGACCGGCTCGAGGTGACGACCTGCATGCGCAGCGGTGAGATCGAGATCGTCACGCGGTTCGACGCCGAGGACGCCGCGATCTACGCGCAGCTCGACGCGGTCATCAGGGATCGCTACGCCAAGCGGCTCTACTCCGACGACGGCGCGTCGGTGGAGGAGGTCGTGCGTCGCGAGCTCGTCGCAAAGGGGTGGACCGTGGGGTTCGCTGAATCCTGCACCGGCGGGCTGGTCGCCGCAAAAATGATCGAGCCCGCGGGCGCCTCGGACTACGTGGTCGGCGGCATCGTCGCGTACGCGAACGAGGCGAAAGTATCGGCGCTCGGCGTGCCGGCCGAGCTGATCGAGGAGCACGGCGCGGTGTCGAGCGAGGTGGCGGCGGCGATGGCGGTTGGGGCGGTGGAGCGGCTCGGCGTGGATTGCGCGGTCGCGGTGACGGGGATCGCGGGGCCTGGGGGAGGCACCGACGAGAAGCCGGTCGGGACCGTCTGGTTCGCTGCGGTGGTCCCTGGCCAGGACCCCGTCACGCGGATGATCTGGATCCCCGGCGACCGGGGCGCGGTGCGCGAGCGATCGGTCGTGGGGGCCCTCCACGTCCTGAGAGGCGCCTTGCAAAGGGCCTGAGAACGCCAGTGTCTACGCGGCCTCTGCGCAATGTTGACGCAGACTCCGCACCCTGGGAACACCTGTTCGCATAAGTTCCGTCCGAACCGAACCGTACATTTGTTCCCATCAGCCGGAACAGGCGACTTTCCTTCCCAGCCGGAGACTTCACATGGCGACCACCGAACAGACCGACAAGCAGATCGAAAAGGCCGCAAAGGCCAAACTCGACTCCCTCAACGGGACGCTGTCGGCGATCGACAAAGCGTTCGGTAAGGGCTCCGTCATGCGGATGGGCGATGAAGGCGCGATCACCAAGATCTCGGCGATCCCCACCGGCGCACTTGCCCTCGATCTCGCCCTCGGCATCGGCGGCATGCCCCGCGGCCGCATCGTCGAGGTCTACGGCCCAGAGTCCTCGGGTAAGACGACCCTCGTCTACCACGTGCTCGCCGAGGCGCAGCGCCTAGGCGGCACCGTGGCCTTCATCGACGCTGAGCACGCGATGGATCCGGTCTACGCCAAGAACATTGGCCTCGACGTCGACAACCTCCTCGTCTCCCAGCCGGACTACGGCGAGCAGGCGCTCGAGATTGCCGACATGCTGATCCGCTCCGGCGCCGTCGACGTGGTCGCGATCGACTCCGTTGCCGCGCTCACGCCGCGGGCCGAGCTCGAGGGCCAGATGGGCGACCAGACGGTCGGCCTGCAGGCCCGCATGATGAGCCAGGCGATGCGCAAGCTCGCCGGCACGCTGAGCCGCACCAACACGCTCTGCCTCTTCACCAACCAGATCCGCGAGAAGGTCGGCGTGATGTTCGGTTCGCCGGAGACGCAGCCTGGCGGTCGCGCGCTGAAGTTCTTCGCTTCGCAGCGGCTGGACATCCGCCGCATCGAGACGCTGAAGGATGGTCAGGAGGCCGTGGGTAACCGCGTCCGTGTGAAGGTCGTCAAGAACAAGGTCGCTCCGCCGTTCCGCCAGGCCGAGTTCGACATCGAGTTCGGCAAGGGCGTCTCGCGTTCCGGGTCGCTGCTGGATCTGGGCCTCGAGCACGACATCGTCGCGAAGTCGGGGTCGTTCTTCTCCTACAAGGACACGCGCCTGGGTCAGGGCCGCAACAACGCCAAGGCGTTCCTTGATGAGCACCTCGACATCGCCGACGCGATCGAGAAGCAGGTCTACGCCGCCGTGGGGATCAACCAGGACGAGGTCGTTGCGCTTCCGGAACTCGACGACGAAGACATCTCCGGCCTCGATCCCGACGCTGGACCGGCCCTACTGGCCTAAGAAGCTTTGGGCCTGGTCGTGAGCGGATTGCGTGCCGCTCCCGACCGAGCCCTGGCGACGTCTGACGCGGTGGCGCGCAAGCCGATCGACGACCTCGCGGCGAAGATCCGTGAGCTTGAGACCTCTGGGCCGGGAGGACCCAGCAGGTCTCGAGGTCGTTCCGTGGTCGCGGGCGAGGCTCCGGCTGCGCCTGAGGCAGCCGTAGAGGGGGCGCTGCCGTCGCGCGACGTCAACGACGAACGCGGGCCGTCCCTCGTCTCGCTTGAGGGCCAGGCGGCCCACGACGAGGCGCTTGGCGTCTTGCCAGACGGCACGGAGATCCGGGAGCCGAAGCCCAAGCGGCCGAAGAAGGCCAAGGCGGCGCAGCTCGCGTTCTCCGATGCCGAGCCCCACCAGCGGGCGATCGAGTTGGCCTACAAGCTCGTCAGCCAGCGCGAGCGGACGGTCAAGCAGGTCCGCGACAAGCTGATGGCCAAGGACTGCACCCCGGTGGCGATCGACGCGGCGCTGGAGGAGCTCGGTCGCTACGGCTTCATCGACGACGCCCGCTACGCACGGCTCTTCGCCGAAGACAAGCGCCGGCTGCAAGGGTGGGGCGGGCGACGGATCCGCATGCAACTCAGCCGTGACGGGATCGACCGCGAGATCCTCGACGCCCTCTTCGCCGACGACGAAGCCGCGCTCAACGCCCCCAGCGAGCTCGAGGCAGCGCTCGAGCTCCTGCGCCGCAAGCGTCCCGACCTCTCCGACCCGAAGGTCAAATCGCGGATGGCCGGGATGCTCGCGCGGCGAGGCATCGCCAGCTCCACGGTCTTCCAAGCCCTGCGCGAACACCAGCGAAACGAATCGTCATGACGTTCCGCCGCCACTGAGAACGCGGGCGTCAGGCGGGCCCCACTCCGTCGTGGCGGTTAGCGGCCCCTGCGCTTGTGGGCGTACATCGCCTGGTCGGCCTGCGCGAGCAGCTCAATCGGGCTGAAGCCAGGCTTGATGACCACGGCGCCCACTGAGGCTCGTACCGGCTGGCTCGGCACACCCAGACGAGCCTCTTCGATCCGACGCGCCATGTCTGATGCAAGACGCTCCGCGTCGGAAAGCGATGCATGTGAGAGGAACACCACGAATTCGTCGCCCCCCATCCGTGCAACGGCGTCCCCGGCGCGAAGCCGGTCCTGAAGGACACGCGCCACTCCTGTCAGCACGTCGTCGCCGGCTTGATGGCCGAGGAGATCGTTCACCAGTTTGAACCGATTGAGATCGACTGACACCAGCGCGCCGCGGGGGGCGTTGGCGAGTCGATCGATCAACCCGCGCCGATTCAGGAGGCCGGTCAGCGGATCAGTGAGTGCGAGCTCTTCGAGTTTCGTCTGGTGGGCGCGGCGTTCGCCGACGTCCTGGATCTGGGCAAGGATCTGCGTGCTGCGCTCGACCGGATCATCGAGAGCGGTCGCGTCGACCTGCGCCCAAAGCGTCGATCCGTCTCCACGAATCAGCTGGAGTTCAAGGTCGACGAGTCGCTCGCCGGAAAGCACGTCAGCGAGCTCTTTGTGCAAGGCGGCGTGCCCCGCCGCGGGGCTGAACTCGACCAGCGAGGTACCGATCAGCTCGGACGTCGGACGCATCAGCAGGTCGCTCGCGGAGCGGTTGGCATCGAGGATCACTCCAGTGGCGTCCATCAGGAACGTGCCGATCGGCGCCGTCGTGAACAGCGCGCGGAATCGAGCCTCGGCCATTGCCGTCGCGTGCTCCGACGCTCGCCGGGCGGTGACGTCGGTGACCAGGACCGCGATGCCTCGGACCTGTCCGTCGACGACATCCGGGGTATACGACGCCTGGGTGTGGCGCTTGACTCCGGACTGGTCGATGAGCTCCCGGTCGAAGAGCTGCGGCTCGCCAGCCAACGCAGCACGGAGGTACGGCTCGTTCTTTGCAAACAGCTCATCACCGAGGAGGTCGCGAATGTGCCGTCCACGCAGCGCGTCGGGCGACCTGCCGAAGAACTCGACGTAGGCTGCGTTTGCCACGACATTCCGCAGGTCGCGGTCCCAGTACCCCACCATCGCCGGAAGCGCGTCGAGCAGCACATCGCGGACGCGTGCAGCGTCGACCGTTGACGGCTCAGGCGTGGGGGCAGCGTCTCCGTTCAAACCGTCGCCATCCTCGCGCCTGAGTGGGTGCGCGGCAAGGAATTGCTGCAAAACATCGTCATCTGACCGATCACGAAGCCAATGCCGAACCGTCAGCCGGGCAGCAACAGCGCGGGGCGGGGTGCCCCGGAGGTGAACGTCGCGCACCAAGTCAGAACGGGAGCCAAAGTCGCCCCAGCAACGGTGTAGGAGCGACGAGCGGCGGCGGGTGCCCGAAGGCGAACGTTGCTGCCAAGCCCCCTGGGCGCCAGGCAGCTGTGAGACCGCAGGGCACCCGCCGCCGCTCGTCCCACCAACCCACAGATGCTGGGGTGACGGGCGGGCACTTTAGGCCCGCCCGCTCCAGCCGCTCTCGGACTCCCCGCTTATTCAGAATGTCCCCGGCGGGTGTGAATCACGTGCCGGGGCAAGCGAGACACTCCAGATCACTGAGGCAGGCCGGCCACCGAGGTGGCGCGCGTTACCCAGCTTGCGGTCTAAGCCCGCGAGATCTAGTGGGGAGTCGGTCGGACTCAGAACTGTACTCGGATTCGAGCAGGGGGCGTGAACACGCGATGTCGTTCTGGACGCTTCCGTCACGGCGCAGGGCCGCGGATCTGCCACCTCCCAGCTTGACGCCACGCCCCGTCTCACCGTTAGGCTGGGCCGGGCCTCGGTTCTCGTCGACCGGCCGAGCGCCCCGCTCGTATGTCTTCTCGCCGCCTGACTCGTCGTCTCTGTGCCCTGTCCGCACTCGCGCTTGGGCTGGCCCATGGCGCTGCGGGGGCGTCTGCCGCCACGATCCCGTTCGGCACCAGTCTCGACGCTCCGCTCGTCACCGCCGTGGATACCTCCTGCGCGGCCGGCACGTGGTGGTACGGCCCGCCGCTGGGCAACATCTTGTCTCCGGCGTCGACCGGCTCGTGCCAGTTCACGGCCCTCGGGTTTGCCGGCGGCACCACCTATGGGCTTGTGGCTCCGGCGTCGGGGACGGCAACGGCAGCGCGAATCAAAGTCGGCGCGGTAACCGGTCCGATGCGCATCAACGTGGTCCGCACGCTCTTCCAGCAGACCGGTAACGCCGCCAGCCCGCTGCCGTCGCCGCCGTTCTTGCAGGCCTACGGCCCGACGTTCACGCCGGAGGCCAACGCCGTCACCACCATCCCGCTCAACCTCCCGATGCAGGCCCAGGCGACTCCGGGGATCAACGACACGGGCACCGTGGCCGGCACCGACTGGCTCGCGCTGGAGGTGCTCTCGTCGACGGTGCCCGTTCCAGTGGTCGCGAGCCCCGGTGCGGTGTTCTTCGCGGCCTTCCCCGGGCCGACCGCGAGCAACGTGCCCGCGCCGAGCCCGAACGCACTGCCGAACTACGGGCAGATTGGTCTCGTCCTGGCGATGAATGCGGATCTCACGACGGCCGACCCGGCGCCCAAGCCGTCAACGACGCCCACGCCTGCCGCTCCGGCCCCGGTGGCGGCAACGGCACCGACGGTCGCGTTCGGGGCCAAGAGCGCCAAGGTGGCGGGGGGACGCGCCGGCCTCAACTTGGTGTGCCAGGTGGCGGATTGCTCCGGCGTCGTGACGCTCCAGCGCACGTCCGGCGTCAAGAAGCCGGTCACCACCAAATTCGGAAGTGCTCGGTTCTCGGTCAAGGCGGGGCAGACCGGCAAGGTACGCGTCAAGCTCAGCGCCAAAGGCAAGGCCCTGCTGAAGACGAAGCGCAAGGCCAGTGTGCAGGCCGCCATCGCGCTCGACGGCGGTGCCACGCCAACCGTGTTGCCGGTGACGCTACGCCGATAGCGGGCGCCCAAGCGGCTCGGTAGCCTTCAGCGTCTCCGATGGCCAAGCGTTTCCATATCACCACCTTCGGGTGCCAGATGAACGAGCACGACTCCGAGCGCATGAAGGGCATGCTCGAGTCACTTGGCTACGGCGAGACGGCGGAGCGGGCTGACGCCGATCTGATCCTCTTCAACACCTGCTCGATCCGCGAGAAGGCCGACGAGCGGTTCGTCGCGCACCTCCATGACGCGAAGATCATCAAGCGTGGCAAGCCCGGCACCGTGATCGGCGTCGGCGGCTGCTGGGCGCAGTCGATGAAGGACATGGTCTTCGAGCAGTTCCCGTTCGTCGACGTCGCCTTCGGGCCGGGCCAGGTTCCCAAACTCGCCGAGTTCCTCACCAGCGACTCGATCACCGCCCAGGGGTTCTTTGAGTTTGAGGGCTTCCCGGCCGAGCTGCCCACCAAGCGCGATCGCCCCCACCAGGCGTGGCTACAGATCTCCGTCGGTTGCAACCTGAAGTGCTCGTACTGCATCGTCCCGAGCACCCGCGGTCGCGAGAGCAGCCGCCCGTTCGACGAGCTCGTCGCCGAGGCCGAGCGCCTCGTGGCCGACGGCGTCGTCGAGATCACCCTGTTGGGGCAGAACGTCAACGCGTACGGCCGTGACCTGCGACCCGAGCCGCGACGGTTCGCCGAGCTGCTCCATGCGATCGACGCGATTCCCGGCATCAGGCGCGTGCGGTACACCTCGCCACACCCCAAGGACATCCAGATCGACGTCGTCGAGGCGCACCGCGACCTCGACTCCGTCTGCGACCACATCCACCTGCCGCTGCAGGCCGGCTCCAGCAAGATCCTCAAGGCGATGCGGCGCACCTACAACCGCCAGCGGTTCCTCGATCGCGTCGAGATGATCCGCGCCGGCGTGCCCGACGTCGCCCTCTCGACCGACATCATCGTCGGCTTCCCCGGGGAGACGGAAGAGGACTTCGTCGAGACGCTCGAGGTCTGCGAGGCCGTGAAGTTCGACTCGGCCTTCACGTTCGTCTTCAGCCCACGCCGCGGGACTGAGGCCGCCACCTTCACCGAGGGACTTGTCTCCCGCGAGGAGAAGGCCGACCGGATGCGGCGCCTCGTCGAGGTCGTCCAGCGCAACGCCCACGAGCGGGGCCAGCGGTTTGTCGGCCGCACCATGGAGGTGCTGATCGAGGGCCCGTCGCGGACGGATCCCACACGGCTGCGCGGACGCACGAGCCACAACAAGACCGTGAACTTCTCAGGCTTCGGTGAGCCTGGCACCTTCACAAAGGTCGAGATCACCTCGGCGAGCAGCCAGACGCTGCTGGGCGAGCAGTCGCTCGTCGACCTGGCCCTGCTGCGCTAGCTGCGGAAGCTCGCCTGGCCCTCGGCCATGCGGTCGGCAATCGCCTTGCCGCCACTCGCCTTCTGGGCCATCGCGGCGACGTTCGGCAGCGCCGACCCGAAGACGGCGCCGACCTTCATCCCGATCGGCGCGATCGTGACCTCCGCCTTGTTCTTCGTGATCGCTGCGATCGTGGCGTCGGCGACCTGCTCGGGCGTGCACGTGCCCACGCCGGCCGGGAGAGCATCCTCGGCACCGGACTTCGCGAACATGCCGGCGTCGCGGATGAACCCGGGGGAGACGATCGACACGCCAACGCCGTGCGCGGCAAGATCCTGGCGGAGGCCGAGGCCGAATCCCCGCAGGCCGAACTTCGTCGCCGCGTACATCGAGCTGCCAGGGCTCGCGACCTTGCCCGAGAGTGAGGCGACGAGCACGATGTGGCCGCGGCCGCGCGCCGCCATGCCCGGCGCCATCGCTCGGACCATCTGAATCGGCGCGGTGAGGTTGGCCTCGATGATGCGGTCGATCTCGGCCTCGCTGAACGACTCCAGCTCTCCGCTGGCGGGCACGGCCGCGTTGGCGATGAGGATGTCGACTCCGCTGTGCGCCTCGACCAAGGCCTGGAGCGCGGCGCGGTCCGTCAGGTCGCAGGGCGCTGCCTGAGCTCCGAGCTCGGCGGCCAGGGGATCCAGCAGGCTGCGGTTGCGGCCGGAGAGCACGAGCGACGCCCCCTGCGCCTTCAGCCCTCGGGCGATGGCAGCGCCCAGGCCACCCGTGGCGCCGGTGAGCAGGACGGAACTTCCAGGCAGGTCCATGGGCGCCAGCCTAGACCAGCCTGCAGGCCTGGCGGCCCGTCCGCGATACTCGCCGCCGTGCCTCACCCGCTGATTGCCATCTTCGGCCCCACGGCCGTCGGAAAGACCGCCGTTGCCATCAACGTTGCCGAGCGGTTGCGGGCCGCCGGCCACGACCCGGTCGCGATCGGCGTCGACGCCCTGCAGGTCTACCAGGGACTGCCGCTCATCACCGCGCAGCCGACGGCCGAGGAGCAGGCGCAACTCGAGCACCGTCTCGTCGGGTTCGTGCCGCTGACCGACACCTGGAGCGTTGCGCAGCACACCGAGCTGGCGCACCGGGAGATCGACGCGGCCCGAGCGGCCGGCCGCGTGCCGATCGTCGTCGGTGGCACCGGCCTCTACCTGCGCTCTGCGCTGACGGATCTCACGCTGGCGCCCGCCCCCGAGGCCGGGCTGCGCGAGCAGCTGGCGGCCCGTGCCGCCGAGCCGGGCGGCCTCGAGGCGCTCTATGCCGAGCTCGAAGACCTCGACCCCGTCTCTGCCGCGCTGATGCACCAGAACGACCGCACCCGCATCATGCGCGCCCACGAGCTCCTGGCGGCCGGCAAGTCGTTCGCCGACGCCTCCGACCAAGACGAGCTGTGGGCCGACGACACGCGCGTCCCGACGGTGCTGATCGGACTCACGATGGAGCGCGCCGCGCTGCGCAAGCGGGCGGCCGAGCGGATGTGGGCGATGGTCGACGCCGGCGCCGTCGACGAGGCTCGGGGCGCCTACGACGCCGGCATCGGCCCAACCGCTGCCGCCGCCGTCGGATTCCGAGAGCTGCTCGACGGCAACGTGGAGCGGGCCGTGACCAAAACACGCCAGCTCGCCAAGCGCCAAGAGACCTGGATGCGCCGCCTGGGTGGCGTGACGATCCTCGACGTGACGCTGCGCAGCGCCGGCGAGGTCGCGGACGACATCGTCGCCCGGTGGACGGCGACCCCCACGGACTGAAGTCTCAGCAAGCGCTGAGCTGCCCTTAACCGGGTCCTTGCCGGACGCGTCGATGGTGCGGTGAGTCGCCTCTGGCTCACCGACCCCAAGGACGCCGTGTTCACGTATCCCCGCCGCTTCATCCTCGCCGCTGTCATGGCCGTCACGTTCGGCCTGTTCAGTACCTCCACGCTGCCGGCGATGACTGGCGGCACCGGCCAGGCGCTGGCCAAGAAGAAGACGAAGAAGAAGACCAAGAAGAAGGTCGCTCGCAGCGCGCAGTCCTAGCCGTGCTCGAGCACACCGAGCGGTTCGACTGCTTCGGCGGACGCTGCGCGGTCGCGGTCGAAGGCCCGGGGCTGCGCGGCGACCCAGACGAGGCCGCTCGCTGGGCTCGCCGTCACCTGCTGGCCTGGCATCAGCAGTTCTCCCGGTTCATCGCCGAGAGCGAACTCAGCCAGATCAACGCCGATGCCCGAGTCACCGTTCGGGCCAGCCCGCTCATGATCGAGCTTGCTGCGGCGATCCAGCTCGCAGGGCAGTCAACCGGTGGCGTCGTCGATGGGACGCTCGTCGCAGCGTTGGAGGCCGCTGGCTACGGCGAGACCCTCGGCGCGCCCGGCACCCCACGCACGCGGCCGAGCCCCGAACGCGCGGGCGGCCGTCCGCCCGGGGGGACTAGACCGGCGACCGGCGGGGTCGGCGACTGGTCTCGGATCTCAGTGGACCGGACGGCGGGAACGATCAGTCGCCCAGCGGGCGTGCAGCTCGACAGCGGCGGACTCGTCAAAGGGCTCCTGGCCGACGTCTTGGTCGGCTGGCTCGGGTCGCATGAGGACGTGCTCGTCGACTGCTGCGGTGATCTCGCGATCGGCGGAACCGACCCCGCTTCCCGCGAGGTCGAGATCGCTCACCCGCTCCATCGTGGGACGGCGCACACGCTCGAGATCCTCGGTGGCGGTGTGGCCACCAGCGGCACGACCCACCGGCGCTGGCAGACGGCCGACGGGCTGGCGGCGCATCACCTGCTCGATCCGTCGACGGGGGAGCCGGCCCAGTCCGGGCTCATCCAGGTGACGGCGGTCGCACCGACGGCGCTGGAGGCCGAGGTCCTGGCGAAGTGGGCGCTGCTGGGCGGGCGAGAGACCGCGGCGGCGAGGCTGCCCCATGGTGGTGTCGTCATCGACGACGCTGGAGAACTGGCCGTCTACGCGAGACGTCGGACGGCTGACGGCGTACCATCGACGCCGTGACCGCGCCCACCGCAGCCGACGCCACCACTTCAGAGTCCGTCGTGATCGAGCGCTGGCAGGCGCTTGGCAACGACTACCTGATCGCCGAGGCCGCCAAGCTGCCGTGGCCGGTGACGCCCGAGCGCGTGCGCCTGCTCTGCAACCGCCACACCGGCGTGGGCGGCGACGGCCTCCTGCTGCTCAGCGCGGCCGAACAGCGCGGCTTCGTGGCGAAACTCCAGATCTTCAACCCGGACGGCTCCGAGGCCGAACTCTCCGGCAACGGCGCGCGCGAGGCGATCATGTATCTGCGCCACCGCGGTTGGACCGACGCTGACATCTTCTCGATCGAGACGATCGCCGGCGAGCTGCGGCCGACGATCACGGGCGACACGACGTGCGTCGTCGACATGGGCCGCGCCGCCTTCACGTCCGTCGACTACCCGGACGGCGCCCGGGACGGACTCGGCGAACTCACCGACGGCGAGCGCGTCTGGCGCTTCCAGCACGTGAAGATCGGCAACCCGCAGTGCTCGATCCGCGTCGGGTCGATCGAAGAGCTTGAGGCGCTGGACCTCCCGACGATCGGGCCGGGCATCGAACACCACGCGCTCTTCCCGAATCGCACCAACGTCTCCTGGTACGCCGAACTCGGTCCAGGCCGCATCCGCGCTCGGATCTTTGAGCGGGGAGTCGGGGAGACGATGTCGTCCGGGACGGGTGCGACGGGTGCCGCCGTGGCCCATGTGGCCCGTGGCGGCGACTCGCCCGTCACCGTCGAGCTCGACGGCGGCGAACTCGTCGTGACCGTCGACGAGTCGTTGCACGTCGACCTCGCTGGCTGGGCTGAGCCGGTTGGGCGAGTGGAGCTGAGCGAGCTATTTGCCGCACGGCTCGCTGCGGCCGCCTGAGGCGAACGACTAATCGGACCGCGGTCCGCTTAGGCGCGTTTGCGCTCTCCTTGGCGCGCCAGTCGTGTCATCCTGAGGGCATGACCACCCAGAGCGGGATGCGAACCATCGACTACACGGAGGCTGGTGCCTCCGCGCTGCTGCCGCTCGCCACGCGCCTGGGCGCCGTCCACCTCACGGTCACGGATCTTGCGGTCTCGGTGCCGTTCTACGAAGACGTCGTCGGGCTCACGGAGCAGTGGCGCGGGCTCACCGCCGCCGAGGAGCCGGCGGTCGCACTGGGCAGCGCCGGGAGCGAACCGGTCGTCGTGCTCGTCGAGTCGCCGTCGGCCAACGCGCCGGGGCGCACCTCGGGGCTCTACCACGTGGCACTGCGCTACCCGCGGCTCGAACTCGCCCATCTCGTCCGCCGGATCTCTGAGACGCAGACGCCGATCCAGGGTGCCTCGGATCACGGCACCCACGAGGCGATCTACCTGCCCGACCCGGACGGCAACGGTCTGGAGCTGGAGGCCGATCGGCCTCGCGCGGAGTGGCCGACGTCGATGATCGAGGAATTCGCACGGGGCGGCCCGGCGCCGCTCGACGTCCAGGCGCTCGTTGGAATCTCCGCGTCGCAGGCCACGCGTGAGCGCTCGGCGGGTGTCGACATGGGGCACCTGCACCTGCACGTCGGCTCCGTTGGTGAGGCCGAGGCGTTCTACCGCGACGTCGTTGGCTTCTCGCTGGTCGCGGCCATGCCGACGGCGATCTTCATGTCTGCTGGGGGCTACCACCACCATCTGGGGGCCAACACCTGGAACGGGGTCGGCGCGCGGCCTGCGCCGCTCGGCACGGTCGGCCTTCGCCGCTGGAGCATCGTCGTGCCTGAGGCCGACGACCTCGCCGCGCTGAGCGAGCGCATCAAGCGTGCGGAGGGCGTCGCCAGCCTCGTCGACGAGGATGGCGCCGTCGTCATCCGTGACACCAGCGGCAACGCCGTCAGCGTTGAGACGCAAGCCCAGCACGACGCCGCACCGGTGGAACTCCAACGGCCCGTCCCCGTGCAGCCGGCCTAAACAGGCAACTCCGCCTGCGCACAGCCCGAAGGGCCGCCGCCGGGCGGTGCGGCGCCGCGGCGCTATGAGAAGAACGGGCTGGCGCGGAGCTTCACCTTGTCTCGCTCGAGCAGGTACGTCGACCGGATATCGCCGTAGCCGACGTACATGATGGAGTCGTAGGCCTGCTGGCATGCGGGCGTGTTCGGCGCGGGCGGCGCGCAGGTCGCCAGGATGTCGTCCGGGTGGGGCAGGCCGAACGTGTGGCCGAGTTCGTGGGCGGCGCCGCCGGTGTAGCCCCAGGGGCCCGTGCGGAAATCGATTCCTTCACCGCACGGGGCGTTCGTGAAGCCGGTCTCCCCGTCGAGGCCGCGCAGATCGTTGTCGCCCATGAACGTCAGGTTGGTGGTCGCCGCGCCGATGCGGTCGTTGCATGACAGCGAGTGCACGTCGGCGTAGACGATCAAGTCGCTGTCGGGGCCACGAGGCACGCCCGTGCAGGCCAGCAAGGCGGCGTCGAGCTTCTGCCACGTGCCGATCCACCGGCCCTCGCTGTTCTGCGCTTCCGTCCCGTAGTACGCGTTGTCGCGCTCCATCGGGCAGCGGATGGTCTCGCTCGCTGCGGTAAACGTCTGGCCGACCTGTGCCGCGTAGAACTCCTGGATCGTCTTGACGGTCCCGCCGATGAGGTCGTCGTAGCGCTGCCGGAACGGTCGGTCGGTGGGGTACATGTAGACCGAGCGAACGACGCCTCCGGGGACCTTGAACTGGCGGTTCGCCCCGTAGACGGTCCCAGCGCCGTTCGTGGCAACGGTGCGGTAGTTGATCGTGGTGCCGGCGGCTGGAGCGGCGACGCGGACCGACACGTCGCTCGTGGTGCCTGCGGCGACGTCGGCGGCCGCGATCGAGGTGCCATAGCTCTGGGTCGGGCCGAACTCGATCCTGGTCGTCGTCGGCAGGGCGTTGCCGTTGACCGTGCCGTGGAGCAAGAACGCCCGTGTGGCCTCCGGGACGGCCTGGGGCCGGGGTCCAGCGGTGACGACCGGAGCACCGGCGCCGGCGACGACGTACGTCTGGTCCGGGCCGTACGTCGTCCCGAACCAGTTGTTCGCACGGACGCGGTAGTGGACCGTCGATCCGGCTGGCATCGCCGCCGTGACGTGGCTGAGCAGCTGGGTCGACGTGAACCACACGTTCACCGTGGGTGACGACCTGCCGTAGCTCTTCGTTGCCCCGTACTGGATGGTGGCGGCGGTTGGGGTGCCGTTCGCGGTGACTTTGCCCGACAGGCGGTAGGCCCCCGCCGATTCAAGGGTGGGGGCGGTCGGCACCGACACGATCGGGCGGCCGAACGCGCTGGCATCGGCGGCCAAGCCCATCGCCAGTGCGAGCGCCAGCAGGCTCGCTCGGGTAGCGGTGCGGCAGGACGGAAAACCGGACATTGTCGCCCAAAATACCAACTACGTAGCGTAGTTTTCAGTTCATCGCGCTGCCTGAGGTTCGAGTTCGACGACCTCGCGCGGTTGCTCATCGATCGCCGCGCCGTGCGGATCCTCACGATGCGCGCCACCGTCCACCTGATGACGGCGGCCGACGCCTGTGGGATCCGGCCGCTCGTGCAGCCGGTGCTCGAGCGCGAAGGCTCGGCACTGCTGTCTGCGATGGGCAGCCCTTACGCTGGCGGTAGCGTTGAGATCGAGGCAGCGGGAACCGGCTACGTACAGAGCTGGAAGCCCTCCTAGAGCCCGGCCGCGACGACAGCCTCGGTGACGGACGGATCGATCGAGCAAACCGGCGACTCGCTGCGCACCCACGGGCTCCCGCCGAAGTGCTCGGTGAAGATCCGCTCGGCCGTGCGCGTGGCCACCGCCTGCGTGGTGAGCGTGGGGTTGGGGCCGCCGATGGCGTTGGCGAGCGCCGAGTTGTCCGCGACGTAGATCCCGTCAGCGAAGCGGGCCAGGCCGTAGCCGTCGACGACCGAGTTGGCCGCCTCCGTGCCCATGCGCATCGTGGAGTGCACGTGCAGCATCAGCGGCGCGAAGTTGGTGCGGTGCACGCTCGTGGCGCCCGCCGCGCGCAACCACTCGACGGCGCGGCGCACGAGGAACTCACGGTTGCGGACCGTCCTGGGCGTGCGTTTGCGGCCGTTGATCTCAATCCGCGGGACCGGCCCGTGCTCATCGGGCGGGAGGAGCTTGGCGCGGGCGACCCGGTTGGTCGCTTGCACGTCGTCGTCGACGAGCGTCACCAAGCTGATGAGGCGAGGGTGCTGCTCCTGCATGCTGCGCAGCTCGCGGCCCATGAGCCGCCCGACGCTGTCGGCCCCGCCGTTGCCGACCGTGGAGCCGGTTGAGTAGGCGCCGACGGTGCCGCCATCGCTGAATGCGAGCCCATAGGCCTGCAACGGGGGCGTCACGCTGACGGGCTGGATCGACCCGTAGCCGGGGAAGTCTGCCCGTGAACCCGAGTTCGGGCCGACGCCGTTGCCCGTCTCCTGGGGCAGGACGCCCGTGAGCCAGTCCAGGGCGTGGTCGGTCATGCCACGGCCGACCCAGTCGTTCGGGTTCGGGAGGTGACTATTGCGCCACAGGCGCGGCGTCTCAACGGCGCCGCCGCTCATCACGACGATCTTGGCTTCGACGTCGACCGTGGCGCCCTTGGCGGTGCGGTACCGCACGCCGTAGGCCGTAGCGCGTCCTTTGACGTTGCGGTGCAGGACCTGCGTGACGTAGGCGCCGGCGATGAGTCTGACGGCTCGTCCGCCGGGCTTCCACCGGTCGGCGGTGAGCGCCATCGGGATGTAGCTGTTGTCGACGGAGCGGCGCGCGGCAAGGTTGCGCGGAGCTTTGCGGGGCTCCACGCAACCCTGGAAGCAGAGACCGCAGAAGGTGCAACCCTGGGCATCCGGGTACTGGATTTTGCTGGCGTCCGCGGTCGTGCCGGCGGTGCCAGACGCCGGGAGGATCGCATTCTCCTGCGGCCGGTAGCCGGCGCGCAGCGTGTCCTTGGTGGTCTGGTGATGCCAGCCCAGGCGCTCGGCGCCCGCAAAGAGCATCTCATCTTTGCGACTCATCTCCTGCGTGTGGACCGGCAGCGTGGCCTCCACCCATTCCAGGTAGGGACGCAGCTCGTCATAGGAGAACGGAAAGAGGTGTGCGGTGTCGTAGGCGTCGCGGTCGGCTCCGTCGTAGCCGGCGAACGCCCCGGGCATCGGGCGCGGAGAGTTCCCGAAGTAGTGCAGGGTGGTGCCGCCCACGCCGGCGATCTGCCACACCCACCCTGGCTGCGGGTATTCCCGGCCCCAGGGTGAGCGTTCCAAATCGGCCGGGCGCGTTCCGAATCGGCCCAGAATCGGGTTCGCAGTGTCGTCGTCGAGCCGCGTCCATTCGTCTTGGGGCCTCAGGTGGCGTGCGCCTCCCTCGAGCAAGAGGACGTCCAGTCCTCTCTCCGAGAGTTCCTTGGCCACGACACCACCGCCGCCTCCGGCGCCGATCACGATCACGTCATGCATGCGGGAATCCTTCGAGTCTTCAGGCGGAGACCGCGGAGCGGCCCCGGTAGTAGCCGCGGCGTTCGGGCGCCCCGTCGCGCAGGCCCTGCCATCCG
Organism: Solirubrobacteraceae bacterium; assembly: GCA_032119795.1. Lineage (GTDB taxonomy): Bacteria > Actinomycetota > Thermoleophilia > Solirubrobacterales > Solirubrobacteraceae > JAGIBJ01. The sequence goes on from JAUMFO010000009.1 coordinate 96,588, forward strand.
GTGATGTCCCAGCCCGCGGGCCGCCGCGTGAGCGTCGTGGTGTGGCCGACTCGGCTGCCCGCCTCGCTGAACGCGACGAACGCGGCCAGCAGCGGCAGCTCAGAGGCCATCCAGGCCAGCGGCGTCCCCGCGAATGACCGCTGGTTCTCGAGGGCGCTCAACACCCGAGCTTTCCGCTTCCAAGTGAGGTTGCAGAACGCAGATCGGAACGGCTGAGCCGCGCCGAAGGGCAGAAACTGGATGGCGGTGAGGTCCAGCAGCGTGGCAACCGCAACCCCGCCGGGGAGGTCCCGATCGGGCCCGGGGACCGGCACGTTGATGGCCTCATCGAGCATCCTGGCGAGCGTCGGCGTGCCGCCGCCGCCCACGCCGCCTGGGGAGCCGGCCGTCAGTTGCTGCTGCCGGGAGTACCGGTCGTCGCCCGGCACCGCATAGGCCAGCAGGCCGGTGAGGGCTTCGGTGGTGAAGGGGAGTGCCGCGCTCGCCGTGGTCGCCGCCGTGCTGGAGAGTGCCACGCCGAGGCTGAGTCCGAGCACCCCAGTCGCCGACGTGCGCAGGAAGTGCCGCCGCGAAACGTTGGCGTGACGATGATCGCTGGGTTGGGGCACGGTCCTCCTCGTGAAGCGCGGTTCAGCACCGGAGAGGCCGAAAATGAGCGCGCCTCAACTTGACCGCCGGGACGGTACCCGCCGGGACTTTGGCGCGATAGCGACGATGCACACACAAATGGAGTGAAGAGAGTAGGAGTCGGATCTGCGATCAAGCGGCGTGCGCGCAAGGCGCACTACGTTTCGCTGAGCAGGCCACTTCGCTGGGCGTAGATGGCACCCGCGGCGCCTAGGGCCGGCGTCGCCGCGACCACCCAGAGTGCGTGGCTGGGGGTCATCTCGGCCAGGGTGCCGGCAGCCGCGCCGCCAATCGCCAGGCCGGTGGCCTGAGCCGACGTGATCCACGTGAACGCCTCAACGGCGCGCGCTTCGTCGGCGACGTGGTCGACGAGTTCAAACAGCGCGACGTTGGTGAGGCCGAGCGCGGCACCTGCCAGGACCGACAGCCCCGCGAGGGGCAGGACTCCCGGGAAGATGACCGCCCAGGGGAGGACGATCGCCGCACCAATGGCGCCCCACACAAACCGACGCTCCGGTGCTGCACTGCCGCTTGCGCTCCCCGCCCAGAGCGTGGCTGCGGTCCCGCCGACCGCAAGCCCAAGGAGGGGCACGCCGGCGAGCGCGACCTGGCCCTTCTCCACGGCGATCGCGGCGGCCGCGACCTCGAGGCCGGCGAGCCAAGTCCCTGACACGACGTCGCCAAGCATGAGCCAGCGCAGGCCGCGGCTCTGGCGCAGCAGGCTGAAGCGCTGAGCGTCCGCACTATCGCGGGGTAGCTCGCTCGGTGGATCGGTGATCGACGGCAGGCTCGCGCCGAGTCCGATCGCCGCCATGCCGATGCCGGGAACCAACAAGCCGAGCGCGATCACGGGCGACGTCGCCGCGGCGATCAGACTGGTGGCGATCGGACTCACCACCGCCGCGGCCTCGCCAAGTGCGGCGTTGACGGCGTGGGCCGTGCGAGTGAGCTTGGGCCCGGCGACCCGGACCCAGGCGACGCGAGAGGTGGCGGCCAGTGGCGGGGCCGTCGCGCCGGTCGCGGCGGTCGCGGCGATCAGCAGCCACGTCGGTGGCGCGGTGAGCGTGCACGCTGCGACCACGCCAAGCAGTGCCGCGTTGTGAAACGCGGCCAACGCCAGCAGACCCGGTGCGCCATAGCGATCAACCAGCCCTCCGCGAACGGGTGCCAGGAGCGCTGACCCCGCGGCGAACGCAGCGGTCGCTCCGCCGGCGGTCGCAAAGGACCCGGTCGCGTGCTGAATGGCGAGCACGAGCCCAAGTCCGTAGCCGGCGAACGCCAGCCAGCCAACGCCAGAGGCCACCGCGATGCGCAGCGATCCAGGGCGTGCCAGGAGCACACGATATGAAGACAACGTCGAAGCCTCACTCGGCCGCGGGGCGCGACCATGGAGCCAGCCGCGCGCGTGCGGGCTGGCAAATGCAGAACGGGAACTCCGCCGCGCAGGACGCGCGGCGAGGGCCGTTTAGCCGGGAGTGAGGCGAGAGGTCGTCACAGGCGACCGACGGTAACGCACCGGCGCCACCGCGAGGACTATTTGATCTCGACGGTCTCCGCGCGGATCGCCGTCAACGAGACGTGCTCGGCGATGGGGTTGGCCGAGAGCGGCTGGTCGTGGCGGCAACGCAGCGCCACGCGCTGGGTTGCTTCGGTGCCGCTGCCCATCTGGACGGCGAACCCTCCGCCGAGCGTCGCTCCGGGGAAGTTCGTGTCGTCGCCGACCCCGAGGTACGCCGTCGATTGGCCGCCGACTTGAGATCCGACCGCGACCGAGCAGCGGAAGTACGACGCCGCGCCCGTGCCCTCATAGACCAACGAGCCGGTCCCCAGAATCCACCAGTTGCCGGGCGGCAGGTCGAAGGCGACGAGTTCAACGTTGTTGCCGGCGGCCGAGCCAAGCGGAATGTTGGTGCGGTTGGCCGTCAGGACGTTCGACGGCCCACGCGGCCCGGTCTGGCCCTGGCTCCCTTGAGCGCCCGTATCGCCTTTGGCGCCCTCTGCACCGCGAGGACCGCGAGGGCCTGAGGGAGCAGCAGGAAGCACCGACGCCGGGAACTTCGCGTCGTCGCCGAGGGGCAGGAGCTGGTTCGGTGCCGGCGTCTTGCTCGCCTTGATGCCGTTGACCTTGCCGGCATTGCTGGCAAACGCCGTCTTCGCCGCCCGGACGGCCTCGGCGGGCGTCACACCGGTGCAGGCAACCGCGAGCGCGACGACCGAGATGGCAAGCGGGAGCCGCTGGCCCGGGGCGACCGAGCGGCGCGGTCGTGCAACGGCGTCCGCCGCCGCAGGGTCCTGGGAGTCGCGGCGGCCGGGCATCGGGCTAGTCGTTGGCGTGGAGCGCAGCGTTGAGGCCGGTCCACGAGCCGCCCTGGCGGGCGTGCGCCTCGACGGCGCCGGTGACGGAGTTGCGGCGCACCAGAATGCTGTTCTGGCCGGAGAGGTCGCGGGCCTTCACGGCGTCCCCGTCGGGCGTCTTCACGATCGTGCCGGCGGTGAGGTAGAGGCCGGCCTCGACGACGCAGTCGTCGCCGAGCGAGATGCCGAGGCCGGCGTTGGCGCCGAGGAGGCAGCGCTCGCCGAGGCTGATCACCTCTTTGCCGCCGCCCGAGAGCGTGCCCATGATCGAGGCGCCGCCACCGATGTCGGTGCCGTCGCCGATCACGACGCCGGCGCTGATGCGGCCCTCGACCATCGACGCGCCGAGCGTGCCGGCGTTGAAGTTCACGAAGCCCTCGTGCATGACCGTCGTGCCTGACGCCAGGTGGGCGCCGAGGCGGACGCGATCGGCGTCGGCGATGCGCACGCCCGACGGGACGACGTAGTCGGTCATCCGCGGGAACTTGTCGATCGAGGTGACGTTGACCGGGCGGCCGGCGGCGCGCAGCGCCAGGCGCGTGTGCTCGAAGCCGTCGACGGCGCAGGGTCCCTGGCTCGTCCACACGACGTTTTGCAGGATCCCGAAGACGCCGTCGAGGTTGAGCTCGTGCGGGCGCACGAGGCGGTGCGAGAGCAGGTGCAGGCGCAGGTAGGCGTCGTGGGCGTCGGTCGGCGCTGCGTCGAGATCCTCGATGAGCGTGGCGACGGCGACGACGTCGACGCCACGGGCGTCGTCTGGCCCGGCGGCACCGGCGAGCGAGCCGCTGCCCAGATCGGAGGCCTTGGCGTGGGCGAGCCGGACGGACCCCGTCGACTCGAGGCCGGCCTGCGCAGCCAGCGCGGCGACCGCGTCCGGGTCGACCGTCGGCGCGGGGTAGAACGTGTCGAGGATCGCCCCGGTGGAGCGCACGATGGTCGCCAGGCCGACAGCAACGGCAGGGCGGGCGAAGGTGGAGGAAGCCTGGTCGGTCACGCGCCTGAGGCTACCTGTGCCATGCGCTCGGCGGCCTCGTGGCAGCGCTCGAGCGTCGGCACGAGCGCCACGCGCAGGTAGTCGCCGTAGTCGTCGCCGAAGAACGACCCCGGCGCGGCAACAATCCCGGTCTGCGCGAGGATCGCGGCGGCCAGGGCGGAGCGGCGGGGGCGGCGCGCTGGCTGGGAGGGCCAGGGGCGGTCCGGGTCGACGGGGTCGTCGGCCTCCAAGCGCCCGTCGAGCTGCCACGCCAGGTGGGCGACCTCGGGCGACGGCACCACGTCTGGCTGGAGCCAGGCGGCGTCGTCTGGCAGGCGCAGCCAGCGGAAGAACGAGCCGGGCCCGCCGGCGTTCACGAGGCCAAGGGCGTCGAGGCCGGGCTGCAGCGCCCTGAGCTTCGTGCGGTACCGCTCGCGAGCCTCGGTTACGTGGTCCTCGTCGCTCCAGGCGGCGATCGCCGCGGCCTGCACGAACGCCTGGGGCGCCGTCCCGACGCTCGGGCGCCAACGCTGGATCAGCTTGATCAACGCCGGGTCGCCGGCGACGAAGCCGCTGCGGAAGCCCGGCATCGAGCTGCGCTTGCTCAGCGTGTTGATCACCAGGACGCCGGTCAGGTCGCTGAGCTGGAGCCCGCTCGGCGGAGCGTCGCCCTCAAACCACAGCTCGCTGTAGGCCTCGTCGCAGGCGAGGATCACGCCGTGGCGGCGGCAGAGCGCGGCAGCCTCCTCGAGCCACTCGAGCGGCGCGACGGCGCCCGTGGGGTTGTGCGGGGAGTTGACCCAGAGGATCGCGAGTTCGTCCCAGTTGTGGATGCGGTCGAGGTCGGGGAGCCAGCCACCGGCCTCCGTCAACTTCGTCCGCTCTTGGTAGGCCCCGGCCATGCGCGCGCCGATCTCGTAGACCGGGTAGGCGGGCGTCGGCAGCGCGATGGTGCGGCGTGGCGCGAACTCGACGGAGTCCCAGCCGGAGCCGTCGTAGCCGCCGTCGTCGGCAGCCCACGTGAGCGAATAGCCCTCGCGATCGGTGAACGCCTGGGCGAGCAGGTAGACGATCTCCTTGGCGCCGAGCGTCGGGACGATCTGCGTCGCCGGGTTCACGACGACGGAGTAGCGGTGCTTGATCCAGGCGGCGATCGCCTCGCGCAGCGCGGGCTGGCCAGCCGCCAGCGGGTACGGGCTCTGCGGCTCGACGGCGTCGATCAGCGCCTGTCGGATGAACGCGGGCGTCTCCTCCTTGGGCTCGCCGACGCCGAGGTCGATCAGGCCGCCCGGCGCCTCGTTGGCGACGGCGCGCGCCATCGCTAGCCGCTGGAACGGGTAGGTCGTCGCGTTGCGCAGCGCCGGGTTGACGGCGTAACCGACGTGGTCTGCGGGGAACGGCACCTTGCTCATGCGGCGTCGCCCTCGGTGGCCGGGCGGGAGCGAAGCGGTTCCTCGTCGGCATAGCCGCGGCGCAGGACGGTCTCGAGCGTCTCGTAGGCGTGGACGAGCCCGTCGATGCGCACGTACTCGTGGACCTGGTGGGCGAGCGGCGGGTCACCGGGGCCGAAGTTGACGGCGTCGACGCCGGCGAGGGTCAGCTCGGCGACCGGCGTCCAGGCCTGCTTGGGCTCGGGTGGCTCGCCGGTGAGCTCGATCAGAAGCTGCGCCAGTGGCTCGTCGATCGTGACGGCGCCCGACGGCGCATGTCCGACGATCTCGAGCTCGCCGAGGCCGCTCGTCAGCTCTCGGAGCGTCGCCTCGGCCGCCTCAGCCGACTTGCCGGGCGGGTAGCGGTAGTTCACGTCGATCTCGGCCTCGCCGGGGACGACGTTGCGGGCCACGCCGCCGCGCACTCCGGTGGCGGTGATGCACTCGGCGTAGGGGAGGCCGGCGAACTCGTGCTGGGTGACAGGCACCGCGGCCAGCCGCGTGAGGGCCGTGCCGACGGCGTCGAGGGCGTTCTCGCCCTGCCACGGCCGCGCCGAATGTGCGCTCGTGCCCGTGAAGTGCCAGGTGGCGTTGAGGTTGCCGAGGCAGCCGGCCTGGACCCTGCCGGAGGTCGGCTCCATCACGACGGCGAGGTTGGCGGCCGTCGCGCGCGAGCCGCCCTGCAGTTCCTCCAAGGGAGCCGTCGCCTCGTGGGCCAGGAGCGGCGTGAGCGCCGAGTCGCCGAAGGGCAGCTCCTCACGCGCGAAGAGGATGCCGCCCAGGCAGCAGTTCAGCAGCGGGCGCTGATCCCACAGTTCGCAGAGCAGCTCGACGATCACGGCGCAGGCGCCCTTCATGTCGGTCGAGCCGAGCCCGTGCACCTTGCCGCCCTCGATCCGCCCGGGGAGGTTGCCCTGCTCCGGGACGGTGTCGACGTGGCCGGCGAGGATCACCAGCGGCTTGAGGTCGACCGGGCCGGGCGCCGCGAGGTGCCCAAAGAGCAGCCCGTCGCGGTTCGGGCCCCAGCGCAACGGCACGCCGGCCTCCGCCAGGCGGGCGGCGCAGTGCTCAAGCGCCGCAGCCTCTTCCCAGGACGGTGAGCGGACGTTGACGAGCCCCAGGGTCGCCTCGGCCAGGCGCGTCGCCAGCGCCGTTTGGGACTCGGCGGCGCCAGTCGCAGATGCGTTGTTCGGCGCGGCGGTCATCCACGGAAGGGTAGAGGGCGTCTGGGCGGGCCCGCAGGTGGCCATGGGGTGGGGGCGAAACCGCCTCGCTGACGGCCTAGACTCCCTCCTGGTGCCCGAACCCCAGATCACGACTCAGCCCGACCTCGACGAGACCGCCGCCAATGGCGCCGCAGTCTCATCTGAAGCGGGCGCGTCGCCAGAACCGGCGTCGCCGTACGCCCCCAGCGGAAACGGCGCGACGACCCCTGGCTACGTCGACGCCGACGTCGCGGCCGGCGATGATGCGCTCGAGCGCTACGCCGACGCCGACCCCGAGCTGCACGTCGACGAAGACTGGGACGACGAGGACGGCGATCACGAGCACGATGAGGAAGAGGGCCGCCGCGCCCAGCGTCGTCGTGAGCGCCAGGACGCCCACGACCCCAACGCTGTCGACGAGCTGCGCCGCGCCCGTGATCAGCAGAAGGCGCTGATGGTCGGGGTGCTCGCGGCCGACGAGGAACTCACCGAGCTCGCCGAACTCCTCAAGACGGCTGGCGTCGAGATCGTCGGCGAGATCGCGCAGCGCCGCGAACTCCCGCACCCGAACACCTACGTCGGACCGGGCAAGGTCAACGAGGTCAAGAAGCTGGCGGCGGAGCTCGGCGCGAACGTGATCGTGACCGACGACGAACTCTCTGCCCGCCAGGAGCGCAACCTCGAAGAGGGACTCAAGCTGCCGGTCATCGACCGCACGGCCCTGATCCTCGACATCTTCGCCGGCCACGCGCACTCGGCAGAGGGCAAGCTCCAGGTCGAGCTGGCCCAGCTGCAGTACAACATGGCCCGCATGCGCGGCCTCTGGCAGCACCTCGACCGCCTCGGCGACGGCGGCGTCGGCACGCGTGGCCCAGGTGAGACGCAGATCGAGACCGACCGTCGACTCGCTCGTGGCCGCATGAGCCAGCTGCGTCGACGGCTCAAGGACGTCGGCGCCCACCGAGACACGATGCGCGCCGAGCGCAACCGCGCGCAGCTGCCGTCACTGGCGCTGGCCGGCTACACCAACGCCGGCAAGTCGACGTTGCTGCACGCGATCTCCGGCGCCGAGGTGTCGACGGGCGACCAGCTGTTCCACACCCTCGACCCGGCGACCAGGACTGCGCGCCTCAACGGCCGCAACTACCTCGTGACCGACACGGTCGGCTTCATCCGCAAACTCCCGCATCAGCTCGTCGACGCGTTCGGCGCCACGCTCGTGGAGACGAAGCTCGCCGACCTGATCCTCCACGTCGTCGACGCCTCGGAGGAGGACGAGATGCGCTGGGGCACGATCAAGACGGTCGAGAACGTCCTCGACGAGATCGGCGCCGGCGAGCGCCCCCGCCTCCTGGTGCTCAACAAGTGCGACCGCCTGACGGACGTCGAGCGGCAGGGCCTGCGCCTCGCGCACCCGGACGCCGTGCAGATCTCGTCGGTGACGGGCGACGGCCTCGACGAACTCACCGAGGTCATCGAGCAGGCGTTTGAGTCGACCTCGCGCTCCATGGAACTCCTGATCCCGCACTCCGGCGGCGCGATCGTCGCCGAGCTCTACAAGCTCGACCACGAGCTCGTCCGCGAAGACGTGGCCGAGGGCGTGCGTCTCAAGGTGCGCGTCCCGAACCAGCGGGCGGCGAAGTTCGAGCAGTACGCGGTTGCGGCCGCCTCGAACTAACGTGGCCGCGCCCGAACTGGCGATCAAGCAGCTCGATCCCCGGGCCGTCGTCCCGCAGCGTGCCCACGCCGGCGACGCGGGACTCGATCTGTCGATTCTGGAGGCCGTGGCGATCGAGCCGGGCGCTCGCGCCAAGGTCGGGACCGGCCTGGCGATCGCCGTCCCGCCGGGCTACGCCGGCTTCATCGTGCCGCGCTCAGGACTTGCCGCGCGTCTGGGCCTGTCGCTCGTCAACACCCCGGGGATCGTCGACGCCGGCTACCGCGGCGAGGTGCAGATCGTGCTGCTCAACACCGACCGCGACACGGCGATCAAGCTCGACGCCGGCGAGCGCGTCGCGCAACTGTTGATCGTCCCGGTGGCGCTGAGCCCCGTGGTCACGGTCGAGACGCTGCCCGAGGCCGTCGACGAGCGCGGCACCGGCGGCTACGGCTCCACCGGCACCTGACGCCCGCAGCCCGCGCCGCCGCGCTTGGCCCTACGGTCGAGCGGGTGCCTGGAGTGGCCTGCGCACCGACGGGTCGGCGGTCAGCGTCGCGTCGCCATCCCAGACGACGGTCGCCAGGACGACCCATGGCGTCGCCGAGCGCGTGGTCGTCGCAGAGCTGCAGGCCGGGTCCTCCTCGAGCACCTGAACCTCGAATGCCTCCTCCCAGCTGGCGGCGACCGCCGGCTCGTCAGGCCACGGGGCTGGGACCTCGCCGCTCGGGACCTCGTCCCAGCGGATCGCAAGCCAGTGCGTCGTCCCGGGCTGCGTGAGGCCCGCTTGGCGGACGTCGACGGTGGCCGTCTCGGGCACGAGGATCTCGTTCCCGGCCTCGTCGAGCGCAAACCCGGGTGAGATCGTCAACGCGAGGCCTGCCCCGGCCCCGATCTCGAACCCCGTGACGACACCCCAGCCATGCAAGAGGCGATTGTGTCGACGAGCTCGCTCGCGAACGTACGACTGCTGGAGATCGAGGTCGTCGGCCGTAAGCAGTCGGCCCCCGAACCAGTTCGGCCGCGCAAGCTGGGCCTCACCAAACGCTGCGTTGTGTTCCCCCATGGATCGACCCTAACCCGAGGCTGCGGCGGGGGTGCGCTGTCGTGCGACTTGCCAGCCGTCTTGCGCGGGGTGGCCGCTCAGCCGCCCCAACGCCTTATTCGGCCGCGGCGCTCACCTTGAAGCGCACCGTCTTCTCCGGATCGGCGGGCAGGGCGACGAAGTGCGCGTGCAGGTGCGCGACGGAGCCGCCGTTGTAGCGCATATCTCCGGAGCGCTCGACGGTCGCGGTCGCCAGCGGCTCCAGCTGCGCTTTGAGCCGACGCTTGATGGCCCACAGCTCGGCGCCGGCGGCGTCCGGCAGCTCGTCGAACGAGCGGACATGGCGGTGGGGGACGATCAGATAGTGGGCGACCGTCCCCGCGTAGGGGAAGTCGTTCTTCGTCACGTAGAAGAACTCGCCCTCCCACTCGACCGGCTCGCGGTGGTACTCGGCGACGTGCTCCGGGCAGAAGATGCAGATGCCGTCGGCCTCAAGCTGCTCCATGTAGGCCAGCTGCTCGGCCGTGCGCGCCGCCGACATCTCATACAAGGCACCGGGGGCGCTCGTCGGCGGGCCACCGCCGACGTCGCGGTGGGTGTCGTCGACGTCAGCCGAGCGCGAGCCCTGGCCGCCCGGATCAGGCACCGAGCGCCTCACGCACGATCAGCCCCGTCACGGTGGCGTCGTGGTACGCCTCGCGGGGCACGTCCGCCGGCACCGCCGGCTCGAACACGCGGACGGTGAACGTGCTGCCGTCGGCCTCGGTGACGGGCCCGTGAGACTCCACGCAGGTCCACCAGTGCCCGAGCGACGGGAAGAACGCGTCGCCGGGAGGAGACAAATCCACCTCGGTCGCATAGATGCGGTCGATCATGTCCTTGCGCAGCGCCTCGCTATACGTGCGGCTGCCGCCGATGACGAACGCGTCGCCGCCCTGTGTGGCGGCGACCGCGTCTTCGAGGGAGAAGAAGATCTCGGCGCCGTCACCGGGGTCGTAGTCGGGGTTCTCGGTCAACACCAGGTTGCGCCGGCCCGGCAACGGCCGGAACTTCGGCGGAATCGACTCATAGGTCTTGCGGCCCATGATCACCGGGTGGCCGGAGGTGAGCTGCTTGAAGTGCTTCAGATCGGTGGGGAGGTGCCACGGCAGGTCGCCATCGGCCCCGATCACGCGGTTGTGGCCATACGCCACGACGATCGCGAGCATGGCTAGCGGGCCGTCCGAACGCGCAGCACCAGGCTGCCGACGACCGCGAGGCCGACGGCGATCGCCACCGCGCGGATCACGTCAGCACCGGGATCGAACGCATGCCCGGGTGCGGGTGGTAATCCGAGAGCGCGAAGTGGTCGGCGCGGAAGTCATGGATATCGGTGACGCGCTTGCCGGCCTCGGTGAGCTCGAGCGTGGGGAGGGGCAGCGGCTCGCGGGCGAGCATCTCGTCGACGTGCTCGATCTGGTTGGCGTAGATGTGCGCGTACTGGATCCAGTGCACGTACTCCACGAGCTCGTAGCCCGTGAGGTGCTCGATCATCAGCCCGAGCGCGTTGTACTGGACCATGTTCGACGGGACCCCGACCGGCGTGTCGCCCGAACGCTGGTTATGCACCAGGTGGAGCTTGTCGCCGAAGACCATCGCGTGGATCCACCCGTGGCACGGGGCGATCGTGTTGCGCGACTTGAGCTCGGCCGTGCGGTGGTTGGCCTGCGGAATCCACGGGCTCATCAGCGCCGTGCGGTCCATCGGGAGGTCCTTGAGCTTTTGGATCAGTGCCGGGAGCTGATCGAAGCCGGGGTCGTCCTCGTCGTCGAGGTTCGTCGTGAAGTTGTGGAAGGCATGGCCGTAGGAGCCCGGGCCGAGATCGCCAGGGGCCAGGCCGCGTGAGCTCGTCTTCTTGTCGGTCGCCCAGGGGCCCCACCAGTCGCAGCCGAACGCCTTGAACTCGTCGAGCGTGCGGGCGCCGTTGATGAAGGCGCAGAGCTCGCCGATCGCCTTGTCGTAGAAACCGCCGATCGAACGCTCCGTGATCACCGCGGCCCCCTGCGCCATCGGGAATCGCATCACGACGCCGGCGACCGCGAGGGCGTCCTCACCCTGCTTCGTCTCCACGCGAACGCCCTGCTCGCGGATGGTCCGGAGCATGTCGCGGTACTGCGTGCTGGGGCGCCGTTCGTCGAACGGGAGGTAGTTCGGCATCACCTCCGAGAGTAGAGCGGCGCTCGGCCGGACCACGCCCGCCCACCAGGCATCCCTGCAATGTCCGACAAACCCAGCTGCGCCCTGGCGCGCCTGTAGGGTTGCGTGGGCGCGAAGGCGCGTTTGCGATGGCCCAAGTGAGCAGTGACATGTCCGGCGGCGGGATCCTTAGTCCCAACGTCAACTTCGCGGAGCGCCTCGTGGGCTCGCTCGACGAGATGACGAAGACCGTCGCCGACCTGCGCGCCCAGGGCTTCTCGATCGTCCTGACGTCTGGCTCGTTCGACCTGATCCACCTCGGCCACGTGAAGTACCTCGCGCGGGCCAAAGAGCTCGGCGGGATCCTCGTGGTCGGCGTAGACAGCGACGCCAAGATCCGCCGCCGCAAGGGCGACGACCGCCCGATGGTGCCCGAAGGCGAGCGCCTCGAGCTCCTCGCGCACCAGCGTCCCGTCGACCTGATCTACCTCAAGAACGACGACGACCCCAAGTGGGCGCTGATCAAGGCCGTCTCGCCAGACACGCTCGTGCTCACCGCCGACCACTCCTACTCCGACGCCGACCTCGAGGCGCTCACGGAGTTCTGCGGGCACGTCGAGGTGCTGCCGCGCCAGTCGGCCGTGACGACCTCCGAGCGGATTCGCCAGATGTACATGCACCTGGGAGACAAACTCGGGCCGGCGCTCGCCGACGTCCTCCCGGGCCTGATCGACAACATCCTCAAACGGCGATGAGCCACGCGGTCGTCGCCTACGTGCCGGTGCTCCACGAGGGCTACCGGCGGTTCCTCAGTGCCCACGCCACGGGCAAGCCGTTCTATGTGATCGGTCGCGAACTCCACGCCGACTACCGCCCGCTGGCCAAGGACATTCGCGCCCTCGACCCCGAGCTGGTCGCCAGCGCGATTGCCGCCTGGGGCGTGGCGTCGTCGGCCCGAGTGTTGGATGCGGAAGGCGCGGCGGCGCTGGCTGAGGCCGGGACGTCCCTGGTGATGCCGTCAGAGGACGTCAGCTACCTCGTCGCCGAGCAGTACTTCCCGAGGAACCCCGTCACGTTCGACTCGGTCTTTCTGCGGTGGGACAAGCGCCGCAGCGTCGAACTGCTGACGCCACCTGCGACTCGGGCGGCGCCTGGCGACGCCGTCTGGGCTGAGCTGGCTGAGGCGGCTGAGGCTGAGGCCGCCGGCAGCGTCGACTGGTGGCGACAGGTCGGTGCGGCGCTTCGGCTCTCCGACGGCTCGGTGCTCACTGCCCGCAACGAGCTCAACCCGACCCCGCTCGCGGCCTACGCCGTCGGCGACCCGCGCAGCAACTTCTTCAAGGGCGTGCACCTGGAGCTCTCGCTCGCCACGCACGCCGAGGCGCGGCTGATCGCCGGCGCCGCCCGCGACGGCCGCTCCACCCTCGGGGCGTCGATCTACGTGACGGACTTCCCGTGCCCGCCCTGCGCCAAGCTGATCGCTGGCGCCGGGATCGAGCGGGTCTACTACCGCCAGGGCTACGCCGTCTTGGACGGCGCCGACGTGCTCGAGGCCGCTGGCGTAGAGATCGTCCACGTAGGCGACGATGCCTGAGCGCCTCGCGCGCTCCGTCCCCGGCTCCCTCTTCCACCGACCAGCCCGGGTCCGATGAGCATTCTGCTCGCGAAGCTGGCCCTGGCGCCGGGGTTCGTGGTGCTCGTCTCGCTCGCGGTGCGGCGCTTCGGGCCGCGCGTCGGCGGATTGTTTGGCGGCCTGCCGGTGGTTGCCGGGCCGATCCTGCTGATCTACGCCCTCGAGCACGGGGCGGTGTTCGCAGCCGAGGCGGCGGAGAACAGCCTGGTGGCGCTCGTGGCCCTGACGGCCTTCGTATTGACGGTCGCGTTCCTGGGGCCGCCTCTTGGCGCGATTGGGAGCGTTGTCCTCGGCTGGGCGGTCTTCTTGGGGGTCGGGGCGCTCGTGGCGATCCCAGCATTCAGTCCGCTGCCGGGGCTCGCGCTGTGCGGCGTCGCCTTCGCCGCGGCGCTCCTGGTGATCCCGAAGCCGGCGCCGGGCGAGTACCTTGGCGTCCCTCGACGGCCAAAGCACGATCTGGCGCTACGCGCCGGCGTCGCCGCGTCGATGGTTTTGGTGCTGACGTCGGTCGCGTCGAAGCTCGGCCCGGCGGCCAGCGGCATCCTCGCGCCGTTCCCGACGATCACCAGCGTCCTCGCCGGCTTCGCTACCGCGCACGAGACCCGCGCCACCACGCTCCACCTGCTGCGCAACATGCTCCGCGGCTTCTACTCCTTCGCCGGCTTCCTCTTCACCGTCGCGGTGACGGTGGAGGCGTGGGGGACGGCCCCCGCGTTCCTCGCCGCCGTCGCCGTCACCGTGGTGATCCAGGCCGGCCTGATGATCTTCGACCTGCGCCGAGCGGCGTTAGCCGCGGCCGAACCGGTCGGGTCCGAAAGGGCCGGTCGAGACGGAGGCCGTTTTTCGTCCTTGGTTTCGACCGGCTCGTCGACGCCGAAAGGGCCGGTCGAGACGGAGGCCGTTTTTCGTCCTTGGTTTCGACCGGCTCGTCGACGCCGAAAGGGCCGGTCGAGATGGAGGCCGTTTTTCGTCCTTGGTTTCGACCGGCCTCCCGGCGCGGCGCCGAGCGGCGTTAGCCGCGGCCCAGGCGCGCGCGGACGCGGGCCAGGGGCGAGTGCGAGGGCGCTGAGCGCCGCGCGGCGCGACGGGCGCTGGCGTGGGCGGCGTCCTCGAGGCGGTCGTCGAGCGTTGGCAGCTCGGCGGGCGTCACGCCGACCGCGCGCGCGATCAGCTCGTCGGCAAACCAGACGTTTTTCGGCAGCAGCGGCCCGTGGAGGTAGGTGCCGATGATCTGGCCGCGGCGGGCGCCCTCCACGCCACTGGTGCCGTCATTTCCATTGCCGTAGACGACCTCACCGAGCGGCTCCACGCCGTCGCCCAGCAGGGTACGGCCACCGTGGTTCTCAAAGCCCGCCAGCGCCCTGGGCCCGGTCGTTGACCCGTCGATGCGCGGCAGATCGACGGTGATCTCCACGTCGCCGATCAGCCGGCCTGTGCCGCGGACCGTCCGCAGATCGAGCAGCCCGACGCCCGGAATGCGCTCATCGCCGAGCTCGTACTCGTGGCCGAGCAGCTGGTACCCGCCGCAGATGCCGAGGATCGTGGCTCCGCGTTCCGCCGCGGCCGCCAGCGCGCCCGCCTTCGTCGAGACGAGGTCCGCGGCGCAGCGAGCCTGGTCGCGGTCCTGGCCGCCGCCAAGGTAGTAGACGTCGTGAGCCTCGGGGTCGAGGGTGTCGCCCTGACTGACGGCCGTCACCTCAAAGCCGAGGTCGCGCCACTGGCAGCGCCGCTCAAGCAGCAGCAGGTTGCCGCGGTCGGCGTAGATATTCAGGTGCTCGGGGTAGAGCCACGCCACGCGCATCGTGTCGGTGCTCATGCAGGGTCACCGTCCAAGCGGAACATCACCACGACGCCAGCGGCGTGCTCATCGGTGGCAGGCTGATCGACGACCTCCGTCGGCGTCCAGCCTCCGGCGGCGCCCTCAGCCTGCAGCGCCGGCACGGTGACCGGGTCGAGCGTGATGACGACCTCCTGTGGCGTGCCGAGGATCATGCCCGTCTCGTCGCGAACGACCCGACGGCGGTGCATGTCGATGCGGTCGGCCGGCGTGTCTTGCAGGACGGCGAGCGGCGTGCTCTCAAAGCGGTAGCCGCCCAAGAACGCAACGTCGGGCGGGAGGAGCGGCGGGAACTGATCTCGGGCATCGAACGGCTCGATCTCCGGCACGATGGCCACCGCCATCTCGGCGCCGGGCCGCGCGAGCGAGGCGGCGCCCTTGAAGGCCGCGACGCGCTCGGCCGGCCCGCCGACGAGCTGGATCGTCTGCATCGGGATCAGCACGAGCGCGGCCGGTGGCAGGTCGCCGGGCAGGTCGATGCCAAGCGTCCGCAGATCCCCGGGAGCCGTCCGTACGGCGAGGCCCTGATCGGCGGCGCGCCGGCCCAGTTCGTCGAGGAGGTCGGGCTCCAGATCCACGGCGATCACCTCATGCCCGGCCTCGGCCAACGGCAGCGAGGTACGGCCGGTCCCCGAGCCCAGATCGATGATCGGGCCCCCGGTCGTCTCAGCGAGGGCCAGCCACAGCGCCAGGTCGGCGCGGTAGGCGGCGCACTCGGAATCGTGGAAGCCGGAGTTCTCGATGCCCGACGACGGGGGTGTGGTCATGAAAACGCTCCGGCGACGGCGCCGCGGCCCAGCAGCAGCTGGCGCAGCTCAAGCATCGCGGTGTAGGTGGGGAGGACGACGAGCGGGCCATCGCCCGTGCCGCCATGCAGTGCCGCGTCGAGGGCCGTCTCGAGCTCGGAGATCACGACGATCCGATCGGGACTGACGCCCGCGTACCGCCAGCGCATCGCGAGCTCGTCCGCCCGCGTGCCCGAGCAGACGATCCGCCGGACGGAGGAGGCAGCGGCCTCCACGTCGGCATCCCACACCCACGAGACGTCGCGGCCGTCGGCGATGCGGTCGTTGAGGACGGCGAGCACGTCGAGTGGCCGCGGCTCGAGGGCGAGGGTGCGCAGGACCTCGTTGGCGCCGACCGGGTTCTTTACGAGCATCAGCAGCAGCTCGCGATCGCCCAGCGCGACGCGCTCGCCGCGGCCGAAGGCGGCGTGCATCGACGCGATGCCGGCGGCGCACTGCTCGAGGGTGGCACCGAGCTGGAGGGCGAGCGCGGCGGCCCCGACGGCGTTGGCCACGTTGTAGGCGCCGGGCAGCGGCAGGGTGACGGCGACGGCGTCGTCACCGGCATGCAGGGTGAACGTGGCGCCGCGGGCGCCTTGGAAGGTCACGTCGGTGGCACGGACGCTCGGCGACGGCCGGCGGCGACCGCATCCCGGGCAGGCCCAGACGCCGGTGTGGCCGGCATAGACGACCGAGTACTCTAGGGTGGTGCCGCAGACGGTGCAGTGCACGCCGTCGGCGGCGTGATCGCGGTGATCCATGCCAAGCGACGGGTCGTCGACGCCAAACCAGACCACGTTGCCGTCGGTGGGCGCCGTCGACGCTACGAGCGGGTCGTCGGCGCAGAGCACGGCGGTCGTGTTCGGCAAGGTCGGCAGGAGCTCGCCCCAGCGTTCGGCGATGGCGTCGAGCTCGCCGTAGCGATCGAGCTGGTCGCGGAAGAGGTTGCCCAGGAGGATCGCCTCAGGCTGCGTGGCGGCCGCGACCTGCGAGAGCCAGAACTCGTCGACCTCGAGCAGCCCAACGGCCAGGGGATCGGCGGCGGCGTCCTCTTGGCTCAGCAGCGATGCCGCAATCCCGCCGGCCATGTTTGCGCCCTCGGCGTTGCCAACGGGCACGCGCCCGGCGGCTTCGAGGATGCTGCGGACGCACGCCGTCGTGGTGGTCTTGCCGTTCGTTGCCGAGACCAGCGCAACCTGGGGGAGCGCCGCGGCAAGCTGCGCGAGGGCATCCGGGTCGAGCTTCAGCAGGACTTTGCCGGGAAGCGAGGTGCCGCCGCGGCCGGTTGCGCGGGAGAGCCGAGCCGCGCCACGAGCCGCTAGGACGGCTCCGCGTCGCGGGCCCGCCACCGCCGTCAGCGGTTCGCCGGCGCAGCGGCTTTGCGCTGCCGACGCCTGCCGACGAAGAACAACACGCCGATCGCGATGAAGATCAGCAGGAACGCGTAGAAGATCCGGATCCCACCGCTCGCGCCGCCCAAGGGCCACGCGATCAAGGAGACGATCCCGAACGACACGGCGAACAGCACTGCGATGAAGGCCATGACGGCCAAGATGCCGCGGATGCGGGCCGCCGTGCCGGCGCTCTTGGGCGGAGCCACGATCCCAGCGACGCGCAGCATGAACAGCTGGCGGCCGCTCGGCGCCTCCTGGCCCATTCGCTCCATGGCGTCCTTCAGGGCGCCGGGGCGGCGCTCCGCCAGGGCGATCGACGCGTCGGCCATGCGGCGAATCTGCATCCGCTCCTGGGGGCGTGCCGCGGCGATGGCACGCTGGAAGTGCTCTTTGGCGCGCGGTGCGTCGTAGCGCTGGGCGGCGCGGGAGCCGAGGAGGGCCTGTGCCGCTGCGCGGTGACGAGTCTCCTTCTCGAGTTCCTCGTCGGTCCTGTGCTCGAGGTCCTGCATTGAGCTGATGGAGGATGCCTGCTGCATCCGGACCTGACGCTGCCTCTGAGCCATGCCTACCAGCCTAGCTAGCGCGCGGGGATGAGTGGCGCCTCGACGCTGCGTCCTCCCGCTGTCTAACCGGCGACCGTCGACCGCCCGCGTGTTCGATACCCTCGCGCAGTCGTGCTGCACGCTCTCCAGCTGTCCCCTTCCACCCGCCGCCTGACGGCCCTCGTCGCCGCGCTGCTCTGCAGCCTGCTCGTGGCAGGCCCGTTCGCTGGCCCTGCGATGGGGCAGACGCTGATCACGCCGGCGCAGACCAAAGAGGAGGCGGCGGCCCAGCGCGAAGCGGCCGCCGAGGAAGCCGCACAAGAGGGCGGCGGCGGGATCGGCATCGAGGCCTGGTTGGCCATCACGTGCGTGGTGCTGATCGGCGGCGCTACGGCCTACATGCTCCGCGACTCGCGGCACGCGGTTGGCGACGACCGCCGCGCGGCGCCCGCCAAAGCGATCGATCCGAGCGCGACCCGCGGTGTGCCGAAGACGATGTTCGAAGGCGAGGCGCGCCCCGGCGGCCAGGTCGGCAAGAACAAGAAGCGCACCAAGTCCAAGCGTCAGAAGCAAGCCCGCCGGGCCAACCGCCCGCGCTAACGAACGATCGACTGGCGCTTCGCGCGCCCGCCGCTAGCTCAGTGGCACGGCGTGCGGGAGCAGGAACTCCCGGATCTGATCGGCCGCGTAGGCGGGGTCTTCGTCCGGGAGGAAGTGCCCGGTGCGGTCCTGCACGAACGCCTCGACCTGCGGGCCAAGGTGACGCGAGTTCGCCGCGAACTCCGGTGGCACGTAGCCGTCGAACTTGGAGAGGACGAGCCGCACGGGCATCGTGAACCGCTTGCCCTTCATCCGCTTCATCAGGGCCGCCGCGTCGCCGAACACGAACGACCGGTACATCATCTGCGCGGCCCGCGCACGCGTCGGATCGGCATAGGGGCGAGCGAAGATCAGCGCGTCCTCCTTGGTAAACGCGTCCTTGCGTTGGACGTCGCCACGTAGTCCGCGCGCAAAGAACTTGGTGTTCTGAAACATCAGCCGCGTGGATCCGGGCGCGGAGAACGCCAGCTGGTAATACATCCGGGCGGCGCTGCGCAACGGCGGCCGCTTCACCGGAATGGGCGGAGCGATCGAGAGCGCGAGCAGCCGGCTGACTCGCTCGGGGTGGTCGATCGCCAGGATCTGCGCGATGAACCCGCCCCAGTCGTGGGACCCGATCGCGATCTGGTCGATCCCCATCGCGTCGAGCAGGCCGACGAGGTCTTCGGCCATGGCGCTCTTGGAGTAGGAGCCCTTCGTGGTCGGCACGCTGCTCCAACCAGAGCCGCGCAGGTCGGGCATGATCAGGTGGGCGTCCTTGACGAGTTCCTGAACGACGCCCTTCCACGACCACCAGTGCTGCGGGAACCCGTGGACGAGCAGGATCGCGGGAAGCGACCGGTCGCCGGCCCGGGCGACGTGAAAGCGACCGCTGGGCAGGTCGTAGAACTCATGCTCGACGGGCACACCCGGGATCTCGAGCATCGGGCCCGCACCCGCGGGGTAGTCGACGGGCTGGATGCTGGCTTGCGCGGTCATGGGTGCGACGCCTCCGGGTACCGAGACGCTGGCGGTACGCCAGCGTTCCATGCAGCGAAGTTACACCATGGACACCGTCATAGTGGGAAGATCTTGTGGGCGCGCTCGCCCGCTCAGCGTCAGCCGAGGGTGCAGTCACTGCCGCCGGGCGTCGTGGTGCCGGGCTGGCCGACGACGAAGGCAAACGAGCGCCGCAGCAGGGCGGGCAGGCCCTTCACGCGCTTGGCGCTGGTGCCGCGGTTGAGCGTGAGGTCGAGCTGGTTGTAGCCCAGCTTGAGCTGATCCATCTGGGCGGTCGCCGTAAAGGGCCATCGCAGGGTGCTCTTCGTCGGCGAGGCGTTCACGCGAACGCGCACCCACTTCCACCGCTTGGGTGAGAGGAGCTTGCCGTTCTTGCGCAGTCCGACGCGCACGTTGATCTTGTCTCCCTTGAGGGGAGCCAGGCGCACGACCAAGACGGGCGCGCGGCGCGCGGCGGTGCGGCGCGTCGAGGCAAGCAGCTCTGCCCGGCGCTCGGCCTCGCCTGCGCCGAGCGCATCGAGGTTCTCGCCGGCGGAGATCACGCCGTCGGCTGATGAACCGAGGCTGGCCTCGGCCTTCTTGGCGGCCTTGCTCTTCTTCTTCTTGATTTCTTTGGGCTTGGAGATGGCACGTGCGCCGATGTAGGAGCGCGACGGGAACGTGACCACGGTGCACGCCCGGCCCAGGGGGCTGGCGGTCGGGTCGCCGGGGACCGGGTCGGTCGTAGCACCGGCCGGCCCTGAGGTGCCCGGCGTCTGGCCTGGATCCACGAACGCCTCCGGGGGGCGGTCGTCGAAGGGGGTCGCGCCCCAGCTGAAGTCCTGGACGGTCTGCAGGCCCTGCTGGGGGTTGTCGCCGGTGTAGTGCACGCGAAGGAGGTAGGCGTGGCGCTCGCCAACGGCCCAGCGGGTCGGGTCGGCGATGCCGGCGTCGGTGCCCGGGAGCGTGTCGAGCGTGCCGCGGAAGACCATGCCGCCGGCGCCGAGCCCATAGTCGTCGACGTCGGCGGTGAAGCCGGTGCAGTCGCCGGAGGCGGTGCCGTCCGGGAGGGTGCCGCGGACGAGCTCGAGTTCCAGCCAGGGGGAGAGGTCGGCTTGGCTGGCGTTGCCGAACAGGGTGACGTCGGCCGGCTGGGGGCCCTGGTTCGTGAGCACCGTGCAGCGCTCGAAGGTCTGCCCATTGACGAGCCCGGTCTCTTGGAAGAGCGGGGCCGTCGAGGAGATCGTCACCGCGGAGGCGGCCGGCGGGCGCTCGCGTCCAGCGATCTGGTCGGCCGCGACCGCCGTGCCGGCCAGCGCAAACAGCGTCCCGCCGGCGGCGAGGGCTTTGGCGAGCCCGCGCTTCACGAGCGGCTCCAGATCTGGCGCAGCTGGCCAACGGCAAGAATGAGTGCGGCCACGAGCACGATCAGGGCGACGAGCGGCCCTTTGAGCGCGTCGACGATGGTGCCGGCGCCAGCGACGGTCCCGCGCACGAGGGCGACGTCGCTCCCTCGCCGCAACGTCCAGTCTTCGCTCGTTGGGTTGGCGTCGCCCTGGGTGGTCACGCGCAGCGCCGCGCCCGCACCGGCGATGCGCTTGACGCGGTGCACGATCACCGCTCCGCTCGCGGCGCGTACGCCGATGACCTCACCGACGCGGATCGTGTCGATCGACGTCTGCTTCACGAGGACGAGGTCGCCGGGGTGAATCATCGGCGCCATCGAGCCCGTCTGTTCCACGCGGATGCGTAGGCCGTTGGCGCCGGCGACGAGCACGGCGACGAGGGCCATTGCGGCGACGAGCAACAGGCCGGTGCTGAGGATCCGGCCGACGGTGGCGGCCCCAGTGGTGCGGGCTGCAGCGGTGGGGGCGGCGACTGGGGGCGCGCCCGTCTGCGCCGTCGCGCTCACAGGTTGCGCGCCTCGAACGAGAAGTCCTGGGTGGCGGCGAGGCCCTGTGCGGCGTTGTCGTTCTGCACGGTCAGCGTGATCTCGTAGACGGCGCTATCGCCGTTGGCCCAGGCGGCGACGGGATCGGTGATGCCCGCCGCGTAGCTCGACGGGAACTGGTCGAGCTGGGAGTCGAAGAACACGCCGTCGCCGTTGCCGTCGTAGTCGGTGATGTCTGGCGTGAAGCCGGTGCAGTCGCCGGAGGCGCCCGGCGCGGGCATCGTCCCGCGGCGAATGCGAAGGTCGAGGTAGCCCGCCAGGCCGGTGCCGCCGGAGTTGCCGAAGAGCTTGATCCCGGATTCGACTCCGCCGGTGCTGGTGTAGTCGACCCTGATGCAGCGCACGAAGCTGTCTCCCGGGGTGAAGCCGTTCACGTTGAAGAGGGCTGAGCCGCTGTCGTTGTCGGTCAGGGCGATCGTGCCGGCCGTGAACGTGTTGCCCTCGTTGGTACTCACCGAGGTGTAGGCGGAGAACACGGCCGCGCCAACGGTGGCGATCAACAGGCCGACCACCACGACGGTGGCGAGCAGGTTGCGGGCGGTGGGCGTCAGCGTCACGGTCAGGGATCGGGGGAACGCGCGGGGCACGCTCCTGTGACTTCACTCGGCGTCCCAGCCGATCGATTGAGCCAAGCCACCGGAAGCTGGACGCGGGTCGTACAGATGGCCACCTTGCGGACGGGCCGCGCGCCCGCGTTCTGTGGTGGTGGCGCCGAGGAGCCGACCAATGCGGCAGGATGACTGCTGTGGACCGCACCGACCGACGCCTGCTCCTCGCGATTCGCCTCGTCGTGATTCCCGGCTTCCTGGCCGCGACGTACCTCACGTATTCCAAGGTGTTCGACAAGGCCATCGCCTGCGAAGGCGGCTGCGAGATCATCCAGGCGAGCCACTGGTCGGAGATCTTTGGCATCCCCGTGACGGCCATCGGGATGCTGACGTACATCCTCATCTTCGGGTCGACGTTCTTCAATAACGACCTCGGCAAACTGACCGGGGCGTTCTTTGCGACCGTCGGCGCGGCCTTCAGCATCTGGCTGCAGTACCAGGCGCTGTTCGTGATGGAGCACTTCTGCCCCTACTGCTTCGTGAGCGCCGTCTGCATGCAGATCTTGGCGGTCTGCACGATCATCCGGGTCGTCCGGATTCCCAAGTTCGACGAGCCTTCGGGCTCGCGCGACGAGGACTACTCCGAGGGCGCGCTGGCCTAACGGCGGCCCCGAGGAGCATTCGGCCAGCGCGCCGCCGACTCCCAGGAGACCCCCAGGTTCGACTTCTACCGTTGGCGCCATGCCACGCGGGAAGACGCTCCGCCCGATCGCCGCGATCAGGGATGCACGCGACGAGCAACTCCTCGAGCTCGCCTTGGCCGGCAGCTCCGAGGCCTTCGACGAGATCGTCGCCCGCTACCGCCCACGGCTGCTGCGGTACTGCGCCGGACTGACCCGTCCCGAACGGGTCGACGACGCGGTGCAGCAGACGTTCATCAGCGCCTGGCTGGCGCTCGAGCGCGGCGTTGCCGTCCGCGAACTCAGGCCCTGGCTCTTCTCGATCGCCCGCAACGCCGCGATCGATCAGCTGCGCCTGCACCGGGGCGAACTCGTTGAACTCTCACCGGAGCTCGCCGGCGGCGCCGACCCGGCCGCCGTTGCCAGCGCTCGAGGGGAGGTCGACGACGTGTTGAGAGCGGTGAGCGCGCTGCCTGAGCGTCAGCGCACGGCGCTGCTGGAGACGGCCGTGCACGGCAGATCGACGGAGCTCGTCGCCGACGAGATGGGCATGTCTGGCGGCGCGCTCCGCCAGCTCGTGCACCGGGCGCGGACGAGCGTCCGCGGGATGGTCGCGTCGTTCCTGCCGGGACCGGCGGTGAGCTGGTTCGCGCAGGCGGGAGGCGAGGAAGGGACGCGCCGACTTGCCGTCCTGATCGGCGGCGCGGGGCAAGGTGCGACGGCCGCCGCGTTGGCCGCAACCGCCACCGTGGCGTCGGTCGGCGCGATTGGCACCGGCGCCGTCGGCACCGTCGGCGAGCCGGAGAGGAAGACGACGGCGGTGGAGGCGACCACCGACTCTGGGTCGCAGGCGACGACCTCCGGCGAGCACACGGCGCCGGCGCTGACGGCGAGCAGCCTCGTGACGTTGCCGATCCGCTCGACGCGGGCGGCTTCGGCTGCTGCGTCGGCCACCGAGCCGACCGGCAGCGAGGTCGATGAGGCGGGCGAGGACACGTCGCCGCCGGCCCCGGACGCCTCCGACCGACTTGGAGAAGGCACCCGAGGGCGTGGAAACGCCGACGCCCTTCCAGCCTCGAGCCGATCGACCCGTCGTGACGGGCAGCAGCGCGCGGGCCGCCGAGGTGGCTCCGACCACCACGAGGCGCGGACGCCTCGCGCGCTCGCGGCCTCCTCGGGCCCGAAGAGGAAGCGCCACCGCGGGGCTGGCCGAGGCGACCGCCCGGGTGCCGACTCGCTCCAAGCTGGAGGCTCGGACTCCGAGAACTCGGTGGCGGCTCCGACGCCGTCGGCGGCAGAGCAGCCGGCCGTCGAACCGGCGCCGGTCGCCGCCGCCGAGCCCGAGCCGGAGCCGACTCAGTCGACGTCGCCGGGAGGCGACGGCACCGCCGGGTCATCGTCGCCGATGTCTTCGAGCTGACGGACGCCGTGGTCGGAGTCGATGCCGACCTCCTCGCCGAAGAGCGGGCAGGCCTCGTTGCGGCACTCCCACCCGTGCTCGTGGCCGGCCAGCGCCTCAGACGCCGGCTGGTGGCAGGTGGGGCAGAGCGGCGGCGCGTTCATGAGATCGAGGCTAACCGGAGCGCGCGGCCGTGGCGCGAATCGTGGCGGTCACGGCCGGTGGGTCATCGGTCATCGGCAGGTGCCCCGCACCGAGCGTCACGTGGACGGCCTCCGGGAGGGCGCGCCGCGCCCGCGCCGACTGCGTTTTGAATGGCAGGAGCCGGTCGCGGTTGCCCCAGGCCACCGTCGCGGGAACCGGGAGCGGCTCGGCCCCTGATTCGAAGCGGTAGAGGTCGAACGCCGCGACCGCGGGCTTGAAGGCGGGCGCGTCCCACGCCGCTTGCAGCGTCGCGACCGCGTCGTCGGCGGCGAGTTTGGCCGGCCAGCGGTAGAGCGTGGCGAAGAGTGGCCCGCGGGTATGCGGATTGGCCGTGAGCGCCCGCACCAGCGGCCGGAGCGGCGGCGGCACGGCGTGGATGAGCCCCAGCGCCGCCTGGCACCACCGCAGTTCCGGGCCATTCCAGAATCCCGCGGGCGAGAATGCCGTCGCCGAGGAGACCAGCCCGCGCCGGGCCAGCTCCAACGCGATCGCGCCGCCCATTGAGTTCCCGGCCACGTGGGGGCGCTCGATGCCCTCGTGCGCGAGCCACAGCGCAAAAGCGTCGACGTAGGCCGGGATCGTCGGCGGGCCGGCGTGGCGAAGCGGTGCAGACGCCCCGAATCCCGGCGAGTCGCACGCGATCACGTCGAAGTCCCGCGCAAGATCGGGGATGACGGCCTGCCACCCCTGCCAGTGGTGCCCGACCCCGTGGATCAGGACGAGCGGCGGGCCGGTCCCTTCGCGGTGGTGGTTCACGCAGGCACCGGCGAGAGGATCATCGCGGCGGCCTTCTCGGCGATGACCACCGTCGGCGCGTTGGTGTTGCCGCCGGTGATCGTCGGCATCACCGACGCGTCGACCACGCGCAGCCCCTGCAGGCCGTGCACGCGCAGCTGGCTGTCGACGACCGGACCGACGCTCAGGTCATCGCTCATCCGGCAGGTGCCGACGGGGTGGTAGATCAGCATCAGGCGTCGGCGCAGGTCGTCTTCGAGCTGCTGGCGCGTCGTCGCCGACGGGCCAGGCTTGACCTCTTTGACGATCACGTCCTTGATCGGGTCCTGGCGCATGATCTCGCGGGCGAGTTCCATCCCGGCGACGAGCGAGTCCACGTCGTCCTGCTCGGAGAGCGAGTTCGTGAGGATGCGCGGCTTGGCCGTCGGGTCGGCTGAGCGCAGCCACACCTTGCCGCGTGACTTCGGCGACACGAGCACCGGGCCGATGACGGCGCAGTGGCCGTCGTACTTCTCGGCGCCGTGGTCGTCGAAGTAGGCGGCGCCCATGTGGAACTGGATGTCTGCCGCGGGGAGTCCGGGGCGTGTCCGCGTAAAAGCGACGACCTCGGCAACGGTCGACGTGAGCGGCCCGGACTTACGCAGCAGCCACTCCGCAAGGAACTTCGGGCTCTCCGCCGTCGCCAGGGAGTGCGTGTCTGACACCTCCCAGATCAACGTGACGAACGGGTGATCCTGGAGGTTGCGCCCGACGCCCGCGAGCTCATGGCGCGGCGTGACGCCAGCGGCACGCAGCTCGTCGGGATCGCCGATGCCGGAGAGCAGCAGCAGCTGCGGTGAGCCGATCGCGCCGGCTGCGAGGAGCACCTCGCGCTCGGCACGGACGACCTCCTGCTTGCCCCGACGGCCTGAGGCCAGCCGGACGCCGACGGCGCGGTCGCCCTCCAGCTCGATGCCGAGCACGGTCACCCCGGTGCGCACGGTGAGGTTCGGTCGGTCGGCGGCGGGCTTCAGGTAGCCGTCGGCGGAGCTAAATCGCTTGCCGTTCTTCTGGCTCACCTGGAACCACGACACGCCGTCTTGCTCAGGCCCGTTGTAGTCGTCGATGCGAGGGATGCCGGCCGCGACGCTCGCGTCGAGCAGCCGCTTGCTCACATGCCGCGGTGAGCGCTGCTCCTCGATCCGAAGCGGCCCGCCGGCGCCGTGGTACTCCGAGGCGCCGCGGACGTTGTCTTCGGCGCCGTTGAAGAGGGGGAGGAGGTCCTGGTAGCCCCAGCCGGGTGCACCCTGTGCTTCCCAACCGTCGTAGTCGAGCGGGCGCCCGCGGACGTAGAGCATCGCGTTCATCGAGCTCGAGCCGCCGAGGCCCTTGCCGCGTGGCACGTAGAGCTCGCGGTCGTCGACGTAGGGCTCGGGTTCGGTCGAGAAGTCCCAGTCGAGCTTCTCGTCGTGGAACTGGTTGGGGAACGCCGCCGGGATCTTGATGTTCAGCGACTTGTCCTTGCCGCCGGCCTCAAGCAGGAGCACCCGGATGGAGGGGTCTTCGGAGAGGCGTCCAGCGAGGACGCACCCGGCGGTGCCCGCGCCCACGATCACGTAGTCGTACATGTCGCCACCCTCTCAGATCCGCGAGCGGGTACGTGCCAGAACCTGCACGGCGGGGCTACGCGCTCGCCGGGTCGGCTTCAGCGGTCGCTGGCTCGGGAACGGGCAGTAGCTCGAAGTCGCTGGGGACGAGCGTCTCCGTTGCCTCTCGGTAGTCGGCCATGTAGCCAGGCCAGTTCGTCACGATCCGCCCGTTCTCGTTGCGGTACCAGGAGTCGCAGCGCAGCCAGGCGCTGCCGGAGAACTCGGCTTGTAGGTCGCGGTCGCTGCGCTCCTCGACCTCTCTGCGCACCTCGATCGCCCCAGCGTGGCGGCCCTCCATGAGTTCCAGTGCCTGGCGAATGTAGGCGGCCTGCAGCTCGAGGAAGAAGATGATCGAGCCCCCGGAGGTGTTGGTGTTGGGCCCATACATCACGAACATCGAGGGGAACCCGGGGACGGTCATCCCCAGGTGCGCGTGGGCTCCCGGCGCCCAGGTCTCGCGCAGGTTCTCCCCGTCGCGCCCGGTGATGTCCATGGCCGGCATGTCGGTCGTCTGAAAGCCGGTCGCGTAGATCAGGGTGTCGACGTCGTGGTGGCGGCCGTCGGCGGTCGTCACGCCGGTGGCATCGATCTCGGTGATCGCGTCGGTGACGAGCTGCACGTTGGGACGGCGCAGCGCGGGGAGGTAGTGCGAGGTGAACAGGATCCGTTTGCAGCCGAAGGTGTAATCAGGCCAGAGTTGCTTGCGCAGCTCGGGGGCGCCGCGCAGCTGCCAGCGCATGAACGCGATCGACCGCAGTTTCAGGATCCGCCCGGCCGTGTTCGGGTGCTTGATCGAGCGGGTGATCTGCTCGACGAAGTGGAATACGAACGACCGCCGGAACGCCTGCACGCCCGGGAGCTTGGGCAGCGCCCGCACCGGCCGTGAGTACGGGTTGTTCCAGCGGTGCATGAACCAGGCGCCTGTGCGCTGGAAGACCACCAGATTGGCCGCCTGCTTTGCCACTTCGGGGACGAACTGGACGGCGCTGGCGCCCGAGCCGATCACGGCGACGCGCTTGCCGGCGAGCGGAAGGTCGTGGTCCCAGCGGGCCGAGTGGAACGCGTCGCCTTCGAAGCGCTCGATGCCCGTGATCTTGGGATAGGCGGGGCGGTTGAGCTGGCCGGTGGCGAGGATCAGCACGTCGGCCGTGAAGGCGCGGCCGTCCTCGGCGGTCGCCGTCCACTCCTGGGCGTCGTCGTCCCAGGCGCAAGAGGCGACTGGGCAGTCGGTGGTAATGATCTCGTCGAGGCCGTACTTCGTGGCGACCCCGTGCATGTAGTCCAGGATCTCGGGCTGGGTCGAGCAGAGCCGTGACCAGTCTTTGCGCTGCTCGTAGGAGTACGAGTAGAAGTGGCTCGGGATGTCGCAGGCGGCGCCTGGGTAGGTGTTGAAGAACCAGGTGCCGCCGAGCTCGGGGGCGGCCTCGAGGATCTGCACGTCGGTGTAGCCCTGCCGCCGGAGCTCGATCGCGGCGCCGATCCCGCCAAAGCCGGCGCCGATAATCAGAACGGACGTGGTGCGCATTCCAGCAAGGTAGCTGCGTGTGATGGCGCGCACCATGGGCGGGCGCATGAAATGGGGGCCGCGGATTGTGCTGATCGCACAGCTCCGCCCGGCTACGCTCGATGTGATGACGACCCCAGCCCCGGAGCCCTACGTCGGTGAGATTGCTGCCGCCTTGCTGGCCGACGTCGAGCAGATGGCCGGCGAGATCGCGTCAGTGATTGCCGAGCGCGTGCCCGAGCTCGCCGCCGAGCCGGTGGTCGGCCGAGAGATTGCCGCGAGCACTCGGGCCAACGTCGTACGGTTCCTGAGTTCGCTGGCGGCCAGCCCCGGGGAGCCGGTACCGGCGGGCGTCCCCTTGGAGGCTCTAGATCTAGCGCGGACCTTCGTGAGGCGGGGAATCGACTTGGAGGTGCTCGCGCATGTCTACCGCTGGGGCCAGAACGTGGCCTGGAAGCGCTGGATGGCCGAGGCCGGCCGCCGCGTGCCGCCCGAGGCCTATCCCGCGGTGCTCGAGTACTCCTCAGCCGTGCTCTTTAGCTTCGTCGACGACGTGCTGCGCGGCATGATCGAGCAGGTCGAGCATGAGCGCGGCCAGTTGACGGCGGGCGTCGCCGCGCGCCGTGAGCAGACCATTCGCCTGCTCCTCGAAGGCGCGCCGATCTCGGCGGAGACGGCCAGCCAACGGCTGGACTACCGCCTCGACGGCGCCCACACGGCGGTGGTCCTCTGGGCGGATCCGGCTGCCCAAACGCCGCACGGCGCTCTGGAATCGTTGGCCGAGGCGCTCGCCCGGGCTGCTGGCGCAACGAGTCACCTGATCTCCGCCCCGGGGCGGCACGCCCTTTGGGCCTGGTTCTCGAGCCCAGGGAGCCTGGCGTCGGCGACGCTCGGCGAGACGGTGGTTGAGGCACAAGAGGGGTTGCGCGTCGCGATCGGGGGTCGGCATGCCGGCGTGGAGGGGTTTCGGCGCAGCCACGAAGAGGCGCTGGCCGCCCAGCGGCTGCTGGCCTCCGGCGACCGACGCTGGGTCGCTCACCCGGACGTGGAGGTCATCGCGCTGATGGCCAAGGACGCCGAGCGCCTGAGCGAATTTGTCGTCGAGACCCTGGCGCCGCTGCACGCCGCGCCAAATTCGGCGGTCCTGATGGAGACCGTGCGCGTCTACCTCGACGAGGGCGGCAACGCCGCGAGCGCCGCCGCGCGACTCGGCACCCACCGCAACACCGTCCTGAGCCGGGTCGCACGTGCCCGCGAGTTGCTCGGGCATGACGTCCGAGAGCGGCGGCTCTCGCTCGCGGTTGCGCTGGAGGCGGTGGCCCACCTGGGTTGGCCGGGGCCAGCGGGCGCCACGACGCAGTAGGGCGGCGTCAGGTGCCGGCCGGGCGCGGTGCACCGGCGCGGCCAACCCGGCAACATGACACACCGATGGCAGCCCCCACACGCAACCTCGTCAACCTGAACTCGGTCGACAAGGGCTACGGCAGCCGCTCCGTCCTGCGCGACGTGACGCTCGGCCTCTCTGCTGGTGATCGCATCGGCATCGTCGGCCGCAACGGCGACGGCAAGTCGACGCTGCTGCGCCTTATCGCCGGGATTGAAGGCCCGGACAAGGGCCAGGTCGTCCTCACTGGCTCGCTGCATCTGTCGGTCGTTGGCCAGGGCGACGAACTGGACCCCACGAAGACGATCCGCGACCAGCTCGTCGGCGGCCGCGCCGACCACGAATGGGCCGGCGACGCCCGCTTCCGCGACGTCCTCGACGGCCTGCTTGGCGGCGTGGAGATGTCTCGCTTCACCAACGGCCTCGACACCGTGATCGCGCCGCTCTCCGGCGGCGAGCGCCGGCGTATCGCCCTCGCAAAGTCGCTGATCGACAACCCCGAGCTCCTCCTCCTGGACGAGCCGACGAACCACCTCGACGTCGAAGGCGTCGACTGGCTCGCCCGCCACCTCGCCAAGCGCCGCGGGACGATGGTGGTCATCACCCACGATCGCTGGTTCCTGGACGCCGTGTGCACCCACACCTGGGAGGTGGCCGACGGCACCGTCCACCAGTACGAGGGCGGCTACGCGGCCTACGTCCTGGCTCGCGCCGAGCGCGACCGCCAGGCAAATACGCGTGAGGACAAGCGCCAGCAGCTCGTGAAGAAAGAACTCGCCTGGCTGCGCCGTGGCCCGCCGGCCCGCACCACCAAGCCGAAGTTCCGCATCGACGCCGCCAACGCGCTGATCGCCGACGTGCCCGAGGCACGCAACAGCGTCGAGCTCCTGCGATTCGCGAATGCGCGCCTGGGCAACAAGGTGCTCGATGCCGTCGAGGTGTCGGTCGCGTACGGCGACAAGGTGCTGCTCAACCGCGCGACCTGGCGGCTTGGCCCCGGCGATCGCGTTGCGCTGGTGGGCGTCAACGGCTCGGGCAAGACGACCTTGATCAAGCTGCTCAGCGGCGATCTGGAGCCCACGACGGGCCGAGTCGAGCGCGGCCAGACCGTCAAGCTCGCCCACCTCTCACAGGACACCGCCGAGATCCCCGGCCACCTGCGGGTGCTGGAGTCGCTGGAGGCCGTCCGCGGGCGGATCACCACGAGCGACGGGCAAGAACTCAGCGCCGGCGTGCTCTGCGAGCGGTTCGGGTTCCGTGGCGAGCGCTCCCAGACGCTGGTGAAGGATCTCTCCGGTGGTGAGCGCCGCCGGCTGCAGCTGATGCGGCTCCTGATGGAGGAGCCCAACGTGCTCCTGCTCGACGAGCCCACCAACGATCTCGACATCGACACCCTCACGGCCATGGAGGATCTCCTCGACGGCTGGCCGGGCACGCTCGTGGTGGTGAGCCACGACCGGTACTTCGTGGAGCGCGTCTGCGACAACGTGTACGCGCTCTCGCCCGACGGCACGATTCGTCACCTGCCGTCCGGCATCGAGCAGTACGTCGAGGAGCGCCGCGGCAAGGGCGCCGGCGGCTCCGGCCGGGCGGGTGCCGCC
Organism: Solirubrobacteraceae bacterium; assembly: GCA_032119795.1. GTDB lineage: Bacteria > Actinomycetota > Thermoleophilia > Solirubrobacterales > Solirubrobacteraceae > JAGIBJ01. The sequence goes on from JAUMFO010000009.1 coordinate 127,458, forward strand.
GCGGCCAAGGGCGCGGGGACCGTTCCGACCTCGGGCGGTGGGACCGCCACGGCCACGGCCAAGCCGTCGGGCGGCCAGATTCACGCGGCCCGCAAAGAGGTCCAGCGCCTGGAACGCGCGCTGGCCAAGCTCGACGAGCGCGAGGCCAAGCTCCACCAGGCGATGGCCGACTCCGCGACCGATCCGAGCCGACTCCGGGAGCTCGGCGACGAACAGACCGCCATCGCGACCGAGCGCGACGAGGTGGAGGCCGCCTGGATGGAGGCCTCCGAGGTGCTCGAGAGCTAGACCCTCGAGGGGATGACGACGGCCGGCAACGGCCGGTTCGCGACTTCGATCGCCTCGTCGAGCGGGACGCCGAGCATCTGCAAGACCACGATGGCGTGGCTGACGTCGGCGCTCGGCCCAGCGCGATCCTGAAGCACCGCCCGAACGATGCCGAGCAGCGCACCGCCCAGCGCGATCAGGGTCGGGACGAGGTCGGCCACCGTGAAGCGGCCGTCATCGATGCCGCGCTGCAGATCTCGCACGACGAACGGGCCGAGTGCGGTCGACACGAGATCGTGGCTGAGCTCGAGCCTCACGAGCAGCCAGCCGACCGTCGGGTCGGCAGCGGCCTGCTGAATGATCGTGCGGTGAGCGATCGCCATCACCTCAGCGGCATCGGCGAAGTCCACCGTGACGGCGGCGATCGTCTCCCCGAGTTCGGTGGTCACCGCCTCCACGACGGCCGCCACGATCGCGTCCTTGCTCTCGAAGTAGTTGTAGAACGAGCCGAATCCGACGTCAGCGGCCTCGGTGATCTCGTTGATCCGCGTGGCATCGGCGCCCTGCTGGGCGAGCAGGTCGCGGGCGGCCGCGAGCAGTTTGCCGCGCGTCTCGGCCTTGCGGCGCTCGCGCCGGCTGAGCGGCGGTTCGTCGGCAGACGCGGTCATATGGGCAAGCGTACGCAAGGGCGGGGGAGAGACGTGGGGCGGCTGGCGCGCGGGTGTCCCCAACCGCGCGCCAGCGACGCCGGCTTCAGGGGAGACGCATCGACGTTGCCCACGCTACGACGATCGATCAGTCGTAGTTGACGAAGTTATCAGTTTATCGCTACGGTCTTCAAATCTGCTCGTACCGATCGACCTCGGAGCCTCTCGTCCCATGAAGTTGCGCATGACCCCCGGCGGTCTCATCGCCGAACACACCGACGGCACCTGGCGCCTGGTGCCTGGCCAGCCCGACCTCCTGGAGTTCCTGGCCGCCAGTCCCGATGAGCGCGCGAAGGTGCAGGGGGCGCTTGGAGATGCCGAGGTGGCCGATCCCGCAGACGCCATTCTGCCGTTCCGCCCACGATCGCTCCGCGCATTCATGTTGTGGGAAGACCACGTCGTGAACTCCGGCCGCATGCTCGTCAAGCGGTTCTTCCCGGCACCGATGGCCAAGGCCGTCGCCGGCTTTGAGCGCGTCACCGGCAAGACCTTTCCGAAGCTGAAGCCCAACGCCAGGTTCCGCGAGGCCCCGACGTTCTACGTGGCCAACCACACCGCTGTGCTGGCTGACGGCGAGGACATGTGGCTGCCGAGCCACACGAAGTGGCTGGACTTCGAGCTGGAGCTGGCCTGCGTGCTGGCCAAGCCGCTCGTCGACGCGACCCCTGAGGAGGCGCTCGACGCCGTCGGCGGGTGGTTCATCCTCAACGACTGGAGCGCACGGGACGTCCAGGCCGACGACTACCGCCACAACATCTTCGGCCCCGTCGTCAAAGCCAAGACCTTCGCCAACTCGATCGGCTACGACGTGATCACCGCCGACGCGATGCCGGACTGGACCAAGGCGACGGGACGCGTCCGCGTCGACGGCGAGCTCTGGTGCGAGGGCACCACGGCGAACCCGCAGCACACGCTCGGGGCCATGTTGGCCTACGCCTCAGCGGGGGAGCGGCTCGACGCTGGCGACGTGATCTCCACCGGCACGATGCCCGGCTGTTGCGGCCTGGAGCTCGACCGTTGGATCAAACCGGGCAACGAGATCGAGCTCGAGATCGACGGCATCGGCACGCTCACGAATCGCCTCAGCACCACCGCCGTCCCGGTCTGAACCTGTGGCCGATTACGACGTGATGGTCTGCGGCCTTGGGCCCGTCGGGCAGCTGCTCTCGCTGCTCCTGGGCGACCTGGGCCTGCGGACCTTGGCCATCGACCGCTCCGAGGACGTGTACGAGCTCCCGCGTGCCGCGGTCATCGACGATGAGGTGCTGCGGATCTTCCAGTCCGTCGGCCTCGACGCCGCCGTCCTCGCCGACGCCCAAGTGCAGGCGAAGGCGAGCATCGTGACGGCAGCCGGGCGTGCGGTTGAGGTCCTTTCGGCGCGAACCGGCCCGCTCGGGCACCCGCCGCTGGTCTCGATCCACCAGCCGAGCATGGAGCGCACGATGCTGGCGGCGCTCGAGCAGCGCACCAGCGTCGACGTGCGCCGAGGCGTGGAGCTCGACGCGATCGACCGACGCGCAGATCGCGTCGACGCCGTGCTGCGTCCAACCGGTGGCGGTCGGTCGTCGATCGTGTCGGCGCGCTACCTCGTCGGCTGCGACGGCGCCGGGAGCGCTGTGCGCTCGCGCCTGCGCATTCCCTTCGAGGGGCGAACGGCGCCGCAGCGGTGGGTCGTCGTCGACGCCGAGGTCGACCGGCCGCTCAGCCGCGTGCCGCACCCGCACTTCATCGGCGATGCACGTCGACCCGCCGTCACGTTGCCGATGTCGCCGGGACGCCACCGTTGGGAGTGGATGGTCCACCCGGGAGAAGACCCGGGTCCGCTGCTCGATCCGGCAGCCGTGAAAGCGGGAATTGAGCCCTGGCTCAGCGGCGAGACTGCAGACGTCGAGCGTGCGGTCGTTTACACCTTCCACACGCGGATGGCGCGGCAGTGGCGCAAAGGCCGTGTGTTCCTGGCCGGCGACGCCGCCCACCTGATGCCGCCCTTTGCAGGGCAGGGGTTCTCCGGTGGGGCGCGCGACGTCGCGAACCTGGCCTGGAAGCTCGGCGCCGTCATGCAGGGGGCGCCCGAGCGTCTGCTCGACAGCTACGAGACCGAGCGACGCCCGCACCTGGCCGCCATGCAGCGCACGGCGAACCTGATGGGCGCACTCGTCCAGGCGACGAATCCCGCGACGATCCGCGCACGCGACGTGGTCCTGCACGGGATGGACGGAACCCGCGTGCAGAGCTGGGTCACGACGCACGTCAAACCGCTGCCGAGCTACGGCGACGGCGTGTTCGCGGAGCGTCCCTCGCGCTTGCCCTGGCGCCGGGCGGCCGGGGCGCTATTCCCGCAAACCGATCGCCTGGATGACGAGTTCGGCTACGACTGGGCGGCCGTGACGTTTGACTCCTCGGTGTCCGAGACGCTGCAGGCACACGGGCTCCACGTCGTCGACCCCGGAGCCGATGCGGCGTGGCTGCATCAGCGGGGCGCCACCTGGGCGCTGCTCCGGCCCGATCGCTTCGTGTTCGCCTGCGGCGGCGCGCAGGATCTCGCGCCGGCGCTGGCCGCCTGGCGACCGCTGACGGTCGGTCACCGGCTGAAGGTGGTCGCATGATTGCCGTCCTAGGAGCGGGCGGCCAGCTCGGCCGTCTGGTCGCCGCCGGCCTCGCCGACCGCGGCGCCGACGCGTACGCGCTCGTGCGACGCACCTTCAACGACCTCCCGCTGCCGTCTCGCCATGCCGACCTGGCCGACCCAGCCTCGCTCGACGCGGCGCTGAGCGGGATGGATCGGTTGTTTCTCGTGACGCCCCACGGGCCCGATCAGGACCTGCTGGAGGAAGCCGCAATCGCTGCCGCCTACCGGGCGGGCGTCCAGCGGATCGTGAAGATCTCCGGGAGCGCGCCGTCGCTGGGGCCCAACGGCCCCACGACCACCGCCGTCTCGCACTGGCGCAGCGAGCAGCTGATCGAGGCGACGGGGTTCGGCTTCACGTTCCTGCGGCCGTCGTTCTTCGCGCAGAACCTGCTGGAGCGCTTCGCTCCTCAGGTGAGAAAGCTCGGTGTCCTGCCCTCGCCGCTGGGGAGCGCGCCAATCGCGATGGTCGACGCTCGCGACGTGGCGGCCTGCGCCGTCGCAGCGCTTGTGGATCCCAGCCCGACCGACGCGGCCTGGCAGCTCACCGGCCCGGCCGGAATCTCCCTCCCTGAGATCGCCGGCCACCTTGGCGTGCGTCACCTCGGGGTGCCGGCTCAGCTGGCCTCCAGCGCGCTGCGCCGCGAGGGCGCCAGCGCCTTCGACGTCGCGCACGCGGCGCGGATGGCGCAGTACTTCGCCTCAGGGGCCGACGGAGCCCCGACCGATCACGTCCTCCGGCTGACGCGGCAAGCGCCTCGGCCGGTCACGGCCCTGCTGCGCGAGCACGCGGCCGACTTCACCCCTGCGACGCCGCTGGCTCGCATCCTCTCTCGCACCACCGGAGGCTGACCCATGGTCAATCGCATCGGGCACATCGCCCTCAACGTCGCCGACCTCGACGCCGCCGTCGACTTCCAGCAGGAGGTGATCGGCATGGTCGAAACCCATCGCGCAGCGGGCGTCAGCTACCTGACGTGCAACGAGCGCCACCACGAGCTCATCCTCGTCGAGGATCCGTCGAATCGAGGCTACGACCACCTCGGTCTGCAGGTGGCCGATGGCGCGGCCCTCGAGCAGGCGCTCAAGGTGCTGCCCGCCTGCGGCGGCACGCTGCTCGGCGGGATCTACGACGGCGAGCCTGGGATTGATCGGGCGCTGAAGGTGCGGTCGCCCGGCGGCCACGTCTACAAGCTGTTCTGTGGGATGGAGGAGGGGATCGACCTGCCGGCTGGTGACCGCCCAACCCACTTCGAGCACCTCTCGACGAAGGTGCTCAATGTGCGCGCCGAGGAGCGTTTCCTCAAGGACGGCTTCGGGTTCAAGTTCTCCGATCGCATGGGCTTCCTGGCGTCGTGGTGGCACTGCAACGAGGACCACCACGGCATCGCGCTCACGCTGTCGCCGCGGGCAGAACTCTCTCACTACGCCTACGCGTGGCCCGACTTTGGAGCGCTCGGACGCGCCGCCGATCGGCTCAAGGCTGCCCGTGATCGCAAGTGCATCTGGGGCCCGAGCCGCCACGGGCCCGGCAACAACCACTTCCTCTACTTCCACGATGAGGACGGCGCCATGATCGAGTGTTGCTCAGAACTCGCCCAGATGCAGGCCGACAGCTACGTCGCCCGGACGTGGTCGATGCACCCGCGCACGATCAACCAGTGGGGAGGCCCGCCGCCGCTGAGGTTCCTGCTCACCGGCTACCCGATCGCTGAGCAGACGCCAGGCCGCCCCGCTTGGGCGATGGACTCGGCCCGCCAGGCCACGGCGGCGGCATGACGATGACGCACACCGACGAACTCCTGTGGCCTGCCTTCGAAGGGCCGGCCGATCTGGCCGGCGTCGAGCAGGTGCCGCTGGCCGAGCGCGGCGTGCCAACGAGCTCGTATGCCGCGCTTGAGCGGGCTGCCAGTCTCTGGCCAGATGAGCCCGCGCTGAGCGTGCTGCCGGACGCCTCCCGTTGGGAGGAGCCGGTCACGCGGACGTTCGCCCAGCTGGCGGCCGACGTGCGCCGCGCCGCGTATGTGCTGCACGCCGCTGGCGCGCGGCGCGGCGACGCCGTGGCATTGCTGTCGGTGAACTGCGACGAGCTCATCACCGCGCTGCTGGCCGCGCAGGCCGTCGGCGTCGCCGCACCGATCAACTCCGGGCTGTCGGCGCGCCATGCGACCGATCTCGTCCGGTTGGCGGGCGCGCGCATCATCGTCGCCGCCGGCCCTGAGCTCGACGCGCAGGCCTGGGAAGCGGCTCGGGAGATCGCCGCAGCCGTTGGCGCCTCCACGCTCCTGGCGCTGCGGCCGACCGGGGCGGCTGGAGAGGCTGCAGCGCTCGCGCCGGTCGACGGCGTTGACGTCGCCTACTTCCAGGACCGCGTCGCCGCTGCTCCTGCGGACGGGCTGCGCGTCGATCCGCCCGGCTGGGACGACATCGCCAGCTTCCTGCACACCGGTGGCACGACCGGCGCACCCAAACTTGCCGCCCGCACGCACGGCAACGAGATGGCCAACGCCTGGCAGGTGGCCTCTACCTCGTCGCTGGACCCGGGCGAATCGGTCTTTGCGGCGCTGCCGCTCTTTCACTCCAATGCCCTGATCCTGACGCTCCTCGGCCCGATGCTGCGCGGGCAGTTCGTCTTGTGGGCCGGGCCACTGGGCTACCGCGATCTGCCGCTCTACGGCGTGTTCTGGAAGCTCGTTGAGCGCTACAAGGTCGCGGCGATGTCGGCCGTCCCAACGGTCTACGCCGTCCTCTCTCAGGTACCGGTCGACGCCGACATCGCGGTCCTGCGGTACCCCATCGTCGGCGCAGCACCGTTGCCACCGTCGGTCGCCGAGGGCTTCCGGGCGCACACCGGCGCCGAGCTCTTCGAGGGCTACGGGCTGACGGAGGGCACGTGCGCGAGTTCGCGCAACTGGCCTGGCGGCGCGCGGCCGGGGACGGTCGGCCAGCGGCTGCCCTACCAGGAAGCTGCGGCGATCCGAGAGGACCCCAAGACGGGGGAGTGGACGCCGCTGGCGCCCGGCGAGCACGGCACGATCGTGGTGCGCGGGCCGAACGTCTTCGCGGGGTATCTGCGGAGCGGCCCGGACGGCCCCATTCCCGATGCCGGAGACAAAGTCCGCGACGGCTGGCTCGACACGGGCGACCTGGGCTCGGTAGACGCCGACGGGTTCATCACCCTCTCCGGCCGCGCAAAGGACCTCATCATCCGCGGCGGCCACAACATCGATCCGGCCGTGATCGAAGACGCGCTGCTCGAGCACCCAGCGGTCGTCGCGGCCGGGGCGGTCGGCCAGCCTGACGCCCATGCCGGCGAGGTGCCGGTCGCGTTCGTCGTCCTGGCTCCCGGCTCGGGCGTCACCGGCGAGCAGCTGCAGGAGTGGGTCGCCCTGCGCGTTCCCGAGCGGGCCGCTCTCCCGAAGCGCGTCGACGTGATCGACGAGATTCCGCTGACGGACGTCGGGAAGCCCTTCAAGCCGGAGCTGCGTCGGCGGGCGACCGAGCGAGCCGCCCAAGAGGCCCTCGGTGGGCTAGGGAGGGTGCACGCTCGGCTCGACGACGGCCGCGTGGTGGTGGTCGTCGGCGACGCCGCCGAGGCCGACGCCCGGGCGGCGCTCGCGCCCTACGGCGTGGCGTGGGAACTGGAGGCCTCGGCGTGAGGCTCGTGGCGTCCGCTCCGTCGCGGCTGCGCGACGCCGCGGTCGTCGACATCGACCTCTACGCCCCGGAGGTGCTCAAGGACTCCCGCGCCGTGTTCGCTGAGATCCGCGACGCTGGGCCGGTCGTCTTGCTCCCTCGGCACCGGATGTGGGCGATGGGGCGCTTCGACGACGTCCGGGCGGCGCTGCGCGACGACACCACCTTCACCAGCGGCGAGGGCGTCGCAGCCAATGCGCTGACCAATTGGGCGGCGCGCAACACGACGATCTCTAGCGACGGCGACGTGCACCGGCGACGGCGCAAGGTCCTCATGCAGTCGGTGGGGGCGAAGGCGCTCGGTCCGATCGAGGGGCAGATCGACGTTGAGGCCCAGCGACTCGTCGAGCGCCACCTCGGCGGTGAGCCGTTCGAGGCCGTGGCCGACTTTGCCGCCGGCCTGCCGATTCGTGTCGTGGCCGATCTGGTTGGGGTGCGGGTCGATGCCGATCAGATGCTCACCTGGGCGGCGAGCACGTTCGACGTTCTTGGCCCGACGAATCGCCGTGCGCTCGCCACCATGCGCCACGGGATCGGGCTGCTCGCCTACACCCACCGACTCTCGCGCGACCGGGTGGTGCCGGGGAGTTGGGCGTCCAGCGTCTTCGACGCCGCCGACCGTGGCGACATCAGCCAGGCCGAGGCGCGGGCGATGGTGATCGACTTCGTGGCGCCGAGCCTCGACACGACGATCCTTGCGACCGCTTCGATGCTTTGGCTCCTCGCCAACAACCCGGAGGCCTGGCAGCAGATCAGAGCAGATGAGCAGCTGATCGGCCCCGCCGTGGTGGAGGCGGTGCGTTTGGCGTCGCCGATCCGCGCCTTCACGCGGACGGTCTCCAGCGACACCGAGGTCGGTGGCGTGACGCTGCGGGCCGGTGACCGAGTGGCGTTGCTGTTTGGCGCGGCCAACCTCGACGAGCGCCAGTTCCCGGACCCGGAAGCGTTCGACATCCACCGGCCTGCGCCAGCGCACCTTGGCTGGGGCAACGGCCCGCACACGTGCGTCGGGATCCACCTGGCGAAGCTCGAGATGCGTGCGCTGCTGCGGGCGATGGTGCCACGCGTGGAGGCCATTCACGCCGGAGAGCCCGAGCGACTGCTGAACAACACACTGCAGGGCATCACCAAGCTGCCGGCGCGCTTCGAGCGCGCTGACTGAAGCGCGCGGCGACCGAACCTTCCCGTTTTGGTGTGGCGTTGCGACACCAAAACGAGGCAGGTTCGGTCCGCTTGGCCGCGTCGGCGGCCTAGCGGCCTCCGGCTAGATGATGCAGGGGTACCGGCCGATTTTGGCGGTCGTGCCGAGCGAGAGCCAGGGCGTGGAGACCTTCAGGCACTGGTTCTTGGCGAGCTGGGCGTCGATGAGCTTGGAGCCGACGGCGCCAAGCGCGAAGCCGACGCCGATCGCGGCGATCGTGCCGACGCCGGCCGTGGCCGGAGCGAGCGCGAGGCCGACGGCGCCGGCGACGACCCAGGCGCCGCCCTGGCCGACCTGCCTGGTCTCGAGGCGGGTGAGGTAGACGACGCCCGTGGTGGCGCCGATGGTGACGCGCTGGAACTTCGGGGCGACCGGAGTCGTCGCGACGGGGGTGGCGGCGAGCGCCGTGCTTGGCATCGCAAACAGGAAAGCGGTGGCGACCGCAAGTGCGGCGCGTTTCAGGTGGGACATGTACCCCTCTTCTCTGGAGGCGCGCCAGCCCAGGGACGTGGGACGTGGTCGCGGAGTACGCGTCCCACGATAGACCAGATCGGCGATGCGGGGTAAGTTCACTTACCGCGAGCTCAGGCCGCGTCGAAGTGAACTCCGGTGACTTGTGGGTATCTAGCACCCACAAGTCACCGGAGTTCAGAAACAGGCGCTATTCGGCGGTCTCCACGTGCACTTGGACCTCGATCTCGACCGTCACCTCGACGGCAAAGACCTGCATCGCCTCCAGGACCGGGCCGAGCTTGAGCCCCTGCTCCGTCAGGCGGTACTCGACCTGGGGCGGGGAGGTGGGGATCACCTCGCGCTCGATCAGGCCGGCCTCTTCGAGCTCGCGCAGACGCTCGGTGAGCATGCGCGCGGAGATGGAGCCGATCGACTCCTGGAACTCGCCGAAGCGCACGGCTCCGACGTGGGCAGCGAACAGGATCGCCAGCTGCCACCGCTTCCCGAGGAGATCCGCGACACCGCGGACCTCCTCCGGAACGGGTTCACACTTACGACAGCGAGACATCCTTGACCGGGCCGCTGACGGCCTGTGGTTCGAGCGCGAGCTCGAGCACCTCGTTGACGGTCATCACGGGGTGGAACGACACCACATCGCGGACGTCCTGGGGGATGTCGTCGATGTCGCCGCGGTTGCGCTCAGGGACGATCACCGTCGTCAGCCCGGCAGCATGCGCAGCGAGCGCCTTTTGCTTCAGCCCACCGATCGGGAGCACCCGACCCTGGAGCGTCACCTCACCCGTCATGCCCACAGTGTGCTTGACGGGGCGGCCGCTCAGCAGCGAGGCCAGTGCAGTCACCATCGTGATGCCCGCTGACGGGCCGTCCTTCGGGATCGCTCCGGCCGGCACGTGGACGTGGAATTCCGTGTCCTCGAACGCCTCCTGATCGATGCCGAGCTCCTCGGCATGGCCGCGCACGTAGCTCAGCGCAATCCGTGCGGACTCCTTCATCACGTCGCCCAGCTGGCCCGTCAGGACGAGGCCGCCCTTGCCCTTCATGGTCGTCGACTCGATGAACAGCACGTCGCCGCCGGCGCCCGTGACCGCGAGGCCCGTGGCGACGCCCGGCACGGCCGTGCGCACCGCGGACTCCTGGAACACCTTCTGGCGGCCCAGCGCGTCGCGCACGACGTCGATGTCGATCGTGACCGGCGTCTCCACCGTGCCCGAGGCCACCTTCGTCGCCGTCTTGCGCAGCACCGTGCCGAGCTGGCGCTCCAGGGTGCGGACGCCCGCCTCGCTCGTGTACTCGGCGATGATCTGGCTGAGGGTGTGGTCGCTGACGACGACCTCGTCCTCCCGCAGGCCGTTGCGGTCACGCTGACGCTTCCACAGGTAGCCCTTGGCGATCGCCAGCTTCTCGGCCTGCGTGTAGCCGTCGAAGCGGATGACCTCCATGCGGTCCAGCAGCGGGCCGGGAATCGTGTCGGCCTGGTTGGCCGTCGCGATGAACATCACCTGCGAGAGGTCCATCTCGACGTCGAGGTAATGGTCGCGGAACGTGGAGTTCTGCGCCGGATCGAGCACCTCGAGCAGGGCCGACGACGGGTCGCCGCGCCAATCGGCGCCGACCTTGTCGACCTCGTCGAGGAGGATCACCGGGTTCATCGTCTCGGCGTCGCGCAGCGCACGGACCAAGCGGCCCGGGAGCGACCCCACGTAGGTGCGGCGGTGACCACGGATCTCGGCCTCGTCGCGCACGCCGCCAAGCGAGATCCGGACGAACTCACGCCCGGTCGCACGCGCGATCGACTCGCCGATCGAGGTCTTGCCGGTGCCGGGAGGGCCGATGAGCGTGAGGATCGCGCCCGATTTGGGGTCGGCCTCGATGTCACGGTCCTGGCGGAGCTTGCGCACGGCCAGATACTCGGTGATGCGGTCCTTGACGTCTTCCAGGCCGGCGTGGTCGGCGTCGAGCACCTCGCGGGCGCCGACGGGATCCAGTCGCTCCTCGGAGCGTTTGCTCCACGGCACGGCCACGAGCCAGTCCAGGTAGGTGCGGATGGTGCCGGCCTCGGCCGACTCCTCACCCGAGCGCTCCAGGCGGCCGAGTTCCTTGATGGCCTGCTCGTAGGCCTCCTTCGGCATGCCGGCGTCTTCGATCTTGGAGCGGTACTCGTCGATGACGGAGCCGCTGTCTTCGTCGAGCTCCTTGCGGATCGACTCCATCTGCTTGCGCAGGAAGTACTCGCGCTGCTGCTTCTCGGCGCCGGACTGCACGTCGTCGCGGATCCGCGCACGGACCTGCATCTCGGCCAGTCGCTCGCGCTGCAGTCGCACGGCGAGCTCGAGGCGCTCGGTCACGTTGACCGTCCGCAGCAGCTCGACCTTGTCGGCGAACGAGATGTCGGGGGAGTAGCCGGCGGAGTCGGCCAGGGCGCCGGGCTCGACGATCGCGCGCAGGAACGCGCTGATGCGGCCGTCGTCGCCGCGCATCTCGAGGATCTCCTCGACGACGGCGCGGTACTCGCGCTCGAGCTGGCGAGTCTTGCCGTCGACGGGCTTGTCGTCGGGGAACTCCTCCACATCGACGCGCAGCTCGCCCATCGGGCCGGTGTGCCCGGCGCCGATCTTGGCGCGGTGGAGGCCGTTGACCTGGACGGCGCGGCCTCCTCCGGGCAGTCGGACGTGATCGTCGACGACGTCGGCGATGAGGCCCACGTCGGCGAAGTCGTTCTCATGGCGTGGTACGAGGACCACGCGTTCATCGGTGCCGACGTCAATAGTCAGCGTGAGGCCCATATTCGGGAAGACGACAACGTCTTCGAGCGGGATCAGCCTCAGGTTCTTGGTGGTCATGCCGTACGAGTCCTCAGCAGGTTACGAATCGTAAGTCTGAGCCTAGCGCCATCAGATCGTCTTTGTGGACGAATGTAGAAATCTCTGCCGGGATCGAGCAGATTGGAGCGCGCGGTACGCTGGCGAGCGATGATCAGTCCCTTCGTCTCCGTCGCCTGGGCGCTCGCGCACCGTGACGAGGTGGTCTTCGCCGACGTGCGCTTCTACCTCGACGGCAGCTCCGCCCGTGCGGCCTACGACGCCGGCCACGTGCCCGGTGCCGTGTTCGTTGATCTGGAGCGCACGCTGGCCGCGCCCGGCAGCCCGGAGGAGGGCCGCCACCCGCTGCCGAGCCCGGAGGTGTTCGCCGGCGGCATGAGCGCCGCGGGGATCGACGGCACCCGGCCGGTGGTGGCGTACGACGACGCCGGTGGCGTGATCGCCGCGCGGCTCGTCTGGATGCTTCGCGCCCTCGGTCATGAGGCGGCCGTCCTCGATGGCGGGATCGCTGTGTGGCCGGAGACGCTGCAGACCACCGAACTGGTCGTCCGGCCCGCGACGTTCGCGGCGAAGCCGTGGCCGGCGAGCCGCCTGGCGACGATCGACGACGCCCAGGACCCGCGCTACGTGGTCATCGACGCGCGCCCGCGAGACCGTTTCGACGGCGCTCCGGACGCCGTCGACCCGCGCTTTGGTCACATCCCGGGGGCACGGAGCCTGCCGTGCCGCGATCACGTGGTGGGCGGAATGCTCAAGCCCGAGAGCGGTTTGCGCGAGGCCGTCGACGCCGTTGGCGCCGGCGGCGAGAACCCGGTCATCTCATACTGCGGATCCGGCGTCACGGCCTGCCACAACCTCCTCGTGCTTGAGCACCTTGGGCTCCCAGGCGGGCGGCTCTACCCGGGGTCGTGGTCGCAGTACAGCCACACGAATCTGCCGGTCGAGGCCGCCGGGTAGCAGTCCAGCCTCGTGGCGCTGCGGCCAGCGCGGGCGCCACCGCCGCTTCGCCGTGGCAAACTCAGGTCCATGTCGCCGAAGTTTCAGCGCCCAACCGGTGATGACCTCGGCTTCGACGAGTCAACGAAGCGCGGGCTGATCTTCGTCGGCGCGATGGCGCTGTTGATGTGGATCATCGAGATCGTCGACTCCGCACCGAAGGTCGATCTCGATCAGTACGGCATTCGGCCGCGCGAACTCTCCGGGCTGGAAGGGATCGCGACCTCGCCGTTTCTTCACAGCGGGTGGGACCACCTCGTCGGGAACACCATTCCGTTCCTCATCCTGGGCGCCACGATTGCGCTGAGCGGGCTTGTGCGCGTGGTTTGGGTGACGCTCATCGTGATGGTGTTCGGCGGGTTCTTTACCTGGCTGGTGTCGCCGGATCACAGCGTGATCATCGGTGCCAGCGGCGTGGTGTTCGGCTATGCCGCCTACCTCGTGGCCCGCTGGCTCTACACCCGACGGCTGCTTCACCTTCTGACCGGCCTGATCGTCGCCGTGGTGTGGGGCGCAACGCTGTTGTCTGGCCTCGTGCCGACGCCGGGCGTCTCGTGGCAGGCACATCTCTTCGGCGCGCTGGGCGGCTTCGCGGCCGCGTTCATTCTGGACGGCGGCGATCGTCGGCGCGAGCTCAAGGCGCGGGCGGGCCAGCCGTCGTCGTTCCTACGCTGACGCGGACGTCCAACGCAGACGGACCGAGATGGCAGCGAAGGCAACCCAGGGGACCCGTGCGGCGGAGCGCGCGAAGATCGAGTTTCGCGTCCACGAGTACGAGCACGACCCTTCGGCAGCGTCGTTTGCCCTCGAGGCCGTCGAGCTCCTCGGCCTCGACGCCGATCGCGTCTTCAAGACGCTCGTCGTCCTGCGGGACAGCAAGCCGGCCGTCTGCGTGATCCCCGCCTCCGCCACGCTCGATCTGCGGGCCCTTGGCAAACGCTCCGCGATGGCCCCGACCGATCAGGCTGAGCGCATCACCGGCTACGTCGCCGGCGGCATCAGCCCCCTCGGTCAGAAGCGCCTGCTCCCGACGCTCGTCGACGAGTCCGCCATGGCCTTCGAGACCGTCTACGTCAGCGCCGGGCGCCGCGGCCTGGAGATCGAGCTCGCGCCGGCGGATCTCGTCGAGCTGACGAAGGCCGAAGTCCGCGTGCTGCGCCGCGACGCCTAGCCCGCCAGCTCGGCCAGCAGGAACTCCGCGACCTCGTCGCGGGCCTCGGCAGCCTCGGGCACCCGGTGCTGCGTGTTGAAGGCGTGCCAGAGGTTCTCCCAGACGCGCAGCTCGGCCCGGGCGCCAGCGCGGTGCAGCAGCCAATAGAGCCGGGTGCAGTCGCTGAGGAACAGGTCGCGCGTGCCGGTAGTCAGGATCGACGGCGGGAACGACGCGTCGTAGGCGGCAAAGACGGGGGAGATCAGCGGATCGCTCAAGGAGGCCTCGCCCGCGTAGGCGGCCGCTGCCACCGCGAGCTGCTCCGGCCAGCGGATGACGGGGTCGCGCTCGTCGTTGGCGGCGCGGCTATCGCCGTGGCCCACGAGATCGGTCCATGGCGAGAAGAGGCCGAGCGCCTTGGGCAGCGGGAGCCCCTCGGCGCGGACGCGCTGCGTCAGAGAGAGCGCGAGGTTCGCCCCGGCCGACACTCCGAAGACCACCCAGGGTCCGCCGCGCTGCTCGGTCAGGGCCCGATACGCCGCGATCGTCTCGTCGATCGCCACGGGAAACACC
>JAUMFO010000010.1:0-2967 GCA_032119795.1 Solirubrobacteraceae bacterium
TCTCCAGCAGGTTGAGCGTGGCTGGTGCGGCGGTGCGGTCGCCAGCCAAAAGGCGTGCGGCGAGCTGCGTGGCGTCGGCGTCCGTCATCCGGCCGAGGACGCTACCGACCGCGGCCCCCGTAGGCTGCTTCGCAATGAGCGGGAGCATGCAGGGACGCGTCGCGGTGATCACCGGCGCGTCGAGTGGAATCGGGGCAGCCACGGCGCGCCTCCTGGCCTCCGAGGGGGCCGACGTGGCGCTCCTGGCGCGGCGGGTCGAGCGCCTCGAGGCGCTGGCGCTTGAACTGGAGGAGTACGGCGCCAAGGTGTCCGTCGTCGCGGCCGACGTCACGGATCCCGCCGCGCTGGCGGCGGCCGGCGAGCAGATTGCCGCCGAGCTGGGCCGCGTCGACCTGCTCGTTAACAACGCCGGAGTGATGCTGCTCTCGCCGTTTGAGGCCGATCTCGTCGACGAGTGGAAGCAGATGATCGACGTCAACCTCACCGGCGTCCTCGACACCACCCGCGTCTTCTTGCCCGCGATCCGGGCGGGTGGCGGAGACATCGTCACGATCTCTTCGGTGGCTGGGCGCGTCACCTTTGAGCGCTCCGCCGTCTACAACGCCACCAAGCACGCCGTCGGCGCCTGGTCGGATGCCCTGCGCAAGGAACTCGCTGGCACGGGGGTGCGCGTTGGCCTGATCGAGCCGGGCGTCGTAGCGACCGAGCTCACCACGCACTTCAGCCATGACGAGACCAAGGAGGTCTACGCCGAGCGCTACGACGGTGTCGAGCGCCTGGAGGCCTCAGATATCGCCGACGCGATCCTCTTCATGGTCAGCCGCCCGGCGCGCGCTGCGATCAACGAGATTCTCGTTCGGCCCTCGGCGCAGAAGCCGTAGTCCGGCGATCTAGATTGGGGGCATGAACCTCGATCTGACGGGCCGCGTCGCGGTCATCACGGGCGCCTCCAGCGGGATCGGTGCCGCGACCGCTCGCCGCCTGGCCGAGCATGGCGCGGCCGTCGTGTTGCTCGCGCGCCGTGCCGATCGCATCCAGGCGCTGCAGCAGGAGCTCGCGGACGCAGGCCACAGCGCGCTGGCGATCGAGGCCGACGTGACCGACGCCGCGAGTCTGAACCGCGCCGTCGTTGGTGCCTGCGAGCTGGGCCGCGTCGATCTGCTGGTGAACAACGCCGGCGTGATGCTGCTGTCGGCCTTTGAAGAGGCCCACGTCGCTGAGTGGAAGCAGATGATCGACGTCAACATCACCGGGGTTTTGCTCACGACCAACGCGTTCATCGACGACCTGACGGACGGCGGCGGCGACATCGTGAACATCTCGTCGGTCGCCGGACGCACGACGGCACCGAACACGTCGGTGTACAACGCGACGAAATGGGGGGTCGTCGGCTGGTCCGACGCCCTGCGCCAGGAGCTGCAGGCCAAGGGCGTGCGCGTCGGGCTGGTCGAGCCGGGCGCTGTGGCGACCGAACTTGCGGGCCACATCACCAGCGACGCGGCCCGCAAGCGATTCCATGAGCGTTTCGACGGCATGGAGATCCTGCAGTCCACCGACATCGCCGACGCCGTGCTCTACATGGCGAGCCGCCCGCCGCACGCGGCCGTCAACGAGATCCTGGTGAGGCCCGCGCGCCAGCCTTAGCGGGACCGGGACGGGCGGTGCGGCGTTTGGGCTGTTGGCGGCGGCGAGATTTCGCGGCCCCGACGGCGTTTGGGGCGTTGGCGGCGGCGGGACTTCGCGGGCCCGACGGCGTTTGAGTCGTTGGCGGCGGCGGATTGACGATCGCTTCGGGGCCGGTGGGCGCCTGATCGGCGAGGGCGGAGCGGGTTTGCTCGAGGCAGGTCTGGCGGTGTTTGAGCGGGCGGTCGGGCTGCAACCTTCGGTGGTTGCATTCGTGGCGCGTAGTCGGTGAACGTGATTTTTTGGGGGTTCGAGCCCCCGAATCGACACGTTCGTCGACCGCGCAACCGCTTGGGGTTGCATTTACCTGACATAGCGCGCCGCCAGGGGCCGTTCGCGTCAGAGTTGCCGGGCGTCCGGTAACTCCGACGCGAGGGGCAAGCCACCGCAACGGCGAAGTCACCGCCAACACCCTCAGACCCCAATGAGAAGACGCCGGCGGCAGCCAACGGCCGGTCGCGGCGCTTGGGCCGCCCGCGCTGGCGCCGCCAGCAGCAGGTCCGGGTGGGTGGGGTTCCGCGCCGGGAGTCGCCGCCTAGTCACAACCACGCGGTGCAGAACGCCCGGTTTGCGCGACCAGAGCGGGACCCCACCCACCCGGACCGAATCGCTGACGAAGCCGGCGCTGGCCCACCCAAGCACCCGACCGGGGCCCCTACCTACCTACCTACCAGCTCCAGGTGCGGTCTTCTGGGCAGGCTCCGCCGAACTTGCTGGCGATGCACTTGAAGCGGTCGCCTTTGGGGCCACGGGCAACGGTGAACTTCGCGCCGCTGAGCGCGTAGGCCGTCACGCGGAAGCCGTTCTCGGTCGCGGAGATCTGGACTTCCCCGGGCTTCTTGCCGATGTCGAGCCCAAGCGTGGCGGGATCACCGAGTTCTTCATGGGAGTTGCAGTCGCGGTAGCTCTCGCGCCCGGAGTGGCAGCCCTCGATCACCGACACCATGGTGCGCGCGTTGAGCATGGCCGTCTGGTCGGCCGCGACGAGTTCCTCAGCAGACATATCGCTGGGCTTCTTGCCCTTGGGCGGGGCCGACGGCGTGGTCCCCGTTGGGCTTGGCACCTGAGCGGGCGTGGTCGGCAGCGGCTCAAGGGGCGCGACCGGCGTCGAGGAGGCGGGCGGCGCCGTGGTGGCGACGGCGGGCGTATGCGGGGCTGTTGGCGCGGGGGCGTTTGGATCGCCGAATGGGCTGTCGTTGCCCCCGCAGCCGGCGAGCGAGAGCGCCGCGCTGAGCACGAGCACGACGGCCGCAGACCGCTTCGACACCTGGCTAGGACTCACCA
>JAUMFO010000011.1:0-331873 GCA_032119795.1 Solirubrobacteraceae bacterium
GGATCTACGACCAGGCCCGAGCCGAAGCACCGTCCCACGCCGGGGCTTGATCCCGGCACACCCACAAGGAGCTCACGTGAAGCACCAGCACAAGCTCGTCGCCGCGTTCGCGGCTACGTCTATGGCCCTCGCCCTCGCCGCCTGCGGCGATGACGACGACACCAAGACCGGCACCGTCACCAAGAAGACCACCATCGTCGTGGCCAAGCCCGACGTCAGCGGCGAGGTCTCGATGACCGGCGTCTGGTCCGGCGAGGAGCAGAAGAACTTCCAGAAGGTGCTCGACGCCTTCGAGGTCAAGTACCCGAACGTCAAGGTCAAGTACACGTCGGCTGGAGACAACACCGCCACGGTGCTCTCGACGGCCGTCGAGGGCGGCAGCCCGCCGGACGTCGCCGCGATCGCCCAGCCGGGCCTCGTGAAGGAGTTCGAGGAGAAAGGCGCGCTCAAGCCGCTCGCCTACGCCAAGGACACGATCGGGATCCAGTACCCCGAAGATTTCGTGAAGCTCGGCACCATCAAGTCGGCGCTCTACAGCTTCGTCTTTAAGGCCGCCAACAAGTCGACCATTTGGTACAACGTCAAGTCCTTCGAGGACGCCGGCGTGACGCCTCCGACGACGTGGGAGGAGTTCCTTGCGAGCTCCAAGACGCTCGGCGAGTCGGGCACCCCGGCCTACTCCATCGGCGGCGCTGACGGCTGGACCCTCACCGACCTGTTCGAGAACATCTACCTGCGCCAGGCTGGTCCGGAGAAGTACGACCAGCTGACGAACCACGAGATCCCGTGGACCGATGAGTCCGTCAAGACGGCCCTCACCGCCATGGGAGACATCTTCAAGGACAAGGACAACCTCGTCGGCGGCACCGATGGTGCCCTGCAGACCGAGTTCCCGAAGTCCGTCGAGAACGTCTTCGTCGACCCCGCCAAGGGCGCGCAGATCATCGAGGGCGACTTCGTCCCCGGCGTCGTGAAGAGCAAGCTGGAGCCCGTTACCGGCTACAACCAGTTCGCGTTCCCGTCGATCGGCGGCTCGGGCAACACGGTCGTCGGCGGTGGTGACTCGATCGTCGCCTTCACCGACACCCCGGCCGTGCAGGCACTCGTCGAGTACCTCGCCTCCAAGGACGCTCAGGAAGTCCGCGCCAAGCTGGGCGGCTTCTCGTCGGCCAACAAGGAAGTCGACCCGGCTGTCTACCCGGACGAGCTGACGCGCGCGACCGCCGTGGCGATCGCCAAGGCCGAGACGTTCCGCTTCGACATGTCTGATCTCTCGCCGGCTGCCTTCGGTGGCACCCCCGGCCAGGGTTCGTGGAAGGGCCTCCAGGACTTCCTGGAGAACCCGGATGACGTCGACGGTGCCGCTGAGGCCCTCGAGAAGTCCGCTGCGAAGGTCTACAAGAACTAAGGCCCAGCTCAGATGAGCGCAGCGAGCAGCACACCACGGCCGGCTACCAAGCCCGGCCCCTCTTCGCAGGGGCCGGAGCCTGGTCGCTGGGGAAGGCGCGCAACGGTTGCGATCTTCCTCGGCCCGGCCGCGGTGATGCTGCTCGTCTGGCTCGTCTACCCCACGATCGCCACGATCTGGCGGTCGTTGTTCGACAAGTCCGGCGACGAGTTCGTCGGGCTCCAGAACTACCTCGACATCTTCACGACCGAGAACCTCACGACGGCGCTGCAGAACAACGTCTTGTGGGTTGCGGTCGTCCCCGCCCTTGTGACGGCGATCGGGCTCGTCCTCGCCGTGCTGATCGAGAAGATCCGCTGGCAGGTGGCGTTCCGCCTGGCGATCTTCATGCCGATGGCGATCTCGCTTTTCGCGGCCGGCGTGATCTGGCGCATCATGGACGAGAAAGACCCGAGCAAGGGCACGATCAACGCGTCGATCGCCGCCGTGGAATCGGCGTTTGGCACCTCCGGGGTGCTGGAGCGCGGCAAGCCGTCGGATCCCGACCTGATGGCTGGATCGGTGGCGACGGGCTACGTGCTGAAGGCGACCGTCTCGCCTGGCGGCTCGGCGTTGCTTGGCCTCACGGGCATTCCTCCGGCGCAGGTGCCGGAGGGCGCGAAGCAGGCGGCGACGCCCGCGCCCTCGGCCGACACGATCACCGGCACGATCTGGCGCGACTTCAAGCCCGGCGGCGGCGAACAGGGCGTGGTGGAGGTCGGCGAGAACGGCATCCCCGGCGCGACCGTCGAGCTGCGTCAGGGCGCCAAGGTCGTGCAGACCGTGCAGACCGGCGACGACGGCGGGTTCACCTTTGAGCAGCTGGGCAGCGGCGGCGCCTACACGGTCGCCATCGGCAAGGACACGTTTGCGGCGCCCTTCGAGGGCGTCTCCTGGCTCGGTCCGAAGCTGATCACGCCCGCCGTGATGCTTGCCTACATCTGGGTGTGGGCGGGCTTCTCGATGGTGATCATCGCGGCCGGGCTCGCGTCGATCTCGCGTGAGGTGCTGGAGGCGGCCCGCACCGACGGCGCAACGGAGTGGCAGGTCTTCCGGCGCGTCACGGCGCCGATGCTCGCGCCGATCTTGTCGGTCGTGTTCATCACGATGCTGATCAACGTGCTGAAGGTCTTCGACATCATCCTGTCGATTGCCCCTGCCTCCTCGCAGGACGACGCGACGGTGATTGCGCTGGCGATGTGGCGCACGTCGTTTGGCGGCGTCAACGACTTTGGGCTCGGCTCGGCGATCGCCGTCTTCCTCCTGCTGCTCGTAATGCCGGCACTGTTTTTGAACGTCCGACGCTTCAAGAGGGAGCAGTAGCCATGGCTGCCACACCCGCTCCGTCCCCGGTCACCAAGTCTGCGGGCGCTGGGGTTGGCCCGGCCGCGCCCAGGCGCGAGGGGTTTGCCGCGAAGGTCGGCCGGTGGTCGCGCAAGTGGCCGCTGCAGCTGCTGCTGATCGCGATCGCGTTGCTGTGGCTGGTCCCAACGATCGGCCTGTTCTTCACGTCGCTCATGCCGGCCGATCGGATCAGCCAGGACGGCTGGTGGACGATCTTCTCCGAGCCGAGCCTGGCGACGCTCGACAACTACAAGGCGGTCTTCGACAACGACGACCTCACGGGCGCACTGTGGACGACCGTGCAGATCTCGATCGGCAACACCGTTTTGCTCGTGTTGATCTCAGCGCTGGCCGGCTACGCGTTTGCGTGGCTGGAGTTCCCGGGCAGAGACGCGCTGTTCGTGGTGGTGATCGGGCTGCTCGTGGTCCCGCTGCAAGTGGCGCTGATCCCGATCTTCCAGCTCTACGACCAGACCAGGCTGTTCGACACGGTGATTGGGCTGATCCTCTTCCATGTGGCGTTCGGGCTGCCGTTCGGGATCTTCCTGATGCGCAACTTCTTCGTGGGGATCCCCAAGGACCTGCTGGAGTCGGCCCGCATCGACGGAGCCTCCGAGCTGACGATCTTCTTCAAGCTGATGGTGCCGCTGGCCCTGCCGGCGATCGCCTCGCTGGCGATCTTCCAGTTCCTGTGGACGTGGAACGACCTCATCGTCGCCCTCACGTTCGGCCGCGACACCCAGCCGATCACCGTCGCGATCTTCACCCAGCTGCGCCAGTTCGGCAGCAACATCGAGCTGATTGCCCCGGCGTCATTCGTCTCAATGATCGTGCCGCTCGGCGTGTTCTTCGCCTTCCAGCGCTACTTCGCGCAGGGGCTGCTGGCGGGGTCCGTCAAGTAGGTCAGGGGTCGTTCCGGTCGGGGCGTGGTGGTCCCGCCCGGGACGCGGATCGGGCGGTCCGGTTTCGGCCTGGCGGCCGAAGCCCGTACAGCCCGACGCGGACTCTCCCTGGCGGGACCACCACGCCCCGACCTGCCGTTGGCTGCCGCCGGCGTCTTCTCATTGGGGTTTGGGCTTGTTGGCGGCGTTCTCGTCGGCGGTGGGGTCGGGGCCCTTGGCGTGGCGGCGTTTTGGGCTGGTTGGCGGCGGCGGATCTGAGCGCGTTGCGGCGCCGGCGGGCGTCGGGCGGACTGGTTGGACCCAAAGTAGGCACACCTGTGGTGCCCAGGATGGGTCCAACCAGCGGGGTGCAACCGCCTGGGTCGCCGGTCGCGCTGGAACTACCGGACGCCCGGTAACTCTGACGCGAAGAGCGCCACGGGGCGCGTGATGTCAGGCAAAGACAACCGCCAGGGGTTGCGCGGTCGACGAACGTGTCGATTTGGGGGCTCCAACCCCCAAATACTCACGTTCACCGACTCGGCGCCACGCGTGCAACCGCCAGAGGTTGCGGCACGCCCGCCCGCTCAGACAGCGGCAGGCCCGCCTCGAGCAAGCCCGCTCCGCCCTCGCCGATCAAGCGCCCACCCGCCCCGAAGCGATCGCAATTCCGCCGCCGCCAACGACCAAGTCGCCGTAGAAGCCGCGCAGTCCCGCCGCCACCAGCCAGCCCAAACGCCAGCCAGCCCAAACGCCGCCAAACGCCGCCAATCAGCCCGGCGCCTCACCGCCCCGCCAGCAAGGTCAGGCCTCACACGAGCGCCGAAGCGCCCGGCCGAGTACGAAACCGGTTGGAGTCGCACCGTTCGGGTGGACAGGCGTCTGGTCGGGGTTGCGGGTCGCTGTTCGGGGCCGATGAGAGCGTCATGAACAAGGCGACCACCTGGCTGGTCGGGACTGAGGAGGACCGACGGCGCATCCGCGAGACCGAACAGATCGTCACGCGCGCCCGGCAGATCACGATCGTCACCGTGATCGCCACGCTCCCGTTCCTCGTCAGCGAGTACGGCTGGTGGATCCTCGGCGTGGGCGCCATCTACGCCTCGTATTCGCGGTTCGTCGACCGTCAGTACCTGCGCAGCCAAAACGGCGACGTCTGGATGATGTCGCTCACGCTCGTCACGCAGACGATGTTCGCCGCTGCGGCCATCGTCACCGGCGGGCCGCATTCGCCGGCGATGCTCTGGCTGGTGATCGTGATGATCCTGCTGCCCTGCCGGTACGGACGCAACGGCATCGTGGTCGGCTCAGCGTGGACCCTGCTTTGCCTCTCGGTCGCTGCCCTCAGTGACGGCGTTGCCGCGTTCGTCGACTACCCCGAGATGTTTGCGGTGGCGCTGTCCACCGGGATCAGCTGCCTCGCGTACGGCACCGCCCTGCGGGACGGCGAGGTCAAGCAGCGCCGCGCTGCCGTGCTTGATCCGCTCACCGGCCTGCTGAACCGAGCCAAGCTCGACGAGCGCTTCGAAGAGGTGCGGCAGGTCGCCGTGGCCCGCGAACGCACCGTCGGACTGCTGCTCTGCGACCTCGACCACTTCAAGCTCGTCAACGACCACCACGGCCATGCCGCCGGCGACACCGTGCTCGTCGCGACCGCCTACGAGCTGCGGCGCGTCCTGCATGACCACGAGCTGATCTACCGCCTCGGCGGTGAGGAGTTCGCCGTGGTCCTGCCGGACACCGATCTCGCCGCCGCCACTGCCCACGCCGAACTGGTCCGCGCCGCGGTCGTCGCCGCCCGCCCCGGTGGCGTCCACGTGACGACCTCCGTCGGCGTCGCCGTCGGAGCCCCAGACGACCTCGACTTCTCCACCCTCTTCGAGGCCGCCGACGCCGCCCTCTACCGCGCCAAACATGCCGGCCGCAACCGCGTCGTCGCGGGCGTCCTCGGCGACGCCGACCTGCGCTCGATCGACGCGGGCGACCGCGACGACCAGCCCGAGGCCGCGGCCGCCTAAGCCAGGCGAAGGGTGCCCGGGTCGGCCCGCGCAAGCGGCCTGGCTGTTTTCTGGCTACCGCGCCATACCCCGGTAGGGTTGGCCTCCTAGGTGTGCCGGGAAGTCTGGTCGGCGTTGTTCTGTCGACTGCCCCTGCCCGAGGTTCCCCATCTCTGACTCCGCTTCCATCGACGCCCTTGCGTCGACGATTCCGCCGCGCACCGCGTGGGAGGACCGCAGCTCCCGCAGCGTGCGCGCCTTCCTGGCGACCGAGACCGGCGGCGCCGGGCTCCTCCTCGCCGCCACGCTGATCGCGCTCGTCTGGGCGAACTCGCCGGCCGGCGACGTCTACGACGACCTTTGGCACACCGTGCTGACCGTCGAAGCCGGCGGCTACGGGATCAGTGAGGACCTCGCTCACTGGGTCAACGACGGCCTGATGGCGTTCTTCTTCTACATCGTCGGCCTCGAGATCCGCCGCGAACTGGTCCTCGGCGAGCTCCGCGACTGGCGCGCCGCTGCGGTCCCAGCGATCGCGGCGCTGGCGGGCATGGTCGTCCCCGCGCTCATCTACTTCGCGATCAACGCGGGCACCGAGGCCGCCAACGGCTGGGGGATCGTGATGGCGACCGACATCGCCTTCGTGCTCGGGGCGCTCGCGCTCCTCGGGAATCGCGTCCCGCCCGGCGTGCGCGTCTTCCTGCTGACCCTCGCCATCGTCGACGACGTCGGCGCGATCGCTGTCATCGCGGCCTTCTACACCGACCACCTCAACCTCACCGCCCTGGCGATCGCCGGCGGGCTCGTCGTCGCGATCTACCTGGCGATCCGGTACGGCCCGGCGTGGCGCGGCCCCGCCTACTTCGTCGCCGGCCTGATCCTCTGGTACGCGACGCTGAAGTCCGGCATCCACCCGACGATCGCCGGCGTCGTGATGGGCCTGCTGACGGCGGTCCACGCGCCGCAGCGCGCAGACGTGGCGCGTGCGGCCAGCGTCACCCGGCTGTTTGATCGTGCGCCGGATCCGGCGAGCGGCCGCGCCGCCGTCCTGGAGATTGGCGCTGCGGTCTCCCCGAACGAGCGCTTCCAGGCCGTCATCCACCCCTACACCAGCTACGCCGTGATCCCGATCTTCGCGCTCGCCAACGCAGGCGTGCCGCTCTCGAGCGAGGCGCTGTCGTCGGCGCTGACGTCGAAGATCACCCTCGGCGTGATCGCCGGCCTGGTGGTCGGCAAGCTGCTCGGCGTGTCGTTCGCCTCGCTGGCGGCCGTGCGGCTGAAAGTCGGGCCCCTGCCGACCGGCGTCGGCCGCACGCACGTCGTCGGCGCCGCCGGCCTTGCGGGCATCGGCTTCACGGTGTCGCTGTTCGTCGCCGAACTCGCCTTCGAGGACGAGGCCATGGTCGACGAGGCCAAGGTCGGCGTGCTGGCGGCGTCGATCATCGCGACCGCCCTCGGCCTGGCGATCCTCGCGCTGCGGACCGATCCGCCCAAGCCCGATCCGTCGCACAAGACCCGCCTCGATCCGCCCGTTGATCCCGTCTACGACCGCATCCGCGGCCCCAAGGACGCCGAGCACACCCTCGTGCTCTACACCGACTACGAGTGCCCGCACTGCCGCGAACTCGCCCCAGAGCTTCAGACGGTGCTCGATCGCGTCGGCGACGCCGTCCGGCTCGTCGTGCGCCAGCTGCCGCTGGAGGAGGTGCACCCCGGGTCGACGCTCGCCGCGGAGGCGGCGCTCTCGGCGGCGTCGATGGGCCGCTTCTGGGAGATGCATGATCGGCTTCTCTCGCACCCCGCCGGCGACGACCTCGGCCCCGCCGACCTCCTGCGGGTCGCCGCGGAGATCGGGCTGGATCCCGATCGCGTCGCCGACGACCTGCGCCACGGCGTTCGCACTCCCGCCGTGCAAGCCGAGGTCGACGGCGCCGCCCGCAGCGGCGTCCCCGGCACCCCCGCGCTCTTCCTCGACGGGGAGTTGCTCGACGGCAGCTACGACGCCGAGACGCTGCTCGAGCGCCTCGGCCAGGGCTGACGCGCGCCGCACCAGACCGGGGGCTATCCCTACCACCGATTCGGGGGTCGCCGGCGGGGCACACGCCACTACGCCCCATAGGCGCGGTGGCGGTCGCGCGGCACGGTGGATGGCATGTCTACGCCTGCCAAGTCCACCCCCGCGCCGAGCCCCGCCGCGCCGCCGACCCCTGGCGGCCGCGGACGGCCAGACCGCCCTGGCGGGCCACCGCCGCAGCTGCGGCCTGAGGGCATTGCTCGCGGCGTGCACGCGGTCGCGCACACCGCGGCGCGGTTCCCGAAGACGACCATCCTGCTGTGGGTCGCGCTGGTGGTCGGCTGCATCGTCGGCGGCGCGGCGACGGGCCTGCAGACGATCAGCGAGGACGGCGGCGTTGGCGAGTCCGGTCGCGCCGAGGCGATCGTCGCCAAGACCGACCTCGCCGACCGCCCAAGCGAGGTGGTCCTCGTGCGGTCCGATTCGCGGGACCAGACCGACCGCGCCGCCACGGCGCTCCAGACGAAGCTGGCGGCGCTAGAGGAGGTCGACACGATCGCGAGCCCATTGCCCGCTGGCGGACGCGTCGGTGAACTTCGCAACGAAGACGGCACCGCCGTCTTGCTCCACGTGACGCTCCGCGGGTCGCCTGACGACGCGGCCAAGACGGCGCTGCCGATCGAGCGGACGGTCAACGCGGCCCGCGCTGCAGCAGCCGAGGGCGTGACGTTCGCCCAGACCGGGGGTGGCAGCGTCGACAACGCGATCGACGAGATGGTCGAGTCCGATCTGCAGAAGGCCGAGCTGATCTCCGTGCCGCTGACGCTCCTGATCCTCGTGCTTGTGTTCGGCGCATTCGTCGCCGCGAGCGTGCCGCTGATCCTCGGCATCACGTCGGTCGCGGCGGCGATGGGCGCGATGGGCATCGTCTCCCAGGTCGCGCCGATGGCCGACGCCACGGGTTCGCTCGTCGTCCTGATCGGCCTGGCCGTCGGCGTCGACTACTCCCTCTTCTACATCCGCCGAGAGCGTGAGGAGCGGGCCGCGGGCCGCGAGCTCGATGCGGCGCTCAGCGCGGCGTCGGCGAGCGTCGGCCGGGCGATCCTGATCTCCGGGATCACCGTGATGGTCGCCCTCGCAGGCCTGCTGATGACGGGCGTCGAGGAGTTCACCTCGATGGCGGCCGGCACGATCCTCGTCGTCGCGATCGCCGTGCTCGGCTCGCTGACGGTGCTCCCCGCGATGCTCGCCCTCCTCGGCGACCGCATCGACAACGGACGCCCCGGCCTCCCCGGTGCCAAGCGCCGCCGTGCCCGTCGGGCTGCCACCGCTGTCGATGCAGCTGCCGCACGCGCTGCCGCCGGCCTCCCGGCCGAGCCTGCCCGTCGGAAGCGCCGCGCTGCCTGGGCGACGATCGCCGACGCCGTCACCGGATCACCCCGCATCTCCCTCGCGATCTCCCTCGCGCTGCTCCTGGCGCTCGCGGCCCCGGTGGCGTCGATGAAGCTCGCCGACTCGGACTCGGGCTCGCTGCCCAAGGGCGTTCCGGCGATCGACGCCGCCGCCGAGATCGAGCGGACGTTCCCCGGCGCGCCGAGTAGCGCCGAGCTCGTCGTCACCGGGAGCGGCCTAGACGCCGCCGCGGCCAAGACCGGCCTGGCTGCCCTTGGCCGCGAGGCCGCGACGATCACGGGCGGCGTGAGCGGCGCCACCGTCGTCGTGGCCGGCGGCGGCAAGGTGGCCGTCGTCAGCGTGCCGATGCCCGAGCGCGGCGCCAGCGCCGGGCAGGCGACCGCCCGCACGCTGCGGGCCCAGCTCCCGACCCTCACGAACGACCTCGTCCCCGGTGCACGCGAGACGCTCGTCGCCGGCGACGCCGCCGAGTCCCTCGACTTCGCCGATGCCGTCAAGGACGCGATGCCGCTCGTCGGCGGCTTCGTGCTCGGCCTCGCCCTGCTGCTCCTGCTGGCGGCATTCCGGTCCGTGCGGCTGGCCGTCACCGTGATCGCCCTGAACCTGCTGTCGGTCGGCGCGGCGTTCGGCGTCATGACGGTCGTCTTCCAGAACACCTGGGCTGAGGAGCTGCTGGGGTTCACGTCGAGCGGCGCAATCGTCACCTGGATGCCGCTCATCGCGTTCGTGATCCTGTTCGGGCTGTCGATGGACTACTCGATCCTCGTGCTCGAGCGGATCCGCGAAGGCCGGCGCCTTGGGCTCTCGCCACGCGCTGCGGCATCGGAGGGCGTCGCGGCCACGGCCTCTACGGTGACGGGCGCCGCACTCGTGATGGTCGCCGTGTTCTCGATCTTCGCGACCCTGCGCCTGCTGGAGATGAAGCAGCTCGGCGTGGGCATGGCGGCCGCGATCCTCATCGATGCCACCATCGTCCGCGCGATCGCCCTCCCGGCCGCGGTGACGCTGCTCGGCGAGAAGGCGTTCCGGGTGAAGGCCGTCGATGCGAGCTTTCGGCCTGGCACCGACGCTCCCGCGTGGCACGATGACGACATGGCTGGTCACCGACGCGAGCTCGCCGAGGCAGGCGCCCGTGGCTGAGGGCCCGCAGCTCCCGCCGGCTCCCGAGCCGCCGAAACCGCCGAAGCTCCCCTTCGGTTTGCCGATGACGTTCGCCGAGACCGGCGACCTGCGTGGCAAGCCGGGCGACTCACGCTGGCGCCGGCCGCTGTTTCGACTGGCACTCACCGCGATCCTCGGCGCGACGATCTCGGCGGTCACCGTGATCCTCTGGCTGATCAGCGGCTTGGGCTACTTCTGGCCGATCTGGGTGTGGTTCGGCTTCGCGGTGACGTTCGCGCTGCAGCTCACGCTCGAGCGGACGCTGGCCACCGAGCCCTCGGGCCGCTGGTACGTGCTCCACGAGGGACTGACGGCGACCGTCTGCGGGATCATGCTCGCGGTCTGGGTCATCGACGGGTCGGAGACGTTTTGGCCCGGCTGGGCGATCGTGACGCTCGGGCTCTTGCTCGGCATCCACTACGTGATCCGCGAGCAGGCGCCGGTCTACCGGGCCGAGCAGCTGATGGGCCGCGTCGACGAGCTCACGCAGAGCCGCTCCGGCGCGCTCGACGTACAAGCGGCCGAGCTGCGACGGATCGAGCGGGACCTCCATGACGGCGCGCAGGCCCGGCTGGTAGCGCTGTCGATGCAGCTGGGGCGGGCCGAGGCGAGGATGGGCGACGACGCCGACCCCCAGACCGTCGCGCTGATCAAGGGCGCTCAGGAGGACGCGCGCCTGGCCATCGCGGAGCTGCGCGACCTGGCGCGGGGGATCGCCCCGCCGGTGCTCACGGATCGTGGCTTGGCCGCGGCGGTCGAGGCACTCGGGAAGCGTTCGCCGCTGGAGGTCGAAGTGCGGGCACACGTGGCTCGCCGTCCGGCGCCAGTCGTCGAGTCGGCTGCGTACTTCGTGGTCGCCGAGTCGCTGACGAACGCCGCCAAGCACTCGCCCGGCGCCTCGGTGAAGGTGACGATCGTCGGCGACGACCAGCGCCTGCAGGTCGTGATCGCCGACGACGGCCTCGGCGGCGCCGACCCCTCAGGCAGCGGCCTGACGGGCCTCCGCCAACGCGTGAGCGCGCTCGACGGTACGTTCCTCGTCGTGAGCCCTAAGGGACACGGCACGACGATCACCGCGGAGCTGCCCTGCGGATGAGGGTCGTGATCGTCGAGGACCATGCGCTGCTGCGTGAGGGGATCGTCGCGCTCCTGCGGGAGAACGACATCGACGTCGTGGCGCAGGCGGAGGATCCCGAGGGTCTCCTGCGGATCGCGCAGGCGCACCAGCCAGATCTGGCGATCGTCGACGTCCGACTGCCGCCGACGTTCACCGACGAGGGGCTGCGCGCAGCGATCGAGGCACGGCGCCAGCGGCCGGAGTTGGCGGTTCTCGTCTTGTCGCAGTACGTCGAGCCGGTCTACACCGCGGAGCTCCTCGCCAGCGGCGGCGCCGGAATCGGCTACCTGCTGAAGGAGCGCGTCGGCGACGTGGCGGGCTTCCTCGACGCCGTCCGCCGGGTCGCCGCCGGGGGAACGGCCTTGGATCGTGAGGTCGTCGCCGAGCTGGTGACGGGCCGCACGGCGTCCGGCGATGCCGCGCTCGACGCCCTCACGCCACGCGAGCGCGAGGTGCTGGGTCTCATGGCCGAGGGGCGCACGAACGCCGCGATCGCCGAGGCAATGGTCGTCACGCCCGGCGCCGTTGAGAAGCACGTCACGAGCATCTTCAGCAAGCTGAGGCTGCCCGCCAGCGGCGGCGACCACCGCCGGGTGCTCGCCGTGCTGGCGTTCTTGCGGGCGGCGGAGTAGCCGCCCGCCGAAACTGAGCGTCATTTCGTGGCTGTTCTGGCAGCCAGTAAAGGACGCTCAGTTTCGCGTCGGCGTTGATCAGTCGCAGTAGGCCTGGATCTCCGGCGGCGCCTTGGCGATCGACGCGTCGCCGGGGAGCAGCTCCCAGAGCGTGAACTCAAACCAGAAGTCCTCACCGGCCCGGCCGGTCCGCACGACGTCGCCGGACTCGGCGTCGTAGTGCACCTCAAAGGGCAGCGCGCGCAGGCCGACGTTGTCTGCCCAGGGGTCGAACCGTGCGACCCGCGTCGGCCGACCATGGACGAGTGCCCCGGCGGGCAACGCCGCGAAGGCGGCCGGATCGCGGCGGAGGGCGTCGGCCTGCCGGATCGCGGTCAGCGAGTCGCCCTCCCACTCCGGGCCGTAGGGATCCGAGGAACCAAAGCAGTCGATCTGGTGCTGCCCCAGCCGCTCGCGCAGCGGCCGATCGAACCGCCCCGAGGCGTAGCCGCCCACGCCGGTGCTCGACCACGTCTCCAGCGAGCGGTCGGCGTCGTAGATGTCGGTCAGGCGCTCGTAGTAGCTGTTGGTCAGCCCGGTGTGGGACTCCCACCGCTCAAATCGCAGTCGCGGCGCCTCCGGGGCCGCGCCGTGAATGGTCCCCTTGACGTGCACCACGACACCCTGGGCGTCGGCCCGTCGCCGAGCCCGTGCCCTCGCCTTGGCCCTCGCGTTCGCCTTCGCTTTGGCCTTCGCCTTGGTGCCGGCCTTCGTTGCCGCCTGCGTGGTGCTCGGGGTGGCCGCTGCGGTGGGCGCGCCTGCGGCGAAGATCAGCGACAGCGCCGCAAGTCCGGCTGCGGCGAAGCGGCGGCGAGCTGGGCGGGACGGGACGTGAGACATGAGAACCCTCCGGGGTCTGGGCGCGGTTGCGCCTCTACCTGGTTCCTGTCCGCCGACGCGGGCGGCGTCACTCGATCGAGAGGCGCGCGCCTTTCGGGATCTGCGCCGTCAGCAGCGCCGCGTGCGCGCCGGGCGAGAGCTGTTCCCAGGACGCAACCGTGAGGGTGGTGCTCTGCCGCAGCGGGCCGGCGGCCCCGGTCTGCTCGCTCGACACCGTGACGGTCAGCGGGTCGCCCGTCGAGCCATCCACGATGATCTCTGCAGTAAGCGCTGCTGACTGGCGGCTTGGCATGGCGATGCGCCGCACGCGGGTGGAGCGGCCTTCGACATCGGGGCCTAGCGGCAACGGCGATAGCGCCTCAGGCCGACCCTGCAGCTCGGCAACGGCGGGAGCCAGCGTGGCCTGCCAGGAGCCGAACCACTCCTCCGGCAGCGGCGCCTGCGTCTGGCGGGTGGCGAACCGTTCGATGGTGCCGTACGTCCGTGCGCCGTCCTTGCTCACCGAATACGACCGCCGCTCCTGCGGCGTGCTCCAGCTCTCGATCCGCACCGGACCGCCAATCGGTCGGCGCGTTTGGGTGCGGCTGCGCTGCAAGCCACCCAGCTCGACCCACACCTCGCGGTCGCCCAGGTTGAGACAGCCGTCGTTGCCGCCACCAGACCAACACCGCTGCACCGTTGAGCGCACGTGCACGATGGGCGCCGCCCGCTGGTCGCTCGCGGGTCTCGGCTCGCGGGCCGGAACCTGCCGCGTCTCCGAAGCGGGGCTGACGCTCGTGCGGCGCTGCACCGCTGCGAGACCCGAGGCTGGTCTGCTCGTCGCGTCGGGAGCGGCCGTCCGACCGCCGGCCGCGCTCGCGGGGGCTGGGGTCCTGGGCGGCGGGTCCTGTGGCGTGGACGGAGCGGCCGCCGAACCGCCGCGGGGGATTGCCGACCAGGCCAGGAAGTCGACCGTTGCCACTGGTCCCGCGTCTTGGCCCGTGGGTCGGACCCGAACGCGCAACACGGTCGGTTCGTCGTCGGCCACGTAGACGCGCACGGCGCGTTCGGCGCCGGACGCGTCGACGATGCGGCCGCGCAGCGTCGTGGTGTCTCGGCCGCCGATCGGCGGTCCTTCGGTGGCGGTGCGCTGGGCGGCGGGGTCGGCGAGGAGAGCCGCGATCGCGGTGGGCGACGCTGCGTCGAGCACCCCGAGGTCGTCGCGGATGGCGGCGCGGCGTGCGGGAGAGGTCGACGCCGTCGCGGGGCCCGCGGCCGAGCGCAGGGTCTGTCCGTCGGCGGCGAGGACCTCGGTGCCGCCTGGGAGGCGCACGCGAGTCCGTTCGCCGGCACGATCCGACCACCGCTCGTAGCGGGCGGGCTCCTCGGCGCCAGCCGGCTGCGCTGCGGAGCCACGGCGAACGACGGCGACGTCGTGCACCACCCGCGCCTGTGAGAGCGACGAGGCCAGCGTCTGGAGCGGTTGCCGCTGGTGGCTGCGGATCATCCCCGCGACCGCAACGACGACGCCGACGATGAGCACCACGGCCGCCGCCGAGGCGAGGACCACCGCCAGGCGCTTGCGACCGCTCGACAGCGCGTTGCGGGCACTGCCGTAGGGGATGCCCATGAGGTCGGCGGCCTCGTTGGCCGACAGCCCCTCAAAGGCGGTCATCGTCAGCAGGATCCGTTCACGGTCGGGAAGCTCGCCGAGCGCCTGCCCGACGTACGGCACGCCGGGCGCCTCGGAGGTGTGACGGGTGAAGGGCTGCAGCGCCTCCGGGATCCGGGCGGCGCGGCGGCGACTGCGCTGCAGGTTGCGCAGGACGTGCTCGGCGACGACGTAGAGCCAGGGCAGCTCGTGGCCGCTCGGGATGTCGGCGGCGCGGCGGACCGCAACGGCGAACGTCTCCGAGAGGGCGTCCTCGGCGAGGTCTGGGTCGCGGCGACGCAGGAAGCGCAGGACCTGGCCGGAGTGGTTCTCGAAGAGCTGCCGCGCGCGGTCGGCGCGCTCGTCTTGGCTTAGGGACTCGCCGGCGGACGCCGTTGGCGAGGCGGTGGCAGATGTGGCGGGCGGGACCAAGGCGTGGGTTGGCGGCTCGGGCAGGCCGCTCTACGGGGTTCGTGTCCGGCTCGGGGCCGGGTGTCACGACGCCCGCAGAAATCTAATACGCGGTGGCCTAGCGCCCCACGAACTCCACGATCGCTGGGTTCCAGTCCGGGTGGCGCACGACGCCCAGGTGGTCGCCCTCGAACACGCGGTACTGGGCGCCCGTGATCGCGCCGGCGAGCGTTGCGGGGCGCTCGGCAAGGCCGTCGGTGGAGGCGACGATCACGAGCGTCTCGGCGGTGATCTGGTCGAGCGCGATCGGCGTGGAGTGGTGCGACGCCATCTGGCAGGCCAGCGCCTCGAGATCGGCGTCGACCTGCTCGGCGAACGCGCGCCAGGCGGCGCCGAACGGGTGAGTCACGTCGGCGGCCGTCTCGGCACGCATCGCCTGGTCGATGAGGTCGGGCGGCATCTGGCGGGTGTCGAGGCCACCGCATTCGACGACGCCGACGCCGACGCCGCCGAGGACGAGTCGCCGAACGCGCGGGTCCTGCGAGGCGAGAATCGCGCCGGCGACCGAGCCCATCGAGTAGCCGATCACGTCGTAGGCGTCGAAGCCCAGCTCGTCGACGAGCTCGCGCACGTCCTGGGCCATGCGCGCCTCGCCGTAGAGGGCCGGGTCGTGCGGCTTGTCGGAATCGCCGTGGCCGCGTGCGTCGATCACGAGCGTGCGTCGATCGGCATCGGCGAGGGCGTCGATCAGGCCCGGGCCGCCAAAGTTGAGGTGCCCGCTGACGGCGAAGCCGTGAAGGAGCACGACGGGCGGCTGGCCGGCGGGGGCGGAGTCGTCGTAGTCGTAGGCGATCGCCACGCCGTCGCTCGTCGTGAAGCGGTCCATCGCGCGAGTTTGCCACGGCGGCGGACGCCCCACCCGCTTCCTCCGCGATGATGCAGCGGCGATGCGCGTCTGGATCGATCTGACCAACAGCCCCCACGTGCTCGTGCTGCGGCCGGTCGTCGAAGACCTTCGCGCGCGCGGGCACGAGGTGCACGTGACCGCCCGCGATTTCGCGCAGACGATCGCGCTGGCCGAGCGGCACGGGATGAACGCCGAGGTGATCGGGCGCCACCGCGGCGAGGAGCGGCTCAAGAAGGCCGTCGGCCTCGCGAGCCGCTCAACGGCGCTGCTGCGCTGGGCCCGCGGGAAGAACTTCGACGTGGCCCTCGGGCACGGCTCCAACGACGTCACCGTCGCGGCCAAGCTGCTGCGGATTCCTAGCGCGACGATGTTCGACTACGAGTTCGCGACCGTTCAGCACACCATCAACTGTCGCCTCGCGAAGTCGGTCGTGGTGCCCGAGGTGATTCCGCCTGAGCGCCTGGGCCGCTACGGCGCCGTCGGCAAGATCCACGCCTACGCCGGGCTCAAGGAGGAGTACTACCTCTCCGATCTGGAGCCGGATCGCGCCGTCCTCACGGAACTCGGGCTCGACGACTCCGAGCCAATCATCGTGGTGCGCACCGCGCCCGAGGTGTCGCTCTACCACTCGTCCGGGGGCGACGACCAGTTCGCCGAGGTCCTGCGGCGCGTGCAGGGCAAGCAGGCCGTCGTGCTGCCACGGACGGAGCACCAGCGCAAGGAGATCGTCGACGCGGGCGGCTTCATCGTCCCGGAGCAGGCCATCGACGCGCCCTCCCTCATCGCCTTTGCCGATCTCGTCGTCTCTGCCGGCGGCACGATGAACCGCGAGGCCGTGGCGCTCGGCACGCCCGTGTATACGACGTTCGCGGGCCGGATGGGCGCCGTCGACGAGCGCTTGATCGCCGAGGGTCGACTCCGGAAGCTCGAGTCGGCCGACCAGGTCGTCTTGGAGAAGCGCCAGCGGGCCGACGACGGCACCTCCGCCGACCGCATCAAGCGCGACCCGAAGATCCTCACGGATCTGCTGCTCACCGCGCTGGACTGAACGCATCGAGGTTGGCAACACATGTTGTTGTTCAATTTCTGAAGGCCAAGTTAGCGGTGTGTCGTTGCCCCGCCGATACTGACTCCCGTCGGGGGACAGCCCCTGTCCCCCCGCGGGGCAGCTTCACCCTTGTCAGTTCATAGCTGACGACATAAGTTGCGCGGCGGTGAGAGGAACGTTCCTCCTTTCACCATCAAACAGGGGGAGAAGGCCGTGGTAACACGGGTGCTGACCCCTGTCTGGTCCCACAATTCCACGTCACGGAGTCATCCATGTCTCGCTCTCCCCTCGTCCGTAGCGGCGTTTCGCTCGCGGCTGCCCTGCTCGCCTCGGCTGCCATGGCCTCGACGGCCTCGGCTGGCGTCACCACCTTCAAGCAGGTTGGTGGCAAGCTCTTCATCACCGCAGCCAACGGTGATGCCAACAACATCAGCCTGCAGCTCTACGGCAGCGGCTCGCTGCGCCTGAAGGACCTCGGCACGGGCGTGACCCTTTCGCCGGGCGTCGGCATCGGTTCTACCGCGACCTACGCACCGAACGACATCGCATTCAACACCGATGTTCCCGTTACTTCGGTGCGTATTCGCGCCCAGGACAACAACGACACGGTGAACACGACCCTCACCGCACTGCCGACGCAGATCATCGCTGGTGCAGGTAACGACACGGTCACCGTTGGCGCTGCCAGCACCACCATCTCCGGCGGAGCCGGCAACGACATCCTCAACGGCGGCAGCAAGGACGACACCCTGGTCGGCGGCTCGGGCGAGGACGACGCCTACGGCAACGCCGGCGACGACCTCCTGCTGCTGGCGGGCGACGGCGCCCCGTCTGAGGACGAGGCCTTCGGCGGCGCCGGCGACGACTTCGCGTCGGTCGACGGCAGCTACGACTACGTCGACCTGGTCGAGTCGATCATCTTCGGCGACTGATCGATCTGCTCTCCGTGGTGATCCGTTGATCACCACTGCGGCCTGAGCGCCTGCCGCGTCGGTGAAAGCTGACGCGGCAGGCGTTTGTCGTTGGCGAGGTGACCCGTGCTGCGTATCGTCGCGCCTGGACGCGGGCGCCTGGCACGGCAAGAATCCAAGCCATGGCGCACCCGCAGATGTTCGATGACGACGATCCTGTGCTGGGTCGCGTCCGGGAACTCGCACTCGCCTACCCGGATGCGTCGATGAAGGTCTCGCACGGGCGGCCCGCCTTCTTCACGACCAAGGTGTTCGCGTACTTCGGCGGCTCTCAGCGCGTCGACGGCGAGTGGGTCGAGTACCCACGCTGCGTGCTGGTGCTCCCCGATGAGGTCGAGCGCCCGATGCTGCTGAGCGACGAGCGGGTCTTCGTTCCGGCCTACCTCGGGCCGTCGGGCTGGCTCGGGTTCCAGCTCCCCAAGCTCAGCGCGCCAGTCGCGGAGTGGGAGGAGATCGACGACCTCCTCGACGCCTCTTACCGCCGGACGGCCGGGAAGCGGCGCGTGGAGCGCCTCGACGCCGACCGGTAGCCGCTCCGGTGCACGCCCGGGCGTGGCGCCGATCGAGATCCGTCCTGCCGACGGGGCCGGCGCTGTGCAGCCCCTAGCTCACCGGGATCGTCAGCGTCGCGTTGTCGTCCTCGCCCGGCCCGTTGGCGGGGGAGGAGTCTGGGTCGCCGCGGCCGGCGCCGATCAGTGAGATCGGGATGACCTTGGTGCCCGTCGTGAGTACGTTGACGAACAGCTTGAGCGTCACCGACTCGTTCACGCCGAGGGTCGGCACCGTCCACAGGCCGCTTCCGGAGTTGTAGCTGCCGCCGGTGAGGGTGCTGGCGTCGAAGTCGACGCCAGCAGGGAGCTCGACCTGGACGGTGTTGGTGATCGCGGGCTGGGGGCCCTTGTTCGTCAGCGTGATCGTCACGTCGCGCGGGCTGCCGGACGACCAGGCGCCGGCGCTTGGCGTCGCGGCCAGCTCGAGGTCGGCGGCCAGCGGGGTGATCGTGACGCTCGAGATGTCGTCCTCGCCGGGCGCGCCGTTGTTTGGTGTTGAGTCGGGATCTGTCGGCGTGGAGGAGAACACCTCGGCGGTCACCGTGCGGGGCGTCGTCGCGGCGGCGGTGGCCTGGAGCTGCAGCACGCGAATGCCGTTCTTCGCCACGGGCCCGACGTTCCACAGGCCGGTGGCGGGGTCGTAGTCGGCGGGACTCGGCGCGAGCAGCGTCAGGCCGACGGGCAAGGGCACCTTGACATAGGTGTTCGTCGTGGCCTCAGGGCCGACGTTCGTGACCGACACCGTCAGCGAGACCACTCCGCCGAACTCGGGCGCCGGCGTCGTGGTGCTGATGCCGAGGGTGAGGTCGGTCGTGGGGATCGCGAGCTGCGGCGCTGGGGCCGGAGCTGGCTCGGTCGGTGCCGGGGCTGGTGGCTTCGTGCACGAGGTTGGATCGAGGGCGCGGGAGAAGAAGAACGGGATGCCGTCTTCGCACAGCGGTGAGGCTTCGTACCGGTCGGTCGGCATCACCTGCGCCTGGCGTGCCCAGCCGGTCAGCAATCGGCGGGTGTAGCTGAGGTACTTGTCGTTGCGAGCGCGCGTGCCGGGCGCGATGCCCGCAGGCACCGGCAGGAGGCGCACGTTCGGCGACGACCGCAGCGTGTTCTCGAAGGTCGTCCGGTTCGACGCGTCGATCATCAGGGTGATGCGCGTGTCCCGGCGCGCCTTGGCGACGTTGAAGAGGTCGTAGCCCGAGAGCTGCTTGAGCTCGACCTTCTTGCCGGTCGACGACGTGGGCCGCGCCCCGAGGAGCAGCGTGCCGGTGTTGGAGAAGCCGGCCGATCCGATCCAGACCAGGGCGTCCTTGCAGTTCTTGAGCTTCGAGGAGAGCCACTCGGACGGGAGCGCCTGCGAGGTCGAGCCGTAGCGGGCCGTCCCGAGCGACTTGCGGAAGGCCGTCATCCGCACGCCGAACTTCTCGACGAGATCCGCCGAGGAGCTGTAGCCGTCGGCGGGGAACAGTCCATCGCTCAGGGCGTCGCCCATCTGGATGAAGCAGGCCTTGGCATCGAGGGCGGAGACGATCCGCTTCCCATTGAGTTCGTCCGGCGAGATGAGCAGGAGGTTGTCGTCGGCCAGGCGGCGGGCCGTCCTCACGCCGCGCTCGAAGACGCGCAGGTCCTTGTCGTCATAGCTCTTGGTCGACCGCAGGAACGTCGGCAGCGCACCGCCGACGAGCGGCGGCCAGTCCAGCGTCTGGGTGAGTTCGACCTTTCCGCTGCTCGTGCTCACGAGCGCGATCCGGCCGGGCTTCTGGAAGCCGCGGCCCGGGGCGAGATCGTCGTAGAACAGCCACGAGCGGGCGTCGGCCTTGGCGACGAACTTCGTGTTCGCCGTTGAGCGGCCATTGCGATCCGTCCTGGAGATGTCGCTGACTTTGCCCGGCCCGCCGACGCGGATCTCGGTGCCGTTGCTCAGCGGAGTGGGGCTGGCGAACACGATCTCCGGCGTCGTGCGATCGCTGACGCCGAAGGCGGCGAGCGCTTTGGCGGTCGCCTCCGTCTTGCTCACGGCGGCGGTGGCGGCGACCGGGCTCGCGGCGGCCACCCCTGCGATGGCAAGCACGGCAAACCCGCCGCGGCGCAAGGAGAAACGGCGACGACGGGGGGCGAGCGAAGCGGACATTGGCGCCCACCGTAACGGTGTACGGCAATGTATACAAGCCGAGTTCACCGGTGTCCGGGGATCTGGGTCGGCAGTCGCGGAGTGGGAGGAGATCGACGACCTCCTCGACGCGTCCTACCGCCGGACGGCTGGCAAGCGGCGCGTGGAGCGCCTCAATGCCGACCGGTAGTCTCCCGGGTGTGGCGCCGGTCGAGATCCGTCCTGCCGACGCGGCCGATCCGGTCGTCGCAGCGTTGATCGAGCTCCACCTCGCGGAGATGCACGCGAGCACGCCGAGCGAGTTTGCGTTCGCGCTCGACACCTCCGGGCTCGCGGCGCCCGACGTGACCCTGCTGGGCGCCTGGATCGGCGACGATCTGGCCGGCGTCGGCGCCCTGAAAGAGCTCGACGCCACCCACGGCGAGATCAAGTCGATGCGGACGGCGCCCGCGCATGTGCGCCAGGGCGTCGCCCAATCGATCCTCGACCACCTCATCGCCACGGCCCGCGCTCGCGGCTACGAGCGCGTGTCGCTGGAGACGGGCACGAGCCCGCTGTTCGGAGCGGCCGTTGCGCTCTACGAGCGCAACGGCTTCGTCCCGACCGGGCCCTTCGGCGACTACGCCGCCAGCGTGCACAACCGGTTCTTGACGCTCGCGCTGGTTCCCGGCGACGACTGAGGCCCCCAAACCGACGCAGCATCGAACATCCCGCCAGTTCGGCCGCTGGCGCGTTGCCGTTCGGCTCGTCGCTGCCGATGGCCAGACCGAGCATGACCGCGTCGACTTCCACCGCCCGGCTCGCCGAAGCGGCGCCGAGGCCCGCCCGCCCCCGGGTGCCGCTGGCGGCGGCCCCGGTGCTGCGCCTGCTCGCGTTCACCTTGCCGGTCGCCATCGCGGCCTTCGTCGCCATGCGGATGCTCGTCCCCGATCTGCAGGCCACCATCGACAGCGACGGCAGCACCGCAATCGCCGCCGCTCCGTTGATCGCGGTGCTCTTCCTCGCCATTCGCGTGGCCTACTTCTCGTTCTTGGGCGAGCGGGTGGTGAACGGGCCGCGGACGGCGGTGATCCGTGTCGGTGATACGAGCGTGGGAGAGGCCGCGAAGTGGGCTCCGCTGGCGGCGGCCGTGGTCTTGCCGGTGGCCCTCAACACGCTCGCGCTCGCGCTCGCAGCCGCTGGTGTCGGCGCGCTCGGGCTGATCGCCGTCCTGGAGTTCTTGCGGCGCCGTCGCCCGCCGGCTGCAGTGGCCGATTTGCGCCCTGATGCCGGCGCCGAGATCGCCAGGTTTCGTTGGGACGCGTTGGCGGGAGTAGCCGTGCTTGCGGCAGCCTTCGCCACTTTCGTCTGGCGTGACACGGGACGTCCGACCGAGGTAGGGGCCGCGATCGGCATCGCGCTCCCGCTCTTGGCGCTGGCCCCGTACTTCCACCCGCTTCAGCTGATGTTCGCCGACCGCGACACGCGCGAGGCCGGGTTCAGCTGGCGCTGGGTGTTCTTCCCGTCGCAGCTCCCGGTCGCCGTTCTGGCCGTGACCGGCCACGGCTGGATCGCCTTCTGGACCGGCGCTCTGGTCGCCGGCGCGATCGTCTCGGGGGCCGAGGCAATACGCCGCAACTCGGCCTGAAGTGGGCTGATCGCCGCCAGGATTCCCGCGAAGGTCCGGAGAACGGGCACTCCCTCGGGGCCATCTCTTAACCGTGCCAACACCCGTCGGCCGCCGCCGTCCATATGTGGCCGACGTTGCTTGACCAACGTGCATGACGAGCATCGCTGGCCGACAACATCAAATTCCGGCAAGTCGCACGAATCGTGGGACACATGAATTGGCGTGTCCGGATGCTGTCGGCTAGCGTGCGCCGCGTGCAGCATGATTTCGAGCAGTTGGGTCCCGAGCGGTTCCAGGAACTGGTGCAGGCGCTACTGCTCCCAGCCTTCCCTAACCTAGCGTGCCTTCCCACCGGCATGCCTGACGGGGGACGTGACGGGCTTGCCACGGTCCGCGGCGGTGTAGAAGGCGATGGTCTCTGCGTATTCCAAGTCAAATTTTCCCGCCAAGGCAAGAAGCTTGACAACGCGGAAGGGTGGGTCGAGGGGCACCTCGAGGATGAAGGCGAGAAGATTGAAAAGCTGATCGGCCGCGGGATCACCGACTACGTCCTCATCACCAACGCGCCAGCGACCTCCCACCTTGACGCGGGCTCTTTCGACAAGGTCGCGCGTGCACTCTCGAAACGGTTTCCCAGCATCCGGACGCAGTGCCTGTGGCGCGCTGATCTTGACCGGCGGCTCGAAGAGCGCTGGAACCTGAAGTGGTCCTACCCGGAGCTGATGACCGGCCAGGATCTCATTCGCGCGTTGGTGGAAGGTCGGTTGAGCGAGCAGGCCGAGCAGAGGGCCCGAGCGGTCCAGATGTTTGTTGATCGGCAGTTTCGCGACGACCGGAACGTGAGGTTCAAGCAGGCCGAGCTACAGGGCGATCTGCTCTCTATGTTCGTCGACGTTCGAGTAGCTTCGAAATCCCAGAGCGAGGAGAAGTCGGCTCTCGACCGCCGGATTGCGGCGCTCGATCCAGACCAAGAGCACCGGGATCGGGGGGAGTCTCCGACCTGCGGAGCAGCCGATCTGCTCTTGGCTGACGGGGGACCTATGGCAGTAGGCCGCCTCCTTGTTGTTGAAGGAGCGCCAGGCCAGGGCAAGTCAACTTTGACCCAGTACGTGTGTCAGGTTCATCGCGAGCGACTTCTGACGCGCGGGCGACCACGGAGCAGGTCCGCATCACGACGGCATGCGCCGCTCCGGCTTCCTATCCGCGTCGATCTCAGGCAGCTTGCACAATGGCTCGTTGGCAAGGATGTGCTGCAGCGACCGACCGCAGAGTCGCCTTCGTCAGAGCGGACGTTGGACGGATTTCTAGCTGCACTGATCGCCGCTGGCGCCGGTGGGGTTGGATTCGACATTGCCGACTTGCATGCCGTGTTCGCCACGAGTCCGGTATTTCTTGCGCTCGACGGACTCGATGAGGTGGTGGACATCACGGACCGAGCCGAACTTGTTAACGAGATCGACGCTGGCGTTTCGCGACTCCAGACCATCAGTGAGGATCTCCAAGTTGTCGTCACCACAAGGCCAGCGTCGTTCACCAGCGTCAACATGCTCGCGGAGCCCTTTGAGTACGTAACGCTGACCAATCTGCAGCCTGATCTCATCGACGACTACGCCAAGAAGTGGTCGAGCTCTCGCCGGTTGAAAGCCGACGAATGGCGAGAGTTGGAAGCTGTACTCGACGCCAAGCTGCACGAGCCGCATTTTGCGGAGCTTGCCCGCAATCCGATGCAACTAGCGATTCTTCTCAGCTTGATGCATCGCAAAGGGGCTGCTCTGCCGGATCAGCGAACGGCGCTCTATCGCAGTTACATGGAGAATTTCCTGGATCGCGAGACCGAGAAGTCCGAATCCGTCCGCAAGCATCGCGACTTGGTCCTGCGCATTCATGGGTACGTGGCATGGACCCTTCACTCCGCCGCGGAGAGTTCTCCGGGTGCCGGAAAGATCTCGAAAGAAAAGCTCGAAGCGCTGGTCGAGGACTTCTTGGAGCAACGAACGTTCCAGAAGGACTTGTTTTCTGACTTGTTCGAGGGAATGTTCGACCGAGTTGGTGCACTTGTATGCCAGAAGGACGATCTCTTCGAGTTCGAAGTCCAGCCTCTTCGTGAGTACTTTGCTGCTCTCCACCTCTACCAGACGGTTCCGTACACTCCGCCAGGCAGTTCGAAGCGCGGTAGCCTGCCGGATCGACTTGATGCGATGATTCGTAAGCCATTCTGGTTCAACGTCGCTCGCTTCTACGCAGGGTGCTACAACGTTGGCGAGATCGCCTCGCTGATTGACCGACTTGAAGCGCTCGCAGCGGAGTCGGTGGACGATAGGTCAGGATTGGCTCAGTCGGTGGCCGGGCAGCTTCTCGCGGATGGGACGTTTGCCCAAGACCCGCGTGCTGCCCGTCGCGCGACCCTGCTCTTCTTCTCGGGCTTTGGGACATGGCATCTCTTCGACGGAGACGCTCGCGTGGGGCTAGAGGCCGCTGAACGAGTCGCTTTGAGCGACGAATCGGGTTCAGTGCCGCGACCTTCTGAGGAGCTCTGGGAACGAGTCGGGCCGGGATCGAGTCAAAACAACGAAGCGATTTCCTCCGCACTTCGGGCGATCGCTCCGGCAGGTTCTCTGGGAGCAGAATGGGTCGCCCGCGCGACCAGA
The DNA here is from genome assembly GCA_032119795.1 of Solirubrobacteraceae bacterium. Classification (GTDB taxonomy): domain Bacteria; phylum Actinomycetota; class Thermoleophilia; order Solirubrobacterales; family Solirubrobacteraceae; genus JAGIBJ01. The sequence continues at coordinate 24,765 of JAUMFO010000011.1, forward strand.
GTTCGTGCCGAAGACTTGGAAGCGTGGTTGGAGTTCGGCGATGAGGCCAATTTGATCGGCCAAGTCCCAGTGGATCGTCTGCTTCCGGTGATTGAGCGGGCCGGCCCTGGCAAGCGCGTTGGAAAGGCCCTCGTGAACGCCAACCTTTGGGAACTTGCTGACGTGTCCGCAATTGCTGAGCGCTCGCTTCTGAGTCGTGTGGGACGAGAGCAAATCTGGTTTCACCCCACGGAAAGCGTCCATCGGCTGAATGCGCTGCATATCGTCGCTTGGAGCGACCTGTACATCCGTCTTCTCCCTCTGACAGGGATGCAATCTCTCGCGGTCGAGCCGAGCGAGAGTCCCCTTCGTGACCCGATCTCAGTGGCTTTTGATGCACTAGTCGCCTTCGCTACCGGAATGCCAGCGACCGGCTTCGACGCTGCCGCGTGGTCGAAGTTCATCGAGGTTGCGCGCGTTGAGGTTGGAGAACTTGTGTGGATCGAGCGCGTTGCGCTCACGGTCGCCATGTGGGGAGATGAACCAACCACTTCAGGAATCGACTTGCTCGAGCGAGATCAGCCGCTTCTTGGGCGGTGTCTTGAGGCACGCGCCCAGCGGCGAAACACCGAGTGGTGGGCGGAGAGCATCCAGCGGGTCAAAGCTGGCACTGGCAACGTGCAGGAGGTCCTCCTGCTCGTCGGTGCGTTCATTCTTATGGCCGAGACGCCCGTGCTTAGCGAGTGTTTGGACGATGTCGCCGACCTCGTCGCTCGACTATCGGAGGAGGATGCGGAGTTCGTCGGCTTGGTCTACGAACTCACGGCGGCGTCAGGACTTTCAGGGCTGACTCGGAAGGTGCGCGCTGCAGACATTTCGACTCGTACACCGCTCGACTCCGCGCTTCTTCTCCGACCGTGGATTGACTCCACCGAATGGTCGAAAGTTGTCTCACGAGATCTCGATCGGTCCGTCGAAGAGATGAGCCACGCCGAACTCCGCGAGGTCCTGCGCGAACTGATTCGGCGCGATGCGAAGACAGTTGACGACTGGAAGCGAGTGCTAGAGGTAGCCAAGCCGCTTCGAGATCAGAGCCTGATGTTCGTGGCTCGCCCAACAAGAGAGGGTGGGAGCGGGATGGATATTCCTCTTGAACTCGCAGAGACCGTCCTCGAGCACTCGTCGGCGTATCCGATGCCTATCGTCGGGCTCGCCCGCACCGCGTTGCGCCGGGCCACCGTTTCGCGTGCGCCTGCTGTTGCTGAAATCGCGTCCCAGCAAGACTGGTTCACGAGCGAGGACTGACCGTACTCCGCGGCCCGCTTCCCTCTTCTGGACGCTCGGCGCGCCCTGTCCCCCGCGCGCCCGTAGAATCGAGGTCTGATGCGTCGCCGTCTTCGCTCAGCGCTCGTGCCGGTTCGCCTGCATGCGATCCCCCAGCTGGTGATCGATGGGGTGCTGGTGTTCGCCGCGTACTACCTGGCGTTCCGCCTGCGCTTCGGGTTCTTCAGCGACCCGCTCCCCGAGCACTACCGCGAACTCTTCTGGAAGTCGGTTGGGCCGGTCGTCCTGCTCTGCCTTACGAGCTTTGTGCTGTTCCGCGTCTACCTGCGGTCGGCGCGGTTTGCGTCGATCCGCGATCTGATCGCGATCGTGAACGGCACGGTCGTCGGCACGATCGCCGCCGCTGGCTACGTCGCGATCGTCAAGCCCGTCAGTTTCCTGCCGCCGCGCACCGAGCAGTTCTGGCTTGAGCGTCGCGGGTACGTGCCATTTAGCGTGACGGAGAACCAGGAGCGCGTGGCGACCCTCCCGACGAGCGTCGTCGCCTTCTTCCTGCTCCTGATGCTCGTCTTCGTCGCTGGCTCGCGCCTCGTGGCCCGCGCCTTCCATGAGCGCGGCTCCTTCGGCAAGCACCGCCGCGGCGCCCGCTCGGTGCTGATCATCGGCGCCGGCGACGGCGGCCGCCTCGTGCTGCGCGAGATCAACCGCAACCCCGATCTCAACCTGCGCCCCGTCGGCTTCGTCGACGACGACCCCACCAAGGACGGCCTGCGCATCGACGGCGTCCGCGTGCTCGGTAACACCTCAGAGCTCGCCCGAATTCTCGACGACGTCGAGCCTGACGAGGTCACGATCGCGATCCCCTCGGCGCCGGGCACCGTCCGCGCGCAGGTCGTCCGCGACTGCCGCGCGCGGGGGGTGCAGGTCCGCACGTTGCCGACCGTCTTCGAGCTGCTGCAGGGCGGCGACCGCTACGTGCGGCAGGTACGTGAGGTGCAGGTGGAAGACATCCTCGGCCGCGCGCCCGTGAAGATGGAACTCGACACGGTCGGCGGCTACCTGCGCGACCAGGTGGTGCTCGTCACCGGCGCAGGCGGCTCGATCGGCTCCGAACTCTCGCGCCAGATCGCGCGGGTGAATCCCCGCAAGCTGATCCTGCTCGACCACGCCGAAGACAACCTCTTCGAGATCCACCGCGAGCTCACCGGCGACCGCCACGTCAGCCCCGACGTCGCCATCGCCGTCCTCGCCGACTGCCGCGAAGAGGACCGCATGCGCGAGGTCTTCGCCGAGCACATGCCCACCACGATCTTTCACGCGGCCGCCTACAAGCATGTCGGCCTGATGGAGATGAACCCCGTCGAGGCGGTGCGCAACAACTCCCTCGCGACGCGCCTGGTGGCGCGCCTGGCAGGCGAGTTCGCCACCGAGACGTTCGTCCTGATCTCCACCGACAAGGCCGTCGACCCGGCGACCGTGATGGGAGCCAGCAAGGCCCTCGCCGAGTGGGCCGTCGAAGCTGAGCAGCAGCGCTTCCCGACCACGCGCTACGCCGCCGTGCGCTTCGGCAACGTGCTCGGCTCGTCCGGCTCGGTCGTCCCGATCTTCCGCCGCCAGATCGCCCACGGCGGGCCGGTCACCGTCACCGATCCGGAGATGACGCGCTACTTCATGACGATCCCGGAGGCCGTGCAGCTCGTGATCCGCTCCGGCACGCTTGGCCGCGGCGGAGAGCTGTTCGTGCTCGAGATGGGTGATCCGGTGAAGATCATGGATCTCGCGCGCACGATGATCGAGCTCAGCGGCCTGGAGCCAGACAAGGACGTCGCGATCGAGGTGATCGGTGCCCGCCCGGGCGAGAAGACGCACGAGGCCCTCTTTGGCGGCCACGAGCACTGCGTGCCGACGGAGGCGCCGCGAATCATGCGCGCCGACCGGCCGGTGATCGGCACCAAGGTCGTCGACGAGGCCTTCGACCGGATCAACCTCCTGGTGCTCGAAGGCGACGCCGCCGGGCTCGCGACGGAGGTCGCTGCGCTGATCAACGCGGCAAGAGGCGACGGAGCGGAGCACTCCGCCACGGGTGGCGCCGCCGCGCCAGCCGCAGACGCCGCGCTGCTCGGGACCGGGGCAGTTGCTCCCGTCCCGACAGATTCCTAGCGGCCCGCGCCACCCGGCGCGGCGGGGCCGCCCCGCTGCCGCGCACCGTAGGATGAGCCGCCATGGTCATTGCCGACTTGGTCGACACCCTTTCCCGCATCGGCGCCATCGGCGGCATCCTCTCGATTATCGGGGTCGGAATGCTGATCCTCTTGGTCGCTTCGCAGTCCCGGCAGATCCGGTCGATGCGCGAGTGGATCGAGGAGGAGCCCCAGCGCCAGCAGGAGACGGCGCAGCGCGTCATCGCCGAGGTGCAGCGCCGGATCGCCGCCGCCCGCGATCGCCGCGCCGCCGCAACCGCCGGGCCCGAGACGCCGGTGCCGTCGCGCCCGCTGCCGGCCGCGCCAGGCACGCTCGGTGCCACGCCTGAGGCCCAGAAGGTCGCCGCGAGCAAAGAGGTTGTGCCCCCGGCCGACGGCTCGGTCCCGCCGCCCGTCGTCGCTGGCGCACCGGCCTTTGCGCCGCTCACGCCCGCGGGTGGAGCGGAGTCGGCCGAGGGGGCCGTGCTGGCGCCTGGCGAGCCGACCGAGGAGCCGGCCGTCGTCTCGGAGTTCCTGAACCAGGAGACGCAGGCCGCCGACGCCCTTCCAGAGCTCGAGCCCCTCGGCGCCCCTGCGGCGGCCGCTGCCCCGGCCGACATGCGTTTCGGCGACGAGCACTTCGACCTCGAAGACGACGAGCCGCGCGGCGGGAGCCGCGTGCTGTTTGGCGTCGGCCTCGCCGCGCTGCTCGCCGGCATCGTCCTGGCGTTCTTCTTGCTGTTCAACGGTGGCGACGACGAGAAGACCACCGCCTCGCCGCCCGCGGCGACCAGCGAGACCGAGAACTCTGGCGGCGACGCCAAAGCCTCGACTCCCGCGGCGACCGTTGAGCCGAGCAGCGTCAGCGTGCGGGTGCTCAACGGCACCCAGATCTCCGGCCTGGCGCAGCGCGTCACCGACACGCTCAAGGCCAAGGGCTACGGCACCGACAGCCCAGGGACGCTCTCGTCGGATCAGACGATCCAGAACACCGCGGTGTCGTACCGGGAGGGCCAGAAGACGGCGGCCACGCAGGTCGCCAAGGACCTCGGCCTCAGCGCCGACGCGGTGCAGGCGATCAACGCCGACCTCAGCGTTGCCGCCGGAGAGACCGCCGACGTGGTCGTGCTCACCGGAACCGACCTCGACTCCACCGCAAGCAGCACCACGGGCGAGTGAGCCAGCCGCCTGCCGTCCGGCGGCCGGTGGTGGTGTTCGCCCGCCACGGAGAGACCGACGACAACGCCGCTGGACGCTTCCAAGGCGTGCGCAACCCGCCGCTCAACGCGCGTGGCCGTGAGCAGGCGGCCGCACTGGCCGAGCAGCTCGCTGCCGGCGCTGATCTCGCCGGAGCCGGAGCGGTGCGCCTCGGCCACGAGGGCGTCACGGGCACCATTCCTGCGGTGCAGACGATCTGGGCGAGTCCCTACGCGCGAGCCCGCGAGACGGCCGAGATCATCGCCGCGCGGCTCCAACTGCCAGTGGTCTTCGACGAACGCCTGAAAGAGAGCAACGTCGGCGAGTGGGCTGGGATGACCTACGCCGAGGTCCAAGCGGCCGATCCCGCGGGCTTCGCAGGATGGGTCGAAGGCGATCCTGCGCACCATTTCCCTGGGGGTGAGACCCTGGCTGAGGTGTCTGCCCGCGTTCAAGAGGTCGTGGCGGCCGCGCGCACCCTCGATCCGACGGTGCTGTGCGTCTGTCATGGCGGCGTCATTCGCAGCGCGCTGCGTGCTGCGGGACTCCCCCTGCACGAGCCCGGCGTGGCGCGCAACGGCGAGGCGGTCGCACTGTGAGCCGGCGCTCTGAGCGCCGCGAGCGCCCGCAGCGCGACGAAGACGGCCGCCGCCGTCCGACGCGCGACGCGCTCGCTGATCTGCCGGGTGCTGGCGTCGCAGCGGCCGCGTTCTTGATCGTGATCGTCGCCACGGCCGGCTCGTTCGCCTTGGCCCAGCGCCTCAAGCGCGCGCCGACGATCACGTACCACGAGCAGGCGATCCGCCTGTTCTCGCCCAAGGTCGAGGGCCCGGCCCAGCGGGCGCGCTTCTCCTTCAAAACTCGGATCGACGACGACACCGCCACGCTGCTCGTCACCACCACCAGCGGCGAGCCGATTCGCACGATCGCGACCGATATCCCCGTGAAGTACGGCCGCCAGATCAAGTCGGCATGGAACGGCGCAGACGATCGCGGCCGCTCCGCGCCGGACGGCTTCTACCGGATCCACGTCGTGTTCGAGCGGGCCGGCCGCGCCGTGCAGCTCCCGTTCACGATCGAGAAAGACACGACGCCGCCGCAGCCCAAGCTCCTCTCGATCGGGCCGGAGAAGACGGGCGACCGTCCCCGGCCCGAGCTCCTCCCGCGCGCCGACGGCAAGCCCGCCGTCGTGCGCTACCGCGCCGCGGGCCGCTCGCGCCTGATCACGGTCTTCCGCACCGATCTCGCCCGCCCGCGCGCCGTCTTGGAGGTGCCGATCACCGACGACACCGGCAAGTGGGAATGGGACGGCACGATCAAGGGCCGCGCCGTGGCCTCCGGCACCTACCTGGTCTCCGTCAGCGCCAAGGATCTCGTCGGCAACACCGGCTACTCCACGGGCAGCGCCGAGCCGATCGCGCCGTTCGGCGGCACACTCAAGGGGCGCGGCGGGATCACCGTGCGCTACCTGGCGGCGCAGTCGCCGCAGGCGGCCGTCCCTGCTGGCGAGCGCGCCGAGATCGGCGTGATCTCGGCGGGCAAGCAGTACGCGTGGAGCTTGCGCCGCGTCGGCGAGTCCCGCGCGCGCTCCAAGGGCAAGAGCCGCCGCCCGCTGCTGGCGCCGAAGCTGCCCAGCGGCCCCAGCGGCCTCCACATCCTGGAGCTGCGAACCAAGGACCGCACGACCCAGGCGACGGTCCTCACCCAGGGCCGCAAAGCGCAGAAGATCCTCGTCGTGGTGCCACAGACGTCGCTCGTCGGCGCGATGCTCGTCGACGACGACGGCGACGGCGCCCCGGACACGCTCGACCGCGGCGTGACCGTGCAGACGGCCCGTGTGCCCGTCTCGCCGGATCTGCCGGCCGACCTGACCGACAACATTGCGCCGCTCCTCCTCGCGCTCGATCGCAAGGAGCGCCGCTACGACCTCACGACCGACCTCGCGCTCGCCCGCAATCAGGGGCAGGCGCTCAAGGGCCATGACGGCGTCGTCCTTGCCGGCACCGCGAAGTACGTCGACCGCCAGCTCCAGCAGCAGCTCGTCACCTGGGTGCGCCGCGGCGGGCGCCTGTGGATCTCCGAGCCCGATTCGCTGCGCCGCTCTGTGGTCGTCGGGCCAACGGCCGCCCGTCGCCCGACGCAGGCCACCCGCCTGGACCCGTTCGGGTTCGAGCTCGGGCCGCTGCAAGAGGTCTCCGCCGTCGTGCAGTCGTCGAGCAACTCCGGGCTGCTCAAGGGCACCGACGGGCGCTTCGACGGGCCGCTCATGGTCGAGCCGGTCTTGCGCGTCCCCACGGATGCCGAGCGCCTGGCTGAGGCGACGACCCCTGGCGGCGGCCAGACCGTGCTGACGGCCGTGCGCTTCGGACGCGGCGCGGTGATCCGCAGCGGCATCAGCGGCCTGGGCGCGAGCTCCCTGCGTGACCCCGACGCGCGCGAGTTCGTGCGGCAGGTGTGGAGCTTCCTGCGAGACGGATGATCCCCATGGCCTTCGACTCCCTTCCTGCCAACCTGGCCGGCGCGCTCGTGCAAGGCGCCGTCATCGCGGAGCCGATCCGCGACCTCACCGCGATCCTGATCGCCGTCCTGGTCGCGATCGCGCTGATTGCCCGGGCGCCCGCCGCTCGGTGGACGTCGGCGATCACGGCGATGGCGCTCGCGCCGCTGCTGCTCGCCGGCGCCGTTCTCGAGGACGACCGCGTGACGCGCCTCCTGGACCACCCGCTCCTGCTGCTCGTCGGCGGCGTGGCTGGGCTCGTGCTGCTCGCCGGGGCGTCGGCCGTGTTCGTGCGCTGGCCGCGCCTACTGCCGCCACTGATTGCCGTCGCGATCCCGCTGCGGTTGCCGATCGTGCTCGGTGGCGAGAGCGTGAACCTGCTGCTGCCGCTCTATGGCCTGATCGCCTCGGGCGCCATCGCGTTTGCGATCCGTGCCCGCCAGCGCGGCAAGCGCCTGGCGCAGTCCTGGGATCTGCGCAGCGGCCCAGCGACCGCTGACGTGCTCAAAGACGCATGGACGTCGCGCTCGCTCAGCGGCGCCGCCGCGGCCGTCCCGGTCCTGCTCGCCGTCTCCGTCCTCCTCTACGCGCTGCGGATTCCGTTCTCCGAGGACGCCGACCGCGGCGTGCAGAACCTCTGCTTCTTCCTCGTGCCGTTCTCCGTGCTGTTCCTGGTGCTGCGGCAGGTCCAGTTCGACCGCCCCCAGCTCATCCGCGTCGGCGTGGCGCTTGTGGCACTCGCCCTGGTCGCCGTCGCGCTCGGCGACTACGAGTACGTCACCGGTGAGGTCCTCTGGAAGCAGAACGTGATCGACGCGACGAGCCTCAACGCCACCGTCCGCGTGAACTCGCTCTTCTTCGACCCCAACATCTACGGCCGTTTCCTGATGGTCGTCCTGCTCGGCCTGCTCAGCGCGCTGGCGTGGGGTGCGCGTGGCGTGCGCGTCGCCGTCTATGCGGTGCTCTTCGCCGTGATCTGGGTCGGGCTGCTCTTCACCTACTCGCAGTCGTCGATGCTCGGTCTGCTGATCGGCGCGCTCGTGCTGCTCGGGCTGCGGTTCGGCCCTGGCCGAGCGGTGGCGGCCGGCGCCGCGCTAGCGATCATCGGCCTCGTGATGGTGCTCGCCTTCAGCGACCAGCTGCGGATCGACACCAGCGGCGAGAAGGGCTGCGACGTGGCGACCGCCGGCCGCTGCGAACTGATCCAGGGCGGCGTTCGGCTGTTTGAGTCCAAGCCGATCTACGGCTGGGGCTCGGGCAGCTACCGCGTCGCGTATCGCAAGCAAGAGGGCACGAGCGGCGTCAACGCCGTCGCGGCGTCGCACACCATTCCGATCACGGTGGCGGCCGAGCAGGGCGCGATCGGGCTGATCGCCTACCTCGCGCTGCTGGTCGCGTCGGTCGTCGCGCTGGTGCGGCGCTCTCGCGAATCGATGGCCCGCGCTGCGATCGCGGCCGCGTTCATCGCCGTGATCATCCACAGCTGGCTCTACGCCGCTTTCCTCGAAGACCCGCTCACCTGGGCACTGCTCGCCGTCGGGCTCAATCTCGGCGCCGACGACGAGGCGGGCGACGAAGGCGGCGACGACGAGCCCGCGCCGGTGGCGTGAGTTCTCCCGGGCCGCGCGGCGTCTGGCCGGTCGATCGGCGTGGCGCGCTCCTGCTCGTGGCGGCGGCCGTCGTCGCCTGGCTGATTCTGCAGACGGCCCCGAACTACGACACGGCGACGCACCTGATGTGGGCGGGCGAGCTCCTCGACGGTCGCACGGCCGACGTGTCGGCACTGGCGTCGCCCACGCTGCACCCGCTGTGGCTGCTCGCCGCGATCCCGGCCGCCGCGACGGGCTACGGCGCCGCGCTGCTGCAGCTCGTGGCCCTGATCTCGTTTGCCGTGGTGATCGCCTCGGCCTACCGCCTAGCGAGCGACGTCGCGGGCTGGGTCGCTGGCGCCGTCGCGGCGCTGGCGACCGCGTCGAGCTTTGCCCTGATGTTGCTCGCCTTCAAGGCCTACGTCGACCTGCCGTTCCTGGCGCTGGTCTTGACCGCCTTGGTGGTCGAGTGGACGTCGACGCGCGGCGACGGCGCGGCGGATGTCGAGGCAGGCGGCGCGGTGGATCACAAGGTTGCCGCACCGAGCGCGACGGTCCACCCGCTGGTGGTGCCGGGGCTGATGTTCGTGGCCGGTCTGCTGCGGCCGGAGGCGTGGGCGTTCGGAATGCTGTTCGTCGGGCTGCGCGTGGTGCGCGGTCGGCTCGCGAGCGACCGACTCGCTGAGGCCGTCCGTGCGCAGGTCGTCGCGGCGCTGATCGTGGTCGCGGCGCCCGTGCTCTGGCTGCTCACCGATCTCGTCCTCACCGGCGATCCGCTGCACTCGCTCAACGGCACCCAGGCACTCGCGGAGGAACTCGGCCGCCCGACGGGCCTGGCGACGGCCCCCAAGGAGTTGCTGCTGCTGCTCGGCGACCTCGCGAGGCCCCCGATCGCCGCAGCCGGTGTGCTCGGGATTGGGCTTGCGGTCTGGCTGCGTGGGTGGCGCCGGCTGGTGCTGCCCTTGGCGGTCCTGGCAGCTGCCGCCGCGGGTTTCCTGCTCGTCGGCGCGCTCGGGCTGCCGTTGCTCCAGCGCTACCTGCTCGTCCCGGCGGTGCTCGTCTGCGTGTTTGCGGGCGTCGCCGGCGCCGTGATGCTGGCCTGGGCGCGCGGACGCCGTGATCCCGGCGGACCACTGGCGACTTGGACTGGCGAAACGCCTCCAGGAGGTCGCTCGCCGGTCCAAGTCAGCGGAGCGCTGCGGGCGGGCGCGATCGCCGCCCTGGTCGTCGGGGCGCTCGGAGTCGGTGGCTACCTCGTGCTCAAGGCGGGCAGCTTCCGGATCGTCGCCCAGGGCGTGTTGCGCGAGGCGCGCTGGCAGCGCGAGGCGGCCGAGCTCCTCAACGACCCAGCGGTCGTGGCCGCCGCCCGGTGCGGCCCGATCACCCTGCCGACCTACCGGTTCATTCCCGAGCTGACGCTCCGCGCGGGGCTCCCGGCGGGCGCGGTCGTCTCACGTGCCGAAGCCCTTGGCGGCGCCGGCGCCCAGCCCACCGGTGTGGCGCTCGTGATCGACGGCAACCGCGCCGCCAAGGTCCGCCTGGGGTGGGCTGCTGGCGTCCCGCGCACGACCAACCAGACGCCGCCCGGCTTCAGCGAGATTGCCCGCCGCGGACCGTTCGTCGCGACGGCGCGCTGCTGACGGCACGGCCGGGCGATCCGGAATCGGGTCCCGGGCAATCCGGAATTGAAGCTGCCCGGCGAAGCGTCGACCGCCTCGTCCCGATCCCATGTGGACTCTTCGGTAGCCAGGTGGACACCGCGGGTGGTACGGTCGAGGCATGGCGGATGTTGGAGTCAGAGCGTTCAAGGCCGACGTGAGCGGCTACCTCAAGCGGGCGGCCGCGGGCGAGCGGGTGCGGGTCACGAGCCGGGGCCGGGCGCTGGTCGAGCTGGTGCCGGCCGCAGCCGACCGTCCGATCGACGCCATCCAGCGCCTTCGCGAGAGTGGCGTGGTGACGCCTGCTCAGACGCACGAAGTCGTCCTCCCTCGCCGTCAGTACCAAGCGTCAGGGTCGCTCTCCGACGACATCGTCGCTGAGCGAGATCGTGAACGGCTCGGGTGAGCAACGACGCGATCTACGTCGACGCGAGCGCTGCGGTCAAGCTGTTCGTCCCGGAAGAAGGGTCGCCGTGTGCAACCGATCTCATCCCCGCGGCGGACGGTCGAATCGCGAGTCGCATCCTCTACACCGAGGTTGGCGCGACGTTGTTCCGTCGGCTCAAAGGCGAGGCCGCCGCTGAAGCGCTTGACGATTGGAATGAGATCTGGCGCTCGTTCGATGTCGTCGAGGTCGATGAGCACATCGCCAGGCATGCCCTCGGCCTAGCCCGCTACCACCGGCTTGGTGCGCTCGACGCGATTCACCTGGCCTCGGCGCTACGCGTGCCCGCGGTCCCGATGCACTTCCTGACGTGGGATCGGGCGCTGGCCGCAGCGGCAGGAGCCGTGGGGCTTCGGGTCCTTCCAGTCCACGACTGAGGCACCCGTCAGCGCGGGTCACCTCTCCTTCCCGTTGTGTCAGGCGTCCTCCAACCAGGAGAGCTCGGAAGGGCCGGTTGCTACCCCTGGTCGAGCGCCGCGAGCAGTGGCGCGTTCATCTTCGCGGCCGTCTGCTCAAGCGCCCAGGCGCGCAGGGCGTCGTCGGGGTTGGAGCGTCGGCCGGCGCGCTCGCGGAGCGCGCCGGCGAGGGCGTCTGGCTCGTCGGCCCAGACCATCGCGCGCTCCCACGTCTTGCAGCCGGCGAGCGTCGGCGCGATCGACGGTCGGCCGAGGCGTGCGTACTTGAGGATGCGGTTTGGCAGCCCGCAGTCGTTGAAGGGGTCGACGGTGAACGGCACCAGGCCGACGTCGGCCTCGGCGATCACGGCGGCCGCGTCGGCGTCGCTCAGGCGGCCGAGCCAGGCGACCTGCGGCGAGGCGCGCAGCCACTGGTAGTCGGCGTCGGCGCCGACCTCGTCCTCATGCCAGCTCCCGACGAGCAGCAGCCGTAGCTCCGGCACGCGCTCGGCGGCGCCGCGCAGCCACGCCCAGTCGGTGCGGCGCCCGAGGTGGCCGAGGGAGACGGCGATCGGGTGCGCGCCGTCCGCGCCTCCGGTCGGTGCGCGCTCGCTAGCGCTCGCTGGCCCCGCTGAGCGGTCCGGCGTCGATCCGGCCGCCACCAGCTCGGCGCCGCGGCCGCCCGGGAGCAACGGCTGGTCCGGGAAGGCGTCGGCGCTCGTCGGCGTCGTGATGGCCTGGCGGCCGGCGCGGTGCTCGAGCTCGGCGAGCGCGTCGGACACGCAGAACGTGAGCGTGCTGCGCTCGGCCATCGCCTCGTGCCAGCCGGAGAGCAGCTGGTGGCGGTCGGCTCCGGCGTCGTGGGCGGCCTCGTAGCGATCCCACCGCGAGTACCAAAGCTCCGACGCGAAGCCGCGATCCATCAGGTGCTTCGCGACCGGCCACTGGATCGCGTGGTAGGCGACCAGGACGGTCTCTTCGGCGGACCAGTCGGCGGGCCGCGCCGACGCCACCGAGCGCGCAATCGCCCGTGCGACCAGGGGCCGCAGCACCGCCGGCGCCCGCACCAGCGCGCCGTAGGGCACGCGCCCAGGCAGCCCGCCGGCGCCGTCGGCGGCGCGCACGAACTCCCGCGCATGCTCACCGAGGATGAACGCGTCGATCGGCCGCGGCAGCATCAAAAGGGGGTGACGCACGCGCTCAACCGTAAGCGCTGGGCGGCCGGGCGCGCACGCCGACCGCCACCCCCGCTTGCGCCGCGCCCGTAGAGTGGGCCGCCGTGCCGGGGGCTGTCGAACGCATCGTGCGCAGTGGGCTGGCCTACCAGGCCGCTGCGTTCCTCTCCGCTGGGCTGGCGTTCTTCACGTTCCACGCCTACACGGAGGCCATCGGCGTCCCGACGCTGGGCCAGGCCGACCTGATCCTCGCCTGGCTGATCATGGCCTCGATCGTGGCGCGGCTGGGCTTCGGCGAGGCGCTGCTGCGGCACTGGTTCACCGCCGGTGACGCCGAGCGCCCGCGCCTGCAGCGCACGATCCAGAGTTCGGTCCTCGCGGCCAGCGCAGTGCTCGCTGCGATCGTCTGGGTGCTCGCGCCGACGATCACCGACTGGCTCTCCCTCATCGACGACCCGTGGGTCGTCCGCGTCGCAGGCATGGGCCTCTTCGCCTACACCAACCTTGATCTCGCCCAGACGCTCCTTCGCGCCCGCGATGATCGCCGGACCTACCTCATGGCGTCGGTCTCCAACGTCCTGCTCACCGTGTTCCTGACGGTGCTGCTCGTCCTCGTTCTCGATCAGGGCGTGATGGGCTACCTGATCGGCAACTACGCCGCCTCGGCCGTGATCCTCCTGTGGCTTTGGTCGCGGGAGCTGCCGGTCTTCCTCGGCCGCGTCACCAGCCAGCCGGCGCTCGTCGACCCGGACAAGAGCCTGGTGGTCGCCCACGCCGAGAGCGCGATCGGGGAGGGCGACCATCCCGCCGCCCAGGCACCGGATCCCGCCGCGGCCCTCTCGCAGGGGATCAAGGTGGAGACCGTCGAGTCGGCTGAGCAGACGCGCGCCGCCAGCCGTGGCGACCGCCGCGCGCTGCTGCGCTTTGGCCTGCCGACGATCCCGACCGACGCGGCGATCTTCGGCTTCAACATCCTCGACCGCACGATTCTTGCCGCGATCGGGACGGCGGCGGTCGCGGATGCAGCGCTCGGCATCTTCTCCACCGGCTCGAAGATCGCGGCTGGAGTGATCCTGATCGCCCGCGCGTTCCAGCTCGCCTTCCCGCCGCTGGCGTACTCGATCGAAGACAAGACCCAGGCCAGCGAGGTCTACGCGTCGGCGCTTCGCGGCTACGCCGTGGTGCTTGGCGGGACGGTGGCAGGCGTGGCGCTGTGTGCGCCGTGGACGGTCGACGTGCTCGTCGGCGTGAAGCCCGGCGACCCCGACCTGCGCCCCGAGGTGATCGAGATCCTTCCGTTGTTGGCTGCGGCGTGGTCGCTGTGGGGCGTCGTGCCGGTGATGACGACGATTGCGGGCCGCATCGGCGCCACCGAGATGACGGTGCCGGCGGCACTCGTTGGGCTCGTGGTGAACGTCGTGGCGCTCGTCCTCCTCGTCCCGCCCTACGGCGCCCAGGGTGCGGCGGCCGCGCTCGTGATCGCCTACGTCGTGTTGATCGGCACGCTCCACCTCCTCACCCGCCGCCACTTCCCGGTCGCGTTCGACCTCCCCCGAATCGGCGCGGCACTCGCCCTCTCCGCCACGGCCTGCCTGCTCGCCGGGCCGCTCGCCGACGCCCCCGACCTCGGCTGGGGCCCCGCCGGCATCCGTCTCCTGATCTTCGCCGCCCTGATCGCTGCCCTCTGGACGCTCGCCCTCAAGCGCGAAGAGCGCACCGAGCTGGCCAGCGTCGGCAAGCGCCTGGCGCGCGTCGGCCGCTGAGGCGGCCACCCTCGGCGTGTCCCTGCGGCGGGTCGGATCTCCCGCCTAAACGCCGGTCGATCCGGCCCACGCTGGCACGGGCACGCCCGGCGGGCCGTGGAGTGTCGGCGCCAGCAGCTTCATCGTCGTCACCAGCGTGATCGAGCCGGCGAGGGCCACCTCGATCGGCCACAGCCCGGGCGTGTGCAGGGCGACGAACGTCATCGCCACGGCCGGCGGGTGTTCGACGCGCAGCGCCACCATCAAGACCGCTGCGAGCGCGGTCGCGATCACAACGGCCACCAAGCCGGAGCCGAGCACCCAGCCGACGACGACGCCGACGACCGCCCCGAGCAGATACCCGCCGATCACGTTGGAGGGCTGCGCGAGCGGCCCGTGCGGCGCCGCGTGCTTGAGCGCCGCCGACGCCGCAAACGGCGCGACCAGCAGCGACGAGCTGGTCGCTGCGCCGACGGCGGCCAGGGCGCAGGCGCTCAGGCCGACGCCCGCGCCGAGCCGCGCCAGGCGCAGGGCGCGTCCGCGGTCGCCGGCATCGCGGACGGGGGAGGGAGCAGGGGGCGTCACGCCGCGAAGACTCGATGGTCATCGATCACCGATCAATCGCTGCCGCCCACCGCTCGATAACTATGGTGAATGATGGGGCGGTGCTGCTCCGTCAACTCCAGTACCTGGAAGCCCTTTCGCGGGAGGAGCACTTCGGCCGAGCGGCCGACGCGTGCCACGTGTCACAGCCGGCGCTCTCCAACGGGATTGCCCGCTTGGAGGAGGAGCTCGGCCTCGGGCTCGTGCGGCGCGGGCGGCAGTTCGAAGGACTCACGCCCGAGGGCCGGGCGGTCCTCGACTGGGCTCGGGCGGCACTGGCGTCGGTCCACGGACTCGCGCAGGAGGCTGCGCGGCTGCGCGACGGACTCGCCGGCACGCTGCGCATCGGCGTCATTCCGACGGCGAACGCCCGGCTCGGCCACGTCCTGGGGGCGTTCATGCGAGAGCAGCCGGCCGTTCGGATCGAGGTGGTCACCGCGCCGACCACGCGGATCGTCGAGCAGCTCGCCCGCCGGGAGCTCGACGCCGGCCTCGTCTACACCGACGACCCGCTCCCCGGTGCGGAGCCGCTCACGGTCGTCCCGCTCTACCGCGAGCGGCTCCTCCTGCTCACCAGCGACGAGCGCTGGCGCGCGAGCCACGGCACCGTCACCTGGGCCGAGGCGGCGGCGGTCCCGCTCTGCCTGCTGGCGCCGTCGATGCAGAATCGCCAGGTGATCGACCGGGCGTTCCGCCAGGCCGGCGCCCAGGTGCAGGTTCGCGCCGAGGCAGACTCGATCGTCGCGCTCATGGAGTTCGGCGCGGCGGGCTCGTCGTGCATCGTTGGCGACTCCTGGCTCGATGGCCGCGCGCTCCCCTCGGGCGTCCGGGTCCACGGGCTCGCGTCGCCGACGGTGTCGCCGACGATCGGACTGATCACCGCCCAGGGCGCGCTCGTTCCGCCGACGGTGCGGGCGCTGCGCGAGCGGCTCGCGTCGCTGGCCTAGTCCTCGCGCGCTGGCTTGCCGCCGGCCGCGGCCGCGTGGCGATCGATCGCTGCCGCGAGCTGGAAGTCGAGCTTGGTCAGGCCGCCGGTGGTGTGGTCGGTGAGGGTGATCTCGACGGTTGACCACGAGTTCGACCAGTCCGGGTGGTGGTCGATGCGCTGGGCCTCGAGGGCGACCGCCGTCATGAAGCCGAACGCCGTCGGGAAGTCCTTGAAGCGCAGCCCGCGGTGGATGGCATGGCGTCCGTCGAGTCGCGACCACTCCGGTAGCTCCGCGAGTGCGGCGACGATCTGATCCTCGGTATAGGCGTCCATCGTTCGACCATACGCCGTCCTCGAAAAGAGGTACAAGCACGACGTCGCAAGCGCCAGGACCAGGTGGGGGAGCCTGCAACTCGTTGGTCCTGTCGCGTGCGGCTCAGCCTGCGTGTCCGGCGAGCCGATCTCCGGTGGGATGCCTTCCCCCGCGCTTCCCTCGGGCGCCCGACGCGCCGCCCTCGCGGCGCTGGCGGCGATCGCGGCCGTCCTCGCTCCCGCCACCGCGGCGCGCGCGGCGACGTTCCCCGTGATCGAGTCCTTTGAGAACTCCACGGCTCCCGGCTGGACGCTGGGCGGCGCGGCGCGACTCACGGCCCCGACGGACGGTGCCGGCAACGGCTGGCTGCGGCTCACCGAGGCCGTCACCAGCACCTCCGGCTACGCCTTCTACGACGAGCCATTCACCTCCACCGACGGCGTGCTCGTCGACTTCGACTACGCCACCTACGGCGGCACCGGCGCCGACGGCATCACGTTCTTCCTCTACGACGGCGCCACGACCGCCTCCCAGTTCCGGATCGGGGCGTTCGGCGGGTCGCTCGGCTACGCCAGCTGCAACGACGGCCGCGCCGGCCTGCGAAACGCCTACGTCGGCATCGGCCTCGACGAGTTCGGCAACTTCAGCAACCTCGGCGGCATCTGCGGACTCGACGGCGCGCCGCTACGCGCCAACCGCCTCGTCGTCCGCAGCAGCGAATCGGCGAACTACGCGATGCTCGCCACCCAGCCCGTGACCGGCGGCATTGCCGGCAACCGCGCAAACAAGCGCCACGTGACCGTCTGGATCACGCCGGCGGGCAAGCTCACCGTCACGATCACGCTGCCCAGCGGCGCGCGGCAGCAGGTCGTCTCCGACTTGCAGCTACCCGCGCCGCCCCCGACGCTGAAGCTCGGCTACGCCGCGTCGACGGGTGGCAGCACCAACATCCACGAGATCCGCAGCTCCTCCAGCTACCGGCCGGTCGACCTCGCCACGACGGTGACCGACGGCGCCACCGCTGCGCCCCGCGCTCAGGCTCGAACCTGGACGGCGACCGTCACCAACCAGGGACTGAACGCCACCGCTGCCCAGTCGGTCGTTGCGACGACTGGCGCCAACGCGCTGACGGGCGTCTCCTGGAGCTGCTCGGCGAGCGGTGGCGCCGATTGCGGCACCCCAGCATCCGGCACCGGCCTGCCCAATCTCCCGTCGACTCCGCCGCTCCCGGCCGGCGGGGCCCTCACCTATGCCGTCACCGGTACCCCGGCTGCGGGGACCGATCGCGCGCAGCTGACGCTCACCGCCACGCCGACGGGGGAGACGGGCGACATGACGCCGGCCGACAACGCGGCGACCGACACCACCGACCTGACCCCGGAGTTCGACACTGCGCCGACCGTGGCGCTCTCCTCGGGTGGCGTGGCGACGGCGACCCTGGCGACCCCGCGCGGCGGCGGCGCCACGAGCACGCTGCAGTGGCTGCGCTGCGACGCCAGCGGCGCCGGCTGCGCGCCGATCCCGGGCGAGACGGCGTCGACCTACGCGGTGACCGCGGCCGATCGCGGCGGCACCTTGCGCGTCCGCCAGACGGCAACGAACGCGGCCGGCTCGGGAACCTCCGACAGCGCGGCCTATTCGTCGCTTCCGGCCACCACCCTCGGGACAGCTCCCAGCGGCGTGCTGAGTTCGAACGCCGCCACCTTCACCTTCTCGACGATGACGGCCGGCGCGAGCTTTGAGTGCTCGCTCGACGGCGCGGCCTACGCCGCCTGCGTCTCGCCGCTCGCACTCACCGGGCTGGCCGACGGCGCCCACCAGTTTGCCGTCCGCGCGGTCTATGGCGGGCTGAGCGATCCGACGCCGCAGACGGCCGACTGGACGGTCGACACCGCCCGGCCGACCACGAGCCTCACGACGTCGCTCCCCGCGCAGACCACGGAGTCCGGCGCGACGATCGAGTTCTCCGGCGTCGACGCTGGCGGCTCAGGCGTCGCGGCGTTCCAGTGCCAGCTGGACGGCGGCTCGTGGACGGCTTGCACCTCACCGGTCGTGCTGACCGGCCTGGCCGACGGCGCGCATACGTTTGGCGTCCGCTCCGTCGACGCGGCCGGCAACGCCGACCCAGCTCCGCCCACGCTGAGCTGGACGGTCGACGCGAACGCCCCGATCACCACGATCGACGCTCGCCCGGCGCCGTTCGACTCGGCCTCGGCGGCCGCCTTCGAGTTCAGCTCCAGCGACGGCACGGGCACCGGCGCGACCGCGCACGAGTGCAGCCTCGACGGCGCCGCCTACGCCGCCTGCACGTCGCCGGTGACCTACCCGTCGCTGCCCGATGGCGACCACGCCTTTGCCGTCCGCGCGACCGACGCCCTCGGCAACGACGAGACCCCAGGCCCGTCGGTGAACTGGACCGTCGACACGGTCGTCCCGACGACGCGGATGACGAACCACCCAGGCTCGCCCGAGCCGTCGACGAACGCGTA
The DNA here is from genome assembly GCA_032119795.1 of Solirubrobacteraceae bacterium. Lineage (GTDB taxonomy): Bacteria > Actinomycetota > Thermoleophilia > Solirubrobacterales > Solirubrobacteraceae > JAGIBJ01. Next base: position 43,239 of record JAUMFO010000011.1, read on the forward strand.
CTTCGACTTCGAGGGCGAAGACAACGACGGCGGCAGCGGCCTTGAGGGCTTCGAGTGCTCGGTCGACGGCGCTGCGTGGGCGGTGTGCGAGTCGCCAAAGGTGCTCGTCGACCTGGTGGAGGGCGACTACGCGTTTGCCGTCCGAGCCGTCGATCGCGCCGGCAACGCCGACCCGAATCCTCGGACCTGGGACTGGACCGTCGACCTGACGCCAAACCCGCCCGAGCCCGAGCCGACCACGCCTCCGACGACGCCTGAGCCCACGACGCCGGAGCCCACGACGCCGGAGCCGACTCCGACCACGCCTGAGCCGGAGCCGACTCCAACGACGCCTGAGCCGACTCCAACGACGCCTGAGCCGACTCCAACGACGCCTGAGCCGACTCCAACGACGCCTGAGCCCACGACGCCGGAACCGGTTCCGACGACGCCTGAGCCGACCACGCCCGAACCGACTCCAACGACGCCCGAGCCGACCACGCCCGAACCGTCCCCCACGACGCCCGAGCCCACGACGCCCGAGCCGACTCCGACCACCCCTGAGCCGACGCCCCCAGCACCCGAGCCGTCGAACCCCACGCCCCCGGCAAACCCTTCGACTCCGGTCACGCCGGTCACGCCGACCCCGGCGCCCACCCCCGCAGAGCCGACGCCATCGGCTGGCGGCGAGCAGCAGCCGACGGCCGACCCGATCGCGACGCCCGCGATCCTGCTCCCGAAGCCGACCATCAAGGATGCGCCGCCGACCGAGTCGACCAGCCCGGAGGCCACGTTCACATTCGACCCACCCGCGGGTGGGAAGGTCCGTTGCTCTGTCGACGGGAAGGACGCCGTCGACTGCACGGACGGCCTCACGCTCTCTGATCTCGCAACGGGCGACCACACCCTCGTGGTGGTCAACGTCGACGCTGCTGGCAACGCCTCAGCCGCGCAGACGTTCCGCTGGTCGGTCGCCGCTGGCCCGAAGCTCACGGCCCGGGTGGCCCGCAAGGGCGTCGTCGCGAAGAACAAGATCGCCGTCGTCTGCGCGCTCAGCAGCGACTCGATCAAGGTCTGCGCGATTCAGGTGAAAGCGCGCGTCGGCAAGAAGCTGCTCGTCGTGGCGTCTGGCAAGAAGGCCGTGAAGAAGGCCGGGATCCGCAGCCTGGGCGTGAGCGTGAAGTTCAACGCACAGGGCAAGAAGCTGCTCGCCAAGAGCCGCGGCAAGAAGATCAAGGTCAGCGTGATGGCGCGCGCCCAGCCCTACGCCGCGCCGAAGGTGTCGGTCGGCGTGAAGGCCAAGCTGCTGGCCGCCAAGAAGCGCTGAACCGCGGCGACGCCTCCCAACGCCGCCGCGGCGTTGCGGACTACGGGGTGGTCGGTGCGGGCGCGGTGGGCTTCGCGGGCCGGTTGGCCTCGAACGCCTTCTTCACGTCAGCGGCGTCCTTGCCGAGCGTCTTGGCGATCGCCGCAAACATCTCGGTCTGCTTGGCGGTGCGCTCGGCGTCGCGGGCCGTGTGGGCCGCCTCGACGGCGGCCTTGGCCTTCGCCTCGGTCACGCCGAACTTCTTCACCAGCGCGGCGATGAGGGCCGTGTGGTTGCCCTTGGGCCCGTCCTGGCCAGCAGCCGGTCGCTCACCGGGCGTCGGCCGCTCGCCGCGGGCGGGGCGCACCGACTCCATCACGGCTTCGACGTCGGACGTCGACTCACCGAGCGCCTTGGCGATCGCCGCGGCATGCTCGCTTTTGCGGTCGCCGCGGTCGGCGGCGCTGGGCTTGTCTGGCCGAGCGGCCTCGACGGCGCTCTGCAGCTTGGCCTCGGTCACGCCGAGATCCTTGGCGACGCCAGCGAGGTCGGCGTGCATGCCGCGGCCGCCTGGGCCGCCTGGGCCGCCTGGGCCGCGATGGCCCATGCCGCCCGGACCGCCGTGTCCGCCCGGGCCGTAGCCCTGCTGGCTGGGAGTCGTCGGCGTGGTGGAGTTGGATTTGTCTGCGGCGCCAGCGATGACGGCGCCGCCGAGGCCGGCGGCCGCCGTGCTGGCGACGATTGCAGTAATTCTCGTGAGATTGGCCATGGTGCGGGCCTTTCGTAGGGAGGGGGCGTGTCCACACCATCGACCCGCCGCGTTAAGCCGCGCGGTGAGTTTCCTGAGAGTTCCCTGAGAGTGCTCGGGGCCCGTCAGCTCCGAGAGCGGTTGAACGCCTCGGCCGCCTCGCGCAGGCCCTCGCCACGGCTCGGCCGAGCAGCGGCGCGCACATGCAGCAGGTAGCGCTTGGGGTCATGCCCCGGCAGCACCACGGCGGCCCCAGCGCGCGCGGCATAGGTCAGCACCGTGAGCGCGGTGATCGCCCAGCGCTGTAGCAGCGAGTGGTGCTTGCGCAGGTAGCGGTCGCGTCCCCGGTGGAACTCGACGATTCGCCGTTCGGCCCGAGCCAGATCGGTGGAGAGCTGCTCGTGGTGGATCACCGTCGCCAGGGGATTCCAGAGAACGCGGTAGCCGGCGTCCGTCAGCCGGCGGGCGAAGTCGACCTCGTCGGAGTAGACGAAGAAGTCCTCGTCGAAGTAGCCGACGCTGCGGGCCGCGTCGACGCGCACGAGCAATGCGGCGGACTGCGCCCAGTCGACCTGACGAACGCCCGTCCCGACGCTCTGCACGACGCGATCCGGCTGGCCAATCGCCGCGAAGACGGCCCCGCGCACCGACGGAAACGCCCACGCTGAGGCCTGCTGCGCGCCATCGGGGCGGATCAGCTTGGCGCCCACGGCGGCGGCGCTCGGGTCCATGTCGAGCGCCGTAACGAGTCCCGTCAGCGACCCGGGCTGCAGCTCGGCGTCCTCGTTGAGCAGGAGTCCGTACTTGCCGACGGCCCGGCGCAGGAGTGTCGAATCGGCGGTTGCCTTGCCAACGCGGCGATCCAACGCGATCACCTCAGGCGCAATCGGGTGGGCGCGGGCGGCCTCGGCGGAGCCGTCGGTGGAGGCGTTGTCGAGCACGAGTACCTCGGCGGTGCGACCGGTCGTCGACGCGACGGGCGTGGGCTCAAGGCCGGTGTAGCGCGCCCGCCCCAGGTTGGGCGCCGCTGGCTCGCCGCCGGCGGGCACCACGCGCCAACCGCTATCGGCCAGCTCGCGCTGGACGGCGTCGAGGCCGAGCAGCAGCAGGTCGCGCGACTGCGTGTTGACGATGAGGATCGAGAGGTCGGTCACGGCGACGGCGGACGGCCGCAGCGACGATACTCCAGGGCGGTGCTCGTCCAGCTCGTCGACCCCGCGGCCTACACGCCTCCCTACGACCACGCCCTCGCCACGGCGCTGGCCAAGGCGGGCGCGACGGTCGACCTCGTGACGACCGCCTCGGCCGAGTGGGACACCGCGATCTCCGGCACCGACGGCACCGGGGCGCTGCCCTACGCGCGCCACCGCGACTTCTACCGCCACTCGTCTGGACTCCCGAGCCCGTGGCGTCAGGCGGCTCGGGTGATCGAGCACCCCGTCGGCCTGCGCCGCCTACGCGGCCGCGCCGCCGACATCACCCACGTGCAGTGGGCGCCACTGCAGGAGGTCGACGCCTTCGGCCTGCCGCGCCACCGCCCAGTGGTGATCACCGCCCACGACGTCCTCCCGCGCGAGGCGCGCCGCTTCCAGCGCGCCGCGCAGAAGGCGATTTACGCCCGCGCCGACTCCGTCATCGCGCATTCCGCGCACGGTCGCCAGCGGCTGATCGACGAGGCGGGCGTCGCCGAACGCAAGATCCGCGTGATCCCGCACGGTGCGTTCGACCACCTGGCGGCCGTTCACCGCGCGCCGCTCCCGCCTGAGCTCCTCGACCACGACGAACTCGAGCCCGTCTGGGACGGGCCGGCGCATGAGCCGACGCTCGCCAACCCCTGGGGCCGGCCGCGGCACGTCGCCGACGGCCACGACCGCAATCCCGGCCGGCCGCCGCGGCCCGTCGTGCTCAGCTTCGGCCTGATCCGCCCCTACAAGGGAACCGACCTGCTGCTGCGCGCCTGGCAGGACGTCAGCGCCGACGCCGAGCTGTGGATCGTCGGCAAGCCGCGCGGCGTCGACCTCGCCGAGCTGCGGGCCCTCGCCGACCATCGGGTGCGATTCGTGCCGCGCTTCGTGACCGACGGCGAACTTGCCGCCTGCTTCGACCGGGCCCAGCTCGCCGTCCTGCCCTACCGCGAGATCGAGCAGTCCGGCGTCCTGGCGACCGCGTTGGCGTTCGGCACGCCGGTGCTCGCGTCGGCCGTCGGCGCGTTCCCCGAGGCTGAGGCCGAGGGCGCCGCCGCGACCGTCCCGCCGAACGACCCCGCCGCCCTGGCCGCCGCGCTCGACCGGCTCCTCGCCGACCCGACCGAGCGCGCCCTCCTCACGGTCGGTGCGCGCGCTCTTTCTCGCGGCGCCTGGTCGTGGGGCACCGTCGCCGAGCAACACCTCAGCGTCTACCGGGAACTCGTCGGATGACGCCGCGCGGTCTGCTCCCCGCTGCCCTGCTGGCCTACCACCACATCGGCTACCCGGCGCTGCTGTGGGCGTGGGACCGAGCAACGGCCGCCTCGCGCGCCGCAGCCCCCGCGCAGGCCCATGGCGAGCCGTCGACGAACGGTGCGCTCCCGCCGCTCCCGAGCGTGGCGCTCGTGATCCCGGCCCACAACGAGGCGTCGGTGATCCGCGAGAAGATCGCCACGTCGCTGGCGCTCGACTACCCGCGCGAGCTGCTGCGGATCGTGGTCGCGGCCGACGGCTGCACCGACGACACCGTGGAGGCGGCGAGGCTCGCCGGCGCCGACGTCGTGCTCGACCTCCCACGCGGCGGCAAGATGGCGGCCCAGCACGCGGCGATCGCCGAGCTGACGGAGCCGATCGTGGCCTTCTCCGACGCCAACAGCGTCTGGGAGCCCGGCGCGCTGCGGGCCCTCGTGGAGGCGCTGGCGCCCAAGGACGTCGGCTACGCCTGCGGCCACGTCCGGTTCGTCGCGGCTGATGCGCAGCCGGGCAACGGCGACGGCGGCGGCAACCAAGAGGGCCTGTACTGGCGCTACGAGATGGCGATCCGCGAGCGTGAGTCGCGGCTGGCGTCGGTCACGGCAGGCAACGGCGCGATCTACGCGATCAAGCGCGCGGCCTACGCGGACTACGCCTTCGATCCCGTGATGGGCCACGACCTCGCGATGCCGTTCCAGCTCGTGCGGGCCGGCTGGCGTGCGGTCGACGTCGCCAGTGCCAACGCCACCGAGAAGATGGTCCCCACGATCGACGGGGAGTTCCGTCGCAAGCGCCGGATGATGAGCCACGCGTGGCCGATCGTCCTGCATGCCGGACTGCTCGACCTCCGCGGCCAGCCACCCGCGTACGCGCTGATGCTCGTGTCGCACCGCTGGCTGCGCTATTTCGGGCCGGCGCTGCACCTCTGGCTGGCGGTCTCGTCGCTGCGCGGTGCGAGGCACTCCTGGGCCAGCCGCCTCCTCGTGCTCGGCCAGCTCAAACTGCTGATTGCCGCGGCCAAGCCCGGCATCGCGCCGCAGGGCCCGCCGCGCAAGCTCGCGCTCGTGGCGCGGTATTACGTCGCGACGAACGCGTCGATCGCCCTGGGCCTACGTGACCACCTCGTCGACGGCACCGAGGCATCATGGACTCCGCCCGAGGGCACCCGCTAGCCCAGCTGGCTCGCCCCGCCGCTCCGATGACGATGACCGCGCCTCCCCCAGCCGACCTCTCGCACTTGCCGACGACCCCCGGGGTCGGTCCCGCCGCAGGCCGCCCAATTCCCGTAGTGCGCGCTGGCCGGCTGATGCGCCTCTTCGACCTCCTGATCGCGTCGACGGTCCTCGTCCTCACCTCGCCGATCCTCGCCCTGGCCGCCTTCGCCGTGACCCGCGAATCCAAGGGCGGCGCGTTCTTCCGCCAAGGGCGCGTCGGCCTGCATGGCCGCGAGTTCGACGTGATCAAGCTGCGCACCATGGTCGACGGCGCCGAGCAGCTCGGGGCGGGCCTGTTCGTCGAGGCTGGCGACGCCCGCATCACCCGCATCGGCGCGTTCCTGCGCCGCAGCTCGATCGACGAGCTCCCGAACCTCATCAACGTGCTGCGCGGCGAGATGGCGATCGTCGGGCCGCGGCCGACCGTCCCCAGCCAGGTTGTCGACTACTCCGACCGCCAGCTTGGCCGCCTCGCCGTGCGCCCCGGCATCACCGGCCTCGCGCAAGTGAGCGGCCGTGCGTCGCTGCCGTGGCCAGAGCGGATCGAGATCGACCTGCACTACGTGAGCACACGCTCGCTGAAGCTTGACCTCCAGATCATCCTGCGCACCGCGCTGACGGTCTTCGGCGGAGCAGGGCTCTACCGAGGCAGCGCCTGACGCCACACTCGACTTGACGTATATACGAGTATTCGTCTATACGTAAACCATGTTGTTCGCGACCCCCAGGCCCACCGCTGCAACCACGGCGGCGATCTTGGCCGTCGACGAACTCGCGGCCGCGCTGCACGATCACCAGCCGCCAAGCCGCTGGGAAGCGACGCTTCGGCGCTCCGCCAAGGGGGTTGCAGCGTCGCGCTCCATTGAAATCGAGGGCTATCGCGTCGACGCAGCCACGGCGTCATCGATCCTCGAGGGTGAGCGCCCAGCGGCCACCCGCGACGAGGAGATCGTCGCCGCCTACGGGCGAGCGATGGACCACGTCGTCGCCTTCGCCGACGACTCGCAGTTCAAATGGAACTACCGCGTCATCGCCGACCTGCACCACGATCTCGCTTGGCCCCATCGCACCAAGCGGCCCGGGCGGCTACGGCTCGGAGGGATCGGGGTGACCAGTCCGTCGACGGGCGCGATCCAATACCTCGGCCCAGACGCGAGCGATGTGCCGGGGTTGCTCAGCGAGGTCGTGACTTGGCTGCGCAAGGGCGACGTCGAGCAGCCGGTCATCGTCCGGGCGGCGATGGCGCACCTCCATGTGGTGTCGATCCACCCGTTCGAGGACGGCAACGGCAGGGTCTCGCGCGTGCTGCAGTCGCTGGTGCTCGCGCTGGGCGGCAAGGTCGTTCCGGAGCTCGCGTCGATCGAGGAGTACCTCGCGCGGGACACAGCGGCCTACTACGACGCGCTCCACGAGGCGCAAGGCGGCCGGTACGACCCGTCGAGGTCGGCCGCTGGGTGGGTGGAGTTCTGCGCTCACGCCCACGAGGACACGGCCAAGCGACGCGTCCGCCAGCTGGCCGACGCGTCGGCGCGCTGGTCTCGGCTCGAGGCGCTGATTGAGTCGCGCGGTTGGGCCGACCGGCTCGTGATCGCGCTCGAGCAGGCGCTCGCGGCGCCACTAGAACGCGCGGCGTATGCGGCCGAGGCCGAGGTCTCGGTCGCCACCGCCTCGAATGATTTGCGCCGACTCGTGGACGCCGGCTGGCTGGAGTCGGTTGGTGCCACGCGAGCCGCGCGTTACCACCCGACGCTCGCGCTGCTCGAGGCGATCGACCAGGCGGGCTGACCCGCGTCACAACCCCTTCACACCACGGTTACGTCCCCTTCACGTCCGGGCTCTCGCGCGGCGTGAGAGTGCGGCGCGATGATCCGATCGACTGCTGTCGTCGCGCTGCTCGCGTCGACGACCCTGGCTGGCGCTGCTTCGGCCGCGCCGCTGGCGTCCCCCACTGAGGCCGGGCGCTTTGCGCTCGACCGCGCCCTCGTCCTGCCGAGCCCCAGCCTGACGGGCGCCAGCCCCATCATCGGCCTGGGCGGCGGCATCCGCGAAGGCGGGCTCTCAGCGCTGCAGGTGATTCCAGGCACGGGCAACCGGCGCTTCGTGACGATCACCGACCGCGGCCCGAACGGCTCGCCGACGGCCGCCACCGGCGGGCGCACCTTCCCGTCGCCGACGTTCTCGCCGACGATCATGGAGCTCGAGGCCGACGACGACGGCCGGCTCTCCGTGATCAGGCGCCTGCAGATCCGCGTCCCGGGCGCCGACCCGCTGCGCGGCAACGGGGCCGGACAGGTCCCCGGCGATCCGCAGCTGATCACCGGCTTTCGCAACATCGTGGCGCCGCTCATCGACGACCGGATCTACCGGATGTCTGGCGACACGACGCTCGCCGAGCAGATCGAAACCGACCCCTATGGCCTCGACACCGAGGGCATCGCCGTCGACCCGCGCGACGGCAGCTACTGGCTCTCCGACGAGTATCGCCCGTCGATCGCCCGGCTCACGCCCGAAGGCGTGCTGCGGCAGCGGATCGTGCCGGCCGACGCCGGCGCCTACGACACCGATCAGGTCACGGCCGGCGTGCAGCCGCTCAGCGACGCCTACAACGGTGCCAATGAGCCGTCGCTGCAGGAACTGCTCCCGCACGAGTTCAACGCCCGCAAGCTCAACCGCGGCATGGAGGGCCTCGCGATCAACGCCGACGGCACCAAGCTCTACGGGATCATGCAGAACGCCCTCGACACCCGGAACAACGGCGAGTACCTCGCGGCCGGCTACGGCACCCGCTGCAACGGCGTGACGGGCGCGACGAACGGCGGGACGCCCTCCGCGAGCCAGAACTTCTACCGCGGCGTGCGCATCGTGGAGTTCGACATCAGTGAGCCGAGTTCGCCGGTGCTGACGGGCGAGTACATGTACCGCCTGCAGAGCATCACGACGGCGAACTCCACCGACCAGGGCAAGCTGCGCATCAGCGACCTGGCCTGGAGCGCCGGCAAGCTCTACGTCGCCGAGCACGACGACGACGCCGTCGGCCACGGCAACCGCAAGGTGTTCGAGGTCGACCTGGCGGGCGCGACCAACCTGCGCGCGGCTACGGCCTACGACACCTACGCCGAGCGCCAGGCACCGGCCACCGTCGGCGCCAACACGCAGCCACTCGGCTGCTTCCTCGACGGAGGCACCGACGCCGAGATCGCCGCGCTGCCCACGCCGGTCGTGCCGGTGACGAAGTCGACGTACCTCGACCTCAGCCCGGCGGGCGTGGACTTCGAGTTCAACAAGGTCGAGGGCATCACCAAGCTCGAGGGCGTCGAGGGCATCGCGGTCGCCAACGACAACGACTTCGCGCTCGACCAGGACCTCGCGACCAACGTGATCAGCGAAGCGGCACCGTCAGCCAGCGAGCTGCGGCTCTACGTGAGCAAGCCGGCGGCTGGCATCGCGCCGACCATCACGGGCACCGCCAAGGCCGGCCGAACGCTGACCTGCGAGCCGGGCACGATCACCGGGACTGGCGCCGTAGGCCACGCCTACGCCTGGCTGCGCGGTGGGGCGCCGATCGCTGGCGCTGACGGCTCCCGCTACACGCTCAGCACCGAGGATGTTGGGGCTGCCGTGTCCTGCCGGGTGACCTCGACCCGCGGCTACGGGGCGGTCGTTGCGGCGGCGGCTCCGCGCACGACCGCGCCGACTGCGGTCGTCGCCGACTTCGACGCTGGCTCCACCGGCGCAGGCGGCGCGAAGGGCGACACGGGCGCTGCCGGCCCCAAGGGCGAGGCAGGCTCCAGCGGGCCCGCCGGCGCGACCGGCCCCAAGGGCGACGCCGGCGCGACCGGACCCGTCGGCCCGGCCGGCAAGGACGGCGTCGCCAAGCTCCCGCGGGTCACCTGCAAGCTCAAGGGCTCCAAGACCATCACGTGCACCGTGAAGCCGCCGGCTGGCGCCACGAGCGTGAAGGTCTCCCGCGGCGGCAAGACCCTGGCTCGCGCGAAGGCCAGCCAGGGCCGCACGATCAAGTTGACGCTGCCTCGCGGCCGGAGCGGCAGCACGCTGTCGTTTGCCGCCCTCATGGATGGGAAAACGGTGGCGGCGTCGACCGTCCGCGCGCACTGATCCTCACCGCGCGCGGTCCAGCGCCGCGGGGGCGCGTTGCTAACGCACTAGTTCGGGTGGGCCGGTGCAGCAACAGCCCCCGCGGCACCCAATTTCAGCTCAGCGGTCGAGGGTCGGCGGCGCTGGCTACCAGCTAGCTTCGCGGTCCTGGCGGATCAAGACGCCTCCCGGCGTGCCGCCTCGACTCCGCGCCAACGCCGCCTGGAACCGCTCTTCGTCGGCGGCCGATGGCCGAGGGAAGTCTGGAGCGGTCGCGCTGTCGATCAGACCGGCGGCAAATAGCGCTCCACGGATTCGGTCGATCTCCGAGGCTGAACCCTGGCGAGCCATAACCTCAGGGTAGCTCCAGGCTGCCGAGCGAACCAGTCGTTCGGTCGTCGAAGCTCAGCTGATGGCTTCGCCGCCGCCGCTGGCTTTGGCCTTCTCCACGACGCGGCCGAAGGCCAGCGAGGAGGTGGCGGCCGCGGCGAGATCAGAGCCGGCGTAGGAGAGGCGGAAGCGGTAGAGCGTGGCGGTGTGGGGCGTGATCGCGACGGTGATCGAGCGGCCCTTGAGCTTGGTCTTGCCGGCCTTCACCACCGACACGTAGGAGCCGGACTTGGTGCGGCGCTCGATCGACAGCGTGACGGGGCCGCGGCCTGGCGCGATCGTGCCGCGCAGCGTCACCTTCTTGTTCACCTGCATCCGCTTGGGCACCGTCAGCGTCAGCTTCGGGACGATCACCAGCTCGACGCGGGCGGAGGTGCCGCCGTCGCCGTCGGTCCGGGCGACCCGCATGCCCCACGAGCGCGTGAACTTGCGCGCGAAGCGGTACTTGCCGGCGGAATTCGTGCGCGTGGTGCTGACGGTCTGCCAGGACGAGCCGCTGCCGACCTGCAGCGCCAGCGCGGTGCTTTTCAGCGGAGTGCTGCCCTGCGTGGCCGTCCCGCTGACGACGGCGCTCGTGCCGACCGGCAGCCGGCGCTTCGTCGAGATCGTGATCTTCACCGGCTGCGGCGCCGGCGCCGTCACGGGCGGGAGGCTCACCGGCAGCGTCGGATCGGCGGCGGCGACCGTCGCCCGGACGCCGTCGAGGATCGTGTAGCCGACGACCCCGGGGCAGGCCGTCTGGCCGACGTCGCGGTGACCGAAGACGCGCGGCAGCGTTGCTACGTCGCCGCCCTTGAAGCGCGACAGTGAGCCGCCGGCGCTCGTGAGGTCGACGGTGCCCGTCCGCGGCACCCCGGCGACGGCCAGCTTCCACGCCGCCACGCGGGCGACCGTCGCAATCGTCGCGGCCGACGGCGCGACGCTGGTGTAGTCGCCGATCATCGAGATCCCCGCGGAGACGGCGTTGAAGCCCTGCGCGTGGGCGCCGACGACGGCTTGCGTGAGCCCGCCAGCGCGGCCTTCCCAGGCTCCGCCGTACTGGTCGACGAGCACGTTGTAGCCAATGTCGTTCCAGCCGTTGGCATTGCGGTGGAACTTGCAAATCGCGAGCATCACGGCCGGGACCTGATCGGCGCTGTAGGCGTTGGAGCCGGCGGTGTGGTGGACGGTGACCCCCTGCACCGAGCCGATCCCAGGGGCCGAGCGTGGAGCGCACTCGTTGTTTGGATCCCAGGCGCTGCGGGGGTTGATGCCCGCCATGCCCGTCTGGGCGCGGGAGGTAGCTCGGGCAGCTTTGGCGGTCGGGATCGTCCCGGTCACGTCGACGAACGCCGCCCGCAGACCCTTCGGGCGCTTCGTCGTCAGCTCGACCTGCAGCCGCTTGGCGGGCCCCGTCCACGTCGGCTCGGTGGAGCCCTCGGCGCCGATCGTCCGGCCACGCCTGGCGGCGTCGGCCGCGCCAGGCGCTCCGGCTGCCTCCGTCACGCCGTCGGCGCCGGCCTGCCCGCTCTCAAGCTCAGCCCAGTCGGTCCAGGAGCCGTCGGTGCGCTGGGCGCGCATCCGGCCGGCCAGCGGCTTGGTGCCGTCGGGCCAGCGGAGTGCCGCGAGGGAGAATCGCCGGTCGGCACGGAGCTCGATGCGGGACCCGGCGCGAGCGGTGGCGGCGTCGTTTGCCCGGGCGCCGCCGGCCACGGCAGTGCCGTGAGGAAGGCGTTCGGTGCGGTACGAAGCGCGCTCAGGGGCACCCGCCGCGGCGCCAGCTGGGAGCGCTGGCCCTGCGGCGGCCGCGGCGGCCAAGAGGCTCGCGATGCGGAGGCGCCCGTAGGTGCGGAGTGTTCGTCGCACGATCATGTCGTCGACCACCTGAACACGGTGGCACAGCATTGGTGGCGTATATGCATGACGTCCTGCGCGCCAAGTAGTGCTTCGCGCAGGAATCCAGGCCTACGCGTCGACTCGCGCGGCAAGGTCCTGCATCTCCCGCAGTAGCTCGTCGCTGACGGGCCAGCCGGTCAACACGACCGTGTGCCCGTCGACCTCCCGCTGCACCGACAGCACTTGGCGCAATGGCACTGAGAGGCCGGTCGTGGGATCGCCGCCGTTCGCCTCGACGGAGCCGTCGACCAGCGTGTAGGCGATCGTGCTCTCCCCGCGGCGGTAGAAGCCGGTCACGGCGTCGCGGTTGTCTTCCAGCAGATCGGTCCGCCCGCCCGTCAGCCGCCAGCCCTGCGGCTCCCATTGCGGAAGCGCCGTGCCGTCGAGTTCCGTGTGGAAGGCGGTGGACCGGTCGTAGGCCGGTCCACGCTGCACCGCGGCGCGGACCTCCTGCACGCTCGCCCGAATCGCGAAGTCCTTCAGGACCAGCCCGGCCGCCATCACGCACGCGAAGAACGCCACGAAGGCGAGCACGTGAGCGGGCTCAACAAAACGGCGCATCGCTCCAGAGCCTCGCACGGGCGCCGCGATACGAACGCCGGTCCGCCAGCGTGTTTGCGGAGCTTGCAGGGACTCCTGCCGCGAACGCGCCCTGCGCGGCCCCCGGGAACGGACGTGCCCCGGCTCGGGCGCATACGATGCCCCGAAGGACATGGATTTTCGACCCGGGACGCCCGCATGACCGACACCGAACGCAGCTGCGTCACGGCAGTCCGAACCCTCACGATCGACGCGATCGAGAAGTCCAAGAGCGGACACCCCGGCATGCCACTCGGCATGGCGGCTCTCGCGTACCTGCTGTACGGAGAGATCCTCAAGCATGACCCGAAGGATCCGGCGTGGCCGGATCGCGACCGGTTCGTGCTCTCGTGCGGCCACGGCTCGATGTGGCTCTATGCGGCGCTGCACCTCTCCGGCTACGACCTCTCGATCGACGACCTCAAGAACTTCCGCCAGTGGGGCTCCAAGACGCCCGGCCACCCGGAGCTCGAGATCCATGACGGCGTGCCGCTCACGCCCGGCGTGGAGATCACGACCGGTCCGCTTGGCCAGGGCTGCGCCAACACCGTCGGCATGGCCATGGCCGAGGTGTTCCAGCGCGAGCGCTATGGCGCTGAAGTGGTCGACCACTTCACCTACGCGATCGTCTCTGACGGCGACCTGATGGAGGGCATCTCCGCGGAGGCGGCCTCGATCGCCGGCCAGCTTGGCCTCGGTCGCCTGATCTGGCTCTACGACGACAACGACATCTCGCTCGACGGCCCGACGTCGCTGAGCTTCTCCCGCGAGGACGTCTCGGCGCGCTTTGAGGCGTACGGCTGGCATGTGCTTGACGTCGGCGACGCCGACGACCTGGACTCGCTGCGCCGTGCGATCGAGGCCGGCAAGTCGGAGACGACCCGCCCGACGCTTATCCACGTGCACTCGGTGATCGGCTACCCGTCGCCGAACAAGGCCGGCAAGAGCGCCTCGCACGGCGCGCCGCTCGGCCCCGACGAGGCTCGCGCTACCAAGGAGGCGCTCGGCGTCGACCCGGACGCGACGTTCCACGTGCCCGACGAGGTCTACGAGGCCTTCAGCGCCGTCGCCAGCGGTGGCGAGGCGCACAGCGAGTGGAACCACCGCTACCAGGCCTGGGAGCGCGACAATCCGGCGCTCGCGCTGGAGTGGAAGGCCGCACTTGAGGGTCGTCCGCCGGCGTCGCTTGAGGGCGTGATCCCCACCACGTGGGAGCAGGACAAGATCGCGACCCGCGCCGCGGGCGGCAAGATCATGGCCGCGTTCGAGGCTGCCGTGCCGACGATGGTCGGCGGCGCCGCCGACCTCACCGAGTCGACGAAGACGATCTTCCCGAACTCGGAGCAGTTCACGCATGAGGCCGCTGGCCGCAACGTGTTCTTCGGCGTCCGCGAGCACGCGATGGGCGGCATCGTGAACGGCATGGCTGCCCACGGCGGCATCGTGCGGCCCTACGGCTCCACGTTCCTGCAGTTCACCGACTACATGCGCAGCTCCATCCGCCTCTCGGCGCTGATGAAGCTCAAGACCGCCTGGGTCTACACGCACGACTCGATCGCTCTCGGCGAGGACGGCCCGACCCACCAGCCCGTCGAGCACTTCGCCGCGCTGCGCGCCATCCCGGATCTGCCGGTCTTCCGCCCCGCGGATGCCACCGAGACGGCGGAGGCCTGGCGCGTGATCCTCGAAGAGGTGCAGGGGCCAGCCGTGCTGATCCTCAGCCGCCAGGATCTGCCGGTGCTCGATCGCACGAAGTACGGCACCGTTGCCGGCGTCGCGCTCGGCGGCTACGTGCTGTCGGCTGCGCAGGGCACGGAGGTCGGCGCGATCGTCGCGACCGGCTCCGAGGTCGCGCTCGCCCTTGAGGCGCAGACGGCCCTCGCCGAGCAGGGCGTCGCCGTGCGCGTCGTCTCGCTGCCCAGCTGGGAGCTCTTCGAAGCCCAGGATGAGGTCTACCGCGAAGAGGTCCTGCCGCAGCATCTGCCGACGGTCTCCGTCGAGGCGGGCGTCCACATGGGCTGGGAGCGCTACGCGCAGGCCCACGTGTCGGTCGATCGCTTCGGCGCCTCGGCCCCGGCCAGCGTGCTGATGGAGAAGTTCGGCCTGACGGTCGAGAACGTCGTCGCCAAAGTGCATTCGCTCGTCGGCTAACGCCCCTTGGGCTTTCTCGTAGTGATGACCCGCGCTCTGCGTGGGCATCACTACGAGAAGCGCTGGCGCCACCGTTGCGTGACGGTGCCCTCGCTGAAGCAGGCAACACGCACCTAGCGTGGGACCAATGACGAGTCCCGCGATCACCAAGGGCCGCCAGGGCCTGGTGGTCACTGGGTCGCTGACGCGCGCCGCCGCTGGCAGCGTCCGCGAGGTGCGGCCCGATCGGGCTCGCGTCGGGAAGTCCGTGCGGATCGTGCTGTGCGTCGCCGGTCCGCTGGCCGTCGGGCTGGCCCTGGGCGATATCCAGACCGGTCTGGCCATCTCCCTCGGCGGATTCGTTGGCTTCCACGGGCACGTGGAGCCGTATCCGCAACGGGCGCGGCTCTTGGCCGCGATGATCCTCGGCTACGTGCTCGCGGTCATGGCCGGCACGCTCGGGGCCACGTCCGACGCGGCACTGGTGCTCGTCACCGGGGCTTTCGCGGCGCTCGCGGCCTTCGCCTGCCAGGCCCTGGCGCTCCCGGCGCCCCGCGAATACATGCTGGTGCTCGTCTGCCTGCTGACGGGCGCGCTGCCCGCCCCGCTGGCCGATCCACTTCCGCTCGCGGCGCTTACCCTCGCCGGAGGCGTCTGGGCCTCCGCCGTGCTGATGTCTGGCTGGTTCCATGATCGCGAGCGGCCCGAGCGTGAGGCCGTCCGCGACGCGATCGAGGCGATCCTGGCGCTGCTGGAGGAGTCGGGCCCGTCGCGGGCGCGCCGCCACGACGCGGTGCTGGCGGCGCGCACCGCCCGCCGCTCCATCGAGTTTGCTGGCGGGCCGACGGCTTGGCTGCTGCGCCGCCTCCAGCTCGAGGCCGAGGACCTGCTCGACTCCGTGCTCTGGCTCGGGCCAGCGCCGGCACCTGGCGAGGTGTTCAACACGGCCGAGCACGCCGTCGTCGCCCAACCCGATCCCCGGGTGCTGCTGCGACGGCGTCTGCGCGAGATGCACGACGAGACCGACGCGGCCCGGCCTCGCCTTGGCCTCCGGCGCGCGCCGCGCAACCCGGATCGACCACCGCTGCGTTCGGGCCTGTGGTCGCTTCGCAATGCGCTGGCCCCCGACTCGCTCGTCCCGCTCACAGCGCTGCGATTCGGCGTCGCCGTCGGTGGCGCGCTGCTCATCGGCCTGGCATCCGGAGCGCCTCGTCCGTATTGGATCGCGCTGACGGTCGCCGCGGTGCTCCAGGGCGCGACGATGATGACGACCGCGCGGCGAGCCATCGAGCGCGCCGCCGGGACGGCCGTCGGGGTGCTGATCGCCGCCGCCGTGGTGCAGGCCGATCCGTCGATCCTTTGGATCGTCGTCGGCATCGCCGTTTTCCTCTTCCTGACCGAGATGACGATTACCGCCAGCTACGTCGTGGCCGTCACCTTCATCACGCCGATGACGCTCCTCCTCGCCGAGGTCGGCCAGCCGGGGCTGCTCACCGACACGCTGATCGGCTGGCGCCTGGTCGACACCGTCATCGGGTGTCTGCTGGCGTGGGGCGCGTCCCGGCTGCTGTGGCCGTCGGCGTCGCGGCAGCGGCTCGACGTTGGCATGGACCGGGCCCTGAATGCCATCGCCGAACTCCTCGATCAAGCCGGCGTCGACGCACCCCGCGTACGCGTCCTGCGGCGTGAGCTACGCGTCCGACTGCTCAACTTGCGTTCGATCACCGACTCCGCCCTCGGCGATCGCTTCACGCGCGTCCCCGAAGAGGACGAACTCTGGCCGCTCGTCGCGGCGATCCAGCAGCTCGGGTGGCGCACCCTCTCTCGCGGCCACGAAGCTCCGGCCGATCTCCGGCGCGAGCTGGAGCGGATCCGCGGCGAACTCGCCAGGCGCTAGCGGCACCGCGGCGCCGTCTTCGGCACCTTCTCCAGCGTGATATCGCCAACGAACGGGAGCGCCCCGGCCTGGCAGGCGATACGCACGGCGCGCTTGGCGTCGGCCGAGGTGAGGGAGGCGAAGTAGTCGGTCGCCGTGACGACCAGTCCGCGGGCGATGAGGCGCTTGATGGTCGTGCGGGCCAGGCGGCGCCCGGCCTCGTCGGTGGCGACGTAGCGCTGCTTGCCGAAGTCGTAGGTCCCCGTCGGGTCTTCGCGGTTCCAGCCGTCGAGCAGCGGCACGAACGGGTCGATCACGGTGTCGCCGTTCTGGGCCATCAGCACGCCGCCACCGGCGCGAACTCGCGTGGAGAGCCGGGTCACGAGGTCGAGCATCCCGGCCTGCTGCGCCGGGTGGTCCTCCACCATGCTCACCCAATCCAAGAACAGGCCGTCGAAGCCTTTGGCAAGGAGCTGCGGCGCGATCTTGTCGGCCAGGGCGTCGCGGGCACCGGCGTTGCTCACGTCGGTGTAGCGCTCGCCATCCCAGTCGCCGATCTCATCGAGGCGGTAGTCCCTCAGCTGCGGGAACCACGTGCGCCAGGACTCGACCGACCCGACCGACAGGTAGGCGAGGACCAGCGCGCCGCGGGCCTTGAGTCGCTTGACCTCACCGCTGGTCGTGAGCTCGCCGTCGATCACGACGACGTCGCGCCGGGCCAGCCTCGCGACGTTCTTCGTCGTGAGCGAGGCGCCGAGGGCGGGGATGAAGGTTTTGGCCTCATGCAGCTGCTGCTGCGCGAGCGAACGGGCCGGAGTCTGGGCTGACGCCGCTGGGGCAACGGCTGCCGCAGCGAGGAGCAGTGCCAGGACCGTGGGGACGACACGGGGGGACATGCCACGCCACGGTAGACCTCTGCGCCGCACTTGGCGACGGTTCTGTAAGACCCGGCGCCCGATGGCGCCGGTCTCGCTTCCCCGAAGCGGCGCTAGTTCGCGGTGGGGGTCGTCGGCACGGGCGTGACGACGTTGGGCACCGGCAGCGTCGTGCGGACGTAGACCGATTCGCCGCCACCGCTCGTCGCGGGAGACACCCAGAAGCTCGCAACGGCCGCATCGGCTGCGGCGAACCGCGGCACCCGCCCGCCGAGCGGCACGGCGCCGATGCCAGCGGGAAGCAGCTGGCCGTCAGCGCCGACGCTCTGGCGCTCGTACTTGGTGCCGGCGATGTTGAGCCAGCCCAGATCGACGGCGTTGTTGGTGTCGGACGCATCCATCGGGGTCGGCGTGGCGACGGCGACGGCGGCGCTGTCGGCGCGCAGCGTCGGCGTGCTCTCGCCCGCGACGGCGCCCGGGAGCGCAGTGATCGTGCGCGTGATGCCCTTGAGGTCGACGAGGTAGGCGGTGCGGTTGCCGCTCGTGGTGCGGGTGACGAGCAGGCGACGCAGATCCCAGCTCCAGTCGGCGAGGACGGGCGAGCCGCCCGTTGGAAGCGTCTTGGTCGCCAGGTCGACGGTGACGGTTGTCGCCGTCTTCTTGTCGTACTGCTTGAACTCGGTCTTGGAGGCCGTCCACGACAGGAAGCCGACGTAGCGCCCGTCGCCGCTGACCTGCGGTCGGCCGAAGGTGGTGGTGGTCGTCGCGGCCGTGGCGATCTCGGTCGGTTTGCCGACGAACGGGTCGCCGATCTCGATTGTGTCCTTGCCGAGCAGGCCGCCGTCGGTGGCGTAGGCGTAGGTGATGCCGTTGGCGGAGATCGACGGCTGGCCGGTGGTCTTGGTGCTCAGCGGCGTGGCGGTGGTCGCGCCCTTCGTGAAGACGTAGGGCTTGGCGAAGATGCCGAGGCCGCTGAGGAAGACGACGCGTTTGCCGTCGACGCTGAGCGAGTTGCTGCCGTCGAACGGCAATGTGACGGACTGCGGGACCTCGACGGCGGTGGTCTTGAGCGTGTCGACGAGGAAGAGCTGGCCGGTGCCGCCGAGCAGCGAACCGACGGCGATCGCCGCGCCGGTGCCGCCGGAATTTACGCCGAGGCCGCCAACCTTTAGGCCAGGGCTGCCGACCGGAAGCTCGACGGTGAAGCCCTTGGCCACGTAGGGCGTCGTGGCGCTGACGCCCTGCTTCGTCCACATGGCCTTCCACTGCGCAGCCCACTGCGCATTGACCTGCTTGGTCATGGTTTGCCACTGTTTCGTCCACTGCTTCGTCCACGCCTGAATGGCGGTGGTGAACGGATCGGCAGCCGAGGCGGGCGGCGCGGCGACGGCGGAGAGCGTGACCACGGCGACCAGCAGCGGGAGGGTGAGCTGGCGGCGGAACATGGAGACCTCTCCCGAGGGGACTGGCGCGGGAGGGTGACGACCCCCGCAAATACACGTGGCACGGGCGAAACGGGAGCCCGCGCGTGGCCACGGAGTATGCGGACTTGGCGCGCCCGGCACTGAGCCAGCCGTCACACAGAAGGTGGCGGATCTGCGTCGATGCGCGACCGGCGCCGCGGCGCGCAGCGCGGCCGAATGAGGCGTTTGCGGCCAGATCGACGCCGCGCGCAGGCCTTGGTGTGGCGCGCTCGCGCTCAAGCGACCCAGGACTTGGCCGACGACCTCGTCCAAGCCCGTCCCCCAATCGGGGTTCCCCGGTCGCCTCCACGTTTGCTTATGCCTCGCCGCCCTCCCCGCATCTTCCCACTCGGCCTCACGCTCGCCGCCGTCGCGGCCGGTGCTGCCGCGCCCGCCGCGCACGCGATCTCGTACGCCCCGACGGGCCAGGAATGCCGCCTCCTGCCAAGCATCGGTGGGTTGATCGCAGGCCAGGCACTCGTTGACCCCCTCGGCTACGTCTACGACACCGGCGAGGTCGCCAGCGGCTACGCGACGCTCGACGAGGGCAGCACCAAGGCGCTGCAGGTCGGCGTGTCGGCCTCCGATGCCTGGGACCGGTTCGGCGCGTTGTTCGTCGGCGGCACCCAGAGCGAAGCGACCCGTTACGCAGACCCAGAGGACGACCCCCTCGGCTGCGCGAAGGAACTCGCCGGTCGCCAGCTGGCTTTCAAGACCACCGAGGTCGGCCGGTTGGACGTGTCCCGGCGGATCTTCGTCTCCAGCACGCAGGGCTCCGGCGCACGCCTGCTCGACTCGGTCACGAACTCCACGGGCTCGCCGATCACCACCAACGTCTACGTCGGCGACCTGCGCGAGAACAACGGCGGGTCGCTCGGCTCGGACTCCACCACGAAGCTGGGTGCGACCTCCACCGCCGACGCCACCCTGTCGACGGCCGATCGCTGGGCCGTCACGTCAGACGGCCGATCGACCCTCTCCGATCCGGCGGTGGCACACGTCTGGGGTGGCCCAGACGCCGACGAACCGGCGACGCTCGTCCGCAGTGGCGCCCAGGTTGGCGGCACCGCCGCCATCGACTCTCGCGCCGCGCTTGATGCCGATCAGCTGGGCTGGGGCTGGGAGAACGTGGTGATCGGCGCCGGCCAGACGCGCTCGTTCCTCTCGTGGGAGACCATGCGCGCGAGCCCGGATGGGCGCGCCGCCTCCGCGGTTGCGCTCGCCGAGGCCGAAGCCGCGCGGCAGCACTCCGCCGACCTCACCGAGATCTACGCCGGGCTCACGCAGGCCCAGATTGGCAGTGTGCGCAACTGGGCCAAGCCCGAGGTCGACGCGGAGATCGAGGTCAGCGTCGGGTCCTCCGCCAGCGACACCACGATCGCTGCCACCGACGTCGACTTCGGTTCGTCGACGCTCGCGGCCTGCACCGGCGGCACCCTCGACTGGGACTTCGGCGACGGCACCACCGCCCGCGGAGCCGGCGCCAAGCACCGGTTCGCGGCCGGCACCGCGCAGGTCGCGCTGACGATCACCAGCAGCTGCGGCGCCGTCGCGGTGCGCCAGGTGTCGTTCAACGTCGCGGCGGCGCCTGAGCCGATCGCACCGACGACCCCCGTGGCGCCGACGACGCCGGTCACGCCGGCCAGCGTCGATTCGCCCGCCGCGCCAGCTGCTGTCGTCCCCGCCACCGCGCCGACGCCTCCCGCAGCGCAAGCGCCGGCTGAGCCGGTCGGCGCGGGCCCGGTGCTCACGATCGACGTGGCGCCCAAGCTTTCGGCGAAGGACCTCGCCAAGCGTGGCGTGCGCAGCAGCCTGATCGCGAACGCCTCCGGGACCGCGCGCATGGTGCTCTCCGGCGGAGGCCTGAAGATCGTCAAGACCAAGCCGCTGACCGCGGGCACCCTCATGCCCGCCGCGATGAAGCTCAGCCCAGCAGAGGCCAAGCGCGTCCGCGGGCTCAAGACCCTTCAGCTGCGCGCCAAACTCACGATGGGTGATGGCACCGAGGTCATCGCCTCGCGCGTGATTAAGGTCGGCTGAGCGGCGCCGCTGCGCACGCTCGGCTTCGGCTCCTTCCCCCACCCAACTGCGAAAGGGACTCACCCACGTGTCCTGCTTGTCTCGCACCCCAGCCGCGATCGCGGTGGTGCTCTCGTCCTTGGTTGCTGCGTCTTCGGCGTTTGCCTCCAGCACCGCCGTCGACACTACGTTTGGCAACGCCGGTGAGACCGTCGTGACGCTCAACGGCGGCTGGGCGCCCGGCGCTGACGCCGTCCGCACGCCCGACGACGGATTCGCCGTGGCTGGCGTTGAAACCGGGTACGGCATCGCCATTGCGAGGTTCACGCCGTCCGGCACGCTGAATTCGGCGTTCAGCGGCGATGGCATCGACACACTGCCGGTGCCTGGTGCCAGCTCCTACGTCGATGTTGCCGGCGTGGCCTCCGACGGCTCGGGCAACCTCTACGTCGCGGCCTTTCGGTCCGACTACACGTCGGCCGTCTACAAGTTTGCGGCGTCCGGCGGACTCGCGTCTGGCTTCGGCAGCGGCGGCATCGTCGAGCTGGGAATGGCACGGTTTCCGGGAGGCATCCGCCTGAGTCCGGACGGAGCGCGCGTCTACGCCGCGACGGCTGAGGGCCACAATCTCCAGGTCCACGCGCTCAGTGCCTCAACTGGCGAGCCGGACCTCGTATTTGGTGGTGGTGACGGCCTCGCCGAGGTCGCGACGCTCGGGAACGCCTCGACGACTGACCTCGTGGTCCGTCCGACCGACGGCAAGATCTTCGTTGGCGGCACGATCATCGCGGCGCCCGGCGCGCCCACCAGCTCGTCGGCCGTCGCGAGGTTCACGAGCGCTGGCCAGCCCGACAGCGGCTTCGGCACGGGCGGAGTGGCCCAACCGTTCCTCGGTAGCTCGGCCCAGGAGTCCTCGACGTACGACCTCTTCGCGCTGGCCGACGGGACGACCTACGTGGTCGGCTCCGGCGACAGCAATGGTTCGATGGCGATCGCGCGTCTGACCGATACCGGCGCTCGGGACAGCGGCTTCGGGAACGGCGGCCTGCTGACGGACTACGCCCCCGGCAGCTACTCGCGGTGGGACGGCGTCAACGTGCAGGCCGACGGCCACGTCGTCGTGACGGGCGGCCGGCATGCGACTCCGGCCCTGCCGAGCGCGATCACCCGGCGCTACACCGCGACGGGCCAACTCGACACGTCATTTGCCGACGGCGGGTCGCTCGTGCGCAGCAACACGTGGCAGGCCTTTGCGCTGGTGGCGCAGACGTCCGGAGGCGGGCGCTACGTCAGCACCGCGATGGAAGAGAAGCCCGGTGCGGGCAATGTCCTGCAGCTGGTCGTGACCGGCATCAAGCCGAATCTCCCGTCGACCGGCGGTGGCGGCACCAGCGGGACGGGTGGGACTGGCGGGACCGGTGGTGGTGGCACTTCGACGCCCACGCCCACGCCGCCTGCACCCGTTGCCGAAGGGTGCACGAGGTCGGTCGTGGTCGGTCCGCTTGAAGTGGTCGGCAGCTGCCTGAAGCGCGAGGGCATGATCTGGACGACCTCGGCCGCGGCGTCGGTCGGTGGCCTCACGTTCGTGCCCAACGGCTCCAGCGCGAAGCTGATCATCGATCCGCTGAACCTGCGAATTGCCACGAGTGGCAGCGCCAAGATCGTGTTCGAAGCGAGCCTGTACGGGCGCAGCGTCGGCCCGGTCAAGCTCTACGAGGGCGCGTTCGACTGGACGTTCCAGTACCGCCCTGATCTCTCCGGCCTGGCGCGGCTCGTGATGCCGCAGCCCGGCACCGGCGGCAAGTCCGTCTCGCAGTCCACCCTCAAGGGCCTGCCGGGCCTCTCGGGTGTGGGATCGCTGCCGAAGCTCAGCGTCGGCATGCCCGACTTCTCCAAGGTCACGGCGCCAGACGTCGCCAAGCTCGCGGGCAAGATTCCGTCGCTGCGCACGCCGGACGTGGAGATTCCGCTCTCGCTCCTGAACGTTCCGGAGCTGCCGGAGCTGCGTTTCCAGGTGCCGTCGGCCGCTGGCGCGATGTTTGGGTTCCCGGTCCAGGGAGACATCGCGATCAAGGCGGGCGTGCGCAACGGCGCGCGTGGCGTCGACGTGACGGCGAACCTGGCCCTGCCGGCTGCGTTCGGCGGCATCACGGGGTCGAGCAAGCTGTTCGTCTCCGTCAAGGGCCAGGTCATCGTCGACGCCGTCGGCGTCAGCGCGCAGGAGATCACCCTCCCGGGCGCGATCACCGTCAAGCCGGTGAAGCTCGCCTACGACGGCCCGTCAGACACGTGGTCGGGCGAGACGATGGTCTACCTCGGCTTCAAGACCGGCGACACCGGGCTCGGTGGCCGCTGGGTGATCCAGGGCGGCAAGCTGAAGCGCATCGCGGTGACGGTCGGCGGAATCCCGCTCGGCGGCGTCGCGACGATCGACAGCCTCAGCGCTGACCTCACCCTCGAGCCCACGCGGCTCTTCGGCAAGGTGTCGGTCGGGTTCGGCCCGAACGTGCCAGCGCTCAACGTCCGCGCGGTGACGGTCGACGGCACCTTCGACTTCAACGGTGACTTCGCCAAGATCGGCGGCGCACTGCGCGTCGCCAACATTCCGCTGGCCAACGCCAGCGCCGAGTACTGGTGGAACGGGTACTTCGCGGCCAAGGGCCGCGTGTCGCACTTCGTCGACGCCAAGAAGGAGTACGGCTTCGAGGGCACGATCGAGGGTGAGGCCACCAAGAGCGGCTTCAACGCCGAGGGCTCGGTCGTCTTCAAGGCCAAGGGCAACCAGCTCAGCGGTCAGGCGATCGTGTCGAGCGTCGGCATCGCCGGGTGCGCGTCCGTCAAGGGCTTCCTCTGGCGAGACATCAACGTCGGAGCGGGCTACAAGTGGAACGCAAAGTACATCGACTGGCTCGGTGGCAACTGCGACTTCGGCCCCTACCGGGCGAAGCTCAAGAAGGCAGAGCTGGCGCAGCGGTTGCAGGCCGGTCCGATCACGCAGGTGGTCGGCAAGGACGAGCGTGCCGTGTCGTTCAAGGTGCTTGGCACCGGCCCGGCGGGCGCTCCGCAGTTCACGCTGACGGGTCCGTCCGGTGAGACCGTCACGACCCCGGCCGACGGCTCCACGCTGATCGACGACCAGTTCATGGTGGTCCAGCAGCCGGAGGAGGGCGCAACGTATGTGGCCGTGCCGCGGCCGAAGGCGGGCAACTGGACGTTCACGCCGGCCGCAGGCTCGACCTTCACCGAGATCCAAGGCGCGGAGGCGCTGCCCAAGCCAGACGTGAAAGCGAGCGTCAAGGGTGGCAAGGTCGGCTACGAGATCAAGACCATCCCCGGCCAGTCGGTGCGGTTCATCGAGCGCGGCACCAATGTGAGCGTTGAGCTCGGAACGGCTAAGAACGGCAAGGGCAGCTTCAAACTCCAGCCCGAGGCGGGCAAGGGCGGCAAGCGGGAGATCCTCGCGGTCGTCGAGCAGGACGGGATGCCGCGCGAGCGTCTCGTCGTGGCCCGCTACTCGGCCAAGGTGAAGACGTTGGCTGCGCCCAAGGTGTCGGTCAAGCGGACCAAATCCGGGGTGGCGAAGGTCAGCTGGAAGAAGGTTCCGGGCGCTGAGGGCTACCGAGTGATCGTGAAGCTGAACGGCCGCACCGAGCAGCGCACCGTGGAGGCCAAGACCACCAAGGTCGAGGTTCCGGGTGTGCTCGCCGAGTCCGGCATCGAGGCGACGGTTCAGGCCGTTGGCGGGCCGACGCGGGTCGGCAAGACCGGCAAGGCGTCGATCAAGAAGCCGAAGACCAAGGCGCGCAAGAAGGCCAGCGGGAAGAAGTAGACGGTCTCGGGCGTCGGCTCAGGCCGGCGCCCAGGCTCAGGCCTCGCCGGTGATCGGCTTGGGTGAGGCGACCTGAGCGGCGACGTCGGCCAGGGCCGAGTCCGGGTCGATCGCCATGGCGATGTCTCCCAGAGACAACATGCCGACGAGGATGCCGTTCTTGGCCACGCCGACGCGCTTGAGGCTGTGCTCGCGCAGGACGCGTACGGCCTCGCGGGCGTCGTCGTCCGGAGAGACCGTCACCACGTTGCGTGTGGCGATGTCTCCGGCTTTGAACGACTCCGGCGGCATGTCGCTCGCCAGCGTGCGGACGACGAGGTCGCGGTCGGTGATGATCCCGCGGGGACTGCCGTTTGCGTCGACGACCGGTATCGCCCCGGTGTTCGTGTCGCGCATCAGCCGCGCGACCTCGCGCAGCGAGGCCTCCCCGGTGACCGTCCGCACGTGCGGGTCCATGATGTCTTTCACGCGTGGCATGAGCTACTCCTCAACCTAGATCCTGAGCGGCCCGGGGTTCGATGAAGTTTCAGCGTGGTGAAGATCGCGCTGGGGCGTTGGGCGGGGTCTGGGATGGCCGGCGGTGGTGGGAGTTCGCGGGTCCTGCGGTGTTGGAGCTGGTTGGCCGCGGTGGCACTGAGCGGCCTTGACGGCGACTTGGCTGCTGGCGGCGGCGGAATCTTGATCGCTTCGGGGCCTGGAGGCGTTTGATCGGCGAGGGCGGAGCGTGTTGCTTGGAGGCGGGCTTGCCGGTGTTTGAGTGGGCGGGCGGGCTGCAACCTCTGGCGGTTGCGTTTGTGGCGCCCGGTCGGTGAACATGATGATTTGGGGGTTGGAGCCCCTGAATCGACACGTTCGTCGATCGCGCAACCCCTCGCGGTTGTATTTGCCCGAGATAGCGCGCCGCGTGGCGCCCTTCGCGTTGAAACCGCCGGACGTGCGGCGGTTTCAACGCGACTGCGGTTTTGCCCGGCGTTATGCCCGGTAGATGCAACCCGAGGCGGGTGCATCTACCGGATATCGCGCGCTGCCAGGCGCTGTTCGCGTCAGAGTTACCGGACGCCCGGTAACTCCAACGCGAGAGGCAGGCACCGCAACCCCCACAGGTGCGGCGCGCCCGGCGCCCGCCGACGCCGCAGCGATCTCAGTCCCGCCGCCGCCAACCAGCTCAAACCACGAACCCGCCCGCCCTCGGTGCGGTGGCGCCCACCGGCACCGCAGCGATCGAGATTCCGCCGCCGCCAACGACTCAGTCGCCGTAGCAGCGATCGAGATTCCCCCGACGCCAACGACTCAAATGCCGTAGAAGCCGCGAAGTCCCGCCGCCGACCAGCTCAGTCGCCGTCGAAGTCCCGCCGCCAGGCCGCTTGGTGCTCGGCCCGAGCTACTCGTCCGCCAGGAACCGGTCCCAGATGTCGCCGAGGGCGTCCTGGTCGGCATCCGTGAGCTGGTCGAGGAAGAAGTCCCGCACGCCGGCACGGTGGGTCGCCTGCGCCGCGGCCAGTTTGGCGGCGCCGGCGTCGGTCAGCTCGGCGTAGAGGCCGCGGCCGTCGCCTTCGGCGGCTGAGCGCGTCACGTAGCCGTGGTCGACGAGCTTGTCGCACAGGCGCGTCAGGCCGCTGCGGCTCAGGAGGACGCGCTCAGCGATCTCGGCCATGCGCAGGCGGTGATCGGGCGCGTCGCCGAGGAACAACAGCACCTCATACGACGAGACGGTGAGGTCGTGCTCCTCGCGCATCTGCACGTCGAGCGCGCGCGTGACCTGTGCGTGGGCGCGGAGCATGCCGCGCCAGGCAGCGAGCTCGCGGCCCGAGAGCGGGGCGCCGGACGTGGGTTCTGCGGCCTTGGCCATGGGACCAGCCTACCAAGTAGTTGCAAGCACAACTACCCGTGATATAGTTGCGCTAACAACTACTTCAAGCACTGCTCGGGAGGGCACCATGAAGCTCGATGGCATGCACCACATCACGATGATGACCGGCGACGCTCGCCAGAACGTCGCGTTCTACGCCGACGTCCTCGGCCTGCGGCTCGTCAAGAAGACGGTCAACTTCGACGCCCCCGAGGCGTACCACCTCTACTTCGGCGACGAGGCCGGATCGCCCGGCTCGATCCTCACCTGGTTTGAGTTCGCGGGCGCCCCCAAGGGCCGCGCCGGTGCCGGCATGATTCACACGATCCAGCTGGGCGTCAGCTCCGAAGCTGCGCTCGACTTCTGGGCCGAGCGCCTGGCCGTCAAGGGCTACGAGTCCTCGAGGACGGACGCCGGCACGCTGCGCTTCGAGGACTACGACGGGCTCGCCTTCGAGCTGGTCGTCGCCAATGACGGCAACACCGAGCTGAAGGCCATCCACTCGGAGGTCCCGGCGGAGTTCGCCATCCTCGGCGTCGAAGGCGCACGGGCCTACAACGCTCGCGGGCTCGAGGCCGACCAGGCGCTACTGACCGAGACCCTCGGCTTCACCGAGGAGTCCGCCGGCGAGTACCGCCTGCAGGGCGACACGCGCCACTTCCACTGGGGCTACGACGACGCTCCGGCCGAGCGCGGGCTCCAGGGCGCGGGCACCGTGCATCACATTGCGTGGCACTCCTACGACGCCGACCACACCGCCTGGCAGCAGAAGGCCGCGCAGGCCGGGATGCACGTGACGCCGGTGATCGACCGCGACTACTTCAACGCGATCTACTTCCGTCAGCCGCAGGGCATCCTGTTTGAGATCGCCACCTCGTCGCCCGGCTTCGCCGTCGACGAAGATCCGGCGCACCTCGGGGAGGGCTTGCGCTTGCCCAAGCAGCACGAGTACCTGCGCCCGCAGCTCGAGCAGCTGCTGCAGCCGGTCGTCAACCCGCGCACGGCTGCCGCCGCCACCGACGCCGACGCAGACGCGAAGGTGCAGGCATGAGTCCGTTGACCTACCTCGAGCGGCCGGCCGCCGGCACGCCCGACGGGCTGCTCGTCCTCCATCACGGCCGTGGCTCCGACGAGCAGGACCTGCTCGGCCTCGCCGACGTGCTCGATCCGCAGCAGCGGCTCCACGTGGTCACGCCGCGCGCTCCGCTGCAGCTGCCGGGCTCGCCGGGGTATCACTGGTACGTCGTGCCGCGGGTCGGCTACCCGGATCCCACGACGTTCCACCGCGCCTACGAGCAGCTCGCCGCCTTCCACGACGAGCTGTGGGAGCGGACGGGCATTCCACCGTCGAGGACGATCCTCGGTGGGTTCTCGATGGGATCGGTCATGAGCTACTCGCTCGGGCTCTCGGGCGATCGGCCCGCGCCGGCGGGGATTCTCGCGTTCAGCGGGTTCATCCCGACGGTGGAGGGCTGGACCCCTGACTTGCCCTCCCGTGCCGACGTGCCGGTGTTCATCGCGCACGGCCGGCAGGACCCGATCATGCAGGTTGACTTCGCCCGCAGCGCGAAGGTGCTGCTTGAGGCCGGCGGACTGCCCGTGGAGTACCACGAGTCCGATGCCGGCCACTCCATCGACCGCCCGCACCTCGCTGCCGCCGTGCAGTGGGTCGACCGGACGATCAACCACGCCCCCAAGGAAGCCAGCACCTGATGACCAGCCCGTTCCGGCATGTCGATCGAGACCAGACGATCGTCTTCGGGGCGGGCGCGCTCGACGCCGCCGCGGATCTCATCGGGACGGGATTCGTGCTGCTCACGACGGTCCGGGCGCAGGAGGTGGCGCCGTCGCTGGTGGCTCGCGCGGCAAACGTCGTCTACGTGCCGGCCGGCCAGGTTGACGTCGTCGCAGCGGCGGTCCTCGACGACGTTCGAACCGAGGGGTATCAGCCCGATGACGGCCCGGTGGATCGCCTGGTCGCCCTCGGCGGAGGCCGCGTGATCGACGTCGCCAAGGCCGTCGCCGCCGCCGAGCGGCTCGAGTCGCCGATCGCGATCCCGACGTCGCTCTCCGGCGCCGAGATGACGGGCGTGCACCGCCACGCACGCGGCGTGCCGGACACGGTGCCGCGCGTGCGCGCCTCGGTCGTCGTCAACGATCCCGCGCTCAGCGCGTCGCAGCCCGAAGTCGACCTCGCCGCCAGCAGCGCCAACGCGCTCGGGCATGCCATCACCGCGGCGATCAGCGCCCGCACCACGCCGATTGCCGCGTCGGTCGCCGTCGACGCCATCCGCCACCTGGCGCGCGGCTGGGGACTCGATGCGCTGGGCCACGGCGGGATCGACGAGGCCCTGTCGACCGCCCCGCTCGATCGCAACGAGATCGCCCTTGGCGCCCTGCTCGCCGGCTGGGCCGTCGACCGCAGCGGCCTCGGCCCGCACCACGCCCTCGCCCAGACGGCCGTCCGCACCGCCGACCTCGCTCATGCGCCGACCAACGCCGCCCTGCTCCCGCACACCGTCCGGGCCTTCCGCGCCCGAGTCCCCGAGCTGATGGCGCCCGTCGACGCCGCCGCGGGCGTGGGGGTCGAGACGCTCGCGGATCTGCTCTTCGCCCGCGCCGGCCGGCCCGGGCTCGGCGCGCTCACCGGCGACGCGGCGCTGCTCGAGCGCGCGGTCGAAGCCGCATCCGCGCGGCCGGAACTCAAACGCGTCCCACCGGCGCTGACGGCGGACGAGATCCGCGCGATCTACGTGGCCGCGGCTGGCTGACCGGACGCCGAGTCGAGGACATCCTCGTCCTGCCTGGGGCGAGGGCCTCGCGGGGAGCGTCCGACTCCAGGGCCGATAGCGGACAAGTGGCCCATCGGGCTATGGGGCGCGGGGATTTCTGCCGATCACTTGCGGGTGACTTCGTTGCGCGTGATGGATCCGTCGGGTTCGCTCAACCTGGAGAGCTCGGCCGAGATCGATGAGGCGCTCGTGGCGCTGCGCAGCGGCGCCTGGCTGACGGTCGCCGGCGACGCCATGCTGCTCGGCGCCCTGGTGATCAGCGAGGTCACCGAGGAGGCGGGTCGCCTCGACGTTGGACCTGCCGCTTGGGTGATGCTCCTCGTCGTCTTGATCGGCCAGTGTGCGGTCGCTGCGGCGGTCGAGATCGGACGGCCGTGGATCCGGCGGACCTTCTCCGCCGACGCGATTTACCGCTACCTGTGGTCGACGTCGATGATCGAAGGCCTGGCGCTGGCGATCGGCATCGTGCTCGTTCCGGCCGCGATCATCCAGCTTTCGCTGATGACCTTGATGATGGTCGTCTTCGCTGGCTACTTCTACAAGAGTTGGCAGGCGATCTCGTTCATCCTGTTTGCCGTCCTCGCCGGCATCGTGGCGGTAGCGCTCGCGGAGCCGCCGGAGGTTACGCCGTCGGCATTCTCAGCCTCGGCGGTGATGCCCTTGCTGGGTGTGACGCTGATGGCCGGCGGGTTCGTCGCGACCGTGCGCCGCAGCCGAGACCGGGTGGAGCGACGAGCTCGCGTCGTCGCGGCCGTCGGGCTGGCTCGGGCGCTTGATCTTCGTGACCCCAACACCGCCCGCCACAGCGACACCGTGGCCGGCTACGCCACCCAGATGGCGCAGCGTCTCGGCCTCTCAGCGCGCACCGTGGAGCGGGTACATCTCGCTGGGATCCTTCATGACGTCGGCAAGATCGGCATCCCCGACGCCGTGCTGCTCAAGCCCGGCAAGCTGACGGAGGCCGAGTGGGAGCAGATGCGCAGCCACCCCCAGCTCGGGGCGCAGATGCTCGACTCGACCACGCTTCGCGACGTGCACCAGTGGGTCCTCGCGCATCACGAGCGACCCGACGGGCGCGGGTACCCCAGCGGGCTCCAAGGTGACGAGATCCCGCTCGAAGCCCGGATCCTCGCGGTCGCGGACGCGTTCGAGGCGATGACTGCCGATCGCGTCTACCGCTCGGGAATGCCCGTCGCACAGGCCATCCAAGAACTCATCCGGTGCTCGGGCACCCAGTTCGACCCGCAGGTCGTCGACGCGATGCTGCAGTCCCTCGGCGTCCGCGCGCCGGATGGCCTCGAGTTCGGCGCCCCGACGGTGACGTCGGCGGCCTAGGTCCGGCGCGTCGCTCAGGTCGCGGCCTAGCCTGCGATCAGCTTCCGGACCTTCTTGGCGCTCGGGCCACCCACGACCCGCGTCCCCGGTGAGAGCTGCACGAGCCGGAGCTCCTGCGTCAGCCAGAAGGCCTCGCTGAGGTTTGGCGGCCAGGCGGCCCCTGGGCCGAGCGCTTCGGCGGCGGCGGCGATCTCGTCTTCGATGGCGTGGATCGCGTGCATGCGGTCGCGGTCGACGCCGATCTGGGAAGGCGCGCGCTGCAGGCGAGCGACGTGGCCCTCGAGGTAGCGGTAGACGTCCGGCAGGCGCGCGGCGCCGGTCGCGCTGATCCAGCCCGGGTGCACGAGCAAGCCGAGCTGGTGGACCACGTCGTCGCGAGCATCCTGCAGCTCGCCGCCGATCGGGGCGTAGTCGAGGGCGCTCTGCACCTGGCGGGTGCCGAGGAAGACGCGCACCACGTCGGCGATGATCTTCGCCGTGCGCTCGTTGACGCCCGCGGCCACATGCGCGCGGAGCCGCTCGAACTGCTCCAGCGAAAACGTCGGCCCGCCGGCCTCGGCCATCAGCACGTCGACCGCCGCGCCGAACGCGTCCTCGATCACCGCCGGCGCTCCGCCGCCATAGGGCGCGCCAGCGAGTTCCAGCTGGGCCTGGTTCGTGAGCCCACGCGTCGCCAGCTTGCCCGGCGACGGCACGAGCAGCAGCAACAGACGACGCGTCCCCGCGTGCATCGAGGCGGCCTGCGCCTCCTTCGTGTCGAGTACGCGCACGCCGACGGTCTCGCCCTCGTCGGCCAGCGCCGGGTACGCCCGGATCGACTGCCCGGTCCCCGGCAGTGCGACGACCTTCGGGATGTCGCCCGTCGGCTCGATCACGCGCGGCCATTCCTTGAAGCCCGTCCGCTCCACGGCGCCGGCCTTCTCCGTCAGCGCCTCGCGGAGCTTGGGCCGCAGCGCCGTGCGGACGGTCATCAGGTCGTGGTCGTCGGAGAGCGCTTTGCCGTCGCCGTCCTCGATCCGGAAGCGCATCCGCAGGTGGCCGGGCAGCGCCTTGATGTCGAAGGCGCTCGCCTCGATCCGCACGCCGCGCAGCCGCAGCACCTCGGCCGCGACCGCCTCGCCGATCGGCGCCGACCGCGGCTTCACGGCCCGCAGGATCTGCTGGGCCAGCTCCGGCACCGGCACGAGCTGGCGCCGCTGCTCCTTCGGCAGCGAGCGCAGCAAGCCAGCGATGAGTTCCTCGCGGAGCCCCGGCACGAGCCAGTCAAAGCCCTCCGGGCGGAGTTGCCCCAGGGCCTGGAGCGGCACGTGGACGGTCACGCCGTCGCGGTCGGTGCCGGGCTCGTATTCGTAGGACAGGTCGAGTTCCAGGTCGCCCTGGCGCCACTTCGTCGGCCAGTCACGCGCGTCGACGGTCTCGATAATGGATGCGTTGTAGAGCAGGTCCTTCGTGTAGGACAGCAGCTCGGGATCGTGGTGGCGATTGCGGCGCCACCACTTGTCGAACTCGGCGCCGGAGACGATCTCCTGGGGGATGCGCTCCTCGAAGAACGCGCGCAGCACCGAGTCGTCGACGAGCAGCCCGCGCTTGCGGACCCGTTCCTCAATGCGCTCGACGTCGGCGATGCGGTCCTTGTTCACCTGCAGGAACTGGTGGCGGGCGTCCCAGTCGCCCTCTACGAGCGCCTTCTGCACGAACAGCTCACGGGAGGACTCACCGTCGATCCGGCCGTAGCTCACCGCACGCCCGGGCACGATCGGCAGGCCATAGAGCGTCACCCGCTCGGTCGCGACGACCTCGCCGCGCTTGCGATCCCAGCGGGGGTCGTCGTAGGAGCGGCGAACCAGGTGCTCGGCCATGGAGAGCGCGAGCTTGGGGTCGACCTGGGCGACCGTCCGCGCCCACAGCCGGTTCGTCTCGACGAGCTCGGCGGCCATCACCCACGTCGGCTGGCGACGCTGCAGCGAGGAGCCGCGGCCGATCATGAACCGCGAGCCGCGGGCGCCCATGTACTCGCGGGTGTCGCCGTCCTTGAGGCCCAGGTGCGAGAGCAGTCCCGAGAGCAGCGCGGCGTGGATCTCGGCCGACTCCGCTGGCTCGTCGTTCAACACGATCCCGACGTCCTTGGCGGCGCGGCGCAGCTGGCTGACGAGGTCCTGCCACTCGCGGATCCGCAGCACGTGGAGGAACTGCGACTTCGCGAGCTTGCGGAACTGCGAATTCGACTGCGCGCGGCGCTCCGTCTGGATCCAGTCCCAGAGATTGAGGAAGGTGCCGAAGTCGGAGGTCTCGTCCTTGAAGCGCGCGTGGGCCTGGGCAGCCTGCTCCTGCTTGTCTGCCGGGCGCTCACGCGGGTCTTGGATGCTCAGCGCCGCGGCGAGCGTGATGACCTCGGTGGCGCAGTGGCGGCGGTCGGCCTCGAGCACCATGCGCCCCAGGCGCGGGTCGATCGGCAAGCGCGCGAGACGGTGCCCCAGGTCGGTGAGCTCGATGACGCCGGTCGGCGCTTTGATGGCGCCGAGTTCGTGGAGCAGGTTGAGGCCGTCGCGGATCTGTCGCGGATCTGGCGGGTCGAGGAACGGGAACGACTCGACCTCGCCCAGGCCCAGCGACGCCATCCGCAGAATCACCGACGCCAGCGACGTGCGCAGCACCTCGGGATCGGTGAACTGCGGGCGGGCGTTGAAGTCGTCCTCTTCGTAGAGGCGCACGGCGATGCCCGGCGCGACGCGGCCGCAGCGGCCCGAGCGCTGGTTGGCGCTGGCCTGCGACACCGGCTCGATCGGCAGCCGCTGCACCTTCAGCCGCGCCGAGTAGCGCGAGATGCGCGCGAAGCCGGCGTCGACGACCGACCGGATCCCAGGGACCGTCAGCGACGTCTCGGCGACGTTCGTGGCGAGCACGACGCGCGGCTTGGAGCCCGTCGGCTTGAAGACCTTCTGCTGCTCGGCCGAGGAGAGGCGCGCGTAGAGCGGCAGCAGCTCGGCCTTGTCCTTCAGGCGGCCGCGGAGCATCTCGTCGGCGTCGCGGATCTCCCGCTCGCCGGAGAGGAACACGAGCACGTCGCCCTTCTTCTCCTCCAGCAGCTTGTCGACGGCGATCGCGATCGCGTCGGCCTCGTCGATGTCCTTGCCCTCCTCATCGACGGGCGGCTCGTACCGGACCTCCACCGGGAAGGTGCGACCGCTGACCTCGACGACGGGTGCAGGCGTCCCGTCGGGTTTGCAGAAGTGCTTGGAGAAGCGCTCGGTGTCGATCGTGGCCGACGTGATGACGAGCTTGAGATCGGGCCGCTTGGGCAGGATCTGGTGCAGGCAGCCGAGCAGGAAGTCGATGTTCAGCGAGCGCTCGTGGGCCTCGTCGACGACGATCGTGTCGTAGCGGCGCAGCAGGTGGTCGTGCTGGATCTCGGCGAGCAGCAGGCCGTCGGTCACGAGCCGCACCTGGGTCTGCTCGCCGGAGCGGTCGTCGAAGCGCACGGCGTAGCCAACGGTCTGGCCGAGCTCGGTGTTCAGCTCCGAAGCGATGCGTTCGGCGACCGTCCGTGCTGCGATTCGCCGCGGCTGCGTGTGGGCGATCTGGCCCTCGATGCCGCGGCCGAGTTCGAGCAGCATCTTCGGGAGCTGGGTCGTCTTGCCGGAGCCCGTCTCGCCGGCGACGATCACGACCTGGTTGGCCGCGAGCACCTGCAGCAGCTCCTCGCGCCGCTCGCTAACGGGGAGATCGGGGTAGGACTCGGCCGTCAGGACCGGCGCATTGGCGCGGCGCTGCTCGGCGAGCTTGGCCCGCCGCTCAGCCGACTGGCGCCCGCGCGGCGGACGCGGCGCGCGGCCCGGGTCCTCAGGGTTGCCGGACGCTCGGCGCGGCTTGGGCGGTCGGGCAGGGCGGCGCTGTTCGCCCGTTTGCACGACCGGCGTCGACGGGTCGACTCCGTTTGACCCGTTCTCGCCGTTGGCGCGCGCCGGTTTGCGGCGCCGGCGGCGCTTCGACGGAGCGGCTGCGGGGGCGTCGGGCGCAGGCGTCGGCACGCCCCCGGCTGCGGGCGCGTCTGAACGATCCGGCGTGTCGGACTCCGCGGCCACCCTTCGAGGATAGGCGGCGGCGGGTGTCGGCCCCGGGCAGGGTCGTCGGCCCGTCGCACCGCAGCGGCAAGAGGCATGGCGGGAACGATTGCAACGCCGGTTCCAGAGTGCCGGCGCGCCAACTCTGCGAGCCGGCCGAAACATCGCTGCGAAACGCGGGTCTCCATAGGCGATGCACGCAGGCCCGTCATATGGAGTTCAGCCACTTGGTCTGGCGCCGGCCGACCAAGTTGCCCGTTCCGGCAACATTCAAATTGACTTGTCACAAACGGCTCCGTCCGGACAACTAGTAGGTGTGAGCTCCCTAGAGCACGCCGTTTCAGTGCCCGCTTCGGCTCCATCGGGGGATGGTTTCGGAGCGGGCAATGAGCCGGCTCGGACGGCGGCGCTCGTTGCGCGCCGCAGTGCGTTCACCGGCCGCGTGACCTACGTCGATCCCCAGGGCGCCCGCGCTCTTCGGCGCCGGGTCCCGCGGCCAATTCTTGCTTCCGCGTCGCTGATGGCGATCGCCGTCGGGATGGCCTTCGGCACCATGGGTTCGCCGGCTTCGTCGCCTGAGCGAGCCGCCCCGAGCACGCTGCAGACGCCGACCTCGGCGCTGACGATCGCGCCCTCGGGTGTCGCCGCCACGCGCTGAGGCGCCGGCGCTCGGCAACTCCCCTCTCCGCAATCGGTCGCCCTGTGACGAGCGTTTGCGCGCCAGCCAAAAGAGATCTCGTCACAAACCGGTCGCAACAGACAGGTAGGTAGTGCGAGCCCAGTCTCTGGGCTCCTCGTACGCGAGCGGGCTCGCACCAGGCAGTCGGGGGACAGTCCTGGTGCGAGCCCGACCGCTGCACCTTCGGCCTCGGCCGGCGGGGTGCTCCGGTCGGGGGACCGGGGCGCCTCCCTGCCCGCGTTTTTGCGGCGCGCGACGGTGGGCTTGGGCGGCGTGGCGCCTACCGCGCCCAGGTCAGCGTGCCGCCGGCGCCGAGCTGATCGCCGATCGAGCGGACGGCGTCTGGGTGGACGTAGTGCGGGCGCGCGCTGTCTGGCAGGTTGAATCGCAAAAAGGTGCCGTGGGACTTCGCCAGCTCCCACCGCCGCAGGACCTCGTCGGCCGTGCCCTCGACGATGTGCTTCTCGCCGTCGAGGCTGATGTACGTGCGCTCCATGGCTCGATCCTGACGCCACCCCCGGTCGGCACGCGGTATTGGCGCGTCACCCTCGTTCTGGTTTGCAGCACGAGTCTGCAAACCAGGCCATTGGCGCGTCACCCTCGGTCTGGTTTGCAGCGCGTCTCTGCAAACCAGGGGGCCGGGGCCGGGGCTTACCCCGCGGCGAGCCGGCGTACCGCGATGCCCGTGAGGATCTCGCGGACGGTCCGTTCGGCGACGAGCGCCGTGATGTCTCGCGACCCGACGCCGCTGGGGATCACCTCGACGACGTCGGCGCCGACGATCGGCAGCTTCGTCGCGATCTCGCGGAGAGCCCACAGGAGATCGGTCGACGTCATGCCGCCGGGTTCGGGCGTGCCGGTTCCAGGGGCAAAGGCGGGGTCGAGGACGTCGACGTCGACCGACAGGAACACCGGCCCGGCGGAGGGGCCGGGGCCGTCGAGGGCGTGAATCACGTCGGCGACGACGGCACGGATGCCGCGGTCGCGCACGTCGTGCATGAAGAACGAGCTGATGCCGCGCTCCCGCTGCCAACCGAACTCCTCGTCGCCCGGCCAGTAGCCGCGCAGACCGACCTGGGCGTAGCGGACGGGGTCGATCAGACCCTCCTCCACCAGGCGATACATCGGCGTGCCGTGCGACAGCGTCGCGCCGAAGACGGTCTTGCCGGTGTCGGTGTGGGTGTCGAAGTGCACCAGACCGACGGGACCGAACTTCTCCGCGCACGCGCGGATGTCTGGCTCGGCGATCGAGTGGTCGCCGCCGAGAATGATCGGGATCGCGCCCGCGGCCAGCACCTGGCTGACGGTCCGATGGATCGCCGCGTGCGACGTGACCGGGTCGGCCGGGATCACCGGTGCGTCGCCGAAGTCGACGACCTTCAGCACCTCGCCGATCGCGTCGACTCGGGCCTCCAGGTGCGGCCCGGGCGGGCAGCTCGCGGCGCGGATGGCGCGCGGAGCAAAGCGAGCTCCGACGCCGTCGGAGACGAGGTCATCCATCGGGGCGCCGACGATCGCCACGTCGAAGCCCTCGAGTTCGGCGGGATCCTCGGTATACGGGACGCCGCTAAAGGTCAGAAGTCCGGCGTAGTCCGGCTTCTCGCCGTACTGCGCCCAACGGTTCATCGGGTTGATCATTGGTGGGGGACCTCGAGGGATCGGTCCCCAGGGACGCTACTGCGCCGCGTCCGCGGCGGGGGGAACTCCTGGCAGCTCCCGGTAGCGAGCGGGATCCCCGCCGAGTCCGCGAATGAGGATCTCGCGCCCTTGCAACAGCGACGCTTCGGCCATCTCCGCGGTGATTGCCAGCGTGTCCTGCCGCAGCACGAGCCCGGCGACGCCGTTCCAAGCGCCCCACAGGAACACCATGGCCTGGGCGATGTCGATCTGCGCGATCTCGCCGTCTTCCATGGCCTGGCTGAGGTCGGTGGTCACGCGACCGACGATCCGCTGCACGCGCTCGGCGATCCGCTTGTTGACCTCGTCGTTGGCGGTGACGCCCTCCTGCTGGGGCTCGAGCACCCGCATCGCCACGAATCGGAAGGCCACCGTCTGTTCCATCGCGAATCGCAGGTACCACTCCCCGGCGATCAGTACGCGTGCCAGAGGCGACGTCGCCTCTTGGGCCTGCATGTACTCCTCGTTGATCTCCAGGGCCTGGTCGATCAGCTGGAGCAGAAGCGCGTCCTTGCTGCCGAAGTGCACGTAGAGGGAGCCGACGGAGACGCCGGCCTCCTCGGCGATCTCATCGACCGTCGTGCGATTGACGCCCTGCTCGCTGAAGAGCCTCGCGCCGGCATCGAGCAGCGCCTTGCGGGTGCGCGCTTTGCGCCCGTCCGGGCGCTGGACTCGCTTCGTCGTCGTCGGCTCGCTCACTCGGGTCTCCTGCGGCCTCGGGTGAGGTCATCATTACCTGGACCGGGACAGTCCGCACGGCACACGGTAGACGTCCTGACCGGCCTACCGCATCCCGGCCTTACCAACCTGGGTTTTTGGGCCTGCGCTCAACGCCAGCGGGGGATTCTCGCGAGAATCGCCATTACCGCTTGGCGCGCAGGGTGAATGCGGCACGGACGGGTGCGGCCGTGCCTTGCGGGGCGCGCGCGACGGCGTAGAGCGCGTAGCTCCCGGCCGCGAGCGCTTTGCCCTTTGTGGCTCGCCCACCGAACTGCACCTGAGTCGTGCCGGCTAGCGCCTCGAGCGTCGCGGCGCCTTTGACGGCGGTCTCAACGCTGCAGCGCTTGGCTCGCGCGACGGGCTTGCCCTTGGCGGAGACGCACGTGCCCCCGACGAGCTTGCCTGGGCGCACGCGGACGACCGTCAGGTCGACGCTGGCGGGGCGGTCGAGGGTGAAGCTCAGCGTCCGCTTCTTCGACGTCGCCGACACGAGCTTGGGCGCGGCCGAGGTGGCGGTGATGGTCTTCTTGCGCAGCCGGAGTTGCGTCAGCGTTGGGGCTGGCGTGGTGCCCGTCGGCGTGGTGCCCGGGCCAGGCGGCGTGCCGGTCCCGGGTCCGGGCGTGGCCGGTGGAGCGGGCGTCGGCAGCGGCACCACCGCCGCCACGATGCGCGACGTCGCCGCCGTCCCCTGGAGGAACGCCGTCACCGCGTAGCCGCCGCCGGCGCCGGTCTCGGCAGCGAGGTCGGCGGGGCCAAAGGCGGGGTCGGAGAGTGTCTCCAGCGTGCCGGCGGCCGGCCCGCCGGAGACGCGGCCCAGCACGCGGCCCTGGCCCGCGGTCGTCTCGCTGTACATCGAGACGAGCCCGACGCCGCTGTCTGCCAGGGCGACCGAGGACCTGCCCGCAGCGAGGTTCGTGCCCTCGCTGACGGTGGTGCCGGTCGACCACGCACCGCCGGCGGGCAGCGTGGCGGCCTCGGTGCCGAACGTGAGCTGGCGGTAGCTGGCGGCCAGTCCGGCGCCCGA
This sequence comes from Solirubrobacteraceae bacterium, assembly GCA_032119795.1. Lineage (GTDB taxonomy): Bacteria > Actinomycetota > Thermoleophilia > Solirubrobacterales > Solirubrobacteraceae > JAGIBJ01. The sequence goes on from JAUMFO010000011.1 coordinate 82,192, forward strand.
GGCGTTGGCGGCGACGCGCGGGTACTCCGCTGATTCGGTCGGCGCGGCGCCGAGACCGTCGATCACCTGCGGCGCGCCGAAGGTGGTCCCGTCGAACGAGCGGACGAGCGCACGGCCGATGTTCTGGGCGCCGTAGAGGAAGCCCGCACGCCAGGTGACCCACGCGCGGCCGTCGCCGCCGACGGCGACGCTGCTCATGTCCTGAATGTTTGCGACGGCTGGCTTGCCGTCGAGCGTGGGCACTGTTGCGTCGACGGCAGCGCCGATCTGGCCGACGGCTGTTCCGCTGAGCTTGCGTGCCCAGATCTTGCGGTCGGCACCGCTGTTCTCGCCCCACGCGATCGTGGCGGTCGCCCCGGTGGCGTCGACGGCGACATGCGCGCCGTGCTGATCCCCGGACTCGGCTTGCTCGCCCGGAGCGCCGTTCAGGATCCCGGCGGGGTTCGGGAACATCGCGCCGACGGGCGTGATGGCGCCGCCCTTGACGCGGTAGCTCCACAGGTGGAACCCCTCGTAGGCCGTGAGGTAGCCCTCGCCGTTCGCGGCGACATCGAGATCCAGCCCCTTCCAGCCGGCCGGATCGCCTTGGAAGAAGTACGGCGAGATCATCGCGGTGGCGGCGTCGGGTGCGTAGGAGGCGTAGAGCTTCTCGTTGCCGACGGGGCCGTTCGGGAAGGCCACGAGGGTGCGGCCCCCGTTGCCGACCGAGACGACCGGTGCGGCCGACGGGCTTGCCAGGCCGGCGTCGACGCGGATCGGGGCGCTCCACACGCCACCGACGTAACGCGACACGAAGGCATGGTCGACGCCGCCGACCTTCTGGCGGAAGGCGATTGCGGCCGAGCCGTCGGGAGCGACGTCGACGTCGACGCGGTCGTTCCCGGGGATCGCGACATCGGCGGAGGGCCCGGCGACGGTGGCGCGGGTGACGGCGGCATCGGCGTCGGCTGCCACGGCGGCCAGCGCGGCGGCGCTGAGCACCATGGCCAGCGGGGCCGAGCGGCGGCTGAGCGAGGTGGCACGGAAGGTCATGCGCTCACGGTGCCACCTCGCGCGGCCCGTGTCTGTAGCCCGGTTGACACTTCTTGCGTCACGGCCGTGACACAACCCGTTGGCCCCAGAAACAGAGTGAGCGCCCAACGGACGGACCCAGGGGAAGGTCGTCGTCAGGCGCTCACGGCTCGGAGGGCGTCGGGGGCTAGCCCTCGGAGGGGGTGCGGCGACCTACGTCAGTTGGTCGCGGCGGCGCAGGAGCGCGAAGGCTGCGCCCGCCAGCAAGATCGCGGCGAGGCCTGCGAAGCCGGCGGTGGCCTCGCGCTGCTCGGGACGGGTGCCGAGCTGGCTGCCCATCTTCTCGTAGACCTGATCGAGGGCATCGGCGTCGTCGGCGGTAAACGCCTTGCCACCGGAGATCTCGGCGATCTGCTTGAGCGTCTCGGGATCCGGCGGAACGGCACGGGTGATCCCGGGCTGCAGCTCGACGGTGCCGTCTGGCGTGCCGAGTGCGACGGTCGAGATCGGAATGCCTGCCTGTTTGGCCTGCTGGGCCACGCCGAGCGGATCGACGCCCGCCGACGTCATCCCGTCCGAGAGCAGCAGGATCGCCGACGGTGGCTTGTCCTTGCCGCCAGGCTCCTGCAGGCGCTTGACGGCCTCGGCCAGCGCGTCGCCGGTGGCGGTACCGCCGTTGGCGGCAATGGTCGACGCGGAGTCGCGCACGGCGGTGCGATCGGTCGTCGGCGTCTGCAGCGTCTCCACGGTGGTGGAGTACGAGATCAGGCCGACGCGCATCTGCTTGGGGACCTCGTCGAGGAAGCTGCCGACGGCGCCGACTGCGGCGTCGAGGCGGGTCGGAGCGACGTCGGTCGCGCGCATCGAGCCGGACGCGTCGGTCACCAGCATCACCGACGCGCGCTCGACCGGCACCTGCACGGTGATCTCGGGCTTGGCGAGGGCGAACGCAAGCGCGGCGACCGAGGCGGCGAGCAGGCCGGCCGGCAGCAGCCGCGACAGCGACGACTCGTGCGGCATGATCGAGGCCAAGGTGCCGGCCGTCGGGAGGCGGATGGCGTACTTGCGGCGGCGCGCCTTTGCCAGGCGCGCGGCGAGGATCCCGATCGGGATCAGCAGCAGCGCCAGCAGGAAGATGGGGTTCTGAAGGGTCATGTCTCTCTAGCGGATGCCCTGGCCGAGGTCGCGGAGCCAGTCGCGGGAGGTGAGCAGCGGGACGTGCCTGGCCCTGGCGGAGCGAAACGCGGCGGCGAGGTGGTCGCGGTGCTCTTGCGCGGCCTCGGCGTACGCGGCGCGCAGCTTGGCAGAGCTCGTGTTGACCTCCACGTCGCGCCCCGTCTCCGGATCGCGGACGACGACCTGACCGGCGTCGGGCAGCTCGTTCTCGCGCGGGTCCGAGATCTCCACGCCGACGAGGCGGTGACGGCGACCAAGCGCCGCGAACGCACGCCCCCAGGGCGAGGGATCGCGGAAGTCGGAGATCACGACGACGAGACCGGGCTGGCGGGCGAGCAGGCCCAGGCGCCGGATGGCGTGGTCGAAGTCGCAGGCAGGCGTCGTCCCATCGGACGCGACGCCCGACGCGATCAGGCGGTCGATGCCGCCGAGCGCGTGGCGGCCGCCCTTCGGCGGAAGCAAGGCTTCCTCGCTGGCGCCCCAGCGCATCAGGCCGACGCGTCCACCGCGCCGAACGCCGATCCGGGAGAGAACGGTCGCGGCACCGGCGGCGACGTCTGACTTGAGTCGCACCTCGCTGCCGAACGCCATCGACGGCGAGACGTCGAGCAGCATCCAGGTCGTCAGTGCGCGCTCGGGCACGTGCAGCCGCACATGTGGCTCGTTCGTGCGGGCGCTCGCCGCCGCGTCGATCTGGCGAACGTCGTCGCCTTCCACGTAGGGGCGCAGCTGCGCGAGCTCCGTCCCGAGCCCGACGCCCGCGCCGACGTGATCACCCGGCAGACGGCCAGCGGCGCGCCGAGCGATCGCGAGATCGAGCGCAGCGACGGCCGAATCGGGCGTCTTCCCGTGGCCTTGGCGCCCGGGCGGATCGATGAGGAGCCCGGCGCTCACCGCTGGTGGCCAGCCGGCTGGTACTGGGAGGTCAGGGCCTCAGAAGCCGCTGCCGGCGGAACCTGCGGGCCGACGCCGGAGCCGGTGGCCCGCGGATCGACGACGCGCATGATCTCGCCGAGCACCTCGTCGGGCGTCACGCCATCGGCGTGGGCCTCATAGGAGAGCACCATGCGGTGGCGCAGCACGTCGGCGGCGAGGTCGTGGATGTCTCGCGCCGTCACGTAGTCGCGGCCCCGGAGGACGGCAAGCGCCTGGCCGGCCTGCACGAGGCCGATCGGACCACGCGGCGAGGCGCCAATCTCGATGACGGACTTCAGGTGAGCCAGGCCGTAGCGCTCGGGGTGGCGCGTCGCGTCGGCGAGGCGCACGGCGTAGCGCACGACCTGCTGCTCGGCGGGCACGTCGCGCACGGCCGCGCGGTAGGCGATCAGGTGCTCGGGAGTGAGCAGCGGGCGAATGTCTGCCGGGGGCGCGATCGAGCGGCGCACGACCTCAGCCTCGTCGTCGAGCTCGGGGTACTCGACGAGCACCTTGAGGAGGAAGCGGTCGACCTGCGCCTCGGGCAGCGGATACGTGCCCTCGGACTCGATCGGGTTCTGCGTGGCGAGCACGAGGAACGGCTCAGGGAGCTTGTGCGTGGTGCCGCCGAGGGTGACCTGCCGCTCCTGCATGACTTCCAGCAGCGCCGACTGAACCTTCGCGGGGGCGCGGTTGATCTCGTCGGCGAGCAGCAGGTTGCCGAAGACGGGGCCGAGCTGCGTCTCGAAGCTGCCGGTGTCCGGGCGCCAGATGCGCGTGCCGACGAGATCGGCCGGGACGAGATCCGGGGTGAACTGCACCCGCTTGAACGAGCCGCCGGTGACGGTCGCCAGCGTGTTCACGGTGAGGGTCTTGGCGAGGCCAGGCACGCCCTCCAGCAGCACGTGCCCGCCAGCGAGCATGGCGACGAGGACGCGCTCGAGCATGGCGTCCTGGCCGATGACGACGCGCTTGGTCTCGTAGAGGACGGCCTCCAGGCCCTTGGCTACGGCGGCGATCTTCTCGGACTGCGTTGGCCCGTGGTCGTCGTTCTTCTCGAAGGAGGCAGTGCTCTGGGTCATCTTGGAGACCAACCTACGGAGGGCTTCGTCAGACGCACGTAAGGAGCCGGTGGGAGTTCCCTGAGTACCTGCGCAGCGGTCCGGCCGGTCGCGCTAGAGCGGGTCGTCGGCCGTGCGCGGCGCGTGCGCGAGTGCCGCCAGCTGCGTGCGGGACTTGATCCCGAGCTTGCGGTAGATCTGGCGCAGGTGCCACTCGATCGTCTTGAGCGTGAGGAACAGGTGGGCGGCCGCCTCCTTGTTCGTCATGCCTTGCACGATGCAGTCGGCCACGACGCGTTCACGATCGGTGAGTTCGGCGAGCGGATCGGGGGCGGCGAGGGCGCTCGCGCGCTCCGGCAGGCCGCCCGGAGCGAGCACCGCCTCGGCCTGGCGCAGCCATGCGGTGGCGCCGAGGCGACGGAAGGCGGTGATGGCCCCATCGAGGGCCGCCCGCGCCTCGGCGCCTCGGCCGGCGCGCTGGAGCCGGCGCCCGTAGTCGAGCTGCGCGCGTGCCTGATCAAACGGCGCGCGGGTCATGCCGAAGAGTTCGAAGGCTCGCGCGAAGTGGGCGTCGAACGTGCCATCCGAGGCGAGCATTCCTTCGAGCCGTGCGACCGACGCCAGCGCCCAGGTGCGGTCGGCGCGCGTGGCGCGCTCGCGCAGGCGCTCCAGTGCGACCTCGGCGTCGCGGCGGCGGCCCGCCGCGAGGTAGGCATCGACGAGATCCGCGGGCGAGGACCAGACCGACGGCTCGTCGTAGCCCGCTCGGATGCACCAGTCCTCGGCGTTCTCGAGGTGCTCGATGGCGAGCTCCGGCGCACCGCAGGAGAGGTGGTAGAGGCCGCGGGCGTTTTCGAGGTAGGGCGGCAGAGACGTGAGTTCGAACTCCGTCTCCAGGCGGCTGGCCGTCGCCGTCAGTTCGACCGAGGCAGGGTCGCCCTGGGCCGCAAGCACGATCGCGAGCTGGGCCGAGAATATCCCGAGGCAGAAGTGGTGTGCGCCATCCTCGGCGAGGCGGATGGCCTGGCTGAGCTGGAGCCGGGCGCCGTCCCAGTCGCCGGTGCGAAAGCGGTGGTAGCCGTCGCCCCACAGGTACGTCAGGTGGTGCAGCACGGCGCCGCGCGAGCGAGACGGCTCCAGGCCGGCATCGATGAGCTGGCGAGCGAGGTCGAACTCCTCGATCCAGACGAGTCCCTCGATCAGGCTGCCGGTGAAGCTGTCGTAGGTCTCGAGCCGCTCGTCGACGGCGCGCCGCAGCGTCTGCGCCCCGCAGAGTGGCGAGCGGCCGCTGAGCACCTCCGTCACGCCGATCAAGATGTCGGCGCCGGACTGGCGCCCGGGCGTCCTGGCGCCGGACTCCGTGCGCAGGCGGTCGACGGCCTCCAGCGCCATCGGCATGTTGCCGGCGAGTGTGGCCTCGCTGGCCACGTCGATCCAACACGCCGCCGCAAGGCCCGCGTCGACGCCGTCGGCGGCGCGGGCCAGCGCAACCTGCCGCGCGAGTGCTCCGGCGTTGGACTGCGTGTGGGCGTCGAGGAGGAGTCGGTCGAGCTCGACGGTGAGGCGCAGCAGTGGGTCGTCGGCGAGCGCATGGGCGTGGTCGAGCAGGCGCTTCGCCCACGCCGTGCGCGTGGCGTGGCGTGCGGCGGTGCCGGCGGCCAGGAGGCGGCGGGCACGGTCGGCTCGGCTCGGGGAGAGCTCTGCGGCGCGCTCGAGCGCGCGGGCGGCGGCGACGCGGCCACCGCGGCGTTCGAAGTCGGAGGCGACGGCCTCGAGCTCCTGCGCGACCTGCTCGTCTTCGGCGACGGCGGCCGACGCGGCATGCCAGGCCTTTGCGCCTCGGCTGACGGAGCCGGCGGCCATCGCGGCGTGGCACCGCTGCCGCTCGGCGAGGCTGGCGCTGTGGTGGACGGCCGACCGCAACAGGGGATGGACGAACTGGACCTTGCCCATGCGGCTGGTGATCAGCTCGGCACGCTCGGCCTCATCGAGGGCCTGCGGGCACAGGCCAAGATCGCGTAGTCCGGCGGCGATCTCGTCGGTGGCGTCGGTCAGGGCGACGGCGACGAGGACGAGCGCGCGGCGGGTATCTGGCCCCAGCTGCTCGAGGCGCCGCGAGAATCCGCGGTCGATGCGGGCGCCTGCGGCGATCGGCTCGTCGAGGATCGTCCCGAGGGTGTGGACGTCTTGGCCGGCCAGGCGGACGGTCTCGATCACGGCGAGCGGGTTGCCGCCCGTGGCGCGCCACAGTGCCTGGCTGATCGGCTGAGACAGCGGCGAGCCCAGCTGGCGCTCGGCGAGGTCGCGGGCGGCGTCGAGCGAGAGGGGCGTGACGCCGAGCTCGGTCCCGCCGAGCTGCTCGGTGTCCGTCCCCGTGCGGAGGGTCGCGACGAGCAAGATCCGATCGTGCTCGAGTCGTCGAGCGATGAACATCAGGACGCTGAGCGTGGCGGCGTCGATCCAGTGCAGGTCGTCGACGACCAGCAAGACGGGCGAAGTGGCCGCCGCCTCGGCGAGCAGGTCGAGGGTCGCGAGTGCCACGACCACCGGCGAGGCGGGTGTGGTGGTTCGCATCGCCAGGGCCGACTTCAGGGCGTCTTGCTGCTCGATCGGGAGCGAGGCTGAGGCGTGGAGTACCGGTCGTAGGAGCGTGTGGAGACCGCTGAAGGGCAGCTCGACCTCCGACTCCACGCCGCGGCAGCGGAGCACTTCGAAGTCCTGCTGGGCGCTGGCGAAGGCGTCGGCGAGGGCCGTCTTCCCGGCGCCCGGGTCGGCCGAGATGGTGATGGCCGAGCCGTGCCCCGCGTGGGCGCGCTCGGCGGCGCCCGAGAGCAGGGCGAGTTCGGCGTCGCGCCCGACCAGCTGGTGCATTGGCCCGGGGAGGGCTGGTGGGATCCCGCCGGCTGCGGCAAGCAGTCGGCGTTCGGGGTTGGCCGTGTGGGTCGTCGGCGGTTGCCCCGCGACGCGGCGACGCTCGGGCAGGCGCCCGCGAGCGGCGTTGCGCGCCGTTGGCGCAGCGTCGGTCAGTGTGCGGTGGTCGCCAAACCCCCGCTGCCTTGGTTCCCCCATCGGTTCATAGAGTGACGGGATTCTGTGGTGAACGCGAGCCTTCTGGCACCGAGAGCAAACGGGCGTGGTCCACGCAAAAGACTCCGCTACGAGTCGACTTCTAGGCTCTAACGCTGTGACGTGCCGGGCGGCCCGGTTGGCCGCCCGGCAGGCCGCTACGCCCTAGCGCGAGGCGGCGGCTCGGTACTTGCGAATCGACAGCGGCGCGAAGACCGCGATCAGTACCACCGTCCACACGAGTGAGGCCCAGATGGCGTCGCCCGCGGGGGTGCCAAGCCAGAAGTGGCGGACGGCATCAACGACGTGCGTGACGGGGTTCGCGTCGGCCACCGTCTGGAGGACGTCCGGCATCGACGCGATCGGCACGAAGGCCGACGAGATGAACGTGATCGGGAAGATCAGCGTGAAGCCGATGCCGTTGGCGGCCTCGGGCGTCGACGCCGTCATCCCGATCAGCGCGAACACGAACGACGACGCGAAGCCGAAGAACAGCAGCAGCAGGATCCCGGCGATGACGTCGGTGGCGCCCGTCTGGAAGCTGAAGCCGATGATCAGGCCGGTGATCAGCAGGATGGTGATGCTGAGCGTGTTCGTGGCGATGTCTGCGATCGCGCGACCCGCCAGGACGGACGCGCGGGCCGTCGGCAGGGAGCGGAAGCGATCGATCAGGCCCTTGCCGAGGTCCTCGCACAGCCCGAGGGCCGTCGCGAATCCGCCGAAGGCAATCGACTGCACGATGATGCCTGGGATCAGGAAGTCGATGTAGCTCATGCCTGGCGTGTCGATCGCGCCGCCGAACACGTAGGCGAAGAGCAGTACGAACATGATCGGCTGCACCGTGAAGCCGAGCAGCATGTCTGGCTGGCGGGGCAGGCGGATGATGTTGCGCTCAGCCATCACGAGCGTGTCTGAGATGAGCCGGCTCATGCCGCGACCTCCTGTCGAGCTTCGTCATCGGTCGTCGTGCCCTCGCCCGAGTCTGTCGGCGAGGCGGCCCGGCCGGTGAGCGTGAGGAACACGTCGTCGAGGGTCGGGCGGCGCACGACGAGGTCGTCGGCGTGCATGCCGTGGGCGTCGAGGGCGTGCACGGCGCGGGTGATCGCGCCCTGCGGATCGGCCATGACGACGTGCACGGTGTGGGCGCTGGCGACGGGTCGCTCGCTGGCCAGCGAGGCCAGCGCTTCCACCGCGGCCTCGGCCGTTGCGTGGTCGGCAAACGTCACGTCGAGGCGGTCGCCGCCGACGCGTCCCTTGAGCTGGTCGGCGGTGCCTTCGGCGATCACTTTGCCGTGGTCGATCACGGCGATGTTGTCGGCCAGGCGGTCGGCCTCGTCGAGGTATTGCGTCGTCAGCAGGACGGTGGTGCCGCCGCCGACGAGCTCCTCGATCGTCTCCCAGAGATCCAGGCGGCTGCGCGGATCCAGGCCGGTCGTGGGCTCGTCGAGGAAGAGGACGGGCGGCTCGGCGACGAGCGCCGCGGCGAGGTCGAGCCGGCGGCGCATTCCGCCGGAATAGGTGCGCACGAGGCGGTCCCCGGCGTCGTCGAGCCGGAACCGCTCGAGCAGCTTGCGCGACCGCTGCTTCGCCGGGCCGCGCTTCTCGCCGTAGAGGCGGCCGACCATCGTGAGGTTTTCGGCGCCGGTGAGGTTCTCGTCGACGGCGGCGTACTGCCCGGCGAGGCCGATCTTGTGCCGCAGCTGCTCGGCGTCACGGATCACGTCCAGGCCCGCGACGCGTGCGGTCCCCTGGTCTTGCCGCAGGAGCGTGGTGAGGATCCGGACGGTGGTGGTTTTGCCCGCGCCGTTGGGGCCCAGGACGCCCAGGACGGTCCCGGGTTCGACGCGCAGGTCGACGCCGCGAAGCGCCTCCACGTCGCCGAAGCGTTTGGTCAGGCCGGTCGCCTCAATGGCCGGCCCGGTGGGTGTGTGTTGGGTCATGAGCGTCACTCTCTCGGCAATTGCGGTCAGGATCTGTCCGCTGCGTTGGGCAGGCCCGATGGGGTCGGCCCAACGCGTTCCAGCATCTGGGAGGTGTAGACGCGCTGCGGCGCCGGAACTCATCGGTGGAAGCGTCCCCCGACGAGCACCGCTGAGCGTGACGTCGAGCACGGAACGGTGCGGATCGCAGGACGGCGGCTGGACACCCGGTGGGCGCCTGTGGTTTGCTCGCGGCCCGCTTGGCACGCGGGCCGCCGGGGGAAGCTGGGCGGCCTGGCTGCCGCGATCTCCCCAAGGAGTCAGATGTCCCGCACTCCGAATCCCTCGTCGGCAGGCCCGGCGTTGCTGGCCGTGCGCCGCCGGCTCGTCGTCGCGCGCCTGCTGCTGGTCGCCCTGGCGGCGTCATTCGCCGCTGCGCCGCAGACGGCCGGCGCCACCGACCGCGACGTCAGTCGCCACTCGCCGGTGGCAGGGGCTTGGCTCGGCGACTGGGATCCGCTGTGGTTCTCTGCGCCGTGCCTGGGCTTCGATCGCTCGGGCCGCTCGGACCGATGGCAGCGCGCCTGGCAGCGGTGGTACCGCTGGCACCGCCACTCCGGCGGCAACGGGAGCAACGGAGGCTCGACGCCGGCGGAGCCAAAGCCGACCACGCCAGTTCCGACCACGCCGCAGCCCACGACCCCGGTTCCGACGACGCCGCGGCCCACGACGCCCGTTCCAACCACGCCGCGGCCCACGACGCCCGTGCCGACCACTCCGGTTCCGACGACGCCACGGCCGACGACCCCGGTTCCCACGACGCCACGCCCAACCACACCGGTCCCCACGACTCCGCGCCCAACGACACCCGCGCCTACGACGCCCGTGCCGACCACTCCGGTTCCGACGACGCCACGGCCCACGACCCCCGTTCCCACGACGCCCGTCCCGACGACGCCGAAGCCGACGACCCCGGACGAGCCCGCGATTCCGCTCTCGCGCCGCGCGGACCCGTCGCTCGACGACTACCTCCGCAGCGCGTCCGAGCAGCCGGCGAACTGGGGCTACGACCCGATCGTGGTCCACGACGGGCCAGACAATCCGACGAGTCTCAGTCTGCTGAACCGCGCCGACAGCGTCTACACCTACGAGCACACCATCGGCGTGCTCGCGGGCGACGCCGCGCGGTTGGCGCAGGTGCGCCCGTGGCTGCTGCCGACAACGAGCGCGCCCGGCGCCCCGTTTGCGCAGGTTGCCGACTGGTACGTCGTCGACGTCCGCCAAGCCGCGGCGCGCAACTGGCTCCTGCGCGGGCAGGACGGCGTGGTGAGCTGCACCGAGGCTGGCGAGCGTGCCGCGCTGGACAAGCTTGCCTGTGGCTACGACGGCCTGTGGCTCGACGACGTGCGGTTTGCGCCGTCGGCGTTCGGGTCGCCAGTGGGTGTCGATCGCGCCAGCTGGCAGGCTGGACTGACCGACCTCCTGGATGAGCTGCGTGCCGCGATGCCCCCGGGCACCGATTACGTCGCGAACGTGAAGTGGAACGACGACGCCTTTGGCGAGGGTCCGGCGCAGCAGATCGACGCTGGCAGCCCGATGGGTCTGGAGGTCGCGGCCGCCGGCCAGGTGATCTTCGAGGACGGCGCCGGCTGGTTCGATCCGGCCAACTACGCCGCGCCAGCCACCACACCGTTCTCTCTGCGCCGCGGCCTGCTCTGGGCCGACGAGGTGCACCGCCTTGGTGGGCGCGTGCAGTGGGAGGAGACCCACTCCGACTACCAGTGGCCGTCTCACCTCCCCGGCGCGAACGACTGCCACGAGGGTGGCCGGATCAAGCTGCCCGGTTTCGTGCGGTGGACGACCGGCTCCGTCCCGGCGCAGCAGCACGCTGAGGCCGCCGAGCGCAACCTCGCCCTGGCCTACCTGGTCTACGAGTCGGGCGACGGCATCGGAGACATGTGCGCCTACCCGGATCGCGTCTGGCCGGGCTATGCCGAGCGCAACATCGGCAGCCCCGTCGGCGAGCGCTTCGAGGTCACTGGTCCGAACGGCGGCGTGCTGATCGCCCGCCGCTACACGGGCGGCGTGGCGCTGATCAACACCTCGGCGACGCCGCAGGCCTTCACGCTCGACCGGCCGGGCCGCCGCCTCGCGACGACCGGGTTGGCCAGCACCGTCCGGGTCGCTGCCCGCACCGGGGCGGTCGTGCGGTACTAGGGCTGGGACCCGCTGCTGGTCGCGAGGTTGCCCGCGCCCGCGCCCGCGCCCGCGCCCGCGCCCTCGGCCAAGAGCGAACCTGAGGTTCGTTCAACAAGAAAACAATCGTTTCTCAATGTGGTAAGACTGGTGACCCGGCCCGCGGACTTGTCGTCCCCCGCGAGCCGGCTCCGCTATGTACCCGTCACTGTCCCGCGGCGTTGCTCGCCTGCGGCTCGCGAAGCGCGCCTCGATCGCGTTCGCCCTTCTCGCGTCGCTCTTCGCCATCGTCGGCGCGCCTGCGCAGGCCGCGACCGGTCCCTACGTCGTGCGCTGGTCTGAGCCCGGCGACCTCAAGAACCACACCGTCTACCGCCCGTCGGTTCCGACCGGCGTGAAGATGCCCGTGCTCGTGTGGGGCCCGAGCGGCTGCATCGGCAACGGCCTTGCCATGCAGGTCGCGCTCACCGAGATCGCCTCGCACGGCATCATCGTGCTCGCCAGCGGCGCGCCGCTCGGATTCACCGGCACCAACGTCGCCATGATGGAGCGCTCCGTCGACTGGGCCAAGGCCCAGAACGCCAAGGTCGGCGGCGCCAACTACGGCAAGCTCATCGCCGATCGCGTCGCCGTCGCCGGCCACTCCTGCGGTGGCCTGGAGGCCTACGGGTTCGCCGCCAAGCGCTCCGAGGTCGCGGCCGTCGGCATCATGAACAGCGGCCAGATCACGCAGAGCCAGGCCCAGCTCGACGCCCAGAAGGCGCCGATCCTCTACGTCCTGGGTGGGTCCGGTGACGTCGCCTACGCCAACGGCCAGCGCGACTACACCAAGATCCCGCAGACGCTGCCGGCGTTCCTGGCCTCAGACAACTCTGGCCACTTCGGCACGTTCTTCAACGCGAACGGTGGCAGCTCTGCCGCCATCCTGAAGGACTGGATCCTCTACCGCATCAACAACAACCGCACGTCCGCGCAGCGCTTCCTCTCGCCGTGGCCGTCCGGTTGGCAGGTGAAGAGCCGCAACATCAGCTAGCTGGAACCCGCGTCCGCCGGGTGGGACTTGCCCGGCGGACGCTCCGCCGTTGCCTGCGCAGGCAACGTGACCGTCACCTCGAGCCCGCCGCCGTCACGGGCACAGAGCTTGACGGCGCCAGCGTGCGCCTCGGTGACGGCCTGCACGATCGACAGGCCGAGGCCTGAGCCGGTGCCGTGGCGGCCAAGCCGCTCAAACGGCTGCAGGAGCCGGTCGACGTCGTCGGTCGGGACGCGCAGCCCCGTGTTCGTCACGCGGACGACCGCCGCATCGCCGCGCGGGCCCGACTCGACCTTCACCCAGACCGAGCCCCCTTCGCGGTTGTAGCGGATGGCGTTGTCGACGAGGTTCGCCACCAGTCGCCTCAGCAGGGCGGGGTCGCCGACGACCGGCGTCGGCTCGGCCTCCACCTCGATCGTCACGCCCGCGACGTCGGCCGAGCGCTTCAGATCGCCGACAGCGAGCGCCGCCACGTCGCTGAGATCCAAGGCCGTCGACGTGAGCAGGCCACGCTGGCTGCGGGCCAGCACCATCAGCGCCGCCAGGAGTTCGTCGAGCTCGTCGGCGCCCTCGAGCACGCGCTCGCCCATGCGGCGCAGCTCGGCGATCGTCGCGTCCGGGTCGGCGAGGGTCACGTCGGCCTCCGTCCGGATGGCCGTCAGCGGGCTCCGGAGTTCATGGCTGGCATTCGCGATGAAGCGCCGCTGCGCCTCGATACTCTCCTGGAAGCGATCGAGCATCGCGTCGAACGTGTCGGCGAGTTCGCGCAACTCGTCGTCTGGGCCCTCGAGCGCGATGCGCTCGTTGAGGCGGTCCTCCGACGCATGCCGCGCGGCGCGCGTGATGTCTGCAATTGGGGCCAGGAGCCTGCGCGCGGCCAGCCAGCCGAGGCCGCTGGCGAGCAGCGTCGCGCCGACGAGCGCCAGCACGTACTTCCACGCCAGCTGGCTGAGGATTGGATCGGCCAGTCGACGCGGGATCGTTCCGCGGACCTGCTGGGCGATGAGCACGTAGCTGACGGCCAACACGGCTGCGGTCGACAGGGCGAAGACGACCACGAAGATCGCCACCAGGCGCGTGCGCAGGGCGACGCGCGGTGCGGGCATCCCGCGACTCATCGCTGGAACGCTTGAACGTGCGTGAGGTGAAAACGGGCCGCTCGCATGCGAGCGTCAACCCTAGATGCGATAACCGGCGCCGCGTACGGTCTCGATCGGCGACGGGTCGCCGAGCTTCTTGCGGAGCGTCACGATCACCATGCGCACGGTGTTGGTGAATGGGTCGACGTTCTCGTCCCACACGCGCTCCAGCAGCTGCTCGCTCGAGACGACGCGCCCGTCGGCGGCCATCAGCTCGTGCAGCACGCCGAACTCCTTCAGCGACAGGTCGATCTCCACGCCGGCGCGCACGACGGTGTGGCGGCCGGGGTCGACCTCGAGGTCGCCGCGCTTGAGCACCGACGGCTGCACGTCGCCGGAGCGGCGGGCGAGCGCGCCGATGCGCGCGACGAGCTCGGCGAACTTGAACGGCTTGGCGAGGTAGTCGTCGGCGCCGAGCGCGAGGCCCTCGACGAGGTCGTCGGTGCCGCGGGCGGCCGTCAGCATCAAAATCTTCTGGTTGGGCTGCTCGGCGTTGATCGCGCGGCAGACGTCGTCGCCGTGCATCTTCGGCAGGTCGCGGTCGAGCACGATCACGTCGTACGGGTTCACGCGGGCTTTGAAGAGGCCCTCTTCACCGTCTGATGCGACGTCGACGGCGGCGCCGGTGCGGCGCAGTCCTCGGGCGACCGCGTCGGCGACGACGGCCTGGTCCTCAACGACGAGAACGCGCAAGCGATCAGGTTTCCCGCGACTTGCTCGCGTCTGGGCAGTCGACGTCGAGGCGCGGAGTGGCCGGAGGGGTCGTCGTCGACGGGACGCCGACCTCGTCCTGCGGGGTAAGTAGCGGCGTGGTCGCGGGCGTCGCCTCACGGGTAGCCGCCTGCAGGTCGTCGCTGAGCCCGGCCACGCCGGTCAGCGCGATGCCGAGGGTCACCAGACCCGTACCCATGAGGGCAGAGACGGTGATCGATCCTTTTCGCTCGGCAAGCACTACGAACAACATAGCCCGCGTTTGCTGGCAGCCACCCCGGTTCTGGCCGCATTCTCAGGGAACGCTCAGGAATGGGATGAGGCGCGTCACACGCGGGCAACATTCCGCCAGAAATGGTCCACGAGGCGCTGGGCTGAGCTCACCGTAGCGTCGGACCCCAGACGCGGATCGACGGCAAATCCTCGGCAAGGCGCAGGAAATCACTCGCGTCAGTGGTCACGACGATGTCGCCCCGCTGTGCCGCCGACACGGCGACGGTCGCATCTATCGTCGTGGCGCCCTCGACCCTGGCCATGAGCTCGCCGGCGCGCTTGGCGAGTTGTTCGGAGAGGGGCTCAACCACGCAGGCTTCAACCAGCCGGGAGAGGGTCCACGATCGGGAGTCACGCCACACCTCCGCGAGCGCGGTTGCCGGGACGGTCAGCGGCCGTTCGTCCGCGATCGCCTCCCGGATCGCAAGACGAAACCATTCCTTGCCTCCCTCATACGCGATAAGCGCGCTTGCGTCGAGGGTCCAGCCGCTTGGAATCCTGTTCATCCGCCGGTTCCGCCGGGAAAGGGCGCGTCCTCGACCGCTCGGATCGACGCCCGGATCTCCTTGCCGTACTCCTCGTCGAGAGGGCCGCGTCGGCGGATGTCTTCGTCCAGCAGCTCCCTGAGGCGATCGAGACGCACTCGCTTCATCAAGGCGTCGTTCACGTACGCGGACAGGTTGCCGTTGCCGAAACGTGTGGCGTCAGCGACGCCGTCAGCGTCCAGCGTGACCGTCTTGCGAACCAGCGTCATACTGCCGATCATACTCGCCTCGATCTGATGTTCCACCGGTGATCTCGTCGTCATGGCGGCAGACGCTACGCCCGATTCTGCGACGCAACTGCGGAGTGCCGTTCCAACTCTGCGCACCTTCTGCCGGGCGGCCTTCACCGGCGCTGACCTCTAGGTCAGCCGTCCCACCATGGCCAGGCTGGCGCCGGCGCCGAGCACGAGCAGCAGAAGTGCGCCGCCGGCGAAGGCCGTCGTGACCTCCTGCACCTCACGCTTCTCGGCGACCTGGCTGCCGAGCTGCTTGTAGACCTGCTCGAGCGAGGCGGCGTCAGGAGCGTCGAACGCCTGGCCGCCAGAGACCTCGGCGACCCGGGCGAGGGTGTCGCGGTCCGGCGGGACCTTCTGCTCGCGAGTCGAGCCGTCCTTGTTGGTCGTCGTCAGTACGCCAGCATCGGTGCCGAGCGCGACCGTGTAGATCTTGACGCCAGCCTTCTTGGCCTGCTCAGCAACGGCGACGGGATCCTGGCCGCGGACGGACTCGCCGTCGGTCAGCAGGATGATCGCGCCCGGAGCGGGCTTGCCCGTCTGGCCGGAGGGCCGCAACACCTGCAGCGCCCGAGCGAGTGCGTCGCCAGCCGCGGTACTGCCACCGGGCTCCAGCGTCGCGAGCTGCCGGCGTACGGCTTCGCGATCGGTGGTCGGCGACTGCAGCAGCTGCACCTCATGGCTGAAGGCGATCAGGCCCGTCCGCAGGTCGTCCGGGGCGGAGTCCAGGAACGTGTTGCCGGCGCGCTTGGCGGCGGCCATGCGGCCCCCGGCGACGTCGTCGGCCTTCATCGAGCCGGAGCGATCGGTCACGAGCATGACCGACGCCTTCTCGACCTTCACGGTCGCCTCGGCCTGCGGGCGGGCGACCGCCAGGAGCAGGCCGGCGAGGGCCAGCAGGTAGAGGACCGGGCCGACATGCCGCCGCCCGCCGACTCGCTTCGGCACCACGGAGGGCGCAAGCGGCGCCGTCACGAAGGCCGAGCTGGTCCGGCGCCGCTTGGCATCGAAGGCCACGTAGGCCCATACCGCCAGCGGGATCAGCAGGAGCCCGAGGAGCAGAGTTGGAGACTGGAACGTCAACGGACTACGGCACCTGGTTGAAGGGGTTCTGCTCGTCGGGCGACTGCCCGCTGCCTCCCTGGTCGTCCGGCGTCGTCTGCTCGGGCACGCCGGACGACGAGCTGGTCGGGGCGTTGGCCGGCCGCTCACCGACGGTGACCTTCACCTCGATCGGCTGGCCGTTGCGCGTCACGCTCAGCGTGATCACGTCGCCGGGAGCCTTGGTGCCCAGCTCGGAGATCAGTTCGTCCGCGCTCTTGACCGCTTTGCCGTCGAGGGCGGTGATCTTGTCGGCGGTGTCGGCGTTCCCGGACTTCAGGCCGCCCTGCTCGCCGGGAGCACCCGCCGTGACGTCGGCGACGAGCGCGCCGCTGTCGTCCTCGGAGTCCGCGAGGCTCACGCCCAGGTAGGGGCGCGCGATCGTCTTGCCAGCGACGAGCTGCGGGATGACCGTGCGGACGGTGTTCGACGGGATCGCGAATCCGATGCCGGTGTTGCCGCCGGCGGCGGTCGCGGCGATCTGCGAGTTCACGCCGATCACGCGGCCCTTGGCGTCGATCAGCGGGCCGCCCGAGTTCCCGGGGTTGATGTTGGCGTCGGTCTGCAGGACCTTGTCGATGCTGAAGCCGTTCTGGGCCTTGATCTGGCGCCCGAGGCCGGAGATGATGCCGCTCGTTGCGGTGCGGTCCAGGCCGAGCGGGTAGCCGATGGCGAGCACCTCGTCGCCGGTCTTCACGTCGTCGGAGTCCGCGAGGGCGAGGGCGACGACCTTGCCGGGCAGATCGGCCGGATCGACCTTCACCACGGCGAGGTCGGAGGAGACGTCGCTCCCGAGGACCTTCCCGTCGACGCTCTTCTCGCCGTCGTCGAACACGACGCGCACGCTCGTGGCGCCGTCGACGACGTGGGCGTTGGTGACGATCGTGCCGTTCTTGTCTACGACGAAGCCGGTGCCGGAGGAGTTGCCGGTGCGCAGCTGCACGACGCCCTCCTGCACCTGGCGGTAGATCTGGCCGGCGCGCGTCTCCTGCGTGGCCCCGTTGACGACCGGCAGGGTGACGGTGGCGCGCTCGCTGTCGCTGCCGCCGTTCTGCAGCACCGCGGCGGCGCCGAGGCCGCCGAAGAGCAGCGTCAGGCAGGCCAGGACGATCGCGACCGGCTTGCGGCGGCTCGCACGGCGGCGCTGGGGCCCTGGAATCTGCATCGGCTCCTGCACGCGCGTGGGCTCGGGGCCCGGCTCGAGCCAGTCGTGTTCGGTCGAGTGGTCGCGGGGACCAGCCCAGAGGTGTCGACGGGGGCGATGATCAGCAGGCATTCAGAGTCTCAAGCGGTGGTGCGGGAGTACGCGCAGGCGTGGGCAGGCGTACCGGTCATGACGAGCACCTTGCCAGGGCGGGTGTCAAACCCGTGTAAGCGACTCCTGAGTGAAGTCTGAGCGCCGTCTGGGGATATGACGCGTTGCATAGTAGGGTGGCATTCTGCATGGCCTCCACCGCCCGCCAAGACATGATCCTGTCGGCGATCCAGCTCTTCCGTGAGCGTGGGATCGACGGCACCGCCTTCTCCGACGTGATCGAGCACAGCGGCGCGCCGCGCGGCTCGATTTACCACCACTTCCCCGGTGGCAAGACGCAGCTCGTCCGCGAGGCAACCGAGACCGCCGGCCGGCTCATGGCCGACGCGATCGGCGCCGTCGCTGCGGGGACCGACGACCCAGGCCTCGTGCTCGACGCGTTCGTCGAGGCGTGGCGGCCGCTGCTAGAGGGCAGCGACTACCAAGCGGGCTGCCCGGTGGCCGCCGCAGCCGTCGCGTCGCGCGAGGTCACGGGCGGGGCCGACGTCGCCGGTGAGGCGTTCGTCAGCTGGGAACTCGTCCTCGCCGAGGCCCTGCAGCGGTATGGCACCAGTGCTGAGCGCGCGGCCTCATTGGCCACCCTGATGGTGTCCTCGATCGAGGGCGCGATCCTGCTCTGTCGCTCCACGGGGTCGTTCGCTCCGATGGAGCGCGTCCGCGACGAGTTGAAGCTCGTCCTCACGACCGCGATCCCCGCGTAGCCGCAGCGGCAAATCGCGCCGACAGCCGCTCGAAGCGCTCGGCGAGGTCGTCGCCCTCGATCACCTCGATGTCGGTCCCCAGCTCGATCGCGGCCAGCACGATGTGCACCGCCGACCAGTCCTTGCCGGAGGTGTCGACGCGCAAGATCGACGACTCGGGCCCGTCCTCGATCACCTGCGCCCACGCGGGCGGGAATCGACTGACGACCCGCTTGTAGGGCGCCGAGAGCCGGATCAGCGCGTGGCTCTGCTCGGACTCCGGGTGGTACATGCCCTTGGCCATGTAGGCGGCGACGCCCTCCTCGGGCTCGGGGCGTCGGGCGAAGCGGCCGTCGGCCATCGGCGTCCCCGCGATCCGGTCGACGCGGAAGGTCCGCCAGTCGTCGCGGTCGTTGTCCCACGCGAAGAGGTACCAGCGAAAGCTGGAGTGGGCGAGCTTCACCGGTTCGACCTTGCGTCGCGACTCGGTCCCGTCGCGGGCCGTGTACTTGAAGCGGAGTCGATCGCGATCGCGGCAGGCGGCGGAGAGCATCGTGAGGGTCTTCGACTCGACGGTCGGCGCGGAGCGCGGCAGCGACACGGTGTAGGCCTGGATCGCGGAGACCTTGCGCCGCACGCGGTCCGGGAGGATCTGCTCGAGCTTGGCCAGCGCGCGGACGGAGCTCTCCTCGATCCCGGTGACCGCGCCGGCGGCGCCGCCACGCAAGCCGACGGCGATCGCGACCGCCTCGTCGTCGTCGAGCAGCAGGGGCGGTAGCTCGGCGCCGTGGCCGAGGCGGTAGCCGCCAGCGATGCCGCGGTCGGCGTCGACGGGGTAGCCGAGCTGGCGCAGCCGGTCGATGTCCCGCCGGACCGTTCGCGGGGCGACGTTCAAGCGCTCGGCCAGCTCGGCCCCCGTCCAGTCGCGGCGCGTCTGCAGGAGCGAGAGCAGTCGCAGCAGTCGTGCAGAGGTCTCAGCCATACCCACAATCTGGCAGGGCTATAGGCCAGGACCTGTCCTAAGTGGGCGGCGTCCGGCGAGTCGGCCAGCATGGGCGCGTGCCGCTGTCGCCTGAATCCGCTGGTCACGAGCCGCCTGCCAAGGGGCGCTACCGCCACTTCAAGGGCAACGAGTACGAGGTGATCGACGTCGCCCGGCACTCCGAGACGATGGAGCCGATGGTCGTCTACCGGCGGGTCGCCGAGCCCGATTCGCTGTGGGTCCGGCCGCTCCACATGTGGAATGAGCACGTCGACCGCGACGGCTACGTCGGCCCGCGCTTCGCCTGGCTCGGGGACCGCGGCGAGTAGTTGCGACCCGTCGGCGCGCGCCCGGACTCGTCCAGGTGCTGGCGCGCCAGGTGCGGTCGACGGCCCTGACGGCGTTCCTGCCCGTGCACGCTGGATTGCAGCGGCCAAGGTCGACCACCTCGGCGCCGATGCCTGAGCAATAGCGACGCTGCCCTCTGGTACTTTGCGGCCTGCCTAATCGCCGAAGCCCATCTTCGGTGAGCGGGGGACCCAAATCCCTTTATGGGGCTAACTCACACCAGTGGTGTGGGGGCGCTGCTCTTTCTGCGCCAGCCCGTCAGCTAACCCCGCAGGCCTTCGAAAGAGGAACGCCCGTGAGGACCATCTCCCGTGCCGTGACGCTCGTCGCGGCCATCACCTTCAGTCTGTGCTCTGCCCCGGCCGCGTTGGCGACCGACGGTGGCACGTCGATTGCCAGCGACACGTCGGCTCCGGCCGCGCAGTCGCAGACCGCCGCCGACCCGGTGCTTACGCGCACCGTCGCGCTGACGGCGTCGCAGACCAAGAGCGTGCAGCGTCGCGTGAAGGTGAAGCCGGACGGCGCGCTCGGCAAGGGCACGCGCAAGGCGATCAAGCGCTACCAGCGGGTCCAGACCCTCACGCTGACGGGCGCCCCCAACGTGGAGACGCTTCGCCATATGGGCTTGAAGGTCGCCGACAAGATCGAGGCCAAGCTCCGCGCCGAAGCCGAATCGACGGGCGATGGCGTCACGTCGACGAGCGTCTCCGCTCCGTCGTCGACGACCGAGGCCGTGCTCAAGGCGGCGCGCCAGGCCATCGGCACGCCCTACAAGACCGCCGGGACCACCCTGGCTGGCTTTGACTGCTCCGGGTTCACGCAGTGGGCGTTCAAGCAGGCCGGGGTCGCTTTGCCGCGGACGAGCTTCCAGCAGTACAAGGAGGGCGTCTCCGTCTCCCGCGCCGATATTCAGCCGGGCGATCTCGTCTTCTTCGACTCCGCTGGCGCCGGCGCCTCGCACGTCGGCATCGCCACCAGTGCCACGAAGGCCATCTCGGCGACGTCGCATGGAGTGATGGAACACACCTTTGCCAGCGGCTACTGGGACGGCCACTACGTCGGTGCCCGCCGCCTGGGTACGGCGATCAAAGCCTCTTTGCAGCCGTAACCGGCGCGCACCAAACCCACCGGCGGTCCGGAACAACCGTCTCGTCGTTTCCCCGGGGGTCGTAGGACACCGTCCCCGGGGGATCGACGACGCTCTCTGCTCCCCCGCTACGCCTGCGACCCTTTCGCCGTGGTCGGTCGTTCGGTGTTGCTCTTCGCCTTGGCCGCGGTCGCCGAGATCGGCGGCGCCTACCTGATGTGGATCGGGCTCAAGGACGGTCGCGGCGCCTGGGCGGTGGTGCTCGGTGGGGCCGCCCTGGTGGCCTACGGCGCGATCGCGGCCATGCAGACCTCAGACGAGTTCGGCCGCGTGCTGGCGGCCTACGGCGGCGTGTTCATCGTCGGCTCGCTGCTGTGGGGCGTCGTCTTCGACGGATTCCGCCCGGACCGCTTTGACCTCGCTGGCGCCGCGATCTGCCTCGTCGGTGTCGGCGTGATCATGTACGCGCCGGGCCGGGCGTAGAAGCGCGGGCATTACCGTGGCGGCATGATCGAGCGCATCGACGACATGCCGGCCGGGACGATTGGCCTGCGGGCCAGCGGCACGCTGAGCAAAGAGGACTACACGGGCGTCCTGGAACCCGCGATCCAGGAGGGCGTCGACTCGGGCGCGCTGCGGATGGTGTTTGAGTTGCGCGAGTTCGACGGGCTCGGCGAGGGCGCCTGGGTTGAGGACGCCAAGACCGGCGTGAAGGCCTGGATCAAGGACCGCGGCGCCTGGAAGCGCTTCGCGCTCGTGACCGACGTGGACTGGGTGGCCAAGAGCATGAAGGGCTTCGCCTGGATGGCACCCGGCGAAGTAAAGGTGTTCCCGCTGGCCGAGGCCGAAGCGGCGCAGGAGTGGGTGGTCGGGTAGCGATCGCCGTCTCAGCTGTTGCGGCGTCTGGGTCGTTGGCGGCGGCGGAATGGAGATCGCTTCGGGGCCTGGGGGCGTCGGGTCAGCGAAGGCGGAGCCCGGACGGCGTCTGAGCCATTGGCGGCGGCGGATTTGAGCGCGTAGCGGCGCCGGCGGGCGCCGGGCGGGCTGCAACCGCCTGGGGTTGCGGCGCGAACTTCGGTGACTTGGGGGTGCTGAACACCCTCAGGTGACGGGAGTTCGCTTCGACCGGGCCAACTGCAACCCCCAGCGGTTGCAGCGCCCGCGAGGCTCGCGCCTGGAACGCCCTCTTTGGGCGTTCGGGACGCGAGGCCCGCTGAGTGCAACCCCAGGCGGTTGCAGCCCGCTGGTTGGACCGATCCTGTGCACCACACGTGTGCATCCATTGGGTCCAACCAGTCGCCCGGCGCCCGCCGGCGCCGCAACGCGCCCAATTCCGCCGCCGCCAACCAGCTCAAACGCCGAACGGGCTCCGCCTTCGCCGACCCGACGCCCTCATCCCCCGACGCGATCGCCGATCCGCCGCCGCCAAGGACCCAGGCGCCGTCACACCCCGCCAAGTCCCGCCGCCGCCAACCAGCTCAGGCGCCGCCAACCGCCGCCAGCCCAGTCCCCGCGCAGCCGCTTGCCAACGCCGCCCCTGGCTGCGCGTCAGCGCGGTGCGGCCGTCTTCGACAGTGGAGACGGGAAGCGCGGCAGCACCTTCACGCCGTCCAGCCACTCGGTGAGCCGCGCGGCCTGGGCCTCGAGTACCGCTCGGGCGTCGGATCCGACGTCCTCCAGCCAGAGCAGGTCGACGGTGGCGTCGGCGTCTTGGCGCCAGCCGCCAACGATCCGCCCGTCCCACCAGATCGTCGGACCGGCGTTGCCGACGGAGTCGAAGATCTGGGGTTTGTAGTCGCCCAAGTACCAGTCGCGTTCCTTCCAACCCATCGGGGTTGGGTCCAGGCCCGGCAGCACGGCGCCCCACGGCTCAACCGCCGGCTCAGGCTCCAGGTCGTCTGGCAGCAGCCAGCCGGTGCTGCCGCCCTCGAGGCCCACCTCGACGGCCTCCAGCCGGGACAGGGCCTGCTTCGTTGCCGCGACCGTCCCGCCAAGCCACCACTTGATGTCGGTCGTGGTTCCCGGGCCGAAGACGCGCAGCCACCGCTCGACCAGTCCGGCCACACCGTCCTCAAACGACGGCACCTCGAGCGGCTCGCCGAGCCAGGCCGTCATCGCCGACCAGCGAGGCCGGGGAGCGTTCCACGACCCGTTGTTGTGGCCCCGCACCACTGCGCCAGCGGCCTGTAGCGCGGTGAGCATGCGCGGCGCGACGACCATCTCCGTCGCCCACTTCCCGCTGCCCGACTGCACTTTGGATTGCAGGATCGGCAGGTCGCCCTTGAGCTCGGTCGACGTGCGCTCATGGCCGACGCCGAGGTCGGCGACGACCGCGGCCGCCGCCTCCTCAAACCACGCCTCGCCGTCGGCGGCGACGCCCGAGCGCTCGATCTCGCGGACGAGCCTGCCGCGCTCCTGCCCGGCGACCCGCGCACTGGCGCCAGCCTGCGCGACCCCGAGGGCGTCCCGCGGGAACACGAAGAGCGTGCGTCGCATCGCCATGTGCTTGATCAGCGTCCGGTCGTCATACATCGCCCGCTCCAGCTCGGCGATCGTGAAACCTTCCACGCGTGCCCAAGCGGAGAGCGCGATGGTCGACGGATCGGTGGCGTGCAAGCAGAGCATCCGCTCGGCCGCCGCCTCGACGCTCGCGGCGCCGTGCCCTGGAGCGAGTGCCTGGCGGCGCGCGAGCCGCGCTCGGCGTTCCTCATTGGTGACCAGCTGCACGCCGCGATCGTTGCAGCCATAGCGGCCACCCGCCGTCCTATGCCCCGGATGGCGCGTTGGCGGCGCTCTGGTTTTGCAACCACGGTCTGCAAACCAGAACGGGCCCGGGCTGGACCGATGTTCGCCAACTCGGTCAACTGCCCCAAAAACGAAAAAACCCCCGACTGGCGGGGGTTGCAAGGAGTGGAGCTAAGGAGATTCGAACTCCTGACCTCCTGGGTGCGATCCAGGCACTCTACCAACTGAGCTATAGCCCCAAGCGCCGTCTAGTGTAACGACTGGGGATGGCAGGGTGCTGCCCGTTCGTGGCGAATGTGCCAGGTGCGGGGGAAGGCATCAGGTGCCGTCCCGCGTGCACTCCCCGCATGAGCTTTCGCCAACAGCTGTTCCTCTCGATCGCGGTGCTGGTCCTCGTGCCGGCCGTGATCGCGTCGCTCGCCATCGGGCGCATCGTGCGCGCCAACGAGAACGCCAAGGCCGATGCCAAGCTCGACGCGTCCGTCCGTGTGGGCTCGGTCTTGGTCTCCCAGCTCACGCAGCGTGCCGAGCGGCGCGCCGACGGGTTGGAGAGTGACCGGCGCTTCCGCCTCGCTTTGGCCACCGGCCGCCCGAGCGTGATCGCCAAGGCCGCCGGGCCGGCACTCGAGCGTCACTTCTTCGAGGGCGCGATCGTCCGGCTCCCCGGAGGCCGCGAGCTGGTCGTCGGCAGCCAGGAGACGGTCGGCATCGCGCGGGTCGAGGCGCCCGTCGGCGGCGGTGGGACGGCCCGCATCGCGCTCGGCTTCTACCCGGCCGATGACTTCGTCGTCGACGTCACCAAGAGCACCGGGGTCGCCACGGCGCTGCAGGCGGGCAGGGGCGGCCCGGTGGTCTCGGCCGCGGCCAGCTTCCCGGCGCCCAAAGCCGTCGACCTGTCGAAGAATCCGCCAGTCAAGACGGACCGCTGGCGCACCCGGACCCTCGCCGTGCCGTCGCCGAATCCCGCCGCTCCGTGGTCGACGGTGTTTGCGGCGCGCCCCGCGTCGGAGGAGTCGGGGCTGGCGACTCGTCTTGTTCTCGGCGTGTTCCTCGGCTTCATCGTCATCGGTCTCGCCGTCGCTTTCATGCTGCAGCGCGGCCTGCAGGGGCGGATCTCCGGCTTCCTCGGTGCGGCCGAGCGGCTGGGCGCCGGTGACTTCGCCGCCGCGTCGTCGATCTCCACCAAGGGCCGGGGCGAGTTCGCGACGCTGGGCCGCGCGTTCGTCGGCATGGCCCGCCAGCTGGAGCTGCGCGTCGACCAGCTCGAGCGCGAGCGCGGGCGCGTTCAAAGCTCGCTGCTACGCCTCGGCAAAGCGTTCGCCGCCAACCTCGACCGTGACACGCTCGTCGACCTCGTCGTCGAGTCTGCCGTCGACGGCCTCACCGCCGACTCCGGCCGCGCCCTCATGCCGACCGGCCCCGACGGCGCACCGCAGACACGCGGCTCCGTCGGCGCGGTGCTCGACTCCTGGGACGCCCTTGGCGAGGTCGAGCGCCGGGCACTGGCCAGCGGCGGCTCCGCAGCCGTCTCCCTTGGCGGGCTGCACGCGATCGCCGAGCCGATGCAGGTCGAGCGCGGCGACGGCCCGATGGGCGTGATCTCCGTCGCGCGCTCGCGGCCGTTTGAGCCCGACGAGCGCGAGCTGCTGCGCTACCTCACCGATCAGGCGGCGGTGTCGCTGCGCAACGTCGGTCGCCACGAAGACGTCGCCCGTGAGTCGATTACCGACGAACTCACCGGCCTGTTCAACCGCCGCCGCTTCGACGACGTGCTCGCCAGCGCCGCCGCGCGCGCCACCGAGAGCGAGCCGATCGCCCTGGTGATGCTCGACCTCGACCGCTTCAAGGTCATCAACGACACGCACGGCCACCCCTTCGGCGACACCGTCCTCAAGGCCGTCGCCAAAGTCGTCCGCGACGCCGCCCGCGACCGCGACCTCCCGGCGCGCTACGGCGGAGAAGAGCTGGCCGTGGTGCTGGCCGTTGGCGACACCGAGGCCGCGAGGGCCTTTGCCGAGCGCCTCCGCGAAGCGATTGAAGCCCTGCAACTCGGCGACGAACAGACCGGACCGGTCCTCGTGACGGCGAGCCTCGGCGTCGCCTCGCTCCCGGCCGATGGCGATGACGTGGGCGAACTGGTGCGCGCCGCTGACGAGGCGCTCTACCGCGCCAAGCGCGGCGGACGAAACCGGGTGGAAGCTGCCACCCCTGCCCAAGGCCCGGCCGGCGAGGTACATTGACGCCATGGGCATCCTCGATGACGCCATCCGCGAGCACCTCGAACTCAAGCGCCGCCACGGCGCCGATAGCGGCGAGGTCAGCCGCCAGGAGCGCGAGATTTTGGGCGCAGACGGCGCGCCAGCACCGGAGCAGGCCTACGACGACGACGCGAGCGTCGAGCCGGTCGCCTACGCCGAGCCTGAGCCGGCTCCCGTCGCCGAGCCGCTCGCCGGCTCCCCGCTGGCCGAGCCGGAGCCCGCGCCTGCCGCGCCGCCCGTCGTCGCCCCGGATCTCTTCCCCGGCACCAACGAGCTGATGGCCGCCGCGTCGCAGACGTCGCCCACGCCCACGCCCGCCCCGGCAACGCCAGCTGCAGCCGCGCCGCTGCGCCCGCCGGCCCCCGCCGATGCAGACAGCGAGACGGCTGCCCGCTCCGGCGCCCGCCGCCTCAGCGACGACGAACTCGCCGCCTGGCGCCGCCGCCTCAGCGAGCGCGCCGACCGCCTCGCTGCCCAACGGCCCGGCACCGGCGCTCCCGGGCCAGCGACCGCAGCAGGCGCTGCCGCCTCCACGCCAGCCCCCGCGACGCCGCCACCCGCGCAGAGTGAGCCGCCCGCCTACTGGTCCGGCAACACCGCCTCGGCAGACGCCGGCACTCCGCCCGCGACCCCGTCGCTCGGTAAGCCCGCACCCGCCGTCGAGCCGACCGCACCAGGCGTCCCCGCCGACTTCTTCGACGCCGGCGACGCCGAAGACGCCTTCTCGCCCGAGCCGGCCCCCGAACCCGTCGCCGCCGACGCCGCCGACCACGACGTGCTCGACGACACGCCAGACTTCCTCGAAGAGACGCCCGAGCACGACCGCATGTGGTTCGAGCAGAAGCCTCCTCGGGACTTTGACTTCGGGTAGGGCCTAGGGCCGGGGTCGGTGCGAGCCTTCGCGCGCAACGTCTCCGGCGCCCTGCGGGCTTGTCGACGAACTGCGCGCTGCGGCTCGCCCCGACCCCGGCCAGCTGCTTCCCGGGTCAAACTCCCGGTGGGACTTCGGCTCTGGCCGCTTGCGGTTGTGCTTTGCGGGACGCCATCTGGCTGGTGGGTTTGGGCGGTTGGTGGTCCGTTGGCTCGGCGACGTTCGGTCCGGTTGGCGAGGGTGGGTCACCTCGTGGGCTCGAGAGAACCGCGGTGTTTGCGGGTTGTCGTAGGACGGATGTCCACGGTCGCTCAGGATTACCGGAGCGCTGTCCGATCAACCGACCGGACAGGGAGTTCCGTTCTCACCAAACGGAACGAACCAGCTCTTGCCTCGGAGGGCAAGGACGCGCAAGGGCGGCTCGAAAGGGCCGCCCTTGCTGCGTCTGGGCTCTTGGTGGGTCTGGGCTTGCGACTTGGTGGGTCTTGCGGCGGGGTGGAGGCGAGCCTTCGCGCGCAACGTCTCCGGCGCCCTGCGGGCTTGTCGACGAACTGCGCGCTGCGGCTCGCCCCCACCCCGCCGCGCCGCTACGGCGTTGCCGCCCAGACCCGCCAAGCGCCCTGACGGCAGGGGGCAGCGCTTCTCGAGCCGCTGGTGCGCGGTCTCCGGTGGCGGCGTTGAGTCTCGGGGCCTCGCGGCGTAGGGTCGTTGGTGGCGCCGTGCCCCGGCGCCTCCCGTAGCTGCTCGGCCCACGCCCGTGCAGCGCTTGCGGGCAAGTGGTCCCTGGCCTCGGGCGTTTCAGCAGACCCCTCCTTGGCGGTCCGCGTGGGGGACGGCCGAACGGAGGAACCATGTCTCAGTCCAACGCCCGTCGCCGCGCCGCGCTCGCCTACCAGCGCCAGCACGGGATCCCCTACCGCGCTGCCCTGGAGGCCGTCTCGCAGCCCGCGGGCCAGCTCTACAACCAGATCGGTCGGGGCTATGCGGAGCACCGGCGGCCCGACCCGCGGATCGAGGCGGCGATCTGGGCGGCGCTCGGCGACGCGGAGACGGTGCTCAACGTCGGCGCGGGGGCAGGCTCCTACGAACCGACCGACCGGGACGTCCTCGCCGTTGAGCCCTCGGCGGTGATGCGCGCGCAGCGCCCGGCCGGCGCGTTCTTCCCGGCGTTCTGGCGGCGGCCCCAGGGCTACCTCGATCCGCAGGTGCGGGCGAGCACGTCGGTCTGGCGCCGCGTCGGCGAGGCCGTCGAGCAGCGCGTCGTCGGTGCCCTCAGCGCCGACCTGCGCAGCGGCGCCTGGCACGAACGCAACGCCGAACTGCTCGACCTCGACGAACTCGACACCGGCGCCCGCCTGCTCGTCGCTAGCTGACGGCGCCCGCCGGCCCGCTCGGAGCGTGCTGGCTGCGCTGGCCGCCGGCCGCTCAGCGGTAGGCGCTGCGGCCCGCGTTTCCCTCGCGGGCCGCAGCGTAGGCCGCGGCGAGCCGCTCGGCCACGAGCTGCGGTGAGGCCAGCGCGGCGGCGCGGTGGGCGGCCTGGAAGCCGGCGGCGTCGTCGCCCGCGAAGCGCTTGATCAGCGCGGCCAGCGCGTCGGCGTCGCCAGGCTCGGCGGTGCGGTCGTCGCCCAGGAGTTCCGGGAGGGCGCCGACGGCCGAGCCGACGGTCGGCAGCGCCGCGACCATCGACTCCAGCGCCGACAAGCCAAACGTCTCATGCGCGACCGAAGTCGCCAGGCCAATCCGGGCCCGAGCCCGCAACGCGGCCAGCGCCGAGTCCGAGGCGCGCCCGACGAACACGGTGTTGCCGTGGACGGTCGGCTCGCCGTCGAGCAGGGCCAGCACCTCGCCACCCAGGAGCGCCTCAAGCGCATGCAAGCCACGCTCGGCGGCGGCCGGAGCGAGCAGCGCTTCGGGCACGGGAATCGGCGACGGGGTTGGCGACTCGCCGGCTGCGTCGTCCTTGGCCGCTGGCGCTGGCGCCGCCTTCCCCAGTGCGGGGACCGGCTCGGTCGGGTCGGGCCAGCGCGGCTTGCGAGGCGGCGCCTTGCTCGACGGCGTCGCGGCCTGGCTGAGAAACGGGTTGTGGTGAGCGGGGAACTCGCGCGCGGGCGGCGGGGTTGCCGGCTTGCGGATCGGCGCGCTCGTCGTGTCGCTGCGGCGGGTCGCGCCCCGGTACAACGACCGCGGTTTCGGTGACGGAACGGCGTCTCGGGCGACCACCGGCTGCGGAGCCTCGGTCGCCGGGGCGCCGGGTGCGTTGGGCGTCGCCGCGACCGACACCCGTTCCACGTGCACCGGCCCGCCGACGCGCGGCCCCGCATGCGCCTCAAGCCGCGCGCGCTCGGGTCCGTCGCCGGCAATCACGAGCGGGATGCCCGCCAGGCGGCAGGCGTCGATCGCCGTCAGCAGATCCTTCTCGGGCGCTAGGCGCGTCACCGACAGTGCAAACCGCCCGGCCGACGCCGTGGACCGGTGCGTCGCCGCGGGCGCGACGCCGCCGATCACGTGCACGCGGTTGGCGGGGAGCGCCAAGCCCAGGTCGAGCAGGCGAGTCCGGGCGGCCACGCTCGGGATCACGATCACGTCGGCGAGTTCGAGCACCGCGCCCTGCCATCGCGGGAGCGCCGCTGCATACGCCGCGGACTCCGCAAAGCTGCCGCGGCAGCGGTGGCGGAGCCCCGGCGAGCTCTTGCCTTGGTGGCACTCCGTGCAGTCGTGTCCGTCGCGGACGGTCGTCGCCACGGCGCAGACGAGCCGGTAGTTGTGGAGGTGCACGACGACGCCCGCGCCAGCGTCGCGCGCCGCGCGCAGCGCCGCCGGGCCAAACGTGGGAAACAGGTTGTGGGCGTGGAGCACGTCGGCGCCCGTCCGCTTCACCGCGTCGCTCACCTGGCTGGCGGCGGTCCCGCCGGCCAGCAGTCCTCGAGCCGCCTCGCTCGCACTCAGGCGCGTGGAGTCGCGTCGCAGCCAGCTCACGCGCTCGCCCAGCCGGGCCTCGGCGAGCTCTGCGAGCTGCGCTGCGGCACGCTCCTCGCCGCCAGGCGTGCGGTAGCCGTGGTGCAGCGCCAGCACGGTGGCTGGGGTCGACAGCGCGGGCGACGTCACGCCGCTACGGATCCCGAGTTGGCGGCACGCACGGCTCTGATCGTGTCATGCCGCCCGCCGGAGTCCACCCACCCCCAGTGCACCGCGATTCGGATGCCGGTGTCACCCGAATGGCGTTTCATCGGGTCAAGCGCTGAAGCGCCGAGCCGACCACCTGAACGTGCGGACCGTTTCGGGACCGCACACCGCCAAATCGGTCGTCCCCGTGGGCCGGTGCGGCGCCCGATCCGGTCAGACCCCACGCAAGTGGTGGCTTGTCCCTGCGCGCACGGATGTCGCGATCTTCCCCTCGGATCCGTCTCCCGAAGTCCCGTTGGCCACACGCCGAAAAGAGAGATCGATGACTCCCGCCCTGGACCTCCGAGTCCTCCTGCCCCGACTGGCTGGCGCCGCAGCCCTCAGCGCCTGCCTGGCCGCCCCGTCGGCCGCGAGCGCTACCGGTGCCCTCGGCACGAACGGCGCCGCCACGCCGACGCTCAGCTGGGCCGCCTGCGACGACCCGGCACTGCTCGACGCCGACCCGTCGTTTGAGTGCGCCACTGCGCGCGTCCCCCTCGACTACCGCCGGCCGTCCGGCACCAAGATCACGCTGGCCGTGTCCAAGCTCGCCGCGACCGGCCCGGGACCGAAAATCGGCACGGTGTTCGTGAACCCCGGTGGGCCGGGCGCCCCCGGCCTGGATTCGGCGACGTTCGCCACGGCGGCCCTGCGTGAGCGCTTCGACGTCGTGGGGTTCGATCCGCGCGGCGTCGGCGCCAGCAGCCCGGCGGTCCGCTGCGCGGCTACGTCTGAGGATGCCGCCTCGCTGCTCAACCCGACCTTCCCGCTCAGCGGGCTCCAGGAGCTGACGGCGCTCACGAAGGCCGCCCAGGGCGCCGCTGGTTGCCTGCGCTCGGCGACGATCGCCAGCCACATGTCTACGGCCAACGTGACGCGCGACGTGGAGCTGCTGCGCAAGGCCGTCGGCGACGCCAAGCTCAACTTCCTCGGCTTCTCGTCCGGCTCGCTGATCGGTCAGACCTACGCGAACCTCTTCCCGAGCACCGCCCGCGCCCTCGCGCTGGACGGCACGCTCGACCCCGTCCGGTTCACGACGGGTCGCGGCCTGGTCGAGGCCACGCAGCCGCTGGACTACCGCCTGAAGAGCTACGTCGGCACCGACGAGGCCGTCACCGGGTTCCTGGATGCCTGCGCGTCGGCGCCTGGCACCTGCGCCTTCGCTGGACCGGGCGCCACCGCCAGCTCGCTGCGTACGAAGTTGACCGCCACGCTCGCCCGCGTGCGCGCGAAGAACGGCGTCGTCGTCGACCTCGGCGACGGCGAGGCGACCCTCAGCTACCAGGACGTGATCGGCCTGATCTACGGCGAACTCAACGCCGGCATCTTCACGTCGCAGGATCTCGCGGGCACGCTGGAGGCGATCGACCTCGCCAGCATCAGCCAGGCCAACCGCATTCCGTCGGATGATCTCCGCGCCCTGCTCGACGCGCTGCGGCGTTGGCACACCGGTGGCGGTGGCCCAGTCCAGGAGCCCTACGACAACTTCCAGGACGCGTTCTCCACGTTCGTCTGCAACGACACCGTCGGCCCGTCGCTCGGCACCACGTACGCCGCGTACGGTCGGCTCGCCGACACGCAGGTGAGCGGGTTCGGGCCGTTTTGGATCTACACGACGGCCGCTTGCGCGTCGTTCCCGGTGCGCGATGACGACGCCTACTCCGGCCCCTGGGGCGCCTCGACCGCCACGCCGGTCCTGATGCTCGGCAACCGCGGCGGCGACCCGTCCGTCCGCTACGCCAACGCCGTCGCAGCACAGGCCACGCTTGGCAACGCCCGCCTGCTGAGCGTCGACATGTACGGCCACACCGCCTACAACCTCGCCAGCAGCTGTGTCGACGAGACCGTCGACGCGTACTTCATCTCGCTCGCCGTTCCGGCGCCGGGCGCGTCGTGCAGCACCGACTTCGGGCCGTTTGATCCGATCCCCGAGTTCGCGGCCGACGAGGGCGCCGAGGTCGGCTACTCGCGTGGCCGCGCTGCGCTGAGCTAGGCAGCGTTGGCGGCGGTCGCTCAGCGGCCGCCGCTCGAGCAAACCAACGAACGCTGATCGGCGGCAGGTTCCCCATGCGGCGGCACGGGGAGCCTGCCGCACGTGCGTTTGGACGTAGACGGCCATCCCCGGGCGGGTTAGTGTGCGAGCCGTAGCGCTCCACGTTTCCCCTGCGGCTCCCCACCGAACGGCGCCTACTGTGTCCCACCACTGAAGGAAACGCTTTGTCCCATCCGTCCACCCGCCTGCGGCGGCTCGGCCTCGCCGGGCTCGCCACGCTGGCAAGCCTTGCGGCGGCGCCGTCCGCTGGCGCCACCGCCTACACGCTCAACGCGCAGTGCAAGTTGCCGGTCATCAGCGAGCGTCCGCTCACGCTTGGGATCGAGGTGCCAGCAACGGCGTCTCCCGCAGATTCGGTCGTGCCGTTGAAGGTCACGAGCCTCTCGGGGAGCGCGCTGGACGTCATCGTGGAGGAGGCCAGGATCACGGCCACCCTGAAGGCGTCGGTGGCGTTGCCATCGGGCGGTTCCGCGCCCTCAGAGGTCAAGGCGAGGTACCCGTTGACGACTCCGGCGAACGCCACGCCGGTCAGCCTCGTCGGTGAGTCGGGCGAGGCAACCGTCGTCTACACCGGGCTGACCATCGAGTGGACGACGTTCGACAGCGAGGGCGGTGAGCGGGTCATCACGAACCCGTGCACGCTCCCAGTCGGCAACCTGAACTACCCGAAGATCCAGATCGGCGATGAGGGTTCCCTCGCTCCGTCGCCTCCCGGGCCCGTGACGGTCAAGCGTGAGAGCTCAACTTCCCTCGCGGTGGCGTGGGGCGCCTCGACCGGCAACGTCGCGAGCTACAGGGTCTACTTCGATGGCGTGATCACTGCCACCGTGGCTGCGCCCAGAACGTCGGCCAGGGTGAGCGGTTTGCTTCCTAGCTCGTCGCCGGTTGAGATCGGGGTCGCCGCCGTCGGCGCCAACGGCCTCAGCACCCGTCCGACGACGGTGATGTTTCAGGAGATCACCATCGATCCCTACGGAGTGCCCGTCGATCTGCGCTCCACGCTGGCCCCCACGTCGGTCACGCTGTCATGGAATATCTACCCTGGGTTTGAGCCGCCGAGCTATGAGGTGTTCCAGGACGACGTGCTGGTCAAGACGCTCAGCGGTGCCCGCACCACCACCGTCACCGGCCTCACGCCCGGCAAGACCTACAAGTTCGCCGTTGGGTCCCGGAACGGCTCGTTGCAGCTGGGCGTCTCGCCGCCGATCACGGTCACGTTGCCGCCGCTCCCGTCGAGCTCCTACGCCTGGGATCTCAAGGGCAGCGCGTCGATCAAGACCCTCATCAAGGGCTCGGTTCCCCTCAAAGGCGGCCTTGCGGTCGACATCGATGACGCCGGCGTGGTGACTGGCGACCTCGTGCTGCAGGAGGCCTCGGCCCGCCTCACGGCGCTGAGCTTCTTGCCGCTCACGGCGAAGATCGCGTTTGTGGCGTCCGGCCCGACGACTGGCACCTACGCGGCGGACGTCCTGAAGACCACGTCGAAGGTGCGCATCAAGGTCACGCAGGCGAAGCTGTTCGGCGCGATCCCCGTCGTGACGGGCAACACCTGCCAGACGCGCAAGCTCAGCGACATCAACCTCACCTCCGGTGCAGGCTTCTCGCTCCAGGAGGGCGGCTCGCTGAGTGGCCAGTTCGCGCTGAGTGATCTCAACGGCTGCGGCTCGCTGAACGGGCTCATCAGCCCGCTCACGAGCGGCGCGGGGAACACCATCACGCTCCAGGCGACGGTGCCGCCGACGCCGCGGGCCGGCTAAGGCACGCACGGGCCGGGCCAGAGCGGTCCGGCCCGTCGAACGTTCGGATCCAAAAGTGAGCGTCCTTTAGCGGCTGCTTTTGCAACCACAAAAGGACGCTCAGTTTGCGCCTACGCCTTTTCGAGCAGTAGGGCGATGCCCTGGCCGCCGCCGATGCAGAGGCTGATGAGGCCGTAGCGCTCGCCGGTGCGCTCCATCTCGGCCAGGCACTTCACGGTGATGGCAGTGCCGGAGGCTCCGATCGGGTGGCCGAGGGCGATCGCGCCGCCGTTGGGGTTCACGCGCGCGTCGTCGTCGGCGAGGCCGAGCTCGCGCAGCACGGCAATCGACTGGGCGGCGAACGCCTCGTTGAGCTCGATGACGCCGACGTCCTCGAGCTTGACGCCGGTGCGCTCGAGCACCTTGTTGATCGCCGTGACCGGGCCGATGCCCATGATGTTCGGGTCGACGCCCGTCATCGCGTAGCCGAGGATCTTCGCCTTCACCGGCGCGCCGAGCTCAGCGGCCTTCGCCTCACTCATCAGGACGACGGCGGCGCCGGCGTCGTTGAGGCCCGAGGCGTTGCCGGCGGTGACGGTGCCGTCCTCGCGCTTGAAGGCAGGCTTCAGCTTGGCGAGCGCCTCGAGCGAGATGTCCGGGCGGATGTGCTCGTCGGTGTCGAAGACGACCTCGCCCTTGCGCGTCTTCACGACGACCGGGGCGATCTGGTCCTTGAACTTGCCTGCCTCACGGGCGGCAGCAGCCTTGTGGTGGGAGGCCAGCGCGAAGGCGTCCTGGTCCTCGCGGGAGATCGTGTCGCGCACCGAGAGGTTCTCCGCGGTGACGCCCATGTGGATCTTGCGGAACGGATCGGTGAGGCCACCGACGACCGGGTCGACCTGGCTGGTGTCGCCCATGCGCGCGCCCCAGCGGCCCGACGGGTTCCAGTACGGCGCCTGGCTCATCGACTCTGCGCCGCCGGCGAGGGCGATCTCGCAGTCGCCGGTCTGGATGTGCATGGTCGCCGTGATGATCGACTGCACGCCCGAGCCGCACAGGCGGTTGACGGTGAAGGCGGGCGTCTCGATCGGCACGCCGGCGCCGACGGAGACGACGCGGCCCATGTACATGTCATCCGTGTTCGAGTGGATGACGTTGCCGATCACCGTGTGCTCGACCTGCTCGGGCGTGATGCCGGAGCGCTCGATCGCGGCCTTGGCCGCCGTGATGCCGAGGGTGGTGGCGGCGACGTCCTTGAACGCCTTGCCGTAGCTGCCAATCGGCGTACGAGCGCCGGACGTGATGACGACACCGGTCATGGAAAACCTCAGAGAGAGTCGGGGCGGAGGGTGCGGCGGAACTGCTTGGTACCGCCGCGCACCACGTAGACGATGCCTGATCGGACGCCGCTCCGGCGCCCCGGCGAAACTGAGCGTCCTTTAGTGGCTGCTTCTGCAACCACTAAAGGACGCTCAATTTGACCCCGGGGTTTACGAGGCGATCAGCTCGGCGTCGGCCGCGGCGTTGCGGCGGGGCGCGGGGTCGTTCTCATCGACCTCGGCCCAGGCGCGGGCCAGCCGCTGGACGGCCTCCTTGAGCACGGGGTGGTCCTGGGTGAAGGGCAGCCGGATGAACTGCTCGCCGGCCGGGCCCTGCGACGCAAAGAACCGCGACCCGGGGAGCAGGCGGAGCTGGTGATCGAGGGCGGCGGCGACGAGCCGACTCGACACCCGGCGCGGCAATTCGGCCCACAGGCTCAGGCCACCGTCCGGCACGCGGAATTGGAACTCCGGCAGGTGCTGGCCGAGCTCGGCGACGAGCGTCTCGCGCTGCGCGCGGAGCGTTGCTCGGTGGGGCGCGCGGATCGCGTCGTCGAAGGCGCCGGTCGCGACGACCTGATCAAACGCCGACGAGCCCAGGTCGAGGTTGACGCGCGTCTGCACCAGCGCGCTGACGAGGTGGTGGGGCGCGCGGATCCAGCCGAGCCGCAGGCCGCTCCACGCCGACTTGGAGAGCGACCCGATCGTGATCACGTTCGGATCGAAGACGGCAAACGGCGGCGGCATGAGGCGCTCGTCCAAGTTGACGTCGCGCATCGTCTCGTCGATCACGGCCTGCGTGCCGGAGCGGCGCAGTAGCGCAGCGATCTCCTCGCGCTGCTCGGCGGGCATCAGGGAGCCGGTGGGGTTGTGGAAGTCCGGCACGAACAGCGCGACGGTCGCCGCGCCAGCGACCTGCTGGATGTCGTCGGTGCGCCACGGGCTCTCGCGGTCGTGCGGCAACGGCAGGGGCCGCCCGCCCGCAGCGGAGAGGGCGTCGAAGCCGTGCGGGTAGCCGCACGCCTCCACGAGCACGCGATCGCCGCGGGAGACGAGCGTCTGGGAGATCGTCGCGATCGCGCCCTGCGCGCCGTTGGTCACGATGATCTGGCTCGGGTCGGTCGGCAGGCCCTGGTCGGCGTAGTAGGTAGCGATCCGCTCGCGCAGCGGCGCGTAGCCGTCCGGCAGGTAGCCGGTCGTCGCCAGCAGGCCGGGGAGCCGCTGGAGCGCTGCTTCGAAGAGCCCACCCATGCCGGGTGCCGCGGCCCCCGCAGCATGCGCGAGCGACACCATGCCGCCGGTGTCGTCGAAGCCCATGATCGCGCTGTGGCTGGACTCGGCGTAGGGCACGGTGACGGTGCTGCCAGACCCGCGGACCGACGACAACAGGCCGCGCTCGCGCAGCTCGTCGAAGGCGCGCGTCGTGGTGGTGCGACTCACGTCGAGCGTCTCGGCGAGGTGGCGCTCGCTGGGCAGGCGGGTGCCCTCGGGGATCCGGGCGTCGATCACGAGGACGCGAATGGCATCGGCCAGGTCGCGATAGGCCGGGCCTGGACCGCGCCAATCGCCAAGAAGAGAGGCCAATCGTGGGCCAGACATCAGAGCCATCAGGCCACATTAGCGGGATTGGCTATGGAAACCAATGCCATTTCCCGGAACCATGCCAGGCATGAACTTCTTCCTCGCTCAGCGCCGGCTCCTTCAACTCCTCGCCGGCCTCATCCTCTACGGCTTCACCATGGCCCTGATGATCCGCGCTGGGCTCGGGCTCAATCCGTGGGACGTCTTCCACCAGGGCGTCTCTGAGCAGCTCGGGCTCTCGTTCGGCGTCGTCGTGGCGATCGTCGGAGCGCTCGTGCTGCTGGCTTGGATTCCGCTGCGCCAGCGGCCCGGGATCGGCACGGTGCTCAACGTGATCGTCATCGCGATCACCGTCGACGCGAGCCTGGCGATCATCCCCACGCCCGTCTGGCATGACATCGAGATCAAGACGGCGATGATGATCGCCGGCATCGTGGGCAACGGGTTGGCGGCAGCCCTCTACGTCGGCGCCGACCTTGGCGCCGGCCCGCGCGACGGCCTGTGGGTTGGCATCGTCGAGCGGACGGGCTGGAGTATCCGTTCCGTCCGCACCGGCCTTGAACTCAGCGTCCTGGTCGTCGGCATGACGCTCGGTGGCCTCGCCAACATGGGCACGGTCTTCTACGCCCTCGCGATCGGCCCGCTCGCGCAGTTCTTCCTTGCGCGCGTCGCCGTGCCGGAGTCGGCGCCACGGCCCGAGCTGGCCTGGGCCCAATGGCCGGTTGCGGTGCCCGAGCGCGCCACGCCGCCGACGTAGGACCGCCGGCACGCACCCCGGGAGGCGCTACTCGGTCGACTCCGCCTAGTTCGCGCCTGGCGGGGGCGGCCGAGTAGCGCCTCCCGGGGCGTTGGCGGCGCCGCCGGCATTCACTACGCTCCGCACCCAATGCCTACCTTCACTCAGGGCCCGCCGCCGCCTCCGTCTGATCCGCTGGCGCTCACCGAGCCCAAGTCGCTGAGCCCGCTGTTTGGCAGCGCGTGGCGGCTGTGGATCGGCCAGCCCGGGGTGTTCTTGGTGACGTCCGCGTGGGTCGTCATCCCGCTCTACGTGGTGCTCGTCGGCTTGGTTGGCGGCGGCTTCCATGATGCGTACGGGCAGTCGGATTGGCAGGCCGATGCCGCTAATACTCTGCTCGTCAGCACGATCGGGTCGGCGCTCATCACGGCGGTCCATGCGCGGGCGGTCGTCAAGCTTGCCGCCGGGCACAAGCTCACCACGGGCGAGGCGCTGCAGCTCGGCTTCGAGGGGTTCCTGCTCGTGCTCGCCGCTGCGCTGGTCTACGCGCTCGCGACGATCGGCGGCTTCCTGCTCCTGATCATCCCCGGCATCTTCATCGCGGTCGCGGGCATGTTTGCGCCGCAGCACGCCGCGCTCACCGGCACCTCGGCGGGCAAGTCGCTGAAGGCGAGCATCACGCTCGTCCGCGCCAACGGCTGGTGGAAGACCGTCGGCTACTCGCTCGTGCTGGGGCTCGTCAATGCGGGGATCATGGGCGCGGCCGCGATCCCAATGCTGCTCATCTCGCTGGCGCTCGGCGAGCCGTCCGACTTCGGCATGGTCGCGGTGCCCGTCCTCGCGCTGATGCAGGCGGCGACGATGTCGTGGACGGCGCTCGTCAACACGCTCCTGTACTTCTCGTGGCGGGCCAACGTCGGTGACCCATTCACCGGCGGCGCCGATCCGCTCAGCGCCGACTCGCCGCTCCCGCAGTAGCCCCAATTGGAGTGGGCGCGCGCCTAGTCGGCGCGCGCAGCGCCCGGTAGCCTCGCTCCGTGGATCCCCTCGAAATCATCTTCCGCGGCTCGTTGATCGTCGACGCGCTGGGCTGGATCATCCGCCTCGCCGCGCTCGTGTTCGTGCCGGTGAACCGCAAGCCGACGGCGGCGACGGCCTGGCTGATGCTGATCTTCTTGCTGCCGTACTTCGGGCTCGTTGCGTTCTTCCTGATCGGCAACCCGAAGTTGCCGAAGGACCGCCGCGAGAAGCAGCGCCTGGTGAACCAGCGGATCCTGGAGGCGACGTCGTCGATGCGGCTCGTCCCGCACGACGACCCGGGCCCGAAGTGGCTCGCCGCGATCGTCCGGATGAACCGCGAGCTCGGGGCCATGCCGATGGTCACCGGCAACAAGGCGCGGCTGATCGCCGACTACGACGCCGTCTTCGACGAGATGGCCCAGGCGATCGACGAGGCCAAGGACTTCGTCCATTCCGAGTTCTACATTTTCGCGCTCGACGACACGACCCGCGGCTACTTCGCCGCGCTCGAGCGGGCCGTCGAACGCGGCGTGAAGGTGCGGGTGCTCTTCGACCACATTGGCTCCAAGCGCGTCGCCGGCTACAAGCAGACGCTGAAGGAACTCGATCGCATCGGCGTCGACTGGGCGCCGATGCTGCCCGTGATGCCGCTCAAGGGCAAGTACCAGCGCCCTGATCTGCGCAACCACCGCAAGATCCTCGTGATCGACGGCACCGTCGGCTTCGTCGGCTCCCAGAACCTGATCGACCGCAGCTACAACAAGAAGTCCAACATCAAGCGGGGCCTGAAGTGGCATGAGCTGATGGCGCGGATCGAAGGGCCGATCGTCGGGGGCGTCAACGCGCTGTTCCTCACCGACTGGTTCAGTGAGACCGAGGAGGCGATCCTGCCGGAGCTGGAGTCCGATCTCGACTACGACGCGACGACGAGTCTGGAGTGCCAGATCGTCCCCAGCGGGCCGGGCTTCGACGACGAGAACAACCTCAAGCTCTTCAACACCCTGCTCTACAGCGCCGAGAAGCGCGTCAGCATCACCAGCCCGTACTTTGTGCCCGACGAGTCGCTCCTTCGTGCGGTCGTCACGGCGTGTTATCGCGGGGTCGAGGTGGAGCTGTTCGTCTCCGAGATCGGCGACCAGGGGCTCGTCTTCCACGCGCAGCGCTCCTACTACGAGCCGCTCCTGCGGGCCGGCGTGAAGATCTACCTCTACCCGGCGCCCTACATCCTCCACGCCAAGCACCTCTCGATCGACGACGAGGTGTCGGTGATCGGCTCCAGCAACCTCGACATTCGCTCCTTCGAGCTCAATCTCGAATCGACGCTGCTGGTGAGCGGCAAGGCGTTCGCCGCCGACCTCGCCCTGGTGCAGGACGGCTACCGCGAGATCAGCAAACAGCTCACGCTCGAGGACCACATGGCGCGCCCGTTCGGCGGCCGCGTGCTCGACAACCTCGCCCGGCTCACGAGCGCCCTGCAGTAGCCGCGCGTCGGGCCGAAACTGAGCGTCCTTTAGTGGCTGAAATCGCAGCCACTAAAGGACGCTCAGTTTCCGTACTCAGCCGGTGGGCACGAGCCGCACGACGATCGACTTGCTCGTCGGGGTGTTGCTGCGCTTCGCGACGCTCTTGAGTGGGACGAGCGGGTTGGTCTCGGGGTAGTAGGCGGCGGCGCAGCCGCGCGCCGTGGGGTAGCTGACGACCCGGAAGCCGTCGGCGCGGCGCTCGGTGCCGTCGAACTGGTCGGCGACGAGGTCGACCATGGCGCCGTCGTCGAGCCCAAGCTCGGTCAGGTCGGACGGCCGAACGAACACGATCCGGCGGCCGCCGGTGATGCCGCGGTAGCGGTCGTTCATGCCATAGATCGTGGTGTTGTACTGGTCGTGGGAGCGCAGCGTCTGCAGCAGCAGGTGCCCGGGCGGGACGACGATCGGCTCCAGCGCATTGACGCTCAGGTGCGCCTTGCCGGACGGCGTGTCGAACGTGCGTGAGTCGCGCGGTGGGTGCGGGAGGACGAAGCCGCCGGGCCACGAGAGGCGCCGCTCGAAGTTGTCGAAGCCGATCACGACGGCCTCGATCTGCTGGCGGATCACCGCGTAGTCGGCGGCCATCGCCTCCCACGGGATCTCGTGGACCGGGTCGCCGGCAATCGCTGGGCCGAGCACCGCACGGGCGGTCTCGCAGATGATGCGCACCTCGCTGCGGACGTGCTCCGACGGCGGCTCCAAGTGCCCGCGCGTCCCGTGCACGACGCTCATCGAGTCCTCGACGGAGACGACCTGCTCACCGTCGCGGTCGGTGCGCCCGAGCGTCGGCAGGATCAGTGCCTGCTCGCCGGTGACGGCGTGGGAGCGGTTGAGCTTCGTCGACACCTGCACCGTCAGGCGGGCGCCGGCCATCGCCGCCTCGGTGAGGTTCGTGTCTGGCGTCGCCGACATGAAGTTGCCGCCCATCGCCATGAAGACGCGCACCCGACCCTCGTCGAGGGCACTGATCGTGTCGACGACGTCGAGGCCGTCCTCGCGGGGCGGCTCGAAGCCGAACTCGGCCTGCAGCGCGTCGAGGAAGTCCGGCGCTGGCTTCTCGACGATGCCCATCGTTCGGTCGCCTTGCACGTTGGAGTGGCCGCGCACGGGGCAGAGGCCGGCGCCGGGCTTGCCGATCATCCCGCGCAGCAGCAGCGTGTTGACGACCTCCTGGATCGTCGCGACCGACGCCTTGTGTTGCGTGAGTCCCATCGCCCAGCAGATCACGGTGCGCTTGGAGGCGAGCAGCAGCTCGACGCCGGCCTGGATCTCTTCGCGCGTGAGCCCGGTCGCGGTGAGGACCGCCTCCCAGTCGAGGTCGGCGAGGTCGGCGCGGAGTTCGCCCAAGCCCTGCGTCGAGCCGGCGAGGAAGTCGTGGTCGAGGACCGTGCCGGGGGCGGCGTCCTCGGCGGCGAGCAGCAGGTGGTTGAAGGCGCGGAAGAGGGCCTGGTCGCCTCCTAGGCGGACCTGCAGGAAGAGGTCGGTCAGCTCCGTGCCGTGGCCGAGCAGGCCCGAGATCTTCTGCGGGTTGTCGAAGCGCGCGAGGCCGGCCTCGGGCAGCGGGTTGATCGTCAGGATCTTCGCGCCGCGCTCCTTGGCTTCCTCCAGCGTGGTGAGCATCCGCGGGTGATTCGTGCCCGGGTTCTGGCCGGCGACCACGATCAGGTCGGCCTCGACGAGATCGTTGATCGTGACCGAGCCCTTACCGATCCCGATCGTCTCGATCAGCGCGACGCCCGACGACTCGTGGCACATGTTCGAGCAGTCCGGGAGGTTGTTCGTGCCGAACGCGCGGACGAACAACTGGTAAGCAAACGCCGCTTCGTTGCTCGTGCGGCCCGACGTGTAGAACGCCGCCTCATTCGGTGAATCGAGGGCCTGGAGTTCATCGGCGATCAGCGCGTAGGCGGCGTCCCAGCTGATCGGCTCGTAGTGGGTTGCGCCCGGCGCGAGGTGCATCGGTTCCGTCAGTCGACCCTGCTGGCCGAGCCAGTAGCCGGAGCGCTCCCGGAGATCTGCGATGGAGTGCCGCTCGAAGAACGAGCGGCCGATCCGCCGGCGCGTGCCCTCCTCGGCGACGGCCTTGGCGCCGTTCTCGCAGAACTCCAGGTGGTGGGCGCCGCTCCCGGGCTCGGGCCATGCGCACCCGGGGCAGTCGAAGCCACCGGGCTGGTTGATCTTCGCGAGCGTCTGGGCGGTGCGGGCCACGCCGAGGTGGCGCATCGTCTGCTTGGCGATCGAGACCGTCGCCGGCATTCCGACGGAGTGATCCGGCGGTGGGCTGACGGCGAGGTCGGCGTCGTCCTCGT
This sequence comes from Solirubrobacteraceae bacterium, assembly GCA_032119795.1. GTDB lineage: Bacteria > Actinomycetota > Thermoleophilia > Solirubrobacterales > Solirubrobacteraceae > JAGIBJ01. The sequence goes on from JAUMFO010000011.1 coordinate 124,296, forward strand.
GGACGGGGTGGTCGCGGGTCGTGCGCCCGCGGCCCAGGTGCCGTTCGCCGTCGCTCATGAGCGCCAGCCTAGGGCCCCGGGTCGTTCAGGTTTGCAGCCCGTGTCTGCAAACCAGAACGAGGGTGACGCGCCAACGGGCCCCGGTCGTTCAGGTTTGCAGCGCGTGTCTGCAAACCAGCACGAGGGTGGCGCGCCAACGGGCCCCGGGTACCGTGTGGCCATGGCTCCCTCGACCCGACAGCGCGTCGCCCGCGTCCGCGCCACCGTGATCGAGCCGGGCGGCGGGCGCCGGCGTCAGGCGGAGCGTCTGGCCGGCGAGGAGCCGCTGGAGATCCGCGTGGCGGTGCCGGGCGGCGAGGTGGTGGCGACGACGTCGACCATGCGCACCCCCGGCCAGGACTTCGCCCTCGCCGCCGGGTTGCTCCACGCCGAGGGCGTGATCGCCGAGCCGGGCGACCTCGCGGAGATCGGCTACTGCGCCGCGGCGGCCGAGCAGCAGTACAACGTCGTGACCGTCAAGCTGACGCGCCCTCCACGGCGCGACCTCGCGGCCCGCACACTCATGGCAACCGCGAGCTGCGGTGTCTGCGGGACGTCGTCGATCGACGAGCTGGTCGCGCGCCTGCGGCCGGCCGGGGGCGACGACCCAACCGACTTGGTCTCTCAGAACGCCTTGCTAAGCCCGTCTGCCAGACCAAGTGGGGACGCACCCGGAGTGTTCGACCCGGCTGTGCTCGTCGAGCTCACCGAGCGGCTTCGCGCGGCGCAGCCGCTGTTCGACGAGACGGGCGGCCTCCACGCCGCCGGCCTCTTCTCCGCGACCGGCGAATTGCTCGGCGCGGCCGAGGACGTCGGACGCCACAACGCCCTCGACAAGGTGCTCGGCGAGCGCTTTCTCGCGGGCCAGCTGCCAGCGCCGACGGCGATCGCCGTCCTCAGCGGACGCGTCTCATTTGAGCTCGTCCAGAAGGTCGCGGCGGCCGGGATTCCCGTGATCTGCGCGGTCTCCGCCCCGTCGAGCCTGGCCGTGGAGACGGCCGAGCGCCTCGGCATCACCCTCGCGGGGTTCGTCCGCGAGGGGCGAATGACCGTCTACAGCGGCGCACAGCGCGTGAGCGAGGCGCGGCTCGCGATCAGCTGAGGCGGCAGCGTCAGGGGATCCAGCTGCCGGGGACGCTCTGCCGATGCGACCCGTCCTCGTCCGCGCGGGGCGAGCCGTCGGCCGCCTCAGGCCCGCGTAGACACCACGCGCACCAGCCCGCCGCGGGCGGGAATCATCGTCACGTTGCGGTGCAGCGGTGACTCGGCCTGCGGGCGATCGGGCGCGAGGTCGAAGCGGCGCGCGATCTCGGGGATGACGTGGCGCAGCTCGGCCATCGCGAGGGCGGCGCCGAGGCAGCGGCGCGTGCCGCCGCCGAACGGAATCCACGTGTAGGTGCCGGGCTTGCGGCCCTCCCAGCGGCCGGGGATGAACTCGGCGGCGCGCGGGTAGAGATCCTCGCGGTGGTGCACGAGCAGGATGCTCATTGCCACGCCGGTGCCGGCGGGGACGCCGTAGTCCCCGAGCTGCCAGTCGACGCGCACGCGCCGGCCGACGATCGGAATCACGGGCCGCGAGCGCATCGCCTCGTTGATCACGCGCTCGGTCATCGACGCCGACTCCTCGGTGTTGCCGCTGCGGGCGGCGTTGCGCAGGTCGCCGTAGGCCACGGGCGAGCGGGTCAGGCGCTCAAACGCCCATGCCAGCGTGTTGGCGGTCGTCTCGTGGCCGGCGAGCAGCAGCGAGACGAGCTGGTCGCGGAGTTCGTGGTCTGAGAGGGGGTTGCCGTCCTCGTCGGTGGCGGCGAGCAGGAGCGAGAGGACGTCGTCGCGGGAGTCCGCGCCGTCGACCGCGAGGGTGTCGCGGCGTTCGGTGATGACGTCGTAGACGGTCTTGTCGAAGGCTTTGAGCACCAGGGCAAGTCCGCCGAAGGCCTCCGTTCGGCCGACCTGGATCAACTCGGCGGCCTGCGCAATCGGCGTGGTCGACGCCTCAAGAATCGTGATGATCGCGCGCCGCAGGATCTTCTCCTTGCGCGTTGGCTCGCGGCCGACGCCAAACACGCCGGCGAGGATCACCTCGAGCGTCAGCGACTGCATCGCGAGGCTCACGTTCACGATTTCGCCGGTCTTCCACCGGTCGAGCTCGCGCCGCGTCGCGTCCTCGATCACCGACTGGTAGTTCGCGACCGACTTGCCATGGAATGGCGGGAGCAGCATCTTGCGCTGGCTCATGTGGCGCGCGCCGTTCGTCGTCAGCACGGCGTGGGGGCCGACGATCGGCGCCAGCGCCGACTCGGTCGTCAGCGTCGGGACCAGCTCGGGCGGCGCCGTGAAGATCGACTTCACGTGATCCGGGTGGGCCGTGATGATTGGGCCGCCGGCGACGGTGCCCTTCATGTGGAACACGTCGCCGTACTCGCGCGCCGACGCAAACACGAAGTCCTTATGCCGACGCGTAAAGCGCAGCACCTGCGTGATCAGCGGCAGATCGACGGTCGGGACCGTCTTGAGGCCCCGCAGTCCGTCCGGCGCCGGGCCCGCGGGTGACGGGGCCACTTCGCCGATCAGGGAGGACGCTTCGAGCAGGGTCATAGTGTCGAACTTACGCTTGTGTAACTTGCAACCGTGTGAGGAACGGCACAAGCTGGTGTTCGACCGCGCCCGGCTCGTCTGGACCCCGCGTCGGCAGGTGTCCGGGGCGGACACGCGCCCGGGTTGTGCGGCGCGCGATGATGCGCCCATGCCCGCCGGCCCCGACCAGCTCACCGACGCCGCCCGCGACTTCCTCACCGAGCGCCACCTGGCGACGTTCTCGAGTCTGCGCGCCGACGGCACCATCCACGTGACGGCGTGTGGCTTCACGTGGGACCCCGACGCCGGCGTGGCCCGCGTGATCACGAGCGGGACGAGTCAGAAGGCGCGCAACGCCAGCGCCCCTGGCGGCGTCTACGCGGCCGTCTCCCAGATCGACGGCCCGCGCTGGCTGACGCTCGAGGGCGTGGCCCGCACGAGCAGCGACGCGGCGGTGGTCGCGGACGCCGAGCAGCGCTACACGGCGCGGTACAAGCCGCCACGCGAGAACCCCCAGCGCGTCGCGATCGAGCTGACCGTCACCCGGGTGCTCGGATCGCGCGCGATGCTTGAGCGCTGAGCACGCGCGCGGCCCCTCCGCGTAAAGTCGCCTGATCGCTGACGAACTGCCCTACGCCGCCCTCGTCTCGGTGGCGACCCCGTCGACCACCGAGTTCCCGCTTTCGCTCGAGGCGGGCGTGCGGTTCGTTGAGCCTGCGCTCGACGCTGATCCGGAGGCCGAGCTGGCCGCCGGCCGGATCGCGGTGCTCGTGATCCCCGGCCGCGAGGCGCCGGGCACGTTGCTGGTCGTAGAGGCTGGCGACTGGTCGGTCGCCTGCCCGCTCACGTCTGGGCAGCTGCACCGCCTGACGAACGCCGTCGGTGGCCGCGGCACCCGCAGCGGCGTGCGCCCGGAGTCCGTCGACGGAGAACACGTGCACCTCTCCGGCTCGCCCGAGGCCCTCATCGTCGAGGTCGGCGACCACGTCGTCCGCATTCCGGCCGGCCCCAAGCGCGCGATGTGGAAGGCCCTCAAGGGGCTGGAGACCAAGCCGCCGCTCGGCTAGGGCGCGCTGGGCGTTGCCGCCCGGAGCGCGCCAGGGTCGACGTTCTCCAAGGCGCCCGCGGAGAACTACACTACGTTTCGTGGCGAGCGACGTCGAGCCGAAGATCTGTCCGCAGTGCCAGGCCTCGGTACGGGACTCCGCCCAGGTGTGTCGCCACTGCCGCCATGAGTTCGCCCCGTCGCTGTGGCGCGACATGACGCCGGCCATCGGGTTGCTGCTGCCGATTGCGCTGTGCGTCGGCTTCGTGTGGTTGGCCTTGCGCTGAGGGGCCCTGAGTCGACTCGTTCGACTCGTACATTCCGCCAACTGCGTGGCGCGCCGGCGCGAGTTGAGGCAGACGATGCGAGAGGTGCGGACGCGGGCGCAACGGCCTGGGCGGAGGATTGCCCGGCCTGTTGCCGCCTGACCTTACGCTGGCGCCGCACCCCGCTGAGGAGCACATATGCGCCGGATCGCTCTTATCGTGGCCCTCGTGGGCATAGCTGCAGGCCCTTCGCCTGCGATCGCTGCGTCGCCGGGCGAGACGTCGTGGCTGAGCCGCAACTCGCTCAGCGGCGCGGGCGCCGATGGCAATGTGTCTCGGATCGTGCTCGCAGGCGACGGCTCGCGCGCGGTGTTCTCGACCACGGCGGTGAACCTCGGTGGAGGCGCTGTCGGTACGACCGCCCTGTCGAAGGTGTACCTCCAGGACCTGGCGGGCGGCACGCTGACGCTGGTCAGCGGCCCCGAAGGCCAGCCGGGCGTGCTGGCCGATGAGAGCGCGGCAATGCCGACGATCTCAGGCGACGGGCGCTGGATCGCGTTTCAGTCGGCGGCGACCAACCTGATCCCCGGATATGCCAAAGGCAACGCGGTCTTTGAGAACGACGTGTACCTGTACGAGGTGGCCACTGGGGATCTCACGCTCGTCAGCCATGCGACCTCCGGGGCCTTCAAGGGCGGCTCAGGCAACTCCGACTCGGCCTCGTTGTCGCACGACGGCCGCTATCTGGTGTGGTCGTCGACGTCCACGGACTTGGTCGCGGGATTTGCCGATGGCAACGGCCTCTCGGCGTACGACGTGTATGTGTTCGATCGGGTCGCCGGCACGACGCGCCTGGTCACGCGCAGTCCGGCGTCGGCCACCACCTCGCTGAACGGCGGTGCCGGCGACGCCTCGATCTCACCCGACGGGCGCTACGTGGTCGTGGCGACCAACGCGTCGGATGCGGTGTCCTACACCGACAACAACGGCGCGTCCCCTGATCTGCTCCTCACGCCGATCGCCACCGGCGACTACCAGCTGATCAGCCACGTTCCCGGTGCGCCGACGGTCGGCGGCAACGGTCAGTCCGGGACGGTGTTTGGGTCGCGACCTGCTTCGTGGCTGGCTGGCAAGGTCGCCTTTCGGAGCACCGCGACGGATCTCGTATCCGGCTTTAGCGATCAGAACGCGACCGGTGCCGACACCTACGTGTGGGATCGGGGCTCCGGCACGACCAAGCTCGTGAGCCACGCGAACCTCTCGGCGACCCGGAGTGGGAACGGAACGACCACGGGCACGGTCGGCGTGTCGGCCGATGGCTCCGTCGTGGTCCACGACAACACCTCGGTCACCCTGACGCCGGGCGCGGTTGGCGGCTTCGGCGCCGTCTACGCCTACGACGTGGCAACCGGAGACAACTCCCTGGCCAGCCATGCGCTCTCCAGCTTGAACCTTGGCCCAGACAACGCATCGGGCTCCGGGGTCGCGTCGGCCGACGGCCGCTTCATTGCGTACCTGTCGCTCGCGTCGAATCTCGTGAGCCCATTCGCCGACAACAACACCACCCCCGCGGCCGACGCGTTCATCGTCGACCGCACCGGTTCGCCGGCTCCCGAGTCCCAAACGCCGCCCGTCGTGACTGGGACCGTCGCCCTCGGGCAAATGCTGGCCTGCGAGCCCGGCAAGTGGAGCGAGTTTCCGAGCCTCACCTTCTCCTGGCATCGCGGCAACACCCAGGTCGCGACGGGGCAGACCTACGGGCTCAGCTCGGCTGACCTCTCCCAGCCGCTGCGCTGCGTGATCATCGCGACGACCTACGGCGGCTCGACGCTCGCCTCCAGCGCCGCCGTGACCCTTCCGCCGACCGTTGCCGGGCCGACGGGGCCGACGGGGCCGACGGGGCCGACCGGCCCGCAAGGGCCAGCTGGCGCTGCCGGTCCGGCGGGAGCTGACGGGGCTGCTGGCCCCGCCGGAGCGCAAGGGCCGGCGGGGACGCCAGGCGTCGCGGGTGCGGTCGGCCCAGCAGGCGTGGTCGGTCCGACAGGACCGGCTGGGGCCACGGGCAGCGCGGCCCCAGTGGCGTTCGCCCTTGCCGCCACAAAGTTCGCGGCCAAGCCCAAGAAGATCCTCAAGGTGCCCTACGTGGTCACCGCGGCTGGCAGCCTCACCTGGACCGCGACCGCGAAAAAGAAGAAGGCCATCAAGAAGACCGTCGCCGTGAAGGCCGGCCGCGGAACGCTCTCCATCAAGCTGCCGGCCAAGGGCGCCTGGAAGCTCTCGGTCACCGTCAGCGCGGGTGGCAAGACGGCCACCGACGCCGCCGCGGTGCGGGTCGGATGATCGGTGGCGGGTTACGCGGGCCGCCGGCGGCGGGTGCTGCGCCAGGCGCCGACGTCGATCGACTGGGGCGACCGGATTTGGGTCGGTTGCCGCACCCTGCCGACCTGACGAGCGAGGCTCCTAGCCAGCCCCCAGAACGCAGAAAGCCCCGCAGAGCGGGGCTTTCGCACGGATGGAGCCTATCGGGTTCGAACCGATGACCCCCTGCTTGCAAAGCAGGCCGCAGCAGGCCGATTGCCCGTGGCTACTGGAGTTGCGATCCAGTCTGGAAGGCCGGAATCTGTCTGCGGCGGTGAGCGGCGGCGGCGTCGGGCGTGCCGTCTCGCGCGCCTGAGCTGCCAAAGGGCTCGCACGGAGGATGCTCACATCGTCGGGCCACGGCGTCGACCGCAGGTGTCGGGCAGGTGTCGGGCAGGAGTCCGGTTGTCATCCGAATGTCGACGGCTCCGAGCCCTGGCTGGTGGCTTGCCGCCCGTCGCTTCGTTACTCGGAGCTACGGAACAGACGGCGAAACCGGCGGGCGGCGCGTCGGCCTACCGTCGGTCTTGCCCGCCATTCCTCCTCGGACTTTGCGACGCGTCCGACCAGCTCTTCAAGGGTCGCGTCGGTGGCGACAGATGGTGCTCCATCGGGGTACTCAAGATGTCGGACTAGGTGACTGCGCAGCTCCGCTTGGTGAGTCGGTTCCTCCTCCGCGGCGCGCACCAGCAACTGAAGTTCGTGAGCGTTGTCCGAGCCCACGAGGCCGAACAGCGCACGATGGCTGACGAGCGGGGCGTCCGTGACGAGTTCAAGGCGAAGGCCGCGGCTGTCGTACGCCTCGTACTCGGGTACCCACGCAGGAAACCAAGGCTCGATGTACCCAAGCAAGTCGGCCTCCGACAGAAAGCAGTCGAGGTCGCCCGGGTACTCGCTGACGAACAGCGGAGGAATCAGCCGCGTCTCGGCGCCGTCCCTCGTGGACTTGACGCTCGGGTCGGCGATCCGCTCGAGCGTGGCGCCGCGGCTGGCATCGACGATCGGGCGGTCCGCTAGCGGCTCGTTGAGCATCCCCTCTGCCGACCAGGAGTTCGCCTCGCCAGCGACGCTGTAGCCGGGCTTCAGCTGCGGATCAAACGCAACGACGACGTGGACGCTGTCCGGGAGCTCGGCGACGAAGAGCCGACGCTTCCCCGTTTCCTCGTCGTAGTACACGGTGAAGTGCAAGTCGTTCTCGGCCACCGAATAGCTCTTCAGCAGGCGCGCGCCGGGGAGCTGCGTCGGGTCGAAGTCGCGTTTCTGACCGAGCGGGCCGAGCTGACCCCAGGGACGTTCGCGATCCGTCACAGCGATCTCGAGTTGTCGTGGAGAGCCGCGTCAGCTGCCGAGCGCCTCTCGGCGCTCCATGACGAGACATGCGTGGCTGCGCCGGTGTCGTGGGCCGACGCGCGAAGCAGGGCGACATCCCGTTCGAGTGACGCCGGCTGGCGCAGGAGTGCGCAGACGAGGTCGTCCCGCACGCGGGTGCTGGGGTGCCCGATGGCCGCCGCGATCGCTGACACGTATGGAGCGACAGCCTCCGTGTCTGCTTCTCCTGCCACAAAGGCTGCCGCGCTCGCGGCAGGGTCGTTAGTCCCGAGGTGTTCGAAGAGTGGTGCTGGGTCCCATCCGCGGTCCACGAGGGTCCGCAGGTCGTTGACCGCCGTACCGGTGGGCGTGTGAAGCACGAACGCGAACGCTCGGTTGCCCTGCTCTTGCACTGAGAGGTCAGACATCGCGGTCTTCCGGCGCGTCCTCGGTCTCCGCGAGCAGCGCACTCAACGCGTCGAGCAGCTCGACCGCGGCGGCTCGTTCGAGGAACACCTCGGCGTCGCCGTTCTGTTCGAGCGACACGCACACCCCGAGCGCGCCATCTGATGTCGTTCGGACCAGCGCGAAGCCCGGCCCGCCATCGCCATCGCTGCCGTAGAAGATCGCCGACTTGCTCATCCTGCCCTCAGTCTCGTCACCCCGAAACGGAGCACCCCAACCCTGCACCTTGGTTCGGCCATTCGTGAGTGATCTTCAAGCCGGTTGCCGTAGGCCCGCACAGGTCGCGTTCACCGCCGACGAGTACGAGGCCGGACCCGGCGGCGCGGAGCCGCCGCGCTAGAGGTCGGAGCGATCGACCCAGGACAGCGCAGCGCAGGCTGATGGCGGCAGCGACGACGGATCGAGAACCGCCCCACTCATCAGCTGCTCAGCGGCGGTCGCCACGAGCCGGTCCCAAGGCTCGGTCCAGTCCAGCTCGGCGGAGACGCTGGCATCCGTGATTGCGAACCACGACCAGCCTCCACGGACCGACTCGCGCTCCCAGAACGACACCGAGTAGACGACCTGGCTGGCAGCTGCAAGCAGCTCGACCGCTCGTCGCGCATCGGCGGCTGACCAAACGGTTCGCAGCTTCTCGTCTTCGGTGGAGAGCGAGCGAGCGGTGTCAGGCAGCACCACCGAGCGGGCGCCGAGCTCGGTCAACGCGGATCGGATGCTCTCCTGCTCGCTGTCGTCGTGTGCCTCGCCCCGATTCTTCGCAGCTCGCCAAGCCTGCTGGAGGTGAGGGACCGCCTCGCTGCTGCCGATCGCTCCAAGCGCGTCAGCGGCCCAGGCCCGCACGGTTTGGTTTTCCGCCTCGAGCCACGGAGCCAAAACCGGTACCGCACGGTGGTCGCCGACGGCCCGAAAGACCTCCGAGGCGCAGAGCCGTCCGAAGTCCGCGAATGCCGGCGCCGCTGCGATCAACTCCTCTAGGCAGTCCTCGCCGATCTGGTTGATCAGAGCCCATTCAGCCTCGTTCGCCACGTCCGTGTCGTCGGAGTCCAGCTCCGCCACGAGCTGCTTGATCTCTTCCGATCTACTCATCGCACCGAGGTTCCGCGCCACCCATCACTGCGGAACCTATCCCGACTCGGAGGCCTACCAACACACCTGGGCCGGGGCGGGACAGCGTTCCATACGCGACCGATCTGGTGCGTTGCGCGATCGCCCCACCGCCGGTCAACGGCGGAGCCTGAACGTAGCGGGTCCGCCTTCACTCGATCAAGGGCCGGCACGTGGGCACCTTCTGGTCTGGCTCAGTGCTGACCGGCTAAAGCTATTGCTCGATGTGCCCGCTCAGCGCTGTGCCGACTTACCTGGTCCGCCTAGTAGTCCGCGTCGTCCGCATCCGCGCTGGCTGCCAGGGTGACTGAGTGTCCCTGGGCCAGGCCGAGTTTTATCTGAGCAGTGATGTCGTCGGTATGGATCTCGCGGGATCCGATAAAGCCTCGTCGCACCAGGTCTACGAACGTATCGTTGGTCAACCATCGCTCGGACATTCCTGCGAGCGTGAGGCGGACTCCGCGTTTGGGACCGACCGCGGAGGGATCCGCGACCAACAGGTCGTAGTGACTGACCGGCAGGTAATGACCCGTTGCCAGCTGCCGTGAACCCGGATCAACCCGGAGGTCTCGGCAGAGTTTCAGGTAGCCGGCCTCATCGGAAAGGCGGAATTCCGCGGAGCGTTCAGGAGCCTCCTCGCCTCGGGGAAGGAGCCGCAGATTCGCGAGCTCTTGCTCAAGCTTTCCCGCGAGGCTCGGGCGAAAGACCCACCCCTCGCGCTTCTCGCGGAGCATGCGCTTGTATTGCACCAGAACGTACGAGTTCCACTCGTGCGAGTAGTAGATGAGGTCTGCTCCGGTGCTTGTCTCGACGGGAGTCCTATTTAGGTTGGCGATCGTGACTCTCCGGTCACCTGAGGCGAACTCGGTGACGATCGGGTCGCCGGTCTCGATTTCTGCCCAGTCGCCGAATACCCGCAGGTCGTTGACAATGAGGTGATCCTCAAGTTCACGGCCTTCGCCTACGCCTTGCAGGAACGGAGCGGGCGGCGCTGGCGGCCGTCGTTGGCCGAGCAGTCGCCGTCTGGTATCCGTGAGGCCGGCGATGTCGAGGGCTACTCCGACGGCGTCACGTTCGAAGCCTATGACCTCGGCGCCTCTCTGCGCCGTCGGACTCTGGCTCGCGAGGCGGCCGAGGAGAACGTCAACCGGCGCGCCAAGTTCTGGCCGAGCTGCGCGCACGGCGGCCAGGAAATCGGTCAGCTTCTGCGGCGGCAACGCACCGCCGTCCAAGGCTTCTTTGGGAAGCCGGGACTCCGCCGCAGCTTCTTCGATCTCACCCAAAGGCAGCGGCGGTGACAGTTCGTAGATGTCGGTGTAACGCCCGCGCCGTTTGGCCGTCGCCACCTGATCGCCCCGCGTCAGGATCCCAAATGCCTCGAGGTCGTCGTCGCTGACCATGATCGCGAACTGAGTCGCGGCCAGCTCGCCAAGTGAGAACACGTCGGTGTAAGTGCCGAGGGCCGCCTGCTGCTGGTGATCGTCGCTCCAATAGCTGACGTAGCCGCGGACCTTCTTCTCGGATCTACGTCCGCGAGTCATCACGTGGCCCTAGCGCCGTCGGTCAGGCAAGGCGCCCGGCGGCGTCTCCGACCGAGCCAGCGGTGGTCCCGGTCATGCGCCGATAGATCTCGGCAGCACCGTCCTCCGTCAAACCTGCGACCAGGTCGACAACGATCCGGCTCATCGCCGGCTCCGTCTCCGCGGTCGCCAGCCGTTCGCGATAGTGGAGCGGGAACAGACGGTGGTCTCCCTTGCGTGCGGCTCTGTTGTAGCGCTTGTACAGGTATCGGATGATCTCCCGTTGGCCGCTCTGCATGATGGCTAGAGATGGACGCTCGATCACGTAGCACCAGATGAGCTGCTTGAGCACGTCGACCTCGTGACGGTGGCCCTCATCAACGCAGAACGACGTGGTCCCCTTAGCGCTCTCGATCGTCGGGGCGTTCATGTAGCGCGTAATGAGCCCCGATCCCGTGGCGCGGACCCCGATCCGCTCGACGGCGACCCCGGAGTACGCCGTCTCGAAGAAGGTCAAAGCACCGAACACGTCGTCGGCCACATCTGCCCACGCGTCGCCGGTTGACGCGTCGGGCGCATGCTTCTTCAGGTGCTCTTTGAAGCCGCTCAGCTCGCGCGCGTCGTTGGCCAGGCGGTCCAAAGGAAGAAGCCCAGCCCGGTAAAAATCCTCCATGTCATGGACCGCATATGTGACGTCGTCTGCCCAGTCCATGATCGCTGCTTCCAAGCTAGGCAGCTCTGGCTTTGAGTGCTTTCGCACCCAGTCGAAAGAGTCGGCCTCGTCGCTGTAGGCGTTCCACTTCTTTGACGTCTTCGTGCGGTTTAGGTTGCGAAGCCACGGGTACTTGATGACTCCGTTGAGGGAGCGACGAGTCAGATTCAGGCCTGGATGGTCCTGCGAGCGCAGGGACAGAAAGGTCAGGATCCGAAACGACTGCGCGTTTCCTTCGAAGCCGCCGAAGCCCTTCGCAACATCGTTCAGAACCTCTTCAGCGAGATGGCCGAAAGGTGGATGGCCTAGATCATGGGCCAACGCAGCGGTTTCGGCGGCATCAGGGCACAGCGCGGCGACTGCGCGCTCGGCGCCTCCCGACAGGTTGCCCGCAGTCCTTACGCTGATGAGTCGCTCCGCCAAGCGCCGCGAGAACTGGGCGACCTTGAGGGAATGGGTGAGTCGGCTGTGAAAGCTCAGGCCGGTCTCGGACGCGGTCACCTGCGTTACGTGCCCAAGGCGATGGAACGCCGAGGAATAGAGAACGCGATCTCGATCCCGCTGCGCCTCCGAGCGGGTGGCTGGTGCAGCTCCACCGAACTCGCGTTTATCGAGCCTGGCCACACCCGCGTTTCCGGGGACCGTGATCTCCCGGCGCATGGGTCCGCTTACTTAGCGCCGAGCAGGTGGACGCGCCGCTGTGCGTCAACTTCGAGAGCGCCACGCTCGACTAGGCCCCAGAATGCGATCGAGATGATGGAGTTAGACCATCGGTCGCGGAGAAGAGCCAAGAGGTCGCGGAGTCGCCAAGATTCCGCCGTCTTGTTCTCGACCTCGTTTAGCAGGGCCGTTTCGGCGGCGCGCACGTCCTGCGCGATCTGAGCAAGGGGAACGTCTCCATCTCGTGTCTCGTCCGGATGAACTGCTGCCGTGCTCACGCTGCTCCTGGGGTTGTGTGCTGTGTCGCGGACGACACAACTATGGTCTTCGATGTGCCGGACGGAACGCCTGCATAAACAGGTATCGGCCGGTTGCCCGGCCGATCTAACTCTTGACAATAGCGTCTAGACGCTCGTTGTCCATCTATGCCGGAGAAGCCCTGCTCGTTGCGCCGATGGCGCGGGACCCGAGAGTCAAGGGGAACGGTGCATCTTGGCGGATCTTTACGGCGACGAGCGTGCCCTGCAAGGCAGCCAACCCGTCCGCCGACCGCTCGACGCGCCCAGACTCGACGACCGCCGTTCCCGAGCGCACGATTAGGGTTCCTCCGTTCTGACGAACCGCGTTGCGGAGGGCACTCAGCCCGACTCCGGAATTGTTGCCTTCGGGATTGGAGGTCACCCCGGGCTTGAGGGCCTCTTGGATTCCAGCGAGATCGGTGTCGAGCGACTCATACTTCGCGATTCGCCTGAGGCTGGCCGAGATGCCGAGGCCTGGGTCCGCGATGGCGAGCTCGAACACCGACGCTTTTCGTTTGCCGCCTTGGGCGACTACGAAGCCGCCAACGGGCGATTGAGCATGGTCCAAGACGTTCTGGACCATCTCCGTTACCGCTAGCTCGACAGTGATTTCCTCTACCGGTGTCAGCGTGAGTGCACTTCCGGCCGCGGTCGCTACGGGCTCAGCCGTCTCCGCCGCCTCGTTGGACGGGTCAATCCACAGGCATGGCGTGAATGTTTGCGCTTCCCGCCGCGTAAAGCCCTCAAATGTGTCCTTCGAGAACAGCCGGTTGAAGTTCATGCGCGATAGGTACATCGCGACGAGCCAGTTCCGAGGTTGGGTATAGGCGCTGCCCTCGATCAGCATTCCGCGCCCGAGTCGATCGGCCAGAACCGTTGCGAGCGTGGCGATCGCGGTCGGGCATACGAAAGACACTCCCGACATATCGAGCCGCATCAGATGAGGCTCTTGGATGGCGGCCAGCGGACCTAGCGCCAGCACGAGCCGTTCAAGCTGATGTAGCTGGAAAGGGCCGCTCAGGCGAATGTCGAGTGTCGGTGTCACGAGACGCAGAGCGTACGCCAGAAGACAGCGGTAACGATGTACTCGCAGCGGCAGGAAACCACGAGAAAACGACACGACTTCTAAATCGCACCTTCGAGAGCGTCGTGGGTGGGCGCTCATTGGCGATCCGCCGACCGGAAAGCGACTCGTTACGCCATCGCGCCCGCGGATCGGCCGGCGCGGCGAGGAAGACTTGGTACCCGCTGGCGGTACCCGGCGGACATTTGGTCGCGATCGCCCCCAGAACGCAGAAAGCCCCGCAAAGCGGGGCTTTCACGACGATGGAGCCTATCGGGTTCGAACCGATGACCCCCTGCTTGCAAAGCAGGTGCTCTACCAGCTGAGCTAAGGCCCCGTGCGCGGAGATCATAGAGATTGCGGGGCGGTTGGTGCGGCCCGGTGCTCGCGAGGCGGACGGGCGTTGGGGTTCGTTGGCGCCGCCGGCCCCATCTGGTTTGCAGACACGGGCTGCAAACCAGACCGAGGGTCACGCGCCAAAACGCCCATTCGCCGCCGGCCCCATCTGGTTTGCAGACACGGGCTGCAAACCAGACCGAGGGTGACGCGCCAAAACGGGCGCCAGCGACCCCTCCTGCGTGCACCGCGTCACCCGGTGGCTGCGCGCAGGCCCGTCGCGCGGCAAGATGGGCAGGTGCCGTCGCCCATCGCAGATCGAACCGGGCGACGGGCCACCCAGGCGCTCATTGCGATCCCGACGCTCGGACGCCCCGGGCAACTCGACACGGCCCTGGCATCGATCACGCCGCAGGCGCGCGAACGCGGCGTCGCGATCCTGGTCGTCGACGACGGCCCGACCGACGAGACCCGAGCCGCTGCCGCCCGCCACGGCGCCGACTACCTCGAGGCCGGCGCGCCCGGCGGCCCCAACGCCGCGCGCAACCTCGCCTTCCAGAGCACCGACGCGTCGCTGGTGATCCTGCTCGACGACGACATCCGCGCCTGGCCGGGCTGGCTCGATGCGATGCTCGACGCCCACGCGCGCGAACCGGCCGACGTCGCCGTCCTCGCCGGCCAGATCGTCCCCTGGCTCGACCCCGCCTACGCGCCCCATTCCTGCGGCCGCCACGGCACCGCCATCACCGAGCTGCAGCTCGGCGACGAAGACCAAGACACCCGCCACGGCTGGAGCGCCAACATGGGCGTCCGGCGCGAGTGGTGGGTCAAAGCGGGCCCGTTCGACGAGGCCCACGCCATTGGCGGCGACGAAGAGGAATGGGTGGATCGGGCCGCTGCCGCGGGGGGTCGCGTCCGCTACATCGCCGCGGCTGGCGTCCAGCATGAGCGGGTCGGGCCCGGCGCCGGCCTGCGCCCCCTGATGAATGCGAGCAGGTTCCGCGGCCGCAACCTGCGCCTCTTCGAGACCCAGCAGGGCCGCGCCCCCAGCGCCCTCACCGAACTCCGCACGCTCCTGGCCTGCCTCGCGCACGTGACCCTTCGGCGCTGCCCGGCGGGACTCACGATGGCCGCCCACAGCTACGGCCGCCTCGAGCAGGCGATCGCCCCGCGCCCCGCGCCGGCGCGCCCCGGGCTCAATGACTTTCTCTCCGGCCGCAGCGGCCACGTCGCGGGGAAGAAGGGGCAACTGCTCCACGCCGTCGATCGCACCCTCGACGTGATCCGCGCGCCGATCACGCTCAGCGAACAGGTCCGCGCCAGCCGGACGCCGTCCCGCCGGATCCTCGCCGTCGCGATCGCTCGCGATCCCGCGGATTTCGCCGCGACGATCGCGCCGCGGCTAACGGCCTCGCGTCATCACCACGTCGAGCTCGACGTCCAGCCGCTCGACGACCGCGGCAAGTTCGAGCGGCTCACCGCGATGCTGCAGTCGCACCACCTCGCCGCCTACGACCACGTGCTGCTCGTCGACGACGACGTCGACCTCCCGCGCGGCTTCACCGATCGCCTCATCTGGGCGGTCGAACGCAGCGGCCTGCTCCTCGCCCAGCCCGCGCACCGCCGCCACTCGCACGCAGCTTGGCCGGTGACGCGTCGCCAGCTCCCGCACGCGGCGCGGCTCACGCACTTCGTCGAGATCGGCCCGGTGACCCTGCTCCGCGGCGCCGCCCTGCGCCAGCTGGTCCCGTTCCCGGCCGACCTCACCATGGGCTGGGGGCTCGACGTGCACTGGGCGGCCGTCGCACGCGAGGCACACTGGCCGATCGGCGTCGTCGACTCCACGCCGCTGCTGCACCGCAACCCGGTCGCCGGAGGCTACGGGCGCGAGCGCGTCGTCGACGCCGCCCGCACCTTCCTGCGGGACCGCCCGTACGTGACCCGCGACGAGGCCGCCTGGTCGGCTCCGGCCCGTCCCGTCCACTCCGGGCTAGAGAATGGGGTGCGCCGATGAAGGTTGCCGTCGTCGCCGAGTTCTACCCGCGGGAGCACGATCCCGTCCT
This sequence comes from Solirubrobacteraceae bacterium, assembly GCA_032119795.1. Lineage (GTDB taxonomy): Bacteria > Actinomycetota > Thermoleophilia > Solirubrobacterales > Solirubrobacteraceae > JAGIBJ01. Next base: position 140,108 of record JAUMFO010000011.1, read on the forward strand.
GGGCATCTGGGCCCACCGCCAGGCCCTGGCCGCGCGCGACGCCGGCGCCGAGGTCGAGGTGCTCGTGCTGCACCGGCCCGTGCCGTCTGCGCGCGCGATCAAGCAGGGCCCGAAGGCCGCATTCGCCGAGCTGCGCACGCTGCTGCGCCAGCCCAAATCCACCACGCTCGACGGCCTGCCGATCACCTACGTGCGGTTCTTCGCTCCGAACCGCACGAAGACCTACGGCCAGTGGGGCAAGTACGCCGCCAAGCCGCTGGCGCGCGCGCTGAAGAAGCTCCAGGGCCGCTTCGACTTCGACCTCATCCACGCCCACAACGCCGTCCCCGCGGCCGACGCCGTCCGCCGCGCTGGGCTGGGCGTCCCGCTCATCACGTCGGTCCACGGCGGCGACGTGTTCCACACCGCGATCCTGCACCAGGAGTGGGCGCAGGCCGTCTCAGCCGGCCTCGACGCCAGCGACCTCGTCCTCGCCAACAGCTCCGGCATTCGCGCGGCCTGCCGCCGCCTGACCACGACGCCCGTCGAGGTGCAGCTGCTCGGCGCCGACGTACCCGAGCAGCCGGCGCGCCCGCCGCGCGACCACACGCTCATCACCGTCGCGCACGTGATCCCGCGCAAGCGCCACGCCGACGTGATGCGCGCCATGTGGGTCCTGCGCCACCGCTGGCCCCGGCTGCGCTACGTGATCGTCGGTGACGGACCCGAGCGACCGGCGCTCCAGGAGCTCGCGGCGGAGCTGGAGATGCAGGATCGGGTCGACTTCCGCGGCCAGCTGCCACATGAGGAGGCCGTCGCCGCGATCGACGGCGCCACGCTCGCGGTGATGCCGTCGATCGACGAGGCCTACGGCGTGGCCTACGTCGAGGCGATGGCGCACGGCGTCCCGACGATCGCGGCGCTCGGCGAGCCTGGCCCGCTCGACCTCGCCGACCTCGGCAGCGGCATCCAGATGGCCGCGCCGGGCGACGTCGAGCATCTCGCGCGGGTGATCGACCGCCTCCTCTCCGACCCCGATCAGCGCGCGCGCCTCGGCAAGCTCGGCCGCAGCGTGATGCTTGAGCGCTGCTCGTGGGAGGTCGTCGGTCGCCAGACGGTTCGCGCCTATGAACGCGTCGTGCGCGCGCACCGCGGCGAGACCTCGTCGCCCACGGCCGCTCCAGCCCCGGCGCCGGCCGCCGAGGCCACATCCGGGCGCACCGGGTGACGGACTCCACTGGCGAGGCGCACCGCCCGGTGCTGTTCGTCACGACGGAGGTCCCGCCGGATCGCGTCGGCGCCTTCCAAGCCCTCGCGGCGCGCGTCCCGATCGAGCTGGCGCTCTTCGGCGCCGGGCTCCACGCCACCAGCGGCGTGACCGATCACGGCGTTCCCGCGCGGCACGTCAGCCAGCGGGAGATCTACGGATTGGCCGCCAGCGGCGACTATGCCGCCGTCGTTGCTGGCACGGCTGGGCGAACGGCGCTCCCCGCGGCGTGGCTCGGGGCCGAGCGCGCCCGCGTGCCCTTCATTCTCTGGACGGCCCTCTGGGCCCACCCGCGCTCCGCCGCGCACCTGCCCGGGAGCCTGCTGCTGCGCCTGCTCTATCGGCGTGCGGCCACGGTCGTGACCTACGGGCCGCACGTCTCCGCACTGGCTCGCCGCCTCGGCGCGCCCCACACGGTGGTGGCGCCGCAGGCCGTCGACGTCGACTTTTGGACGGCCGACACCAGCGACGCCGGTACGCGCCCGGCCGCTGGGAAGCCGGTCCCAACGCTGCTCTACGTCGGCCGCGACGACCCGGGCAAGGGAGTCGACTGGCTGCTGCGCGCCTGGGACGCCTCCGCGCTCGGCGAGCGAGGCGAAGCTGTCCTGCAGCTCGTCGGCCCCGAGCCGGCGCGCGCGGCCGGCCACGAGGGCGTCACCGCGACGGGCCCACTGCCCCCGGAGGGCGTCCGCGCGGCGATGGCTGGCGCGGCTGCCGTCGTCGTGCCGTCGGAGCGGACCGCAACTTTCCGCGAGCCGTGGGGTCTCGTCGTCAATGAGGCAATGCATGTGGGGACGCTCGTGATCGCGTCGACGGAGGTCGGCGCCGTGGCCGGCGGCTTGGCTCAAGACGGGCGGACGGCCCTGGTCATCCCAGCGGGTGATGTGCCAGCGCTCTCAGCGGCGCTGCGCACCGCGATCGCTCCAGATGCCCCGCAGCTGCAGGGGATTCGCGCGCAGGCGACGCGCTCCTCGGCGGCCTACACGCATGAGGCTTGGGCGGGAGCCTTCGCGCAGGCGCTGGAAGGTTCGCTAGCGTGACCGCCATGAGCTGGGAGCAGCATGCGCTACGGCGCGCCGGTCGACTCATCTTGGTGAGCGCCGTCAGTCTCGCGCTCGTTGCGCCGTCGGCAGATGCCAGCGGCACCGACGTGTGGAAGGAGTGCCGCGACGGTAACGGCGTCAGCACGAACCATTCGCCGCAGGACTTTGAGGACGCGCTGGCCAACCCGCCGGCCGACGGCGCCGAGTACTCCGACTGTGAAGACCAGATCCGCACCGCGCAGGCGCAGGCCCAGGCCGGCGGCTCGAGCGGCGGCGGTGGCGGCACAGGCGGCGGCACCGGCACCGGCACCGGCGCCCCAGGCACCACGTCCGTCGCGCCGCAGGAGCTCGCCGAGGCGCTCTCCGCTGAGGGCGTCAATCCTGCCGCGCCGCCGGCCCCGCAGGAGCAGGCTCCTCCGCCGGTGACGGTCGCTGGGGAGACGATCGACCTCAGCGAGGGGCGTTTGCCGTCGCTCGTCGGCGCGCTGAGCCTCCCGCTTCCGCTTGCCGCCTCCGCGGTGGTCGTCCTCGTCTCCGCGGCTCTGCCGGTAGCGCGTTACCTCGTCGCCCGGTTCGGTGGACCGCCGACGGGCACTACGCCGGCCTCTTAGCCGCCGCCTGCGGGTGTCGGCCACGCTTTCAGGTCGTCCGGCGCACGTCGCCGCGCCGCAGCCTCCGGTCACGGAGAATGGCCTGGTGCGCCAGGACGACGACGGACAGGATCTGTGGATCGGGCTCGCGCTCGCCGCCCTGCTCGTGGCGCTGAGCGTGCTTGGTGGGCCGGCGCAAGCGTCGGGCCGCGCCGCCGCCGTCAACGTCGCCGCGGTCCTCGGCGGCCTCGGCATGGTTGCGTTTGCCCGCACGAGAAAGCGGCCTCGCGGGATGTTCCCCGGGCAGTGGTCGGTCGCGCTCTTTGCCGTGTTTGTGGCCTACAGCGCCTTCTCGATTACGTGGTCGGTCGATCCGTCCTCCACGTGGCAGGAGGTCAACCGCCTGCTCGGCTACTTGGCGGTGTTTACCGGCGCCGTCGTGGCGGCCCGCACGTTCCCCAATCGTTGGCGTTCGGTGCTGCTGGGGCTCGCGGTCGCCTCAGTAGTGATGAGCGCGATCGCGCTGGCGTCGAAGGTGTCGCCGGAGCTGCTCTCGCCCAATGAGCGCTACGCCCGCCTGCGCGAGCCGCTGCAGTACTGGAACGCCGTCGGGTTGCTCGCGGCGTTCGGCGTGCCGCTCTGGCTGTATTACGGCACGCGCCGCATCGGCCGCCCGGTGCTCGACATTCTCTCGGCGCCCGCCCTGACGATCCTGTTCGTCACGCTGATGCTGTCGTATTCGCGCGGCGCGCTGATCGCGGCGATTGCTGGCGCGGTCGTCTGGATCGTCCTCGCCCCAGCCCGGCTGAAGACGGTCGCCACGCTGGTGGTGCCGCTGATCGGTGCCGCGATCATCGTGCTGTGGGCGTTTGGCCAGAGCGACCTCACGACCGACGACATCGACCTGCTGATCCGCGAGACGGCCGGCCACCGCTTCGGCGCGGTGATCTTCTCGACGCTGGTCTTGGTGACGCTCCTCTCGCTGATGACGCAGTTCCTGATCGCCTCGCGCGCGCCCACGGGCGACTGGCGCCGGCGGGTGGGGATCGTCCTGCTGGGCGGCGCGCTGCTCGTGCCGGTCGCCGGCGCTGCGGCGCTGTCGCAGAGCCAGCGCGGGCTCTCGGGCACGATCTCCAATGGTTGGAAGCAGCTGACGGATCCCAATGCCAACCAGGTGGCAGGCAGCGCCCCGGCCAACAGCCCCGATCGCCTGAGTCAGGTCGGCAATCAGCGCAGCCTCTACTGGCGCGACGCGATCCGCATCGCGAAGGCCAATCCGGTCGGCGGGACGGGCGCCAACTCCTATGGCACCGCGCGCCTGCGCCACCGCACCGACGGGTTCTACGTGATCCACGCGCATGGGTTCCTCGTGCAGATCGCCGCCGACCTGGGGCTCGTCGGCATCGCGCTCGTGTTGGCGCTGCTGGGGGCGTTCCTCGTCGCGACGGCGCGGACGCTCGCTGGTCGTGGCGATCCGTGGCCGCCGGAGCGCGTCGGCGCCGTGGCGCTCCTGGGCGCTGTCGTGGCCTACGGCGTGCACTCGTTCTTGGACTGGACGTGGTCGTTCCCGGCCGCGACGCTGCCGGCGCTGATCGCCGCCGGCTGGCTGGTCGGGCGCGGGCCGATCGCGCGCCCCATGGCCCTCAAGGCCGCGGTCGAAGCCCGGCCGCAGGTCCAGCCCGGCTGGATGGGCACCGCGGGCCGCTGGCTGCCGCGCGTGCAGCTGGCCGCGTTTGCGTTCCTGGCGTGCTGGAGCATCGTCCAGCCCTACCGCGCCTTCAAGACCACGCAGGAGGCCTACGCCGCGTTGGGCGCCGGGCGCGTGGAGGAGGCCGTGCGCCTCTCGAGCAGGGCCGTTGAGATGGACTCCGTCTCGATCGACACCTACGCCGCGAAGGCGGCCGCCCTCTCCGCCGGTGGAGACGTCGCCGGCGCCCGCCAGGCGATCGAGGAGAGCATCGCCAAGCAGCCGGAGAACCCGGACGCTTGGACCCGCCTGCTGACCTTCAACCTCGGCCCAGGCGCCGACGCCGAAGGCGCCGTCGGCGCCTACCGCTCCGCGCTCTTCCTCGACCCCTACTCCGTGAACCTGCGCCGCATCATGGGCGCCGCCCTGGGCACGCCGATCGCGCCAGTCGGGCCGTAGGGCTGGTCGGAATCAAGGGCGTTGAACGCCCTCCATTTCGACCGGCCCCCTTGGCCGTGACGAGCTGGTCGAAATCAAGGGCGTTTAACGGCCTTCGTTTCGACCGGCCCCGGCGGACCTAAGTCCGGTCGCCGGTCCCGGCGCCGGTGCGCTTGTCGGTCGCGCTGCCGCTGCCGTTGGCGCTGGCATTGAGCGCCTCGGCGGTGATGGCGGCCATCTCGCCCGTTGGGAGGTCTTGGAGGGGGAGGTGAGCCTTGGCGGCGGCCTCCTGCTCTTCGTTCTCCTGGGACTGGGCGTTGCGGGCGGCCTTGATGGCGCCGAAGCCGCCGTAGCGCAGCACGAGGAGGAGTCCGCCGACGATGGTGATCGGGATGAAGATCACGAAGCGGACGGTGAAGATGTAAGGGAAGACGGCGCTCTTGGGCTCGCCGAGGCGGCGCAGCGCGAAGAGCAGGGCGGAGTCCATCGTGCCGACGAATCCCGGGCCCGACGGGATCATCGTGAACATCGCGGCCGTGGAGAGCACGTAGGCGGCGCTGCCGAGATTGAGGTGGATGCCGACGGCCTTGGAGCACAGCAGGTAGACGAACGCCTCGCACGTCCACGCGCCGATCGTGAGCGCCGTGACCTGCGCCAGATGGCGGCTGCCGCGCAGCTGGCGCACGGCCAGCGACGCGTCGCGCAGGATGCCCTGGACGCCGTCCGGCACGCGATCGGCACGGATGGCCCAGCGCACCGCGAGCAACCCGGCAATGCCGCCGACGCCCAGGATCAGCGCGAAGATCGCCTTCCCACCGGTCGGGATGTTGCCGGCGAAAATCAGGCTGGTGATGACGAACGTCGACGCGAGGACGACGACATCGAGGAGGCGCTCGGCGATCAGCGTCGACACCATCAGCGACGGGCCCGCGTTGTTGCGCTGCGCCATCAGGAACACGCGCACGGCATCGCCGGCACGGGCTGGCAGCAGGGTGTTGGCTGCGTAGCCGACGGTCAGCAGGCCGGTCGTGTCTCGCAGCGGCGGGTAGACGCCCACCTCGTTGAGCAGCACCTTCCACCGGATCCCGCGAATCACAAACGAGAAGAGGTAGACGGCGATCGCGGCCACGATGTAGGCCCACGCCTCACGGCCGCTGGGGAGCTGGATCGACTCTTCCTGGCTCTTGAGCCAACGGAAGAGCAGGTAGACCGTGACGATCGAGATCAGTCCGCTGGCCAGCGTGAACCAGTGCTTCCGGGCAAGCATCAGGCGAAGTCTCTCGCATCGAGCCGCGCGGACGCGCCGTGCCTGCGACCTGAGATCGCCGTCACAGAGGCCGGCTGCGAGGCACGCGACACCGTGGCCGAAGCGGCCCTAGTAAGCGCCATGTCGGCGGATGACCGCGGGAATCGTCTTCGCGATGATCGCCAGATCGAGCGACACCGACCACGACTCCAGGTACTGGAAGTCCAGGCGGACGAGCTCGTCGAAGGTGAGGTCGGAGCGGCCAGAGATCTGCCACAGCCCCGTCATCCCGGGGAGCACCTCGTAGCGGCGCTGGTGGCGATTCTTGAGCTGCGCGTAGTCGCGATCGGGCAGCGGACGCGGCCCGACGAGGCTCATCTCGCCGCGCAGCACGTTGAAGAGCTGCGGCAGCTCGTCGAGGGAGAAGCGGCGCAGCAAGGCGCCGACGCGCGTCACGCGGGGATCGCGGCGGATCTTGAACAGCGGGCCGTCGGCCTCGTTGTCTTGCTCCAGCGTGGCCTGCATCTGGTCGGCGCCGACGACCATCGTGCGCAGCTTCAGGCAGTCAAACGGCTCGCCGCCAAGGCCGGGCCGACGCGAGCGATACAGCAGCGGGCCGCGGCTCTCGAGCTTGATCGCCGTGAAGATGAGCGCCATCACCGGCGCCAGGCCGACGATCAGCAGCGCGCTGACGACGAGATCGAACGCGCGCTTGGTCCAGAAGTCGAAGCCCTCGAAGACGGGCGCGCGCAGCTCAAACAGCGGCGTGGATGAGCCGGGCACGAATTGCGCGCGGCGGATCAGCACGTCGGTCGTCGCCGGCGCGATGCGGACGCGTACGCCGCGGCTGTGGCAGGCGCTCACGAGGTTGAGGACGTCTTCCTCGGCGTAGTCCGGGTCGGCGAGGATGACCTCGTCGACGGGGCTCTCGTCGAGGAGCGCGTCGATCGCCAGGAGCTCGCTGATCGGCGTGATGCCCTTGCCGCGCGCCGTGATTGAGGCCTGCGCGATCACCTGCATCGGCTCGTGGCGGCTGGTCTCCAGCGACCGACTGAGGGCAGCGAGATTCTCGTGCTCCCCCACCACGATCGCCCGCCGGTGGTAGCCAGCGGAGCGCAGCAGCACGCCGGTCGCATACTCGTAGAACCAGCGCAGGCCGACGACGATCGCGACCGCGAAGATCAGCGTGCCGTAGAAGATGTAATACGAGTTGAACTGGTCGGAGTTGCTGGCGGCGCCGTAGATGATGGCCACGATCATCACCTGGAAGAGCGCCGCGACGACCTTCGAGGAGCCCGGCCGGGCAGCGCGTTCGGCGTAGAGGTCGCTGCGGGAGAACAGCAGCACCGTCAGCAGGTAGGTGAAGGCGAAGTAGTCCTTGGAGGCGACGATGATCTCGTCGAAGTTCCAGACGTCGCGGACGAGCGCCTTGACGCTCAGCGCGACGAACAGCGCGCTGAAGATCGCGATGGCGTCGACGGCCAGCAGGCTCCCGATGCGCGCAAAGACGCGCATCGTTGAGGCACGCAGCAGGAACGCCAATGCAGGCGGCTTGGTGTTGCGCTTGTCGCGCGCCTCGTTTGGCTGCTCCATGGGACGAAGGGGCGGCGTGACGGGATCCGGGGTACGAACGGCCATAGGAAAATGAGCCTCCGACGGGATCGAAACCCCAGCGGGCGCCATTCGATGCGCTTCGGCTCCAGTGCACTCTAGGGGTCGGAACCCGCGAGACGGGTTCCCGGGCGCGATCTCACGCAAGCCGGACGCAGCCCTGGATCGACGTCGCGCGTCCACCCTGCGGCATCAGCGGCAGGTCGTCGTGATCTGCCACCCCGGCGTCGTTCTGAGGATCCGTGCGCCCGGCACTTCGACCGGGGGAAGGACGCGCGGGTCGCGCAGCAGCGTCGCCGCTGCCGCCAGGTCGACGTTCGCGTACGTCGCGGGCGGGTCCAGCGGAGTGGACTGGTTCTCGATGATCTGATCGAGCGGCAGTCCCGTCCAGCGGGAGGCATAGATCGACAGTCCGGTGCGCGGCGACGCGAGCAGCGCACACGGGACGCCCGGACGCAGCGCTGCGCGAGCGGCGGAGGAGAAGGCGTGGTACTCCTGGCTCGATCGCCGGGCCTCGCGCAGGGTGCCGATCGACGCGACGGCGACGACCACCCCCACGCCCGCCGCGACCCAACCAGCTGGCCAGCTCGTCGGCGCCGCGCGGACGGCGGTGGCCGTGACGAGCGCGGCCGCGAGCGCCGCGATGAGGAGGGCGAAGCGGGAGAAGATTAGGGTGCCGGTCGCCGCCTGGAGCACGATCAGCGCGGCGAAGAGCAGCAGCGTCGCCCAGACGAACGCGAAGGCCTGGCGGGAGCCGTCGAAGCGTTGGCGGCGGCCGAGCACCACGCCGGCGACCCCGGCTGCAACTAGTGCGATGAGGAGCGGCGGGCGCAGCGCGCTGCCGACCGCGCGGACGGCCCGCTGGACGTCGGCGGTGAAGCCCGTCGCGATGCCCTGGACCTGCCGCAGCGCACCCGCCGCGGCGTCGGTCTGGTGGATCGCAAACAGTGCGTCGCCGGTGAAGACGGCGTCGTGGAGCATCCACAGCAGGGGAGCGGCGAGTGCGAGGGCCAGCTGCCCGCCGTGCGGCGCGCGCTCAGCCCAGGCGCGCCACGCCCACCAGGCCAACGCCAGCGCCCACGCCTCGGGACGGAGGAGCCCGGCCGCCAGGAGCAGCCACATGGCGGTGGTCGGGCGGGCGGCCGCGGCGTCGCGGTCGTGGCCAGCGTCATGGCCAGGGATGGCGACGGCCACCGCGGTGCAGATCAGTGCGGCCGCCCACACGTCGAGGGCTCCGGTGGCTGTGCTCGTGAGCAGCTCCGGCCGGGTCGCCACGATCAGGGCGGCTCCCGCGCCGGCGGGCCAGCCCGCAAGTCGACGCGCTAGGAGGCCGGTCGCGACGACGAGCAGACCGGCGCCGAGGTAGGTGGCGGCGGAGAGCCACAGGTCGGCGTCGCGGCCGGCGACGACGTCGATGACGGCGCCGACGACGTTCGACAGTGGGTGCGGCGTGGTGCCGTTCGTCGGCGCGAGCGAGCTCAGCGAGGCGAGGTCGTTGCCCCACTGCAGCGCCCACATCGCGTCGACGCCGAGGTGCCCGGCCCCGTAGGCCAGGCGCAGCAACGCGGAGGCGCCGAGGACGGCGCCCAGGAAGATCAGCAGCGGCACGGGCCCATGGTGCCCGTGCCGGCGGTCGCCTGCAGCCAGGTCGAGGCCCGGCGCGCGCGATCGATCAGGTACCTGCGTGCCCGATCAGCTGCTCGACGCCGGCGATGGCGAGGGTCTTCTCGAGGCCTTCGCGTAGTTCGATCTTGGGGCCCCAGCCCAGGTGCTGCTGGGCGCGGGTGATGTCGGGGCGGCGGATCTTGGGGTCGTCGGTCGGGAGCGCTTCGAAGACGATCTCGGACTTGGAGCCGGTGACGTCGACGACCTGCTCGGCGAGCTCCAGGAGCGTGAACTCGTTGGGGTTGCCGATGTTGACGGGCTCATGCACGCCGGACTCCGCGAGGGCGATCATGCCGGCGATGAGGTCGTCGACGTAGCAAAAGGACCGCGTCTGGCTGCCGTCACCGAAGACGGTGATCGGCTTGTCCTGCAGCGCCTGACGCATGAACGTCGGGATCGCGCGGCCGTCGTTGGCGCGCATCCGCGGGCCGTACGTGTTGAAGATCCGCATCAGGGCCGTGTTGACGCCCTGGTAGCGGTGGTAGGCCATCGTGAGGGCCTCGGCGTAGCGCTTGGCCTCGTCGTAGACGCCGCGCGGACCGATCGGGTTCACGTGGCCCCAGTACGTCTCCGGCTGGGGATGGACCTGCGGGTCGCCGTAGACCTCGGAGGTGGAGGCGATCAGGAAGCGCGCGCGATGCTTCTTGGCCAGGCCCAGCGTGTGGTGGGTGCCGTAGGAGCCGACCTTCAGCGTGTGCAGCGGCAGGCGCAGGTAATCGATCGGCGAGGCCGGCGACGCCAGGTGGTAGACGAAATCGACGGGCTCGTCGATGAAGTACGGCTGAATGATGTCGATCTGGCGAAACTCGAAGTTCTCACGCAGATGCTCGATGTTGCGCAGCGAACCCGTCTCCAGGTTGTCGACGCAAATCACCTTGTGGCCCTGGCCGATCAGCGTCTCGCTGAGATGAGAACCGAGAAAGCCGGCTCCGCCGGTCACAAGACAAGTCGCCATAAGGCGCCGGAGTCTAGTTCACGGGGGAAGGCAACGGCAGACGAGCTTGGCGCAGCCCGAGAAGCGGCGACCCGCGACGCAGCGGGTCCGGGACATCCCTGAGACTCCTGCGGGCAGCTCCCGATGGTCACGACGTCTGGCCCACCAGAGACTGAAAGCCATGAACGCCGTCCCACCTCAGCTGCCGCCGAGCGACCCGCCCCAGTCGCCTTCCTCGCCAAGTCGGCGAGGCCGCGAGGCTTTGGGCTGGGCACTCGGCATGGTCGCCACGCTGGCGTTGGCAGCCATCGCGGCCGTCGGCGGGATGGTCCTGGCTACGTTCGGCCTCGGTGGGGTCGTGCTCGCGCTCGCCGCAATGGTGCTCGTGGTGTCGGCGACCGTCTGGCGCCGCGCGGCGCTGCCGGCGGCGGTCGTCGCTACGGCGCTTGCGTTGCCTGCCGCCGAGGCCGCCCTGTCGTCGACGCGCCTGGATCGCAGTCACGGCACGCTCACCGTCCGGCCTTCGTCGCCCGACGACCTGAGCGACCACACCTACCGGCGCGGGACAGGAACGGTGTTCGTCGACCTGCGCGGCTACCACGCTCCGCGCGGGTCGCGGACGGGCATCGCCGCCCAGGCAGATTCCGGCCGGGTGGTGGTGGCGCTCCCGCGCGACCGCTGCTTCCACCTGAACGTGCAGTACCGCGTCGACCCGTATGACGCTCGGCGGGAGGCCGTCCTGCAGTCGCTCGGAGTGGTCGGGCTGGCGAACGATCCTTGGCGCAACGTGGGGTTCGGCTCGGTCGGGCTGACCGAGGCGGCGTGGGAAGCCGAGCACCGCGGGATCGACCAGGCCGGAATCGACGGCAGCCGGCTCCCCTACAACCTGCTCGCCTTCGGACGCGCCCCGAGCACTGCTGGCGTCTGGATGCGCCCCGTCGTGGGCGACGCCTCTGCGCCGACCCTCGATCTGGTGCTCGACGCATCGCAGCAGATCGTCGTCCGCGACTACCCCGACTGGGCCGGACCCCTTGACTTCGAGGCAGGCGACGATGTCGACCAGATCGCCGGCACCCGCTGGCCGGAGGGGTTGAAGTCGCCGCCATCGCCGGGAGAGCGGGCTTGGGCGCTGCGTTCCTCCGTGCGCACGCCAGCGAACCGTGCGCGCTGGGTGAGCTGGGAGCGCGAGATCACGGCGTGGGGCAAGGCGCAAGCCAACCGCTTTGCGGGACCGTGCGCCAGCCGAGCTGAGCGCAGAGAGCGCGCCATCACCTTCCTCACGCAGCCGGAGCGGTTCCGCGTCGACGGCGGGAGCGCGTCGCCAGTTCTGCTGGGTGGGCCGACGACGCGCCGATCAGCGATCGAGCAGCCGGTAGTCCGTGCGCGCGAGACGATGTTGCAGGTTGAGGTCAATGGCCTCGGCGAGACGCGTGTCGTCGGAACGCGCGCCCTGGTATCCCCCGCCGATCACGAGGAGACGCGATGACCGCGCTGGCGACCCCATCGATTCGGCGTCTTCCGCTCGCCGCCGGCGCCTGCGCCGTGGCCGCGCTTGGAGCGGCCCTGATGGTCGGTCCCGGTGGGGCGGCACTGCCGACGCTCACGCTCGGTATCGCGGCGGTCGCGCTGCTCACTGGCGAACTCGTGCGGCGCGGACGCCTCCTGATGCGGAGCGGCTACGGCCCGCAGGTGGTGTTGGGGGTGCTAGCGAGTGCGGTGGTCGCGGTCGGCTGGTCGATCGTCGCGTCGGCGCACGCTGAGTTCTTCGCGGGCGCGCTGATCCTCGCGACGGCCGGGGCGTCGATTCTGGTCCTAGCGGTGATGCGTCTCGCCGCTGAGCGCGGGCCCGGCCAGACGCCGTGGCAGGCCCTCACCGGCGGGCCGACGGCGGCAGCGAGTGCCCGTGCACGGCTGCATCGGCTTGGTCCGGTACTTACGGGCGCGCTGCTCCTGCTGCTTGGGCTCCGGGCCCTCGCGGCGGCGCTGGAGGCGGAGGCGGGATCAGCGCCGCGAGGTGCAGGCGTGCTCACCATGGTGATGCTGCTGGCGTTCGTCGTCGGCCCAGCGCTGGCCATTCGCCGGGTGTTTGCAAGTACGCCGGGCGGCTCCTCGGCTGCCGGCGCCGTCGTCGCCCGCGACGAGCAGGTCGTTGCCGCGCACCTGCACGACTCCGTCCTGCAGACCCTGTCGCTGATTCAACGCAATGCGGCCGATCCGGCGAAGGTGTCGCAGCTGGCGCGGCAGCAGGAGCGCAGCCTGCGCGACTGGCTCGCGGGGCGCGACGACACCTCCGGCACGACGCTCGCGGGCGCGGTGCGAGCCGCGGCGCAGGAGGTCGAGGACGAGCAGCCGGGCGCAGTGATCGAGGTGGTCGCCGTGGGCGATGCGCCACTGGATCGCGAGGCCGACGCGATGGTCCGCGCGGGCCGCGAGGCAATGCGCAACGCGGCCCGCCACGCAGGGAGTCCGGTGCGTGTCTTCGTCGAGGTCGACGCCGGCGTGCGGGAGCTGTTCGTCCGTGACACGGGCGCTGGGTTTGCCCTGGCTGAGGTTGGCGAGGAGCGCCGCGGCGTGCGAGACGCGATCATTGGGCGGATGGAGCACGTCGGCGGAACCGCACGGGTCGACAGCGGCCCCGGCGGCACCGAGATCGCCCTGAGACTTCCGCCTTCGGGGGAAGGCGGATCGCGGTGATGACCGTCGGCGGCATGCAGGCCCCCGGGCCGCTGCCGACGGTCGTCCTCGTCGACGACCACGGGCTCTTTCGGGCTGGCGTGCGCAGTGAGCTGGCGGGTCACGTGCACGTCGTCGGCGAGGCCAGCGACGTCGACGGCGCGATCGCCGCCACGCTCAAGGCCGCGCCCGACGTCGTCCTGCTCGACGTCCACCTCCCGGGCGGCGGTGGCGTCGCCGTCCTCGAGGCGGTGCTGGCGCGGCGCCCGCGGCAGATGGTGCTCGCGCTGACGGTCAGCGACGCGCCCGAGGACGTGATCGCCGTCGTGCGCGCCGGCGCCCGCGGCTACGTGGAGAAGTCGATCTCCACCGCTGATCTCGTCGCCGCGATCCGCAGCGTCGCCGCCGGCGAGCCCGTCTTCAGCCCGCGCCTGGCCGGCTTCGTGCTGGAGGCGTTCGCCGGCCGAGCGCCGATCGGCGCCGTCGACCCCGAGGTCGAGTCACTCACCGCCCGCGAGCGCGAGGTGCTGCGCCTCATCGCCCGCGGCTACAGCTACAAACAGGCCGCACTCAAGCTGGAGATCAGCCCACGGACGGTGGAGTCGCATGTGTCGTCGGTGCTGCGCAAACTGCAGCTGTCGAGTCGACATGAGCTGGCGCACTGGGCGAGCCGGCGGGGGCTGGCGGACTGACGAGCGGGCGCCGCGGCGTTTCGAGATCGCACCAGGCAAGTGGTCAGGTGTGTTGCACATGTGGGGCTTGTCGAAGACGTGCCAGTAGCTACCATGCGCCGTCATGTCGTTGAACCCCCAGCTGGCGTTTGAGCTTGCGGCTATCGACCGGCAGATCGTTGACCTCGGTGAGCGGCCGCCCGGCAGCCCGCGCGAGATCGAGGGCCTCGCGGCGAAGCTATTGGACCACGCCCAGGCGACGGCTGAGACGGGGGCTCGGTCGGCCTCGATCCCGCGGCTGATGGACTTCAGCGGGCCTGCCGCGGCGCGGTACGCCGGCCACGCCATGCAGTGCGGCTCTGCGGCGGTCGGCGCAGCGGCTCAATTGCTCGCGCTTTCGAACGCGCTAGGAGATGAGGCCGTGCGACTGCGGAACAAACAGCGACAGTACGACGCAGACAAGCGTCACCTGGAGCGCCGACGTGCCGCTGTGCTTTCGCAGATGAGGAGCTCGGTGTGAAGCCGACGATGACCCCCGCGACCGTCGAAGCCGGCGCGGGAGTGGCCAGCGCACTCGGTGCCCAGCTTGCGACGATCGGTTCCACGGTCTCCAGCTATTCAGTGCCGGTAGGTGTCGAGAGCGTCACCTCCGGCGACCTCCGGGCTGTCGGCGCAGCGATCACCCGAGCGGGGGAGGCAGTCGGCAGCCAGAATGCTTGGTTGCTGCATCGGGCGCAGTTGTTCCTCCTCGCCGACGGCTACGGCGGTGTGCTGTTTGGCGCCGCGGACGGCGGTCCGCCGCTGAAGTCGCCCTTCCCCCCTGGCCCGCCGCGCCGGAGCTTCTGGCAGGGCGTCGGCGCCGGGCTGGAGGACGTCGTCATGGGGTTCTCGAAGACGGCCGTCGTCGGGGGCCGGAAGTTGGTTCCTGGGATCGATCGCTTTCCCAAGGAACTCACGCCGTTCGGTAAGACGCAGCGCCGGTGGGAGAAGGAGTTCAACGAGGGGATCGCCGCCGCCATGCGCGATCCCGGCGCGTTCGCCAAGGCGTTTGGGCGCGACGCGATCGCCTACGACGAACACGCTGCTGGCGATACGGACTACGCCGTCGGGAAGAACGTCGTGGCCTTGCTCGGGCTGCTCGTCCCATGGTCGAAGCTCAGCAAGCTTGGTGTCGCCGCTCGCCGTGGCCATAGGGCCGACATCAACGTCACTGTCAAGACTCAGCTGCAGAACACCAAGCAGCTTCAGCAGAACCTTGCGCGCACCGATTGGAAGACGGCTGGACGCCGCTACCGCGACGCCCGCAACAGCCACACGGCGTCGCCGGAAGCTCTGGAATCGCTGAAGCGGGACTTCCGGAAATCAAAGGAGGCCTGGAGAGAGGCTGAGCGGATTGCGACGGAGGCTGCACGGAACCGTGCGCGAGCCGAGGCCGCCGCTCAGGACGCCCGCGCCCGTGTCCAGGCGGCGATCGTGGACGTCCATAGAGAGCGGCCTACCCTGATGACGACCCAGGGCCGCAAGGACTTGGCGATCGGGGCGACGGTTGGAGGGTTTGATCCGAGGCAGGGATCCGTGCCGATGTGGGAGTCGTTTGAACTGATGGCTGAAGACGACCAGAAGAAGCAGGGGAAGAGTCGATGAGCAGCACCAGCGCCGCGATCGCCAGCCTCGTGTTCACGGCGGAGGAACTCACGTTGCTGACCGACGTCGCCGAGCTCACGCCGCTGTTCACCTGGGTGGTAAGCGACCTCGACGAGGTCGGCTGGGATGCCGTCTTCCGGGGCTTGTGCGCTCGCGGCGTGCTTGTCCCCGTTGCTGGCCCTGAGGGGGGTGTCAGCATCGCCGAGGACTTCCGAGGTGTGCTCGGAGTTGCGTTTCTCGCGCCGCGAGCCACGACGGTGGCGACTGAGCTGGCCGCTGCCGGAGGCACTCGTCGCACCGTGTTGCGATTCCAGGACTTGGCGCTCGAGCACGAGGAACTGTCTCGCGGCATCCACGCGTTCACGCCGGATTTGCCGGAGGCTGCCGTCGATGGACTCGTTTCAGTCGTTGTCGGGTTTCCGGCGATCGCCGAGACTGCGCTCGCCGAGCCGGTCACCCTCTCGATCGACGCGTACGTGGCGGCCATCCAGCAGCTCAGCGCCGGTGATCTCGCAGGCGCGCAGTTGGCCTGGCCTGAAGGCTCGGACTACCTTGCGCACCTTGCGGGCGACCCGGAGTCGGTCTCCTTTAGCGATGTGGAGCGCACCGCCAATGACGTCCGTGCCCGGACGCTGTCGTTCACGCTTGGGACGGACGCGCTCTGGCTTGTCACGATCGGTGAATCGATCGTATCGGTGCGTCCTGTGGACAGCGTCACCGCTGAATCGCTCGTTCGCGACTTGGTCGCATGAGCGAGTCGCCGGGCGAACGCCCCACCTTCGTTCGCCCCAAATGGTTTGAGCCAGAGGACGTGTCTCAAGCTCGCCGCGGGGTGGATCCGACCGCGCCCCCGCCGACGCCGACCCTCCAGCAAGCGCGGAACCTGCGACTTGCCGTGGTCGCCAGCGTCCTGACGACCACGGTCGCGGTCCTCGCCTGGGTTGTGTTCGGGATTCAGGAAATGTTCGGTGCGTTGCTGCTCGAGGTGATCATGATCAGGTATGTCGTTCGCCTGACTCGTACCAACGCCGAACTTCGGGGCACTTTGTGGCAGATTCGCTATGCGTTCCTCGGGAACCGTGCTGGGCCAGCGCCTCGGCCGATGAGCCCGGAGCAGGAAGCTCGCCATCGTCAGCTCATGGCTGAACTCGAGGCGATCGCTGCGACCGCGCCCCCGTGGGACCCGGCGCGCGAAGCTGCGTCGGAGCGCTCGCAGGCCGTCCGGCACTGGATCGAAAGCGGGCTTGTGCCGAAGGCCGCGCCGAGCCGGGAGCTGGTCGTCGATCCTGAGGCCGTGCCGTTGCATGCCGAACTCACCGAGTCCGAGATTCTGGCTGTGTCGCACACGGCTGATTCGCGAGCGTGGCCAGATCGGAGCCCGCGCGCCGACGACGAGACGGTCTATGACCACCGCCGTCGTCTTCGGGCCGCCGACGGATTCGAGACCCTGGCCGAGCGGGGCATCGTGCGCCAGATCGGCCCGGTCTATGAGCTGTCGCCCGAGATGATGCCGCTCGTCGGCGTCGGCGTGTTCGTCCAATCCCGTGCGCACGTCAGCGACGGGAGGCACCTTTCGGCGCTCCAGGTCGCGGGTCACCACGTCGTTGCCGAGGACCATGCTCTCGGCGGCTCAACTAGCACTTCGGACGAGCAATACACGTTTCGGCGTACGTCGCTCGACGCCGTGGTTGACGACGTTCTGGCCACTTTGGTCAGCGCCCCGCCGACGCCCAGAGAGCACCCCGGCGATCCCGTAGTCCACGTATTTCTCAGGCGCGACGATATGGCCGCGACCAAGCTCTGGCGCGAGGCGCCAGGGCAGTACCGCGTCCAGGGGGCCGACGGGAGCGTAACCGGCGGATTGACGACCGAGCAGCTTCGGCGGCGGATTCGCGGCCTGCTCGACGTCGACTGAGGTGCGTCGACGTACGTCTCGAACAGCTGGATGCCGGTGTTGGCCCGTGCCGCGCCCCATCATCGGGTGACGCCCTCTTTGGACGCTTGGCTGCCAGCGCGCCCGACTTTCGGCGCGTCGTTTGATTCCGGTGTGGACGACAGTCACACTGGAAAGTGGGCATCCCCGCCCACCGCCTACAGCGCGCTTCCCCAATGCGTTCCCCGCTCTTTCTTACCTTCGACGACGGCCCGGATCCGGTCTGGACGCCGCGCGTCGTTGATCTCCTCGGGCGCTACGGCGCGACAGCGACGTTCTTCGTCTTGGGCTGGCGCGTGCGTGAGGCCCCTGAGCTGGTGGGCCAGCTGCTTGCGGCCGGGCACCGCGTCGAGCTCCACGGTGACGCGCACCTCGATCATGAAGTCGCCACGCCCGAGCAGCTGACGACCGACACCGCCGACGCGCTGGCCGTCTTGCGGGACGCGGGCGCCGAGCCGCAGTGGTGGCGCATCCCGTTCGGCCGGCCGAGCCTGATGACCGGCGCCCTCGCCGAAGAGCACGGCTTGCGACTCGCCGGCTGGGATGTCGACACTCACGACTGGCGGGGTGATGGCTGGGCCTACCAACCGGCGCAGGTCAGCGACGCGGCCGAGACCGGTGGGGTCGTCCTGCTCCACGACGCGGTCGTCCCCGGCGTTGGCCGCACCGCCGCCACGAACACGCTCGAGATCGTCGAGGCGCTCCTCAGCGCCGCGGCTCGCGCGAAGACCCCGGTTCTCGCGCTGCCGCCCGCCGCCGACACCTCCTACCGGATCTCGAGCGGCCCACCGCGCTCGCCGTTTGGCCGTAACGAGGCCAGTCAGAACGCCTGGCGCCGCCTGGATCGCTGGCGCCGCGGCGACGGCATGCCCGAGCAGCCCGGCGGCGCCGTCGGCCCGGACGAGCGGCCTTCGCGCCGACGCGCATAGTCGTCGGCACGCTCGACGGATCCACGGCTGCCAACTCGCGGTGGTGGCGCGAAGACCGTGACCCCGGGTGTCACCTGCACATGTCGCCACCCTCGACATGCTCCGTAAGCTGTGAGTGGTGGGTGTCCTTGGGTTTATGTTCGACCTGTCGATGTCTGCGCTCGAGCTGGGTTCGCGCCTCGACGGTGGCTCGACGACGCCGACCGACGCGGCTCGCAAATGGGTGAAGGCGGGTGCGCCAGCCGCTGCAGAGCCGATGCGGGGCATCCTCGATGCTGCGCAGCGCGGGCCGGCGAGCGTCGACCTCACGCTCGACGAACTCTCCGCGCTGACTGGCCTGCTCGGCTCCAGCTACAGCACTCAAGCCACCGACCCGGCGAGCGACCAGCTCCTCGCTCGCGGGGTGCTGATCCGCTCCACCCACGGCCTTGCGCTCGCGCCCGCCTACCTGTGGACGCTCGGCGTTGCTTCGTGGGCGAACCGTTCCGTCGGCTTCAGTGCCTCGCCCGCCGACCCGCAATCGACCGGTGCCACCCACGCGGTCGAGTTCTACGTGATCGGTGATCGCGCCGTGGAGTGCCGCAGCTCGGTCGATGGGACGACGCGGTGCGCCGTGATCGAACGGCCCGCCGTGACGCAGGCGGCGCGGGCGTTCGTCGCCGCTCCAAGCCTGCTTGCCGCCTCGCGCTTGCATGCGCGCTTCTCGTGGACCCCGTCCGCGGCCGACGTCCATGCGAGGCGGCCCACCAACGAAACCGTGACGGCGGAGATCGACGCGGGCGGCGTCCGATGGAGCAGCGTGCTCGACGGCGTTCCGGCGCCGACCGAACGACTCAGTCACGACGACGCGGCCGAGCGGCTGCAAGTCGCGGTCGGGCGGGGTTCGGGGCAGGACCGCCGTCTTGCCGATGAGTCCCTGATGGAGGCCAGACTGGCGCGCGGCGGCTCCAACCCGGTGTCGCGGATGATGGCCGGCAACGCCGTCACGGGCGTGGCACTCGACGACTACGTCTGGCCTGGCCTCGGCGACAAACGGCAAGCCACCTACGAGGCACGGATCGACGAAGCGGCCCGCGCCGAGTACTGGCGCAAGCCGCCGTCGTTCATCTCTAAGCGCCGCTGAGTCGAATCTCGGGAGCGCGATCTCCTTCGCGTCGCGAACGGTCCGACAACACCGTCACGGACACTTCCATGGCGCCAGGCACCTGAAGCGCAGTTGTTGACATCTACCGCACTGCATCTAGGATGCTGCCTCCGTGACGCTTGTCGATCAACTCACCGGTGAACTCGGCAGGCTCAACGCCCTCGCTGAGTTCACCGAGTAGATGGCTACTCCCCGAGGTTCCCGGCCGACGTTCGTTGCGCCGTCGGCCGAGCGATTTCCGCTTCAGCTGCCGAGCCGCCGCCAGCAGGTTCTGGTTCGCATCGCCACCATCGCGTATGTCTTGGCTTGGCTGGTGGCTGGGACCCTGGCAGCCCTGAGCGGGAAGGTTGACCCTCTCTCGGTGGTCGGCCTGGCGACGTGGTTCATCGCTGGGTGGGTGTTGTACCTGGCGTCCAGCCGTCAGGAAACCCGTGTCTGGTACGTCTTCCGAGTCGCTTGGTTCGGCGAGAACGTCAAGCGGTCCAGGAGCTTGGTCGCCGACGCCGAGGAAGCCGAGATGCGAGCGCTGCAGGCGCGAGCGTCCGGCCTGTATGCCCCAGAGGACGTCGTCGAGGTCGCGAATCGGCAACGCGAAGAGCGCGCGAGAGAGACCGGCCGGTGGGTGGCCGACGGGATGCGGCCGTCCGACGCGCCAGACGCAACCCTGGTGTCGATTGCGACGGACATGCCGACGGCCGCCGAGTTCACCGATCGAGAGATCGTGGCCTTGAAGCTCGCGACGGATGCCCCTGCGAACTTCCGCGCCAGTGCCGGTGACGCTCCGCCGACGGCGCTCCGCCGCGCCGAAGTGGCGCCAGAGGCCGACGCGTTGCTCGCGCGGGGAGTCCTGCGCGGAGCGGGGCTGGGTGCCGAGATCGCCTCGAACTGGATGCCGCTCCTTGGCGTGGCGATGTTCGCGGAGCAGAAGCTATCGGCCAGTTGGACCGACGGAGATCGGGCCCTCGGCTTCACCTGCCTCGTCGCGGGAGACCACCTCGTCGTCCATGAACAAGAGATCGCTCAGGGGCC
Source organism: Solirubrobacteraceae bacterium (assembly GCA_032119795.1). GTDB lineage: Bacteria > Actinomycetota > Thermoleophilia > Solirubrobacterales > Solirubrobacteraceae > JAGIBJ01. The sequence goes on from JAUMFO010000011.1 coordinate 160,591, forward strand.
GGGCACCGCTTCCGCGTCCCCCGCACCCGGCCCGCACCGCTTTCGGCTCGCGACTGTCGAAGGCGTGCTCGACACCGTGATTGCGGCCGGGCCAGCGTTGGTCGAGCGCAGCCCAGGCGGCATCGAGCCCTCGCTGAGCCTCACGAGCCGCTCGCGGGACGGGAACGATGAGGTCTGGACGGTCTACGCCGACGCACCAGATCGCTTCCGGCTGCGGATCGGCGGGCCGGACGGCCTCCTCGTCAACGGGCTCGATCCCACGCTGCTGCGCCAGCGGCTGCGCCCGCTCCTTACCGGATGACGAAAGGTCGGCTATCTGTTGTGGCGAGGCCAGGACCCCCGCCAACATTCACATCGCTCGGGCGACACACGCAGCTGTTTGACATCCACCACTCTGCATTTAGCCTGCAGCGATGTCCGCGTCGCGACCGTCGTTCGTCAGCCCCGACGAGTACCCACGACTTCCGGAGCCGCTGACGCCGGAGCGCCGTCGCGTGGTCAAAATCGTGTCCGGGGCAGCGGTCCTTCTTTGGTTCGGCGCGGCCTGGGCGTTCTTTGCGCTCGGCATCGACGCGTTTGGGTATGTGGTGGTCCTTCCGATTCTGGTCCTGAGTCTGTCGCGGGCCGTCGACCACCACCGACGCGCGGCTGGCTGGTGGTTCCTGAAGTCGGCATGGCTGGGTGACCGTGCCAGGCCTTCGCGTCAACTCGTAGCGTCCGTCGAGCGATACGAGGCATGGCGGCAGGACACCGAGCGGGGTCGCTCGGCGCGCGAGGCCGCCGAAGAACAAGACGATCGAGCGGCCGTCGAACGCACCCGCCTACGCGCAGCTCTGGGGTCTTGGATTCAAGATGGCCTTGCGCCGTCAGCCGCCCCGCGCCCGGACCTCGTGGCTACGGGTGCCGGACCCAGAGAGCTCCAGCTAACGGTCGGAGAGACCGACGCCCTGATCGGGCTGACGGGCGCGCGCGGCCAGTTTGGATATGCCGAGGTGTTCCTCTCGCCGGATAGTTCTGACGAGGAGTTCGCGGCGTTTGCGGCGGCCCGAGATGCACGCCGGGCGTCGATCGTGGAGCGGCTGCTGAGGCGTGGCGTTTTGCGCTCGGGCCCAGACGGCCCCGAGCTCGCGCCGCAGTGGCTCCCGCTCGTTGGCGTGGCGCTCTTTCCATCGCGATCGGTCAATTTCAGCTGGCAGGTTGACGGGCGGATCGAGGCCTACCGGGCGCTGATGGTCCCGGGGCATACGGTCGAGCAGCGGTGTACGGCCGACGCTGCAGGCGGATCAGACGAAGCCGAAGAACGCGTGCGCGAGGAGCTGATTCGCGACGCCGACCGGTACGAGCACCAGCTACGCCAGTCAACCCCGACGGCGGTCGTCGATCGCGCGATCGCGGGGCTCCCAGCCCTGGACACCCCGCTGCCATCGGGCGAGCCCAATTGGATGCTCGTCGCCGTCTCCCCCGGCGACTACTGGGTCGTGGAGCGCAGCGACGCCGAATACTCCGTGAAGCTCCTCGGCGGTGAGCCTGCGCCTGGCCAAAGTAGCCTCGCGGTACCTGAGCTACGGGACTGGATGCTCCACACGGTGTCACCGTGACGGCACGGCTCCGAAGGCGTGCGGTCGCAGCTGCCGCCCGCCGAGCACACCTCGCTCCGCGTGGCCAGCGGCCCTCGCGCAGAGGCGGCTGACGACCGGCGGTCCGCTGCCGCTGCCACGAGCCGGATCCCACCACGTGGCGGGATCGGACCGGGCGCGTTCCAACTACCCTGCAGCGGGATGTCCGAGTCGCGGTCCATGTCTGGTTCCCAAGAGGGGCCGCAGCTGCCCCCGATGCCGTCAGCGGCGACCCGGCGGCGAACCCGGATCGTCTCGGCCGCCTTGGCGCTGACCTGGCTCTCGTCGGTGGTGTTGTGGCTTGCCTTTAACATGCCCGAGTTCAGCTCTATCGCGCTCTCGCCTGCGCTCTTGGTGCTGGCGATGCGACTCCGATTCGTTTCCGACGAGACCGAAGCTCGAGCTTGGTGGGTTCTGAAGGCGGCCTGGCTCGGAGAGCGTGCAAAGCCGCCAGCGGTCCTCAGGCAGCGGGTTGAGCGGCACGAACGAGCTGAGCGCGAGCGCCGCGAGGCGGAGGCCCTGGCGCCTTGGGGGACAGGAGAGCCGGTGGCCACCGCCGCTCCGCGGCCCGCGCTGGTGGAGCCTGCGGCCGACGCTCCAACTGAGGTCCGTCTCACGGTCGCCGAGACGGATGCGTTGGCAGGGCTGACTGGGGGTGGGACCGGCTTCCTCTGGGCCCAGCTGCATCCCGCTGGACCGCTGTCGACGGACGCCTTCATCAAGTTCGCCGCCGAGCGCGATGCTCGGCGTGCCGCTTCGGCAGCGGGGCTGGTGCAGCGTGGGATCCTGCGACTCGGGCCGGGCGGTCTGGAACTCGCCCCACAGTGGCGGCCGCTGATCGGTGTGGCGCTACTCCCGTCGCGGTCGGTGGGCATCAGCTGGTCCGTCGGCAAGACCACGGAGCAGCGCCGGGCTCTGCTGGCGCCAGGGCACACCGTCGAGCAGAGCTGTTCGGCGGACCGGGTGCCGCTCGAATCCGATGAGGCCGAGGCCCAGATGCGCGCCGACATGCTCCGCAACCCGGCTGGGTTCGAGCACAAGCTGTGGCGATCGAGCGCGGCGGCAGTCGCCGATGCGGTGATCGCCGGCCTGCCTGCACTCGACACCCCGCTGCCGTCCGGCGAGCCGAACTGGATGCTCGTCGCCGTTCACCACGGCGACAACTTGGTGACGAAGGACAACTGGGTGGTCAAGCGTGACGGGGCGGGCTACTCGGTCGGGTTGCTGGGCGCCGAACCCGAGCCCGATCGACGTGCACTGCCGATCGCCGGCTTCAGGGACTGGTTGCTGACCGTCCTATCCGTGTGATCGTGGACCCACGAAGTGACTGGGAGTGTCAGTCCATGGTGTAGCTCGCCCTTCTGACACATTTCCCGTAGGGTTGAGCGCGATGTCCTCCGCGGCCGAGATCTCCCACGCTCTGGTGGCGGCCCAGCGCAGGCTTGGCGGACTCACGGAGCCTAAGGGCGATCTCGAGGGATTGAAGGCTTTGGAGCTTGCGCTGCGCTCCGAGGCGGACACGGTAGGAACTGAGGCCGGGTCGGCTGCTGTGATCTCCGGCAGTGTGGGCTTTGTGGGCCCTGGTCGCAACATGTTTGACGCCCAGGTCTCGTCGGTGGTTGGAGCAATGCGCAATGCCCACCACCAGCTGGAGTCGGCGGCGCGTCGAGTGAACCAAGAAGTGACGAAGCTGACCGGCGAGATCAAGGAATACAAGCGTGAACACGCGCGCCTGACCAGCCAGGTGGCGAGCTTGAGGATGCAGCTCAAGAACGCGCGATGACGACGGGGAAGGTCGAGTTCGACGTCCCGTCGATGCAGGCGGGTGCGCGCAGCGCCGCCACACTTGGCAAGGCGGTGTCAGGGAGTGCGCGCCGTGTGAGTGGGTTGCCGATCCCGGAAGGCGCCCCGCCGGATGTCGCAGGCGCGCTGCAGTCGGCCAGCTCGAAGCTCAATGGGGCGTCGCTCGCCCTGTCGTCGCAAGGCCGGTGGCTCAACACCCAGGCGCAACTCGCGCTGCTGGCGGATGCGATCGGCCCGTTCGTCTTCCTGCTTACGCCACCGCTGCTCCGAGCTCGGCCTGTTGCCGTCCGGCTGCCCGTCACCAAGGGCAAACCCGACCTCTGGGCTCCGGGTGCCCTGGCGGATGCCCTGTCGACCTACATCGACAAGAGCAAGTTCGGCAAGGCGTCCGCCCACAACCCGGCCAACCAGTTCTCGATCGGGTTCGGAGTCAAGTTCGTCAGCTCGCTGGAGGACCTCGGCAAGGCGGTCATCGCGTTGGGCCGCGGTCCCGGTGGCCCGATCGTGAAGAACGATCAGACCGTCAGGCTGCGCCAGGACTACATCGACGGTTTGAAATGGGCGGCCAAACATCCCGGCGACTTTGCGAAATCGGCCGCGGGAAGTTTCGCCTCGGCCGACGAATACAAGAAGCACGGCATCAACCGCGGGTTGGGTGCGAACGGGTTCGATGCCTTTTCGATGTTCTTCGGTCTCGGTGAGATCGCGACGGTGGCAAAGACCGCCAGAGCCGCAGGCAAGACCGCAAAGCTCGCTCCGTCTCACCAGACCTCCCGCACGGTGGCCAATACCGCCCGCGCCCAGGCCGACAACGCCAGCTCCGCCGTCCTCCACCCCAAGCGCCCCGGGGAGACCGACGCCGAGTTCCGGCTTCGGGAGGAGGCACACGCGGCCGACCAGGCCACGACGAAATCCCGTGCAGAGACGGCAGAAGCCATCGAGCAGCGACTCAAGGACCGCCTCGCTGAGTCGACCAGGGCCAGGAACGAACTGATCGCAAAGCTCCAGTCCGACCTGCACAAGACGCCCGCCGAAATCCGTCTCGCCCTCGCGAAAGCTGCGGCGACTTCCGTCGTGACCGAGCCGCCCAAACACGCCGCACAGCACCGGAAGGAAGCGCACCGGTGAAGGTCGTCGACCAGCTGACGCTCTCAGGCCCCGAGCTCGGCTTTCTCGCGGCGATGGGCGCGATCGAGCCCCTGATGCCGCTTGCCCTCCCGGCGCTCGAGGCTGAGGCCTGGGAGGCGATCGGGTCTGCGCTGGTGGCGCGGGGGGTGCTTGAAGCCCGCGCCGAGGAGCACAGCGTGAACGAGGCGTTCCGACCGCTGCTGGGAGTGGCGTTCCTGGCCACGCGCTCGACCCGCACGTCGCACCGCACCGTCGACGACGATCGTGCGGCCACTGTCCTCTCCGCTGGCGAGGTCGCGGTGTTGCACGAGATCGACGGCGCCGGGCTGCATCACCTGCGCCCCTTCGACCCGGCGCGGGAGCCCACGCTGCACCTCGACATCCTCGAGCTCGACGGTCTCGCCGACGCCGCCACGCCGCCCGAGGGCGTCACGCTCGACGACGTCCTCGCCCAAGCCCGCGCAGCGGCGGTGACGCCGGGGACGGTGGTTCGCACCGCCGAGACGCTCGTCCGTGACGACCCGGAGTCACCGCTGGAGTCACGCTTGGTGCTGGTCGTCTCCGACGGCGTGCGAGTCTGGATGGCCGCAAGCGCCACGGGAGAGGAACTGCAGGCGGTCGCAAGCACTGCCGCCGAGGCGCGCACGCGGCTAGCGGCGGTCGCCGGAGTCCAGCTGTGAGCGCGGTCGCAACCCCACTCGCGGCGGCGCTGTCGCTGTCGCGCGCCGAGTTCGCGGCCCTAGGTCGGCTCTGCGGTGCTGCGCCTCTGCTGGACGGTTGGATGCCCGAGTTCAGCGCGGCCGGCTGGCTGGCGATCATCGACGGGCTTGCGGCCCGGGGTGTGCTGGCGGCGAGTGACGGCGGCGAGATGTACGAGATCACCGAGTCGGCGGCCCCGCTGGTACAGCCGCTGGTCGGCGCCGATCGTGCCTGGTCCGTGGTCGTCGCGCGTGGCAGTCAGGTCGAGGCACGCCTTGTGATCGGGAACGCCGATGACCTCGTGGTCTTCGAGGCGTCGTCAGACGGGCCGTCCCGGCTGGCCGAGATCGGCCCCGACACTCTGGTCCCGCTCGGCCTGGCGTGGCTTGGACTCGCTGACGTCAGCGGCGGCGGCTCCCTCGCTGACCCTGTCGTCGTCAGCTACGACGTGCTGCTGCCAGCTCTGGGGACGGCCACTGGCCCCGCAGACGCCGGCCCGGCGCGAGGGTTTGTCGGCGCGGTTGCCGCCGCGGTCGGGTACTCCCGAGTGGAGATGCGTGCGATCGTCGGTGATGGCCTCGCGGTCGCTGCCTGCGCCTGCATCGACGGCGGCGAGCATGGTCTGTGGCGAACCGCGCCGTTTCTCGGGACCTCGCCCGACGGGGAGGGCGGCGGGGCGACCGTGCAGGCCTTGTCACCCGGGCATCTGCGCGACGTCGTCGAGGACATCCTCACGCCCACCTGACGTTGTGAGACCGCGGCTCGCCGTCTTGGCGTACCCTGAGACCGATGGGCGAAGCCGTGGCCGCACCTCTACTCGTTCGTGCGCTGCGGCGCGAGCCGGTGGAGCGAACCCCCGTCTGGTTTATGCGCCAGGCCGGCCGCTCCTTGCCGGAGTACATGGAGATCCGCAAGCAGGGCTCCCTGCTGGAGATCTGCCAGCGCCCTGAGCTGGCCGCCGAGGTCACGCTGCAGCCCGTCCGCCGCCACGGCGTCGACGCGGCGATTCTCTTCTCAGACATCGTCACCCCGCTCGACGCCATCGGCTTCGGCGTGGAGATCAAAGGTGGCGTCGGGCCCGTCGTCGCCGAGCCGATCCGCCGCCAAGCTGATCTCGCGCGCCTGCGTGACTTTGAGCCGAGCGTCGATATGCCCGCGCTCGCCGAGACGATCAAGATCATCGTCGCCGAGCTCGGCCACGAGACGCCCCTGATCGGCTTCGCCGGCGCGCCGTTCACGCTTGCCAGCTACCTCGTGGAGGGCGGCCCGAGCAAGCAGCAGTCGCTCACCAAGGCGATGATGCTCAGCGATCCGGCCTTGTTCGACGCGCTCCTGCGGCGCCTCTCCGCGATTGCGGTCGCGTCGCTGCGGGCACAAGTCGAGGCGGGCGCCCAGGCCGTCCAGGTGTTCGACTCCTGGATCGGGACGCTCAGCCGCGCCCAGTACCAGCGCTACGTGCTGCCCGTGATGACCGACCTCTTCACTGAGCTGGAGTCGCTCGGCGTGCCGCGCACCGTCTTCGGCGTCGGCACTGGCCACCTGCTCGATCTCCTCGCGCAGACGGGCGCAGACTGCGTCGGCATCGACTGGCGGATCGACCTCACCGACGCCCGCCAGATCGTCCCCGCGCGCTGCGCGATCCAGGGCAACCTGGACCCGGCCGTGATGCTCGCGCCGGCCAACGTGATCGAGGCCGAGGTGCTGCGCGTACTCCAGAGTGCGCCGGACCAAGGCTACGTCTTCAACCTCGGCCACGGCGTCCTGCCGGAGACCGACCCCGGCGTGCCCGGTGAGGTCGTGCGCCTCGTCGCCGAGCACACCGCCAAGAAGTCCCTCGCGTGACCCAACCACCGCACGAGGTCGTCGACGAAGCGCTGGCGGGCAGCCCCTCGGCGTGACGGCGTCCGCGCCGAAAGTCAGGCGGGCAGCCCCATTGCGCCGGTCGGTGGTAGTTCGCGGTGGGCGTCTCCGTAGTTCCCCCCGATGTGGGCAGGCAGCTCGCTCGGCAACGTCTCGGGCGTGACCGCAGTGACCCAGGCCCCAGCAACCCGCGTCGCTGTGATCGGCGGCGGCATCTCCGGACTCGCCGCCGCGCACCGGTTGCTCTCGGCCGCGCCCCCTGGCGCGGCCGAGGTCACCGTGCTGGAAGCCTCCGATCGCTTCGGCGGCTGGGTTCGCACCGAGACGTTCGCCGGTCGCCCCGTCGACTTCGGCCCCGACTCCTTGCTCGTTCGCGCGCCGTGGGCGGCGCAGCTCTGCCGCGAACTCGGCATTGAGGATGAACTCGTAGCGCCCGGGGTTGGCAGTGCGCGCCTGCTGGTCGGTGGGCGGCTGAAGGTGTTGCCGTCCGGGATCCTCGCGGGGCTCCCCGGTGGACCGATGCCATTCGTGCGCTCGGGGCTCCTCGGGCCCGTCGGCCTCCTGCGCGCCGGCCTTGATCTCGTGTTGCCGGGCAGCACGCCGAAAGACGACGAGTCGATCGGGCACCTCGTGCGTCGGCGCCTCGGCCGCCAAGTCCTGAATCGCGTGATCGATCCGCTGCTCGGCGGCGTGCACGCCGGCCGCTGCGACGACCTGAGCCTCGCGGCGACCGCGCCACAGATTGCGGCGGCCGCACGCGCCGACCGCTCGCTGCTGCGCGGCCTGCGCAAGACGGCGCCGCCCGCGCCGCCGGCTGGCAGCAAGCCCGCGCCGGTCTTCATGGGGCCACGTGGCGGCATGCAGCGCATCGCCGACGCGCTCGTGAGCGCCGTGCAGGACGCCGGCGCCGTGCTCGAGTCCGGCCAGCACGTCGTCGCCTTGGAGCAGGGCGGCAGTGGCCGCATTCGCGTGGTGCTGGGTGGCCAGGACTCCGGCAGCGGGGCAGAGTACGACGCCGTCATCTTGGCCGTCCCCGCTGCTGCTGCGGCCGGGTTGCTGCGGCCACACGCGCCGCACACCGTCGGTGCGCTGGAGGAGCTGCAGTACGCGTCGGTCGCGCAGGTGGCGCTCGCCTACGACCCCGCGGTCGTCGCGGGCGCCCCGGACGGCACCGGTTTCCTCGTGCCGCGCGGCGAGGGCACGCTCATGACCGCCTGCACGTTCCTGGATCAGAAGTGGCCCGAGCGCCCGCGCGAGAGCGGTGCTCCGTTCGCCAGCGCCGCGGTGATCAAGTGCTCCACTGGTCGCATCGACGACACCCGCTTTGAGGGCCTGTCCGACGACGCGCTGGTCGCGGCAATCCACAGCGAGCTCGCGACGATCCTCGGCCTGCCAGCCGGAGCCACACCGCTGGCCAGCCACGTGCACCGCGTGAGCCGAGGTCTCCCGCAGTACACGCCCGGCCACCTGGGCCGGATCGCCGAGCTCGAGGGCGAGCTGATTACCGCCTTCCCGCGCCTGGCGCTGGCGGGTGCCGCCTACCGTGGCACGAGCGTGCCGCACTGCATCCGCCAGGGCCGCGAGGCCGCCGACGCGCTGCTGCGCCGGGGCGTGGCGGCGAAGGTCCGCGTCTAACGCCCTGAGCGTGACGCCAGCCGTCGCCGCCTGGAATCCTTGCACCTAGGCGCCGCGCCTCTCGTCCGAGCTCTCGGGCGGCCAGGAGCTGCGGCGCACCCACTGAACTCACAGTCAGAGACGAGCTATGTCAGAGACGCAGACGTACGAGGTTCCCGCCAAGTCCGGCAATGAGCCGGCCGGCAAGGCCTACACGCTCTACGCGGCCTACTCCGGTGATCGTGGCGACCGCCGCGTTGAGCCGTCGGAGCGCGCTGCGGCCACGGCCGAGGCCGAGGAGGCCATCCGCGGCGTGGAGGGCGTGCACCTGCGCGGCGCCTACTCGCTCGTCGGCTTCCGCGCCGAAGCCGACCTGCTGCTGTGGCTCCTGGCAGACACGCCCGACCAGCTGCAGGAGGCCGTCGCACGCCTGCAGCACACGCGCCTGGGCCGCTCGCTCACCCCGTGGTGGACCAACATCGGCGTGCACCGCGAGGCCGAGTTCAACAAGGGCCACGTGCCCGCGTACTGGGATGGCGAGGACCCGCAGAAGTACCTCTGCGTCTACCCGTTCGTGCGCTCACTGGAGTGGTACCTGCTGGAGCCTGCCGACCGCTCGGCGCAGCTGCGCGAGCACGGCATGATGGGCCGCGACTACCCAGACGTGCGCGCGAACACCGTCTCGTCGTTTGCCCTCGGCGACTACGAGTGGTTGCTCGCCTTCGAGGCCGAAGAACTCACCCGCATCGTCGACCTCATGCGCCACCTGCGCAGTGCCGAGGCTCGCCGCCACACCCGCGAGGAACTCCCCTTCCTGACGGGGATCAAAAAGAGCTTCGAAGACGCCATCGCCGACCTGCCGTAGAGGGTCACAGGTGGGGCGGGCGTGCCGGTGTACGACACGTTGCACGTCAGTCCCGCTTCTGGATAGTGTGCGCTCCTCGATGGCCGACGAGGAGCGCATGTAGTGTCATTTCACGCTCAGGCCATGGCGATGTGCGGTGCCAAGCCGCCCGGGAATCCCGACCTGATGATCGAGAACGCCGGGCGGATCCTCTCGATCGTGGCGGAGTTGGAATCGCAGGCGTCCGCGGTCGCGGGCGCCAAGGTCGCGGGTGCTGGCGCTGCGGTTTCTGCGGCTAACGCCGGGACCGCGTCGGACGCAGCGAAGCTCCGGTCGGCTGCCAGTGCGCTGCAATCCGCTGGGTCGAGTCTGCGCAGCGCCGCCGCCAAGCTGAAGACCGAGCAGGACGCCTGGGAGCGCTGCGTGAAGACGCGCGCCGGCCAGCTCGAGCACGAGTTCCGCCGTGCGCAGGCGGCCGGCTCGTGAGCGGCCGCATCTCGGTTGACGACGCCGCGTTCGACGGCGGCGCTCGTAAACTACGCAGCGCAAAGAGTGGGCTCGCTTCAGTCCAAGGCCAGCTCAATGACGGCTTGGCTGCCGGCGCTCCGCCCGCGGTGTCAGGTCAGGTGCGCGCCGCCGTGGCGAGCGCCCGCGCCGCGGTCGCGGGCGCCCAAAGACGATTGGAGACCCGCGCCGCCGAGCTTACGCGGCGAGCGGTCGCCACCCGCGTCGCGAATGGTGAGGGCACGGAGCGCGACTACGCGGCGATGCTGAAGTGGGGGCCGACCGCGGGTCCGGGGCCTGGAAGGTCGCTTGAGGACCGGCTGCGCGCTCTAGGCGAACTCGGGCTCGTCGTCCCTGACTACACGCCGGGCGGTCAGCCTGTGCCGATGAAGGACTGGATGGGCGGCTCCGAGAAGCTGCTGCTCAAGTGGGCCGAGATCTGGAACACACACACGTTTATGCGTAAGCCTGGCGTCAAGGCTTTGGGCATTAGCCGCCGGAAGGCTGTCTTGAGCAGCCAGGTGAACTGGGCGAACCTCAACCGCGAGATCAAGAGCCATCAGGCGCTCGTGAGCAAGCTCAATAGGTTCGCCCAGCCTCTTGGCCCGGCGGGCAAAGTGATCGATGTGATCTCCGTCGTCTCGGCGAAGGGAACTCGCGAGCGCACCACGGCGATCGGTGCCGCAGGCGGTGGGATGGCTGGTCTAGCTGTAGGAGCCAAGGGAGGGGCGGCGATCGGTCTGATGGTCGGCGGACCGATGGGCGCCATCATCGGGGCCGGCCTCGGTGGCGCGATCGGTGCGACCATCGGCGGAGCGCTCGGCAAGAAGATCGCGAATTGGAAGCCCGTACGGGCGGTTGCTGACACGATCTCCGACGGGATCGACGGCGGGAAGAAGGCCGTGAGTAGCGCCACATCCAACGTCAAGAAGGCATGGAAGAAGCTGTTTTGAGCACGTTCTCGCAGATGGAGCTCAGCGTTGTCGGCCCGAGTGGTTGGGACGAGCATGAGGACGTGCTCGGCGCGGTCGTGGCCTTCGTCTCGCCCGACCGAGGCGACGGGAGCTTTCGTCCAAACCTCAATGTAGTTCTCCAACCGCTCGCCGACGAAACGCCGCTGGCTGCGGTGGTCGCCGCGCACGCGGCCGAGCTGGAGTCTGCCCTTCGTTTTCCGCGCGTGATCGACGCCGGCATGACCCAAGTCGGTGGCCAAGCTGCGTCGCGTGTCCTGGTCGCGTACTCGGACAACGACGAGGACCTCAGCCTCGAGCAGTGGATCGTGCCTTTCCCGGGCCGCGCTGTCGTGATCTCGGGAACGTGCCGGAACGTCGATTACGCCGTGTTCACTCCGGTGTTTGACGAGATCGTGGCCACTGTGGCGTTCGCCGATGCTTAGGTACGCCGCCCCGGCCGACGTAGCTGGTCCGTTCGTCGTCGATGACCTGGAGGTCATCGACCTGGCGCTTCGGGCCGCCGGCGTCGCGCGCGCCGACCGCGAGTCGGGCATCGAACTCTTCGGCCGGACGGTAAGGAGTCCGATGCTCCGGTTCACGATCCGGCTGCGGCGTCTGGGGCAGGAGGTGCTGTTCGACGGTGCGCTCGGTCCAGCGCTGGTTCTGTTCGCGGGCGGCGCCTATGACGGTGGCGACGGCAGCCTCATCCTCGGGACGCCCGATCAGCTGCCACGCGCCATCGCCGAGATCGTTGAACTTGGGCCGCGGCCTCTCGACGCGGAGCGGCCGGAAATCCCGATGCCGTACGACCCGCTCGACGCCTACGCCGGAGTGGGCTGCGAGGACGAACTCCTTGCGGTGATCGCCGACGCGTTCGATGGGGAGTTCGCTCCCGATGTGGTGGCGGGCTTGTTCGACGGCCAAGCTCTCCGTTGGACGCTTGAGTTCGCCACGTCGGACGGCCCGCAGTCCGTACTCGACGTGATCGATGCCGACGACCGCGGGCTCTGGGTCATCGACGAAGGCCCCGAGCCAGGCACCGCGTGGGTCCGCCCGATGACGAGTTCGGCCGCGTGGCTGCTGATCACCGGGAGTGTGAATGCCCTCGTTCTGGCCGTCGCGACCTGACGGCAGGGAGTCGAGTTCGGAATTTTGGCCGGGCCGTAAGGACGGTGCGACCACCTCGGAGCTGTTCTGGCGGTTTCTGGACCGTTCGTTTCGGGCGCGGTTCGTGGTGTCGGCGATCCTTGCGGTGATTCCGGGAGTGATCGTCGAAGGCCTCACGTTCGACGAAACGACGGGCGCGGAAGGGCTTGGTCCGTACGCCTGGGCCGTCTTCACGTTCTTGATCGCCGTTCCGATCTCGTATCGGGCACGAACCAAGGTGATCGCGCTCGCTGCACGCGCCGAGGCAGACGGAGCCCGAGTGCCTGAGCCAGTTGAACTGGTAGACCACGGCCAGGGACCGCTCCCACCGGGAGCGCGCGTGATGAATTACAGCGGAGGTAGCGGAGTCGTCTGGCTTGCTCTGGCGTCGCTTGCGCTCGGCGCCGTTGCCGCCGCCGTGCTGCCAGGGCATCAGGGCATCGATCTGACGATGGTCGATGCGCTGCTCATTTCCGCGTCGATCTTCTGTCTCGGTGCTGCAGTCGCGCTCGTGACCGGTCGTGCTGCCATTAACGACGGCATCGTTCAAGATGCGTTCCGTACGCGAGGGCAAGCAGCCTTCTACCGCGGGCTCGCGCCGCTGCTCGTCGGCTTGGCCTGGATCGCGGCCGTCTACGTCGCGGAGCGCCGCCAATGGATCTCGTCGTTGGCGGCTGAGGACCTCTACGGGTACGGCGTCATCGGCTTCGCAACGCTCTGGGTCTTGCTCGCCGGCTGGGGTCGGCCGACGGTCCTGATCCCGTGGTTCATGCGGGCGCTCGGCGCACCTCGCACGATCTGGGATCCCGTACCGCCGGCGCCATATACAAAACGCGGACGCAAGAAACTGCGCTGATGGCGAACCGGGGGCAGTTCAAGCGCAGTCGGCGCAGCGCGCTACGCGACGAGATCGACGCGCATGAATGATCGATCTCAAGCGGTCGCCCGCCCGTAAACCGATCGGGCCCTGCTTCACTCGCTGAAGCGGGGTAGCCCCCCGCTGACACTCCGGCCTCGTGCCGTGAGTAATGCCGGAGTGTCAGCGAGCGCGGGCGGCCTTCATCGCCCGCTTGGGGATCTTGCCGTCGGTTGGCGACCACTCGCGCTTGCTCTGACGCACCACGAGGCCTTCATTCTCGAGGCGCTTCCAGACGACCGGGCACTTCTTGCACCGGGGCCCAGACTTGCAGCAGCGCTTCTTGGTGGTCACCGACGTAGGCACGCCTAAGACGGTATCGAATCCCGACCACGAGGGTTGGTCTTTGTGGCTAGCTCGGCGCGGGCGCATTGCTCACTTGGCGATAAGGCTGGAGACAACGGCTGCGTCGTTTGGGCGCTCGTCGACGTTCGTGGGGTTTTTCTCGGTGAATTTCGACGGCCCGGTTCAGCGCCGGCCATGCGCTCCGGCGCGTTGCACCGCGCGCGTGGCCGCGTTAGGGTGCTGACGGTGAAAGTCGGAGACACACCGTGACACCGCAGGTGGACCAGCTCAAGACCCGTCCTGAGGGGAACCCTGATCAGATGCGGGAGAACGCGCGCTTGATCAAGGCCCACGCCGATCACCTGCGCCTTCAGGAGGGACGGTCCGCGAAGGAGACGCGGATCACCGGATCCGGCCCATTGGTCGAGCGGATCAACCAGCGCGAGGAAGCTCGGACGCCAGCGATTCAGGCGCAGATTAAGCGCCTCGACGACGCGGCGGGGCGACTTGAGAGCGCAGCCACGCAGGTCGAGTCCGACGTGAAGACCTGGGAAACACAAGAGAAGGCCCGGTCGAAGGGCAAATGACCGACACGATCAAGTTCGACCCGGCCGAGATGGACGCCGCGGCTGACAAACTTCGCATCGTCGGCAAAGAACTCTCGCGCACCGGCACCAAGCTCACGCCCGCGCTGGCTGAGGGTGCGCCGAAGCGTGTGGCCGCCGAGGTCAACGAGACGCTGCGCGAGGTCCGGCACCACCTCGACAAGCACTCGGACAGTTCGCTGCGCCAGTCCGAGACGCTCCATAACCGTGCGTCGCTGGCGCGCCTGTGGGACGGCTCAGGCACCGCCAAGGACATGGCTCGCCTGATCGCGCTGACGACGGGCAAGCACTCCGTCGATCCGGTTCGCCAGAAGAAGACGTTCGCCATGATCGAGGCGATTGCCGGGAAGTACGGCACCAAACCGGCCAAGGGCGACACCGGCATCAAGCTGCAGCTCGCCAAGTGGGGCAAGTACTGGGACGCCGCGAAGGGGCTCACCGGTCGCGACGGCCTCGTGCTCCCCAAGACGGAACTCGCGCAGTTCATCCGCGGCAAGGGCAAGTGGGCTGAGCTGTACAAAGCGATCAGTGCGGCCGTCCAGGCAGCGGGCCCGCTGAGTCAGGGGCCTGACCGCACCGTCACCACTCCGCCCGAGTTCCCAGGCGATCCGATGCCAGGAGCCGCTCCAGAAGTCCCGGTCGATCTCGGTGACACGACACTGCCGCCGGATCCGCTGGACTCGCCCGACCCTGCTGGGTCAGCCGACGAGCCGCCGTCCCTCGACCCGCCCGCTTCCGGTGGCGACTCGCCGTCGACACAGCCGGTGGCTACGCCCACGCCCACGCCTTCGGCCTCGCCCACACCCTCTGCCACGTCCACGCCGCCTGGCAGCTCGTCGACGACCACCACCACGACGACGACCACGACGACGACCACGAGTTCGTCGGGGACCGTCACGTCGAGTTCGGGCGGCTCGCCCGGCTCAAGCGACTAGCGCCATGCCATTGAGCGTCTCCGCGTTCTGCCCTCCCGGCTGGGAGGAGGTCATCGCCACGCCCGACGACGTCCGGTTCGTCGCCACCGACGAGCCCCGAGCCGTCCAACCGTCGTTTACGGCGACCATTCGGCGTGAGCCGAAGTTCACCCGCATCCATGACCTCCGCAAGCGCCACGCATCCGAGTTCCTGGCAGCACTCGACTCGCCGCGGCTGATCGACGAGAGCACCACCGAGGTCGACGAGCGCCCGGCATCGCGCGTCCTTGTCGCGGCGGTCGAGGACGGCAACGACCTGACCGTCCACCAGTGGGTCGTGCCCGTCGGCAGCCGGTCGGTCGTGGTGACGGCCACGGCGCTCGCCCCGGACTTCCCCTCGCAGTTCGTCACGTTCCAGGACCTGCTTGAGAGTGTGGCCATCGGTGTTTGAGTTGCAGCTCTCGCCCGCAGCCCACGACGCGTGGGCAGCGGGCGAACCTCACCCCGTGGCGCAAGCTCTGCAGGGACGCGGTCTCGAGGCCGGTGCCGCGCAATCCGCCGCCGATCTGCTCACGCAGACGCGGACGAGTCCGGCGCTCGAGGCGCGCCTGGAACTCACGCGCGGCGGCGCGACGGTCGCCCACAACTTCGCGATCGGACCGGGCCTGGTGGCCATGCCAGCCCCGCCGGCGATCGGTCCGGTTCAAGTCGGCGTCGTGGCGACCTTCCCGCGGCTCGTCGCCGAACTCATCGACCTCGCTCCACGCCCGTTCGACGACACCGTCAACGAGATCCTCATGCCGGACGCGGTGGCCGACGCCTACCTCGGGGTCGGTGCTCCCGAGCAGGATCTCGCCGAGATCACGGAGCTCTTCGCCGCCGACTATCCGGCAGCCGCGCTGCGCGGGCTCCTTGGAACGGCTTCGACTCGCTGGACGCTGAACGTGTGGGGCGATCTTGACCGCGACGCCCCGCAAACCCGTATCGACGTGCTCGACGCTGGTGAGGCTGGCCTGTGGCTGATCTCCGACGGCCCCACCGACGAGTCGGTGGCCGCGGCCCCGGTCAACAGCACCACCGTCTGGCTGCTGATCAGTGGGGCGCTGGACTCGGCGCTCGCCGAATCTGCGGCCTGAACGAGTGGCGCGCAAGGACTTGCCGACGGCGAGCCGGCAGGCCTGGCCTTGGGCGCCGCTCTCGCGTCGGGTCTCGATCGCACTCCTGGCCGGTTGGGCGGCCTGGTTCCTGGCGCTCTTCGTCGTCGCTGCAGCCGTGGTCGAGCCGTCGGCGGCGACCGATGCGCATGAGTTTGGATTCTGGCTTTGGGCCTCGTCGGCGGCGACCGCACTGGCGGTCGCCGTGCCGCTCGGGTGGATCGACGTCCTCCCCCGGCAGGAGTTCGAGTGTGTTGGGCGCCGCTTCGGCAACGCGGTACGGCGGGGCTGGGTCGGAGGGTGGACGGTCGCGGCGGCAGGCACGCTCGCGGTCGTCACCGATAGCCCGACGTTTGCCTTCCTGTGGCCGTTGGCGGCTCTGGGGATCGCGGGCGGTGCGGCGCTGTTTCTTTCGACCGCGATCGCCGGTTGGCCGCGCGCGCTCATCGCGCCGGCCTACCGTCGACTTGGCCCTTTGACCTACCTCGATGCGGTACCCGAGGTGCTGCCCAACCCGATCAGGGAGCGGGCCGAGGTTCGCTTTCTCGCTCGGCGCCGCCGCGAGCGGGCCAAGTTGGCGGCCCAGCTCGGCGTGCCGCTAGAGCCAAGTCCCGGGCCAGAAGGCGAGCTTCAGCTCGCTCCACACGACCGTCCCTGGCCTCACCGGCCACTGTCGTTTTGGTGGCTTGGGGCCTGCTTCACCGCCGTGGGGCTGTTCACGCTCGCCGTCGCGCTTCTCGGCCCAGAGGATCCCGAGTCACCGCTCAATCTCGCGTTCATGGCTGGGGCCACCGTGGCGTTTCTGTGGGGCGCCGTCGGGATGCCAGCGGGTTGGTTCGACGTCCTGGCCACCGATCAGCACTGGCGCTACCTGCACCCGCGCTGGGCCAATGGGTTCTCCCGGGGCTTCACGCCCGGGCTGGCCGTCCTCGGGCTCTTGATGGGCGGCGGCGTCGCCACCGAACTCGGCGCCCCGGACGTTGTTCTCGTCGTGCTCGGCCTGCCCGAGATGGTCCTCGCTGTCCTGTTCGCCACCCTCTGGATCGCTGGCTGGCCGAGCCGTTTCCTCTCGCCGTCGATCCGCCAGACCGGCCCGTACGCCGTGTGGGATCCGATCCCGCAGGACCTCCCGACACCGGTGGAGGACCGGGTTCAGCAGCGCTGGCGAGACAAGCAACGCGAACGCGCTCGCCTGCGCAAGAACGCGCGTGCCCGGGAGCGCTACCGCGAGCGCAAAGCGGCGCAGCAGGCCGACGCGCGCGAGGTCGAGCCGGCCGATTCGGGCGAGCGTCGGCCCGACGCCACGCGCTAGCCTGCGGCACATGGTCGCTCCGGAGTTCCTCAGCAAACTGACCGAACAGGTCGCGCACGAGTTCGCGGCGGAGCAGCAGTACATCGCGATCGCGATCTACTTCGATAGCGAGACCCTTCCCCAGCTGGCGGCGGTCTTCTACCAGCAGGCGATCGAGGAGCGCAATCACGCGATGATGATGCTCCAGTACCTGATGGACCGCGGGGCAGACATCGTCGTCCCGGCCGTCGCGGCGCCGAAGAACACCTTCGGCGACATCGTTGAGCCGGTCGCTCTCGCCCTTGCGCAGGAGGAGCGCGTCGCCGAGCAGATCACCGAGCTCACGCGCGTCGCCCGCGAGAAGCACGACTTCACCTCCGAGGAGTTCACGCTCTGGTTCCTCAAGGAGCAGGTGGAGGAGATCTCCAAGATGAACGACCTCCTCAAGGTGGTGCAGCGCGCGAAGTCCAACCCGCTGCAGGCCGAGGAGTTCATCGCCCGCGAGTCGTTCGGCCAGGCTGGCGGCGGCGAGAGCGACGCCCCGCCTGCTGCTGGCGGCGCGCTGTAGACCGTCGTCGGCGGGCCGGCACGCGGGTGCCGCGCGGCCGCCGACGCCGAAACTGAAGGCGGCTTCACGCGGTTGACCGTGGACTGGGCCCTCCGTACGTTGGGTAGGTCCCAATCTCCTGTCCCGGAGGACCCATGTCCCGTTCCCTTCGCGCTGCGTGCGCGCTTCTTGCCGCTGCCGCGTCGCTTGCCACGACCGCTTCGGCCGCGCAAGCCAAGACCCTCGACATCCTGATCGCGGGCGACAGCTACTCGTCTGGCGTCGGCGGTGGCGGCACGATCAGCGGCGGCACCTGCGTGCGCAGCACCAACACGTGGGGCCAGGTCTACGGCCGCCTTGCCCGTGAGAAGGGCCTCACCGTCAACGTCCGCAACGTTGCCTGCGCCGGTGGCGTCGTCCCGGATCTCGACGGCCAGATGAACTCGGTCACCGCCGACACCGACCTCGTCTTGCTGACGATCGGCGGCAACGACGTCGGCTTCGCCGGCATCGTCGTGCAGTGCTTCGCGCCATTCATCTTCGACCCGGCCCGCTGCAAGAGCTCCGTCGACACCGCCAAGCGCAAAGTCCCCGGCGTGCAGACCGCAGCCCTCAAGCGCCTGCAGACGCTGAGGAGCAAGCTGCGCCCCGGCGCGAAGGTCGTCGTCGCGTCGTACCCGTACCTCGCGAACCCGTCGAACTACATCCTGCGCGGGCTGTTCAACTCCTACAACAGCGGCAAGGGTGCCCGTGAACTCGGCGACCTCGGCGACCAGATCGTGCTCAACTCGGCCGCCATCTCAAACGCGGAGGCTGGCTACGACCTCGTCACCTTCGTGCCGGTGAAGGATCGCTTCATCGGCCATGAGCCCAACCAGGACCCGTACGTGGAGAACCCGAACCGCTGGGTCAACGAGATTCTGAGCGACGGCCCGTACCACCCGAACGTCGCCGGCTACAAAGCGATGGGCGAGGCGACCATGGCGGTTGCCGGTCCCACGTTCGACTTCGGCGTCTCGCAGTAGCGACGCCCCAGGGTTTCGCACCCTGGCCTGACTCGTTCGAGACGCGCTCGTCGCAGCCGCGGCGGGCGTCTCGATCGCGGTAGCGTGGCGCTATGCCCGTCGCCTCTGGCGCCACGCCCGCGATCGACGTTGCCGGTCTGACGGTCGTCCGCGGCCGCACGACGGTGCTGGAGGACTTCAACGTCTGCGTTCCCGCCGGCAAAGTCGTGGGTCTGCTCGGCCCAAGCGGCTGTGGAAAGTCGACGCTCCTGCGAGCCATCGTCGGCGTGCAACAGGTCAAGTCCGGCCGGGTCACGGTGCTTGGTGAGCCGGCCGGCCACCGCCGGCTGCGCAGCCGCGTCGGCTACGTGACCCAGGCGCCAAGCGTCTACGCCGACCTCTCGGTCCGCGAGAACCTCGCGTACTTCGCGGCCGTCCTCGGCATCCCGCGGGTCGCCATGAAGCTTGAACTCGAGCGGATCTTGGGCCTCGTTGATCTGGAGCGCCATGCCCGCTCCCGCGTCGACGCACTCTCCGGCGGTGAGCGCTCGCGGGTCTCGCTCGCCGCAGCGCTGCTCGGCCGGCCCGAGCTGCTGGTCCTCGACGAGCCGACGGTCGGCCTCGATCCGCTCCTACGAACGGAGCTGTGGGGGCTCTTCAGGCAGCTGGCCGCGCGTGGCACCACGCTGCTGATCTCCAGTCATGTGATGGATGAGGCGCGGCGCTGCGACCGTCTGCTGCTGATGCGGGACGGCGCGCTTCTGGCCGACGACACCCTCGATGGGCTCCTCTCGTCGACGCAGACCCCCGACGTCGAGTCCGCGTTCCTGAGGCTCGTCGGCCAGGGCGCTGCGGGGCCCGCCGTATGACCTTCCGGCGCACGTTCGCCACCAGCGGGCGGGTCCTGAGGCAGATTCGGCATGACCCGAGGACCATCGCGCTGTTGCTGGTCGTCCCGTGCGTGCTGATGGGGCTGTTGGCCTGGATCTACGACGGTACCCCGACGTTCAACAAGATTGGCGCCCCGCTGCTGGGCGTCTTTCCGTTCGTCGTCATGTTCTTGGTCACGAGCGTGGCGACGCTGCGAGAGCGCACCACCGGCACGCTTGAGCGACTGCTCACCATGCCGCTGGGCAAGGGCGATCTGATCGGCGGCTACGCGCTGGCCTTCGGGCTGCTCGCCGCGCTCCAGGCGGTCGTCGCCACCGGCTTCTCGATCGGGTTGCTCGGGCTTGACGTCGCCGGCGCCACGTCGCTGCTTGTGCTCGTCGCAATCGTCGACGCGCTGCTGGGCACCGCGCTCGGGCTGTTCGTCAGCGCGTTCGCGCGAACGGAGTTCCAGGCCGTGCAGTTCATGCCGGCGATCGTCCTGCCGCAGTTTCTCCTCAGCGGCTTGCTGGTCCCGCGCGACCAGCTCCCGGCTGGTCTTTCGGCGCTGTCAGGCGTCCTGCCGCTCTCCTACGCCGTCGACGCAATGCGAACGCTGACGGTCGACGCCGCCGTCACCAGCGAGGTACTGGTCGACGTCGCGATCGTGGTGGGGTTCGTCGTCGCCGCGCTGGCGCTCGGTGCGGCGACGCTGCGGCGGCGCACGCCCTGAGCCTACGGCAGCAGCTGCTGGGCGCCGAGAACCAAGGCGCCGAGCGTCACCAAAAGGAACGCGCCGACCCAGAAGAGCCCTGGGAGCGGGGTGAGCCTCGCGAGGACGTCGGCATCGGAGTTTTTGGCTCGGCCTCGGCCCCGTGACCGTTGCAGCTCGAGGACCGGCCGGGGCGCGGCAAGGAGCAGAAACCAAGTGGCGGCGTAGGCGCCGAGCGACTGCACCGGCTCACTCGCCCACCACGTCACGGCGAAGACCGCGGCGCCTGAGCCGACGACCGTCACCACGCCCCAGACGTTGCGGATCTGGAGGAGCAGCAGCGCAAGGAGCAGCACGCCGATCCAGAGCACCGCGAGCGCATGCCCGCGCCCGAGGAGCAGGGCGGCGCCGAGCCCAAGGAGGGCCGGGCCGGGGTAGCCGGCGAACGTCATCAGGATGATCCCGGGCCCGCGGGCCCGGCCAACGGAGGTCGCGAGCCCGGACGTGTCGGTGTGGAGCGTGATCCCGCGGACGCGCCGGCCAGTGAGGAAGGCGACGAGGCCATGGGCGCCCTCGTGGGCAATCGTCACGAGGTGGCGCGAGTGGCGCCAGGCCGACGGGATCGCCACAAGGAGCAGCGCGGCCAGGGCGGTCGCCCAGATCGCAGCGTCGCTCGGCGGCTGCTGGGCGCTGGTGAGATCCGACCAGATCCGGGAGAGGACGTCGCTGAGGTCTGCGAGCGGCGCCAGCATCCGGTTCAGGGTATGGATCCCCGGTAGCGTTCGCGCCATGAGCGACACGGCGTCCCCCACCGGCTCGAAGTCCGAGCTGAAGGAATTTCACGGCGGTCCGGGGTCCGGGCCGAGCATCGCCGAACCGACGCATGAGCCAGCGCCCTCGCGCCGGCGCACGCCCGGAGAGGAGGCGCGCACGCTCGTCGCGGCCGCCAAGGCCGGATCGCTGGCGTCGCTGTCTGACGACGGCACGCCCTGGGCCTCGATCATCACGTTCGGCGCCACGGGCGCCGGTGAACCGGTCCTGGTCGTATCCACCATGGCCGAGCATGGCCGCAACCTCGCCCGCGAGCCGAAGGCCAGCATCGCCATCGCCGAGCCGGTGCCTGACGGAGAGGATCCGCTCGACCGCGCACGCATCACGCTCGCCGGGCACGTGATCGTGCCGGAAGGCGACGAGGCCGACGCCGCGCTCGAGGCCCACGCCGCGCACTATCCGTTTGCTCGCGGCTACGCGACCTACGCCGACTTCACCATCTACGTGCTGCGCGTGGAGCGCGTGCGCTGGGTCGGCGGGTTCGCGCGGATGAGCACCGTCGAAGCCGCCGACTACGCCACGGCCGACGTCGACCCCACGGCGCCCGGCGCCGCCTACGCCCGCCAGCACCTCAACGACGATCACGCCGATTCCGTCCTGCTGTGGGCACAGACGCTCGGCGGCTACGCCGACGCCACGGAGGCCACCTGCGAGGCAATCGACCGGTACGGCGTCGACCTGCGCGTGCAGACCCCGCGCGGGCAGGCGCCGGTACGCGTCGGTTTCGTCGAGGTGGCTCAGAGCCCAGGCGACCTGCGCAGCGCGACGGTGGCGCTAGCCGCAGCGGCGCGGGCCTGGGCGCCGACGGCGTAGCCCCGGCGGGTCAGTCCACGTCGAACGCGATGCCCTCAAGGCTCGTGTTGTTCACCGTCGCACGCTCGCCGGTATACCAGAGGATCTGACCGCTCGGGTAAACGTCGACGCGGCCGGGCACCGTCAAGCCCGCCGCGACCGAGAAGAGTCGCGGACGCTTGGGCCGGTAGCCGGGTGGCAGCACCGCGATCACCTCGTCCTGAACCGGGGCGGCTCCTTGCCGGGTGACGAGACCACGGAGGTGCACGACGCCGAGCTGGTCCTTCCTGAACTCGCCCGACTCGTATCCTCCCCAGTTTCCCCACCCGGGGCTGAAGCTCAGCGCTCGCCAGGACTCCGCTGGGCCTGCACCCGCGGCCGGGGCGCCGGCCGCGCCGGCCGCGCCAACGGCTCCGTCAGCGCCGCGCGGCCCACGCGGACCGGACCGCACCGCGCCTGGTGCGAGATCGGCGGCCGTGACGGCGCCGTCGCGGATCTTCTCGCTCGTGATGGCGCTCGCCTTCAGCTGCTTCTCGCCGACGGAGTTCTTCGGGAGCGATGCCACCGCGTATGACGTGCCACCCAGTGCGATGAACACGCCCACGGTGGACATCACGTTGGCGTAGGTCAGTGATGGCAGGCGCATAGGGGTGAGCAGGTTACTTCCTGCTCACCCCTGGCGAGTCAGTGCGCCATCGCTGGCACGGCACCCGGCTCGTGCGCCGTCGCGCCACTCGGCAGCAGCGCGCCGCAGAGCACGGCGCCCAGCAGGAAGATGCCGGCGGCCCATGAGAACGCCGTGGTGTAGCCGTCGATGGCGGCGAGCGCCATCACGTCGGGCGTCGGCGTCTTCCCGGCGACCGAGCTGGTGACGGCCGAGGCCGCGAGGGTGCTGAGCAGCGCGGTGCCGATCGAGCCGCCGATCTGCTGGCTGGTGTTCACGGTCGCCGACGCCACGCCGGCGTCGGTGGGAGCCACGCCCATCGTGGCCGTCTGCATCGACGGGGCGATGATCAGGCCCATGCCAACGCCCATCGGCAGCAGCGCAGGCAGCACATGCCCGGCGTAGGTCGAGTCGATCGTCAGCTGGGAGAGCGCAACCATCGCGGCGGCGCCGAGCAGCATGCCGAGCGTGACGAGCGGCCGCGGCCCGAACCGCGGCAGCAGCTTGGTCGTCGACACCGACGCCGCCACGACGAGGCAGGCAATCATCGGCAGGAACGCGAGGCCGGTCTGGATCGGGCTCATCCCGAGCGTCTGCTGCAGGTAGTACGTGAGGAAGAGGAACACGGCGAACATCCCGGCGCCGCTGAGGCCCACGGCGATGTACGAGCCGCCACGCGAGCGGTCCAGGACGATCGAGAGCGGCAGCAACGGGTGCTTCGTCGTGCGCTGGATCTGCACGAAGAGGCCGAGCGCCACGACGGCGCCGACGAGTGAGCCGACCGTCAGCGCGGCCGTCCAGCCGTCGGTCTCCGCGCGGGAGAAGCCGAAGACGAGCAGGAACAGGCCGATCGACGCCGCGATCGTGCCGGGGAGATCCAGAACGGGACGGGGGCCGAGCTGCGGGGTCTGAACGAGCAGACGGGCAGCACCGACGGCGGCCACGCCGGCGAACGCGAGGTTCACGTAGAGGCACCAGCGCCACGACAGGTACTCGGTGAGCACGCCGCCCAAGAGCAGGCCCACGGCGCCGCCACCACCGGCGATCGCGCCGAAGATGCCGAACGCCTTGGAGCGCTCCGTCGGATCGGTGAAGGTGGTCGTGAGCAACGAGAGGGCCGCGGGGGCGAGGAGTGCACCGAACACGCCTTGCAGCGCGCGCGAGGCGACGAGCATCTCGAAGCTCTGTGCGGCGCCGCCGATCGCCGAGGCGACGGCAAAGCCGATCAGGCCGACGATGAACACGCGCTTGCGGCCGAAGAGATCACCGATTTTGCCGCCGAGGAGCAGCAAGCTGCCGAAGGAGAGCGCGTAGGCGGTGATGATCCACTGCCGGTTCTCGTCGGAGAAGCCGAGGGCCTCCTGGGCGGTCGGGAGGGCGATGTTCACGATCGTCGCGTCGAGCACGACCATCAGCTGCGCGAGCCCGATGACGGCGAGGATCGCCCAACGCCGGGCGTGATGTGGATGGTGGTCTTGGGTAGGCACGGGAACTCCGGCGGTCTTGGTCTTGGGCGAAGTGGAGGCGAGGGCTCAAAGTGGAGGAGCAATCTCTACTTCGGCAACGGTAGCACGAAACTGGAGGCGCGTCCTCCGAATTGTCGATAGGGTGGACCGGTGTCTGCTCCCGAGAAGCCCCTGCGCCGCGACGCCGAGCGCAATCGCCAGCTGATCCTGCAGGCCGGCCGCGAGCTCTTCGCCGAGCGTGGGTTGGCCGTCTCACTCGACGACGTGGCGGCACGGGCGGGCGTCGGCGTCGGCACCGTCTATCGGCGGTTTCCCCACCGCGAGGCGCTCGTCGACGCGCTCTTTGAGCACCGGATCGACGAGCTGGTGGTCAATGCCGAGCAGGCCCTGGCGCTCGATGATCCGTGGGAGTCGATCGTGCACCTGCTCGAGGGCTACATGGAGCTGCAGGCGGGCGACCGCTCGTTTGGGCCGGTCGTCTTGACGGATGCCCACGGCCGCGGTGGCCTCGATCGGGCTCGCATCAAGCTCAAGCCGGTCGTCGACCAGATCGTCCTTCGAGCGCAAGGCGCTGGCGTCTTGCGAAGCGACTTCGCCCCGACCGACATTCCAACGATCATCCTCATGGTCAGCCAGGTGCAGAACGCTGCGCGCGACGTGGCTCCGCAGGTTTGGCGTCGCCAGCTGGCGATCGTGCTCGACGGACTGCGCCCCTCGCGGGACGGGACGCGGGAGATGGGTGCCGACGCGGTCGACGCCATGGACGTGCCGCAGATGATGCGCGCGGCGTTCGAGACGCCGGGTAAGGGCTGAGCCGGTGGCGAGCGGTCCCTCGCCGCGTGAGCTTGCGGGCTACTTCGCGAGCTTGGCCAGGTTCGCCCGCAGCCGCGAGGAGCGCGAGGCGACCGATCGCTCGGTCCTGGCTGATCTCGGCGCTGATCTACCGTCGCGTCTCGGGCTGCCCGCGGGCCTGGAGCTGGAGTGGCTCGGCGTCGCTGGCTACCGGCTGACGTACGAGGGGCAGACGCTCTACCTCGACCCCTACCTCTCGCGGGTCCCGCTTGGCGACGTGGTGCGGCGCCGGCGCGTGGTGGTGGAGCCGGGCCTCTACGCGCGGCTGCTCGACGAGCGTGCTGGCGAGGTCGTCGGCGTGATCGCGGGCCACACCCACTTTGATCACGCGGTCGACATCCCGGCGATCGCCAAGCGCTACGACGCGCCGGCCTACGGCTCTCGATCGCTCGTGCAGCTGATGCGGATTCACGGCGAGGAGCAGCGCGCCGTGGAAGTCGAACTCAAGCGGCCGTATGAGCTTGGGCCATTCACCGTCACGTTCTTCCCGAGTGTGCACTCCAAGCTCGTCCTCGGGCTGGCCGTTCCTTCCGACGGTGAACTCACGTGTGAGCACATGGATGGGCTCACCTCCTCGGCCTACAAGTGCGGCGACGTCTACGGCGTGCGCATCGAGGTCGCGGGCTACGTGATCTACCACCAGGGCAGCGCCAACCTCATCGACGACGAGGTCCCCACGGGCGGCGTCGACCTCTTCCTCGCCGGCGTCGCAGGCCGCGGATTCACCCGTGATTACTGGGCCCGGATCCTGAGTCGACTGGAACCAAAGGTCGTGGTGGCCAGCCACTTCGACGACTTCTTCCGGCCGATCGACGGCGACCAGGGACTCTCGCTCAACGTGCGCCTGGCGGCGGTCCCCGAGGAGATCGGCAGCGTGAGTGGCGACTTCGATGTGGTGGCGCTGCGGGCGCTGGAGCCGGTACGGGGCTGACCGCGCACGAGGTAGGGTCTCGGAGGTGTCGAAGGTGTCGGCACGCTGTCCCTACTTTGTCGCTGACACTCTCCTTGCGTCCACCCGGTAATCCTGATGCGATGCGGCGTGCCGCCGGGGAGATGGACGTGGTCGCGGTGCGTTGCGCGGCCGTCAGTGCCACGACTCCGTTGGTTCTTCCGCTCTACGTCTTCGAGGGCCCTGGCCGGGCACAGCACGAGGGCGAGCTCGGCCATATTCGGCGTCAGCTCACGAGCGCAGGGGACGGCCTCTCGTCAACCGCATCGCGGCTGCGGATGGAGGCCGACCGCCTCGAGGACGCGCAGACGCGCTACGACGCGAAGTCCGCGCCGAGGCCGCGATGGCCAAGCGCGAGGCGCTGCGCCGGCAGCAGCAGGGACGCCTATGACGCGTGGGACCTCCATCTGGGCAACACCCGACGGCCTCGATGACGCGAGCAACCGCGCTGACTCGATGGGCCGCGATATCCCCAGGCCCTACCCCAGTGCGGACGCGCCGGTACTCATCGCTGATGGGCTCCCATCGCTTGATCGAGCGGGGGTACTGGCGGGCTGGAGCGCGGAGGATCGTGAGGGCACGCCGCTCGCCCACGAGGAGGTCGCTGTCACGTTCCGGACCTCGTCGTTCGACGCGATGGCCAGCGTCTGCGGCTGATCACCGACGCACTCGGGTCCGTCCGCCAAGTCATCGACGTCGACACCGGAATCGCGATCCAACAGCTCAGCTACGACGCCTACGGTCGGACCACCAGCGACAGCGCCCCAGGGACGCAGCCCTTCGGCTTCAAAGGCTCCATAGCGGACCCCGTCTCCGACGCCGTAGGTTTTGCGTGGATGGGAACGCGGGCCTATGCGTCTACCTTGGCTCGATTCGCCACCCCCGAGCCCTTGGGCGTCGTGCAAACATGGAATGAACACGACGCACTCGCCGGTGACCCCATCAACATGGTCGATGCCAATGGACTAAGTCCGACGCTTACAGATGTCGACGAGGCAGCGGCCCACGTGTCTGCGGAAATGACCCCAGTTGCGGCTGCCTCGGCACTGTTGACTCTCGGCTGTATTGGCACTCTCGCTCCCGGCGGCCCCTTGGCCTTGGCCTGCGGGTCGGTGCTCACGTTTGCGGCCTTCAGCGGCACCTTGGTCTTGGTCGCCGATGCGTGGCTTTGGGCTCGTGACAAGGGGACTGCAGGAAGCGTGGTCTGGGACGCCCTCTCGGTGGCGACCGGCTCAGCCAGCGGTATAGCGACGGGACTTGCCAAGGTGGTTACGGGTTCCTACGGTGCCGGATTCAGCGTGGCTGGCTGGTTGTATGCGAAAGCGCTCGAGGCTTTGGAAGGCGATCCCAAGGCTGAGGCACGAGTGTGCCCGTGAAGGCGCCGCCAGGAGGGTGGGCTGTGGAGGTCTATCCACGGCGAAACCCCTCGACGCCGGTACCTGCTTGGGTGCTGATGGTTGCGTCGCTCGTCTTTGCCGGGTACGCGTTTACAAATCTCGGTGGTGCGAGACTGGCGCTGGCGCTCGTGTTCGGGATTGGCGGCACGGGAGCGCTCTACCTGTATGCGCTTGTTTCCAGGCGACGGATGGCGCTCTTCTGGGACGGGCAACGACTCGTGTTTCGGGGCACGTTCTACCGTGCTCGTACCATTGTGTCGTCGCCGGGGGGCGGCTCGGTAGTTCGAGTAGACATCTATAACTCGCACCAACCGAAGCTCCAATTGTGGCTCGATGCGGACGGCATATGTCGCGCGATGCTCCCGGAGGTGGCATGGGATCTGGACGAACTCGAAGCACTACGGCTTGAAGCTTCGCTACCGATCGAGACGGACCCCAATCCTATGGACGTTCAGGACCTGGCGAAGCGCTATCCCGGCTCAGTTCCGGTCTGTCTCGCTCGTCCGATCATGAGCGCGACGCTCGCTTGGGTGGTCGTGCTGACGCTATACCTCGTGGCGCGAGGAATCTCGCGGACGTGACGATGCATGGCTCGAACCGGGGTGTTGAGACCCGACGTCGCGCCAGTGGCAGTCTGAACCGACCCAAAGTCTCGCCACGCTAGGCTCCCCTTCACGATCACGACGCCAACTCAGCGATGCGTCGGGACTGTCCATGAATTCCAACGGCGTTCAGTATCAGACGAGCCACGGTCGTCGTCGCATCTGGGTCTTTGCGGCGTGGGCACCGCTGCTTCCGCTGGCGATTTGGCTGGGCGGAACCGTTACCGGGGAGTCGGACCTTCCGACGGGGGTTTACGTCGCGATCGTCGGCGTTGAAGTGCTCGTTCTGGCGGCCTGGTTGGTTCGTCGCAACAGCATGGGGCTTCTGGTCCTTCCCGCTCGACTGGCGATCTCGTCGGGGTTCGAAGCGGCAACTGTGAAGCCAGCGACGCCGACTGACGCACCCGACGTTGGGTTCAAGCACTACAACGGGATCTCGTATCTCGCAATTACTGATGGCTACAACTATGAGCACCGTGTAGCTGCTCTGGTTCGTGCAGGCGGCGCGCACCCGCTTCACCGACTACTTGGCGGCGACAACGCCCTGTTGGTGCGAGACGTCACGGCGACCGGAAAGTCGCGATCGCCTTGGCGTCCGGCTGGAATTAGCTGGACCGCCCGCAACGATGACGAGCTGCGCGACTTCTTGGTCTCGGCGATTCGGGCGATCTGGCAGGCGGACGACTGAGTTCTCTTGCGAGCTTTGCCAGTTTCGGGTTGAGTAGGGCGTTGTCCCTCGACGCCGTCGCAGATGCTGCCGCTCGGAGGCTAGACGCGTGCCTGGAACTGTGACGATCTCACCCTATGGCCCCTCCGTGAATCGGAAGGCCGTGCTCCCGGCACTCGTGTTTGGCGGCCTGATCCTCATCTTGGGCTGGCGATTGTCGCTAGGCGGATACGTGCTTGCCGTTCTGTTGGGCCTACTCGGGGCCGGGGCGGCCGTTTGGTGGCTCGACGCGTATGCGAAAGCAAGTCGCGTTGAGCAGGTCGATGATCAGCTGATCTTGTTCGAGACCAGGTCGCGTCGGCGGGTGGTCGGGCGCGCAGCGAAGGGGAAGGCAATGCTGTTCTCCGACGTGAGAGGTGGGGTTGCCGGACACGACTCGTGGCTCATGTGGTTTGACGAAGCCGGTGGTGGCACGTGGACCTCGGCCGGCCGTCGCTGGCCCCTTGATCTGCTCGTAGACGCGTGCGGCACCCTCGGAATTCCAGTGCAGGAGTCGTCGGAACCGCAGTCGACATCTGCGCTGCGGCAACGCTACCCCTCCAATGTCAGGTGGATCGAGGCGCATACAACTGCAGCCGTCCTGGTTGCGACGATCGCGACAATGCTCGTACTCGGCTTTGGTCTTGCGCTCCTGGGCATTCAAGTCCCGCGATGAGGGGCGGAATTGCGACCTCTCCCTAGCCCAGAGCGTCGACTGAACTTCGCCTCCTCGCCTCGCTGCACCCCGCCCCGTCCGACCCGTCCGCTACCCACACCCCGTCTCCCGTACGATTGCGCGCATGAGCACGCCCGAGGCCGGTACCGGTGAACGCCTGACGATCGCGCCGATCGTTGGTCCCGAGGATCCCCGTCACTTCACGGACTCGGGCATCGAGATCAATCGCCTCTACACCGAGAGCGATCTGCCCGCCGACCTCGACGAGCGCACCGGCGAGCCGGGCGACTTCCCCTACACGCGTGGGCCGCACGCCGAGATGTACCGCTCGCAGCTGTGGACGATGCGCCAGTACGCGGGCTACGCGTCGGCGAAGGAGTCCAACGAGCGCTACAAGTACCTGCTCTCCAAGGGCTCCACGGGCCTCTCGATCGCCTTCGACCTGCCCACCCAGCTCGGCCTGGACTCCGACGACCCGCGCTGCCTCGGCGAGGTCGGCCGCACCGGCGTCGCCATCGACACGATCGACGACATGCGCACCGCCTTCGACTCGATTCCGCTGGACTCGGTGTCGACGTCGATGACCATCAACGCGCCCGCCACAGTGCTGCTGATGCTCTACCAACTCGTCGGTGAGGAGCAGGGCGTGGCGTCGCACCAGCTGCGCGGCACCGTCCAGAACGACATCCTCAAGGAGTACATCGCTCGCGGGAACTACATCTACCCGCCCGAGCACTCCATGCGGCTCACCACCGATCTCTTTGCGTACTGCAAGGAGTACATCCCCAAGTGGAACACCGTGTCGATCTCCGGCTACCACTTCCGCGAAAAGGGCTGCTCGGCCGTGCAGGAGGTCGCCTTCACGCTCAGCTCCGGCATCGCCTACGCGCAGGCCGCCGTCGACGCCGGGCTCGACATCGACTCCTTCGCGCCGCGCCTGGCCTTCTTCTTCAACGGCCACAACAACGTGTTCCAGGAGGTCGCCAAGTTCCGCGCCGCCCGCCGCATGTGGGCGACGATCATGCGCGATCGCTTCGGCGCCAAGGATCCCAAGTCGATGAAGCTGCGCTTCCACACGCAGACGGGCGGCGTCACGCTCACCGCCCAGCAGCCGCAGAACAACATCGTCCGCGTTGCGCTGCAGGGCTTCGCCGCCGTCTGCGGCGGCACCCAGTCGCTCCACACCAACGGCTTCGACGAGGCCCTCGCGCTCCCGACCGAAGAGGCCGCGAAGATCGCCCTGCGCACCCAGCAGATCATCGGCTACGAGTCCGGCGCGACCGACACCGTCGACCCGTTCGCCGGCTCCTACTTCGTCGAGGCACTGACGGACGAGATCGAGTCCCGTGCCCTCGAACTGATCGCCAAAGTCGACGGCATCGGCGGCTCCACCAAAGCCATCGAGTTCATCACCAACGAGATCGACGAATCCGCCTGGGGCTACCAGAAGCGCTACGAGCTCGAGCAAGACATCGTCGTCGGCGTGAACAAGTTCGTCGAGGAAGAACTCGACGTGCCCGCCCTGCTGCGCGTCGACCCGGCCTCCGAGACGGCGCAGCTCGAGCGCCTCAAGGCGTTCAAAGCCAACCGCGACCAGGCGCTCGTCGAGCAGCGCCTCGCCGAGCTGCGGACCGGCGCCGAAGGCGACGTCAACCTCGTGCCGCTCATCCGCGAAGCCCTCCGCGACCGCGCCTCCATGGGCGAGGTCTGCGGCGCCATGAAGGACGTCTTCGGCCCCTACCGCCCGACGTTCTAAGCGCCGCTCACTTGCATCTCGTAAGCGGAACGGCTGCGCCGGGCTCGGCACGAATCCGGCCCGGCCTCCGGCCTAAACCGGCTCCGCGCAAACAAGATCTGCGGCGCGATCGGCTGCTTAGAACGTCGGTCGGGGCCGCCCTCCTTTTGGGAGGTGCGCTACCGGCTGGGGCTGCAGCCGCAGACACGCTGCCGCAGCCGCCGGCACAGAAGATCGCGTGGGGCGCCTGCACGCCGCGGGCGACCGGCCTGCAGTGCGGCACGCTCTCGGTGCCGCTGAACTACGCCGACCCCGCGGGCCCGCGGATCAACGTCGCCGTCATCCGCAAAGCGTCGACGTCGAGTCGGCGCCTCGGCTCACTCGTCGTCAACCCGGGCGGCCCTGGCGGCTCCGGCGTGGAGTTCCTCCAGGTTGCGCTGGCGACGTTCGACGGCCAGACCGATCCCGTGATGGACGAGCTCGGCGAGCGCTTCGATCTCGTCTCGTTTGATCCGCGCGGCGTTGGCGCCAGCTCGCCGGTGCAGTGCGGCCCGTTCGAGGATCCCGCGGCCTCGAGCACGCCGCTTACCCTCGCGTCGGTGACGGCGGAGATGACGTCGTACGTCGCCGGCTGCACCCAGCGCAGCGCGAGCATCCTGCCGTTCCTGGGAACGGTCGACGTCGCCCGTGATCTGGAGCAGCTCCGGGCCTCCCTCGGCGACGCGAAGCTCAGCTTCCTTGGTTACTCCTACGGCACCTACCTCGGCGCGACGTACGCGGCGATGTTCCCCGGCTCGACGGGCAAGCTCGTGCTCGACGGCGCCATCGACCCGGACCGCTACGCCAACCGCCCGCTGCAGGACGACCTCGCGCAGGCCGCCTCCGGCGAGGTGACGCTCAAGCGGTTCCTGAAGTCGACCAAGAAGTCCGGCCGGCGCGTCAGCCTCAAGGCCTACCGCAAGCTCCTCGCAAGACTGGAGCGCAAGCCGGCGCGCATCCGCGGCGTGAAGGGCATCAAGCGGCTCACCGACGAGGACGTGCGCGGGTTCGTCAGCGAGGGACTCACGGCACGCTACGCCTGGCCGTTCCTCGGGATGGCCGTCGGTCAGGCGGTCTCCGGGCGCCCCGAGATGCTTGCCTCCTTCGTGGCGGAGACCGACCCCGAGGCCGAGGCCGAGAAGTTCGTCCCCGGCTACCTGGGCAACTCCGGCGCCGATCGCGCCACCAACCCGTCCGAGGTGACCGACGCCTACCTGGCGAGCATCCGCGCCGCCGCCCCGGACGTCGCCGACGACACCTGGCCGGCGACCCTGGCAACCGCGCTCTGGCCGCACCCCGCTGGACGCTTTGCTGGCCCGTGGGCCTACCCGGCCGCAGCGGGCGCCCCGCCCATCCTGGTGATCGGGACGCGCTTTGATCCCCGCACCCCCTACGACGGCGCGGTTGCCCTGCGCCAGCAGCTCGGCAACGCCCGCCTGCTCACCTTCCAAGGCGACGGCCACACCGCCTTCAACAACGGCGCGTCCGGTGGATGCATCGACGACCACGTGATCGCCTACTTCAACGGCACCGCCGTCCCGGCCGATGGCGCCGTCTGCAAGCAAGACAAGGATGTCGACGACCTCCTCGGCTCGCTGGCGATCGAGGGCCCGGCCGTGCCCGCGGCGGTACGGGTGCTGCGGCGCTGAGACGGTGAAACGCCCGCGTGGCAGGGGCCCGGTGGCGTCAGCTCCCACGCAGCTGTCGCTTACGCTCCGGCTTGTAGCGGATCGCCAGCGTTTTGGTTACATTGCTGGCATGTCTCTGCCCATGCACCGCCGCGCGGTGGCAAACGACAACGACCTCGCGTAGTGGAACCTCGGCCTAAAGGTGTGCCAGCCGCACTGTCGGCGGTCTCCGCACAGCTTTCGTCCTACGCGTCGCGCCTCGACGAGCTGGCCGCGGTGATCCCGGGACTCGTTCCCCCGTCCGTCTTCATCGGACCCGCTCGCAGCGCCTCTGACGCTGAGTTCCAAGAGGCTTCCTCGCGTGCGCGCGCCGCTGCACACTCACTGTCGCTCGAGGCCAAGTTGCTGGCCGCTGAGGCGGGCGAGCTGGCTCGCAAGCAGGCCGACTGGGACCGCCGCAAGAAGGCCGACGACGACCGTCGACACCGCGAGGCCGAGCAGGCCGCTCAGCAGTGCCTGCCGAGGCCACGATGAGCCGCCCGGGAATCTCGCTTCAGCCCGCTGGACTCGACCGCGCCGCCTCACTGGTCGCTGCTCGATCGCTCGCGATCGACGACGTCACCGGGCAGATCACCTCGGTCTCGCTTGCGGGCCTGGAGCCCAAGACCGTCGCACGCACGGTCGCCGCGATGGAACGCGCCACCACGCTCACCCGCCGCGCCTCGGGCATTACCTCCCGCCAAGGGCCGGCGCTCCGCCGCCGTGCCGCCTTGGCCCGAGCTGCCGACGCAGGCGGGGGCTCGTCTCGCATCTCTGGGTGGGACGCGGCGAAGTGGATCGGCAAGTTCACCGGCAAGGCCGGGATCAACACGCTCGACGAGTACAGCAAGCTGCTGGTGAAAGAGCGCACGATTCGCTCGAATGCCGACATCCGCAAGGCCTACAACGGCAAGGGAGTCGTTGGCAGGTGGAACCGCGCACGGTTCTCGTCGTGGAAGGACATGAAGGGCCAGTACCGCGCCGATCGCAAGACGCGTCTGGAACTGCTGCGCAAACTCGACAGTTGGAACTACAAGCAGCGTGCCATCGAGAGCGCCAAGGCCAAGGGCGGAAAGCTGTGGGACAAGACCGGCAAGAAGCTGATCGACAAGCTGCCGTGGGGGAAGAAGGGCGGCGACGGCGGCCTCGGCAAGAAGCTCCTCGGCTGGGGCGGCAAGGCAGCCGGTAAGGCGCTTGGCCCGGTGACGGCCCTTGCGACCGGCATCGTGAAGGGCGAGTCGTTCTCGACGGTTGCCAAGCGCGTCGGCGCCGCTGGCGCGGCGCTCGCCGTCGAGGTGGCGATCGGTGCCGTGGGCGGAGCGATCTGCGCTGGTGCGGCCGTCAGCACGATGGGTGCTGGCGCCGTCGCTTGCCCGGTGATCATCGGGGCCACGGCGGCGGCGGCGAGCCTGGCGACAGGCGCGATCATCAACCACCAGATCGACCAGGCTGAGAAGAAGAAGGCTCCCCCGCCGCCGAAGCCGCCCAAGCGCGAATGGAAGCCCGGCCGCGCCGCGCCGGAGCCCGCGCTGTGACGTCACCTGCGGAAAAGCGCCCTGGCGGGCTCAGTCTCTTCCTCAAGATCTTCGGCCCGTACCTCCTCGGCGGCTTGCTGATCTGGGCCGCCGTGACCTGGGCCTGTGACGCGCTGATGACGGGTGACGGGAACCTTCCGGTCGCCGCATTCTTTGGTGCGCTGCTGCCCGCGACCGCCGGGTGGGCCTCAAAGACCGTCCGCTGGTGGCGCGACGGCCAGCTCCCAGAAGACCCGCGGGAGCGTCGTTGGACGACGGGGCCAACCTGGAGCGATCTCGTCCCGCACTCCGGCAAGGACAGTGAACGGATGGCTCGTGCCCTGTGCGCGGAGACCGCGTTCCTCGTGCTCATCGTCGTAGCGATCTTTGCCTTCGTCGTCCTCGTCGACCGGGTTGACTCGGTGGTGCTGGTGTCCGCCATCGGCGGTGCGTTCGCGGTGGTGTCGCTGCTGTGGATCACGCTCATCGCGTGGGGCCGACCGCGGTGGTTGCTGCCCGCCCAGTACCGCCACCCGGACCGCTTCTCGCGGGCGCGCAGCGTCGTCAATGCCAACCCCCGCGTGCAGTCCGGCAAGCCGCAGCAACGCAAGAGCCAGAAGCGCAAGCAGACCCGATGAGCACCATGAGCACCGAGCGCCAGCCGACGCGCTTCGACCTTGAGATTCCCGAGGGCTGGACCGGTATCGAGCATCCGCGAGTTGGCGTCGAGCTGGAACTCGTGGTCGACGAGCCCGTCGGGTACGCCAGCCGCCTGAGCTTCGAGCGTTATCACGAACTCGAGCCCAGCCCTGATCCGGAGTCCGGGCCGATGGAACACCTGATCGGCGAGCGCGTCAGTCGCCTGGCCGAGACGATGACCGACGGCCGGTTCCTCGATCTCGCCCTCTATGGACCACGCCCTGAGGACGACGAACTCCCCGCTTTCCGGGCGACCGTCGCCTACCGGCATGGGCCGCACCTTGTGACGGCGTTCCTCTGGGCGCTCCCGTTGGCCGACGGCGGCGCGCTCGTGGCCACTGGGCTGACCGACGCCGACATGGTCGTGATCGACGCCGAGGTGTTTGAGACGGTCGTCGCCTCGCTGCGGTTCGGCGACGACGCTGAGCCGATCGCTGAAGCTGATCGGCCACCCGCCATCCCGGAGCCCGAACCCCGCGCCCGCCCCAGCTTGCCGGCCCCGCCGGCTGGCTGGATCGACGGCCCGCTCACCGAGGACCGAGTGCTGCGACAGCTCGTCGCAGCCGACGGAAGCGCGGCGCCCGCCGTGATCTCGGTCATGGCTGCGCCCGCCGATCTCGCTGGCGACGCCCTCGACCGCCATCAGGTGATCGTCGACGACCTCGTCAGCACGATGACCGATGCTGAACTCAAGGACGTCGCTGGCGATCCGCTGGCGATCGGCGGTGCTCAGCGATCGCTGCTGATCTTCCGGCAGGGCGAGCGCGTGTTCACCGCGGACGTGTGGACGGGCGACGAGGACGCGACCTTGCCGGTCATCTGGGCCATCTGCGACTTCGACGACGATGCCGGACGAGACCGCGCCATCGAGTGGATTCGCGCGGCATCGCGCGAGGAGCTGGGGGGCACATGAGCACCTACGGAGGCATCGAGTTCGGCCTTGAGGCCGACGACGGCCTCGGCGTCGTCAAGGTCGCCGGCACCATTGAGGCCGGCCGGTTCAGCTACGTCGTCGACCAGGCAGGCACCGAGCACGGCCCCTACGAGGGCTCAGCCGAGTCGCTGCCGCTGGCGCTCGCCGACCTCATCGACCTTGGCCCGCGTGTCGAGCCAGCCGAGGACGCGGCGGTGTTGTTCGTCGAGGCCGATCAGCTCCAAGGCACGGGCCGCGCGTCGCTCGCGGAAGGCTGGGATGACGAACTTCGCGTCGGCACCCCGATCGCGAGCGAGCACTGGCTGCTCTGGAGTGCCTGGGCCGCATGGCAGGTAGGAGACGAGCCACAGGTCGACGGATTCACCGTGATCGACGGTGGCGACGACGGCCTGGCCGCCGTGCTCGAACTTGAGGACGGCATCGCCCTTGAGCCGTGCACCTCGACAGATGTGTGGATCGCCCTCTGCGGCCTGCTGCCGCGTACCGCCGAACTCGGCTAGTGGCACAGACTCAGGTGCGGGGCGACTCGGCACTCAGCGCACAACCCGACCCGACCAGCTCGTGGCTTGTGGCGGCGCTGATCG
This sequence comes from Solirubrobacteraceae bacterium, assembly GCA_032119795.1. GTDB lineage: Bacteria > Actinomycetota > Thermoleophilia > Solirubrobacterales > Solirubrobacteraceae > JAGIBJ01. The sequence goes on from JAUMFO010000011.1 coordinate 197,160, forward strand.
TGGTGACCGCCGCCAGCACGTTCGTGATGTTCGTGCCGTTCTGGACTGGAATGGCCGGGCTGGCGTGGTCGAACGACCACGCCTGGGAGCTGACCTACCTGTCGCTCGGGGCGCTTGCGCTCTGGCTCGGGTGCGCCTGGGCCTACTCGGCGATCGTCTGGCCACCCCCGACCGGCACAAGTGCGAGCGGCGCCCCGCGGCAAGTCACCACGCCTCAGCTCGTGCTGTCGACGATCTTCATGGCTGGGGTGCTCTTCCTCCAGGTCTCATTCCCAGCGATCTTCTTGGTGGAGATGGTCTCCGGAACCAGCGCAGAGATCTACAGCGGCTGGATCATCGCCGCGTTCATCGTCCCGGCTGCTCTGGCGCTCCTCTCAGCGGCCATCTCTGCCAGACCTCGCCTGCTGATGACCGACGCGATGATGCGGTTCCACGGGCTGGACCCCGACACGGAGCCTTGAGGATCCGGCGCTGGCGCTGCCTCGTGGCTTGCGCCTAATAGGTGCAGTCTCGCGCGCCGCGGACCCAGACATAGCCCGTGTAGATCTCGTTGGGCTGTTGCCCCGCGGCGACGGTCTGGGTGTTCCAGTACTGGCCGGTGGCGGCGCCCTGGGCCGTCACGTCCCAGCGGTAGTTGACGACGTTGTTGCTCTGGTCGAGGATCGCGTAGCTGACGGCCCAGGACCCGTCGACGGCCTGGTTGGCTCCGGTGACGGTGAGGTTCGTAGCTGGCTGGCGGTTGATGATGTCCGCTCCCGAGACGTTGGTCAGGCGGCAGTAGTACATGTCGCCATTCGGGAAGTGCCCGAAGTGGTAGACGCTCGGGCACGAAGGCCAACCGGCCACGCAATCCGTGAACCGCGAATTGAGCAGGAACGGGAGGATCGCGTTCGCCGCCGCCTGGCCCTCGAGCGCCGTGGCCGGCGTCCCGAAGAGTGGCGCGGGGGCGGCCGGGGGCGTCGCTCCGGGGGTCGTCGTCGCCCCCGGCGTGGTGGTCGCGCCCGGCGTCGTAGCCCCGGGTGTCGTCCCACCACCACCGCCTCCGGCGGCCGGCAGTCCTGCGACGGCCTTGACGGTCTTCTTCGGCCCGGACTTGGGCGTCACGACGACCGAGACCTTCTTGCCGACGAGCGCCTGCGCGGCCGTCTGGGCTTTGCCCTTGAGCACCGCCGACCGCCACGTGCCGAGCGCGACGGCGGCTCGGGCGGCCTTGGCCTTCGTCAGCTTGTAGCTCTTGCCCTTGGCGGTGAGCGCGAGCTTCGACGGCTGCTTGGACTTGGCGACCTCAACGTCGCTGGAGAGCACCACCACGAGCCGGCTGCCGGAGCCGCTGGGCTCGACGGTGACGGCCGCCGCGAGCTTGGCAGCGGCTGGCGACGGCAGGGCAAGCCCTGCCGCCAAACCGATCGCAACGACCACCGACCTCGCCCAGCGCATGCCACCATCCTCTGGCACGTTGCCGCTTCGCGCAAGTGGAGTCCGTCGAACGTCGAGCCGCGTGAGGGCTACTCCTCGCCGAAGGGCCACTCCTCCTCAGGCACAAACACCGGGCAACCCGGCACGGTGTACGTCTCTTTGAGGGTGCGGCCGGTGTGGTCGACGACCGTCCACTCAACCGTCAGCGGCACGTCATCGGTCGGCACCTGCACGCTGTAGGCCTCGTCGCGCGGCTCGTCATTGTTGCCCGACGGAATGATCGGGGCCTGCGTGTTCTGCACGCGGTCAAGCAACACCGTGCTGCCAGAGCGGAGCGTCAGGTAGGCGCGGCGCGGCGCCGGCGCCCAGGCTGCCGGGCGGGCGAGGTAGGCGCCGAACGCACCGAACGGCCCGTAACACTGCGGGGTGGCCTGGCCGCCGTAATACGCGGCTGGCGAGAGCGGCTGGTTGGCGGCCAGCAGCTGGCCCTCAAGCGCAACGATCGCAACCTGCTCGTTGAACGGGAGCACGGCGTAGCGGCCATTGCGCGAGATGGAGAACTTCGACGAGACGGCAGCGGTGCCGTCGGCGAACTGCCGCGAGTACGCGCCACCGAAGACCGACCACGTGTTGCCGGAGAGGACCTGTGCCTCGGGCGCGGGGCCGTAGGCGTAGCCGGTGTCTGGGCCGACGGCCACACGATCACCGGACGGCGAGATCCACAGGATGTACGGCGTGCCGATCGCCGCGGGGATCGCTTTGCGCGTCTCGGCGCCGGTCGCGAGGGTGCGCGTGACGAGTTCCTTGCCGCCGCTGGGAGCGTCGGCGAGGTAGAACGCCTTGTTGCCATTCGGGCTCACGTGCGCGCGGCTGCTTACCTCGGTGCGAACGCCGTTCTTCACGATCACGCCACCCTCGGTGCCGGCAGTCTCGTCGTAGAGCCACCCAGCGAGGACGGTTGCATCGTCGCTGAGGCTGTAGCGATCGACGCCAACGTAGCCCGGCGTCGGCGTGGTGACCTGCCCGGTCGCGACGTCGAAGAGGCGCACGCCAAGCCCGTAGTTGGAGTAGGCGACCGTCCGGCCGTCGCCGCTCAGCGTGGCGTTGCTAAACCCGGAGGCCGGGAGCGTCACGACGGGCTGGGGCGCGCCGCCGCTTGGCTTGGCGATCGCAATCGCGGAACCGCCGAAGTTGAAGTCGTAGGTGAGCAGCGTGCGCTCGGCGCGGTCGACGTCGAAGACCTGGCCGGTGGCGTTCACCGGCGTGGTGCGGTTCGTGAGCGTGTTGCGCAGGTAGCTCTTGGTCTCCGGGAAGAACCCATTGCTCGGGGTGAGCGTCGAGTAGATGCCGAAGATGCCGGTGTCGCTGGCGACGCCCTCCACCGACTGGCCGACGGGCGACGACGCACCGAGCGGGCCGTCGCCGCGCGAGATCTGCTCGTAGGTGGCGGCGCCGGCGGACGGCGCGGCGAGCGCGAGAGCTGCGGCAGCCAGCAATGGCGCGCGCCGAAGGGACAGGGGAGACATAGGGAGCTCCTGCTCGCGCCGAGAGAGCTACGGCGCGTTTCGATGGGACCGGCAGGAGCGTATTGGGCGCCGGTGGCCGTTTCGGAACGTCGTTCTAAGAACCGGCCACCGGGCGGCGGAGCGGCGAGACCGCCCCGCCCTGGTGGGCGTCAGCTGACGCCGACGAGCTCCGCGTTCACCGTGGCGCGGCCGTCCGGCGCCGACGGCGCGCCGACCGCTGCCGCGGCCAGCCGCTGGCAGTCCGCCAACGTGTGGGCGGCGAGCGTGCCGCGCACGTCGGCCAGGGCACCTGGGCTCATCGACAGACTCGTCACGCCCATCCCCGCAAGCACCAGCGCGAGTGCCGGATCGCTCGCGGCCTCGCCGCAGACGCCGACCGACTTCCCGAGGCGCTGGCCGGCCCCGGCGACGCGCTCGATCAGCGCGAGCACCGCTGGCTGCCACGGATCCAGCAGATCGGCGAGGCGCCCCTCCATCCGGTCGGCAGCCATCGTGTACTGGGCTAGGTCGTTCGTTCCGATCGAGGCGAAGTCGACCTCCGCGAGCACCTGATCGGCGAGCATCGCCGCGGCCGGGACCTCGATCATCACGCCGACCTTCTCGATGCCATGACTGCGGGCCACCTCGGCGAACTCGCGCGCCTCGCGGGGGGTGGAAACCATCGGGGCCATCACGCTCACCTCGGCGTTGCTGCCGCGAGCCGCGGCGGCGACGGCCGCCAGCTGCTCCTCGAGCACGGCCGGCTGGCTGCGCGCGAGACGCAGGCCGCGGACGCCGAGCGCCGGGTTCTCCTCGGCCTCCTGCGCCAGGTAGGGCAGGGGCTTGTCGGCGCCCACATCGAGCGTCCGCACGATCACCGATCGCCCGGCAAACGCGGCAAACACCTGCGCGTAGAGCTCCTGCTGCTCAGCGGCAGTCGGCGCCGTCTGGCGATCCAAGAAGAGGAACTCCGTGCGAAATAGCCCGACGCCCTGAGCGCCTGGAACGCCTGAGGCCTGCACGTCGGACGGCCCGCCGATGTTCACGAGCAGGCGCACCGGGTGGCCGTCGGCCGTGCGACCGGGCCCGTGGCTCGACGCACGCCGCGCGGCCAGCGCCGCTTGGCGCTCGTGGGCGGCAGAGACTTGGTCCGGTGAGGGATCGGGCGTGATCAGGCCGGTCTGCCCGTCGACGAGAACGGTCTGGCCGTCGCTGAGCGCGAGTGCTCCCGCGCAGGCGGTGACGGCCGGAATGCCGAGCTGCTTGGCGAGGATGGCGGTGTGGCCCGTCGGGCCGCCGCGCTCGGTCACGATCCCCAGGACCTGCGCCGGGTCGAGCGTGGCGGTGTCGGCCGGGGCGAGATCCGCCGCGACCAGCACGAACGGGTGCCCCGGGCTCGGCACGCCGGGCATCGGCACCCCGAGCAGCACGCAGATCACGCGCAGCTTCACGTCGTCGAGATCAGACACGCGCTCGGCGAAGTACCCGCCAAGCGACTCGAGCTGCGCGCGGTGCCCAGCAAACGCGGCCTCCACCGCGTGTGGTCCGTCGGTGCCGCCGGCGATCCGCTCGGCGACGGCGTCGGCGAGCGTCGGGTCGGCAGCCATCATCGCCTGCGCCTCGAGGACAGCCTTGGCGACTTCGTCGGTCGCCGCGGCCGACCGCGCAAAGAGGTCGTCGGTGACGGCCTGCAGCGCGGCGCGCGCCGCCGCCGACTCAGCGGCGGCGTCCGTCACGGCCGTGGCCGCTGGCAGCGCGGGCGGCGCCGCCAGCTTGGCGACCGGGCCGGCCGCGAGCCCCGCGCTCACGCCGATCCCCTGAAGCGATGTAGGCATCCTCGTTCTCCCTCTCTGGCTGGCGGTTACGCGGTGGCGTCGAGATCGGTCGCGACCAAGGCCGCGAGCTCCTCGAGGGCGGCATCAGCGCCGTCGCCCTCCGCGGAGAGCACGACCTCCTCGCCGCCCTTCACGCCGAGTCCCAGCACCCCGAGGATGCTGCGGGCGTCGACCGGGTCATCGCCGCTGCGGCCGATCGTGACCTTCACGGGCTGCTTGGTTGCCGCCTGCACGAACAGGGTGGCGGGACGGGCATGAAGGCCGACCGACGATCCGACGGTCACGAGACGCTGTGGCATGAGACGGTGCTCCTTGGGCTCTGAGTGGAATGGGTCTTAGAACTGCGCGGCGGGCCGCGGAGCCTGAGTGGATGAGGCGGAGCCGGCGCTGCCAGCACCAGCGGGGCTCGACCGCCGCGACTTGAGCAGGATCACCGCGGCGCAGCTGACGCCGGTGCCGAGGAGGATCGCGGCGACGTAGGCGACCGGATTGCCGATCAAGCCGACCACCCAGATGCCGCCGTGCGGGGCGCGCGACGTGACGTCGAGCGCCATCGCCAGGCCACCGGCCACGGCGCTGCCGGCGATCGCGGCCGGGATTACCCGGAGCGGATCGGCGGCGGCGAACGGAATCGCACCCTCGGTGATGAAGGAGCCACCCAGCAGCCAGGCCGACTCGCCGGCCTTGCGCTCGGCGTCGTTGAACAGCTTGGGCCGAAGCACCGTCGCCAGTGCCATCGCCAGCGGCGGCGTCATGCCGGCGACCATCACGGCCGCCATCGGGCCGAAGGAGCCGCTCGCTACGCCGGCGACGCCGAACGTATAGGCGACCTTGTTCACGGGGCCGCCGAGATCGACGGCCATCATGCCGCCGAGGAGCAGGCCCAGGACGATGCTGCTGGCGCCGTCGAGGCCGTTGAGCCAATCGGTGAGCGCCGTCTGGAGATCGGCAATCGGCGGGCCGACGACCTGGAGCATCAGGAAGCCGACGACCGCGGTGGCGATCAGCGGCACCACGAGCACCGGCATCATGCCGCGCACGGCGCTTGGCACCTGGATGCGCGAGAGCCACATGGCGACCGCGCCGGCGAGCAGGCCGCCGACCAAGCCACCAAGGAACCCGGCGCCGATCGCCGAGGCGACGAGGCCGGCGACGAAGCCGGGAGCCAGGCCGGGCCGATCGGCCATGGCGAAGGCGATGAAGCCCGCGAGCACCGGCACGAGCATCCCGAAGGCGAGCGCACCGAGCTTGAAGAGGACGCCGGCGAGTCCGACCTCCGCAAGGATCTTGGTCGGGTCGGCGATGGCCTCGTAGGTCTTGCCGTCGAAGGTGCCGCCGTTGACCTGGCTGGCCACGTCGGCGCCGCCGATCATGAACGCCAGCGCGATCAGCAGGCCACCCGCGGCAACGAACGGGATCATGTAGCTGACGCCCGTCATGAGCCAGCCGCGGAGCTGCGTGCCAAAGCTCGCGCCCTCCTCGACCTTGGTGGCGAGGGCCGGGCCGGCGGCCGCGCTCGCGTCGGCCGGGTTGGCCTCCGCAGCGGCGACGGCGCGCGATACGAGGTCGGCGGCGTGGTTGATGCCGTCCTTCACGGTGCCCGTGACGATCGGCTTGCCGTCGAAGCGCTGGCGCTCGCGGACCTCGACGTCGGCGGCGAAGATCACGGCGTCGGCCGCGGCGATCACCTCCGGCGAGACGGCGTCGAGTCCCGCGGACCCCTGCGTCTCGACGTGGATGATGTGACCGGCCGCTTTGGCAGCCTGCTCGAGGGCCTCAGCGGCCATGTAGGTGTGCGCGATGCCCGTGGGGCATGACGTCACGGCGACAATGTTCATGACGCGATCTCCTTGCGGATGAGGTCGGCCGCTGACGCCGCGTCTGGCGCCTGGTCGAGTGCCTCGCGGAACGAGGCATAGACGAGGCGACGTGCAAGCGACGCCAGGATCTTGAGGTGCTCGGAGCCGCCGCCGTCTGGGGCGGCGATCAGAAAGATCAGGTGGGCGGGGCCGTCGGAGGCGCCGAAGTCGACGCCCTCGCGGCAGCGGCCAAAGGCGAGCGTCGGCTCGGTGACGTGCGCCGAGCGGGCATGCGGGATGCCGATGCCGCCCTCAAGGCCGGTCGGCATCTGCTCTTCGCGTGCGGCGACGTCGGCGAGGAAGCCGTCGAGGTCGGAGACGCGCCCGCCATCGGCGAGCCGCTGGGCGAGCGCTCGGGTGACGGCCAGCTTGTCGGTGGCGGGGAGGTCGAGGTCGACGAACTCCGCGGTGATCACGTCGCTCATGGACGGGTCCTCTCGGGGGCGATGGTGGTCAGGGCGACGGTCGTCTCATCGACGTCGCTTGGGGTCGGCATCTGGGTGCCTGGAAGTTGGACGGCGGCGGTGCCGTAGGCGACGGCGCGGCGCAGCGCCAGCGGGCCCCGCGCGCCGGCGGCGAGGAAGCCGGCCAGCGTGGCGTCGCCGGCACCGACGGTTGAGCGCGGCAGCACGGGTGGGGCGGTGGCGTGGTGTACGCCGGTGTCGTCGATCAGGACGGCCCCCTGGTCGCCCAGGCTCGCCAAGACGGCGCGAGCGCCGCGCTCCTGGAGGACCGCCGCCGCGGCGCGGGCGCTGAAGGGGTCGGTCACCGGGAGCCCGGCAGCTTCCTCGAGCTCTTCGGCGTTGGGCTTGATGAGGTCGGGCCCGGCGGCGATCACGTCCGCGAGGATTGGCCCGTCGCAGTCGACGGCCACCTTGACGCCCGCGTCATGCAGCGCGGCGATGAGGTCGGTGTAGAGCCGCGGCGTCGTTCCGGGCGGCAGGCTGCCGGCGAGCACGACCCAGTCGGCGTTGGCGGCGGCGCGCATCACGGTCACGTGCAGGCGAGTCGCGGCCTCGGAGAGGTCGGGTCCAGGCTCGTTGATCTTCGTCGTGCGGCCGTCCGGCTCGACGAGCGTGATGTTGGAGCGGATGGCTTCGCCGACGGCGACGGCATCCACCAGCAGCCCCTCGATCGCGAGGAGCCGCAGGAGCTCTTGCCCGTTGAGGCCGCCAGCGGGGAGCACCGCGGTGGTCGGCACGCCAGCGGCATGAAGCGCGCGGGCCACGTTGACGCCCTTCCCACCGGCGTCGAGCTGCAGACGCGTCATGCGCAGCACCTCGCCGGGCCGCAGGGCGGGGACCTCCGCCGTGCGGTCGAGGCTGGGATTGGCCGTCAGGGTGACGACGCGCCGCGGCGCACCGCCGAGATTTGGCAGGGGCATCATGCGAGCACGACCTTGGGTCCGAAGGCGCGGAGCTGCTCGGCGTCGTCGTCGGCGAGGCCGGTGTCGCTGATCACGACGTCGACGTCGCTGAGCTCCCCGAAGTGCGCGAAGTGGTCCTGCCCGAACTTGGTGTGGTCGGCGAGCACCACCACGTGGCGGGCGCTGGCGAGCATGGTCGCCTTGGTGCTGGCCTCGGCCGGGTCGGGCGTCGTGAGGCCACGCTCGGGAGAGACCCCGTTGGTGGCGACGAAGGCGACGTCGACGAGCAGCGTGCGCAGCCGCGCCTGGGCCCAGTCGTCGACCATTGCGGCGGTGCGGCCGCGGACGCGGCCACCGAGCGTGAGGACGGTAGTGCTGGGGCGTGCGCTGAGCGTGAGCGCGATCGGCAGGCTGTTGGTGACGACCGTGAGCGCGCGGTCTTGCGGCAGCTGCTCGGCGAGCGCGGCGGTGGTGCTCCCCGCGTCGAGCAGAATCGTGCCCTCGCTCGGGAGCTCGGCCAGCGCCGCGGTGGCGATGCGGCGCTTCTCTTCGACCATCGTCTCTTGGCGCGCGTCGAGGTTGGGCTCGTAGTCGAGCCGCTGGACGGGGATCGCGCCGCCGTGGACGCGGCGCAGCATGCCGTGGCGCGTCAGCGAGGTGAGGTCGCGGCGGACGGTCTCCGGCGTGACGCCGAACGTCTTGGCAAGGACGGCTACCTCGACGCGACCCTGCTCACGCGCAAGCCGCAGGATCGCGCTGCGCCGCTCTTCGGCGTAGATGTTTGAATCTGTCCGGTTCGTGCTCACTTCTGTCCGTTTTAGCTCGTCGTGTGACGGGCGTCAACTAGAACAGAGCGTCTACGCGCCGAAACGGACCGAAATCAGCAAGAAGCGGGTCTAAGCGGGCGTAAAACTACGTCTTGCTGCGTTGCGCGTACACGACCGCTATCCGCCTAGCTGCAGCCTCGGCATCCGCCTCGACTTCGTCGTTGGAGACGCGAACCACCGCCAGTCCGTTCTGTCTCATGTGCTCGTCGCGAGCGCGATCAGCGGCCTGTCGCGACGGCCGTTTGTGCACGCCCCCGTCGACCTCCCCGACCAGGCCAACATCGGGAAAGAACAGGTCGGGGTAGTAGGTCGCGCCCGGGAGAATGAGCAGCTGGTTCGTACGTGGACGAGGTAGCCCGAGCCGCAGCACGGCTTCGAGAAGTTTGAACTCCGATCGCGTGGCGACGTCGGTGTTGGCGTCGGACACGATTGGATGCGCGAGCATCAGCTGCCGGATAAGCGTGCTACCCGCAACACCCCGGCCAAGCCGTTGCTCGACCACGTCGGTCCGCAGGAGGTTTCGGTAGTCGGCTTCGCGCCAGGCCTTCGTCGTGAGCGTCGGGCTTTCCCTGGCGGCGAGCCCGACGATCGCGCTCGCCGCAATCTCCACGCGCAGGTCGGTCAGTAAGACGGCGGTCCGGTCTTGGCGGGCGCTGATGATTCGAATCGTCCCGGGTCTCCCGGTCGACGCCATGGGCAGCAGCGTCTCGATGGTCCGGTCGCCGCGACGCTGCGGCGTCGTCACCCACGCCTCGCCTGGGCGCGGGTCAAGGAGCCCGTGCAACGCGGCGGCGCTGTAGTGCGAGATGGCCGATCCCGGACCGGCCGCCAACATCGCGACCCACAGCAACTGTCGGTCCGACAACGTCCGGTCGCCGACCACATAGACGCCGTGCGCGACCCGAGACACGGCGCCACGACGCACCAGCGAGTCGACCGTGTCGTAGGTGATGCCCGCGGCTGCGAGTTGGCTGGCGGAAACGCACCGGTCCTGGTCGGCAGCGGCGTCGTGCAGTCGTCGGAGAAGCGGCTCAGCGTCCATGGCTTCAACTTGGCAGCCGAAGCGTGCCAGTACTCCACCGCTTCGTCGCAACTTTGCGCAGACTCGGTGGCAACGGGCGCGCAGCTGGTCTGGGCCGCGCTGCCGTTCTGCGGCACAAAGTCCGTCGCGGAGCCGGAGAACCCGACGGAGTTCCCGCGCTGCTCCGCTTCTGCGCCCGAAAGTCCGTTGCCGAAGCGGAGAATCCGACGCAGTTGCCAGCGGCCAGGCCGCCAGGCTGCGCCGCGACCCCGCCTACTTCAGCGACTGGGTCGCGACGCGCACGGTGCCGGTGGCCTGGTCGACGAACGACACGGCGACCTGGCGGCCGTTGGAGGAGAGCTGCGTGGTGTTCAGGCCGCCCTCGAGTCGGCCGAGCGGCGCGCCCGGGGGAGCCTTGATGATGCGGGCGCTGTCCTCGCCGATCCGGGCGGCGTAGAGCTTGGCCTTGGCGCCGGTGCCGCGCGTCCAGATGGCGAGCGCGAGCGGGCCGGCGCGTACGACGCGCAGGTCGTGGGCGTCGACGGCCGTGCTGAAGGCGCCGCGGGCGACGACATCGCCAACGTCGTCGACGATCGCCCACTTCGGCTGGCCCTGCAGGTTCTCTGCCTGCGAAGACGTCTGCTGCAGCCACGTCACCACGGCGCCACCACCGGCGCGCGCGGCCACGTCGACCTCGAGCGCGCGGCGGTCGTCGACGCCGCTGATCTCCACGGTCTCCTCAAGCGTGACGACGTCGTCTTCCTCGGTTCCGAGCGCGACGACGGGAATGCCGCGTTCGGCGATGGCGGCCGTCTGCTGCACTTCTAGGCCGGCGACGGCCACAGCGACGCCCGCCGTGTCGACGGAGCCTGCACCGAAGCGCTCGGCGCCGAGAATCGAGTTGCGCGTGGCCGACTTACCGACCTTGATCAGCGCGGCGACGCTCTTGGGGGCCTTGCCCTTGCTGGGCTTGCCCGTCTCGCGGCGACCGGTTGAGAGCGCGTGCCCGCCGGCGGTCATCGCCCAGTTGCTGCCGTCGGCGCCGTGCGCGAAGTCGCCGGTCTCCACGCCAGTGAGCTCCTTGCCCAGTACGACGGAGGCGCCGTCGACGGTGAATCCGTTGGCGGCCGCCGTCGGCAGGCCCTGGGCGGTGGTCGTCGGGACGAATGCGTTGGTGCCGACGACCAAGAAGCCGGACTTCAGCCCGAACGCCGCCGGGGCATTCACGGCCGCGCCGGACTGCAGGACTTTGAAGGCGTAGCCGGTGCCGTCTTTGCCGCGGGTCGCGACCCAGCTGGCGGCCGGGCTCCCGGCGGTCTGTCCGGAGACGACGATGTTGGAGGCCTGGTCGCGCGCCACGGAGGTGGCGAGGCTGCCCTTCGTGACCGTGATCGCGGGCCCGAGTGTGCCGCCAACGGTGAAGTCGCGCGACATGATCGTGCCGGTTGCTGCCTGGTTCCAGGCGACGGTCCCGCGACCGTTGGCCGTCACGCCGACGCGCGTCACGAGGCCGGCCTGTACGCCGGCAGGGGCGTCGGCGACGCTCAGTGGCGACGTCCAAGCGTTGGTTGCGGCGCTGGCCGAGCCGGCGAACAGCGCGACGCCGAGCAGGCTGAGCGCGGCGGTCGAGGCGGCAACGGGGACGGGTGTGGACGCACGTCGACGCGCGCGCGGGCTAAGGGCAATGGTTCCCCACATATGAAGCAGTGAACACGGCCTGGGCCCAAAGTTGCGCAGGTTTGCTGTCGTGGACGTACGGCCGACCCGTTGGCGCTCTCCCGCCGCCCGCCGCACCCGCCATGATCCGGGGCGTGGAAGAACCGCTTGCCGATCCCAACCTCGAGGCTGAGGAGCGCTCCACGTTCCGTGGATTCATCGACGGTGAGGAGGTCGGGGAGGGCACGCTCGTGCTGCGTCCCGATGGCGCCCGCTCGCTGATCCAGGAGATCAAGGGCGAGGCGTTCGGTCGCCTCAGCGGGAGCGTCGAGGTGACGTTCCGGCGCCGCTCCGAGCAGCTGCTCGCCGAGTCGCAGGTGATCGAGCTGCTCCACAAGGGCAAGCCGGCGTTCTTTGAGACCGCCCAGTTCCGCGACGTCCAGGTGCCGCAGCTCGGCGGCGACGTCGCCGCCTACCCGCGCACGATGGTTCCCGCCGCTGGCTTGGCCGTCGCCCTGCGCACGCTCCCCTGGGCCGACAAGGCCCGCTTTGCGCCGCCCGTCTGGCTCACGGCGATCGTCCACTGGCCGCTCGACATTCGCGTCGAGAAGAAGGAGAACATCAAGACGCCCGCCGGCAGCTTCGAAGCCTTCAAGGTGCGCATCCGCCCGAGCCTCGTGGATGTCGCCCAGTCGCTCGACGAGCTCTCCGCCAACCTCATCCCGCCGGTCACGGCCCACATCGATAAGAAGACCTCGCGCCTGCTGCGCGTCGACTTCCCGACCGGTCCGGGTCGCCAGGACCCCTTCGGCTACATCGAAGCGACCGACCTCGGGTAGCGGCCCGGCAGCGAACCTCACGCTGCAGCGGATCGGGACAGGCCGAGCCCGCCGTAGCGCCGGACCAGCACGTCCGAGTGGCCTCGCTGCCCCATCACGAGCGCGATCAATCTGCGCGGCGGTACCGGTGACGACACCTTCGCGATCAGTGACAGCGTTGGTCCGATCCCGGCGACCCTGGGCGGCGCGATCGACCCCGCAGCAGGCGAGCTGGAGATAGATCGATCACACAGTGTTTCGGAATGACATTCTAAATTGCATTCCATAATATGACGGTGTTTTAACGCATCTATTTTCGCTTGTTGCCGGAGAGTATTCGCTACGGTGGCGACGTCTTCGCCGTCCCCCGCGTGGGGTGAAGACACCGTCCCACAAGTGCACCCTGCGACCCCAGTTGCGGGTGTGTGCTGCTCCATGCGAAAGGTCGCTTTCGGTGAATACACCGCCCTCTCACTCATTTGTCCGGTATCCGGTCTTTGGCGCCGCCCATGCGGGTGCGCTGAAGTCCGTCGTCTTGGTCTCCGCGGCGCTGCTCGGCACGCCCGCGGCCGCCTTGGCAGCGTCGCCGAAGCTCCCGACTGCAGCCGCCCCTCGCGCGACCTCCACGGTCCCGACTGTCCAAGTGCAGTTCCGCGACGGGACCTCGGTCTCGGCGGCCTCCGGTGGTCAGCTGCAATTTGGAGACGGTGCGGCTCAGGCGCGCGTCAACAGTGCGCTGGCTGGCCTGCCCACCGATGTGCGACCGATCTTCGAGCGCTCCCCGGCGACGCTCGACCGCGAGCGTGCGACCTTGGAGCAGCAGGGGAAGAACCCGGCCGACCTCACGGTCTGGTTTGAGTTCGAGGTTGGCTCGACTGCCGCCGCCAAGGAGCTTGCCGCCCGCTTGTCGTCTGACCCGCTTGTCGTCCGCGCGTACACCGTTGACCCGACGCCTCCGCCTCCGCCGACCGCCGGCACGGCACCCTCATACGCGGCATTCCAGGCGCCAATGTTCCAGTCGTTGGGTATCGATACGGCGCAGTCCGTTCCGGGCGTGCTCGGGACGGACATCCGCGTGGCCGACGTCGAGTACACGATCGACCTCAGCCACCAGGAGTTCAGCGGCCAGAACGCGCGGGTGATCAACCCGGTCGACAGTTCTGGCTTCACCGATGCGTCGCACGGCACCGGTACTGGCTCGGTGATCGTCGGTCAGCGCGACGGCCACGGCATCGACGGCATCGCCCCCAGCTCTGAGTTCCTCTTCCAGAGCGAGATCGGAAACCGTGCGGGCGCCATCGATCAGGCCTCGGCTGCGCTGCGCCCTGGTGACGTGATGGTCCTGGAGATGCAGGACGGGCTCCCGGGCGGCCCCGACGGGGCCTACACCCCGGCGGAAATCAACCCCGCCGTTCGGACGGCCGTGACGAACGCGGTCAAGAAGGGCGTGATCGTCACGGCGGCAGCAGGCAACGGCAACGCCAATCTCGATGCGCCCGAATACGTTGCGGCGATGGGCGTCGACTCGGGTTCGATCATCGTCGGTGCCAACGGCTCGGACTTCTGCTCGAGCACGCGCTCCCCCCTGATTAGCGATTTCGCCCCGACCAGGGTCTACTTCTCCACCTATGGCAGCCGCGTGTCGGTCTCGGCGCCGGGGCAGTGTGTCCCAAGCGCCACCATCGGTGGTGATGTGGCCCCGAACGGTCCCGGCACGGCCGACGACTACTCGTACTTCAACGGCACCTCGTCGGCGACCGCCGTTACCGGCGGTGTCCTGACCGCGCTCTCAGGCGCGTTCAAGGCGAAGTACGGCGTCGCGCTCGAGCCGCTGATGGCTCGACACATGCTGAAAAAGACCGGCCGCGCCCAGCAGCAGGTCAACGGTACGCCGATCGGCCCGCAGATCAACCTGCGTGCAGCGATCGATGGTCTCACTGCGCTGCCTGATACGCAGCTCACCAGCGGACCGGCCGCGCTCTCGACGATCTCGGACCCGCGCCCGACGTTCGGCTTCAGTGCGAGTCGCACCGGGGTGTCCTACGAATGCCGCTTCGTTCCGACCACCGGCGCGGTGACGCCGGCCTTCGGCAATTGCGGAACGGCGGGGACGTATCGACCGGCGACCGACTTGGCCGATGGCACCTACGAGTTCCAGGTCCGCGCGACGACCGGCGCCAACGAGTACGACCCGACGCCGGCGAAGCGAACCTTCACCGTCGCAAAGCCTGCGACCGTGGCCGTGGCCTCGGGCGTGCTGACGCTGAACGCGACCTCGGTTCGCCGAAACTTCGCGGTGAGCGTCCAGGGTTCGGCGTACCGCGCGACGGATACGCAAGGCATCGTCGCCGGCAGCGGCTGCAGCCAGGTCTCCACGACCGAGGTGCAGTGCCCAACTGCCGGGGTCACCTCGATCTCCGCAACGGGCAGCCCTGACAACGACGTACTGAAGGTCGACGCGTCGGTTTCGGTTCCGACCAGGCTGGACGGCGGAAACGGCAATGACACGCTGACTGGCGCATCCGGCGCGTTCAGCGGATCCGGTGGCAACGGCGATGACGTGGTGACCGGTGGTCCGGTTGCCGATACGTTGATCGGTGGCGAGGGTGCTGATGTGCTTTCCGGTGGCGGCGGCGGCGATTTGCTCGGCGGTAACGGTGGTAATGATCGGTATGTGCTGGGTGGCGGAGATGACTCCGTGTACGACTCCGGCCCGGTGGCTGATGTCGATGTGCTGGATCTCTCGGCGGTTGCGTCGGGTGTGACGGTGGCGCGCACGGCGGCGTCGTCGATGAGTGTTTCGGCGACGGGGCAGACTGGCACGGTCACGAGGATCGACTCGATCATCGGCAGTGCGTTTGCCGACACGATCACCACCGGCGATACCGGTTTCACCGTCTCAGCCGGCAACGGCAACGACGTGGTGACCGGTGGTCCGGTTGCCGATACGTTGATCGGTGGCGAGGGTGCTGATGTGCTTTCCGGTGGCGGCGGCGGCGATTTGCTCGGCGGTAACGGTGGTAATGATCGGTATGTGCTGGGTGGCGGAGATGACTCCGTGTACGACTCCGGCCCGGTGGCTGATGTCGATGTGCTGGATCTCTCGGCGGTTGCGTCGGGTGTGACGGTGGCGCGCACGGCGGCGTCGTCGATGAGTGTTTCGGCGACGGGGCAGACTGGCACGGTCACGAGGATCGACTCGATCATCGGCAGTGCGTTTGCCGACACGATCACCACCGGCGATACCGGTTTCACCGTCTCAGCCGGCAACGGCAACGACGTGGTGACCGGTGGTCCGGGTGCCGACACGCTGATCGGTGGCGCTGGGCTCGACGTGGTCGAAGGCAAGGCCGGCGACGACACGATCAACTCCAAGGACGGAGTGGGCGAGACGGTGAACTGCGGCGACGGGACCGACAGCGCCGTGGTTGACGCGGCTGACCAGCGCACCGCCTGCGAGGCGGTCAGCTTCTAGAGCACGCCCGCCATGTTGGCGGCAGGGTTCTTCCCTGCCGCCAACGGTGCGCGGCACGGCGTGCGCGCCGCGCGGTCCGTCGTTGAACGCCCCTGCCGTGCCTTCAGCAAAGGCCGCTCGCCAGATACCATCCCGCGTCTCATGGCCCGTAAGACTCCACCCGCCACGCTCCAAGAGAAGCTCGACCAGCTCGACGAGCTTCGCCAGGAAGCCCGTACCGTCGATCCGGTCAAGCTGGAGAAGCGGCACGCACAGGGCCGCTACACGGCGCGTGAGCGGATCGACAAGCTCCTCGACGAGGGCTCGTTCCAGGAACTCGACATGTTCGTGCGTCACCGCACCTACGAGTTCGACATGCAGAAGAACCGGCCGATCTCCGACGGCGTCGTCACCGGCCACGGCACGATCGACGGCCGCCGCGTCTGCGTCTTCAGCCAGGACTTCACGAACTTCGGCGGCTCACTCGGCGAGGTCATGGCCGAGAAGATGTGCAAGGTGATGGATCTTGCCGCCAAGATCGGCGCGCCCGTCATCGGCATCAACGACTCCGGCGGCGCACGCATCCAGGAGGGCGTCGTGTCGCTCGCCGGCTACGGCGACGTGTTCATGCGCAACGTGCGCTCCTCCGGCGTCATCCCGCAGATCTCGCTGATCATGGGCCCATGCGCCGGTGGCGCCGTCTACTCGCCGGCCATCACCGACTTCATCGGGATGGTCAAGAACACGTCCCACATGTTCATCACCGGCCCGGAGGTCATCAAGACCGTCACCGGTGAGGTCGTCGAGTTCGAGGAACTCGGCGGCGCCATGGCGCATAACCAGAAGTCGGGCGTCGCCCACTTCGCCTGGGAAGACGAAGACCACGCGCTCGAAGAGACGCGCTACCTCTTCTCGTTCCTGCCGAGCAACAACCTCGAGCGCGCGCCGCACGTCCCCACCTCCGACGACCCGATGCGTTCCACGCCCGAGCTCGTCGACCTCGTCCCGGACAACCCGAACAAGCCATACGACATGCGCGAGGTCGTGCGCGTCTGCGTCGACGATGAGGAGTTCATGGAGGTGCAGGAGCACTTCGCTCCGAACATCATCATCGGCTTCGCCCGCCTCAATGGGCATTCGGTCGGCGTCGTCGGCAACCAGCCGATGAGCATGGCCGGCGTGCTCGACATCGACGCGTCTGAGAAAGCGGCGCGCTTCGTGCGCACCTGCGACGCGTTCAACATCCCGCTGATCACCTTCACCGACGTCCCCGGCTTCCTGCCCGGCACGACGCAGGAGTGGCAGGGCATCATCCGCCGCGGCGCCAAGCTGCTCTACGCCTACGCCGAGGCGACCGTCCCGAAGATCACGGTGATCACGCGCAAGGCCTACGGCGGCGCCTACGACGTGATGGCATCCAAGCACCTCGGTGCCGACATGAACTTCGCCTGGCCGATGGCTGAGGTCGCGGTCATGGGCCCTGAGGGCGCCGTCAACATCATCTACCGCAACGACCTGAAGAACTCGCCGACGCCGGAAGAGCGCCGCCAGAAGCTTATGGACGACTACAAGGCTCGCTTTGCGAACCCGTACTCGGCTGCCGAGCGCGGCTACCTCGACGACGTGATCGAGCCCGCCGAGACGCGCCAGCGCCTCTGCGTCTCGCTTGAGGCTCTCCTCACCAAGCACGAGCCCGGCCCGAAGCGCAAGCACGGCAACATCCCGCTCTAGGCGGGGCCCGCGCCCTTTGGGCGCGCCACGTTCTCGACCGAGGGCCGTCTCACCAACGTGGTGGGGCGGCCCTTGGTGCATTCGGGGAGTTGCGGCCGGCGTTTGGGCTGGTTGGCGGCGGCGGGACTGGGCGGCTTCTACGGCGTTTGAGTCGTTAGCGGCGGCGGGACTTGGCGGCCGCTACGGCGACTTGGCCGTTGGCGGCGATGGATTTGAGATCGCTTCGGGGCCGGTGGGCGCTTGATCGGCGAGGGCGGAGCGGGTTTTTTCGAGGCGGGCAGGTCGGTGTTTGAGCGGGCTGGCGGGCAGCAACCTCTGGCGGTTGCGTTTGTGGCGCCCGGTCGGTGAACGTGATGATTTGGGGGTTGGAGCCCCTGAATCGACACATTCGTCGATCGCGCAACCCCTTGCGGTTGTATTTACCTGACATAACGCGCCCCCAGGCGCCGTTCGCGTTAGAGTTACCGGGCGTCCGGTAACTCCAACGCGAGAGGCAGGCACCGCAACCCCCACACGTTGCGCCGCGCCCGGCGCCCGCCAGCGCCGAAGCGATCGAAGTCCCGCTGCCGCGTACCACCGCAAACCACGATCCCGCCCGCCCTCGGTGCGGCGGCGCCCACCGGCACCGAAGCGATCTCCATTTCGCCGCCGCCAGCGACTCAAATGCCGTCGGGGCCGCCAAGTCCCGCCGCCGCCCACAACTCAAACGCCGTCGCGGCGGCCGATTCCACCGCCGCCTATGACGAAGTCGCTGTAGAAGCCGCCCAGATCCACCGCCCAAGACGTCCCGTCGCCGCGGCGCGGCCACGCCAAGTGAAGGGCCCGTCTCGCCACCCACGGCGAGACGGGCCCTTCGTGTGTTGGCGGGCGCCGGGGTCCGGGTTGGGCACTCCATCCGATGTCCCCGGATCGAGAGCGCCCGTGCGCCCGACCAGATCATACGAGCATTTGAATACCAAGGGAATGCAAATGCCGTTAGTGTTCGAGCATGCCCCGTCCCGAAGTTGCACGCGTCGCCCTGCGCCGCGCGGTGTCCCTGACCCTGCTTGCCCTCGTCGCGACGGTGGGCGCCATTCCCGGTAGCGCTGCCGCCGAAGGGATCGAGCTCAAGACGGCCGTCGCGATGCCGCTGGCTCCTCGACCCGTCGACACGTTCGAGTCGCTGGGACCAAACATCAGCTGCACTGCCGATCCCCGCAGCAAGCTCTACGCCACCGATTCCTACGACCCGACGATCAACGCGGGGTGGATCGAGAACAACCCGGCTTCAGACGACCTCATTCCCGACTTCCAGGCGGGCGCCTCGCGCGACCTCTGCGCAGCCTTCACGCTGACCCCGAACATCGAGGAGAGCGTGATCAGCGAGGACAGCCCGTGGCGGATCCTCGACCCCGCCCGGCCTGTGCCGGACGTCCTCGACACCCACACGTATGACCCGTTGACCGAGCACGTGCTCGAGGGCGACGACATGCGCGACATCACCGTCGACCTCCCGGCCGGGTACGCCGGCGCGCCCGCCGCCATCCCCACCTGCTCGGAGTCGGCGTTCGGGCTCGCGCACCGGCTGGCCGTCACCTGCGCTGCCAACACGCAGGTGGGCGACGCGCTCGTGCGACTGACGCTCCCGTTCGGGGCACTCGTGATGCACGCGGCGCTGCCGATCGGTCGGCTCTACCACCTGCCAGCAGGCCCCAACGAACTCGCGAGGATCGGCGCGGTCGTCGTCCCGCCAGACGAGATGATCTCCGGCGTCGCGCCGACGAAGTTCATCATCCGGCTCACGCTCACCCCGGACGGCTCCGGCCGCATCCGCGCCACCGTCGACGACGCGCCGCGGCACCTCTACGGCACCGACCAGCTCGACGCCGAAGGCAACCTGCTGCCGGGCAACGCGCTGTCGTTCCTGCCGACCTACATCGAAGGCGTTGGGATTCGCGTATGGGGCTCCAAGGCCGAGCACCCCACGATGGCCGCCGACTTCGGGCAGTCCGGCACGAACTGCTCGATCCCGGCTCGCGGCAGCTTCGACGTGACCACCTACCTGGGCACGCGCTCGACGCAGGACTCCACGCCGTTCACGCTCACGGGCTGCGACGCCCTGGAGTTCCACCCGACGGTGAAGGTCGAGACGACCGAACGGCGCCCCGGCGTCCCGACGGGCGTCGGAGTCAAGCTCGGGTTCGGGCAGCAGTCCACGAACGGGCTCGGCACCGCGCTCCTCAAGGATGCGGCCATCACGCTGCCGGCCGGGCTGGAACTCGGCGCGCAGGTGGCCTCGGGCGACGGCGGCCTGCCGCTGTGCACCGCAGCCCAGTTCGACCGCGCGTCGGGGCTCAAGGCGTCGACCTGCCCGGCTGCCTCGGCCGCCGCAACGGTGAAGATCACCACCCCGCTGATCGATCGACCGTTCGTTGGCAAGGCCTACCTCGGTGAGCAGTCTGCGGTCGGCGAACTCCCGGCGCTCTACGTGGAGGCCGCGCTCGACGGTGCCACCGCGGCCGACGCCCCGCGGATCAAGCTCGTGGGCTCCGTCGCGGTCGACGCCGACGGCCGCGTGACGGCGACCTTCCGCGACAACCCGCAGCTGCGCTTCAGCGAGCTGGCGCTCGAGTTCCCCGCCGGGCCAAACGCGCTGTTCGTGACGCCGCGGGCCTGCGGGACTGCCACCGCAAGCTCGGCCCTGACGCCGTGGTCGGGCAAGGCGCCGACGAGCGTCGACGCGTCGATCACGATCGATCAGGACTGCGACACGCCGCCCCTGAAGCCGACGCTCGCCATGACGCCATCCAGCGCCGCGGCCGGCGCAAGCGCGCCGACGGCGGTGGCGATCACCCGCGCGGACCGCTCGCCCTGGCTGCAGGGCGTCTCCGTCGCCCTCCCGACCGGCTTCCTTGCCGATCTGGGATCCGTCTCGGAGTGCAGCGCGGCGGCGCTCGCCGCCGCCAGCTGCCCGGGCGCCTCCCGCATGGGCACGGTCCGCGTGACGGCTGGCGCCGGCGAGAAGCCGCTGCCGCTCACGGGCGGGATCTACCTCACGGCCCGCGAGCAGGGCGACGTCGCCGGAGCGGCGATCATCGTCCGCGCGAAGATCGGTGGAATCGACCTCGGCGACGTCGTCGTCCCGGCCCGCATCGAGCTCCGGCCGACCGACGCGGGCCTCACGCTGCGCACCACGGCGCCACTCCGGCACCGCGGCCTCGCCCTTGGGCTGCGCTCGATCGTCGTGGATCTCGACCGCCCGGGGTTCGCACTGAACCCCTCCGCCTGTGGGCCGCTGGACCTCTCCGGTTCGTTCACGGGCCCGGCCGGCGAGAGCGCCTCGGCGGCGGCGACCGTCGCCTACACGGGCTGCGGCGATCTTCCGCTGCAGCCGCGCCTGGTCGCGCGCCTCTATGGAGACGTCAAGCCCGGCAGCCACCCAGGGATGCACGTCGAGATGTATGCCCGCCCAGGCGACGGCAACCTGAAGGCAGCCGTCGTGACCTTGCCGGCTGGCGTGGCGACCGACACCGCCAATCTCAAGAACACCTGCGCGCCCGCTGACTTCGCGGCGAGCGCCTGCCCGGCGGCGGCGAAGGTGGGCCAGGCGAAGGTCCAGGTGGCGATCGCTCCGGAGGCGATCACCGGTGACGTCTACCTGCTGAAAGTCGCGGGCTCCGTCCTGCCGGGCCTGGGCCTCAGCTTCACCGGCCGCTACGCGCAGCGCGTCAGCTCGACCGTCCAGATCGACAAGAACCAGCGGGTCGTGGTGCGCTTCGACGCCATCCCGGATCTGCCGCTGCGCTCGCTGATCATCGACGTCGACGGCGGACCGAAGGGCCCGCTCCAGTTGCCGGTGAAGGCTTGCGCCAATGGCACCGACTGGGACGGCGTCTTCACCAGTCATGGCGGCAAGCAGGCCACCGCGTCGTTCGGGCTGCGCTGCGCGGCCCCGGCGACCGTTCGCCTCGATCGCGGCACCGGCCTGTCCGTCCGCGCCTTCGACTTCGGCGGGCGCAACCTGCAGTCACTGAAGGTGTCGCTGCCGGAGGGCGTGCGCTTTGCGCCGCGCCGCAGCCGTGCCTGGCGGACGTCTTGGGTTCGCCTGGCCGGGAGCGACGGAAAGCTCACCGTGCGCAAGACGAGCGTGCTGGTGACGGCGCGAGACAAGACGGCGCGCACCGTGCGCCTGAAGATTGGCGCGGGCGCGGTACGGGTCACGTCTCGCAAACTCCGCAAAGCAACGATCTCGTTGCGCTTTGCGTTTACCGACGGTGCCGTGCAGACGCAGGAGATCACGGTTCCCGTGCGCTAAACGGGGCAGCGGTCTCACGGCCCAAACAACTGAACGCAACTTAAGGTCTTCGCAAGGGTTCTAGTGATTGGAGGCGAAACCCGGTGCTCTCACGCCTGTTTTGCCTCCAGCCACCTCCGCGAAGGATCGTCGTCTGGACGTTTGTACGAGGAAAGCAGGTGGCCGACAGCCGGGCGTCCAACATGGCGTCCAAGGCTGTGATAATTGTCACAGACCATCCCTCCCGTAGGACCATTGATGAAGCACCTGTCTTTTAGGCGTGCACGCACCGCACGCTCCATCGTCGCGGTCGCGGCACTAGCCCTGGTCGTTCCGGCCGGCGCCAGCGCCGACATTCCGATCACGTCGTTCAAGGCTGGACCGGTGCCGACCTACACCCACCCGACCGGCCTCCCGCTGACGGGCCCGCCGATCACCGCGCAGCCGACGTTCGACACCACGTGTACGTACGGCACGCCGGGCGCTCCCATTAACACGTCGGCTCCCGACGCCCCGCTGGCCCTGCAGACCCAGGCTGGCGCAAACACCGACTTCTGCGTCTCGTTCCGCCTCGCACCGGGCAATGCGATCACCGGCGAGGATCTCAACAGCACGCTCGTTGAGCTGCCGGTGGGCACGCTCGCCGAGATCGACAATGCTGCGAAGTGCTCGGTCGAGGCCTTCAACCGCGAGAGCGCCGTGCAGGCCGCCTGCCCGACGGCGTCGCAGGTGGGCACGCTCCAGGCCCAGCTCGAACTGGTGGCGACCCCGCCGCCGTCGCTGACCTTCGCCACGAAGGACGCGCCGGGCCGCATCTATGCACTCGACACGCCGTCCGACAAGGCCGCGCTCCTGGGCGTCTCGCTCATGACCGGCGTCGGCACCACC
This sequence comes from Solirubrobacteraceae bacterium, assembly GCA_032119795.1. Classification (GTDB taxonomy): domain Bacteria; phylum Actinomycetota; class Thermoleophilia; order Solirubrobacterales; family Solirubrobacteraceae; genus JAGIBJ01. The sequence continues at coordinate 219,809 of JAUMFO010000011.1, forward strand.
GAGTCGAAGTTCCTGATCACGGTGACCCAGCAGGGCACGCCGACGGTCGGCCTGCTCAACCAGACCGACACGCTCGCACGCGTCATCGCCGGGTCCCCGGTGGCGATCAAGGCCAACGCCCTGCGCTTCTGGGGCAAGGCCTCCGAGCATGGGCACGTCAACTCCACGTTCGGGCAGGCCACCTATGGCTTCCCCGCCGCGAACTTCTTCCGCGTGGGCACCACCTGCCAGACCCCGCAGGTCACGAAGCTGACGGTCAACCCATACACCGACGTCAACACCGCGTCCAAGCCGACGACCGCCACGAGCGCTCCGTACAACCTGACGGGCTGCGAGAACCTGCCGTTCAACCCGACGTTCTCGGCCAACCTGAATGGTGAGACCAGCCCGGGTGGTCATCCGGGCCTCTCGATCCACATCAAGTCGCCGGAAGGCGACCAGGATCTCGGCGCGACGAAGATCACGCTGCCGATCGGTGTTGCCACCGATCTGAGCCGCATCCAGAACGCCTGCCCCGTGGCGACGTTCAACGCTGATCAGTGCACCGACGCCACCAACATCGGCACCGTCAAGGCCACGCTCTCGGGCATCAACCCCGATGTCGTCTCCGGCGTCGTCCATATGGTCAAGATCGAGGGCAAGACGCTTCCGGCGCTCGGCTTCGACTTCAACGGTCGCCTGCCGCTTCGCGTGTCGGGCATCTCCGAGATCGACTCGGTCGGCCGCATCGTGAACACGTTCTCGGATCTCCCGTCGATCCCGCAGCGCTCGCTCGACGTGGAACTCGTCGGCGGTGCCAAGGGCATCCTGCAGCTCCCGAACACGACCAAGTGCACCGCCTCGGCGTTTGACGCGGTCCTCACCAGCCAGAACGGCGCGAACAAGTCGGTCGCGATTCCGACCAAGTGCGCCGAGCAGCTGACGGCTCGCCTCGAGAAGGCCGACACGCAGAAGCCGACGCTGTTCGTCGGTGGTGCTGGCGCGACCGGCAAGAAGATCCAGACCCTCCGGCTGACGCTGCCGGCAGGCCTGACGATCAACAAGAACAAGTCGCAGTCCGGCATCACGGTGAAGAACCTCGACACCGGCGTCACCGGCGACACGAAGCGCTCGCGTCTCTCCAAGAAGGAGATCCGCTTCACGCTTCCGTCCGCCGGCAGCAACGGCCTCTCGATCATCACCCGCAGCAAGACGCTGGGTGCGTCGAGCAAGTACGCCAAGGCCACGACCTCGAGCTCGCTCGTTGCCCGGATCGTCTACACCGACGGTTCGAAGGTCAACGTGACGGTGCCGATCACGCGCAAGGACTCCTAGTCCTGCCTCAGGGCTGATGCCCTCCAAGGCCACGAGGGCCGGCGCTGCATCCGATGCGGCGCCGGCCCTCGGTCGTTTTCAGGGGCTCGCCTCGGCCGCGCGCGCTTGGTTGGCGCGACGGCGTTCTTGTAGTCACGCTCAGTGGGCAAGCCTGGGCGCCCCGGTCACTCGTGGGCTTTCTGGTGTGACGTTGCGCAACGGCGCCAGAACGCTCGTCAACCGCAACCTCGAGGTGCCTAAGGTGTCTCAAGTCACGGATGCCACAGAGCTTCTTGCTGGGAGAACGCATGTTGGAAAGTCAGGTCGCGCGCCACGGGGTGCGGACGCCCACGCTCGCGCTGTTTGCGCTCGCGTTCACAATGCTCGTCGGCCTGCTCGGCGCGTCGTCGGCTGCGGCCGCTCCCGCGAAGATCACGAAGGTCTTCGGCGGGCCGATCACCACCGGCGGCGCCTGCACGCCGAACGCCTCGGCCACGAAGACCGACGCGTCCTCCTACACCGACTTCTGCGTGGCCTACCACGCCGACAACGACCAGGGCCCGGCTGGCGTCGACCTCAAAAGCCAGGTCATCGACACGCCGCGCGGCTTCGCGGGCATCGCCGACGGCTTCCCGCAGTGCACCGACGCACAGTTCAACAAGGCCTCCGACCAAAATGCGAACTGCCTGCCCAACACGCAGATGGGCTCAGTCCAGGCGGCGATCCGCGTCGACGTGACCGACGATCCGTTCCTCACGGGGACGCTCCAGCTTGCCGGCATCACCGACGGTAACGGCATCGCCTCCTTGGCTCCCGGTGGCGCCGTCTACAACCTCCAGCACAGCGCGAACGAGGTGGCGCGCCTCGGCATCGATCTGCGCCCCACACTCGCCGGCGACCAGCCGAACGTGAAGATCATCGTCCGCGTGACGCTGCGTCCGAGCCCGGACGTCGGCCTACGCTCGATCATCGACGGCCTCCCGACGCTGGCCAACACCTCGATCCTCGGCTCGCCCAACCCGAACCGCCCGCTTGCCGTCGACGACTTTGCGCTCACCTTCTTCGGCCCGCAGCGCGGCTCGATGCCCCGCTCCTTCGGCTTCCTGGGCTCCGACTGCTCAAACACGCAGGAGACGTCGATCAACGCTGCCGCCTATGACGGCACGCCGAGCAGCGTCGATTCCAAGACCTACCAGCTGACGAATTGCGACAGCCCGAACATCCAGTTCAAGCCGAGCGTCTCCTTCTCCACCACCGAGAAGCGCCCGGATGTGACCACCGAGACCGCCGTGAGCGTGAAGTTCGGCGACTCGACGAACGCCGCCTACATCGCCGGCGGCGTGAAGAAGACCGTCGTCACGCTCCCCAACGGCCTGAGCTTCTCCGGCCAGATCGCCAGCGGCGCGAACGGCTTGCCGCTGTGCACGCCCGATCAGTTCGGCCAGTTCCGTGCCGAGCACAGCACCTGCCCAGACGCCACGGCGGTTGGCACGGTCTCGTTCGAGAGCCCGACGCAGAAGAACAAGCTCACCGGCAAGGTGTTCCTGGGCGCCCAGCCCACGCAGTACGCCCTGCCGGACATCTACATCGAAGCTGAACTCGGCCCGGCCGCCGACGCGCCCCGCATCAAGCTCCGCGGCGCGCTCACGATCGACGACCAGAACCGCATCGTCACCACGCTCGACGACCTCCCCGAAGTTCCCGTCACGGAGTTCCTGCTGACCTTCCGCGGCGGAGATAACGCCGCCGTCGTGACGCCGCCGACGTGCGGTGAGAGCACCGGCGCCCTGGCGGCCTTCCCCTACAAGACCCCCACGGCGTCGTCCGCGGCGTCCGCCACCTATGCGGTGACCGACGACTGCGACGCCGTGAAGAACTTCGCGCCGACCGTGGCCTTTGGCCTCGACAACAATCAGGCCGGCGGCTCGAGCCCGTTGACCACGACGATCGCTCGTCCCGATCGCAGTGAGCGCCTGGGCCGGACGCAGATCGATCTTCCCGCGGGCATGCTCGCGACGCTCAAGGGCGTGCCGGAGTGCCCGCAGGACGCGGCCCGTGCCGGGACGTGCGCGGAGGACACCAAGGTTGGCTCCGTGACGAGCCTCGCCGGCGTCGGCCCGGCGCCCTACAGCGCAGGCGGCTCCGTCTACCTCACGCAGCGCAGCGAGGGAGCGGTCGCCGGCATCGTGCTGAAGGTCCCGATCGTCTTCGGCCAAGTCGATCTCGGCACGCTGAACGTGCTCGGCCGCATTGAGATTCGCCCCGGCGATCTCGGGCTGCGCCTCATCGCCGACGTGCCGGAGCGGTTTGCCGGCGTCCCGCTGAACATCCGCAGCATCGCCGTTCGTCTCGATCGCGCGGGCTTCCCGCTCAGTCCGACGAACTGCGGTCAGCTCAGCACCACCTCCAAGATCACGAGCCTCGGCGGCACCGTCGCCGACGCCCCTGCGGGCATGCAGGTCGTCGGCTGCGACAAGCTTGGCTTCGACCCGAAGATCGACGCATCGGTGACCGGCGCGACCGGCCAGCTCGGCCGCCCGAACGTGTCGGTCCGCGTGCAAAACGTGGCGGGTGCAAGTGCGCTGCGCCAGACGTTCGTCACGCTGCCCAAGGGCATCGGCGTCGACCTCGCGCAGATCCCGCGCGGCTGCGCCGTCGATGAGTTCGTCGCCGGTGGCTGCCCCGCCACGGCGATCATCGGCAAGGTCAAGGGTGCGCTCTCGATCACCGACGAGCCCCTCAGCGGAGACCTCTACCTGCTCAAGGCCCGCCCCGGGAAGACACTTCCGGGGCTCGGCCTCGCGTTCACCGGTCGATTTGCCGGCCGCGTGACGGGCGAGAACGCCATCGACACGAAGACCGGCCAGCTGATCACCCAGTTCGCGGCGCTCCCCGATCTCCCGCTGACGGACTTCCAGATCGACATCGTCGGCGGCACGGGAGGCCCGGTGATCGCGACCAAGGCCCTGTGCGACGCGGCGACGGTCGACTTCAAGGCGACGTTCGTCGCGCACTCGGGGCCGACCCGCGAGCAGACGTCCAAAACGCAGTGCGGCGTGCCGCTCGGCGCCAAGCTGCCGAAGATTCAGGCTCGCCTGGGTGGCGTGCGCAAGGGCAAGCCGACGCTCGTCCTCACGGCGACCGCGCCCACCGGAATGAAGATGAAGCAGCTCGACTTCGTGATGCCGAAGGGCTACACGCTCAGCAGCTCTCGGGCCAAGAGCCGCAAGTCGGTGGTCCTCAAGTCACTCACGAGCAAGGGCAAGATCAGCTCCAAGCGCACCGGCGCAAGCAAGCTGCGCGTGGCGCTGCCGAGCAAGGGCACCACCAAGGTTCGGCTGCTCACGCGCACCGGGACGATGACCATCAAGAAGTCTTCGATCCGCAAGAGCAAGAAGAAGGTGGTCGTGCAGCTCAAGGTCACCTACACCGACAAGACCACCGCGATCGTGCCCGTGCGCCTCACGCCGCGCTGATCTCGGGGGCGTTGCGCTACGGCGCGGCGCCCAATCGGTGCGGAGATACCGCGAATGCGCCCGCCTCGTTGCGGGCGCAGCTCGTTGGTAAACCCAGAATCTGGCGCATTGAATCGGGTTCGGCAAGTCTGTACCGTGTTAGCAGTCACACTCGGGTCTGCTGGGGCCCGCTGCCGGAGAAGTAATGTCCACTCGCCGTCGCCGCGTCGTCCCGCGGCCGTCCACGCGTCGCCACCAGGCGATCGCTTTTGCCGTCCTGTTCCTCGGCCTTGCCCTGCCCCCGCAGGGGCTCGCCAAGAACGAGGTGACCCGCTTTGCCGCTGGCCCGGTGGGCCCGGAGACGCACTGCAACCCGAACCTGGAGCCCGAAGACTTCCTCACGACAGCGGCGGCCCGCACCGACATGTGCATCGCCTTCTACGTCGACGGTGGTGCCCCGGCCACCGGCGACGACATCAAGGAGACGATCGCCGAGACGCCGCAGGGCTTCATGGCCACGGCCGACTCGTCGCCCAGCTGCACGATCGAGGAGCTCATGCCCGAGAGCACCGCGCCGTCGCGCTGCCCGGCTGGCGCGCAGGTCGGCGAGGCTGAGGTCCGCGTACGCGTCGACCTCAATTCGTCGGGCTTGATCATCCCGCAGGTCGTGCACGGCAAGGTCTGGAACGTGGCCCACGGCCCCGACGAGGTGGCCAAGCTTGCGCTCGAACTCGAGCCCGAGCTCGGTGGCATCGCGCTGCCGCACATCAAGGTGATGGGCCGCACCGTCCTGCGCCCGAACCCCAACGTGGGCCTGCGCACCATCTTCTCCGGCCAGCCGCGCTTTGCGAACCTCGGGGCCCTCGGCGTGCAGCCGATCGCCATCGACGCGATCTTCTTGCGCCTGTGGGGTGCCAAGGCCGAGCATCCGTCGCTGACGGAGGACTTCGGCCTGATGGGCTCGGACTGCTCGACCGACCAGGTCTCGACGGTCAAGTCGGTGTCGTGGAGCGGCGACACCAGCGACGCCGAGGATCGCTACCGGCTCACCGACTGCGAGAACGTTCCGTTCGGCATTCAGGCGAGCGTCAAGACCACTGAGCGTCGCCCGGACGTCAACACCGAGACCACCATCAAGGTCTCCGTCGATCAGAACACCTTCCCGCGCGTGACCGGCAACCTGAAGAAGACGGTGCTCACGCTCCCCGCCGGCCTTGAGCTCGGCGCCCAGATCGCCAGCGGCGAAGGCGGCCTGCCGCTGTGCAGCCCCGAGCAGTTCGGGTGGGACCGCATCGAAGCCAGCACTTGCCCGGCGGGCGCGAAGGTGGCCGACATCAACATCATCTCCCCGCTGCAGAAGAACGAGTTCTCCGGCGCCGCCTACTTGGGCAAGCAACCGGCCGAGGGCGAGCTACCGATGCTCTTCATCGAGGGTGGCTTCGGGTCGTTGCCCGACTCCCCGCGCGTGAAGCTGCGCGGCACGATGAAGGTGGACGAGAGCGGCCGCGTCCAGAGCACGCTCGACAACCTCCCGCCGGTGCTCTTCCGCGAGTTCACGTTGAAGTTCAAGGGCGGCCCGAACTCCGCGATGATCACCCCGCGCCAGTGCGGCACCACGAATGGCCTGATCGAGTCGACGCCCACGAGCACGGGCATCCCGATTACGCAGGAGCTGCCGCTCACCATCGACGAGGACTGCATCGACCCGGCGACGTTCAAGCCGGAGATGGCGGTCACCACGAGCAACCCGCAGGCCGGCGGCCGCACGGTGCTGAACGTGAAGACGAGCCGCCCGGATCGCACGGCGCGCATCAGCCGCGTCGTGGCGAACCTGCCGCAGGGCATCCTGTCTGACCTCAACCTCGCGACCGAGTGCACCACCGAGCAGGCTGCTGCTTCGGCGTGCCCGGACTCCAGCCGCATCGGCTCCGTGACGGCGCTCTCCGGCGTCGGCCCGCAGCCGTATGCCGTCAAGGGCAACGTCTACCTCGCCACGCGCGCTGAGGGCGCCGTCGCCGGCGTCGTGATCTCCACGACCGTCGGTTTCGGTGAGGTCGACCTCGGCAAGCTCAACCTGCCGGCCCGCATCGAGCTGCGTCCTGGCGATCTCGGTCTGCGGTTCATTGCCGACGTGCCGCAGCGCTACAAGGGCCTGTCGCTGAATCTGCGGTCGTTCGACGTGGCGCTCGATCGCCCGAACTTCGCGATGAACCCCACGAACTGCTCGCCGCTGTCGACGACGTCGACGCTGTTCTCCGACATGGGCGGCAGCGCCGACGTGCCCGTCAGCATGCAGGTCTCCGGCTGCGAATCGCTGAGCTTCAACCCCTCACTGGGGCTCACGCTCAGCGGCAAGATGGCGCAGGGCGACAAGCCGAATATCGGCGTCACGGTCTCGCTCGCCAACGGCGGCTCCAACATCAAGTCGACCGCGGTGATGCTGCCGGCCGGCCTGGGAGCAGACCTCAAGCAGGTCCCGCGCGCGTGCACCGGCGCCTCGTGGGATGCCGGCACATGCAGCGCCGACGCGATCATCGGCACCGCGAAAGCCACGATTGCGATCACGCCGGAGCAGATCTCCGGCAAGGTGAGCATGGTGAAGGTCGAGGGGCAGACGCTCCCCGGCATCGGCATCCAGCTGGAGGGCCGGTTCGCGTCGCGCCTGCTCGGCAAGATCGCCGTCGACCAGGGCACCGGCCGCCTCGTGACGCGCTTTGAGTCCCTCCCGGACGTGCCGATCAGCACCCTCGCGCTTGCTCTCGAAGGTGGTCCTCGCGGCGCGCTGATCTCCACGAAGAAGCTCTGCGACGACGGTGGCAAGGTCGTCATGAAGGGTGACTTCGTCGGTCAGTCCGGGGCGACGGTCAGTCGCGAAGCGAAGACGACCTGCTCGGGGACGTTCACCTCGGGGGTCCTCTTGGCGACGGTGAGTGGCACGAGCCGCAGCACGCTGAAGTTCAAGTTCACCGCGCCGGGCGGCAAGCCGATGAAGGCGATCCGCTTCGCGCTCCCGAGCGGGCTCACGATCTCGGCGAAGAAGCTCGCCAAGAACAAGACGCTGAAGGGCACGACGACCTCCAAGCTCAGCGGCGGCCGCACGATCGAGGGCCGCCTGAGCTCCAAGGGCGTGGCGACCTACACGGTGACGATTCCCAAGGGCGCCCTGGTGCTGAGCAAGAAGGCGAAGAAGAAATCGAAGTTCTCCGTCAGCGCACGCGTCGGCTACACCGACGGCACGCGCGAAACGAAGGCGCTCAGCTTCAAGCGCTAAGCGCCAGAACACCTGCGCGCCCGAGCGGACGCACAGACGCGAGGAGGCGTGGCTTGGAAGGAGCCGCGCCTCTTCGTCTTTCCGAGCCCGGCGCTCAGTGCCAGCTGGGCAGTCCCCACGCGGTCATGCGTGGGGAGTGGCCGTTGACGCTCTGCAGGAGCGCCTCGCGTGCCCAGTTGCTGATCGGGTCCTCGCGGGGGCCCGAGTTCGCGGCCGCCTGGGCGGCGCGGTGGTGGTGGAGGGCGACGGCCGTAGCAATGCCCTCCGCCTCAGCGGCGGTGAGCGGCTCGCTCGAAGTGATCTGCACCGAAGACATCGCGAGCAAGCCTACCGAACCCTCAGTCGTTGAAGAAGCGGCCTTCTTTGACCTCTTCGACGATGCCGGCGCGGATCACGAAGTCGCCGTAGTGCTCGCCGGGCTGGCGGTCCTTGGCGTAGGCCGCGAACGTGCCGTCGAGGGTCGCGAGGATCTTCTCTTCGCCCTCGTTCTCCAGCAGCATCTTGTTGAGCCGCTCGCCGTGGTGGCCCGCGCCGAGGTAGAGGTTGTATTTGCCGGGCGCGCGGCCGGTGAGGGCGATCTCGGCGATGTACGGGCGGGCGCAGCCGTTCGGGCAGCCCGTCATGCGGATGGTGATCGGCTCGTCGATCAGGCCGTGCGTCTCCAGCTGCCCCTCGATCTTGGTGATCAACTCGGGCAGGTAGCGCTCGCTCTCGGCCATCGCCAGGGCGCACGTCGGCATCGCGACGCACGCCATCGAGTTCGCGCGCAGGCCGCTCGTGATCTGGCTGGTGTCGAGCTTGTACTCGTGCAGCAGCGCCACGATCGCGGGCTTGTCGGCCGGGGCGATGTCGCTGAGGATGAGGCTCTGGTTCGGCGTCATCCGGAACGTGCACTTGCCGCTCTCGGCGATCGCGCGCAGGCCGTCCATGATCGGGCGGCCTGAGTGGTTGATGATGCGGCCGTTCTCCAGCCACATCGTGTAGTGCTCGAGGCCGTCGTCGCCCGAGGTCCAGCCGTGCAGATCGCCGTTCGACGTGAACTCGTAGTCGACGACCGGACCCAGCTGGAAGCCGAGGCGATCCTCGATCGCGGCCTTGATCCAGTCCACGCCCTTGTCGTCGACGGTGTACTTGAAGCGCGAGTGCGCACGCACGTCGCGGGCGCCGAAGTCGCGCTGCACGCCCATGATCGCGTCGACGGCGGCGAGGGTGTGCTCGGCGTCGATGTAGCCGATCACGTCGCCCAGGCGCGGGTAGGTCTCGGGGGCACGGTCGGTGCGGCCCATGCCGCCGCCGACCGCCACGTTGAAGCCCTTGAGCTTGCCGCCCTCAGCCACCGCGATGAAGCCGATGTCCTGCGAGTAGATGTCGATGTCGTTGCTCGGCGGGATCGCGAACCCGATCTTAAATTTCCGCGGCATGTACTGCCGGCCGTAGAACGGCTCCTCGTTCTCGCCGCGCGGGCGCTTCGGCTTCTCCCCGAACCACACCTCTTCGTAGGCGCTGGTGCGGTGGATCGCGTGGTCGCTGGTGGCGTTCGCCCACTCGTAGACCTCCTTGTGGAGGCTGGAGAGGCCCGGGTGCACGCCGCTCATCACGGTGCGGGCCACGTCGCCGCAGGCGGCCTTGGAGTCCAGCCCCACGTCGCGCAGGCCGACCATCACGTCGCGGAGCGTGTTGCGGTGCAGGTAGTGGAACTGGAACGTCTGGCGGGTCGTGAGGCGGACGGTGTCGCCGCCGTACTTCCGGCCGAGTTCGTCGATCTTGAGCCACTGCTCGGGCGAGCACACGCCGCCGGGCAGACGGGCGCGCAGCATGAACGTGTACTCGGGCTCGAGCTTCTGGCGGCGGCGCTCATCCCGGTGATCCCGGTGATCCTGCATGTAGATCCCGTGGAACTTCATGAGCTTGTTGTTGTTCTCATCGACGGCGAGCGTGATCTCGTCGATCAGGTCGTCCTCGATGCCGCCCTTGAGGTAGTCGGAGTCGACCTTGAGCTGCTCCTCAGGCGCGAGCTTGCTCAGCGGCTGGGAGATGTCTCGGCTGCGATCGGTGTTGCTCAGCAGGACCTTGAACTTCGCGGAGGCGCGGGCGTGCTCGAGCGTCGGCAGGGGGCGCGGCGCAGCGACCTTGCGCGTCGGCTTGGTGGGGGCGGCGGGCTTGGGTGCGCTGGCGGGCTTGGCTGCTGCTGCGGCCTGGGCCTCGGCGAGCGTCGGCAGCGGGCGCGGCCCGGGGACGGGCTTGCGCTGCGGCTTGACGGCGGTAGCCGCGGCCCGAGCCGGCGCCTGCTCGGCCGGGGCCACTGCGGCCGGAGCCGGAGCCGGAGCCGGAGCCGGAGCCGGAGCCGGAGCCGGAGCCGGAGTCGGCGTCGCGGCGGCCGGGCGGCGCGTGGCTTTCGCCTCGGCGGCGAGGCCCTTGGCCTTCGCTTCCGCTCGGGCGGCCTTGGCCTCAGCCTTGGCTGCCTTAGCTTCGGCCTTGGCCACTTTGGCCTGTGCCTTGGCCAGCTTGGCCTTTGCCTTGGCTTCCGCCTTGGACGAGGAGTCTTTCTTGAGAGCCATCGAAGTCAGTCCTGTCCGGGATCTAGTAGACGTCGAGTCGGTAACGGTGGTCGCGCTTGGCCTCTGCGAGGTACTCCTCGGCGGCCTGCGCGTCCTTGCCACCGTGCTCGGCGACGATGTCCCGCAGCGCGACGTGCACGTCGGGAGCCATGTTGTTTGCGTCGCCGCAGATGTAGAGCGTGGCGCCGTCCTCGAGCCAGGCGTACACCTCGGCGCCGCGCGTGCGGAGCTTGTCCTGCACGTAGGTGCGCGGAGCCTTGTCTCGCGAGAACGCCGGGTCGAGCTTGGTGAGCGTGCCGTTCTTCAGCCACTCCTGCCACTCGACTTGGTAGAGGAAGTCGCTGCGGAAGTTGCGCTCGCCGAAGAACAGCCACGACTTGCCGGTGGCCTCGCGCTCCTCGCGCTCCTGCAGGAACGCGCGGTACGGAGCCACGCCGGTGCCGGCGCCGATCATGATCATCGACGCGTCGTCGGCCGGGAGGCGGAAGTGGTCGTTCTCGGAGATGTAGACCGGGATCTGCACGTCGTCGCTGACGCGGGCCAGGTAGCCGGAGGCCACACCCCTGCGTGGGATGTCGTGCAGCGAGTACTGCACGGTGCTCACGGTGAGGTGGGCCTCGTCCGGAGAGGCGGCCAGGCTCGAGGCGATCGAGTACAGGCGCGGCTGCAGCGGGCGCAGTCCGGCGACGAGCTGCTCGGCGGTGACGCCCTTCACCGGGAAGCGGCGGGCGATGTCGAGCGGGTGGTGCTCTTCGAAGAACGACGTGCGGTGCTTGGCGTCGCCAGCGACCAAGGTGGCGAGCTCCTTGGCGCCGCTCAGCTCCGCCCACTGGGTGAGGAAGCGCGGCGTCGACGCGGTGATCTCGAGCGTGCTCGTGAGGGCGTCGCCCAGCGTGACCGGGCCGGACTTCAGCGTGACCATCTCGCTGGCCGAGAGCTCGAGCTGCTCGAGCAGCGCTTCGACCTCTGCGGGGTCGTTCTGGGCCACGATGCCGAGCGCGTCGCCCGGCTCGTAGGTGAGGCCCGAACCCTCGAGCGAAAGCTCGACGTGGCGCGTCTCCTTGGTGGAGCCGCGGCCGGTGATCACCATGTTCTCGAGGATCTCGGCCGGGAACGGGTTGCGCTTGGAGTAGGCCGAGGCAGCGGCGGGCGCGCCAGAGGGCGCAGCGCCGTTGACCGGCGCAGCCGTCGGCGCCGGGGCAGCCGTCGGTGTGATCCGCTCGACGACCGACGCGATCCACGCGTCAGCGTCGTCCTCGTAGTCCACGTCGCACTCGACCCGGCCCATGATGCGATCGGCGCCCAGCGCCTCGAAGCGCTCGTCGAGGATGCGGCCCGCGGCGCAGTAGTGCTCGTAGGTGGAGTCGCCGAGCGCCAGGACGGCGAAGCGCACGCCGGCGAGCTTCGGGGCCTTCTTGCCCTGGATGAACTCGAAGAAGTCGAGTGCGGCCGGCGGCGGCTCGCCTTCACCGTGGGTGGCGGCGATGATCAGGACGTCCTGCTCGTCCTTGAGGCCACGCGACTTGTAGTTAGCCAGATCCGTCACCCGCGTGGGGACGCCCGCACGATCAGCGGCTGCGGCGAGCATGCCGGCGAGCTCCTTGGCGTTGCCGGTGTCGGTCGCGTAGAGGATCGACGCCAGGCGGGCGGCCGGCACGCTGGAAACGGCTTCGGCCGGGGCCAGCGCGGGTGCGCCCGGCCCGAGGGCGGGGACGGGCGCGGGGCCACTGGTCAGCGCCGGGGCGCCGTTGGTGGTCCGGCCGGCGAGGTAGCCACTGATCCAGATGGCCTGATCACTGGTGATCGAGGCGGCGAGCAGCTCGACCTGCTGCATCTGCTCGGCCGTGAGGATCGACGAGGCTGCTGCTGTCACGTAGGGCTACCGGTCTGGGGTGGAGAGAGAAGAGGCGACGCCCGTGGCGCTGGCATGAGCGCGGGTGGGCGGTGAGAGGGCCGGCGGTGGCTGGAAAAGAAGGTGCGCACCGTGGCCCATACGAGGTTCGGCTAGGCAGAGGGCCGGTGGCCGATGCTAGCAAACGACCCATTACCGGTGGGGTTTCCGGGATTTGTGTTGAGGCTCACCGCGCAAACGCAAGAAAGTCTTCGGGGTTTTGCTACTTTAGGGAGACGTGTCTGAAGACTCGATCCAGCTTCCCGACCTCGAAGACGCCACGGCCGCGGAGGTCGTGCGCTGGGCTACCGAGACGTTCGGCCAGGGCCTTGCCCTCGCCTGCTCCTTCCAAAAGGAGGAGTCGGTGCTGCTCGACTATCTGTTCGAGGCCGACCCGCAGGCGCGCGCGTTCGCGCTCGACACCGACCTGCTCTTCCCGGAGACGTACGACCTCCTTGCGCTCGTCGAGGAGAAGTACTCCACGACGATCGAGCGCTGGCGCGGCCCGACGCTCGAGGCCCAAGCCGCCGAGCACGGCGCCGAGCTGTGGAAGTCCAACCCCACGGCCTGCTGCCAGCTGCGCAAGATCGGTCCGCTCAAGGAAGGCCTCGGCACGCTCGACGCCTGGATCACCGGCATCCGCCGCGACCAGTCGCCGGCGCGCGCCAAAGCCAAGAAAGTGGAGTGGGACGCACAGTTCGGTCTGGTGAAGATCAATCCGCTGGCCGACTGGGACGACAAGGACGTGTGGCGCGAGATCAGCAGCCGCTCGCTGCCCTACCACCCGCTTCACGACCAGGGCTTTGCGTCGATCGGCTGCGTGCCGTGCACCAACCCGGGCGAGGGCCGCGAGGGCCGCTGGGCCGGCTCGGCGAAGGTCGAGTGCGGGCTCCACGAGGATCAGCAAGACGGTGCACCCGCCGGCACGGGTTCCGGAGACCATTCCGCCGTGAAGGTCGCCTAGCTCCGTGCTCGGAATCGATCCACAGTTCATCTTCTTCGGGCTGATCGTCGGCATCCTCGTCGGCCTCACCGGCATCGGCGGCGGCTCGTTGATGACCCCGCTGCTGCTGCTCGCGGGCGGCATTCCGCCGACGATCGCGATCGGCACCGACCTGGCCTACGGCGCCGTCACCAAAACGGTAGGCGGCTGGCGCCATCTGCGCGCGGGCACCGTCGACCTGGGCATCTCCAAGTGGCTGGCCTTCGGCTCCGTGCCGGGATCGCTGGTGGGCGTGTGGATCAGCGAACGCCTCGCCGCCTATTACGGCAGCGACTACCAAGACGTGCTGATGACGGCCGTCGCGGCGGCGCTGCTGCTGGTCTCGGCCGCGATCCTCTTCCGCGTCTACTTCCTGCCGCACCTTTCCAAGACCGAGCGCCACGAGGTCACCCTCGACCGGCGTACCAAGACGGCCGCCGTGGCCTTTGGCTTGGTGCTCGGCGCGATCCTCGGCATCACGTCGGTCGGCTCCGGCGCGCTCATCGGCCTCGCGCTGATCCTGTTCTTCCGCCTCACGCCCCACCGCGTGGTCGGCACCGACGTCTTCCACGCCGCGATCCTGCTGTGGACGGCCGCGATCGCCCACGGCGCCGCCGGCAACATCGACTACGGCCTCACCGCCGCGCTGCTGATCGGCTCGATCCCGGGCGTCATCATCGGCACAGCCTTGCTGCCCAAGGTCCACGCCGACGCCCTGCGTCCGGCCCTGGCCTGCGTCCTGCTCGCCGCGTCGCTGGGTGTGGCCACCAAGGCCGGGATGAACGTCCCGCCCGTGATGATCGTCGCGCTCCCGGCCGCCGCTGGTGTCGTCGCTTGGATGTTCCACCGCTCGCGCGCCAAGGCCGAGGCCGAGGAAGCCGCGAAGCACGACGACCACTCGGGGGGCGGCTCGTCGTCCAACGGCTCGTCATCCAACGGCTCATCACCCCTGGTTTCGTCTTCTTCCACTCCCGTTCGACCGGTGCGAGGTGCCGCGTGAGTTCCTCACCCCCCAATGCCCTGAGCGCCCCAGTGCTCACCAAGCTCGAGGTCCTCGAGGCCGAGGCGATCCACATCTTCCGCGAGGTCGCGGCCGAGTTCGAGAAGCCCGTGCTGCTCTTCAGCGGTGGCAAGGACTCGATCGTGCTGCTGCGCTTGGCCGAGAAGGCGTTTCGCCCGGGCAAGTTCCCGTTCCCGCTGCTGCACGTAGACACGGAGCACAACTTCCCCGAGGTGATCGAGTACCGCGACCGCCGCGCTGAAGAGCTCGGCGAGCGCCTGATCGTCGCCTCCGTGCAGGACACGATCGACGCTGGCCGCGTGCAAGACAACACCGGCGTGCGCTCGTCGCGCAACCGGCTGCAGACCACCACGCTGCTCGACGCGATCGAGGAGCATGGCTTCGACGCCTGCTTCGGTGGCGCCCGCCGCGACGAGGAAAGGGCTCGCGCGAAGGAGCGCATCTTCTCCTTCCGCGACGACTTCGGCGGCTGGGATCCCAAGAACCAACGCCCGGAGCTGTGGAACCTCTACAACGGCCGGGTGCGTCAGGGCGAGAACGTCCGCGTGTTCCCGATCTCCAACTGGACCGAACTCGACGTGTGGCAGTACATCGCCGCCGAGGGCATCGAGCTGCCGTCGATCTACTTCGCGCATGAGCGCGAGGTCTTCCGCCGCGACGGCATGCTCTACGCCGTCGACCCGCTCGTCGAGCGCGATGAGCGCGATTCCGAGCCGTTCGTGACGAAGGTCCGCTACCGCACCGTCGGCGACCTCACCATCACGGGCGCCGTCGAATCCGAGGCAGACACCTTGGACGACGTCGTCGCCGAGATCGCCGCGACCGACGTGACCGAGCGCGGCGAGACCCGCGCCGACGACCGCGCCTCTGAGGCGTCGATGGAAGACCGTAAAACCGAGGGGTACTTCTAAGCCATGGCTGCTGCTGCACTCCTACAAGGCGAGGCCTTCGAGGCCCGCCACGCCGAACTCGAGCGGATCGGCCACGCCGACCTGCTGCGCGTCGCGACGGCCGGCTCCGTCGACGACGGCAAGTCGACCCTCATCGGTCGGCTGCTCTACGACTCCAAGCAGGTCCTCACCGACCAGCTTGCGGCCGTCGAAGCGGCGTCGGTGCGCCGCCACGGCGAAGGCGTCCTGGATCTCTCGCTGCTGACCGACGGCCTGCGCGCCGAGCGTGAGCAGGGCATCACGATCGACGTCGCGTACCGCTACTTCACGACCGGCCGACGCACGTTCGTCCTGGCTGACACGCCCGGCCACGTGCAGTACACGCGCAACATGGTCACCGGGGCGTCGACCGCCGACGTGGCGATCGTCCTCGTCGACGCGCGCCAAGGCGTCGTTGAGCAGACCCGCCGACACCTCTTCATCGCCGCGCTGCTCGGCATCCGCCACATCGTCGTCGCGCTCAACAAGATGGATCTTGTCGACTGGTCGCAGGCCCGCTTCGACGAACTCTCCGAGGAGCTGCAGTCACTTGCGGCGACGCTCGGCGAAGACGACGTGCGGATCATTCCGATCAGCGCGCTCCACGGCGACAACGTCACCACCCGCAGCGACGCGGCGCCCTGGTACGAGGGCCCGCTGCTGCTTGAGACGCTCGAGACCGTGCCGGTCGTCGGCGATCAGAACCGCACCGACGTGCGCTTCCCCGTGCAATGGGTGATCCGCCCCGGCGACGCCACCAGCCACGAGCTCCACGACTACCGCGGCTACGGCGGTCAGGTCGCCTCGGGAGTCCTCACGCCCGGCCAGGAGGTCACGGTCCTGCCGAGCGGCAGCACCACGAAGATCGCGAGCATCGAGCTCCTCGGCCAGCCGCTCGACTACGCCGTCCCCGGCCAATCGGTGACCGTGCTGCTCGAAGACGACGTCGACGTAAGCCGCGGCGACGTGCTCGTGGCCGCGGCGAACGCTCCGACGCCGCTGCGCGAGATCGAGGCCGACATCTGCTGGATGAGCGAACGCCCGCTCGTCCCCGGTGCCCGCCTGTTGCTGAAGACCACCACGCAGACGACGCCAGTGAAGTTCGACGGCTTCATCGACCAGCTCGACCTCGACACCCTCACCCGCGACGGCGACCTGCCTGCGCAGCTCAACCTCAACGGCATCGGTGGCGTGCGCCTCCGCTCCAAGCGGCCCCTGGTCGTCGACCCGTACGTGACGAACCGCGCCACCGGCGCGTTCATCCTCATCGACGAATCCACGAACGATACGGTCGCCGCCGGGATGGTTCGGTAGCTACGGGCCCTTCGCGACGGGCGTCAGCGCGGCTGGCGGCGGTCGCGTTCTGTGGTGGGTTGTCGATGGCTGGGGCGCTGGGCGACCGCTTGCCTGCGGCGCTCGCGTTCTGGGCGCCGCGAGGGCAGCAGGGTCCAATTCCAGAACGAGATTCTGAAACACGTTCTGCAATCTGCGCATGCGATGCGTAGCGTGCCGGGCGTGTTGTGGGGCGCGAATGCGGCCCACGGCGACGGCCCTTTGGCCGTCCTTCTCTTCGCTCTGGCCTCTGGGAGGGTCCGTGCTCCGTATTGCACTTATCGCGACGACGAGTGTCGTCGTCGCTACTGGTTTGTCCTCACTCTGCTTTGCCGGGTTGGTGCGCGGGCTCGCCCCTGCGGCGGCGGGTGCGTGATGCTGATCGAGGCTGGAGGTCGCGCGTCAGCGCGACCGTCTGTCGCGTCCGTTGACGGCGTCGCGGTGCCAGACGACGACCCCCTCGAAGGTGCGTACGTGCTGGAACTCGCCGCTTGGCCCGAGACAGCTCGGGCGTTCGGTGCGCCGCGGCGTGGACCGCTGCGCCCCGGGTTCGTTCGCCTCCTGGATTCTTCGGCTCGCTGAGCGTTCGGCCGTCAGGGCGTCCTGTGTGACGCTCGTTACCCCACCACAAACTGGCGTGAACGTCACAGCGCGCAGGGGGTCAACCGCGCAACACTGTTGCTTCGCGGTGAAGTCTTACCGCGTGCCTGCGAACTCAACTCCCCTCGAGACTCATGCAGCTGCCTTTGGCCGAATCGGCCGTGGAATCGATCGACCTTGTCCTCGCCGCGTGGAGCGAGGCGGCGCCTGCCGTCGACGAAGCACTCGAGAGCCTCGATGCGAGCGAGCTCGACGAACTCGAGACGCAGCTTCAGCTGCGCCTCGACGGTGCCTCGCAGATCCCGCTCTGGGATATGCGCCGCTCTAGCGCCGCGTAGTCTGGCTCAGCGGTTTCGCCTCGGCTTGCGGCCGGGGAACGGGACGCAACCTCATCCCAGCGCCAGTACACCGGCGCAGCTCGTCGCTGGAGCGACTATCCGAGGAGGCGGCGGGGCATGAGGCGGTCCATCCGTGGACCCGAGGTCGTCCATGAGCACGCATGCGCGGCCCGCGACGTCGCGCAAGGCGCGGACGCGGAGATTCGTGAGCACGGCATGGGACTACCATCGGCGCGCGGCGAGCCCCGCACTGTGATCTCCGTACCACTGACTGGACCAGTCTGTCTGGTTGGCCCGGGCCAACCGGCCTTTTGCCCACCCAAACTCCGCGTTCCGTCCGCTTGACTGGCCGCATTCGTCCCTTGAGCTGGCGTGCTCGCCACGCTGATCCGGCAGGTCGGCGACTTCCAGCTGGCCGAAGACGCCCTCCAAGACGCATTCGCGGCGGCGGTCGTCAGCTGGGAGCGCGACGGCATCCCCGATCGGCCTGGTGCGTGGATCACGACGACGGCCCGCCGACGCGCGATCGATCGCCTACGCCGTGAACGCGGTCTCGCCGAGCGACTGCAGACGCTGCGTCACCTGACGGAACTGGCCCCAGATCGCTGCCCTCTACGGGCGGCTCTTCTCGGTCGAGCCTTCCCCGGTGGTAGCGATCAACCGCGCCGTCGCCGTCGACTTCGCGGGCTGCGACGACCTCAGCGCCAACGCCGTCGAGCGCGCCTGGCTGCAGCGCCGGGCCGCCGAGCGTGCCGGATGAGCAGTCCTGTGCGGTTAGCGATCCATCCAGGCGAGCACCGCGAGCACGCGGCGGTGGTCCTCGCCGGTGTTCGTGAGGCCGAGCTTCTCGAAGATGCCCGTTACGTGGCGCTCGACGGCGCGCTCGGAGAGGAACAGTTCGGCGGAGATCGCGCGGTTCGTGCGTCCCTCGGCCATGCGCGAAAGCACTTCGGTCTCGCGGTCCGTCAGCGAGTCGACTGGGCCGCCGGAGCCGGTCTTGCGCCCGAGCATCATCGCCACCACCTCAGGATCCAGGGCCGAGCCGCCGTTGCCGACCCGGCGCACGGACTCCACGAAGCGATCCGGATCGGCGACGCGATCTTTGAGGAGGTAGCCGGCACCCTCGGCGCCGGTGCCAAGCAGTCGCTGGGCGTAGTGCTCCTCCACATACTGCGACAGGACGAGCACGCCGATCTGCGGCAGCTCGCCGCGCAGCAGTTCGGCGGCGACCAAGCCGTCATCCTCGCCCCTGGGTGGCATGCGGATGTCGACCACCGCCACGTCGGGCTTGTGGGCCCGGACTTTGCGAATCAGGTCGTCGGCGTCGCCAGCTTCGGCGACGACCTCCAGGCCAGCGCTCTCAAGCACGCGGACGATTCCGGCGCGTAGCAGGGGCGAATCTTCGGCGACGACAACGCGCATGGAACCTCAGGTGACGGGGCGAACAGCGTGGATTAGGACGACGTGCACGGCAGATCCGCGAGGAGCATCGTGCCGTCACCGGAGGGGCTGGTGAGCGTGAGCGTGCCGCCGAGTGCGCCGACGCGGTCGGCGAGGCCCCGAAGGCCCGAGCCGGCAGCTGGGTCGGCGCCGCCGACGCCGTCGTCCTGGACGACCACGTGGAGGCGGCGGTGTGCGCCGCCGCCGGTGCAGGAGAGCGTCACCGAGGCGCGCGACGCCGACGCGTACCGAGCGACGTTCGTGAGCGCCTCGGCCACGGCAAAGTACGCCGTGGACTCGACCGCCGACGACAGGCGCTCTTCAGGGAGTTCGCCAAGCTGCAAATCCACCACGACCGTTGACCGCGTCGCCAGGCTGCGGAGCGCCGGGCGCAGGCCACCCTCCGTCAGGACGGCCGGGTGAATGCCGCGAGCCAGATCGCGCAGCTCGGCCGTGGCGGCCTTGAGATCGGCGGCAGCCTCGTCGAGGAGTTCCAGCGCCGCCGCAGGGTCGGATTCCACACGGTCGCGGGCGAGGCGCAGCGTGAGCGCGAGCCCAACCAGCTGCTGCTGGGCGCCGTCGTGGAGGTCACGCTCCAGCCGCCGCCGGCTCGCGTCGGAGGCCTCGACGATGCGCGTCCGCGACTCGATCAGCTCTCGTTCGGCGGCAAGCTGATCGGTGACGTCCCTCAGGTACCCGACGAACAATTCGTTCCCCAGGGCGCCGGCGCGGGTAATCGCGAGCTCCACGAGTCGCTCTTCGCCGTCGGCGCGGATCGCCGGGATCTGAATACGGCGGCCAAGCACCCGGGCGGTGCCCGTCGCCAGGTACCGCTCCAGCCCTTGGCGGTGTTGCTCCCGCAGCGCCTCGGGGACGATCAGCTCGGCCATCTCTCGGCCGATCGCCTCCTCGGCGGTGTAACCGAACGTCACCTCCGCGGCCGGGTTGAGATCGATCACGGTGCCCGCGTCGTCGATCACGAAGACGCAGTCCAGGGCCGCATGGAGCACGGCCTTGGTCAGGGCGAAGTCTGGGTCGTCGGGGGCGGTCTGGGAAGTCGTCACTGGCGTGTTGCCAGCATACGGACGCACCTCTGCCTTTTCAGTGCAACGTCGACGAAATCCTGGGCGGCCTACGCCTGGCGAGCGCCGTAGGCGTCGAGGCGCGCCAGCAGCTCATGGCCGGACAGCTCCGCCTTGGGCAGGAATCCGACGACGCCGTCTTGCTGTGCGGCCGACGCCATGTCGATCTCGTCGTAGGTGGAGATCAGGACCACGCGGGCTGAGGGAGCAGCCTCGGCGAACTGCGCGGCGCAATCCATCCCGCACCCGTCAGGGAGGTGGACGTCGAGCAGGACGACGTCGGGCTGGTGCTTGCGGCAGGCGGCAACGCCGTGGGCGATGTCGGCGGCCTCGGCGATCACGTCGAATCCGTCGAGCTCGAGGGCTCGCTTCGCACGGCTGCGGAAGCCGTCGTGGTCATCGACGATCAGGACTGAGAGAGGCACTGCCCACAGTGTCGCGGCAAGCGCCCGTCTTGATACGTCGGTTCTCCGCCGACTCCGGTCACGCATGGCCGAGGCGGCGGGGGCCAATCGGCCACCTCCGCGCACCGCTAGGCGGCGAGTTCGGCCTCAGGCAGCGCCTCAGCCTCGGTCTCGGTCTCGGCGAGCACCACTCGGTTGGCGCCGGCGGACTTGGCGAGCTGCAAGGCCCGCGCCGCAGCAGCCCACGGATCGCTGAAGGCGTGGCCGCCCGTCACCCCGATGCTGATGGTGAAGCGGGCACCGCACTGCGCCGAGCGCTCCGCCACGGCGGCGCGGATGCGCTCCGCCGCGACCATGGCTTCGGGGCCGCTCGTCGCCGGGAACAGGAGGCCGAACTCCTCGCCGTCGATGCGGCCGAAGGCGTCGGTTTCACGGATGCAGTCGTAGACGATGGTGGCGAGGTGGCGTAGCGCCGCGTCGCCGGCATCATGCCCGTGGGCCTGGTTCACCGCGTCGAAGTGGTCGACGTCGATCAGCAGCAGCGAGCTTTCCAACCTGCGGTTGAGGCCGTTGCCGACCCAGGCGCCGAATGCCCGCTCGAAGGCGTCGGCCGTGAGCGCGCCGGTGAGCTGGTCGTGCGAGGAGAGTTCCTCGAGTTCGCCGAACAGCTCCGCCACCTTGGTGCGCACGCGCCGGTAGGCGACAGTGGCGCCGAGGCCGATCACGGTAAAGATCGCGAGCGACGCGGCTGGAGTGGGGGTCGTCGCGACGGTGGCGATCGAGAAGGCAAAGGTGAAGAGTGCGAGGGCGCCGTTGGTGGCCAGGCGACCCGGCAGCGCGTAGTGGGCGCTGAGCAGCAACGGCCAGAGATAGAGCATCGGGGTGAGCCCGATCGGCCGAGCGACCATCACCGTCCCGGCGACGAGCAGGATCGCGGCGGTGATGCTGCGGTCGATCGACAGCTCCGCGGCATGCAGCGAGAAGCGCAGGTAGACCCCGATCCCGAAGGCGGCCGCGGCAATGCCAAACAGGTAGCCAGCGTTCGACACGTGCTGGGGGGCGAACTGCGCGGAGAGGCCGGCGGCGGCCGCGGCGGCGAGGAACTGCAGTCCGAGCTGGTGGGAGGCACGGCGGCTCCCGGGTTGCGTGGCAGACCAAGCGCGGCGCGTGCGGCCATCGAGGTCGGGAATGGGGCGCAGAAGCTGACGTGCTGCCGTGGTGACGGACGAGGGCATGCGACAGGTATCGGGCCCACGTCGACCGCCAATGAGTATGGAAACGGCAGCGTTTGCGCGCAGGTCAGACCAGTTTGCGTCGGCTCGCAGCCGCGCGTGGGTCAGGCGGCGCGGGGTGGCGCTGGCTGCGCGACCACGATGCGGTTCCCGCCGTCGAGTTGCGCGTCGCTGAGCGCGTCAGCGGCGGCCGCCCAAGGGTCGGTCGCAAGTCCGGTGGCGAGCCCGATGCTCACCGTGACCGGGAAGCCATGCTTGAGGGTTCGCTCGCCAACTGCGGCCCGGATGCGACGGCTGACGTGCTCGGCCTGCTGCGCGGGCGTGGACGGCAGCAGGACGCCGAGGGTGTCGTCGTCGTTCGTCCGGCCGATCACGTCGGTCGTACGCAAGCAGGAAGCGGCGATCTCAGCCACCTGTTTGATCGAGATGTCGGCCTGGCGTCGGCTCGGCCTTGCGGTGCGTCCCGCCCGCGTCGTCCAGTCGATCTGCACGAGGATCAGCGAAGACGATGGCCGGCGGGCGGCCGCGCCACCACCGACCCAGTTCTCGACGGCTCGCGCGAACGCAGACTGATGGAGGGTGCCCGTGACGGGATCACGGGAGTTGATCGCCTCGCGCAGGACGGAGAAGAGGGAGCGCGGCTGGCTCATGACCCGTTGATCGGCCGGTGGGGGCGAGAGCTGAACCGGTGGTCGTCGCCGGGAGCAGCGTCACGCCGGGGCGGCTCCGCACCAGAAGGGTGTGCAGAACCGCCCAAGGCGCGCTCGCGTCGGGGGACCGAGCTGGATCGGGGGAAGGTGGTCAGGCGGCGAGCTGGTCGCTCTGCTGCGGGAAGTCCGGCGCGGCGACCATCCGGTCGCCGCCAGCGTTGCGGGCCTCGGCGAGGGCCTGTGCAGCGTTCTCCCACGGGCGGTCGACGAGGGCTGACGAGAGGCCGACGCTGACCGTCACCGGGTGGCCGGTGATCGGCGTTCGTGAAGAGACGGCGGCGACCACGCGGCGGCCGACGCGCTGGGCGTGCAGCGTCGGCGTGGTCGGGAGCAGGATGCCGATGGTGTGGTCGTCGATGCGGCCGATCACGTCGCTGCTGCGCAGGCGCGGCCGGATGAGATCGGCGACGATCCGCAGGGCCGTGCTCATCTCACTGCGCTTGGGGCGCGTGAACCAGTCGATCTCCACCAGCATCAGCGACGACGACGGAAGCTGGTGCCGGCGACCCTCTTCCACCCACGTCTGGACGGCCCTGCGAAACGCCGACGGCGCGAGGTCGCCGGTGTGGACGTCGCGGTTCTGGTCGGCGACGCTCAGGACCAGTGAGAGAGAGGAGAGGTTGCTCATGGCCAGACTCATCGGCGTCACATTCATGCCCGAAAGCACGAATAGGACACTGGTCCAGTGAGTTATTGGTATGGGTGAATTGAGCGCGAGTGCGCCCGCCTGGGCCAGGTGGCCTAGGCCGGTTTGCGGGACGCCCGTGAACGCGGGCGCTCCGACTCCTCGAAGCAGCGCCCGGCGAGAAACCGGGCGCTCATGATCACTTCTTCGGGGTGGTGCCAGGCGTCTTCGCCGCGGGCGAGAGGAACGTGCCGGTGGTGGTGTCGAGCGTGAGCTTGATGTCGTCTTCGCCGTCGACCGACACCAGCGTCAGTGCGGACTCGTTGCGGTTGATCGGGACGCCGATCTTCAACGTGCCGGTTGCCTTCTTGATTCGGACCT
The DNA here is from genome assembly GCA_032119795.1 of Solirubrobacteraceae bacterium. Taxonomy (GTDB): domain Bacteria; phylum Actinomycetota; class Thermoleophilia; order Solirubrobacterales; family Solirubrobacteraceae; genus JAGIBJ01. The sequence continues at coordinate 243,353 of JAUMFO010000011.1, forward strand.
TGGCGGTCTTCCCGCCGGCCGGCGCGCTGATCAGTTCGAGGTCGTTGTCGCCGTTGCCCTCGAGCTTGACCGTCGAGCCTTTGCCCGCCAGGTGGATCTCGCACTTGCCGTCCTTGCACTCCTGGGTGCTCGCGGTCGACGAGCACCCCGCGAGCGTGAGTCCGGCAAGGCAGGTGGTGGCGAGGGTTACGAGCACGCGGGACATGCGCGTAACCGTAAGGCACGAGCGGTGCCCGGGGTCGCGATCACGCGGGGCGGCGGCTCCCCTGGAGCCTCGGCCGCCGCCGGGCCGTGAACTCAGCCCGGGGTGGTGCCGCCCGACGTCTCAGGCGTGGTCGAGAAGCCGGTGGTGTCGAGCTTGACCTGGATGTCGTCCTCGCCCTCGACGGCGACGAGCGTGAGGGTCGCGTTGTTGAGGTTGATCGGCTCGCCGACCGTCAGCGTGCCCTCCTGGCCGCCGATCTTGACCTTGGCGGTCTTGCCGGATGCGCTGATGAGCACCATCTCGCTGCCGCCCTCGCCTCCGAGGATCACGCTGGCGTTCTTACCGGAGAGGTCGATGTTGCACTTGCCACCGCTGCACGATTGCGTGTTGGAGGTGCAGCCCGCGAGCGTGAGCGCAGCGAGGCTGGTGGCGGCGATGGTCGTGAGGGCGCGAAGCATGCCATCACCGTATGCGCAGGAGCGGCGCGGCGCCAGGTGGAAAAACCACAGTTGCGCGCGAGTCGGGCCCCGAACGCTTAGGCGTGGCCGGCCGCGCTGTCGGCGGCGTCGGCGGCAGTGTCCGGCTCGGGGCTGGTTGCGTAGCGGCTCGGGGCCACGACCACGCGGTCGCCGCCGGCAAGCCTTGCCTCGCGCAGCGCCTGGAGTGCGGCGAGCCAGGGCTCGAGGTTGCCAGCGCCGGAGACGCCGATCGTGGCGGCGAGCTTGCCGCGCTGCGCGCGAGTGCTACCCCGGAACGACTCCAGGATGCGCTCGGCTGCGCGGGTGCCCTGATCGACGGGAGTCGACGGCAGGAGCACGCCGAGGGTGTCGTCGTCGACGCGGCCGCAGATGTCGGTCGCGCGCAAGAGCGTCTGCACCGAGCGCGCGAGTTCGAGGAGCAGTGCCTGGTCGGGCCGCTCCGCCAGCGGCGCACCAGCCACGCCGACCTGAATCATCAGCAGCGTCGTCGCGGGGCGCCGCGCGTCGCCGCCACCGACCCAGTCGTCGACCGAACGCTCGAACGCCTCACGTTTCAAGAGCCCCGTGGCGAGGTCGCGAGTAGCGAGGACTTCGCGGACGGCAGCGATCAAGTTGGAAATCCTGCCCATGGCCTGATCATCGGCCACGGCGCGGCGGACTTGCACCTATGGGCGATCGGTAATCGAAAGAACCAGTGCTGGCGGGCGCGTTTGGGGTCCTCGAAGTCCCCCGATCCACCGGGAGCCGGAGTTTGACGCGGTCGATTCAAACCCGGTTCAGGGGACGGACCGCCGGGGAGTGCCCCCCGGTAGGTAACATCGCGCCCGTGTTTAGCAAGGTCCTGATTGCCAACCGGGGCGAGATCGCCATCCGCGTCATGCGCGCATGCGAGGAGCTGGGCATCGCGACGGTCGCGGTGTACTCCGAGCTCGACCGCGATGCGCTGCACGTCAAGCGTGCCGACGAGGCGTATCTGCTCGGGCCTGGGCCCGCCGCAGAGAGCTACCTCAACGTCGACAAGATCGTCGAGGTCATCAAGGAGTGCGGCGCCGACGCCGTGCACCCCGGCTACGGCTTCCTCGCTGAGAACGCGCCGTTCGTCGAGCGCCTCGAGCAGGAGGGCATCACCTTTATCGGGCCGCCCGCCTCCGCCATCGACTCGATGGGCTCCAAGACCAAGGCCCGCGACCTCATGAAGAAGGCCGGCGTGCCGATCGTGCCCGGCACGACCGAGTCGGTCGACACCTACGAGGAAGCCCTCGAGATCGCCAAGAACGAGATCGGCTTCCCGGTCGCCGTCAAGGCCGCATCCGGCGGCGGTGGCAAGGGCTTCCGCGTCGCGCTTGAAGAGAAGGATCTCAAGGACGCCTACGAGGGCGCGAGCCGCGAAGGCGAGAAGTTCTTCTCCGACGGCACCGTCTACCTGGAGCGCTACCTCCCGAACCCGCGCCACGTCGAGATTCAGGTCATCGCCGACAAGCACGGCAACTGCATTCATCTCGGTGAGCGCGACTGCTCCATCCAGCGTCGCCACCAGAAGCTGATCGAGGAGGCCCCGGCGCCCAGCTGGGTCGTCGACGAGGAGATGCGCCAGGCGATCGGCAAGATCGGGATCGATGCCGCCAAGGCCGTGAACTACGTCGGCGCCGGCACGATCGAGGGCATGCTCCAGGGGAAGGACTACTTCTTCCTCGAGATGAACACCCGCGTGCAGGTCGAGCACTGCGTGACCGAGATGGTCACCGGCATCGACATCGTGAAGGAAGGCATCCGCGCCGCCGCCGGCCTCGAGCTGAGCTACAAGCAGGAAGACGTCGTCCTGCGCGGCCACGCGATCGAGTGCCGCATCAACGCTGAGGACGCGGCCCGTAACTTCTCGCCGACGCCGGGCGCGATCGGCGACTACCTGGAGCCGTCCGGCCCGGGCGTCCGCGTGGACTCCGGTGTTGGCGCCGGCGGCATCGTGTCGCCGATGTACGACCCGATGGTCTCCAAGCTGATCGTCTGGGACGCCGATCGCGAGCAGGCCACGGCCCGCATGCTGCGTGCGCTCTCGGAGTACAAGATCGAGGGTCTCACCACCCTGCTCCCGTTCCACGCCACGATCATGGCCACGAGCAACTGGGCCGAGGCGTCGACGTGCTCGGAGCTGTTGGAAGATCCGGAGTGGCTGGCGTCGACGGCGCCGGCTGAGCCGGTCGTGCAGACCGAGGTCGACGACGACGACATCGTCGAGCACGACTACACGGTCGAGGTCGGCGGTCGCCGCGTCGGCGTGAAGCTGTTCGCGCCGCCGATCGCCGTTGGCGCTGGCGGCGGCGGCGCCGCTGCTGGCCCGGCCCCGAAGGCCAAGCGCGAGAAGCGCAAGTCGTCGGGCAATGCCGGCGACGACGTGAACTCGCCGCTGCAGGGCAACATGTGGAAAGTCGTCGTCGAGGAGGGGCAGCAGGTCGAGGAAGGCCAGCTGCTCTGCATCATCGAGGCGATGAAGATGGAGAACGAGGTCAAGGCGCACAAGGCCGGCACCATCAAGGCGCTCGCCGCCAAAGAGGGCGAGGCCATCAACTCCGGTGACCTGATCGCCACGATCATCAGCGCGGCGCCCGCCGAGTAACGCACTCCGCTCACCTGAGCTGCCGAAGGGCCGTCGACCTCCCAGGGTCGGCGGCCCTTCGTTGTTTCGGGCAACGTCGAGTCGCTTCACGCCCCTCGGCGCAGCTCCGTGGAAACCCCGCTTGTGGCGGTGTCTCACCGGAGTACCGTGGGAGTGTGGCTTCATCTGCTCATCCGCTCCCTGCGAAAGCGTCGGTTCCGGCGCTGCTGCTGGTCGTTGGCGGGTGTGCAGCTGCGATGGCGTCGCTCTGGTCGACGTGGGCGGTTGGCGACCCGGACTACGGCTCAGCCAAGTCCCAGAACGGCTGGGAGTGGATGGTCTACGGCGACGTCCTGCTCACCATCACCTGTGCGGTGGTCGTCGCCGTGGTGGTGTGGATCTGTCGGCGGCCTCGGCGTCATGCCGTCGGGCTGGGCATCGGCGCGGAGCTGCTGCTCGGCTGCGCCATCCTCGGCGCACTGGTGATCGCCGCGCTGACGACCATCTCCTTCACCGACTTCGACACCGTCGACTACCGCGTCGGGCCAGGCCCGACGATCGCGATCGCTGGCCTGGCGGTGGCCGCCATGGGCGTCGTGATCGCGATGATCGGCGCGGCTCCGCACGATCGACCGCGGACGCTCAACTGGCACCTGCCGCACCACCACCACGACTCGCGCCATCCACATACTCACGGTATGTGAAATGGCGGCCAGCCGCTAGAGCGGGCGAGGCGAGGTTGGCAGTGTGCGGTGAGCACCACGCTCCTGCTCACCACCGCCGTCGGCCGCCATGTTCAACCTCTCAACCCAGACGCTCCTCATCTTCGCCGCCGCGATCGCGGTCGGCCTGTTTACCGCGGCTCGCCAGCCTGGCGGCATCCTCGCCGCCGTCGCACGGGGCAGCAAGGGGTTCGTCATTCGCGGCGTGCTCGCTCTGGCGGTCTTTGGGGCGATCACCGCCTACGTGAGTTCGGAGGTCGGCAGCCGCACGCTCGGCACCAAGGATCCGCTGGAGCACGCCAAGGTCGGCGACTGCGTCGCCGGCATGAGCAAGGACACGACCCGCCTCGTCGGCTGCGACGACGCCTTCGCGAAGTCCAAGATCGTGAAGATCTTCCAGGACACGACCCCCGGCGCGGCGATGACGCCGGCGGCGTGCGGGGGCGTCCCTTCGGCCGACGGCGCATTCATGGTCACCGATCTCACCGGCGGGGCAGATCGCGCCGTCGCCTACTGCACCAAGTCGCTGTAGGGCGGCCACCGCGGGCTCGGCCGCTCGCACCGCTCCGCTCCCCCTGGGGTGGTGCGAGCGACCGAGCCCGCGTGGGGCTCGAAACGACAACGGGGGCGCGCGCCTTGCGGCGCGCGCCCCCGTCGGTCGAGGTGCTTGGAGTTGGTTGCTCTATCCGCGCCGGTACGCCCCCGCGAGGCGCAAATCCAACCCCGTAGGGCGACTGTTGCTTTACCCGCGGCGGTACGCCCCCGCGAGGTGCAAATCCAACCCCGTAGGGCGACTGTTGCTTTACCCGCGGCGGTACGGATCGACCATCACGGAGTCGATGTTCGTCTGGCCGACGTCACCGCCGGTGAACTTGCCCCAGAAGCTGATGCCGACGGCGACCTGGTTGCCGGTCGAGATGAAGTGCAGCTGCACGGAGGCCGTCGGGTTGGTCGACGTCAGTGGGATCTTGGTGGCGAGCGGGCTGATCGCCGACGCGCTCCACGCGCCGTCGCCCCACTTGATGTCTGCCGAGGAGGTGAACTGCGCGTTCGTGACGGCGCCGGCGGAGTTGCGGTAGATCACGACGGCCTTGTAACCGCTCATCGAGCTGTCTGGCTTGGCCATGAAGCGGAAGTACGGGTTGGTCTCGTCGACGCAGAACTCGGGCGAGGTGGCCGTCGAGCCCACGGGTAGCGCCAGCGACTTGGAGCCGGGGAGAATCGAGCCCTTGAAGAAGCCGAGGGTCTCGTTGCCCGAGACGACCTTCGCGCCGCCGGAGAGTGTCCAGCCTGCAGCGCCCGTCTCGAAGTCGCCCGCGGGGGCGACGGAGTAGTCGGCGGTGTCGCCGACCTTGGAGTAGGCCTTGGTCGTGGGCGCTTGCACGCAGGCGGCCGAGGCGGCGGCGGGGGCGGCAGCAACGATCGCGGATGCGGTTGCGGCGGCCACGAGGCTCTTGATCAAGGTGCCTTGCTTGCGGAGTGGCATAGGTGGAACTCGCTTGGGACGTGGGGCGGTGGGAGGGGAGCGGTGCGTCGAAGATTGCCGACGGCGAGCGCTTATGTCTGCCTCATCGGACAGATGTTCAGGAAACTGGAGTGACGAGTCGCCGGAAGGTGGTCTGAAAGGGGTTGGAACGCTCGAATGGGATTCCTCGGCAAGCGGATACGCCCGTCGTTCTTGAGGAATCGATCGTTTCCTCGCAAACCGAGCAGTTGTTCGGTATTGTGCGCCGCGGCCGTGGCAGAGGCCATCCGGTGCACCGTGCGCTGGGTGTCGCCCGGTCGCCCCGCACGCACCCCAGGAGCCAGCGCACCGATGAGCCAGCCCGAGGCATTGATCTTTGAAGCCGTCCGTACCCCCAGGGGTCGTGGACGCGCCAACGGATCGCTGCACAGCGTCAAGCCGGTCGACCTTGTGGTCGGCCTGATCGACGAGACCCTTGGCCGTTACGACGGCTTCGACCCTGCCCGCATCGACGACGTCGTGCTTGGCGTCGTCTCCCCGGTCGGTGACCAGGGAATGGACATCGCCAAGACGGCCGCCATCAAGGCCGGCCTGCCGGACACCGTCGCGGGCGTGCAGCTCAACCGCTTCTGCGCCTCAGGCCTCGAAGCCGTAAACATTGCCGCGCAGAAGGTCGCCTCCGGCTGGGAGGACCTCGTGTTCGCCGGCGGCGTGGAGTCGATGAGCCGCGTGCCGATGGGCAGCGACGGCGGCGCCTGGGCGATGGACCCGGAGACCAACTACGACACCAACTTCGTCCCGCAGGGCATCGGCGCCGACCTGATCGCAACGATCGAGGGCTTCTCGCGCGAGGACGTCGACGCCTACGCCGCGCTCTCGCAGTCGCGCGCCGACGCCGCGCAGTCCTCCGGCAAGTTCGCACGCTCGGTCGTCCCGGTCCTCGACCACAGCGGCCTGACGGTCCTCGATCACGAGGAGCACCTGCGCCCCGGCACCACCGTCGAGACGCTCGGCAAGCTGCGCCCCGCGTTCGACGTGATCGGCGAGATGGGTGGCTTCGACGCCGTCGCGCTGCAGAAGTACCACTGGGTCGAGAAGATCGACCACGTCCACACGGGCGGCAACTCGTCCGGCATCGTCGACGGCGCCTCGCTGCTGACGATCGGCAACGCGGCGATCGGTGAGGAGCTGGGGCTTACCCCGCGCGCGAAGATCCTCGCGACGGCCGTCTCGGGCGCTGACCCGACGATCATGCTCACCGGCCCGGCACCGGCCAGCCTCAAGGCGCTCGCCAAGGCCGGCCTGAAGCCTGAGGATCTCGACCTGATCGAGATCAACGAGGCGTTTGCGGCGGTCGTGCTGCGGTTCGTGAAGGACCTCGACCTCGACATCAACAAGGTCAACGTCAACGGCGGCGCGATCGCCATGGGGCATCCGCTCGGCGCCACCGGCGGCATGATCATGGGCACGCTGATCGACGAGCTCGAGCGCACCGGCGGCAAGTACGGCCTGGCCACCCTCTGCGTCGGTGCCGGCATGGGCATCGCGACCGTCATCGAGCGGCTCTAAGCCCGCCGACTTTTCAGTTTTAGGAGCAGCACGATGCCCGAGAGCACCACCATCACCTGGACCACCGAGGACGACGGAATCGTCGTCCTCACCCTCGACGACCCGAGTTCGTCGGCGAACACGATGAACCAGGCGTTCACCGATTCGCTGCAGGCCACGGTCGACCGGCTGCAGGCCGAGCAGGAGTCGATCAAGGGCGTGATCATCACGTCCGCCAAGAAGACGTTCTTCGCCGGCGGCGACCTGAAGCTGTTGCGCTCGGTCCGTCCCGAGGACGCCGCCGACTTCGCCGCCGGCATGACGCACCTGAAGGGCCTGCTGCGCCGGCTGGAGACGTTCCCGCATCCGGTCGTCGCGGCGATCAACGGCGCGGCGCTGGGCGGCGGCTTGGAGCTCGCACTGTCGACGCACCACCGCATCGCCGTCGATCACCCGGCCGTGAAGCTCGGCCTCCCCGAGGTGAGCCTCGGTCTGCTGCCGGGCGCTGGCGGCGTCACCCGCACGGTCCGCATGCTCGGTATCGCCGACGCGCTGATGAAGGTGCTCATGAAGGGCGACCGAATGGTCCCCGGCAAGGCGCTGAAGGTCGGCCTCGTCGACGAGCTCGTCGGCTCGCGTGAAGAGCTCGTCCCGGCCGCCAAGGCTTGGATCGCGGCGAACCCCGAGGCCAAGCAGCCGTGGGACCAGCCGGGCTACCGGATCCCGGGCGGCACCCCGAGTTCCAAGGGCATGGACCAGCTGCTGCCGGCGATCCCGGCCAACGTGCGCAAGCAGACCAAGGGCGCGAACTACCCGGCGCCCAAGGCGATCATCTCGGCTGCGGTCGAGGGCGCGCAGGTCGACTTCGACAACGCGATGCTCATCGAGGGGCGCTACCTCACTGAGCTGGCGACCGGCCAGGTCGCCAAGAACATGATCCAGGCGTTCTTCTTCGACCTCCAAGAGGTCAACGGCTCGCGTGGTCGTGATCCGGAGGCCGAGAAGGCGAAGGTCAAGAAGGTCGTTGTGCTCGGCGCGGGCATGATGGGCGCGGGCATCGCGTACTCGTGCGCGAAGGTCGGCATCGAGGTCGTCCTCAAGGATGTGGCCCTGGAGAGCGCGGAGAAGGGCAAGGCCTACTCCGAGAACCTCGTGACCAAGGCCGTCGCCAAGAAGCGGATGTCTGAGGAGGACGCCGCGGCGCTCCTGGCTCGCATCACGCCGAGCGACGACCCGGCCGCCGCCGATGGCGCCGATCTGGTGATCGAGGCGGTCTTCGAGGACCCGTCGCTGAAGGCCAAGGTGTTCGGCGAGATCGAGCCGCATCTGCTGCCCGACGCGCTCCTGGGCTCCAACACGTCGACGCTGCCGATCACGCAGCTCGCCGAGGGCGTCACGCGGCCGGAGGACTTCATCGGCCTGCACTTCTTCAGCCCGGTAGACAAGATGCCGCTGCTGGAGATCATCAAGGGCGAGAAGACGAGCGCCGAGGCGCTCTCGCGTGCGCTGGATCTCGCGCAGCAGATCAAGAAGACGCCGATCGTCGTCAACGACTCGCGCGGGTTCTTCACCAGCCGCGTGTTCGGCACGTTCATCAACGAGGGTCTCGCGATGCTCGTGGAGGGTGTCCCGCCGACGTCGATCGAGCAGGCCTCCTCGCAGGCCGGCTACCCGGCGCCCGTGCTCCAGTTGACGGACGAGCTGAACATGGAGCTGATCCGCAAGATCAGCATCGCCAGCCGCGCGGCCATCGAGGCCGAGGGTGGCACCTGGGAGGAGCACCCGGCCGAGCAGGTGATCGACCAGATGCTCGACACCCACGAGCGCCCCGGCAAGCTGCGCGGGGCCGGCTTCTACGACTACGAAGATGGCAAGCGCGGCCTGCTCTGGAAGGGCCTGGCTGACGCCTTCGGCGTCCGCGCCGACCATGGGATTCCGTTCGAGGATCTCAAGGAGCGCCTGATGTTCATCGAGACCATCGAGACGGTCAAGTGCCTGGACGAGGGCGTGCTGGAGTCGGTCGCCGACGCCAACATCGGCTCGATCTTCGGCATCGGATTCCCGGCCTGGACGGGCGGTGTGCTGCAGTTCGCCAACGGCTACGAGGGCGGTCTCGCCGGGTTCGTTACTCGCGCGAAGGAGCTGGAGGCCAAGTACGGCGCCCGCTTCGCGCCGCCCGCCTCGCTGGTCGAGAAGGCTGAGCGCGGCGAGCTCTACGGCGACGTGCCGGTGCTCGCGACGGCGTAGGCGGCCGGGGTCCCCGGCGGCGGATTGACGATCGCTGCGCGGTTTCAGGGCGCCTTCTCGGCGAGGGCGGAGCGGGTTTCTTCGCGGCGGGCCTGCCGGTGCTTGAGCGGGCTGGCTGCAACCGCTCCGGGTTGCACCGAGCGGGGCTCGCGCGCCGAACGCCCAAAAAGGGCGTTCCAGGCGCGAGCCCCGCGACACCGCAACCGCTAGGGGTTGCACTTCGCACGAGCGAGGCGAACTCCGGTCACTTGAGGGTGTCCAGCACCCGCAAGTGACGGAAGTTCGCGGCCGCAACCCCAAGAGGTTGCGGCCCGCCCGGCCCCCCCCGGCCGCCCGCAGGCCGCGAAGCGATCCCCCTTCCGCCGCCGCCAACCAGCGCAGATGCCGTCCCGACCCCACTTGTGCCCGACCGGGGAATAATCTGGAATGGATCCAGATTGTGCGCTACGCTGGCGGCGGTGTTGGCTGACGACGAACTGGAGGGCATGCTGCGCGGGGCTTCCCTGCGCGTGACGCGCCCCCGAGTCGCCGTCCTTGCCGCGGCGCATGCGCATCCGCACTCCGACACGGCCTCGTTGATCGGGCACGTGCGGACGGAACTCGGCGACGTGTCGAGCCAAGCCGTCTACGACGTGCTGCACGCGCTGACGACCGCCGGATTGCTGCGGCGGATCCAGCCAGACGGCTCCGTGGCGCGCTACGAGGCGCGCGTGGGAGACAACCACCACCACGTCATCTGCCGCAGCTGCGGCGCGATCGCCGACGTCGACTGCGCCGCCGGCGAGGCACCGTGCCTCGCTCCTCACGACGACCACGGTTTCGTGATCGACGAGGCGCAGGTCGTCTACTGGGGCCTCTGCCCCTCGTGCCAGTCGGCACACCACCACCAATCAACCTCCGAGCCAACAAGGGATCCCCATGTCCTCAAGCACGCCTGACGCCCAAGTCGGCGAGATGAACGACGAGAGCGCGGGCGGCTGCCCGGTCGCTCACGGCAACCAGATCCCCGTCCCCACCAAGGGCGGCGGCAACCGCGCCTGGTGGCCGGAGCGTCTGAACCTCAAGATCCTCGCCAAGAACCCCGCGGTCGCCAACCCGCTCGGTGAGGACTTCGACTACGCCGCCGCGTTCAACGCGCTCGATCTCGCCGCCGTCAAGGCCGACATCGCCGAGGTCCTCACGGACTCCAAGGACTGGTGGCCCGCGGACTTCGGCAACTACGGCCCGTTCATGATCCGCCTCGCCTGGCACGCTGCCGGCACGTACCGGATCAGCGACGGCCGTGGCGGCGCCGGCTCCGGCCAGCAGCGTTTTGCGCCGCTCAACTCCTGGCCCGACAACGGCAACCTCGACAAGGGCCGCCGCCTGCTGTGGCCCGTCAAGCAGAAGTACGGCCAGTCGATCTCCTGGGCCGACCTCTTCATCCTCGCGGGCAACGTCTCGCTGGAGACGATGGGCCTGGAGACCTTCGGCTTCGCCGGCGGCCGCGCCGACGTGTGGGAGCCCGACGAGGACGTCTACTGGGGTGCCGAGACGACATGGCTCGGCGACGAGTACCGCTACGGCGGCAGTGAGGCCGTCCGCCAGGCAGCGACGAACGCCGCCGGCCTCGACAACACGCTCGGCGCCGTGCAGATGGGCCTGATCTACGTCAACCCCGAGGGCCCGGGCGCCAACCCGGACCCGCTCGCGGCCGCACACGACATCCGCGAGACGTTCGCCCGCATGGCGATGAACGACGAGGAGACCGTCGCCCTGATCGCCGGCGGCCACACGTTCGGCAAGACGCACGGCGCCGCCGACCCAGACGCGCACGTCGGCCCCGAGCCTGAGGCTGCCCCGCTGGAGGCGCAGGGTCTCGGCTGGCTCAGCGACTACAAGAGCGGCGTCGGCGAGGACGCGATCACCTCTGGCTTGGAGGTCACCTGGACCGCCACTCCGACCCAGTGGGGCAACGGCTTCTTCGACAACCTCTTCGGCTTTGAGTGGGAGCTCGACAAGAGCCCGGCCGGCGCCAACCAGTGGGTTGCCAAGGACGCGCCGGCGATCATCCCCGGCCCCGCGGCCGACTCTGCCAAGCGCCTACCGACGATGCTCACGACCGACCTGTCGTTGCGTTTCGACCCCATCTACGAGCCGATCTCGCGTCGCTTCCACGAGAACCCCGCCGAGTTCGCCGAGGCGTTCTCGCGCGCATGGTTCAAGTTGACGCACCGCGACCTCGGCCCGAAGGACCGCTACCTCGGTCCTGAGGTCCCGTCCGAGGACCTGATCTGGCAGGACCCGCTGCCCTCCGTCGACTACGCCATCGTGGGTGACGCCCAGATCGCGGTCCTCAAGGAGCAGATCCTCGCGTCCGGCCTCACGGTGTCGCAGCTCGTGTCGGCGGCGTGGGCGTCGGCCGCCTCGTTCCGCGGCAGCGACAAGCGCGGCGGTGCGAACGGCGCCCGCGTGCGCCTGGCGCCGCAGAAGGACTGGGAGGTCAACGACCCGGCCGAGCTCGCGACCGTCCTGTCGACGCTCGAGGGCATCCAGTCCTCGTTCAACGCCGGCCAGAACGGCAGCAACATCCGCGTGTCGCTCGCCGACCTGATCGTCCTCGGCGGTGTCGCTGCGGTGGAGAAGGCTGCGGCCGACGGCGGCGTCCCCGTGACCGTGCCGTTCACTCCCGGCCGCGTCGACGCGACCGACGAGCAGACCGACGCCGACTCGTTCGCGCCGCTCGAGCCGCTTGCCGACGGCTTCCGCAACTACCTCAGTGGCAGCGAAGGCCTCACGGCCGAGCACCTGCTGATCGACAAGGCGAACCTGCTGACGCTGAGCGCGCCGGAGGCCACCGTCCTCGTCGGCGGCCTGCGCGTGCTGGGCGCGAACTCGGGCGGCAACCAGCAGGGCGTGCTCACCGACCGCGTCGGCACGTTGACGAACGACTTCTTCGTCAACCTGCTCGACAACGACGTCCACTGGAGCGCCGATGCGGGCGTCTCCGGCTCCTACATCGCGACCGACGCGTCGGGCCAGCCGAAGTGGACGGGCTCACGTGCCGACCTCGTGTTTGGCTCCAACTCGGAGCTGCGCGCCATCGCCGAGGTCTACGCCAGCGCTGACGCCAAGGAGAAGTTCGCGCGCGACTTCGCCGCCGCGTTCGCCAAGGTCACGAACCTGGACCGGTTCGACGTGGCGTAAGCCACCTGGGAGACGAACGCGGAGATCACGTCGCTCTGACGGCGCGATCTCCGCGTTCGACCCCACGAGCGTCGGCCTCTCGGTCGTCGCTATGATGCTCGTCATATTCGACGCGAGGATCGCATGAGCACCGACGACACCGCCCCGGCCGCCCTCCAGGTCGGACACCCCGAGACGTGGGGCGCGGAGCAAACCAAGACGGTCACCTGGCATGACCCGAAGGCGACCGCGATGGTCGGACTGCAGCTCTCGGGCCTGGAGTACCTGACGGCCATCGGCGAGGGCAAGCTCCCGACGGCGCCGATCGCCAACCTGTTCGGCATCCAGGGGATGGGCGTCAGCGACGGCGAGATCTTCTTCGAGATGACGCCCGACGAGTCGGCCTACAACCCGCTCGGGTTCGTCCACGGCGGTGCCATGTGCACGCTGCTCGACACGGCCGCCGGCTGCGCCGTGCATTCGACGCTCCCGGCGGGCGTCGGCTACACGTCGATCGAGATCAAGGTGAACTACATGCGCGGCGTCCACGCCGGCGTGCCGCTCACCGCGCGCGGCTGGGTCACCAAACGCGGCCGGAGGATCTCCTTCGCCGAGGCCGAGATCAAAGATCCCGACGGCAAGATCGTCGCGACGGCCAGCAGCTCGCTGCTGATCATCGGCGGCGCATAAGCGCGGGCGCCTGCGGCTGCTGTTCGAACGAACGCGCGTCGCGTTCGGGCTGGTCTGGCATAGCCGGGTACTGCGGCGATTTGGGTCGTTGGCGGCGGTGGGGCTGGCGCGGCGGCGGCAATCTGGTCCTTGGCGGCGGTGGATCTGAGATCGCTTCGGGGTCGGCGGGCGTCGGGCGGGCCGCAACCGCTGGCGGTTGCGGCGGCGAACTCCCGTCAGGTAAGGGTGCTCAGCGACTGCAGGTGACCGGAGTTCGCCGCGATCGGGCGAAGTGCAACCCCGAGCGGTTGCGGCGTTGCGGAGCCCGCGGCTGGAGCGCCCTTTTTGGGCGTTCGGGGCGCGAGCTCCGCTGGCACAACCCGTGGAGGTTGTGTTTGCCTGACATAACGGCGCCGCCAGGCGCCGTTCGCGCTCAAACCGCCGCACGTCCGGCGGTTTCAACGCGACCGCAAACCCCCGCAACCCCAGGCGGTTGCACCCCGTTGGTTGGACCCATCCTGGGCACGCAGGCGTGCCTACCTTGGGTCCAACCAACCAGCCAGCCCGGCGCCCGCCGGCGCCGAAGCGCCCTCAAATCCACCGCCGCCAACCAGCGCAAACCACGACTCCGCCCGCCCTCGGTGCGGCGGCGCCCTCATTCCCCGAAGCGATCGTCAATCCGCCGCCGCCAGCGACCCAAACGCCGCCAACGGCCGCGAAGTCCCACCGCCGCCAGCGCCTCAGTCGCCGTGGTCCCGTCGCCGCCAGTCGCCCAGTCGCCGTGGCACTGCGCCAACGAGTGCCGCAGCCTCTGCCGCTCAGACGAGCGGCTTCTTCATGGCCACGCAGGCCAGCGCCACGCCATTCGGCAGCCGGTTGCTGGCGGTGCCCACGTCGAGGTAGCCGAGCCAGCGGTAGAACTCGACCGCGTTGAGCGTGGCGTTGAGCTTGGCCTCGAATCGGCCGGCGGTGAGGAGTGCCTCTTCGGCGTCGGCGACGAGCGCCCGGCCGACGCCGGTGCCGAAGGCAAACGGAGCGACGTAGACGGCGTTGATGAGTTCGTCGCCGATCGACGTGACGGCGAAGCCGCAGATCGCGTCGTCCTCCAGCGCCACGCGGACGTACTTCGACGCGATCATTCCCGGGTAGACGTCGGGCGTCAGGACGCCGAGCCAGGATCGGATCTGCGTCGCGGAGTAGTCGGCGACGCAGCCGCGCAGAATCGAGGCGCGGTGCAGCGCGGCGATCTCGTCGGCGTCGTCGGCGGTGGCCGCGCGGACCGTCACGTCGACGCTCCGTCGGTAGGTGCCGGCCCGCCATCGCCGTTGTCCGCCGGCGGTGCGCTCATCAGCTCGACGCGGTGCCCGCCCGGCGAGCGCGTAAAGATGCGTCGCGCGCCCCAGTACCGGTTGCGCTCGAGGACTTCGTGGCCGGCGGCCGTCAGACGTTCAACCGTGGCGTCGAGGTCGGCGTCGACGAGCGCGACGTGTCCCGAGCGCGGTGCGGCCGGCTCGGTCTCGACAAGCAAGTGCACCTGCTGGGCGCCGCGCTGCATCCACCGTCCGCGGTCCCCGATACCGTCCGGGACGGCCACCTCATGCCAGCCGAGCAGCGTCCAGAACGCCACGCAGGCGTCGAGCTGGCCGGAGTCGACCTCGAGTCCAACGTGATGGACCAAGGCTAGCCCTCTAGTTTACGGTTAGGTGACGGCCCGCACATTTGACGACTACCCGTCGATTTGCGGGGGTTTTACCTGCAGTGCCGGATCGGACGCTTCGGCAAGGCCCGGTCCGCCGTCCACAGGTGCCGCGGTTGGCGGTCCAGGGAGCGGCAGGTCCGCCAGCTGCGGAATTGGCGCCGCCGTCCGCTCCCAGGTGGCGAGATTTGCCTCGTGCTGGCGTCGATTTGCGGATCTCCCGCCACGGCTCGGTGGTGCCCCGGACTCCAGGTAGTCGCGGTCCTCGTCGAGGATCTTCAGGGCCTCGTCGTGGCCGATTGGGCCGCCGTGGCCGGCGACCACCCAGCGCGCCTGCGGCACCAGCAGTGCCAGGCGTTCGAGGGCCCCCTGGTACGTCGCTCGGGAGCCGGTTTCGTCCCAGCTCGGCAGCTCGACGGGAGACAGGTAATCCCCCACGATTAGGGTCTGCGCCCAGGGGATCCAGAGGATCATGCCGTCGCCGGTGTGGCCCGCTCCGTCATGGACGTCGACCTGCTGCTCGCCGAGGTCCAATCGGCCCGGCACTGGGAGGGGCTGCAGCTCGCCGAGCGCCAGGGGCGTAGGGCGGTCGACGTACCACTCGGCGTCGAACTCGCGAAGGCGCCGCTGGGGCTCTCCGATGCGGGCTGTGAGGCGGGCGGCGCTGCGCTCGTCGAGGCCCACGGCGGCGTCTGGAAAGGCCAGTCGCCCGAGCACGTGATCCCAGTCCGAATGGGTGGCCAAGAGGCCGCGAACGTCGAAGGCGCCGTTCTCCGCCAGGCCCCCGAGGGCGTCGAGTTCGACGGGGAGGATGGGCGAATCGATGCAGACCGATTCGGGCTGCTCGCCGGGGCCACGAACGAGCGTCGCGCTGGTCTGCCAGACCGACGACGTCACGACCACTACGTCGGGGTGCAGCGAGAGGGCGCGCATCCCCAGCAACTCTAGGGCGCAGGCTCGCGTCGCGCAGTCGGGGGTCAACGGCTTGCGACACGGCCCGGAGCGCGTCCAGTTGGTAATGGCGGGACCCAGTTTGTGGTGTGTCGCTAGACACACAGCTAGGCGCCTGTCACACTCCGGACTTGGCCGACGCACCATCGGCCGATCTAGAGCTTCTGGAGGAGCCCTTCCATGTCCCGTGTCCCCACGCCGCGCCGTCACGACGGTGGCGCAGGTCGTTCCCATTCCCGCTTCCCCGCCTCGCGGCTCCTGCTGCTGATCGCGACCTTCGTCGCCATCTTCGGCATCGCTCCGGTCGCCGCCCAGGCTGCCGACCCGACGGGGGCAGCCGCCACCCGCTCGGACCTCTGCCGCGCGTGGGACGCCCCGGCAACCGATCCCAAGGTCACGCTCGACGGCGGCCAGGTCATCGCGGGCGACACGCGCCAGCGCATCGGCGCCAGCTGCCAGAGCGAGGGCGCCTCGGTGCTCTTCACGCAGGCTGAGGTCGACACCAACCCCTCCACGTCCGGTCCGGCCGGCACGGCAGCTGCGCGGGTGCTCGCAGCCGTCGAGCACGCTGCCGCGGGCAGCGGCCTCGCCGAGGGCGACGAGGTCTTCAAGAACGCGTTCCTGCGCAGCTTCGAGATCCAGGTCTACTTCGGCTACGTCTACTACAAGGGCAAGATCGAGGTCCAGTGGTCCGGCGGCACGAAGACGATCTTCCAGTTCAGCGGCAACGTCTACGACTTCAACAAGTTCCGCCTCAACGTCTACAGCCCGGGTGGCGGCACGTCGCTCCCGAACATCGGCGGTAGCCCGCTCGCCTTCAACGGCTCCCTCTTCTACGACTCGGGCAACTACACGCTCGACCTCACCGGCAAGGCCGACTCGCTGATCATCGGCGAGGGCGAGCAGCGCGTTGCCGTCTCGGGCGCCGACCTCCTCCTCAGCCTGGCCGACACCACCGACGGCCAGCGCCTCAAGCTCGACGTGACGGGTCTCGTCACGATCGGGACCGCCGTCAAGGTCAACGGCACGGTCACCGCCAACTTCGACGACGCCGGCCTCACGACGTTGACGGGCGGCGGCTCGCTCGACGTCACCATCCCCGCCAAGGCGACCAGCCCCGAGGGCCGGATCACCGGCGGCGCGACGTTCGACTACGCCCGCGAACCGCAGAAGACGGCCATCACGTTCGACGGCACCGTCCGCGTCGGCGGCGCGCTGATCACGAGCGCACAGGGCTCGCTCGACCAGAACTCGCTGACGCTCGCCGGCACCCTCTCCTACTCCGACTCCAGCGCGCGCCTCAGCGTGAAGGGTGCCGTCGAGGGCATGGCCTTCTTCGGCCCCGACCTCACCGGCCTCACCGTCTCCAACAAGGCCGGCGTCCAGGTCCCCGCGACCAAGGGCGACGTCCTCGTGAAGACCGCCAGCGGCGACGTTGTCGCCCAGGGCCTCACCGCTAAGGGCGCCGCGCAGCTCGGCAACGTCGGCTCCGAGAAGTGGGTCACCGCCTCCGGCGCGATCAACACCACCTTCACCGTTGGCACCCAGGCCACCACGCTCAAGGGAGAGGCATCGATCGACTGGCTCGCCGGCACCGCGCCGGCCGTGGCCTTCGACGGCTCCGTTGAGAGCGGCTCGACCCTCATCGCGAACGCCAAGGGCGCGGTCGACGGCAAGAAGATCGCCTTCAAGGGCGACGTCACCGTCGCCAACCCGGACCTCACCATCAAGGGTGGCGTCGACGGCGTCGTCTACTACGGCACGGGCCTCAGCGGCCAGACGATCAAGAACCGCGCTGGGAACGACGTCGCAGCGACCCGAGGCGACTTCTTCGTCAAGGCGGCGTCCGCGTCGATCAAGACCAAGGGCTTTGAACTCTCCGGCGGCGTCTCGCTGGGCCGCGTCGGCACTGAGCGTTGGGCGACCGGCGGCGGCGCCGTCGACCTGACGTACGCCGGCACGAACCTCAAGGGCAACGCCTCCATGACGTGGGTCTCCGGCGAGATCCCGGCGGTCGCCTTCGAGGGCGCCGTGAGCTCCGGCGGCGTGCAGCTTGCCAGCGCCAAGGGCGAGGTCGACGGCAACAAGCTCGCGCTCAAGGCCGACGGGACGCTCACCACGAGCGGCCTGACCGTGAAGGGCGCGATCGACGGCGTCGTCTACTACGGCACCGACCTCGCAGGCCAGACGGTCAAGAACTCCAAGGGCGACGACGTCCCGGCTGAGAAGGGCGACTTCCTCGTGAAGTCCGCCTCGGCCGACGTCGACACGGCCGGCTTCTCGCTCAAGGGTGAGACGCAGATCGGCAAGGCCGGCAGCGAGCTGTGGGCCAAGGGTGGCGGCAGCGTCGACCTCACGTACGGCACGACGAACCTCAAGGGCTCCGCGACCGCCGAGTGGCAGCAGGGCAAGACCCCCGCCGTCACGTTCGACGGCGCGATGACGTCCGGTACGACGACCGTCGCGGCTGCCTCGGGCACCTTCGACGGCAACAAGATCGCGCTCAAGGGCAACGTGTCCTACAGCGGAAGCGGCCTCGAGCTGGCCGGCGCCGTTGACGGCGTCGTCTACTACGGCAACGACCTCTCGGGTGAGAAGGTCAAGAACCGCGCCGGCGTCGACGTCACGCCGGCCAAGGGCGACTACGTCCTGACCTCCGCCGCTGGCAGCGCCGCCATCAAGGGCCTCGAGCTCGCAGGCGTCGTCTCGATCCACAAGGTCGACGGCGACCTGTGGGCCACGGCCGGCGGCGCGATCGACGTGACCGTCGGTGGTACGAACATCAAGGGTTCCGCCTCCGTGGCGTACGCCCAGGGCCAGGCTGCCGTCATCGACTTCGAGGGCGCCGTCAAGAGCGGCGACGTCGAGGTCGCCTCGGCCAAGGGCACGATCGACGGCAACAAGGTCGAGTTCCAGGGTGCTGCGCAGGTCGCAGCTGCCGGGATCGCCGTGAAGGGCGCCGTTGACGGCGTCGTCTTCTACGGCAGCGACCTCTCCGGCGAGACGGTGAAGAACCGCGCCGGCAACGACGTGACCCCGGCCAAGGGCGACTTCTTCCTCAAGAGCGCTTCGGGTGAGATCACCGCCAAGGGCATCACCGCCAGCGGCAACGCCTCGGTCGGCAAGGTCGCCGGCGAGCTGTGGGCCAAGGGCGGCGGCGCGATCGACCTGACGATCGCCACCACCAACTTCAAGGGCTCCGCCGACATCGACTGGGTCCAGGGCTCCACGCCTTCCGTGAAGTTCACCGGCGCGATCACGACCGACGGCATCGAGCTTGCCTCGGCCACCGGCTCCTTCGACGGCATCAAGATCGAGATCGGCGCTGCCGGACGCCTGACCACGAACGGCATCACGGTGAAGGGCGCGATCAACGGCGTCGTCTTCTACGGCTCCGATCTCGCGGGCCAGAAGATCAAGAACCGCGCCGGCAACGAGGTCCAGGCGAGCAAGGGCGATATCAACGTCTCCTCCGCCTCGGCCGACGTCGCCGCCAACGGCTTCACGCTCAACGGCGCTGCGTCGTTCGGCAAGGTCGGCGGCGAGCTGTGGGCCAAGGGCTCCGGCGGCGTCGACCTCACGTACGGCTCGACCAAGCTCAAGGGCACGGCCACGGCCGACTGGGTCGCTGGGCAGGTTCCGGCGATCACGTTCGCCGGCTCGCTGACCAACGGCAACACGGTCGTCGCCAACGCCTCCGGCGCGTTCGACGGCAACAAGATCGCGCTCAAGGGTGACGCCACGCTGACCGACCCGGCGCTCTCGCTGGGCGGCTCGGTCGACGGCATCCTCTACTACGGCAACGACCTCTCCGCTGAGAAGGTCAAGAACCGTGCGGGCGCCGATGTGACTCCGGCCAAGGGCGACTACGTCCTCAAGTCGGCTGCGGGCAACCTCGAGATCAAGGGCCTGAGGCTCAGCGGCGGACTGTCGCTGGCCAAGGTCGCCGGCGAGACGTGGGCCTCGGCCGGCGGTTCGGTCGACGCGACCTACGGCGCCACGACGGTGAAGGGCACGGCCAGCGTCAGCTGGGTCCAGGGCACCACGCCGACCGTCTCCTTCGAGGGCTCGATTGCCTCGGGCGACCTCAACGTCGCTAGCGCCAAGGGCACCATCGACGGCAACAAGATCGACTTCGCGGGCAACGCGACGCTCACCAACGCCAGCCTCGCGCTCAAGGGCGCAGTCGACGGCACCGTGTTCTACGGCGACGACCTCGCCGGGCTGAAGATCAAGAACCGCGCCGGCACCGAGGTGCAGGCGACCAAGGGCGACTTCCTCGTGCGCTCCGCCTCTGGCGAGATCGCTACCAAGGGCCTCACCGCCTCCGGCGCGCTCTCGGCCGGCAAGGTCGGCACGGAGCTGTGGGCCAAGGGCGGCGGCGCGATCGACCTCACGGTCGGCACGACGAACGTCAAGGGCTCCGCCGATATCGACTGGGTCCAGGGCACCA
The DNA here is from genome assembly GCA_032119795.1 of Solirubrobacteraceae bacterium. GTDB lineage: Bacteria > Actinomycetota > Thermoleophilia > Solirubrobacterales > Solirubrobacteraceae > JAGIBJ01. Next base: position 263,546 of record JAUMFO010000011.1, read on the forward strand.
CGCCTTCCGTGAACTTCACGGGCGCCGTGACGTCTGCTGGTGTCGAGCTTGCCTCGGCCACCGGCTCCTTCGACGGCAACAAGATCGCCCTCAAGGCTGCTGCCCAGCTCACCGCGAGCGGCATCTCGTTCAAGGGTGCGATCGACGGCGTCGTGTTCTACGGCAACGACCTCACGGGCCAGAAGATCAAGAACCGTGCGGGCGCCGAGGTCCAGGCCTCGAAGGGCGACATCAACGTCAGCTCGGCTTCGGCTGACGTCGCGGCCAACGGCTTCACGCTCAAGGGCGCGGCGTCGTTCGGCAAGGTCGGCGGCGAGCTGTGGGTCAAGGGTGGCGGCTCCGTCGACCTGACGTACGGCACGACGAACCTCAAGGGCTCGGCCACCGCGGATTGGGTTGCCGGCCAGATCCCGGCGATCACCTTCGCTGGCACCGTGACCTCCGGGACGACGATCGTCGCCGGCGCCTCCGGCACCTTCGACGGAAGCAAGATCGCCCTCAAGGGCAACGTCACCTACACGGATCCGGCCTTCACGGTCGGCGGTGCGGTCGACGGCACCCTGTACTACGGCAGCGACCTCTCCTCGGAGAAGGTCAAGAACCGCGCCGGCGCCGACGTGACCCCGGCCAAGGGCGACTACGTCCTGAAGTCGGCTGCGGGCAACGTCTCGATCAAGGGCCTCGCCCTGGCCGGCGCCGTCTCGCTCAACCAGGTGGCTGGCGATAGCTGGGGCACCGCGGGTGGCTCGATCGACACGACGTACAACGGCACGACGATCAAGGGCTCCGCGAGCGTCGCCTGGGTCAAGGGTTCGGTCACGTCGATCACGTTCGACGGTTCGATCACCTCCGGCGGCGTGACGATCGCGTCGGCCAAGGGCACGATCGACGGCAACAAGATCGCCTTCGCCGGCAGCGCGCAGCTCTCGGGCTCGGGTATCGCCGCCAAGGGCGCCATCGACGGCGTCGTGTTCTACGGCTCCGACCTCACGGGCGAGAAGATCACCAACCGCGCCGGGGCTCAGGTCCAGGCGACGCGCGGCGACTTCCTCGTCAAGAGCGCGTCCGGTGAGATCGCGGCCAAGGGCATCACCGCCAAGGGCGCCGTCTCCATGGGCAAGGTCGGCTCGGAGTACTGGGCCAAGGGCGGCGGCAGCGTCGACTTGACGTTCGGTACGACGAACGTGAAGGGCTCCGCCGACATCGACTGGGTCTCCGGTCAGGTTCCGGCCGTCACCTTCGCGGGTGCGGTCAAGTCCGGCGACATCGAGGTCGCTTCGGCGTCGGGCACGATCGACGGCAAGAAGATCGCGCTCAAGGCCGCTGGCCAGCTCGTCAACAGCAGCGTCTCCTTCAAGGGCACCGTCGACGTGGTCGTCTTCTACGGCGACGACCTCACCGGTGAGACGATCGCCAACCGCTCCGGGGCTCAGGTCCAGGCCACGAAGGGCGACATCAACCTCAAGGGCGCCTCGGTCGACATCGTCGCCAAGGGCTTCACGCTCAAGGGCGCGGCGTCGTTCGGCAAGGTCGGCACGCAGGTCTGGGCGAAGGGCGGCGGCAGCGTCGACCTCACCTACGGCGCCACGAAGCTCGTCGGCTCCGCCGATGTGGACTGGGTCATGGGCTCCACGCCTGCCGTCAACTTCGCGGGCTCGCTGACCAACGGCAACGCGTTCGTCGGCTCGGCCTCCGGCACCGTCGACGGCAAGAAGATCGCCCTCAAGGGCCAGGCCACGATCAACGATCCGGCCGGCGTCATCAAGGGTGCGGTCGACGGCGTCTTCTTCTACGGCGACAGCCTCGCCGGTGAGACGATCGCCAACCGCGCGGGCACCCTGGTGGAGCCGCTCAAGGGCGACTACAACCTCAAGGGCGCGTCCGGCTCGATCGAGACCAAGGGCCTCTCGCTCGCGGGCAACATCTCGATGGGCAACGTGCGCGGCGATCGCTGGGCCACCGGCGGCGGCGCCGTCGACCTCTCGTTCACGCAGAACGGTGTGACGACGCGGATCCAGGGCCAGGCGGCATCGCTGCCCGATGGCACGGTCACGTTCTCCGGCTCCCTGGCACAGGGCGACGTGAACGTCGCCAGCGTCAGCGGCACCGTCGACGGCAACAAGCTGACCTTCGAAGGCCAGCTCTCCACGCCGACGATGTCTGGCAAGGCGAAGGGCACGATCTACTACGGCAGCAACCTCGCCGGGCAGACGATCACCAACAAGGCTGGCACCGCGGTACAGGCCCAGAAGGGTGACTTCTCCTTCGAGATCACCGACGGCCGCCTCTCGCTCAAGCAGCTCCTGGCGACCGCCAACTTCTCGGTCAAGCGCGTCGGCGCCGACTGGTGGGTCAACGCTGCTGCGCTGATCAAGACCGGCGACAACTGGCTGACGTTCACCGGGTCGATTGACTCGGCTTGGAACTTCAACCTCAAGGGCGCCGGCGTGATCACGATGGACGGCTACCGCCTGGAGTTCAACGGCACCGCCCTGCTGCGCGAGAACCGCCTGGTGCTCGACGGCACGGTGGCGGTGGTCACCAACCTGTTCACGGTCCAGCTCACGGGCACGATCGAGAAGCCGAACATGGACGTCAACCAGTACTCGTTCTTCGGCAAGGCGAGCTTCAAGTTCGGTGGTTACTCAGTCGCGAGCGCCTCCGTGAAGCTGGTCTTCGGAGAGGGTCTGATCACGACCTTCACGATCAAGATCTGCATCCTGTTCGTCTGCCCGACCGGCACCTACAAGGTGTACTTCACGGGTGGCAACGTCTCGAAGATCCAGCTCAACGTGCCGCTGCTCTACTGGGCGCAGTTCAGCCTGGCAGCCAAGCTCGCCGCTCCGAACGTGCCGCTGGAAAGCAAGATCACGGGCATTCTGTAGCCCAAGCTTGCGGCGGGGCACGAGCGGGCCCCGCCGCAGACCACTTCGGCGTTCCGGTGGGGGTGGGAGGTCGCTGCGCGAGCAACGTCGCCCGGCGCCCTAGGGGGCTTGGGCGACGAACTGCTCGCTTCGCGACCTCCCACCCCCACCTCACCAGCGACGTGGTCTGCGCCGGGTCCGCTCGTGCCCCCGCCGCCGAGCTTCGTCTGCAGTGGCTTCGCCGGCCGCGTTCTGCGAGGGCTGGCGCTGTTTGACGCCCTTTTGCGTTTGGGTTGCCCTCGCGTTGCGGGTCGTGAGGAAGGTGTGGGTGCGGGGTCGTTCCAACCTGGGTGGGGCGGAACGACCCCGGCGCGGCAATGCATGGAAACCGCAACGAGTCAGGGGTGCCGGCGACCGGGGTTTGGTCGCCGGCACCCCGGCCTTGTTTGGGCGTCAGATCGTCGCCTGGGGCCGGCGGCGGAGAGCGCGAGGACCAGCGGCTGCGGGTGGTGACGGGGCAGCCCTCGTCCTACTTGGGGTCAGTGATGGGGCGCACCGCGTCCTGGATCGCCTCGACTTCCTGGGGCGGCAGGCTCGGCGGGCCCAGGACCTCGGACCACGCCGTGACGACCGTCTGGTCGTAGACGTGGCCGTAACCCGGTGGCACGTTGTTTGCGCCGAAGAGGTCGATGCCGCCTTGGACGCCGCCGACGATCGGCAAATTGCGCACGTTGCCCGGGACCCCCGGACCGCGCGGGTCGAGCCACTCCGAGCGGCTCAGCCCTTGGTAGACGACGATCGGATCCGACGGGTGCACGAGGTAAACGATCCGGCGGTCGGTCGTCCAGCGCAGCTTGGGGTCGGTCACTTCGGCGTCGTTCGCGGCGACGCGCACGAGCCCGCCTTGGTCGTAGATCGGCCGCCAGAGCGGCGAGCCCGCGTCGCGGTTCTCCTGCAGCTTGCGCCACGTCGGATCGAACCCGGGCGGGCCGACGAGAAGCGCGCCGTCGGTGGTGGTCGACAGATCCTCGACGCTCGTGAAGGCCGAGTCGGTGGCGTTGGTGCCGAGACTCTCGCCGAACACGTACAGCTTGGGGCGCTCGTCGGCCGGCATCGCGTTGAGTTCGACCCGGACCGCAGTGATGAGCTCCGCTGAGGCACCGCGGGCGCGTTCGGCGTCAACCAAGAACGACAGCCAGCTCGGCAGGTAGGAGTACTGCATCGAGACGGTCGCCACGTCGCCATGGGTCGCGAACTCCAGGGCCGCCACGGTGCGGGGATCGATCCAGCCGCTGCCGGTGGCGCCCGCGATCGCCAGCGAGCTGCGCTTGAAGCCGCCGAGGCGCCGCAGCTCCTCCACCGCGATCTGCGCCCGCCCGCGCTCGTCATCGGTGCTCTTCAAGCCCACATACGCGCGGACGGGGTCCTTGGCATCCTCGTCGCCGGTGACCGCCGCGATCTGCTCGGCGGTCTGCGCCTGCCACACGAACTGTCGGCCCTGGCGGCCGAGCGAGTCCCAGCTCACTGACGAGGTTGGCCCACCGGACCGCAGCGGGCTGCGGGGGTCGGTCACGCCGGGATCGGTTTGGTCGTTGCGCCCTTCGTAGACGGCGTCGAACTTCGTGAGCACCACGTTCGTGACGAACCCGGTGGTGATGCTCCACGTCACGACGACGGTCGCCGCAGCGCCGATCACGATGCCAAGCCTCGCCGGCAGGATCAGGCCGAGCAGCGCGCCGAGGCGTCGGCCGACCCACACGATGCCGCGCGAGACCGCGAGCAGCAGTACGGCCAGCAGTACCCCAAGCACAGAGCCGAGCACCCACAGCAGCGGCACCGACGGATCCATGCCGATCAGCTCGCGCTGATCTGACTGCCAGCCCCGACCAAGCCAGCCCGTGACGAGAACCCCGATGGGCGCGATGACCGCCAGGCCCTGCCACACGCGCTTTCGCGCACTGACCGGCACCACCGGCAATCCTAGGGAGCGGTAGGCCCAGCCCAAGAACGCGCCCACGCCATAGGCGACTACGAGTGAGAGGCCCGCCCCAACGGCCTGGATGTACCACGGTCGCGGCACGAGCGAGGGCAGCCCAGACGCCCAGATCGCGGCGGTGCCGAGCAGTGCCCCGGACAGGCTCAGGCGCCGCAGGCGCTTGAGCCTGTCCGGGCGACGCTCAGCATCCGCCCCGGCGCCAGCCTGCGCCTCCGCAGGCCCAGCGGGCTCGCCCGCACCGTCAGGGGCCGCGCGAGTCAACGTTGCCATGAGATCGACTTGCGCTCAGGCTGCCGGCAGCGCCTCGGGCCGGCGACGCAACACCATGATGAGTCCGATGATCGTGAAGATCACCAGCAGCGAAATCGGCAGCGACATGGCGGCATCTTTCGTCGCGACGCCAGCGTCCGCCTCTCCGCGACCAGCATGCAAGAAGGTGCTGCAGTCCCAGAGGGCATGAAGTGCCATCGGCAAAAGCAGGGTGCCGGACCAGCGCCGCACGAGGTAGAACGTCGAGCCAAAGAGGAACGCCGTGCCGATCTGTTGCACGGTCGTGCCAACGGCCTGGCCGGTGATGAGGTTGAGCCCGTGGAAGAGGCCGAAGGTTGCCGAACTGATGAACCAGGCTCCGACCTCGTTGAACCGCTTGCGTGCTCCCACGAGCACGTAGCCGCGGTACACCAGTTCCTCGCCGATGCCGACGAGGATCGTGCCGATCACGATCAACGCGAGCAGGGAGCCGTTCCACTCATCCCAGGGCGTCGTGGCGAGCGCGAGCATGCCGTAGAGCGCGATCAGGACGGGGAGAAACGCGAGGATGACCGGCTTACGGGTGCGCTCGGGCTCGCTAAGGAGCTCCGTTGCGGCCCCCCACTTCACGGTGAGCGCGGCGAGCGCGAGCACGCCGACGCCGACTGGGATCACCACGAACCCGATCAGGTTGCCAGTGGTCTCAGTGATCTCGTCGTAGTCGACGCCCGAGGCGAGCTGGATAACGATGAAGATCACCGCGTAGAGCGCGAGAGCGACCAGTCCGCGGTTGAGCGTGACGACGCCGGGGTTAGCGCCTGTCGCCGAAGGACTCGACGCGTTAGGAGAGGTCATTGCAGGCCTTGTGGTGACAGCCGGGTGGGCAGGGGAAGACGTGGGACGCAGCAAGCCTAGGGGGCAAGATTCCGTATGTGGAACCGAAAATATTAGAGGTAGATACGAGTAAATTGGTGCTCTAACTTGTGGTCTGGTAAGCGGAATTCTCGTTCCGGCAAAGGTCGCTGCTAGCCACTACCGTCGAACTGGTGGTTGCCGCATTTATTTCAGGTGCAGCGGAGTCGGGGCACGACGCTGCAGCCCTCGTTTTGCTCGCGTTTGTCGTCTCGTTCTTGCTCATTCGAACGAGCGCGCGCATGATTCGCGCAGAGGTCTCATGGTGGCCCGGCAACATCGAGACCAGTGGTGGGCTTCACCTTCACCACCTGGTCTGGGGCATCACCCTCATGCTGCTGGGTGGATTTGCCGCAATTGCCATGAGTACACCAGTAGCGCCATGGTTCCAAGTGGCCGCCGTGGCGTTCGGCGTGGGCGTCGGACTCACGTTTGACGAGTTCGCACTCTGGTTGCACCTGCGTGATGTGTATTGGAGTGAACAAGGGCGCGATTCGCTCGACGCGGTCGTGCTCGTGGTCGCGTTCATGGGCCTCGTGGTGCTGGGATTCAAACCCTTCGGACTTGACGGCGGTGAGTCGACCGGCATCATCGCGTTCGCAATCCTGCAGGCTCTCGTCCTGTCGGTTCTCACGATGCTCAAGGGCAGATTGGTCCTCGGAGCGCTCGCACTAATCGTGCCGCTGCTCGGCTTGTGGGGCGTGTGCCGGCTGGCGAATCCTCGATCTCCCTGGGCCGTGCGTCGGTACTCCCCGGAGAAGCTCGCGCGGGCCATGGACCGCTATCCCGCTGATTCGCGGACCAATCGGTTTCGGCGATGGTTCTTCGATGCGATCGGAGGTCGGCCGGATGTTGGCGACCCGCTCGGTGAATCCGAGCTCGCGCGCGTTCGAACGCCGGAGACGGCCCAGTCGGTGATCGACCGGTGACTCTCGCAGCACGCACCTGGCAGCTGCGGTTCCGGCTGCGCGAGCGCCTGGAACGCAGCTGGATTGTCATTCCCGGCCTGTACGTGGTCGGCGCGCTCGTGCTGGGCCGCGTCGTTCCTTCGCTGGAGGGCGAAGGCGTCGTCCCGTTTGGCGTGACCTACTCGCAGGACAGCGCTCTCGACATCCTGCAGACCGTCGCTGGGGGGATGATTACGTTCACTGGCCTTGTCGTCTCAGTCGCCGTGCTGGTGGTGCAGTTCGGGGCAGCGCAGTACACCCCACGGCTGGTGTTGCGCTTCCGACGTGACCCGGCCGTCAAGCACTCGCTCGGGTTCTTCATCGCTCCGGCGATCTTTGCACTCGTGTCGCTCGGGCATGTTGGCGACAGCGGTGACGCGAGCCGAGTGACCCTCACGGTGATCGTCGCGATCGGCCTCCTGGTGGTTGCCGTGTTCGCCTTCTTTCTGCTGATCGGCAGCCTGCTCGACCTGCTCCGGCCGCGCCGGCTCTACGACCGACTGCGGCAAGGTTGCGAACGCGCGATCGATCAGGTCTACCCCGACCCGTACGCCGGAGACACCGCTGCCGCGGTCCCCGACGTGCCGCCGATCACGGAGCGGGTCACGCACCACGGCGAGAATGGCGTGCTGTCGGCGGTTGACTTCGCGACGCTCGTGGCACACGCCACACGAGCTGGGGTATGCGTGGAACTCGTCGTCCGGGTGGGTGAATACGTGCGCCATGGCGCTCCGATCATGCACGTGCGAGGAGCGCGTACCGCCGGAGCGACGCACGACCTGGCCCGGTCGGTGATCTTTGCTGAAGAGCGCACGCTCACGCAGGATCCGTCCTACGCGATTCGCACGGTGGTCGATATCGCCGTCAAGGCGCTGTCGCCCGCAGTGAACGATCCGACGACGGCAGTCCAGGGTCTGGACACGCTTGAGGCGATCTTGCACCAGCTCGCGGGCCGAGACCTCGGCACAGGACACCTACGTGACGCCCACGGCAACCTGCGAGTGATCTACCCCGCGGCGGACTGGCCCGAGCTCCTGCAGCTCACCCTTACGGAAGTCCGCCACTACGGCGTCGGCTCACACCAGGTAGCTCGGCGTCTGCGTGCCCTCCTCCTCAGCCTCACGCAGGCAACGGCGCCGGGTCGGCAACCCGCACTGCGCCGAGAATTTGACCTGCTGCAGGACGCCGTCACCGCCGCCTACACACAGCCCGGCGAGCGCGAGATCGCTGGCGTCGCCGACCACACCGGGTTGGGCGGCCGGACCAACTCAGGAGACCGCCCCGCATGGTGAACGTCGATAGCCAGTCGTTTCTCATTGTCGTGGTCGCCGCCGCCGTGGCGGCAGGGTTCGCCGCGGTGCTCGCTCGGCGCTTGTTGGTCCCGGTCGTCGTGCTCGAGCTCGTCTTGGGCGTGGTCATCGGGCCGTCGGTGCTCGGTCTCGTTGAGCCCGACGAGTTCATGGAGTTCTTCGCCAGCTTGGGCCTGGGCATGTTGTTCTTCTTCGCCGGGTACGAGATCGACTTTGCGCGGATCAAGGGGCAGCCGTTGAAGCTGGCGGCGATCGGGTGGGTCGCCTCGCTCGCGATTGCCTACACCCTCAGCGGTGCGCTCGCACTCGCGGGAGTCATCCTGTCGTTCCTGTTCGTGGGCTCTGCGCTCGCCACGACGGCCATCGGCACCCTCATCCCGATTCTGAGCGACGCCGGTGAGCTCAAGACCCGCTTTGGGACCTACCTGCTCGGCGCCGGCGCGATGGGGGAGTTCGGACCGATCCTCCTGATTACGATGGTCTTCTCGACCAAGAGCGCGCTCGCGAATGCCGGCATCCTGGTGTTGTTCGTGGCACTCGCCGTTCTGGCAGGCATTGTGGCGGTGCGCTCCGTGGGGCGCGGCTGGAACCTCTTTGAGCGCACGCTGGAGACGAGCAGCCAGCTCGCGATCCGGTGCGCCGTGGTGATGGTGTTCGCGCTCGCTGCGCTCGCGGGTTCGCTTGGCCTGGACTTGCTGCTTGGCGGGTTTGTGGCGGGCATCATTCTGCGCTTGGCGCTAGAAGGCCGCGAGGTGCGAGTGCTGGAGTCCAAGCTCACCGCCGTTGGATACGGGTTTCTCATTCCGTTCTTCTTCGTGGTGAGCGGCATCAACCTCAACGTCGGCGCGCTCATCGAGGAGCCGACCGAGCTGCTCAAAGTCCCGCTGTTCCTGGTGCTGTTCTTCCTGGTGCGCGGGATCCCCGCCCTCACGCTCTACCGCGGTGTGCTCGCCAGCCGCGATCGGCTGGCGCTCGCGTTTTTCACGAGTACCCAGCTCCCGCTGGTGGTGGCGATTACGACGATCGCGATCGACCAGAACCACATGACCGAGACGACCGCCGCGAGCCTCGTGACGGCCGCGATTTTGTCGACGGCGATCTTCCCCATGGTGGGTCTTGGTCTCCGCGCCGGTGGATCGGCGGACGCGAGCGACCGGCCACAACCCGCTTCCCCAGTTGCGCCCGCCGCAACCGACTGACGGTGCTCGCACGGCCGCGGCCTGCGGCCTGGCGCCCATCCAGCCCACTCCTGTAACCCAACGAACGACGTACCGATGACAACTACACACACGCCGAGCGGCAAGCCGCCGGAGCGCTGGGTGCCAGTCGACCAAAGGGTCGCTGGCGTGGACCGGCGCACGATCCTCCCGGCGCTTGCCGTGCTCTTGATGGCCATCGTCTACTCCTGGGTCATCCCTGCGGTGAACCACGCGGTGCCGTATGGCGACGAGACCCAAGCGGGCGATGTTCTGGATCTGGGCGACGGGCGCTTGACGGTCGTACCAGGCGAAGGATGGAACATCGCGCGCGGCGTGCGAGTGGGTGGGACCCGGTCGTCGGTCGGGATCCCCGGGACTTTCGAAGTCGAGGATGAGGGCGTGAGCGTCAAGGTCGCCACCGGCCCCTTTACGGGCACGCCGCAGCAGTTCATGGCCCAGCTCGAGGACGTCAACGGGAAGCTCGAAGACGTCGACGGCCTCGCGTCACCGGCCCACCGCTCAACGATCACGACGACGAGCGGGGTCACGGGCGTGACCCGCACCTCGTTTGAGGGCGAGCGGTCCGGCATCGTCGTCGCGTTCGTGGTCGACGCCGACCCCGCGCTGCTCGCGCAACGGTCCATCGGCGTGGAGTTTCTCGTGAAGGGCTCCACGGAGGCAATCCGTCATCGCATGGACGAGATCACGGCCATGATCAAGAGCCTCGCGCTCAAGGAGGCATCGGCATGAGCGCCGTGACATCACCGCAGGCTCCGAGTGCCGCGCAGCTCGCGGCGATCGAGCAATCTGGGTGGGGACGCAGTTTTCGCCTCTTCCAGCCCCACAACCTCGCGTTCTGGGTCTATGCGCTGCTCGTCGGCAGCGGCGGGCTCGCGATCTACAACCACTACGTGCTCACCGGAGTGCACGCGTACGGGCAGGCGTTTGCCGTTGGCGTCGTGGTGTTTGCGCTCTACACCGTGCCGTTCTGGTGGTTCCTGCGGTCAAGTGATCGCTACAGCACGATCCCGGGCGGGTTGGCACTCGCCGCATTCGTCTACGGCGGCTTCGCGGCCACTGGCGCGTTTGCGATCTACGCCAACGACTCGATCCGCACCCTCTATGCCAAGGTCGTCAGCCAGACGTTCGCGTTTGACTGGAGTGCTGCACTCACGGCCCCGTTTGTTGAAGAGACGGCCAAGGCCTCGGGCCTCATTCTCCTGATGCTGCTGGCGCCGACCATCATCCGCAATCCGTTTGACGGTCTCATCGTGGGCGCGTTCCTCGGGCTCGGCTTTCAGATCGTGGAGAACCTCGGCTATATCGTCGGGAGCGCTTCAGCCGCATTCGGATTCGACCAGATCGGTGCGGTGGTGCCGACGCTCGGCGTTCGGATGCTGACGGGGATCGCGTCCCATTGGGTCTACAGCGCAATCTTCTGTGCCGGACTGGTCTACTTCCTGGGGCGCCCAGGATTCGCTGCCCAACGCGGCCGCGGCCTCCTGCTCATGGCCCTGGCGATGCTCCTGCATGGTCTATGGGACGGCGCCGCAGCGCTGACTGCCGGCAACACCGCGCTGGCGGCGCTTTCGCAGTTCGGGCTGCCGTTCGTCCTGCTCGGTGTGTTCGCGCTGGTCTACCGCACCACCCTGCGGACCGAACAGCAATCCGTCCGCGACATTCTGGCCCCTGAAGTCGACCGCGGCACGTTGACCGCCGAGGAGCTCGACGCGGTGTCTGGCACCCGCCGGCAGCGTCGCCACCACGTCAACGCAGCCCGACGTGGAGCCGACCGCAAGGCCGCTCGCCATGTGCTGCACGCCGCGCTCGACCTCACCGAGCAGCTTGCCATCGCCCGCGCGGCGAATACCCCCGCCGTCGAGCATGCTCGCTCAGAGATCGCGCGGGTCCGGGCAGGGAGCGATGTGAGCTGAGCTCACCCGGCGCTGGTCGAATGGCGGGGCGTTCTGCGATCCGCATTCGACCAGCGCCCTGAGGCCTAGATCGGCTGCGGGCCCTGCGGCGTCGCGACGCCGGTGTTCAGCGGGGCCTCGCCGTGGACGTCGCGCAGTCGCAGGTAGGCGACGGCGATCACGAGCGCCGTCAGCGGAGCGATCAGCGAGCTGATCACCCAGCTGACGAGGACGGCGCCGCCGGAGCCAGACATACCGATCCGCGAGGCGATGTTGGCCAGCACGATGTTGAACAGGATCAGCGCAAAGACCTGCCAACCGGAGCCCTTCACGAGGTCGCGGCTGCGGCTCAGCGCAGCGATCACGCCGGGCCGCTCCAAGACGGTGACCGGGGCGACCAGCGCGAACCACGTCATCGCAATAAGGCCGGGGATGATGAGCAGGACGAACCCGATCACGATCGCGATGCCCGTCACGATCGCGACGAGAAACAGCGGCAGAATGGCGGGCTTGACGGCGGCGACGAGCTGACCAATTGAACTGTCGAGGTGACCATCTTCAACGTCGCGAGCGACCTCGACGATGATGCCTTGGAACAGGAACGTCAGCACCAGACTCACGAGTCCTCCGATGAGCGCCCCGATGAGTGAGGCGCTCAGGATCAGCGTCAGCAGGGCCTGGATCGCAAACAGTCCGAAGGCGATCGGCAGCAGCGTCGCGGCGTTGCCCGTGTAGATCTTGAACGCCTGCCCGATGGTGGCGGTCGGGTCGAGCTTCGCTCCGACCAATCCTCCGGCTGAGGGGTGGATGGGCTGTCCTGCGGTCATGGTGCCTTCCTTCAAGAAGTGAGCGGCCGCGAGAGCATCGAGAGCAGATGCACTGATGCGCGGCCACGGATCATCCTGCCGCATGATGCGGGCGGATTGGGCACATCGCCGCTATTCGTCACCCAAAAGTGACGACCGCCGGTATCTCGCCGCTGCGGCGTAACGCCAGGCAGCGGCGCGCCGAAGCGACCTAGAGGTCGAGCAGTTTGGCGGCGTCGAGCAGCGTCTTGACCTGCTCGGTGGGCTTCTTGCGGCCTTCGAGTTCTTCGTCGTGGCGGTTGAGCCAGATGACGGGGATCTTGGCCTTCAGGCACGGCTCGACGTCGTGGTAGTACGACGACCCGATGTGGACCATGCCCTTCTTGGTGCCGATCCGGCGCTCGATCTCCTTGAAGTGGGCCGGGTCCGGCTTGTAGGAGCGGACCTGCTGCGCCGTCACGACGAGGTCGAAGTCGTGCGGGATGTGGCGGCGTGTCTGGCCGAGGAGCTTGTCGTCGATGTTGGAGACGAGGCCGGTCTTGTACTTCTTGCCGAACTTGCGCAGCTGCACCGGAGCCTCCTTGAACGGCTTCCAGTACGGAATGGAGTCCGGCAGGAACGACGACTTGGAGGAGTCGAGCTTCCACTCCAAGCGCTCGGCGATCTCCAGGGCGGTGCGGCGCAGGACCTCTGCGTAGAGCTCGTAGGACCCGCTCTGGATCTCGCGCTGCACCTCATGGAACATCGGCAGCAGCACGGCCGGATCGATCTCGATGCCGTCGGCCGCGGCGGCCTTCTTGAACGCATCGACGATCCCGGTCTCCCAGTCGATCAGCGTTCCGTAGACATCGAACGTTACGAAGGTGATCTGCTTGGGAAGTGGCATCCCACGCATTATGCCTCAGGGTTCGCCAGCGGCGCAGGCTCGTGCGCCAGCCGCGCTCGGTCTGGCCGAGCGTTAGCGCAGCTTCAAGGAGCGCTTGACCACCGTCTGGACGCCGGTCGCGCTGACGGCGGTGACCCGGACCGAGAGGCCCTTGAGGCCGCGCGTCAGGCTGCGATCTGGCTTGAGGGTGAAGGTCTTCCGCGCGGTGAGGCCCGACTTCGTCGACCGTGCGATCGCGAGGTTGTCTTTTGGCACTGCTGCCGCTCGCACGGCTTTGGCGGTCGTCAGCAGCTCGACGGTGACGGTCGCCACCTGATCGCTGCTGACGCGGAGCTTCACGCCCTTCGCGAGCGCGCTGCGCTTGACGGACTTCGGCGATTCGATCGTCAGCACCGGCGCGGTAGGGGTCGCGGCCGCAGCGGCGGCCGCCGCAGCTGGGCTGCCGGGGGTCGGCGTCGTGTTGCCGGCAGGGGCCCCGGTCTCGGAGGTCGGCCCGCCCGGGAACGTTGGCGCGACGAATCCGGGGGGAGCGGGGGAGCGGTCGACGGTCTCGCAGTCGGAGGCGACGAGATCCGCGGCGTCGACGATGGCGCTGTCGGTCCCGCCGCCGCAAGCGATGTCGCCGAAGAGCGTCAGCGCGTCGCGGGACTGGATGACGTCGTCACCGGACTGGCCTCGCAGCACGTCGTGCCCGCCACCGCCCCCGTTGATGGCGTCGTTGCCGGCGCCGCCGTAGAGATGGTTGAAGCCGACGTCTCCGACGAGCGTGTCGTTGCCGTCGCTGCCCGTGAGGTTCTCGAAGCCGGTCATGGTGAGCGTCTGCCCCGCGACCACGCTGTCGTTGCTGGCGCCGTCGAGCGACAAGGTGGCCGGGCCAGGCTCCCCAGCTCCTGAGAGCGTGTCCTGGGAACCCTCGCCGCCATCTGCAGACTCGGTGGCCCCGGCCCCTGGGCTGATGGCGTCGTCGCCAGGTCCGCCGACCAAAGTGTCGTTGCCGGCGAGGCCGGAGAGCGCGTCGTCGCCCAGGCCGCCCGTGAGCGTGTTGGCCCCTGCATTGCCGGAGAGGGCGTCGTCGTCGGCGCCGCCGGTGGAGATCCCGAAGCCGCTGGTGGCAATCGGCCCGACGGTGGTTGCTGCGCCGTTGAAGGTTCCGCCCGGGCCGTTGGGTCCGCCGGCGAGCGACAGCACGCTCGTCATCCGCAGTCCGGGGCGGTCGAAGTCCGCAGTGATGGTGTACGTGGAGACCGTCCCGGAGAACGACGCGACGAACGTGTCCATCGCGGTTGCCCCGCTAAAGAGCGGGCAGCTGGAGCCCGTGCCGAGCACGGTGCAGCCGCCGCCGGTGATCGGGTAGGTCGAGACGAGCCGGTCGTCGGCGGGGCTGGCGGTTGGGCCAGGGGCCACCGACAGCGTCGATGGGATGCCAGCGCTGACGGTGTTCTCCGTCCACGTGGCCGTCTGCGTGGCGACGTTGACCGACCACGTCGACGCGGCGCCAGCCGGTGCCGCGAGCACGAGGGTGGCGGCGGCGCTCGCGAGTGCCACGCGGAGAACGAGAGAAGCCAGCATGCGCGGAGGCTAAGTCGGCGGGCGAGGCGCCGCAAGCTGGTCGCCGGCCGTTGGGAGACCGCCGGTCTTCTAGGGTCACCCCGTGGCTGAACGCAATGCGCTGACCGGAGCCGAGATCGATCGCGTCGCTGACCCTCGCCGGCGCGACGTGGCGTGGCTGGAGGCCCAGCGGGTGGATCCCACGGCGCGAGCGATCGTGTTGGGTGACGCGGGCGTGCGGGCGTACGGCGACCGGATTGCCCGGGTGCCGCTTACCGAACTGGGTGCGCTCGGTGGCGGCGCCGTGCCCGCCGGTGAGGGTGGACCCCGCGACCTCATCCTGCTGGGAATCGACGCTGATGGCCCGCTCTATGCGATCGACGAGGAGCCGCTGGTCGCCGGAGAGCGAGCTCGACTGATCGGGGCGGGCGGCATGCGCGGCGAAGCGCCGCCAGAGGCCGTTGGCCGGGTTGGGCTGCGCGTTGCGGCGCAGACGCTCACGCAAGCTGACGGTGGGCTGGTCGCCTATGCCGCGGGCCTCCTGAACTGGCACCGGACCCACCGCTACTGCGGCACCTGCGGCGCGCCCACGGTGAGCGCCGAGGGCGGCATGGTGCGCAAGTGCTCGGTCTGTGGCACGCACCACCACCCACGGACGGATCCGGTGGTGATCATGCTCGTGACCGACGGCGCCGAGCGAGTCCTTCTCGGCCGTCAACGCGTCTGGCCGGCTCGCCGCTACTCCACGCTGGCGGGCTTCGTCTCGCACGGGGAGAGCCTGGAGGAGGCCGTCGCGCGCGAAGTGATGGAGGAGGTCGGCGTGCAGGTCGGCTCGCCCGTCTACGCGGCCTCGCAGCCGTGGCCGTTCCCCCATTCGCTGATGCTCGGCTTCCACGTGCCCTGGATGGGCGGCGAGATCGGCGGCACCGACGACGAACTCGAGCACGCGGCGTGGTTCAGCCGGGCGGAGGTGGAAGAGGCCGTCAAGGAAGACGGTTGGGACGTGCCGGCCGAGGGCGCGGGATTGCTCATTCCGCCGCGCTCAGCAATCGCGCGGAACCTGATCGAGCAGTGGGTCCGGGAGACCGGCTAACCCTGGCTACGCCATCCCGGGGGGCCCGACGCTCTGGGTGCGCTGGGCGGCGACGGGTGGGCCAGCGATGCCCGGGGCCGGCGGCAGCGGCGCGGCGGGCGCTGGGTAGGCCGGCGGAGCTGGCGGAGAGCTGGGCGGTTGCGGCGCCGGGGCCCCGTAGGCCTGCGCGGTCGGGACCACGTGCGGCTGAACCGGTGGCGCGAATGGCATCGTCGGCTGCGGCTGCGGCTGCGGCTGCGGCTGGGCGTTGGCGGCGTACATGTGCGCCGGGGCTGCAGGTGCCTGGCCGTAGGCGGGTGCCGCGTGGGCCGGGGCGCCGTACGGATGGGCGTGGGTGACGGGCGCGCCGTAGGCGTTGGCCGGAATGGTCGCCGCCGCGCCGTAGGCCGGGGCAGACTGGGGGATCGGCACGTACGGTCCGTTTGGTGCTGGGGCGGGCGCGCCGCCCAGCGGTGCGTCCGCTGCGATCCGGGTGGGCACACGAGCCAGGCGCAGGAAAAGCTCGGCCGAGGCCAGCGCGACCACCGGCGTGAGGATCGCGGCACAGAGACCCTGGACGATGAGCACGTTCTCGACGGCCATCGTGGAGCCGGAGCCCATGAGGAGCTGCGGAAGCACGTTGGCGATCAGGCCCTGGATCGCGCCGAGCACGAACACCGTCCCGTAGTTGCCGGCCGTGAGCTGGCGGCTCAGCGACAGCGCCTCCGTTGCTGAGACGCGCTTGGCGACGAGCGCCGGTGCTGCCACGGCCCAGCGCAGTGCCAGGATCACGCCGGGGACGAAGAAGAGCAGGAAGCCGAGCATCAGTCCGAGCGTCGAGATGATCCCGAGCCAGATCAGCGGCAAGGCGAGCGGGGCCGATTCCCGGAGTAGGTAGAGCGCCGAGGGCACCGGGTGCCCGTGGCGCAGGTGCAGCAGGAACAAGGTGTAGACGCCCATCGACACCTGGTACGACGCCATCATCAGCACCACCCACACCACGATCCCGAGGAGGCCGAGGGTGTTCATCGCAACGAACGAGAGCACGAGCACGGCGGCCTGCACGATCAGCGACGTCCCGAACACCACGGCGGCGTGGCGACCGGCGAGCGTGAACGCGTGCCTGATGATGTCGACCGCGTTCACGGGCCCGATGTGGCTGTCGCCCTGATGCATGCCCGGAGTGCTCGGTCAGCAACGCTGCGTCCTTGATGGCCGTTTGCGGGGCGTCAACGGAACGCCGATGCGCCAGTCCGAGTCTCGCGCGCCTGGTGGTCTCCCCCCGTCGACGCCCCTCGAGCCCCTCGATCGGGACCGCGCGGTACCGCCCTCCAGTGAACCGGACTTCAGTGAGCCGGAGCACACGACGCAGGTGACACCGCGCGCATGTTGCATCGGGTACTAACATCCCGCGGCGTCACCGCGGTTCGCTCCCATTCGGGCGCCGCGGTGCAGCCCAGTCTGGGCACGCCCGGCCCCTGTGTCCCGCGCGCCCGTGAAACCCCGAGCCCGGGACCTCATGGATCTTCTCGAGTACCAAGGCAAGCAGCTGTTCGGTAAGCACGGCCTCGCCGTGTCCGATGGCAAAGCTGTCACCACCGTGGACGACGCTGTCGCCGCCGCCAACGAGATCGGTTACCCGGTCGTGGTCAAGGCCCAGGTCCTGATCGGTGGGCGAGGCAAGGCCGGCGGCGTGAAGCTCGCGGCCAACGAGGAAGAGGCGCGTGAGCACGCGACCAACATTCTCGGCCTCGACATCAAGGGCCACATCACCCGCACGGTGTGGATCGAGCACGCGTCAGACATCGACACCGAGTACTACGCCTCGGTGCTGCTCGACCGCTCGGCCAAGAAGCCGCTCGTGATGTTCTCGATCGAGGGCGGTATCGAGATCGAGACCGTCGCCGAGGAGACGCCCGAGAAGCTCATCAAGTTCCATGTCGATCCGCTCGTCGGTCTGACGAAGGAAGACGCCGTGAAGATCGCGACCGACGGCAAGGCTGCCGCCGACGTGATCGACGGCGTCGCCGACGCGCTCGTCGCGCTCTACACCGTGTGGATCGAAGAAGACGCAAGCCTCGCCGAGATCAACCCGCTGATCATCACGCCGGACCGCGAGGTCAAGGCGCTGGACGCGAAGGTCACGCTCGACGACAACGCCGCGTTCCGTCACCCCGACCACGCTGATCTGGGCGACAAGGCCAACGCCGACCCGATCGAGGTCAAGGCGGCCGAGCAGCACGTCGTTTACGTGAAGCTCGACGGCAACATCGGCATCCTCGGCAACGGCGCGGGCCTCGTGATGAGCACCCTCGACGTCGTCGCCCAGCACGGCGGCGAGCCGGCCAACTTCCTGGACGCTGGCGGCGGGTCCGACGCCGCGAAGGTGAAGCAGGCCGTCGAGCTGATCCTCAGCAACGACGCCGTCGACGCCGTCCTGTTCAACATCTTCGGCGGCATCACCCGCTGCGACGAAGTGGCCAACGGCCTCATCGCTGCGTTCGGTGATCTCAAGCCGACGGTCCCGTTCGTCGTGCGCCTTGATGGCACCAACGACGTGCTCGGCCGTGAAATCCTCGAGAAGGCTGCGCTGCCGAACGTGTACGCCGCCAAGACCATGGACGAGGCCGCTGAGAAGGTCGTCGCCCTCGCGAAGGGAAGCAACTAAATGTCGATCCTCGTAGGCAACGACACGCGCCTCGCGGTTGCCGGTATCACCGGTCGTGAGGGCTCGTTCCACACGCTCAACAACCGCAAGTACGGCACGAACGTCGTCGGCGGCATCAACCCGAAGAAGGCCGGCGAGAACGTCGAGGGCATCCCCGTCTTCGCCGACTGGGCCACCACCGTCGCTGAGACGCAGGCCAACACGGCGATGATCTTCGTCCCGCCGCCGTTCGCGGCTGCGTCGGCCCTTGAGGCTGCTGCTGCGGGCGTCGAGGTGGTCATCATCATCACCGAGGGCATCCCGGCGCACGACGAGCTCAAGCTCTACAACCAGGTCAAGCGCGACTACCCCGGCACGACGATCATCGGGCCGAACTGCCCGGGCATCCTGTCGCCGGGCGAGGCGAACGTCGGCATCATTCCGGCGTCGTTCTTCAAGCCGGGCAACGTCGGCGTGGTCTCCCGCTCCGGCACGCTGACCTACCAGATCGGCAACGAGCTGGCCCAGAAGGGCTTCGGCAACTCGTCGATCGTCGGCATCGGCGGCGACCCGGTTCCGGGCTCGTCGTTCATCGACATCATCGCCCTGTTCGAGGCTGATCCTCAGACCGAGCTGATCGTGATGTCCGGTGAGATCGGTGGCTCCGCTGAGGAAGAGGCCGCCGAGTACATCGCCGAGCACGTGACCAAGCCGGTCGTTGGCTACATCGCGGGCTTCACGGCTCCCGAGGGCAAGCAGATGGGCCACGCTGGCGCCATCGTCTCCGGCTCCGCGGGCACCGCCAAGGCCAAGGCCGAGGCGCTTGAGGCCAAGGGCGTGCGCGTCGGTCGCACCCCCACGCAGACCGCCGAGATCGCCATGGAGATCCTGGGCGCACCCGTCGCCTAACTACTGAGTTAACCTCTTCGGAGGAAGACTTCCCCGGAGCGGTACGTTTCGCTCCTAGGCACTAAGGGCCATCCGCGCGAACGCACGGGTGGCCCTTGGTCGTTGATGGGCTGGCTGGTCCGGGGTGGTGCGTAGGCTGCCGTCGATGACTCAGGGTCAGCTCCCCGTGGCGGCGCCGCGGACGCATCTGCTCGCCGCGGTCTTCGCTGGTGGCGCGCTTGGCACGTTGCTGCGGGCGGCGATGGAGACGTGGTTCCCGCATGAGGCTGGCGGCTGGCCCGTGGCGACGCTCGTCGTGAACCTCGTCGGTGCGTTCATCATTGGCGTGATTAGCGTCTGGCTGCCGCGCTCGCCCGATCTGGATCCGCGGCTGCACCCGTTCCTCACGACCGGGATCTGCGGCGGGCTCACGACCTTCGCGACGCTCCAAGTCGAGCTGGTGTTGCTCGCGGGCGACGGGGCCTGGGGCGTCGCCGCCGGCTACGTCGTCGTCACGTTGGCCGGCGGCATCCTGGCCGTGCTTGCTGGGCGCGCCGCGGCGAGCCTCGAAGAGCGGGAGCGGCTCGGATGAGCGGCGTCCTCTCCCGCCGCGTTGGGTGTCGCCGATGAGTGGCGTCCTCCTTTGGGTCGGCGTCGCGGTGCTCGGTGGCTGCGGCGCGGTGCTGCGGTTGCTCGTCGACGAGGCCGTGCGCTCGCGCACGAGCGGGCCGTTTCCGCAGGGGATCTTCGTCGTCAACATCACCGGCGCGTTCGCGGCAGGCGTCCTCGCCGGCGCCGCGCTCAGCCACGACGCGGGGCTACTCGCGCTCACGGCGTTCGTCGGGGCGTACACGACGTTCTCGACGTGGATGCTCGACGCCGTGGGCTCCGCGAGCGTCGGCCTGCTGCGCATCGCGGTGCTGAACGTCGGCGTGAGCCTGGTCGTTGGCTTCGCGGCCGCCGCCGCGGGCCACGCCCTCGGCGCCTCCCTCTGACTTGGCCTCTGAGAACGCCTTGCTAGGGCGTTCTGCCAGTCCAAGTCAGCAGGGCGCCGCCCCTAGCTCGGCCGGCGAGGGTGCTCCGTCAGCCCGGCGCACGGCGCCGAGCTCTCCTGCCACAGCTGCACGCCCTCGATGGCGTCGCGGCCGCGGGCCCGTCCCAGGTTGAGGCCGACGAGCGGGTCGCCCTGCGGCGTCCCGACGGAGTCGAGATTGAGCGTGCGGCCGGCGATCTCCGACGCGACGCATTCCTCCATCGGCGTCGGCAGCGCCTTCAGCTCCGGCAGCGCGTCGGCGCTCAGCGTCGCCAGGTAGCGGGGGTCGACCTGACCGGTCTCGGCGAACCGCTCCACGTTGCGCTCAGCGACGCGGGCATCCGGGTTCATGACGACCGTCCCGAGCGCGAAGACGGCGCTGATGAGCACGAGCGTCCGCGGCAGCCAGCCCGTGCGCTGCGCACCGCCAGCGACCACCACGAGCAGCAGCACGGCGCCCAGCCACAGCATCAGCGCGTAGAGCGTGAACCGCGTACGCGTCTGGCCGTAGGCGCCGGTGTAGAGGCCCAGGCGGTGCAGCGCCGAGACGAGCACGACGACCGTCAGCAAGCAGAGCGCACCGCTGAGCAGGCGGACGGTGAGATCGCCGGCGGGGCCGTACCGGACGGCGCCCGCGACCACGAGCAGGGTGAGCATCGCGGCGAGCGTCAGCTGCACGAAGCCCGTGCGGGCGTTCTCGGCGTACGTCAACCCGGCCGTCAGCTGGACGACGTTGTCTCCGCCGAAGAACTCCGGGAGCTGCAAGGCGACGAACCCGGCGAAGAGCACCACGACCGCGGCGAGCGCGATCGTCCACTCCGTCCGGCCGAGTTTCGTCGACGCCTCCTTCGCCGGGCGATCCTTGCGCGTCGCGGAGACGAGCCACAGAGCACCGGCCATCGCAAGGACGACGGCAAACAGGCAGCTGCGCACGACGATGCTGGCGAAGTCGAGATCCCAGTCGGTGAGGTCGCGGACGACCTCGGCGAACTGTTCGTCGGCCGCCGAGAACAGCGCGCCGAAGACGAACACCAAGAATGCAGCGAGCGTGATCCCGCGGGCGACGGGCCCAGCCAGCGACCAGCGCCGGCTCGACGCGCGCTTGATCCCCTGCCCAAAAAACACCAGGGGCGCCGGGAACAGCTGCACCGCCCAGCCGAACATCCCCACGAACGTCTCCCGCCAGGTGCGCGCGCTGGCGACCGCGATCGACGTGAGCGTCAGCGCCCCGAGGAGCGAGAGTGTGGTGACCCACTCCGAGTCGCGGAACGCGGGGACGACCCCGAGCGCTGCGGCGCCCGCGAGCGTCAAGATCACGAACGGGCCACGGCGCTCGGTCTCAATGAGCGTCCAGCAGGCCGCCACGATCCCGAGCGACAGCATTGCAACGCCAACCCCAGCCGGTTTCTCGGCGAGAAACAGTCCGGTGAAGAGCGCCAGCCCGAGCGCGGCCAGGGCGAACGCCTTCGGCGCCGGCGGGCCGTCGTAGATCACCGGCTTCACGAAGTCCGGTCCACCGGGTGGGACGGACCCACCGCCGGTGGGCGTGGTGAAGCCTCCGGGTGGCGGTGGCGTCCCCGGCTTGACGAACGTCGGCGGTGCCGTGGCCGTCGCCGACGTCGGGGCGCTCGGCGGAGGGCCGGGGACGCCGCTTCCGGCTTCGGGCAGGGGCGGTCGCGCCCCGCTGAGCGGGGCGTTCGTGGGTGCGGTCATCTCGTGGGTTACCTCGGGAGTTGGACGACCATCCGGCACCCGCGAGGCTCAGCCTGCGTGGCGTGGATGGTCCCGTCATGGGCATCGACGATCCAGCGCGCGATCGCCAGACCGAGGCCGCTGCCTCCGTCATGGGCGCTGCGCGCGCGGTCCGTCCGGTAGAAGCGTTCGAAGACGCGGTCGACATCCTCGGGCGGGATGCCCGGGCCCTCGTCGACGACCTCGATCACGATCAGGCTCGTGCGGTGCGTCGAGGCGCCGTTGGCGGCGCCACCGACGCCGGCGCCCTGCGCGCGAGCCGTCACGCGTACGCAGCCGCCAGCCGGCGAGTGGCGCACGGCGTTGTCGAGGAGGTTCTTCACGACCTGGTGGATGCGTTCGGCATCGCCCATCAGCGTGAGGCCCTCCGGCTCGGCCGACCAGTCGACGGAGACGCCGCGGCCAGCGTCGGCGTCGACGGTGGCGGTGGCGTCGTCGGCGAGCAGGCATTCGCGCGCCGCCTGGTCCAGGACCGGGCCAAGCTCGAACGATTCCCGTCGCATCGGCAAGCCGCCTGATTCCAGCTTCGACAGGTCCAGCAGCTGCTCGACGAGCCGACCGAGGCGCTCCGTCTGTGCCAGAGCTGTCTCGAGCGCCTTGGGATCGGTCGGCTCGATGCCGTCGACGAGATTTTCGAGCAGGATCCGCAGTGCGCCGATCGGCGTGCGTAGCTCATGGGAGACGTTCGCGACGAGATCTCGCCGCATCCGCTCCACCTGGTCGAGTTCGCTCGCCATCGCGTTGAAGGCGCGGGCCAGGTCGCCAACCTCGTCGCTCGACGTAGCCCGCACGCGCCGTGAGTAGTCGCCACGCGCCATCGCCGTTGCGGCGTTGGCCATCTCGCGCAGCGGCGAGATCATGCCCCGGGCCAGGAACTGTGCGACCGCGAGGCCGATGATCGCCGTCGAGACGAGCCGCGGAAAGAGCGGGAAGCCGAGGTAGCGCCCGATGGCCAGGACCCAGATGGATCCCAGCACGGTCGCGACGATGACGATCCCGAGCTTGCCCTTGAGCGAGGTGACGAAGTCCAGCGGCCGGCGACCACGGAAGCTGCTGCGCGCCGCGACATTGCCGCGCAGGCCGCGCCGCTCGTCCTCGATCGGGTGCAGGGGTTTGGGCATGGCGCTACTCCGTCTCCAGCGCGTAGCCGATGCCGTGCACCGTACGAACGATGCCCTCGCCGACCTTGGCCCGCAGGCCGCGGATGTGCGAGTCGACGGTGCGGGTGCCGGAGCCGTCGCGCCAGCCGCGTACGTCGGCGAGGAGCTGCTCGCGGCTGTGGACCGTCCCGGGGCGAGCGGCGAGGAGCGCCAGGAGATCAAACTCGGTGGGAGTCAGGTGGACCTCCGCGCCGTCGACGCGTGCGCGCCGCGCTGAGGGGTCGAGTTCCACACGGCCGGCGGTGACGAGCCCCTCGGGCGTGGCCGGGCGGCGGTCGACGCGCCGCAGCAACACGCGGATGCGTGCCACGAGCTCGCGCGCCGAAAAGGGCTTGGTGAGGTAGTCGTCGGCGCCCATGCCGAGGCCGACGAGCATGTCTTCCTCCGCGTCGCGCGCGGTGAGCATCAGCACGGGGACGGGCCGGGCGGCCTGCACGCGCTTGCAGACCTCCAGGCCGTCGAGGCCAGGGAGCATGAGATCGAGGACGACGAGGTCGGGTCGGACGCGCTCGCACAGGGCGACGCCCTCCAGGCCGTCGTGGGCGATCTCGACCTGGAATCCCTCGGTGCGCAGACGATCGGCGACGGCCGAAGCAATCACGGGTTCGTCCTCGATCACGCAGATGAGCTCGCCGGCCATGGAGTCGAGTGTGGCATCGGGAGATGTGGGCGGTGTGCGGGTGCCGTGCAGATTCTGTGCAGACGGGCAGGTGGGACCCAATCAGGCCTTGTGTGCGCGGTTCGTGCGGAATGGCTCGAAGCTCGCTCTACCCTGTTGGGATGACCTCGATCCAGCTCTCGGATCCCTCCAGCGTGCGCATCGCGTTCGTCCAGGCCTCCTGGCACAAGGACCTCGTTGATCAGATCTGGAGCGGCTTCACCGATGTCGCGGAGGATGCCGGCATCCATGAGGCGCAGCTCAGCCGCTTCGAGGTGCCCGGCGCCTTTGAGATTCCGCTCCACGCCAAGCGCCTGGCGGAGTCCGGTCGGTACGACGCGGTCGTCGCGGCCGGGCTCGTCGTCGACGGCGGCATCTACCGCCACGAGTTCGTGGCGCAGGCCGTGATCGACGGCCTGATGCGCGTGCAGCTCGACTCGGGAGTCCCGGTCTTCTCGGTCGTGCTCACCCCGCACCACTTCCACGAGCACCCGGAGCACACGAACTACTTCGCGACGCACCTGCTCCAGAAGGGCGCCGAGGGCGCTCGCGCAGTGATCGCCACGGTGGCGTCGCTGCAGCAGCTCGACGCGCAACCTGCCCGCGGGTAGGGCGGGTCCTCCTCGGTTGGGCCCGCCGCGGCGCGCCCCGAGGTGTGTTCCGCACCCGGGACGCGCGTACTCAGCGGCTAGCGCCTAGCGGAGCGCTAGATCTTGGCGGAGGCGGCGACGGCTGCAGCCCCTGCGTTGGCGGCAGCCTGAGCGGCCGCCGCAAATGGGTTCCCGCCGGCGCTTGCGCCAGCGCTCGCGCCGACGTTGCTGCCGGCGGCGTTGGCCTTGACGACCCACTGGCCGCTGACCCTGGTGACCGACGCGCAGGACTTCCACTGGAAGAACCAAGCGCAGACGTTCCAGCCGCCGGTGGGCAGGGCGACGACGGAGGTGCCGACGGGAGCCGGGGCCGCCGAGGCGGTCGACGGCGCAGACGCAACGGCAGCGGAAGCGGCGACTGCAATCGCCATCGCACGGATCTTGTGAGACATAGGGACGTTCCTCTCGAACGTGTGGATTCGGGGCGCTGAAAGCACCCTGGTCCTGGAGGTCGGTCGCCACATTTGGGACGGGGCAAACCGGCTCCAGGAAATCGAACTTACCACCATTCTTCTGCGCCACAAGGGCGCATTTCCGGGTACTTACGGGGACCGCGACTGGGACTAGTTGAACTGGGAAATAGTGCTTACCAGTGGCCATCCGCCGCCGACGTGGTGGCCCGCTTTGCCGAGACTCGACGCCCCTTGGGCCGCCGGGGCCACTGGTCGAATACCGCCGGCCTTCGACCGGTGGCCGGGATGCTTGGTGGCTGGCCGGAAGAAGTGAACTCTGGAGTGACCCGCCGCACGTCTTCGAGGTTCGTCATGCCACGCCACCGACTCCCGCTCCGCCGCCAACTGCTCCTCGGAACCGCCGCAACGGCGTTGGCGCTGGCGGCGAGTCCCGGCGCGGCGTTTGCCGCAGACCCCGTCGCCACGCCGACCGCGGTGAGCGGCACACCCGCCTGCGTCGTGAAGGCCGGCGCCAAGAAGGGGCAGCTGCGGGTGCTCAGCGGGAAGGCCAAGTGCAAGAAGACCGAGCGCGCGTTCACGATCCCGGGCGTCGCTGCGACGCAGCTGCCGCAGTCGGGCGGGACTGCGCCGAGTGGCGCGACGGGTCCTGCCGGCCCGGTTGGTCCCGCTGGCCCAGCCGGTGAGACCGGACCCGCCGGCCCGCAAGGACCGGTTGGGCCGGTTGGTCCCATCGGGCCCGCTGGCGCTGCTGGCGTGCCCGGTCCGCAGGGTCCGCAGGGCCCGGCCGGCGCCTCAGGCTCCGCGGACACTCCCGGGCAGATCCTTGCGAAGCTCTCGACCGTTGACGGCACCGGCTCGGGGCTCGACGCGAGCCTGCTCGACGGCATCGACTCGAGCGGCTTCCTGGGGACCAGCGAGAAGGCCGCCGACTCCGGCCTTCTCGACGGGGTCAACTCCACGGGTTTCGTGAAGAAGTCCACGGCGTCGGGCGCGGCCATCGCGCTCGGAGCCGTGGGGGCGAACTCGTGCGCTGACTTCACCTTGACGCTCGGTGGAGTCGACGTCGGGGACTACGTGATCGTCCGCCCGACGACCGGCCAGTTCCCGGCACGGCTCACGTATAGCGTCGGCGGGGTCTCGGAGGCCGCCAAGGTCCCGGTGCGCTTCTGCAACGGCACGAACTCCGCGTCGGCGGCCGACGACAACATCCCGATTCGTTGGCTCGCTGTGCCCCAGGGCGGCTGAGAAGGGACTCAGGCTGAGGACGCGGTCGCGACGCGCCGACCTACCCCGCGGCTGGCGCCGCGTCGGCGGTGCTGCTCGCGTCGGCGCGGCCAGCGGCGCTGGCGCGCTGGGCGCCGGTGGCGGCCACGCCGAGCATCAGCAGTGCCGCGAAGATCGTCAGTGACACGTCGGCCGCGAGCTCCTGCGTAAGCAGGCCGAGCCCGATCACCGGGAGCGTGAGGCCGACGTAGCCGGCGAGGAACACCCCCGCCAGGGCCTCGGCGCGCTGCTCGGGCGGAGCGATCGCCGCGACGGCGCCGAGCGACCCCTTGAACATCAACCCAGCGCCCGCGCCGCTCACCGCGCCGCCGATCAAGAACACGGGCAGACTTGGCAACCAGACCGCCGCGATCAGCAGCGCGGGCCCGGCCAGCATCGCCAGCATGCCCAGACGGGTCACCTCGTCTGGACTGCGTGGGCCGGAGGCGACCTGCGCCGCGGCGCCCGACGCAAACACGATGAAGGCCGCGAAGCCGGCCAGCGCCCGTGAGTGGTGGTCGAGGGTGCCGCCGATGAAGGCCGGCGCCAGCGAGTTGAAGAGGCCCATGAGGGCAAAGGCGACGAACGCACCGGTCGCCGACGCGATGAACACGGGGCGGCCGGATGCCGGCACGGCGATGGTCTGGGGACGGTAGGTCGGCGCGGGGCGGGCGCGCTCGCGGGTCTCCGGCGTCACCGTCACCGCCACCAGTGCGATGACGAGCGCCACGAGCAGCACGGCGTAGGGCGTCACGAGCGGCCCGGCGACCCACTGCGCCAGGATGCCGCCGATCAACGGGCCGATCCCGATGCCGCCGAGATTGGATGCCGTCGCGACCGTCTGTGCGCGGCGCGGCGACTCGCCGGGGCGGGCGGTGGCGTGCAATTCGGCGATCCAGGCCGTCGCCGTGGCCGTCATCGCGCCGACGCCGAGCCCGTTGAGGAACCGGCCGACGAGCAGGCCGGTGAGGCTCGTCCACGTGAGGAAGACGATCGCACTGAGGATCGTGACCAGAATGGCGGGGACCATCCAGCGACGGCGACCATCGCGGTCGGACAGGTGCCCGACGAGGAACAGGCTCGCGACGACGCCCACGGCGTAGACGGCGAAGATCAGCGTGATCGTCAGCGACGAGAAACCGTCGCGCTGCTGGTAGAGCACGTAGAGCGGCGTGGGGATCGCGGAGAACGCCATCACCACGACGAACGCGTACGCGACCGCCCAGAACCCGGCGCGGTGGCGGGCAGATGCGGCGGGAGAGGTCACGGCATGCAGCGTGCTCCTCTGGGCCATCACCTGCAACGCAAATGCATGCACCTTGCTATCTGGTTTGGAGATAGCATCGCGCTCGTGAACCTCCGCCACCTCGAGACGTTCGTCGCCGTGGCCGACACGGCCAGCTTCTCGCGAGCGGCCGATCGACTCCACGTGGTGCAGTCCGCCGTCTCCGCCGGCATTCGGACGCTCGAGCGCGACCTCGGCGCCGACCTCTTCAAACGCACGGCTCGTGGGGCCGTGTTGACGGAGGCCGGCAGCGCCCTGCTTCCCGAGGCGCGGGCCACGCTCGCGGCCGCCGCGGCCGCCCGCGACGCCGTCGATGAGGTTCGCGGAGGTCTGCGCGGCACCGTGCGGCTCGGCCTGATGCAGTCGATGCGGCCACCGGCACCAAATCCAGCGGTGCTGATCGCTTCGTTCGCCGAGGACTACCCGCTCGTCGACGTGCTCGTGGGCCACGGCGGCGGCTCGCTCCAGATGGGCGAGCAGGTGCGCGACGGTCGGCTCGACCTGGCCTTCATCTCGGCCCAGGATCACCAGTCGGGGCTGGAGCTCACGCCGCTCTCCGAGCAGGCGATCCAGGTGTTCTGTAGTCGCGCGCACCGCCTGGCGGGTCGCGCGAGCCTGTCGCTAGGGGAGGTCGCCGGCGAGACCTTCGCTGACCTGCCGCTGCTCTGGGGCACGCGGACGGTGAACGACCGCGCCTTTGCCGCCGCCGGGCTGGAGCGCAGCGTCGCCTACGAGATCAACGACACGTCGACCCTCGTGGAGTTCATTCGGGCCGGGCTCGCGATCGGCCTGGTGCCGCCCTCGCTGGTTGCCGACCCGACGGGTCTAGCGGCCATCCCGCTCCGCGGCCCGACGCCGCCGACGTTCCAGGTGTCGATCGCGGCGCCGACGGGGCGCCGCCTGAGCGCGAGTGCGCGCGCACTCCACGCACACATTCTGGCGGCGACGCCGAGGCCTCCCGCAGGCTGAGCGCCGACGGATCCGGAACGGTCCTTCCGCCTGGACTAGGGTGACGCCGAATGTCTGCTGCGTCTGCTCCCGCACCCGAGGCCCCGCCCGTCAGCTCGGCGCGCTGGTGGACCCTCTTTGCGGTGTGCATCGCGACGCTGATGCTGTTGCTCGACGTGACGGTCGTCAACGTCGCGCTGCCAGATATCGCCGCCGACCTCGGATCGAGCTTCTCGGATCTGCAGTGGGTGATCGACGCCTACGCACTGGGCCTCGCCGCGCTCCTGCTCACGTGGGGCGCGTTCGCCGACCAGATCGGCCGCAAGAAGGTCTTCATCATCGGCCTCGTTGGCTTTACTGCGGCCTCCCTCCTTTGCGCGATCTCGACCACGCCGCTGATGCTCAACCTCGCCCGTGCGCTGCAGGGCTTCGGTGCGGCGGCGATGTTCTCCACGTCGCTCGCGCTCCTCGCGTCGACGTTCCACGGCAAGGAGCGCGGGATGGCGATCGGCGTGTGGGGCGCGACGACGGGCGCAGCCGTGGCGGTTGGTCCGCTCGTTGGCGGGGTGCTCATTGAGATCGCGTCCTGGCACTGGATCTTCCTCGTGAACATTCCGATCGGCGCGGTCGCGCTGATCATCACGCTGCGCAGCGTCGAGGAGTCCAAGAATCCCTTCTCGCGCGGGGTCGATATCCCCGGGGCCATCACCTTCTCGTTCGGCCTCTTCCTCGCGGTGTTCGCCCTCGTGCGCGGTAATGCCGAGGGTTGGGGGAGCGCGATCATCGTCGGGTCGTTCGTGGTCGCGGCCGTCTTGCTGATCGCGTTTGTGGTCGTCCAGCGACGCAGCCCCAAGGCCATGCTCGACCTCACGTTGTTCCGCAATCGCTCGTTCGTTGGCGTGTCGCTCGCGGCGTTTGCGCTCTCGACCGGGATGTTCTCGCTGTTCCTCTACCTCACGCTCTGGTTCCAGAACGGCCTGGGCTTTACGCCCCTGGAGGCCGGGCTGCGCTTCCTGCCCCTCACGCTCCTGTCGTTCTTCGTTGCGCCGATCGCCGGCCGGCTCTCGTCGCGGATCTCGCCGGGGATCCTCATCGGGCTGGGGCTCGCCTTCGTCGGCGTCGGGGTGCTGTCGTTGCGGGTCGTCGACGGGCAGTCTGAGTGGACGGCGATGCTCCCTGGTTTCGTGCTCTGCGGCATCGGGATCGGCATGACCAACCCGCCCCTGGCGTCGACCGCCGTGAGCGTGGTCGACGTGCGCCGCGCCGGCATGGCCTCGGGCATCAACTCCACGTTCCGCCAGGTCGGGGTGGCCGTCGGCACGGCTGCGTTTGGCGCTGGCATGGCAGCGCTGGTCGAGCACCACGTGCGGGAGACCGTCAACAAGATCGCCAGCGCGTCCGGGCAAGCGCCGCCGGTCACGTTGCCCAGCGGCGAGGAACTCACGCAGGGCGCGCCGCAGGTCGTGAGCGGCCTGCTCGGTGGCAAGCAGACCTACCTCGACGCCTACACGGCCTCGCTCGACACGATCTTCCTCATCGCCGGCGTGCTCGCCCTCGTCGCGGCCGCCCTCTGCGCCGTGCTGATCCGCAAGGCCGATATCGAGTCGGCCGCCGCCGTCTCGGCCGAGCAGATGGCGCAGATGGCGAAGCAGGCCGGCGCCGCCGCCCCAGCCTGAGCGCAGATCGGGTGGCCGCCCAAAACTGAACGTCCTTTAGTGGTCGAATCCGCAGCCACAAAAGGACGCTCAGTTTTGGGAGAGGGGCTACGCGCGGCGGATCAGCGTGGCGGTGCCGAGGCCGCCGGCGGTGCACATCGTCACCAGACCCAGTTCGGTTCCCGAGCGCTCCAGCTCGTGGACGAGCGTCGTGATGAGTCGCGCGCCGGAGGAGCCGAGTGGGTGGCCGAGCGCCAGCGCGCCGCCGTTGACGTTCACCTTGCTCCAGTCGGGCCTGAGTTCCTTGCCCCAGGCTGCCACGACCGACGCGAACGCCTCGTTGATCTCGATGCGATCGAGGTCGTCGATGGTGAGTCCGTTGCGGGCGAGGATCTTCTGCGTCGCCGGGATCGGGCCCGTCAGCATGATCACTGGGTCGACGCCCGTGACGAGGTGGTCGACGATCTCCGCGCGGATCGGCAGCCCGAGTCGCTCGGCCGTCTCCCGCGAGGCGAGCAGCACCGCGGCGGCGCCGTCGGAGATCTGCGACGAGGTGCCGGCGGTGATCACGCCGTCCTCCTTGAAGGCTGGCTTGAGCTTGGCCAACACCTCGAGCGTCGTGCCGGGGCGGATGCCCTGGTCGGCGTCGACGACCGTGCCGTCGGCCTTCACGAACGGCGCGATCTCCTTCGCGAAGCGGTCCTCCGCCACGGCCTGCGCGGCGTTGGCGTGCGACCGCACGCCCAGCTCGTCGAGCTCCGTCCGCGTGAGGCCCCAGCGCGACGCGATCAGCTCGGCGCTGATGCCCTGCGGCGTCAGCGCGTAGCGCTCCAGCAGCTCGGGCGTGTACGGGAATCCGCGTTCAGCGTCGCCCACGCCGACGCCCATCGGGATTCGGCCCATGTGCTCGACGCCGGCCGCGAGCACCAGCTCATGCGTGCCGGCCTTGATCTGCGCCGCGCCAAGGTGGACGGCCTGCTGCGAGGAGCCGCACTGCAGATCGATGGTGGTCGCCGGGACCTCCACCGGGAAACCGGCCTGCAGCCAGGCATTGCGCGCGAGGTTGTTGGATTGCTCGCCGATCTGGGTAACCACACCGCCGATCACCTCACCAACGTCGGCCGGGTCGACGCCCGCCCGATCGAGCGCCGCGCCGTACACATGCGCGAGGAGGTTCGCGGGGTGGACGTCGCTGAAGGCGCCGACCTCGCGCTTGCCACGCCCGATCGCCGTGCGGGCGGAGCCGACGATCACGACGTCGCGGGGTGACTTGCTGCTGGACATGGACATGGACTGGTCTCCTGAGGGGAAGATCGGAATTAGCTACCGACCGGTAGTTATAAATATAGCGACCGGTCGGTCTCCATCTGTGATCTTTGGCGACCACCCGTTCACTAATCTCTGGAGGAGATGGCTGGGCGACGCACCGACGCAGAGGCACGTGCGACGCGCGACGCGATCCTCAGGCGGGCCGTCGTGGTGGCGTCGCTTGAGGGCTTTGAGGGGTTGACGATCGGGTCGCTTGCGAAGGACCTGGAGATGAGCAAGGCCGGCATCCTCGGCCACTTCGGCACGAAGGAGCAGCTGCAGCTCGAGGCCTATGGCGAGGCCGCGGCGGCGTTTCGTCGGCTGGTCGTCGACCCCGGGGAGGGGGAGCACGGCCTCGCTCGCCTGCGCGGCTACTGCGCGCGCTGGGCCGACTTCGTCTCGTCGCCGCCCTGGCCGGGAGGCTGCATCCTCACCGCGGCGTCGTTTGAGTTCGACGACAAACCCGGCGCGATGCATGACGCGATCCAGCGCGGCGCGCTCTGGTGGCGGGAGCGGATCCGCGAGGCTGCCGTCGAGGCGGTCGAGGCTGGCGAGCTGCCTCAGGCGACCGATCCCGAGCAGGTGGCCTTCATGATCGTCGCCCTGGCGACCGGCACCGTTCGCGTGCGCCAGACGCACCGCGACCCAGACGCTGGGGCGCGCCTGAAGCGCGCCTACGACGCCGTGCTCACGGCCTGACGCCGGACACGCTTGCGGCGCGGGCCGCGCTCACCTTGTGTCCCCTAGGTGAGCGCGACTCGCGCGCAGTTCGAAGGTCGGTCCCCTGAAGATCGCCGACCTTCGACGTGGCCCGCAGGTGACTCGGAGGGAGTCGATCTCGCACGGTCGGGTGTCCAGTCCGAGTGGCGCGCGAGAAGCGTGGGCTGCACCCATAGGATCGGCTGGTTGGGCCAGTTTCGCAAGTTGCTTGTTGTCCGTTTTGGTTCGACGCGGACGCCTGTACGACGCAATGGCCGATCAACCCCCGATTCTGAGCGGGAGTGCGCCACTGGACGGTATGAGGACACTGGTGTCCGGTGTCCATGTGGCCGGGGTACGGACCGACGCCCTCGCGACGATGAGCGACTGGACGGCGTCAGTTCGCTGGGACTCAGCCGACGAGATCGGCGAGTGCCACGCCGGCCGCGTTGCGCCCGGGCGCGCCGGAGACGCCCGCGCCCGGGAAGGTGCCCGCGCCGCTGAGGTAGAGGCCGGGCAGGTCGGTCCGGTAGCGCGTCAGCTCCTTTTGGCGGCCGAACAGCGCCGAGAGTGGGCCGCCGGAGAACGACGGTGCATAGCCGCGCGGCATCGCGAAGTCGCGCTCGTAGTCCAGCGGCGACGTGAGCCGCGTGCCGCGCACGCCGCCCAGGAAGCCGGGCTCCACGCGCTCGGCGAACAGCTGCATCCAGCGCTGCGGCTCGGGCGTCCGGTCCCAGCCGCCGCGCAGCGCATACGGCGTGAAGAGCACCTCGAGGCTGAAGACGTGCGCGGCACCCGAGCCGGCGAGCGACCGGTCGAGCACCGACGGCGTATTCGCGAGCATCGGCGGCAGCGCCGGGATCTCGCCGCGCTGGGCCGTGGCTCCGGCCGTGGCGAGTTCGTCCATGGTGGGCGTCATCACGAGCGTCGTGCCGGTCTCCAGCTCGGTCCCGACGGCGGCGAGGTGCTCGGGCGTGAGGCCCAGGAGGCGCGGCGGGGCGTCGATGATCGCGTCGAGCTTGCTCTCGTAGCCCTCACCTTGCGGCGCCGTGGCCCAGCGGTCCACCATCTGGCGGGCCGGTTCCGGCGAGCCGGTGAGGAGGTCGACGAGTGCGGCGCGCGGGTCTCCGGTCGCGATCACGGCGCGAGCGGTGAGGCGCTCACCGGTCGACAACGTGACGCCGCCGGCGCGCCCGCCGCTGCCGTCGATCGCCGTCACGCGGACGCCCGTGCGGAGCGTCCCACCGGCCGCAACGACGGCCCGCCCCAGGGCGTCGGTCAGCACGCCCGACCCGCCCGCCGGTCGGCCCACGGGAGCGAGGTGGCGGAAGACGTAGCCCAGGGCGCCGAGGCCGGTGCCGGGCGTCTGGGGTGGCAGCCCCCACACCGCAGGGCCGGTGGTCGAGGCGCCGGTCAGCAGCGACTCGTCGTCGAAGTAGCGGGCGAGCACGTCGGCGCAGCTCAGGCGACTCAGGCGCAAGAGTCCGCGCAGGCCGCGGCCACGGCGGGCGGCGAGTCGCCGCGCGACGCTGCCGACCTCAGGCGGCCCGGCCATCATCGCCAGCACCAGCTCGGCGGCCGGCTGCAGCTCCTGCACGTAGCGACGGTAGCCGTCGATCTGGCTCGGGCGCGAGTGGGCGAGTGACTGCAGCGTGCGGTCGACGCTGTGGAAGAGCATCCATGGCGTGGAGCCGTCCCACGGCGCCATGATCTGCGCCGGGTCGAGCTCCAGGTACCGGAGCCCGTGCGACGCCAGGTCGAGCTCTTCGATCACGCCGGTGCCACGGATCAGCGAGTGGTCGCAGTTGCAGACGTTGATGCGGGCACCGCCCAAGGCGTCGAGCGTCGAGGCGCAGCCGCCGACGGTCTCCCGGGCCTCGATCACCGCGACCGATTGGCCGGCGCGGGCGAGGTAGGCGGCGCAGGTGAGCCCGTTGTGGCCGCCGCCAACGATCACGGCGTCGAAGTGGGTGGCGCCCGTCATCGCGCCCGCTCACCGAGCAGCGTCGTGAGGTTGGCGGCGATGGTGCGCTCGTCGGCGGCGGTCAGGGCCCCGCCGCGGACCACGACCTTCCCGCCGACGACGACGTCTCGCGGGCGACGCCCCGGCGAGGCCCAGAGCAACCCGGCGACGGGATCGGCAACTCCGGCGTCGGCGACACCCGTCACGTCGAAGATCCCCAGATCGCCGGCGGCTCCAGGCTCCAGGTGGCCAAGCTCGTCGCGCCCCAGGCCGGCGGCCGAGCCGCGCGAGGCCATCGAGAGCGCCTCGGTCGCCGTCAGCGGGCGCCCGCTCAGCGGAGACACCTGCATCGCCAAGCGCGCGTCGGCGAGCAGGTGGCCGGCGTCGTTGGAGCCGCC
This sequence comes from Solirubrobacteraceae bacterium, assembly GCA_032119795.1. Lineage (GTDB taxonomy): Bacteria > Actinomycetota > Thermoleophilia > Solirubrobacterales > Solirubrobacteraceae > JAGIBJ01. The sequence continues at coordinate 297,968 of JAUMFO010000011.1, forward strand.
GCCGCTCGTCCCCAAGCCGACGGCGACGCCCGCGTCGAGCAGCACGCCCGCGGGAGCCAAGCCCCAGCCCATGGGCAGGTCGCAACCCGGGGCGTGGGTCGCGGCGGCGCCGCTGCGTGCAAAACGGAACACCTCGTCGCTGGTTACGTCGCAGAGGTGGGCGACGGTCACGCCGGGCTCCAGCCAACCCCACTCGGCGAGGCAGTCCAGCGGCCGCATCCCATACTTCTCTAGGGCGATCGGCACGTCGACCTGCTCGTTGGCCTGCGTGCGCCGCGCGAGCCCGTGCTTCACCGCGACCTCGCGCAGCGCGGCAAACGTCTCGGGCCGGTCGCTATGGACGCCCGCCGGCCCGACGGCGACCTGCACCATCCCGTCGGCGGTCAGCGCCCCGAACCTCGACGCGAGCGCCTCGGCGGCGGCGCCGGCGACGTCTGGGTCGTCGCCGGCGGTGCCGCGCACCAGCACGATGCGCCCACCGAGTCGGCTGGCCGTGTCGGCCACGGCGCTCGCGATCGCCAGGTGCGTCTCGAGAGCGGCGTCGGCCGGCCAGTTCAGGTGGTGGTCGGCGACGGTGGTGACGCCGCACAGCAGGCCCTCGGCGATCCCGGCCGCAGCGGTGGCGGCCGCCAGCTCCGGGTCGATGCCGGCCTGCGCATAGGCGCCAGCCATCGTCGGGAGCCACTCCCGCATCGGCACGTGGCGCGTGCCCGGCAGCGTGCGAAAGCCGGTCTGAAGCAGGTGATGGTGGGCGTTGACGAGCCCGGGGATCACGACGCACCCTTCGGCGCTCAGCACGTCGGCCTCGCGAGCGCGTTCGTGCGTGCCGGCGTCTGCGCCGACGGCCACGACGACCCCGCCTGCGATCAGGAGGTCGGCGCCCGGCAGCGTCCGGTCGCCCGTCCAAACGGCGACGGCGCCCCGGATCAGCAGCGAGCCGGCGTAGGCCGCGGCGGCGCTCACCGGACGGGGAACTCGAACTGACCGACCTCGGCCAGCGATGCGGCGAGCGCCTCGACGGCGCCGTCAACGAGCCGTTGGCCCTCCGCTGCGCTGCTGAGCGTCGGGTCGCCGATGTGGCCCTCGGTAGAGAGGTCGCTGCTGCGCCACCCGAACGGGACAGACCCACCGAACTTCACGTGCTCGCGCTCGGCCATCTCGTCGGGGATCGCGCGCGTCGCCAGGCTCATGTCGACCAGGTCGGGCCGCAGATGGAGCATCATCGACGTCTCATCGCGGCCGCCGTGGACGCCCATCCCCAGCTCGGACTCGTCGGAGGCTCCCCCGGAATCGCGCGGCTGGTGGGGGTGGAGGAGGAACGTCATCAGGTCGTGGTGGCGGCGCAGCTCGCGATTGGCCACCGCCAGCAGCTGGGAGTTGCCTCCGTGGCCGTTGATGAACGCCAGTCGCCTCGTCGGGAGCATGGCAACGGAGCGGCCCAGGTCGTCGAGGACCGCGAGCAGTGTGGTCGCGCTCAGCCAGACCGTCCCCGGTGCCCAGTCGTGTTCGTCGCTCTTGGTATAGGCGAGCGAGGGCAGGAGCCAGAGGTCGAGCGCCTCGCCGTGGCGCTCGACGACCAGGCGTGCGATGTCTCCCGCCAGCACCAGATCGGTCGAGAGCGGCAGGTGTGGGCCGTGCTGCTCGATCGCGCCCGTCGGCTGGATCACGACCGAGTTTGGGCCGAGTCGCTCGGCGATCTCGGGCGCGCGCAGCTCGTGCAGCAGGCGGCCGGCTCCCGGGCGGCTCACCGCGGGCTCCGCCGCCGGGCGATGGCCGATCGGAGGGGGCTGAATGGCTGGTTCTTCGGGCTCACGGGGTGCCTCGAACGTAGCAACCGGGGTGCGCCAGATCCGGACATTGCAGACCATCTTGGACCCGCGGACAATCGTTTGCGCAGCCCGTTGGCCCGCCGTCCAAGATTTCTGACACGCCTCACCGCGGCCCCTACTGTCGGCCCGGAATGACGACCCTGCTCCTCAGCGGCGGCCTGTCGCCTTTGGGCGAACGCCTCGACGTGCGCTGCGATCCGACGACCGGCTTGATCGCCGCCGTCGGTCCGTCGCTCCAGCCGCTGGCGGGCGAGCCGGTGGTCGACTGCGCCGGCAAAGTGCTCCTCCCCGGCCCGGTGGAACCGCATGCCCACCTCGACAAGGCCCTCAGCGCCGAGGCCGCGCCGAACCCCGTCGGTGATCTGCCAGGCGCGATCACCGCCTGGCGCGCCTACCGGCCGCAGCTCACCCGCGAAGACATCGCGACGCGCGCTCGGGCTGCGGCGCTGGAGCTCATTGCGCACGGCACCACGACGATCCGCAGTCACGTCGACGTCGGCGACGGCATCGGCCTGCGCGGGATCGAGGCCGTGGCGAGCGTCCGTGACGAGCTGCGCGCACAGGGCCTCGCTGAGATTCAGGTCGTCGCGCTGATCTCACCGCCCGTCACCGGAGCCGGCGGCGAGGCGATGCGCACGCTGCTGCGCGACGCGATGGCGGCCGGGGCCGACGTCGTTGGTGGCTGCCCCCACATCGAGCCTGATCCGGCCGAGGCGACGCGCGAACTCGTGGCGATCGCCGCGGAGCTTGGCCTCCCGATCGATCTCCACGTCGACGAGACGCTCGACCCCCGCATCCTTGGTCTGCGCGCCTACGCCACCGAGGTCGCCGCGGCTGGCGGCCAGATCCCCGGAGCGGTGGCGGGGCACTGCGTCTCGCTGGGTGTGCAGACGGCCGCAGTCCAGCGAGAGGTCGCTGCGGAGGTCCGCGACGCGGGCATCGCGATCGTCACGCTCCCGCAGACCAACCTCTACCTGCAGTCCCGCGACGAGCGCGTCAGCCCGGCGCGCGGCCTCACCGCCGTCGCCAGCCTGATCGAGGCCGGCGCCTGCGTCTGCGCGGGGGCAGACAACGTCCGCGACCCGTTCAACGCCGTCGGTCGTAGCGACGCGCTGGAGACGGCCGCACTCCTCGTGATGGCCGCGCACCTCACGCCAGACGTCGCCTGGCACCTGTGCTCCAACGCCGGCCGCCAAGCGCTCAAGCTCCCGCAAGTCAGCTTTGAGCCTGGCGACCCGGCCGAGCTGCTGGCCGCCTCCGGCGTGTCGCTCGCCGATGCGATTGCCCGCGCCAGCGAGGACCGCATCGTGATCCACCGCGGCGCCGTCGTGGCGACGACGACGGTCGCCACCACCTTCCAGCCCCGCGCCACTCCCGGCGCGCCGTCAGCCCCCTCCGACCTCCCGCCAAGCCTGGTGCCCGCCCAATGACCGCACCCACCACCTCCCGCGTCCAGGTGAAGACCGCCGGACAAGGCATGACCTTCGACCACATCTCGATGCACTTCCCCGACGGCACGCACGCCGTCGATGACGTGTCGTTCTCGATCGGCCCGGGCGAGTTCGTCTCCGTCGTCGGCCCGTCGGGCTGTGGCAAGTCGACGCTGCTGAAGATGGCATCGGGCCTGCTGCCCGCCACCGGCGGCGAGCTGACCGTCGACCGCGGCCACCTGGGCTACGTCTTCCAGGACGCCACCCTGATGCCGTGGCGCACGGTCCAGCAGAACGTCGAGCTGCTCGGTGAGCTGGAGGGCATCCCGAAGAAGGAACGCAAGGCCGCGGCCAAGCAGGCGATCGAGCTCGTCGGTCTGGGCGGCTTCGAAGACAAGTACCCGGGGTCGCTCTCGGGTGGCATGAAGATGCGCTGCTCGCTGGCACGCGTCCTCACCCTCAAGCCCGGCACGTTCCTCTTCGACGAGCCTTTCGGCGCGCTCGACGAGATCTCGCGCGAGCGCCTCAACGACGAGGTCCTCGACCTCTTCGACAAGCAGCAGTTCGCCGGGCTCTTCATCACCCACTCGATCCAGGAGGCGGTGTTCTTGTCTACCCGCGTGCTGGTGATGTCTGCGCGGCCCGGGCGGATCATCGGCGACTACCCGATCCCCTTCGACTATCCACGCAACCCCGAGCTCCGCTTCTCGCCGGAGTTCGCCGAACTCTGCGGCCGAATCTCCGAGAGCCTGCGCGAGGCCCACGCATGACCCCTCCAGAAGAGATGGGCCCGGCGGTCATCGCCGCGTCGGTCAAGAACGTGCCCCAGCCGATCTCCGGCGTCGCCACCAGCGGCAAGAGCAGCGAGCTCGTGATGAAGATCGTGCCGCCGGTGCTCGTCTTCATCCTCGCGATCCTCAGCTGGATCGGGCTGCATTACGGGCTCTCGGAGGAGAAGGCGATCACCGTTCCGCTCCCGTGGGATGTGATCGAGATCGGCTTCCTCGACACCACCAACCTGCAGTTCATCCTCGATGGCCTCTGGATCAGCGCGAAGGCCGCGATCGTCGGTCTTGCCGTGACGATCGTGCTTGGGCTCGCCTTTGCGATCGCGATGAGCCAGGCGAAGTGGGTGGAGAACGCCCTGCTGCCCTATGCGGTCGCGATGCAGACCACCCCGATCCTCGCCCTGGTGCCGCTGATCGGCGTGGTGATCGGCTTCGACTTCATCTCGCGCGTGATCGTCGTCGTGCTGATCTCGGTCTTCCCGTTCATCAACAACGCCCTCTTCGGACTGCTCAGCGCCGAGAAGTCCCAGCACGACCTCCTCACCCTGCACGACGCCTCGCGCCTGACGCGCCTGACGAAACTGCAGTTGCCGGCGGCGCTGCCGGCGATCTTCACCGGCCTGCGGGTCGCTGCCGTGATGGCGGTCGTCGGCGCGGTCGTCGGCGACTTCTTCTTCACCCAGGGCGACTCCGGCCTGGGCCAGCTCATCAGCCTCGACGCCTCCCAGCTCCAGTACGAGCGGATGTACGCGGAGGTCATCCTCGCGATGTTCCTCGGCATCGCCGCCTACCTGGCCGTCGGGTTCGTCGAGCGTCGCGCGATCGGCAAGTGGCACTCCGCCACCCGCGCCGGCATCTGATCCCTTCCACCCCCACCACCCATGCTTTCCCCCTTGAAATGGAGCTCCATGTACCTGCGTCGTAGACCAGCCGCGTTTGCGGCTCTCCTCGCTGCCTCCGCCCTCACCTTCGCCGCCTGCGGCGACGACGAGGAGGAGACCTCGTCGGCAGCGTCGACTCCCGTTGCGGCCGGCGACGTGTCGCTGAAGGGGATCTGCCCAGACACGGTCGTCCTGCAGACCGACTGGCACCCAGAGGTCGACCACTCCGAGGCCTACAACCTGCTCGGCGGCGACATCGTCTACGACAAGGGCAAGAAGCGCGTCACCGGTGATCTGATGGCCAGCGGCAAGCCAACGGGCGTGAAGATTGAGGTCCGTGCCGGTGGACCCGCCGTCGGCTTCGCCAGCCCGACGCAGCAGATGTACACCGACAAGGACATCACCCTCGGTTACCTCAACACCGACGAGTCGGTGCAGAACTCCGAGAAGTTCCCGATGGTCGCGATCATGGCTCCGCGCGAGAAGTGGGCCCAGATCCTGATGTACGACCCGGGCACCTACGACTTCAAGACCATCGCCGACATCGGCAAGACCGACACGAAGGTCCTGTACTTCAAGGGCAACGTCTACATGGACTACCTCGTTGGCGCGGGCATCCTCAAGAAGGACCAGGTCGACTCGTCGTACGACGGCAAGCCGGCTCGGTTCGTCACGTCCGGCGGCAAGGTCGTCCAGCAGGGCTTCGTCACCGCCGAGCCCTACAGCTACGAGAAGGTCATCAAGCAGTGGATGAAGCCCGTGGCGACGCTCCCCATTGCGGACGCTGGCTACCCGAACTACGGCGAGGCGATCGGCGTGAAGAAGGCCGACATCACCGAGAACAAGGACTGCCTGGAGAAGCTCGTGCCGATCCTGCAGCAGTCGCAGGTCGATTACATCGCTGATCCGGGGCCGGCCAACGACATCATCGTCGAGGCCGCCAAGACCTACGCCAACGGGTGGGAGTACCCGCTCGCGATGGCTGAGGCTGGCTACGACAAGCAGCTCTCGGAGGGCATCATCAGCAACGGCGCCAACGACACGCTCGGCGATCTGGAAGACACGCGGATCACCGAGATGATCAAGCTCGTCGGCCCGATCTACGAGAAGCAGAACATCAAGGTGAAGGAGGGCCTCGTGGCCACCGATCTCTTCACCAACGAGTTCATCGACGACTCGATCGGTCTGCCTGCCACCGGCGAGTAGCCAGCAGTAGATCGACCAAGACCCCGGGCTCGGGCAACACACGAGCCAAGCGGACGAGGGGGTGCAGCCTGGTGCGGGCTGCGCCCCCTCGGGCGTTCTGGAAACAGATTGCTCACGTGCCAGGGGGTTGGCGCGGTAGCGTTGCGCGCGTGAGCAGCTCTCCAGCATCCGCAAGCACCGAAAAGTCGCTCGAATTTGGTCGCGGCCTGGGGATCTTCTTCGTCGTGGTCGGCGTGCTGACGATCGGGGCTGGCTTCCTCGCGATCGTCTACCCAGACATCACGCTGATCGTGATCTCGCTGCTGTTCGGGATCAACCTGATCATCTTCTCGTCGCTTGACCTCGCCGAGGTGCTCTTCGACTACGATGAGGACACTGCGCACCGCGTCCTCGGCGCGATTCTCGGCGTGATCGGCCTGATCCTTGGCCTGCTCGTGCTGCGGCACCCGTTCAACTCGCTTGCCGTGATCATCCTGGCGATCGGGATCTACCTGATCGTGGCGGGCGTCGTTGGGTTCGTGCGCACGATGAGCACGCTCACGCAGAACCGCGCCGCGCAGATGATGGTCTCGATCGCGACGCTGACGTTCGGCATCTTGATCCTCGCGCTGCCCCAGCTCAGCCTCGCCACGGTGGCCATCCTCGCCGGCATCGGGCTCATCGCCCGCGGCATCGGCGCCGTCTTCATCGGGCTCTTGGCACTCAAGGCCGCCAAGCTTCAAACCGTCTGACCCCACCGGAGTTACTGCCGTGTCTGATCTTTCAAGCCCGGAACTCGCTGGCAAGGTCCGGGCGCTCATGCCAGAGCTCCAGCGCGACCTCGAGGCGCTGGTGCGCATCCCGTCGGTCTCCGGCGACGGCCTGCCGACCGAGCCGATCCAGCAGGCGCATGACGCCGTGGCCGAGCTGCTGCGTGGCGCCGGCGTCGAGAAGGTTTGGACGCTTGAGCTGCCAGACACGAACCCGATCGTGATGGGCGAGATCCCCGCGCCTCCCGGTGCGCCGACGATCCTGCTCTACAGCCACTACGACGTGGTCCCGTCCGGCGACCTTGCGGAGTGGGACACCGATCCGTTCGAGCCCGTCACCAAGAACGGCGCCATCTATGGGCGCGGATCGGCAGACACGAAGTCGAACATCGTCGCCCACGTCGGCGCGCTGCGCGCGTGGGATGGCAAGCCGCCCGTCGGCATCAAGATCGTGATCGAGGGCCAGGAGGAGGTCGGCGGCGGCGCGCTGACGCCCTACCCGCCGACCAACCCAGAGCTGTTTGCGGCCGACGTGATGATCATCGGCGACATGGGGAGCGTCTCGCCGGGCGTCCCGACGCTGACGGTCGCCCTGCGCGGCATGTGCGAGGTGATCTTCGAGGTGCAGACGCTGGCGTCGGCCAAGCACAGCGGCCAGTACGGCGGCGCAGCTCCGGACGCGCTCGTGGCGCTCGTGGCAGCGCTCGCAACCCTGCATGACGAGCACGGCAACGTCGCCGTCGAGGGCCTGCGCCGTGAGGAGTGGACGGGCGGTGGCAGCAGCGAGGACGAGTTCTACGCGCTCGCCGAGGTCCAGGGCGATCTGCCGCTGATCGGCACCGGCAACCTGGGCTCGCGCGTGTGGTCGGGGCCGGCCATCACGATCGTCGGGATCGACGTGCCGTCGGTCGATGGCGCCGTCAACGCCGTCTCGCCGTATGCCCGCGCCAAGCTCAACGTGCGCGTGCACCCCGAGCAGGATGCGGCTGAGGCGCAGGCCGCCGTGATCGCGCACCTGCAGCAGACCAAGCCCTTCGGTATCGGCTTCACGGTGACGGGCGGCGCGACCGGCAACGGCTTTGCGGCACGAACGGAGAGCCCGGCCTACGACGCCGCCCGCGAGTCTTGGCAGGCAACCTGGCAGGCCGACGTGGTGAAGGTCGGCGTCGGCGGCTCGATCCCGCTGGTGAACTCGATGCAGCAGGCCGCGCCAGACGCCGACATCCTGCTCGTCGGCACCACCGACGGCTACGCCAACATCCACGGCCCCAACGAGCGGGTCCTGCTCGACGAGTTTGAGAAGGCGACGCTCGCCGAGGCCGACTTCTTCGGCCGATTCGCCGCCCTCTACGCGAAGGGCCAGGCATGAGCGCCGCGGCAGCGGAGGCTCCGGCCGGCGGCGGTAGCGACCACGGCGAGGGCGGCAAGGGCTTCCTCGACTTCATCGAGCGGGCTGGCAACAAGGTGCCGCACCCCGCGGTGCTGTTCATGGTGCTGTGCGTCAGCGTCATCATCTTCTCCCAGGTCCTGTCCTGGGCGAACGTGTCGGTCACCTACGAGGTGATCAAGCCGCCAGCGGCGCTCGTGGAGGAGGGCTACGTCGGTGGCTCCGTTGCGCCGACCGAGTTCCTGCCGCCGGAGCAGGCCGACGCCAAGGACTACGCCGTCACGACGGAGACGGCGGAGGTGAAGAGCCTGTTGTCGAGCGACGGCATCGCGTTCCTCTTCACGTCGTTCGTCAGCAACTTCATGGGCTTCACCGCGATGGGGATCATCCTGATCGTGATGATCGGCGTGGGGCTGGCGGAGTCGTCCGGGCTGATCGGGGCGCTGATCAGAAAGCTCGTCGCGATCACCTCAGAGAAGCTCCTCACCTACGTGATCGTGCTGCTCGGCGTGATCTCCAGCGTCGCCTCTGATGCCGGCTACCTGGTGCTGATACCCCTGGGGGCCGCGGCCTTCATGAGCGTCGGCCGGCACCCGCTGGCCGGCATCGCTGCCGCGTTCGCCGGTGTGGCCGGCGGCTTCGGCGTGAACTTCCTGATCACGCCGAGCGACGCGATCCTGACGGAGATCACGAACGAGGCGATCGGCCTGGTCCAGCCGGGCACCACGATCGATCTGACGGCCAACATCTACTTCGGGATCATCTCGACGATCCTCGTCACCCTCGTCTGCGGGTTCCTGACGGCGCGCATCGTCGAGCCGCGCCTCGGCACCTACGACCCGAGCCTGGCGCCCGCGCCGGACGAGCACGAGAAAGAGGTTTCCGAGGCCGACGGCGTGTCGCCCGAGCTCGAGGCCAAGGGGCTGCGCTGGGCGGGCTTCGCCTTGCTCGCCGTGGTCATCGGGATTGCGGCCCTCACGCTGCCGTCCGGTGCGCCGCTCCGAGATCCGGAGACGGGCAGCATCATCGGCACGTCGCCCTTCATGGACAGCCTGATCCCGATCATCTCGCTGTGCTTCTTGGCGACCGCCGTGGCCTACGGCCGCGCGACGGAGACGATCACGTCGCTCAGCGACGCGATCAAGTCGATCGAGAAGTCCTGGGCGGGGCTCGGCGCCCTCCTCTTCCTCTTCCTCCTGATCGCGCAGTTCATCGCGTACTTCAACTACTCGAATATGGCCAACGTGGCGGCCGTCAGCCTCGGCGACGTCGTCGAGAACGCCAACATCCCGGCCGTCTGGCTGCTGCTGCTCGTCGTGATCGTCACCGCCGTGGTGAACGTCCTCGTGCCGCAGGCGATCGCAAAGTGGGCACTGCTCGCGCCGATCTTCGTCCCGCTACTGGTGCGCGTTGGGGTCGATCCGGCGGCGATCATGGCCGCCTACCGCGTGGGCGACTCGCCGGGCAACGTCGTGAACCCGATCATGGCCTACTTCCCACTCGTGGTCGTCTTCGCGGCGCGCTACGACCGCAAGGCCGGGATCGGCACGCTGATCGCGCTGATGCTGCCGTACTTCATCGTGCTGAGCGTCGTTTGGACGGCCTTCTTCATGCTCTGGTACATCCTCGGAATCCCGTTCGGTCCCGGCTAATCACGCCGCTCTCGTCATGACCGACGCCGCCATCACCTTCGCCGTCCTCGGTGGGGCGGTGCTGCTGTTCCTGTGGAACCAATTGCCGGTCGCGGTCGTGGCGCTTGGGGCGTCGCTGGCGCTCTGGGCGCTCGGGGTGATCGACGTACAGGCGGCGTTCGCCGGCTTCGGCGATCCAACGGTGATCTTCATCGCGACGCTCTTCGTCGTCAGCGAGGCGCTGGACTCCACGGGCGTGACGACGTGGGCGTCGCACAAGCTCGTCGAGGTCGCCGGCGACTCCAAGTCGAAGCTGGTCGTGCTGCTGCTCGTACTTGCGGCCGGGCTGTCGACGATCCTCACGCCGAACGGCGCCGTCGCGGCGCTCGTCCCAATGACGGTGCTGCTGGCGTTCCGGCTCGGGCAGGCGCCGTCGAAGCTGCTGATGCCGATGGCGTTCTCCTCGTATGCCGGTGCGATGATCTTCCTCACCGGATCGCCGGTCAACGTGCTCGTGGCGGAGGAGTCGCGACGCGTCGGCGACGGTGGGTTCTCGTACTTCGAGTTCGGGCTCGTCGGCGTGCCGCTCACGATCGGCGTGATCGGCATCGCGCTGCTGCTCGGGCCGCGGCTCGTCCCGGAGCGCCGCCCGCGGTCGCTGTCGGTCGATCTGTCCGGGCACGCGCGCACGCTGATGCAGGAGTACCGCCTCACGCAGAGCGAGCTGGCCGAGCACGAGGTGCCGGCCGAGCTGTTTACTCGCGCCACGGGCGTGGCCGAGGTGGTCATCCCGCCGCGCTCCCCGCTGATTGGGCAAAGGATGTTCGCCGGGATGGTCACGGAGAGCGGCGATCTCCTCGTCCTCGCCGTCCGCCGGCAAGACCAGGAGGTCGGCCCGCGCGGCCTCGAGCTCGAGGCCGGCGACGTGCTGTTGCTTGAGGGGTCGTGGGACGCGCTCGACGAGCACCTCACGGTGGATGAGGTCTTGGTAGTCGACGACCCCGACGCGATCCGCCGCAGCACGGTGCCGCTGGGTCAGGGCGCTGGGATCACGATCGGCGTGGTCGTGGTGATGGTGGCACTGCTGGCGTCCGGCGTGGTGCCGGCCGCGATTGCCGGGGTGCTGGCTGCCATGGCGCTCGTGCTCCTGGGCGTGATGGACATGGAGCGCGTCTACCGGGCGATCTCCTGGACGACCGTGATCCTGATTGCCGGCTTGCTTCCCGTCTCGACGGCGCTCCAAACCACCGGCGCCGCCGCCGACCTCGCCGAGGCGATCCTCAGCGCGCTCGGCGACGCCGGCCCTCACGCGTTGCTCGCTGCCTTGTTCGCGGTCGCGACGCTGCTGAGTATCGCCATCTCGAACACGGCCACGGCGCTGATCCTGATCCCCGTCGGCGTCGCTGCCGCCCAGTCCCTCGGCATCTCGCCGCAGCCGGTGCTGATGAGCGTCGCCGTCGCCTCGAGCGCATCGTTCCTCACTCCGATCTCGACGCCCGGCAACCTGATGATCATGGATCCCGCCGGCTACAAGTTCGGCGACTACTGGAAGCTTGGCCTGCCGATGGTCGCGCTGTTCTTCGTGGTCGCGGTGTTCCTGGTGCCGGTGATCTGGACGTTCTGAGCGGGTTTGGTGGGGTTGCGGTCGGGGGTGGGGGTAGAGCCCGTTCGGACACCCTCACGCTCGCTGGCGCTCACTCCAGTCGGGAACGGTCCGCCCGGGCTCTACCCCCACCCCCGACCTGCCGTTGGCTGCGCCGGCGTCTTCTCATTGGGGTCTGGGGATTTGGCGGCGTTCTCGCCGTTGTGGGGTCTGGGCCTGTCGGCGGGGCGGTGTTTGAGCCCGTTGGCGGCGGCGGGACTTCGCGGCCCCGACGGCATTTGAGTCGTTGGCGGCGGCGGGACTTCGATCGCTTCGGGGAATTTGGGCGCCGCCGCACCGAGGGCGGGCGGAGTCGTGGTCTGGGCTGGTTGGCGGCGGCGGATTTGAGATCGCTTCGGCGCCTGGGGGCGCCGGGCGCGGCGCAACCTCTGGGGGTTGCGGTGATTGCTCTGCGCGTCAGAGTTACCGGACGCCCGGTAACTTCGGCGCGCAGAGCGCTTGATGACGCGTTATGTCAGGTAGATGCAACCGCCAGAGGTTGCGGCCCGCCCGCCGGCTCAGACACCGGCAGGCCCGCCTCGAAGCAGCACGCTCCGCCCTCGCCGATCAGACGCCCCCAGGCCCCGAAGTGATCGAAGTCCCACCGCCGCCAACGTCCGAGTCGCCGTACAAGCCGCCAGATCTCGCCTCCGCCAAACGGTGCCTACCAACACGCCCACTGAGGCTGAGAAGGCCAGGCGTGAGCCGGTAACCGCCGTGACCCGGGCCGCTGGTACTCCGCGTCACCAGCCCACTTTCCCTACGATGCTCGGGTGGCCAACGCTCCCCAGATCGACGGCCGGAAGCTGCGGTACGCCCACCGCCGCGACGAGCTGCTCGAGGCCGCGGCGATCTATGTGATCGAGCACGGCGTGGCGACGCTGTCGATGCGGCCGCTGGCGAAGGCGCTCGGCGTGGCGCCGTCGGCGCTCGTGCACCACTTCGGCACCAAAGAGCAGCTGATCACCTCGATCCTCGGGTTCATCCGCGACCGCGGCATGGTGCCGGTCGAGATCGCCGACGAGGATGTCGACGCGTACCGCGAATGGTGGTACCGGTGGTCCGACGACAAGACGCTGCCGGTCCTGCGTCTGGCGTTCGAAGTGATCGGGCTGGCCGTGCAGTCCCCGGAGCGGTTCGGGGCCTTTCGTGCCCACGCGATCGCCGACTGGACGGCGATCGTTTCCGCCGACTTGGCGGCGTCGGGCTGCCCCGCCGACGAGCTCGAGCCGATGGCGACCTCGCTCGTCGCGCACATCGCTGGCCTGCAACTCGACCTGTTGCTCTCCGGCGAGCGGGACCGCATCAACGCCGCGCACGAACTCTTCGTCGAGATGGTCAACGCGCGGCGCGCGCAGTGGGCACCTGGTTCGCCCTAGGCGATGCCCACGCTGGCCGGCAGCGTCAAGAAGTCCTCGAAGTCGTCGGCGAGGGCGACCTGCTCAAAGAGCGCGCGGGCGCGGATGATCCGGGCACGCGCGTCGTCGTCCGGCGCCGCTCCGAGCAGCGCGGCCTCCTCAGCGTCGAGCAGCCCGCGGACGCGTTCCTCGGTAACGGGCTCGCCGTCCTGCGTCGTGGTGCCCTCGTGGATCCACTGCCAGAGCTGGCTGCGTGAGATCTCGGCGGTGGCGGCGTCCTCCATCAGGCCGAAGATGGCCACCGCGCCGCGGCCGCCGATCCACGCCTCGAGGTAGCGCAGCCCGATGGCGACGTTGTGCTGCACGCCCTCGCTCGTCACCGCGCCCGGGGTCGCCGGCACGTTGAGGAGGTCGGCGGGGGTGACCGACACGTCGTCGCGCTGCTTGCTGACCTGATTGGGGTTGGTGCCAAGGACGGCGTCGAAAGCCGTCAGGGCTGTGGAGACGAGGTCCGGGTGGGCGACCCACGAGCCGTCGTAGCCGGCGGCGGCCTCGCGCTCCTTGTCTTCCTTGACCTTGCCGAGCGCGAGGGCGTTCTTCTCCTCGTCGCGGCGATCCGGGATGAACGCCGCCATCCCGCCGATCGCGTGGGCGCCGCGGTGGTGGCAGGTCTTCACGAGCAGCTCGGTGTAGGCGCGCATGAACGGGACGGTCATCGTCACGTCGGCGCGGTCCGGCAGGACGAACTCCGGGCCGGCGTCGCGGAACGTCTTGATGAGGGAGAACAGGTAGTCCCAGCGGCCCGCGTTGAGCCCTGCGATGTGGTGGCGCAGCGCATGGAGGATCTCGTCCATCTGGAACGCCGCGGTGATCGTCTCGATCAGGACCGTCGCCTTGATCGTGCCGTGCGGCAGGCCCGCGGCAGCTTCGAGATCGGTGAAGACGTCGTCCCACAGCGCCGCCTCGCGCCAGTCCTGTGTCTTGGGCAGGTAGAAGAACGGGCCGCGACCCTGCCGGGCGAGCGCCGGGCCGTTGGTGATCACGTAGAGCGCGGCGTCAACGATCCCCGCAACGGTCGGCTCGCCGTCGACGAGGATGTGGTGCTCGTCGAAGTGCCAGCCGCGCGGGCGCGGCAGGATGACCGTCTTCGGCAGGCCACTCTCCGGGTCCTTGGACTCGGGCCTGAGCGCGTAGGCCTTGCCCTCCGGTGACGTCCAAGCCAGCTCGCCGGTGGTCGCGTCCTTGAGGTTGACCTGCCCGCCGATCACGTTCTCCCAGTGGGGCGTGTTGGCGTCTTCTAGGTCCGCGAGCCAGACATTCGCGCCCGCGTTGAGGGCGTTGATCGCCATCTTGATCTCGGTCGGGCCGGTGATCTCCACGCGGCGGTCGGCCAGCGCAGCCGGGACGGGGTCGATCTGCCAGTCGCCCTCACGGATGTCTGCGGTGGCTGGGTCGAACTCGATCGTGCCGGCGGCGCTGATCGCCTCGCGGCGGCCGGCACGCGCGGCGAGCAACTCGTCGCGCCGCGCCTTGTACTTGTGGTGGAGCGTCTCGATCAGCTCCAGCGCCTGCGGGGTGAGGATCTCTTCGGAGCGGGCGACGTCGGCGCCCGTGACTTCGATGGACAAGCGGGTCTCCTAGAGAATGTCGCGGGCCATGGCCAGCGGAAGGGCGGCGGCGAAGCGGCGGCCGATCGCGGCGCGCGCCTCGGTCGTCGGGGCGCCGTAGGCCCGCACGCGTGCGAGGCCACCGTCGGGGAAGGCGTTCATGCGCAGGTGGGTGAGGGCGCCGGCGTCGTCGACGGGGAACCGGTGCCGGGTGTCGGGCTGCACCGGCGAGCGCTCCAGGACGGTGACCCACTCGCCCGTCGCGGCGAGCTGGCCCTCGACGGAGCATGAGCCCGGTGCGTTGCCGACGAAGTGCGAGGTGTCGAGCTCGATCAGACGCACGTGGCCGGTGGCGGCGAGCTCGAACTCGACCCAGTCGTGGCCGCCGTCGCGGCGGCGAGACGTCTCCCAGCCCTCGCCCATCGTGCGGGCCGGTCCGGGCATGATGAGGTTCGTCGCCGACGAGTAGAACGCGTTCGACGACGCGGTGACGAGCCCGCCATGCTCGAGGGCGGCGAGATCGAACGGGCTGGCGTCGACGATCCGTGGATCCAGGACCGGGGTGCCGTGGACGCGCAGCCGCGAGACGCCGCCGTCGGGGTAGATCCGCAGCCGCACGTGCGTGATGAGGGCGCCGGCGATGGCGTCGTCATCGTCGCTGCTGTCTCCGACGAGGAAGCGGTTGTGTGCGTTGCCCTTCAGCGGGCTGCGCGGCACCAGGTCGCGCCACTCGGAGGCGCGAACCACGTCGAGGTTCGGGTAGCCGGGCAGCGCGCAGCCGGAGAGGGAGGCCTCCGGCGGGAAGTTCCCGACGAAGTGCGTGGTGTCGATGTCGACCCCGTGCACGATTCCGGGGACGCCAAGCCGGACGATCGCCTCGTCGAAGCCGTCCTCGCGGCGACGGCGCGTCTCCCAGCCGTCGTAGACCTGGCCGCGAGTCCCGAACGTCGCTGGGGTGAACTGCGGGTCGTGGGCGTTGATGAGGTTGTCGCGGGAGGCAAAGAGCTCGTCGTTTGCCCACGGCACGGAGCCGCCGAGCGGCTTGCTGGCGAGGTCCGGGAGGGTGTCGAACGGATCGGTCATGCCGTGGGTGCTTTCTGCGATGGCGCCGTGGCATCAGCGTGGTCGTCCAGCGGGAGCGCCCGTGGGGCCGGTCCCGTCTCACGCATGAGCCATTGGCCGTGGGCTGCCGAAGGGATCACGGGCTTGCCGCGCAGCCACGTCTGCTGCACGACGCCTTTGAGGACCCGACCCTCGTAGGGGGTCTGCGGATGACGGTGAAGGAGGTCCGCTCCGCGCACCGTGAACGTGGCCTCCGGATCGAAGGCGACGAGGTCGGCGTCGGCCCCGACGGCGATTCGGCCCTTGTGCGGCAGGCCGACGAGGTCGGCGGGGGCGGCGCTCATCCATCCGACGAGTTCCGAGAGCGGGATCCGGCGGCGGTGGGCGGCCGTCCACGAGATCGCGAGCGACAGCTGAATCGACGCGATTCCGCCCCACGACGTGCCGAGGTCGCCGGTGTTCTTCAGCGGCCAAGGGGCGGGGGAGTGGTCGCTGGCGATCAGCGACAGCGTGCCGTCTTGCAGGCCCGCCCAAAGGGCGTCCTGGTGGTGCCTCTCGCGGATCGGCGGGAAGCACTTCACGGTCGGGTCGGCGTCGGGCAGCAGCTCGGCGTGGAGCAGGAGGTAGTGCGGGCACGACTCGCCCGTCATGCGAAGCCCGCGGGCCTGCGCCGCGGCGATCGCCGCGACGCCCTCGGCGCTCGTCACGTGGACGATGTGCACGTGGGCGCCGGGGATGCCGTCCATCAGGCCCGCGAGACGCTCGATCGCTTTGACCTCGCAGGCGACGGGCCGCGAGGCGAGCAGCGCGGAGTAGAGGTTGGTCGCGATCGGCTGCGGCGCCGCCGCGGCCTCCTCCGCGTCCTCGGCATGCACGAGCAGCGGGACGCCCGCCTGGGCGGTGGCGCCGATCGCGAGCAGGAGCCCGTCGTCGTCCATGAGCGCCGGGAACTCGACGACGCCCGAGTCGAGCGTGAACGCCTTGAGCCCCCACACGCCGGCGGCGAGCAGCTCGGGCATGTCTTCCAGACGCCCGCCGACGGCGCCGCCCCACATCGCGACATCGATTGCAGGCGTTGGGCAGGACTGCCGTTTGGCGTCGACGGCCGCGGCGGTGACGGTCGCCGGGATGCAGTTCAGTGGCATGTCGACGACCGTCGTGATGCCGCCGGCCGCGGCGGCGGCCGTGAGCGTCCGAAGGCCCTCCCAGTGGGTGCGCCCAGGCTCGTTGCCGTGGACGTGCGAGTCGACGAGGCCGGGGAGCAGCACTTCGTTGTCGCCAAGCGTGACGGTCTCCAGCGCTGGTGGGAGCGGTCCGTCGACGGGGTGAATGCCGACGATTCGCCCCTCCCGAACCTCGATTGCAGCGGGGGCCTCGCCGCCGGGCAGCACCGCGCGACTCGCGATCACGAGGAGGTCGGCCGGGGGCGTGAGATCAGGGGTATCGAGAGGCTGTGGCACGGGTCCGCGGCGGCCCGCCAGCGGGCCGCGCCAGTGGGAGTTCTGAGCAACGACGCAGAGTCTCCCAGCACTCTAGATGCAATCGTTTGTACGCCCGTCCGGGGATTGGCCGGATGGGTTGTGCTCGGTGGCAAAGGCCGTGGGGTGGAAGACGGCGGCTGGAGCGGCGAGGCGGCGGTGGATGGGGCCCCGCGGCGGGGCGGCGGGACTTGGCGGGCGTTGACGGCGACCGGGTCCTTGGCGGCGGTGGGACTTGGCGGCTTCTACGGCGCCTGGGTCCTTGGCGGCGGTGGAATGGGGATCGCGTCGGGGTTTGCGGGCGTCGGGGCGGCGAGGGCGGAGCGCGTTCGGCGTCTGGGCGGGTTGGCGGCGGCGGAATTGCGGGCGTTGCGGCGTCGGCGGGCGTCGGCGGGCGTCGGGCGGACTGGTTGGACCCAATGGATGCGCGCCTGTGGTGCCCCAGGATGGGTCCAACCCGTCGGCTGCAACCGCCTGGGGTTGCGGGGTTTGCTCCGCGCGCCGGAGTTACCGGGCGTGCGGTAATTTCGGCGCGCGGAGCGCTTGGCGGCGCCGTTCTGTCGGGTAGATGCAACCTCTGCGGGTTGCACTCTCGGGGCTCGCGCCCCGAACGCCCAAAAAGGGCGTTCCAGACGCGAGCCCCGCGGCGCCGCAACCTCTCAATGTTGCGAGGGTCCGGTGTCGCGTTGAACCCGCCGCACGTCCGGCGGGTTCAACGCGAACGCAGGTGGCGTGCGGGTTCTGTCAGGCGACTGCAACCCCAGGGGGTTGCAGCTGCCCCGGTCGAAGCGAACTCCCGTCACTCGAGGGTGTCCAGCACCCCCAAGTCACGGGAGTTCGGGCCGCAACCCCAGGCGGTTGCGGCCCGCCCGGCGCCCGCCGGCCGCGAAGCGATCTCAGATCCACCGCCGCCAACCAGCTCAGACGCCGCCAGTCCGCTCCGCCTTTGCTGCCCGGGCGCCCCCCGGCCCCGAAGCGATCTCAGAGCCACCGCCGCCAGCCGGCTCAGACGCGGCCGAACACCGGTCCGGCGCTCCCCTGGCCAGCCGGTCGCCTACCATGGAACGCAGTGACCGACGAGCTCGTAACCGACGCCGAAGAGGAGTACCTGCAGACCCTCTTCTGGCTCTTTGAGGCTGGGCTCGCGATGACCGCCGCCAACGTGGCCCGCGCGATGCAGATCTCGGCGCCGTCGGTGCACGAGATGGTCCGGCGGCTCGAGCGCGACGGCTACGTGCTGCGCGACGAGCGCAAGCGGATCGAGTTCACCGAGTCCGGGCTGCGCCATGCGACCGAGGTCGTCAGCCGCCACCGGCTGATCGAGCGCTACCTGACGGACGTCGTCGGGGTGCCGTGGGACGAGGTCCACGAGGAAGCCGAGGCGCTCGAACACGGCATGTCTCCGCGCTTTGAGGCCTACATGCGGCGCGCGATCGGCGATGCCAAGACCTGCCCCCACGGGCATCCGATCGAGGTTGGCACGCGGCTCGAAGGCGTGCCCCTCGCCGACGTCTCCGTCGGCGCGAAGGTCCAGATCCTGCGCTTCGAGAACGAAGCCGAAGACCTCCTGCACTACCTCAAGGACTCGGGCCTCGACATCGGTCTCAAAGGACTCGTGACCGAGAGCGACGACGAACAGGTCGTCGTGCAAAGCGCCAGCGGCGCGGTGTGCACGGTTACCGCCAGCGTCGGGGCCACCGTCAGCGTGACGGCCGACCCGTCGCCCCCGCCGCGCGTCACGCTGCCCGAGGCACTCGTCCTCGGCAAAGACCGCTACGGCCGCTAGACCCACCGCTGGGCGAGGCGGAGCCCGTCGGGTGCCTCCCGCTCGGGCTGGCCACCCATACCGCTGAGGCAGGAACGCCGTTTGAGCGGTCGACTCCGTGGCCAGGGTCGGTCCAGATCGCTGGGACCTGGGCCGATGACTCGGGCGTGAAGGTCATATTCACACGACTCGGCCTGGGTGGGCTTGCGACGTCGCTCGCAGCCGTCGCGGTGTTCGGGCTCTCCGCGGGCGCCATTCTGTCGGGCGGTCTTGTCCTCCTGTTCGGGCTGTTTGTGACGGTGCTCATCCGCCGTCCGCTCACGACGGCAGAACGCGGCCTCGTCTTGCTCTCAGGCGTTGCCACCACCTGTTGGCTCGCCAGTGATGCCCTGCGCCTGGCGAGCGACGGCCAGCCGGTCCTGCCTGGCGCGGAGGTCCTCGCCAACGTCGGGATGGTCGTCTTTGCGGGTGTGATCGCCTGGGCGGCGCATCTCCGCGGACCGGCCCTCATCGAAACTTGGCTCGACAGCCTCATCTTCGTGGCAGCGTTGCTTCCGCCGCTTTGGATCGCCGTGATCGAGCCGGCGGCCTCCAACGAAACCACCTACCCCTGGGTCTTGGCCTGGGCGGCATGTTCGCTCTGGATGCTTGGATTCGGCGGCCTCTACGTGATGGGTGGCGGCATCTGGAACCTCCCTGCCGTCCTGCTGGCCTTGGGCGTGGTGGGCAGCGTCACGGTCGCGACCGCCCTGCAGTTCTCGGACCCCGCTGCCGTCGTAGGCGTCCCGCGCTTCCTGCCGAGCTACGTCTGTTCGATCGCCGTGCTGGCCTCCCCCAAACTGCTCGACGTCTTCAAGCGCGGCGGTCGACGCACCGGCATTCCCCTGTCGTCGCGCGTCTTCATGCTGGTGCTCGCCGTTGCCGCGCCGTTGGTGACGGTGGGCTGGTGTTACGTGCAGGACAAGCCGATTCCGGTCGTCGCCCTGACGATTTCGCTGGTCGTGATTTGCGGCCTCGTCGTTCTCCGGGCCTATCTGTTGGCCCGCGCGGGAATCCGAGACTGGTCGGTTCCGCTGACGATTACGGCGACCGCGCTGCTCGTGTTCGCCGTGGCGTTCTCGCTCTCGATGCTGAGCCAGTCTGCCCGCCGCGCTCAGGCCGACGCCGACGCGTATGCGCGCCAAGCCACCGCGGCCTTGGCCAATCCCAAGATCCCATCTCGGTTGGTTGCGGCGCCCGTCCCGCAGCGCGAACTCGCGGCGGAGGTCGCCGAGGGCATCGCCGCGCGCCAGGCGACGGCCGGATCGCGCGGGCGAGTCGTTCGCTTGTTCACCGTCACCACCCTGATCGTCACGCTGTTCCTCGTCGCAGCTCTGCTGTTGCGGTTCAACCGCGCTCGCCGCCGCCTCGAACTCCAGCACCAAAAGACCCACGACGAACTCACCGGTCTGCCGAACCGCCTCTCGCTCGACCGCCACCTGCGTGAGGGTTCTAGGACGGCCGGCGAAGACGGAAACCGAACGCTGGTGCTGTTGGACCTCGACGACTTCAAGTCCATCAACGACTCGCTCGGCCATACCGCCGGCGACGCGGTGCTGAGGACGGTTGCTCGCCGGCTCGAAGCCGGCACCAAAAGCGACCAGCTCCTCGTCCGCACCGACGGCGACGCCTTCGGGATTCTCGTCCCAGCCGGCCAGGATCCGCTCGCCGTCGCCGAGCGCGTGCTCGCGACGCTCTCGGCCCCCGTCGAACTCGACGGAGCGCCGCATGTGCTCTGCACCTCCATCGGCATCGCCGAGGTCAGCGAGGCCGACGAGGACCGCGAGACCGCCGTCTTCCGCGACGCCGAGCTGGCGATGTACCAAGCCAAGCTCGTCTCGGGCAACAGCATCGAGACGTTCGTTGGCGATATGCATGAACGGGCCCGCGACCGCATCCAGCTCGCCGCCGAGCTGCGCCGCTCGCTGGAGGCCGACGAACTCCACCTCGTCTACCAGCCGATCGTCAACCTCGTTGATGGCCGCGTCGTGGGCTACGAGGCGCTGATCCGCTGGAACCATCCCGTGCGCGGCCCGATGTCTCCCGGAGAGTTCATTCCGCTTGCCGAGCGCAGTGGGCTCATCGTCGACCTTGGCGGCTGGGTCCTGCGGACGGCCACGAATCAGCTCGCGGAGTGGCAGAGACTCTGGAACGACGACCGCTACATCTCCGTCAACGTTGCCGCCTCGCAGCTCGCCACCCGGGCGTTGGAGCCGCAGGTCCGACTGGCGCTCCAGGAGTCGGGACTCGCGCCTGAGCGGCTGCTGCTGGAAGTCACGGAGTCGTCGCTCATCGAGGACTTCGAGGCCAGCGCCGCCCAGATGGCTGCCATTCGCGCGATCGGCGTGAAGTTCGCCCTCGACGACTTCGGCACCGGCTACTCGTCGCTGAGCTATCTGCGCCGGTTCCCGCTCGACGTGCTGAAGGTCGACAAGTCCTTTATCGACGCCCTGCACGAGGTCGACGGCACGCTCCTGGTGCGGGCCATCATCAACATGGCCTCGAGCCTGCGCTTGCGCGTCGTCGCCGAGGGCATCGAGGAGCGCGATCAGGCCGCGATGCTCCAGGAGTTCGGCTGCGACCTTGCCCAGGGCTTTCACTTCAGCCGGCCGATGCCCGCCGCTGACGTCGACAAGAACCAGCGCACCTTCGAGGTGCCGACGACGCCCACGCTGCGGATCGTCAGCTAGCGACGCGCTGGCTGGCGCGATCGACGCCAGCTGATCGCGGCGCAGCAGCGCTGCGAGGCGACGTTGCCCAAACCGCCGGGTCGCTGAGCTTGGCCGCCGCGGTGTGGGCCACCTGCGTGCTGGTCAATACGATGGCCGCGTGGCCGACATGACCATCGACGAGCTCGCGAGCAAGACCGGGCTGACCGTTCGCACCGTCCGCAGCTACCAGACGCGCGGCCTGATCGACGGGCCTGAGATGCGCGGCCGCGTGGGATATTACGGCGATGGGCACCTCGAGCGGCTCAAGCTGATCCAGGAGCTCCAGGACGACGGGCTGCAGCTGCGGCTCGTCGAGCGGCTGCTGCAGCGCGGCGACGACACCGCCAGCCGGCTGATGTCGATGCGCCGCACCGTGCTCGCACCGTTTGGGCCGCACGAGCAGACGATCTCCATCGAGGCGATCCGCGAGCGCTTCGGCGATTTCAACGAGATGCACTTCCAACGGGCCGTCGCGCTCGGGATGCTCGTCCCGCACGCCGACGGCACCCTCGGCGTGCCCTACCCCGGCGTCCTCGACACACTCGAGGCCGTCATGCAACAGGGCGTCAGCCTCGACGCGGCATTGCAGGTCGGCCAAGAGGTGCGCCGCCTCTGCGACTACGCCGCCCGCGCCTTTGTCGACCTCGTCCGCGCCGAGGTCTGGGAGCCGTTCAACAGCGACGGGCGCCCCGACGAGCAGTGGCCTCAGATCGCGGGGGCCATCGAGCAGATCCGCCCGCTGGCGAACGAGATCATGACGCAGATGATGGCTCCCGCCATCAGCGAGGAGATCGAGCGGGCGTTCGGCGAAGAGCTCAGGGAGCAGGCTGAGGAGTCGTAGCTCCGGAGGGCTTCGCCGGCTGCGTTGCGCGCCGGCGCTGCGTGCGCGGCCGGTAGGTGAGATCCGGGTCGCCGAGGCGGTGTAGGCCCCACACCAACAGCACGAGCAGCGCCAGTGCGATGCCCGCCACCGTCAGGTAGGCGACCGTTGAGAGCCACCCAGCCGCGGCCTTCTGCTCACGCTGCATCACCTTGTAGTCGGCGCGGAAGTCTCGCGTGAAGCTCGCCGCTGCCGGCACCTCGGGCGCCGGGATTGCGGTGTCGAGCGGCAGGTAGATCGGCAGCGCCATCAGCGAGCGGCCCGTCTCCAGGCGGATCAGCGCCTTCCAGTCGTCGTGCACCGGGATCGGCTGCGTCGTGCGGTAGCGGCCGGGGCCGACGCGCTCGAGTTTGTCGACGATCAGGCCGCCGCCCTGCCAGGCGGTGAGCGTGAGCCAGTGCGCGTCGTCGGCGAGGTTCGCCGGGTTCATCGTGATGTCGGCCTGGACCGTCCGACCACCGGAGCCGACAGCGCCGTCGGCGATGGGCACGTCGCGCAGCGCAACCGTCGCGCTCCACCCTTGTGCCTCGGTCTTCAGCAGGCCGACGCCGATGACGGCGGCGATCCCTGCGGCTCCGATGAGGGCGCCGGCGCGCAGGGCGCGGGTCGAGCGGACGGGCTGCTCGCGCAGCTTCGTTCCGATCCACGCGCCGACGAGCGATCCGGCGATCGCGGCCGAGAGTCCGGCAGCAATACCGATGCCGGCCATCGAACTCGGCAACGGGATCGGCATGACGAGGTTGCTCCACAGCCATTCAGAGGCCAAGCCGGCAGTGCCGATCGCCAGGCCGGCGACGATCGCAAAGCGGACGGGCCGCTTGGTGGTGGAGATGGCAAGCGCGGTGAGCTCCACCGCCGCGGCGGCGACGAGGTACAGCGGGGTGACGGGCGTCGTTTGCCCGAGCACCGGGCCGACGAGCAGTGCCAGGATGCCGCGCACGAGGAGGAAGAACGCGACGGCGCCGAAGGCGCTGCCCCGGCCGCTTGCGACGCGAACGGCGACGAGGCCGACGCCGGCGGCGATGCCGATCAGCGCGGGCTGGAGCATGAAGCGGAACTGCGGGATGCCGAAGTCGAACTCGCCCTGGAAGGTCGAGAGGCCGAGGAGGAGTCCGCCGGTAAGCGCGATGCTGCGCAGCTTGGTCACGGCGCGGCGCTCGATCCGGGGCGGAGTCGCCACGGCGTTCGCGCGCAGCCCCTCGACGGCAAGCACGGCGATGCCGATGAGCGTCATCGAGGCGCCGCCGATGAGCATGAGGTGGGTCGGTCCCCAGAGGGTCACGTCCTGGCCGAAGATGCGGTGCCAGACGTCGTCAAGCGGGAAGCCGATAAGGGCAAACGCTCCGCAGGCGCAGATCAGGATGCCGCCAAGGGGCGCACGCCAGGTGGGCGCCAGTTCGATGGCGCTCGGGCCGGGCGGCAGCTCCTGGCTGCCGCCGCTGGGGATCATGATCGACAGGTAACCGGCGGCGAAGATGCCGAACAGGCCGAACAGGATGAAGTAGTGGGCAGGGTTGGCGAGCGGGCCCTCGTCGCGGCCCACATCGATGTGCAGGGCGATGTCCCAGTACATCCCAAAGACGGCGATCAGCAGCGACGTCGCCGCGACGAAGATCGGGAACGCAGCCCAACCTGGCAAGCCAGACATCCGCTCGGAGCGGTCGGCGACGCGCCCAAGGTACGGCACGCGACCGGAGCGGTGCCCGAGGCCGAGCCACAGGAGCAGGACGGTGAAGAGCGTCCCCCCGATCGTCGCGATGGCGATCTGCTCGAAGGGCGCGCCACCAGCCCCGGGGGACTCGGCGGCCAGGGCGCTGGCGGGGCCGAGCAGTGCGGCGATGGCGGCGGCTGCCGAGGCTGCCGCGCCGAGAAGCGTCCCGCGGCGAGACGGGGTGGGGCGAGAGAGCTGAGGCATCAGGCGGCGGTGGTGGCTCGGGGGAGACGGGGAGAACGAGGCGGAGCCGGGTGCCCTGTCCAAACACCCGGCTCCAAACGCCTCGCAAAAGTAGGTCCGTCCGGATGGACCATTGCGCCTCGAAACGTTACATCAAAATCGGCAGTGGTCGGAAAAGAAACGCGGCCGATCTGGGCCTAAGCCGGTCAAAGGTGGGACGACTGACTCCGACGATTGCGTCTCCACGTGCAATCGAAGGGGTGTTGGGGGCTCTAGCTGACCGATCCGCCGCGCATCTCGCCTAGCGGCCGGGAGCTGCTGGCGCGCACCACGAGCTTGGGCTGGCGGATCACGCTGACGGGCCGGGTGCCGTCGATGGCGGCGAGCAGCGACTGGGCCGCCAGCTCACCGAGTTCGGCTTGCGGTGAGCTGACGGTGGTGAGCTGCAGGGCCTTGGCGGCGGCGACGTCGTTGAAGCCGACGACCGCCGCGTCGCTGCCGGGGACGAGCCCCGCGGCGCGCAGCGCGCTCACGGCGCCGAAGGCGGCGAAGTCGTTGCCGCAGCAGAACACGGCGGTGAAGCTGCGAGAGCGCCCGAGTAGGCGCTCCATGCCGACCTGCCCGCTGTCGGTGTGGAGTCCGCCGTACTCCGTGAGGCGCTCGGGGACGGCGAGTCCGGCCGCAGCGACGGCGTCGAGGAAGCCCTTCGCGCGGTCGTAGGAGACGGCCGAGTAATCCGGCCCGGTGAGGAGTGCGAGCTCGGTGTGGCCCTGAGCGATGAGGTGCTCGGCCACCATGCGCCCGCCGGCCGCGTCGTCGCAGAGCATCGCCGGGTGGCCGGGCGCGTTGCGCATCACCAGCACGTACGGGATTCCGAGCGTGGCGATCCAGTCGGCGTAGGAGGAGTCGCGGTGGGCGTCGGCGATGATCAGGCCGTCGACGCGGCGTGAGAGCAGGAGTCGAACGCGCTCGCGCTGTGCGACGGTGTCGTCCTCCGTGGCGGCGACGAGCACGTCGAAACCGTTCTTCACGGCGACCTTGTCTACCTGCTCGTAGATGATCGCCTGGACGATGTCCGTCAGGGAGTGGGCGACCATTCCGATCACGCCTGAGCGCTTGGTGCGCAGGCTCGCCGCGACCGGATCGGGCGAGTAGCCCAGGCGCTGCGCGGCGGCGTGGACGAGCGCCGCCGTCGGGTTGCTGTCTGCCGGCCGCCGCAGGGCGCGGGAGACCGTCGAGATGCTTAGGCCGGTGTCGTCGGCGACCGTCTTCAGCGTCGGGCGATCGGGCGCGAGCTGGGCGTCGGGTTCAGGCGGGGTGGACATGCCGTTCGGCGCTCAGCCTTACATGTTGCGCGGCGCGCTGCGCCCGCAGCTGCCGAGGGGCGGGCGACCCCCACCGGCCACCCGCCCCTCGGCAGCGTTCGTGAGGCCCGCGCTGGATGAGCGCGAGCGTGATTTCGTCCTCGGCGGTGGGACTTGGC
Source organism: Solirubrobacteraceae bacterium (assembly GCA_032119795.1). Lineage (GTDB taxonomy): Bacteria > Actinomycetota > Thermoleophilia > Solirubrobacterales > Solirubrobacteraceae > JAGIBJ01. The sequence continues at coordinate 323,788 of JAUMFO010000011.1, forward strand.
GGCTTCTACGGCGACTTGGTCGTTGGCGGCGGTGGAATGGGGATCGCGTCGGGGTCTGGGGGCGTGGGGGCGGCGAGGGCGGAGCGCGTTCGGGGTCTGGGCTGGTTGGCGGCGGTGGAATGGCGATCGTTGCGGCGCCGGCGGGCGCCGGGCGACTGGTTGGACCCAAAGTAGGCACACCTGTCGTGCCCAGGATGGGTCCAACCAGGCGGCTGCAACCGCCTGGGGTTGCGGGGTTTGCTCCTCGCGCCAGAGTTACCGGGCGTGCGGTAATTTCGGCGCGCGGAGCGCTTGGCGGCGCCGTTCTGTCGGGTAGATGCAACCTCTGCGGGTTGCACTCTCGGGGCTCGCGCCCCGAACGCCCAAAAAGGGCGTTCCAGACGCGAGCCCCGCGGCGTTGCAACCGCTGGGGGTTGCAGTTGGCCCGGTCGAAGCGAACTCCCGTCACTCGCGGGTGTTCAGGGCCCCCAAGTGACTGCAGTTCGGGCCGCAACCGCGAGCGGTTGCAGCCCGCCCGACGCCCGCCGACCGCGAAGCGATCCCAGTCCCACCGCCGCCAATGGCTCAGACGCCGACCGGGCTCCGCCTTCGCTGACCCGACGCCCCCCCCAGGCCCCGAAGCGATCGTCATTCCACCGCCGCCAACGGCTCAGACGCGGCCAGTCCGCACCGCCCTCGCTGCAAAACGCCCGCCGGCCCCGAAGCGATCGTCATTCCACCGCCGCCAACGGCCCCGACCCCGTAACGCCCGCCCGCCAACGGCCCAGACGCCGTAACACCCGCCCGCCAACGGCCCCGACCCCGTAACGCCCGCCCGCCAACGGCCCAGACGCCGTAACACCCGCCCGGCAAGCGCCCGCTCGGCCCCGGTCGTCCCTGCCCGCCGGGCGGGCGCTTGCGCGTTGGCCGAATCCTGGACGCGATCTTGCTGATCCGCAGTTTTTCCGTATGCATCGGCCGAAATTCATGAATTCAGCTCAGGAAATGGGGTCTAGACCCTAAAGAGGCCATGCGCGAGGTCGATGACCCGGCCAATGCTCGGCTCATCCAACCTCCGGAGCGACGCGCTGTTGGTCGTCCGGTTCTTCCTCGCGGCGCTCGCCGCAGCGTTCGCGATCGTCGGCACGGCCGAGGCCTCAACGGACCCGCCGTTTCCCCTGACCGAGTCGTTCGCCAGTAGCACCGCTCCGGGCTGGACTCTCGGCGGCTCCGCCACGCTGACCGCCCCCGGCACCGACACTGCCGGCAACGGCTGGCTGCGCCTGACCGGTGCTACAACGAACCAAGCTGGCTACGCCTTCTACGACACCGCGTTCCCCTCCGCCAAGGGTGCGTCGGTGGAGTTCGACTACGCGACCTACGGCGGCACCGGCGCCGACGGCCTCACGTTCTTCCTTTACGACGGCGCGACCACTGCCGCGCAGTTCCAGATCGGCGCATTCGGCGGCTCGCTCGGCTACGCGCCCTGCTCCACCGGCTCCAAGCCCGGGCTCAACAACGCCTACATCGGGGTCGGCTTCGACGAGTTCGGCAACTTCACCAACCTGCAGTCCACGTGCGGAACGGCTGGCCCAGTCGCCGGCGCCCCGACCGACAACACCGCCCGCCCGAACTTCGTCGCCGTGCGCGGCAGCGAAGCCAACAACTACCCGCTGCTCGCTGGCGCCGCGACCTCCCAGGCGCTTACGGCGACGCGCGCCAACGCCCGGCACGTCTCCATCTCCGTCCTGCCCGACGGCAAGCTCAACGTGTTCATCCGCTACCCGGACGGCACGTTCCAGCAGATCGTCAACAACAAGCAGCTCCCGACCTCACCCGCCACGCTGAAGCTCGGCTTCGCTGGCTCCACGGGCGGTAGCACCAACATCCACGAGATCCACAACACGAAGGTCGTCAAGCCGGTCGACATCCAAACGACGGTGACCGACGGCGGCGCCGGCAAGCCACGCGCCGGGGCCAACACGTGGACGGCCGTCGTCACCAACGCCGGTACCAACGACACCAACTCCGGCACGTTTGCGGCAACGACCGGGGCGCAGAGCCTCACGGGCGTCACCTGGACGTGCTCGGCGTCCGCCGGCTCGAGCTGCGGCGCAGCGACCTCCGGCTCCGGCCTGCCGAGCGTCACCACCGGCGCGCTGCTCCCCAGCGGCACCCTCACCTTCCAGATCACCGGCACGCCTGCAGCGGCAACCGATTACGCGCAGCTGAGCGTTGACGCGCAGCCGACGGGCGACACCGGCGACACGACGCCCGACAACAACGCCGCCACCGACACGAGCGACCTCACCCCGGTCTTCGATGCCCAGCCGACCTTCACGCTTGCGTCCAACGGCCTGGCCACGGCGACGACCACCAACGCGCGTGGCGGCAACGTCACCTACGCCAGCCGTTGGCAGCGCTGCGACCCGAACGGCAGCAACTGCGTTGACATCGCCAGCGCGACCGCGACCACCTACACGACGACCGCAGCCGATCGTGGCTTCACGATCCGCTACACCCGCACCGCCACCAACGCCGCCGGCTCGACGGTCTCGGCGAGTGCCCACTACTCGCCGCTGCCCACCACCAACCTGGTCTCGGCCCCCAGCGGCGCGACGACCTCCACCTCGGCCGCGCCGACGTTCTCAACCCCGACCTCCGGGGCCACGCTGGAGTGCAAGCTCGACGCGGGTGCCTGGGCGACCTGCACCTCCCCGCGGTCCTACACCGGCCTCGCCGAAGGCAGCCACACCTTCTCCGTCCGCGCGGTCTACGGCGGCCTCTCCGACGACACCCCGGCGACCGCCACCTGGACGGTCGACACGACGGTGCCGAACACCTCGATCACCAGCCAGCCAGCGGCAAACGAGTCGTCGACCTCCGCCAGCCTCGGCTTCACCGGCACCGATCCGGGCGGCTCCGGCGTGGCCTCCTACCAGTGCCGGATCGACGCCGGCGCCTGGGGCGCCTGCACCTCGCCGCGGACCTACACCGGCTTGGCGCAAGGCAACCACACCTTCGACGTACGCGCGATCGACAACGCCGGCAACGTCGACCCGACCCCCGCCAGCTACACCTGGCGGGTTGACACCGTCGACCCAGACACCTCGCTCCTGACGACGCCGCCGTCGACGACCGCCGCGACGACGGGCGCCTTCACCTTCACCGGCACCGATCCCAGCGGATCGGGCATCGCCTCCTACGAATGCCGCCTGGACGGTGGATCGTGGGTGGTCTGCACCTCACCCGAGTCGTTTGCTGGCCTCGCAGACGGCAGTCACACGGTCGACGTCCGCGCGATCGACACCGCTGGCAACCGCGACGCGACGCCGGCGTCGTACACGTGGACGGTCGACGCAACAGCGCCGAACACCACGATCCAGACCCACCCGCCGACGACCGACGATAGCCCGGACGCGTCGTTTACCTTCACCGGCTCCGACGGCTCCGGTAGCGGCGTGGCGTCCTACGAGTGCCAGCTCGACGGCGGCGCGTGGAACCCGTGCACCTCGCCCAAGGACTTCACGGGCCTCGCCGATGGCTCGCACACGTTCGCCGTCCGCGCCATCGACGGCGCCGGCACCGCGGACGCGACCCCGGACACCTTCACGTGGACGGTCGACACGGCAGCGCCCGCTACCAGCCTGACGGGCACGCCGCCCGCCATTAGCGGCTCCAGCGCGGCGACCCTTACCTTCACGGGCACCGACCCGGGCGGCTCCGGAGTGAGCAGCTTTGCGTGCCGTCTCGACGGTGGCTCGTGGACGCCGTGCACCTCGCCGCAGTCTTACGCAGGCCTCGCCGACGGCACGCACACCGCCGAGGTGCGCGCCATCGACGGCGCTGGCAACCCCGACGGCTCGCCGGCGTCCTACACCTGGACGATCGACACGACTAGCCCAGAGACGACGATCACCGCGCAGCCCGCCTCGACGACGGCCAGCGACACGGCGGCCTTCTCCTTCACCGGCAGCGATCCGGGCGGCTCCGGCGTGGCGTCCTACGAGTGCCAGCTCGACGGCGGCTCCTGGACGGCCTGCACCTCACCCCGCAACCTCACCGGGCTCGACGACGGCGACCACACCTTCCGCGTCCGCGCGATCGACGCAGCTGGCAACACCGACGCCACACCAGCGTCCTACAGCTGGACGGTCGACACCGGTGCACCGACGACCACGCTGACGGGTAACCCGCCCGCCGTCTCTGCGTCGGCCAATCCGTCGTTCACCTTCACCGGTGCCGACCCGGGCGGCAGCGGCGTGGCGTCCTACGAGTGCCGACTCGACGGCGGCGCCTGGAACCCCTGCGCCTCCCCGAAGGACTTCACCGGTCTCGCCGACGGCTCCCACACCTTCGAGGTGCGCGCGATCGACACGACCGGCACCGTCGACCCGACCCCAGCCACCTACCTGTGGACGATCGACACCGCCGGCCCGCCCGTCACGCCGGAGCCCCCGGCGAAGCCGACCGCCAACCCGCGTCCCGAACTCACCTTCACCACGGAGCCCGGAGCGACGATCGAGATCAAGATCGACGGCGTGATCGTCGGCACCGCCACGGCTGGCCCCGACGGAACTGCGACCTTCACCCCGCCGGTCGACCTCACCGACGGCCCGCACAACATCGTGGTCGTCGGCATCGACGACCTCGGCAACCGCGGTCCCGAGTCGTCGCCGGTGGTGTTGCGCGTCGCCGCAACGCCGCCGCTGAGGCCGACGATCCCAAGCTCGCCGGCGCCTGTCTCCTCCGACGGCAACCCGATCTTCACGCTCGACGGCGACGAGAACTCGACCTTCGAATGCCAGCTCGACGGCGGCGCCTGGGCGCCTTGCCCCGCGACGGTCACGCTCCCGAACTTGCCCGACGGCACGCACACGCTGAAGGTGCGCGAGGTCAACGAGGCCGGCGTCCCCGGCGCCGAGCGCGATTACACGTGGACGGTCGACACGACTAAGCCGGCGCTCCCGGTCTATGTCGTCGCCCCGCCGGCCAAGACGCCGGAGGCCGCAGCCCGCTTTGATCTGAACACCGAACCGGGAACGACCCTGCGCTGCTCGGTCGACGGCGGCGAGTTCGTTGACTGCACCACCGGCCTTGACCTCTCCAGCCTGACGGAGGGCACGCACAAGATCGTCGCGATCGCGACCGACGCCGCCGGCAACTCGTCGGCCCCGGCGACCTACGACTGGCTGATTGCCACGCCGCTGACGGCGACGACTTCGTTTGCGAAGCTCACGGCGCGCCTGGCGACCAAGACGATCATCCACGCCAACAAGCGCATGACGATCATCTGCCGCCTCTCCAAGGGCAGCACCGTCCAGACCTGCGACGGCAAGGCGTACGCCCGACTCAAGGGCAAGCTGGTGCTCGTCGCGACCGGCAAGCGCACGCTCAAGAAGACGGGCTCGCTGAGCGCCGGCGTGCGAGTCAAACTCAACAAGGTCGGCATGGCGGCGCTCAAGCGCAACCCAGGCGGACTGAAGGTCAGCGTGAAGATGATCAGCAAGACCCGCGAGGGCCGCACGCTGACGACCCGCGTGAACACCAAGATCTACCCGGCGCGCAAGGCCGCCCATCCGATCCTCTCGCCGGTCGACAGCGCGAGCGCGTTCGCGCCGGGCGGCAAGCAGCGCAGCCAGATCAAGGCGCTCGCGAAGAACATCAAGGGCGCCAAGAGCGTGCTGTGCGTCGGCCACACCGACAAGTTCGGGACGCAGGCCCAGGGCCTGGCGCGGGCGAAGGCCGCGTGCGCGGAACTCAAGAAGCTCGGCGTCGACGCCAAGTACACGACGCAGTCCAAGGGCAGCACGGCGCCCCGGGCGACGAACAAGACGGCGGCAGGTCGCGCCCTCAACCGCCGCGTCGTGTTGCTCGTCCGCTTCCCCTAGGCGGCGGTCGCGCCGATCCCGGCGTGGTCGGCGACGTTGATGATCACCATCGTGGTGAGCATCTCCGTCGCCGTGTCGATGAGTTCGGGGAAGCGGTCGGTCTCGCCGCGGTCCACGTGGCTGATCACGAGTTCCAAGAATGCGCCGATAATCCCGCGGGCGACGAGCGGAGAGAGCGGGCGCGACGGGATCTGAGGGTTGGCCGCGCGGCCCTCTTCCACGACCTCGCAGAGCATCTCGCCGAAGAGATCCATGGCGTCGTCGCGGGCGAGGCGCGCCTCCTCGCTGAGGGTCGCGAGCTCGACGAGAATCGCGTGGCTCAGGCGCGGCTGGGCCATCAGAATGCTGAAGTACGCCTCAAAGCCCTTGCGCATCACGTCGACCCACGGCCCGTCGAAGACGATCGACTGCCGGACGGTCGTCATGACGGCGAACGTCACCTGGCGGTGGAGTTCCAGGAAGCACTCTTCCTTGCTGGAGAACTCGGCGTAGAAGGTGCGCAGCGACGTCCGTGCCTCGCGGGCGATGTCGGCCACCTTCGTGCCGCTGAATCCCTCGCGGGCGATGACCACCGCCAGGGCGGTCAGCAGCTGCTGGCGCGTCTCAGACGGTGGGCCGGCGGGGGCGCTCGCTGATTTGGAGGCCTCCTGGAGCGCGGCGCCGACGTAGACCCGGGGCGGCCGGCCGCGCTCGGCAGGTGGTGCCATCGCCGCAGCGCTGAAGTCGATCGCGTCGGCGGTCGTGATCTCCGCGTGCATATTGCGATCCATCATCCGCAAGGCGGCGCCAGCGAGGCTGGGATCGATCGCGGCGACGGCATCCTGCGGTACGACCACCTGGTAGCGCCGTACCGACGCGTCGAGGGTGGAGTAGAGGATGCCCTGCTCGGTCGCTTGGCCGGTCAGGACGATGCGGCGCACACCACGTGCATGCAACAGGTCCTCCAGGGTGGAGCGGTCAAACGCCGAGGGCCGCGCGCGGACGACGACGGGATCTCCGGGGAGCGGCAGGATCGCTTCGATCAGTTCGCCAAGCCCATGCTTGCGGGCAGACTCGATGAGCTGCTCGCCGCTGGCGCTCCAGCGGCCCTGGTGGTCTTCCACGTAGATCACGGGGACACTCGCCCGGCGGGCGCGCTGGATCAGGTCGGCGATGACGGGAACCGCCTTGGGGGCGTTGCGGCGTAGCGCCCGGCCGTCGCCGCCGTCAAGCGACGCAAACATGTCGAGGACCAGCAGGGCGGTGACGTCGCGCCTGGCGAGGGACTCGGTGGGCGCTGGAGACGGGGGAGTGGACACGTTGGTGGCACCTGACCAGGGACTTGGCAGAAGCTACTCCACCGCCGGGACTGCGGGGAAGGATCAGTGAGTCTCACTGAAAAAACTCCCGACGGCAATAGCCAACTTCTTGGTTCGCGCGGTCGCGTCCACGCGCTGACGCTGGTCCTGCACATTACCGGTGTGCTGCGGGTCGCTGGGCTCGGTGCCGCGACCGGCTCGCTTGCCGTGTGCGAGTTGACGCGGTGTCGGATTACGGCTGGCCGGCCCATGCGCCGCGAGCGGCCGTTGGCGGCGCCGGCGTCTTCTCATTGGGGTCTTGGTCTTTGGCGGCGACTTGGCCGTCGTGGGGTCTTGGCCTGTTGGCGTGGCGGCGTCTTGGCCGCTGGCGGCGGTGGGACTTCGATCGCTCCGGGGACTTTGGGCGCCGCCGCACCGAGGGCGGGCGGAGTCGTGGGTTGCGCTGGTTGGCGGCGGCGGGACTTGGATCGCTGCGGCGCCTGCGGGCGCCGGGCGCGGCGCAACCTGTGGGGGTTGCACTTGGCTGACGTAACGCCATGCGAGGGTGGGGTCGCGTTGAAACCGCCGGACGTGCGGCGGTTTCAACGCGAAGGGCGCCACGGGGCGCGTTATGTCAGGTAGATGCAACCGCCAGAGGTTGCGGCCCGCCCGCCAGCTCAAACACCGGCAGGCCCGCCTCGAAGAAGCACGCTCGTCCCTCGCCGATCAGACGCCCACCCGCCCCGAAGCGATCGTCAATCCGCTGCCGCCAACCAGCACGAACGCCGCGCCGCCGATCAGCCCAAACGGCGCGCCGCCAACCAGCGTGGCGGTCATCGAGCGCGCTCGCGCCGACTCTGCCCATGCGCGGAGTGCTCGTCAGGTGGCGGTCGGCGGCCCGGCCACTTCGGCGTGGCGTGGATCACCTGGCTGTTCGCG
>JAUMFO010000012.1:0-1757 GCA_032119795.1 Solirubrobacteraceae bacterium
ACTGCCTCCACGATCAGCCGCACCTCGGGTTTGCCGACGACCGAGTCGAGCCCATCGAGGACCGCTGGGAGCGGATGATTGCCGGCACGCCGTGGGTGGCGTCCTGCACCGTGCGCGTCGACTCCGAACTCGTCGAGACGTGCGAAGGCCCTGAGGCGGCCGACGCCCTCTCCTACGCCGCCTTCGGCGACCACGGCACCCGGGAGTTCTTCACCCACGTGCGGTTCCACACCCACGAGAAGGACGGCACCGTGATCGTGCACCTGCTCGTCGAGCTCTACGCGCGCTCGATCGAGGAGGCCACCGACGTGCTCGAGACGGCCGCCCGCGGCGGACTGGCGATCACCTCGCTGGCCGAAGAGGCCCGGCCACCCGCCGCCGCCGACGACGCGCACTGAGCCATTCTTCCGCCTAGGCCCGCTCGCCGCCGCAGCGTGTCAGCTCGCTGGCGCCACCCGGTAGCGGATGTGCGTCGCCAGCGGTGAGGCGACGACGCGATCGATCGTAAAGCCGAGCGCGAGCGGATCGAGCCCGTCAAACGGCCGCTCGCCGCCCCCCAGGAGCACCGGTGAGACGTGCAGCTGCAGCTCGTCGACGACGCCGAGCTTCAGGTACTGCGCCACCGTGCTCGCGCCGCCCGCGATCCGCACATCCTCCTCGCCCGCGGCCTCGCGCGCCCGCTGGAGCGCTCCTTCAGGCCCGTCGGTGACGAAGTGGAAGGTGGTGCCGCCCTCAAGCTCCAGCGGCTCGCGCGCGAACTGGGTGAGCACGAAGACGGGCGTGTGGTACGGCGGCTCGTCGCCCCACCAGCCGTCCCAGACCGGATCGACCGGCCAAGGTCCGGGGCCGCCGCCAAACATGTTGCGGCCCATGACGTAGGCCCCGATGTTCTCGTAGTGCTCATAGGCGAGCTTGGTGTCGGGCGAGGCATGAGCGGCGATGGGTTCGCCAGATGAGGCCGCGCCCATGGCGCCGGTCGCGAGAATCCACTGCATCAGCCCCATCCCACCGACGCCCAGCGGAGCGTCCGGTCCCTGGTCTGGTCCGGCGGTGAAGCCGTCGATCGAGATCGCTTGGTCGATACGGACGCGCGACATGCGGCGGCTCCTTTACGGGTGGTGGACGTCGGCGCGCTCAGCGCGCAGCTCGATGGAGTGGACCGGCCGCCGGACCGAAACTCATCGGTCGCCGTCGGCGGCGTCCTTCATCGCGCGGCTGCGGCGGCGCGTCATCCACCCTGCCAGCTCGCGGAGCTGACGCACGGCGAGCGTCGTACCGGCGACCTGCGTGTGCTGCGAGAGGCCGGCTTCGCGCACCAGCACTTGGAGCCGACGCACCCCGGACTGGCGCCGCTCGATGCCAGATTCCACGGCCGCCTTCGGGTCGCTGATGGTGTCGTCGGCGATGGCCAGGCCCGCAAGGCGCGCCACGGCAGCGAGGTAGTCGTCGCGCAGCGCCTGGTTCGCCCAACGGGCAACGCGGGTGCCCGACGGCAGACCGGAGATCAGCCCCTGCAGCGTGTCGAGCGGCAGCGAACGACGCAGCGCCCCGACGGCCTCAACGAGCGCGGGAACCGACCCGCCCGTGCGCGCCGAGACGCCGGCCAAGTAGGGCGCGAACGGCAGCAGCCGGCAACGCGCGACGGCCACCGCGAGATCATGCGGCACCCCCGCCTGCTCCCAGGCGTCGACCTCCGCCGTCGCCGCGGTGACGCGGTTCTCCGCCCGCTCCGCCTCGAGCTCCTGCTCGCCGAACTG
>JAUMFO010000013.1:0-343223 GCA_032119795.1 Solirubrobacteraceae bacterium
CGGGCGTTCAGGAGCTTCTCGATGGCCCCACGGGTGACGTTGGCGGCCTTGCCAACGGCGCCGCGATCGGCCGGCGGGAGCTCGGCGACGCCGCGCAGAATGTTCGGCAGCTCGGCCTTGCGCCCGAGCACGGCGACGCGGACGTCTTCGAGCTCGGCGGTGGTGCCCGCGCGGTCGATCTGGGCAGCGGCGGCGTCCTGCAGTGCTTGGACGCGCTCGAGCAGACTGGCTGCGTCGCTCACGTGGAACTCCCTGAGAGATCGGAGTTGGAAGGCGTTGGGGCGGGCACGGATCCGTTCACGAGCCCGGCGCGGGCGATCTCGTAGAGGGCGATCGTGGCGGCCATGGCGGCGTTGACGGAGTCACGAGCCATCGGGATCGTTGCGCGCACGTCGCAGGCCTTCGCCACCGCTTCGGGCAGACCTTCCCGCTCGGAGCCGACGACGATCGTGATCGGCGTGCCGGCCTGCACCAGCGCTGGAATCACCTCGTGGATGGGCACCGTGTCGGCGATGCCGCCCTCCCCGGGCTCGGCGGCGACCATCGCGATGGTGGTGCCGACAAGCTGGCTGAGATCGGTGGCGCGGGCCACCGGGACCGAGAAGATCGCTCCCATCGAGCCGCGGACGGCCTTCGGCGAGAACGGATCGGCGCTGTGCGGGCCAAGGACCACGCTGGAGGCGCCGAACGCATCGGCGGAGCGGATCACCGTGCCGATGTTGCCGGGGTCACGGACGCCCCAGAGCGCCACGGAGAGCGGGCCGGTCGGCTCGCGCCACTGCTGCTTGTAGACCGCGAGGGCACGCGTCGAGCTGCCCAAATGCGAATGCTCGGCAAGCAGGGCGTCGTCGACGGGGATCGGCCGCAGCACGTCCGGCATCGACGAGGGCTCGCTGCCCGGCACGAACACCGAGCGGGCTACCCAGCCGGCGCGCAGTCCGGCGAGGACGATGTCTTCGCCCTCAGCCGTGAACAGGCCCAGCTTCTCGCGCGCGGCGCGGCGGCCGAGCCGGCGGACCTCTTTGAGCTTGAGATTGTCTGGGCTGGTGATCATGCGTTCACGGGCATGGGTTTAGCTTTCTGTGGAGCCGGGTGGCTCCGTGGTCCACGGGTGTGGTCTACCTCAGAAACGACGACGGGCGCCGCTCACCGAAGGAGACGACGCCCGTGCGACAAAGGTCAATGTGACCGGAGGGTGCTCAGGCGGCAGCCTTTTTGGCCTCTTCGGCGATTGCCGTAAAGGTCTCCGGATCGCGGACGGCCATGTCTGCGAGGACCTTGCGGTCGAGTTCAATGCCAGCCTTGTTGAGGCCGTAGATGAACTTCGAGTACGTCGTACCGTTCAGACGAGCGGCAGCGTTGATGCGCTGGATCCACAGACGTCGGAAGTCGCGCTTCTTGTTGCGACGGTCGCGGTAGGAGTACTGGCCTGCCTTGAGCAGGGCCTCCTTCGCGCGGCGGTAGTTCGAGTTGGCCTCGCCGCGGAACCCTTTGGTCCGCTCGAGGGTGGCACGGCGCTTCTTGCGCGCGTTGACTGAACGCTTTACGCGGCTCATCGAGTCTTGGCTCCCAGCAGCTTCTTCGCCCGCTTGGCCTCAGGCTCGGACAGCAGCAGCGCGGAGTTCAGCTTGCGCATGCGCTTCGCCGACTTCTTCTCAAGGATGTGCGACGTCATCGCGTGACGGGCGCGCACCTTGCCGGAGCCGGTGATTTTGAAGCGCTTCTTGGCGCCCGAGTGGGTCTTCTGCTTGGGCATGACGAATTGGGCAGTATTGCAGGTCTCAAAGCGCGGTGCGGGCTCACCCCAGCCTGCTCTGGCACTGGGGGAACGCCTGCTCCGGCGAGGGTTCGGAGCGCCGCGTGGCGGCAGCTCCTTGGCACACTGTAGAGGCTCCGGGCAGGCGAGGCGTCTCCGCCCCACCTCCCCGGTGCTTCCTGCAGTGTTTAGGACTCGTCTTCGGCGGATTCGCTCGCGGCCACCTTGGCGGCAGCGGGCTTCTTCGCGACGGGCTTCTTGGCTGCCGGCTTGGCGGCAGCGGTCTTCGCGGCAGCAGGCTTGGCAGCAGCGGTCTTCGCGGCGGCCGGCTTCTTGGCTGCAGCAACGGCTGCTGCGGCCTCGGCCTTGGTCGGAGCCTTCTTCTTGACTCCAGCCACCGCGGCAGCCACTTCAGCCTTCGTCGGAGCCTTCTTCTTCGCCGCGGGCTTCTTGCCCTTGGCGTCGGTCTCGTCCTCGGCCTCTTCTTCCTCGGCGTTGATCCCGGGCACACGTGCGCCGGTACCGAGGTTCATGAGGGGCTTGGGCTTGCGCTTGGCAGCGGCCTCGGCCTTGGAGATCGGAGCGGGGCCAACCTTCTTGGGCTTCTTGGGCTCCGGCTCGGGCTCGGGCTCAGGCTCGGGAGCCTCGACCTCGGCCTCGGGCTCGGGCACCTCGACGACGGGCTCAGCCTCGGGCTCGACCTCGACGGGGGCCGCTTCCGGCTCAGCGACCGCGGGGGTCGCATCGGCGACCGGCTCGGCCTCTGCGTCGGTCGGGTTCTCGAGCGCCGCAGCGGCCTCGCGCTCAGCTTTGAGCTCGGCCTTTTCCTTGCGGGAAAGGCGCGGCGGTGCGGCCGGGGTCTGGACGACCTCCGAGCGCTCCTCGCCGGGGCCCTCAACGGTGATGCCTTCGGCCTCGGGATCCGGCGCGTCAAGCATGGCGCTGCCGGTGCCGCGGGCCTTCCAGGAGTCGGCGTCGATCTGACCGGCGATGACAGCCTTGGATGGGCTGAGCATCATCGTCATGTTGCGGCCGTCCTGCTGGGGGCGCTGATCGACCTGTGCGATCTCCTCCAGCTCCTCGGCGATGCGCTCCAGGATCATCTGGCCGCGCTCGGGGTGCGTGACCTCGCGGCCACGGAACATGATCGTGACCTTGACCTTGTCCTTGTGGAGAAGGAACCGCTCGACGTGACCCTTTTTGGTGTCGTAGTCGTGCTGGGCGATCTTCGGCCGGAACTTGATCTCGCGCAGGACGATGGTCGTCTGGTGCTTACGCGCGGCCTTCTGCTTCTGGGCCTGCTCGTACTTGTACTTCGAGTAGTCCAGGATTCGGCAGACCGGCGGGCGCGACTGGGCGGCAACTTCGACGAGATCGAGATCGCGTTCCTGGGCCATACGGAGCGCTTGATCGGTCGGCAGAATGCCGACCTGCTCACCGTTCTCGTCGATCAGACGGACCTCGGGGACGCGGATCCGCTCGTTGATGCGAGTGGTGTCGCGATCCGGCATGCGCCGGTCGAAACGTCTTGGGACCGGCACTAGGCGGAGTGGCGCAGCGTCACGCTACGTGCGGGTCGAGGGCTGAGAGAGAGCTTCAATGTCCTGTAATCATAGCCACACCGGCTGCCCGGACCAACGTTGCGAAGCGGTCACCCTCGCCCTGGGCCACCTCGAGCACCGATCTGGCGCCCTTGCAGCGACGTCGCTCACCGGGCGCCACCGCATGGTCCACACGTACCGGTTGGCCCCGCTCGTCTAGCCACACCAGATCTAGGGTCATTCGCATTCCCAGCATGTGGATCGATCGGGTGCGCGTGAGCAGCAGGGCGTGATCGGCCGGGAGTTCGTCGGTGCCAAGCAGGCCGCGCAGACGCGTGCGAAAGGTCTTGGCGACGTGAATGACGACGCCGTCGGCCAGCACCACATGCGGCATGCCTTGCAGCCGCGCGGGCGTGCCGGCTGGGTCCTCACCCTTACGTTGCGGCGCCCGGCCTTGGCGCCCAAGGCGCGTCGCCGCAGCCTTGAACGCCCGCCTGGGCCGGGTTCGGCCGGAGACCGTCAACGCTCGCGACGGGCGATCCGCTCGCCCAGCTCGCTGAGGAATTCCGTCGCCGGGCGGCTACCGAGATCGCCCTCGTGGCGCTGGCGCACCGAGACGGCGCCCTCGTCGGCTTCGCGATCCCCGATGATCAGCAGGTACGGCGACTTGGCGAGTTCGCCGTCGCGGATCTTGCGGCCGACGGACTCGGTGCGATCGTCGACGCTCACCCGGACTCCAGCGGCCTTGGCGAGCTTTTCGACCTCGCGGGCGGCGTCGTTGTGGCGGTCGGCGATCGGCAGGATCCGGGCCTGCACGGGCGCCAGCCACAGCGGCAGCTCGCCGGCCGTGTGCTCGAGCAGGATGCCGATGAAGCGCTCGTAGGAGCCCATCAGCGCGCGGTGCAGCACGATCGGGCGGTGGTCGGCGTTGTCGGCGCCCGTGTAGGTGAGGTCAAACCGCTCAGGGGCTTGGTAATCGATCTGCACGGTGCCCAGCTGCCAGGAGCGCTTGAGCGAGTCGGTGAAGTGGAAGTCGATCTTCGGCCCGTAGAAGGCGCCGCCGCCGACGCCGATCTCGTACGGCAGGTCGTTGGCCTCCAGCGACTGGCGCAGGATGTCTTCCGCGAGGTCCCACTGCTCGTCGGTGCCCAGGCGGTTCTCCGGGCGCGTCGAGAGTTCGTACTTGACGTCTTCGGCGCTGAAGCCAAACAGGTCGTAGGTGGCCTTGGCGAACTCGATGCAGGCCGTGATCTCATCGAGGAGCTGGTCCTCGGTGACGAACAGGTGGGCGTCGTCCTGGCAGAACTGGCGCACGCGCAAGAGTCCGTGCAAGGTGCCGGAGAGTTCGTTGCGGTGGAGCAGTCCGGGCTCGGAGAAGCGCACGGGCAGCTCTTTGTAGGACCAGCGGGTCTGCGCGTAGAGCTCGTAGTGGCCCGGGCAGTTCATCGGCTTGAAGCCCATCGGGCGCTCGTCGCCGGTGGACGTGAGGAACATGTCGTCGCGGTACTTGTCCCAGTGGCCGGACGTCTTCCACAGCGAGGCGTCGTAGAGCTGCGGGGTCTTGACCTCGGTGTAGCCGCGGTCGTCGCCCATCTCGCGGGAGAGCGCGACGAGCGAGTTGAAGATCTTGGTGCCGGCGGGCGTCCAGAAGGCCGAGCCCGGCGAGGCATCGGTGAAGTAGTAGAGGCCGAGTTCCTTGCCGAGCTTGCGGTGGTCGCGCGCTTTGGCCTGCTCGAGGAGCTCCAGGTGCTCGGCGAGCTCCTTCTTACTGAAGAACGCGGTGCCGTAGATGCGGGTGAGCATCGTGCGGTCGCTGTCGCCGCGCCAGTACGCACCGGCGACGCTGAGCAGCTTCACGGCGCCGATCTTCTTCGTCGACGGCGCGTGCGGGCCGCGGCACAGGTCGGTGAAGGGGCCGTTCGTGTAGAGCGACACCGACGTGACGGGCTGCCCGTTCTGGCCGTTGGCGACGAGGTCGTCGATCAGCTCGACCTTGTAGTCCTGCCCCTGCTCCAAGAAGCGCGCGCGGGCGTCGGCCGTCGAGAGCTCCTCGCGGGTGAACTCCTCGGCGGCCTTCATGTGCTTCTTCATCTCGGCCTCGATGGCCGGGAAGTCGGCGTCGCTGATCGCCACGCCCTCCGGGAACTCGAAGTCGTAGTAGAAGCCGTCCTCGATCGACGGGCCGATCGAGATCTTCACGCCGGGGTAGAGATCCAGCACTGCGGCAGCGAGCACGTGGGCGGCGTCGTGGCGGATCAGATCCAGCGCTTCCTGGCCGGAGCGCTCGGTGATGATCTCGACCGGGATGCCCTCCTGCTGGGGCGGCATCGGGCGGGCGAGGTCGAGGACCTCGCCGTTGACCTTGACCGCGAGCGCGGCGCGAGCCAGGCCCGGGCCGATGGCCATGGCCAGATCAGCGCCGGTAGCGCCCTCGGGGAGCTCGAGCTGGCGGTCGTCGGGGAGGGTGATGGTCATGGACGATGGAGGTTAATCGACGATCGCGGCGGTAGCGTCGACCGCAATGCCGACCGCTGATCTCACCGCCGCGTTCCCCGTCCTGGCGCAGACCGCCTACCTCAACGCTGGGACGTGCGGCCCGGTGTCGACCGCCTCACTGGAGGCGATCTCGCAGGTCTTGCGAGCCGGCGCCGCAGACGGGCGCGGCCTCCCCTACTACGAAGAACTCGGTGCGACGGCGGCTGAGCTGCGCGAGGCCTGGGCCCGGCTGCTCGGCGCGCCGAGCAGCGAGGTGGCGCTGACGGCCGGCGCCAGCGACGGGATGGCGCGGACACTCGCGATGATGGGCTGGAGCCCAGGCGACGAGGTCGTCACCACCGACGAGGAGCACCCGGGCTTGCTGGGGCCGCTCGGTGCGCTCGCGCGGCGTGAGGGTGTGGTCGTGCGGACGGCGCCGTGGGATGCGGTGGCTCGCGCGGTCGGCCCGGCCACGAAGCTGATCGCCGTCAGTCACGTGAGTTGGCTGCGCGGCGCCGTGATCGATCTCGCTCCGCTGGCGGCCACCGGCCTTCCGGTCCTGCTCGACGGTGCGCAGTCGGCCGGCGCGATGGCGGTCGATCTCGCGGCACTACGCCAGCAGGGCGTCGTGGCGTACGCGGCGGCGGGCCAGAAGTGGACGTGCGGCCCTGTGGGGACTGGTGCGCTGTGGATCGACGAGCTTTGGGCCCCCGACCGCGGGATCGGCGTGTGGCCGACCTACGAGGGGCTCCAGGACCCCGCGAGCGGCCTCGACGCCATGCCCTGGCCGCAGGCCCGACGATTCGACGCGCCGTCGATCAGCCTCGAGGCCCACGCCGGCATGCTCGCGGCGCTGACGGTGCTTGAGCACCACGGGTGGGCGGCCGTCCATGCTGAGGGCGTCGCGCGGGCTGCTCGCGCCGCTGAGGCGCTTCGCGAGGCGGGCGCCCGGGTGCTCGACCGCGGCCCGTCGACGTTGGTGACGTGGTCGGTCGACGACGTCGACGACGTCATCGCCCGCGCCTACGCTGCGGGCGTCGTGATCCGGGGCTTCCCGGGACTCCCCTACGTTCGCGCGTCGATCGGTGCGTGGACGACCGACGAGCACGTCGACCGGCTGGTGGCCGTCGCAGCCGCGTCTTAGTGGGCCGCTCGCGGCGCCGACCAGCCGTCGGCGCAAGGCGAGCTAGTCGAGGCTCTTGTGCTTCGTTGCCCGGGCGTGCAGCAGCGCGTTGAACTCGGCGGAGAACGCCGCACCGCCGACGCAGAGGATCGCGCCAACGGCGAAGATCGACGACGCCCACTCGTTGCCCTCCAGGAAGCCGAGCATCGCGAAGATTGCGGCGCAACCGGCGAGGAAGAACGGCCGCGCGGAGTCGATCAGGCTGGTCGTCGACCGGGCAAAGCCCTCGACGTCGGCCCCCGCTGCGCGATCTTTGGCCTCAGATCCGGCCTTCACGGCGCGGTCTTTGGCGTCGCTGGCGGCGGCGCCAGCCTTCTCGCGGGCGCGCCCCATGCCGCTGCGCATGCGGCCGCCGGTCTCCTTGGCGGCGCCAGCGGCGCGCTCTTTGGCGGCGTCGGCTTTGACCTTCGCGGCGTCGGCCTTCTCTTTGGCGGCCGCCGTGGTCTTGTCCTTCGCCGCCCCGACCTTGGCCTTCGACGCGCCGGCCGCAGCGCCGGCTCGCGCCTTCACGGCGTCGGCCGCGGCAGACACGCCCGCGTCTGAGGAGTCATCGGCGACGACGACCGCGGAGTCCGTCGAGTCCGCCGGGGTGACGTCGGCGAACGGATCGATCGGCTCAGCTTCCGCGGCCTCGACGACCTCGGTCGGTTCCTCGATCACCGTCGGTTCCTCGGCCGCCTGGCCGCCAGCGTCATTGGACTTGGAGGTCGGCATGGCCAGCAGGCTACCCCGCGCCCCAGCGGCGCGCGAGTGCAAACGCGGCCAGAACGATCAAGGGCCTCCCGCTTTCGCAGGAGGCCCTTGAAGAAAAAGGCACCGACCAGATTTGAACTGGTGTACACGGCTTTGCAGGCCGCTGCGTAACCCCTCCGCCACGGTGCCGGGGCCTAGGCATCCTACGCATTTGGGCGCGCGTCGCGTCGCGGCGCCGATTGCTAAGGTTCTCGCCCGGCCGGTCTTGGAGCACTTCGCTCCCAGAACAGCCCCGGGGCCTATAGCTCAGTTGGTTAGAGTGCTCGCTTGACATGCGAGAGGTCACAAGTTCGAGTCTTGTTAGGCCCATCATGAAACGGTCCGCTTCGGCGGGCCGTTTTTTGTTTTCCTGCGCTGTGCGGGCGTTCCGCCGGTTGCCGGGCAGGCGGCCGCGCAGCGTCACGCTGCCCCGCCGCCCGGCCTGGGAAGGTAGGTGGGATGGCGATGCGCTGGCTCACCCGTGAATGGCAGTCGGGCGCCCTGCCCGGCGGCGAGCGCGAGTCGCGCTGGCAGACGTACTTGGAGCACCGCGATGCGACGGCGATCCACCTGCCGCCGGCCCTGCACCGCCTCGCGGCCGTCAACGTCGACGGCGCACTCACCTTGCACAAGGCGGTGCCGGACTGGTGGGCGTTCGAGCCAGACAAAGCGCTGACGCTTTCGGTCATCACCGGCGACGACGGCCATGCCCCAGACGTCGGCCCGCTGCGCGTGGTGCTGCAGTACGTCGGCAACCTGGAACTCGTCGATGCCACCGCCGCCGACCTCGACACGTGGCTTGGCCGCCCCGACGCGCGCCTGCTCTACGACGAGATCGAGGTGCTCCCCGGCCGGCGCTTTGAGCAACGCTTCCTGCTTGCGCCGGGCGGCGAGGTGACCATCCGCTTCGACAACGTGGTGCTCCTGAGCGCACCGACCGCTGCTGGCGTTCGAGACGCGCTCCTCGCGAGCCGCCAGGCCGCGGGCGCCGCTCCCGTCAACGCGCCGGCCGGGTCGTCGGCACCTGCCCCGGTGGCCGAGGCCAGCCCAGCTACCGCTGAGGCGGCGGCCGTCGAGTCCTCCCCTCCTGCCGCACCCGACGCCACCGAGGTCGTCCCTGACCCGCCAGAGGGCGCTCCTGCGGCCGTTCCTGCGGCCACGACGGGGACTGACGTCGCGGAGGCGCCCGACGGCGGCAAGCGCACGTTGCGCGAGACGCTGCTCGGCTGGCTGCCGGGCGTTCGCGGCCGCCACTAGTCCGCCTCGATCGGCGGGTGGCGACTGGCGCCTCCCGCAGCAGGCGCCTCGGCCGCGGCCCGGTTAGACGCCGAGTCGCCGCTTGACCATCCCCAGTTGGCTGCGAACCTTCTGAATTTGGATCTCGCGCGGCGTGCGGGCCCGCGGGACCGCCGTGCCGGTCGTGCGCGCGTGGGCGCGCGTCCAGTTGGCAACGACGTGGTCGTAGAGCCGCTCGGCAATCAGGTCAGCGCCGTGGGCGTTGGGATGCAGCTCATCGGAGGTGTAGAGCTTGGCGCCGGGATCCATGAGGTCCTGGATGCGGACGTACTGCACGTTGCCGTCCTCGAACTCGCGCGCGACCCCCCGCTGTAGCGCGTCGATCACCAGGCGGTCTTCCTCCGACACGTTGAAGTTCGACTTCACCGGCGCGGTGTCCCACACGCCCGGCATGCGCGGCGCCTCAGGGAGCAGGATCAGCGGGGCTTGGATCGCTTCGATCTGCCAGTAGTTGAACGACCCCCAGCCCTTCACGTTCACGTACTCCAGACGGATGCGGTGCTTGCCAGGACCCAGCAACGAGCCATCGATCCGGTAGCTCCACGGCGAGAGATCGGGGTTCTCGGTGCCGATCGTCGCCGGGGCGAGCTTGGTGCCCTCAAAGACGCCGAGCTGCTGGCCGTCGAGCGTGACGATGACGTCGGCCGCCGCGTCCTCGAAGTAGGTGCCGCCGACGTCGATCGCCAGGCCACCGGGGTACCACTCGGGGACGTCGATGTCGACGGTCGCCTTGTCGCCCGTCAGCAGCGTCATGCCGGAGCCAGAGTTGCGGGTGCTCCCCTCGTAGCGTTCCTGGGGGCCGAGGACTCGAACGGAGGGGTGGGTGTCGTGGTAGAGCGCGCCGGCACGCAGGCGGCGCAGCACGGTCCTCAGCACGCCCGGGTAAAGCTCGGGCGTGCGCTCTCCGGCGATCGCCCATTCCAGCTGACCGTTCATCAGTACGACGAGCTGCTGCGGGCAGAGCAGCGGATGATCCGTCCGCGCCTCGGGCACGCACGTCTGCAGCACGGTGACCCAGCCGCCCTGGGTCGCCCAGAGCGCACCCTCACGGTTGGGTTCGTTGTCGGTGCACAGGGCGCTCGCACCCTGCGCGTGGTTGATCTCGACGGCCCGAAGCCGTGACGCCAGGCGCGAACTGAGCCGGTTGGGGAACTGCGGCCCCCAGGTGTCGTCGCCGCCCTCGATGAACGAGTGGCCGTAGGCGTGCAGCAACCAAGGCAGCGGCGTGGCCTCGGGCGGAACGACGAGCTCCGGCAGATCGCCGGTGTCGGGGAGAAGGGCGTTGGCGTTGAACCGGGGGCTGCTCATGGGGTGGCCTTCTAGTCGGCTACGACGACGAGCTTTGCACCGGGCGAATTGCCTTGGCGTTCCCAGGCGCCGGGCACGTCGCTCAGGCCGATCTCCTCGGTGTTGAGCTTGAGCTTGCCGCTGGCGACCTGCCCCAGGAGTTCCAGGAAGGCCTCGTGCTTGCGCTCGAGGGTCTCGTTCCAGTTGCTGTAGCCCTTGAGCGTGTAGTTGCCGCGGCGCAGCTCCGTCGCGCTGAGGCCGACGCCGAGGCTGGCGGCGTTGCCCACCTGGATCAGGCGCGCGTCTTGGGCGGCGCAGTTGAGGGCCGCCATCGCCGGCGCGCCCCAGGTGAAGTCGATGATGAGGTTGGCGCCGCCGTCGGTGAGGTCGCGCAGCTCGACCTGGTGCATGTAGAGCGGGCCCTTGAAGCGGACGGTCTCGTCGGCGCCGAGGGCTTTGATCTCTTCGAGGCCCTGCGCGCTGCGGCCAATCCCGATCACCTGCGCCGCGCCGGCGTTCTTGGCGATCTGCACGGCGAGGCGGCCGGCGGCGCCGGTGGCGCCCGTCACGATCACCTTCTCGCCGGCCTGGATGGCGCCGCGGTCGATCACTGAGAGGTAGGCGGCAAGGCCCGCGATGCCGCAGCCGATGGCGGTCGCCGGATCGGTGCCTTCGGGGAGTTCGAAGCACTCATCGGGGTGCAGCAGCAGGTGTTCGGCGAGTGAGCCGTGCTTGAGATCTCCGGGCCGACCGAAGTACACCCGCGAGCCGTCTTCGCGCTCGGCGACGCCTTCCATCCCGGGCGTGTACGGCGGCTTGGGGCGGATCGCGTAGTACTCGCCGCCGGAGATCATCAGGTCGACGGGGTTGATGCCTGCGGCGAGCACCTTGCCGAGGGGAAGTTCACCCTCCGGCTCGGGCAGATCGCGAATCGAGGGCGTCTGACCGTAGGACTCGATGTAGGCGGCTCGCATGGCGCAGAGTATGCCGTGCGAGCCGCCTGCACCGATGCATGGAGGCGCCCGCCAGTGCGGGCGCCCCAGCAGCAGTGGGAGTTAGACGCGGACGGTCTGTGCGCCGAACACGTCGACGGCAGCCGACTGTGCGGTGGCAGCGTCGCCACCGGCGATGGCGCTCACCAGGGAGGTGATCGCGTCGGATCGCGAGGCCTCAGCCTCGAAGACGGCCAGGCCCTCGCTCTCAAGCGCGTCCAGGCCAGCGTTCAGGCTGTTCAGGGTGAGCTGGGCGGCGAGGTTGCCGCTGGCTGCGGCGATGTCACGCCACAGGTCGCGGTAGGCAAGCACGGCAGCGTCGTCGCTGGCGCCCGTTACGGCGTCGGCGGAGCCGGCGTCGAACTCGGCGGCAGCGGCACCCTCGATCAGCAGCTTGGCCGTCGCGGCGCGCGCGTCGACGATCTGCTGGGCAAGGCGCGTACGATCGCCTGACTCCAAGCCGCTGGCGACGGCGACGAGCAGCTCGGGGCCACCCTCACGACGCCAATCGGTGACGCGCGTAGCGCCGCCGTGGACGACCGTGACGAGGCCAGCCTGCTGGAGGCGCTTGATCGCTTCGCGGACGGCGTGGCGGTTGACGCCAAACGTCTCGCTGAGCGTGCGCTCCGACGGGAGTGGGGCTCCTGGCTCAGCGCCTGAACCGAGGATTTGGTCTCGCAATCGCCGGTACACGGCGTCGGACACCGTCGTGCGCGCGATGCTGCCTTCAATATTCATCAGGGGAAGCCTCTCCGTGGCTGTAGTGATGACGCGGGTCGGGGGCTTCCGCGGTTCGGGGGCCGACGGCGGTATCGGGAAATACCGTCGTCATGTCGACCAAACGTAGCGCCTGCCAGGCCCGATTGGAACCTCTAGTTGCCACCAAATGAGCCTGTGGCTTCACCGGAGCGTCGCCGCGCCGAGAGCGGGAACGATTGCTCGCCGAAGTATTTCGGTACCGGCCGCCATAAAATACCGAGCGTTTCACCACAGTGCGCACCGTAGCGTAGTTCATACGGTTTCCATATTGGACAACCACGCCCATCTTCTGCAATCCGTCGACCGAATGGCCATTCCGCCCCCTTCGACCCCATTTGCGGAGCGCCAGCTTCCAAGCGATCCCAGCAAACACCGCCCCTCAGAACCATGGACGCACCGTTTTGCATCGTGCGACCATGGTCACACAAGCCACCCCACTCACCCACCCCACCCAGCCCTGACGACACCGCTCGCGATGGCTCGCTATGCTGCCTCAGCGCTAATCCGCATGCGGCTGTAGCTCAGTTGGCTAGAGCGTCTGCTTGCCATGCAGAAGGTCGAGGGTTCGAGTCCCTTCAGCCGCTTACGAACGAAGGCCCCGCTGATGCGGGGCCTTCGTCGTTTCGGGAGTCAGGGCGCCGGCAACTCCTTGGTACTGATCGTGAAGGCCCACCGCATCGGGCCCCGCGGATCCAGGCGCCGTGAAGCCGCCGATGACTCGCTCTCAACGGCGACTCCGATCACGCACTCGCCGTCAGCGTCGAACTCAAGGCGCAGCTGCCGCGCCCCTCTCGGCAGCAGGTGGAGAATCGTGTCGACCCGCAACCCCTGGTCGGTCGCAGTGAGCAGCATTGACGCGACCCCATCGGGCCCGGTTTGGTCGTCCGGCCACTCTGCGAGCAGGAGCGAGTCCACGGGGTCGCCGAGCTGTCGCCTCCAGTCCTCCGATGGTGCGGCCAGATCGTCGGGAGGGTTGGCGCCGGCCTGGCGGATCGCCTCGCGGGCCGTAGCCGCCAGGGCGATGCGCTGGCGCTCCTTCTCGCGGAGGCGCCTGGCGCCTGGATTGAGGAGATCCTCGTCGTCCGCGGGGCCGGTGCTCATGTCGGAGTCCGCCTAGGTCGCGACGAGTTCGAGCTCGTCGTCTCGGAGGAAGAACGCGACCTTGTGCTTCCCCGTCCGGCGCGTCTCGGCACCGTCGTCGATGGCCGCGATCCATGCGAGCGCCTTCGGCAGTAGCCGCTCCACGAACAAGACCTTTGTCTCGGCTCGTCGCGGCGAATCGACACCGAAGATCGTCAGTTGTGACGTGAACGGAGGGGTGTAGGGGTCGCCTTTGATTCCCTGCCACAGTGCCGACGCCAGGAGCGCGAAGTTCGACTCAGTAAGGCCGGGCGGCTCGTGGATTCCGCTTTCGTCGAACCATCGCGTTGGGGTCTGGTACGCCCGGTGGTCCCACAAGCCGACGGCGCGCAAGCTCGGTGTCGGCTGCAGTGCGAGCGCCTCGTCGATCTGCGTGAGCCCGATCGGGAAGCTTCGCCCGGTGCCAATCGGACGCCGCGACCAGCGAAACGATCTCTCGGGTTCGACCACGGCCGCAGCGTAGTCGACGGTTCCCGGCCTTCGCCACGGAATCGACGAGTCTCGCCGGGGACGCTGATTCTCGCGCGTCTTGAAGCTCGCCTCCGTCATCGCCCGGCAGTCCTCGCCGCGCGCCGTACGGCAGGCACGCACGCCCACCTGGGAGCGATCGTCGCCCCACCCGCCGCGCCACTGGCCCGCGCGGGGATGCAGCGTCTCGCCGACTGAGAGCACGCCCGCCAGGGTCGGCGGTGACACGTTGGTCACGCGCCCGCGCCACGTGGGCGTGCGATCGGTCGTGGTCTTGCCCAGACGCGTGGTCTCGAGTTGCAGCACCGCGTCGGCGGGCGTGGGCCCGGGCTCGAAGGTCTCATCGCGGCGGCGACCGCGCCGCAACGAGGGCGTCAGAGACGCCAGGCGGGCTCGGCCAAACCGCCGTCGGGCGAGTAGACCCCGTCGACCGACGGCCAACCGTCGGCGGTGAGCCCGCGCTCGTAGATCTCCGCGCCCTCTCGCTCCCCGCCGAGCGAGCCACGCGCCGCTCCGAGCGAGAGCGCGAACAAGCCGACGGCGACGCAGCAGGCCACCACCACCGTGGCGATCACCGCCTTGGCCCACGACAAGCCACGGACCTTCTTGCGCCTCACCGCCCCGATGGTAGACCGGGCGGACAGCACCGGCCCCACCGCCTCCTACTGAGGTTCGACCGTAGACGTCCGAGTCACTCGTCCAACTCAACCACGACGCTGCAGGCCTCAACTCGTCGGTGAGGCCGTACCAGCGCGGGACGTAACCTCCGAGTACAGCCCGCCGGGCGGGCAGCCCTCCGCGAGCGGCGGCTGCCGAACCAAGGCGACTCCGACGTAGGTCATCGCGAAAACGAACATCGTGGCCAGGACGGCGAACCAGCTCGTCAAGCTCAGGCCTCGCCGGCCCGCGCAGATCCGCAGCAGTGAGACGGCCACCAGCAGGGCCAGTCCCGTCCCGAGGGCCCACCCTGCGCCAAGGGCCAGGCTCAGTCCCGCGCCGTTCGGCCCGTCGCACTCGAGCCCGAGTCCCACCACGAAGCGCAGCACCAGCGTCAGCCAGACGGCGCCGATCGCGGCGCCGACCCCCAAGAGACCCAGCAGCCCTCGCTCCCACCACGCCCACTGCCAATCACGAGCGGTGGGCTGCGGCGGGACGTCCACTCGCAGCACCGTACGGATCGCCGCGCCGCCGGGAAGCCGGTCTCAACGCATTCCCGCTGACCGCCCCCGTACCGCCCGCTTCGTCCTTCTCGATTGACTTTGCCCCGCTGGCGTGGTCGATTGGTGCAGTCGGGCCCCTTCCGTCCCGGCGCAGCACCACGAGAAACGCGAGCGGGGAGGCGAGCGATGACGTCTGGTGACGACCCATCCCGCGACTACGCCGACCCGACCGAGACCGATCTGGCGATCATCCGCGCGCGCCTGGCGGCGATCGTCGACTCTTCGCACGACGCGATCCTCGCCAAGGACCTGCACGGCATCATCACCGCGTGGAATCCCGCAGCGGAGCGCCTCTACGGCTACTCGGCCCCAGAGATCATCGGGCAGCCGATCGACACGATCATCCCGTCGGAGTTCGTCGGCGAAAGCGAGCACATCCTCTCCGAGGTGATCGCCGGTCGCGCCGTCGCGCCCTACGACACTGAGCGCGTCACGAAAAGCGGCGCACGCGTGCACGTGTCGATCGCCGTCTCCCCCATCCGCGACTCAGACGGCACCGTCGTCGGCGCGTCGACGATCGCCCGCGACATCACCGGCCGCATGGAAGCCGACGCCGAGCGCGCCTGGACGCAAATGCTCGTCAGTCAATCCGCGGACGCCATCGTCGCGATCGACGACCAAGGCCTGATCAGCACCTGGAACCCCGCCGCCGAACAACTCTTCGGCTACACCGCCGCAGAGGCGCTCGGCCGCGTCCCGCAAGAGGTCGTCGTCGCCGACGACCCAAAGGCCCAGATCGAGATCTCCGAGTCGGTCCTGGGGCTCGGGCGAACCAGGCAATACGAGGCCAAACGCCGCCACCGCAACGGCGACGAACTCACCGTCCAGATCAGCATCGCGCCGCTCAACGCTGGTGCCTCCACACCGACCGGGGCCGTCGTGTCGATCCGCGACGTGACGGCCACGCGCGCCGCCGAAGCGCGCGTGGAAGCCGCCGAACTCCGCGAGACCGAACTCCTACGAGAACTCGAGCAAAGCAGGCGACTGGAGAGCGTCGGGCAGCTCGCCGGCGGCATCGCCCACGACTTCAACAACCTGCTCGGCGTGATCCTCAACCTCGCGACGTTCGTCGCCAGCGCCGTCCCCGTCGACTCCCAAGCACGGATCGACGCCACCGAGATCGGAGAGACGGCCACACGAGCCGCAACCCTCACCCGGCAACTGCTGATCTTCAGCCGCCGAGACGTCGTCGAACCCGAAGTGTTCAACGCCGGAGCACTCGCCGGCGACCTGCGCAGCTTCCTCACCCGCGCCCTCGGCGAAGCGATCCAGCTCAGCATCACCGGCGACGACGACCTCTGGAACGTGAACATGGACCGCGGCCAGCTCGAGCAGGTCATCGTCAACCTCGCCGTGAACGGCCGCGACGCCATGAGCAGCGGCGGGCGCCTCATGATCGAGACGCGCAACACCGTCGTCGACGAAGAATTCGCCCGCACCCGGGTGGGCCTAGAGCCCGGCCACTACGTGACGCTCACCGTCAGCGACACCGGCACCGGCATGCCGCCAGACGTGATCGAACGCGCCTTCGAGCCGTACTTCACCACCAAATCCGAAGGCCAAGGCACCGGACTGGGACTCGCGACCGTCTACGGCATTGCCACCAAAGCCGGCGGGCGCGTCGCCCTCTACTCCGAACTCGGCCGCGGCACCTCGGTGCACGTCCACCTCCCAGCGACCGATGCCGTGGCCGCCAGAACCAGCGCGACCTCCCCGGCCTACGCCGCCGGAACTGGGCAGCGCATCCTGGTCGTCGAAGACGCCAACGACGTGCGCACGATCGCCGAACGGATCCTGCTCGCCGCCGGCTACGTCGTCGTCACCGCGTCAAGCGCCGCCGAAGCCCTCGACGCCATCGCTGGACCGCAGCCAATCGACCTGGTCTTGACCGACGTGGTCATGCCCCACACCACCGGCACCGAACTCGTCGGCAAGATCCGGCAGCGCACCCCAGGCATGAAGGTCGTCTTCATGTCTGGCTACACCCACGCGATGCTCACCGAAGAGGTCCTCGCTCACCCCGGATCGTCGTTCATCGAGAAGCCCTTCACCGCCGATCAGCTGCGGCGAAAGGTCAGCGAAGTACTGCTCAGCGACGCACCCTCGCGCTGATCACCTCAGCCGGAGAGGCCTGACTGCTGCGCGATCCCCCGGTAGACCACCGAGAAGTCCTTGGCGGAGTCCGCTCCCTCGTTGAGGCCAGCGTAGATCTGGTGGGCGTGCTTGCCGAGCTCGGCGGCGACGCCGTACTTCTCCACCGCGCCGATCGCCAGGCCAAGGTCCTTGTTCATCAGGGCGACGGCGAAGCCTGGCTCGTAGTCGCGGTTCGCCGGACTCGCGGGCGCCGGGCCAGGAACCGGGCAGTTGACGTTCAGCGCCCAGCAAGCGCCCGTCGCGACCGACGCCACGTCGTAGAACGCCTGCGTCTCCACGCCAAGCTTCTGCGCCAGCGCGAACGCCTCACCGACGCCGATCTGGTGGATCGCCAGCAGCATGTTGTTGCACAGCTTCACGGCCTGGCCGGCACCCGAATCGCCGCAGCGGACGGACCGAGCGCCGAGGACCTCAAAGACGGGCTGGGCGGTATCGAACGCCTCCTGGCTGCCGCCGACCATGAAAGCCAACGTGCCGGCGGTCGCGCCGACGACGCCGCCGGAGACGGGTGCATCGAGCGCATGCAGGCCGGCGGCGTGCGCCTCGGCCGACGCCGCGCGCGCGTCGTCGACATCGGTCGTCGATGTGTCGATCAGCAGCGAGCCGACCGGCGCATTGGCCAAGACGCCGCCATCGCCTCCGTAGACCTTGCGCACCAGCGCGCCGTTGGGGAGCGACGTGATGATCACGTCGGCGTCGCGGGCGGCGTCGGCGACGCTGCCCACCGGGATCACGCCGCCCTGGCGAGCCTGCGTGATCGCCGCCTCGTCGAGATCGAAGCCGTGGACGACGTAGCCGGCCTGGGCGAGATTGGCAGCCATCGGGCCACCCATGTGGCCGAGGCCGATGAAGCCGATCGTGCCGCCGTCGGGAATCTCTGGGCTCATGTGGTGCGGGCTCCCTGGGGCTGGGGGAAGTGGAGGTCATGGGCGCCGAGCGACGCGAAAAAGCGGTTGATCACGAGCGGATCGACGTCGCGCAGACTGGCCGGCTCCCACTGCGGGTCGCGGTCCTTGTCGATCACCTGCGCGCGAACGCCCTCGACGAAATCACCGGCGGTGAGGAAGCCACACGAGATGCGCAGCTCCTGCTCGAGGGCCGCCTCAAGGCTCGGCAGCCTGCGGGCGCAGCGCAGGGCGCGCAACGTGACCTTCAACGAGGTCGGTGAGGCGCGCCGAATCGCAGCGGCAGCCTTCGCCGCCGCCGGCTCGGGGCGGGCGTCGAGCGCCTCGAGGATGGTGATCACGCTGTCGTGGCCGTAACACTCCGCGATCCACGGGCGTGCGGCACCAAGGTCGCCGTCCGGCACGTCGACGGGAACGGCCTGCGCGCGCTCCAAGGCGTCGTCGAGACCAAGCTCGGCGAGGTCGCCCAAGAGCTGCGGCACGGCCTCCGACGCCACAACGCGGTCGGCCAGGCCGGCGGCGATCGCGTCGAGGGCGCCCATCCGGGCGCCCGTCAGCGCGAGGTGCGTGCCCAACTCGCCGGGCATGCGCGTAAAGAGCCACGTGCCGCCGACGTCGGGCGCGAACCCGATCCCGACCTCGGGCATCGCGGAGACGAGGCGCTCGGTCGCGAGGCGGTGACTGGCGTGGCCGGCGAGGCCAATGCCGCCGCCCATCACGATGCCATCCATGATCGCCACGATCGGCTTGGAGAACCGCGCGATCCGGGCGTCGAGGACGTACTCCTCGGTCCAGAAGACCCGCGGCGCGTCGGAGCCGGCACGGACGTCCTCATAGAGCGCGACGATGTCTCCGCCGGCGCACAAGCCGCGCTCGCCAGCGCCGTCGATTACGACCACGTCGACGCCGGCGTCGGCCTCGAACTGGTCGAGCCCGACGTGCAGCTGGCGGACCATCTCCAGCGTCAGGGCGTTGATCGCCTGTGGGCGATTGAGCGTCAGCCGGCCGAGCGAGCCCGAGCGGCGAACGAGGACGTCAGTGTCGACGCCATTTGGCTGGGTCGCCGGGGCGCTGCGAGGCGCATGCATTAGGTGCTCCGTCCGAGCACGTCGCGGGCGACGATCAGTCGCATCACCTCGTTGGTGCCCTCAAGGATCTTGTGGACGCGAAGGTCGCGGACGATCTTCTCCATCCCGTACTCGGCCAAGTAGCCATAGCCGCCGTGGAGCTGGAGTCCGCGGTCGGCGACCTCCAGGCCGACGTCGGTCGCCACGCGCTTGGCCATCGCGCAGAGGCGCGTCTTGCTCGGGTCGCCGGCGTCGAGCGCCGAGGCTGCACGCCACAGGAACGTGCGGACCATCTCCAGCTCCGTCGCCATGTCTGCAATGGCGAACTGCACGCTCTGCAGGGTCCCGATCGGCGCGCCGAACTGCTCGCGCTCGCCGACGTAGGCGATCGTCTTCTCCAGCGCCGACTGCGCGCCGCCGAGCGAGCAGGCGCCGATATTCAGTCGGCCGCCGTCGAGGCCGCTCATCGCCACGCGGAAGCCGGTGCCCTCGTCGCCGAGGCGGTTGGCGGCCGGGACGCGACACTCGTCGAGAATCACCTGGGCGGTGGGCTGCGCCCTCCACCCCATCTTCTCCTCGTTCTTGCCAAAGGAGAGGCCGGGCGTGCCGTCCTCCACGACGAACGCCGTGATGCCCTTCGGCCCCGGGCCGCCGGTGCGGGCCATGACCACGTAGACGCCTGCCGCACCCGCGCCGGAGATGAACTGCTTGACGCCCGTGAGCACGTAGTCGTCGCCGTCGCGGACGGCCTTCGTGGCCAGCGAGCCGGCGTCTGAGCCCGCGCCGGCCTCGGTGAGGCAGTAGGCGCCGAGCGTCTCCATCGTCGCCATCGACGGGATCCACCTGGCGCGCTGTTCATCGGAGCCATACGTGTCGATCATCCACGTCGCCATGTTGTGAATCGACACGTACGCCGAGGTCGTCGGACAGCCCGTCGCGAGCGCCTCGAAGATCAACGCGGCGTCGAGCCGGCTCATCGCCGACCCGCCGAACTCCTCGCGGGAGTAGATCGCGCCGAGCCCCAGCTCCGCAGCGTCGCGAAACACCTCAACCGGGAAGTGGTGCTCGCGGTCCCAGTCCAGCGCGTGGGGCGCGATGCGCGCGTCGGCGAACGCGCGCACCATCGACTGGATCTCGCGCTGATCTGGTGAGAGCTGGAACGGCGCCGCGGCGCCGTCGGTGGTGGTGCTCATCGCGGGGGTCCGCCGCCTAGGCCATCGTCGGAATCACGAACGACGCGCCCTCGCCCGACCCCTTGGGCCAGCGCTGGGTGACGGTCTTCGTCTTCGTGTAGAAGCGGATCGAGTCGGGGCCGTGCTGGTTGAGATCGCCGAAGCCAGACTTCTTCCAGCCGCCGAACGTGTGGTAGGCGATCGGCACCGGAATCGGCACGTTGATGCCGATCATGCCGGTGTCGATGCGGCGCGCGAACTCGCGGGCCGTGTGGCCGTCGCGGGTAAAGATCGCGGCGCCGTTGCCGTAGTCGTGCTCGCTCGGGAGCGAGAGCGCATGCTCGAAGTCGTCGGCACGCACGACCATCAGCGCCGGGCCGAAGATCTCTTCTTGGTAGATGCGGTGGCTGGTCTGGACGTGGTCAAACAGCGTGCCCGCCACGTAGAAGCCGTCCGGATCGCCATCGACCTGGCCCTCGCGGCCGTCGACGACGAGCTCGGCACCCTCGTCGACGCCGATCTGGATGTAGTCCAGCACGCGCTGCTTGGCCTCGGCCGTCACGAGCGGGCCGTAGTCGGACTGCGGATCGCTCGGCGCCCCGACGCGCAGCGTCTTGACCTTCTCCGCCAGCGCGGCGACGAGCTTGTCGCCCGTCTCCTTGCCGACGGGCACGGCGACGGAGATCGCCATGCAGCGCTCGCCGGCCGAGCCGTAGCCGGCGCCGATCAGCTGGTCGACGACGTCGTCCATGTCTGCATCCGGCATCACGATCGCGTGGTTCTTCGCGCCGCCAAAGCACTGCGCGCGCTTGCCGGTCTCGGCTGCGCGGGAGTAGATGTACTGCGCGATCGGCGTGGAGCCGACGAAGCCGACGGCCTTGATCGTGTCGGAGTCCAGGATCGCGTCGACGGCTTCCTTGTCTCCATTGACGACGTTGAGGATGCCAGCCGGCAGGCCAGCCTCGAGCGCCAGCTCGGCGATGCGCAGCGGCACGGAGGGGTCGCGCTCGGACGGCTTGAGGACGAACGCGTTGCCGGCCGCGATGGCCGGGGAGAGCTTCCACAGCGGAATCATCGCCGGGAAGTTGAAGGGCGTGATCCCGGCGACGACGCCGAGCGGCTGGCGCATGGAATACACGTCGATGCCGGTGCCGGCCGCATCGGAGTACTCGCCCTTGAGCAGGTGCGGGATGCCGGTCGCGAACTCGAGGACCTCGACGCCGCGCTGGATGTCTCCCCGAGCATCGGCGATCGTCTTGCCGTGCTCGCTGGAGAGCAGCGCCGAGAGTTCGTCGGCGTGCTCGTTGATCAGGACGACGAGGCGGTTGAGGATCCGAGCACGCTTCTGCGGGTTCGTCGCAGCCCAGGCGGGCTGCGCGGCGGCGGCATTGGCGATCGCGGCGTCGACCTCGGCCTTGGAGGCCAGGGCGACCTGCGACTGCACCTTCCCCGTGCTCGGATCGAACACGTCGGCGAGGCGAGCACCCTCGCCATGGGTGCGTGCGCCGCCGATGAAGTGCGGAATGAGAGTGGCGGTGGTGCTCATGCAGAAGGCCCGATCGGAGGGGTGGGCCTGCGGCTCGTGGGCTGCAAAGCGCAGACACCGCAGACGATAGCCTCGAGCTTAGGAGGAAGTCCGACTATTTGCAATCCGCCTATTTGCGCCAGGTTGCTCTGGATCGACGCCGCCGTGTGATTGGGTTAGGCGCGTGTCCGACCCGCTGCCCTTCGATCCGATCCTCGAAGCGCGTCGCCACTGGACCGAGCGTTGGGGCCCAGAGCCTGCCCGCCCGATGACGGCGGTGACCAACGTGATGCGGGTCCAGCAGATCCTGCTCGCACGACTCAACGTGCTCCTGCGAGCCCACGGGCTGACCTTCCCCCGCTACGAAGCGCTCATGCTGCTCTGCTTCACCAGGAGCGGCGCGATGCCGCTCGGCAAGATCGGCGACCGGCTCCAGGTGCACCGCACGAGCGTCACCAACATCATCGACAAGCTCGAGACCGACGGCCTCGTCGAGCGCGTCCCCCACGCCTCAGATCGCCGGGCGACGCTGGCCGCCATCACCGACGAGGGCCGCCGCGTCGCGAGTGAGGCAACGGAAGAACTCAACGCTGCAGCGTTCGCGCTGGAAGGCCTCTCGCCCGACGATGAGGAGCAGCTGAGTTCGCTGCTGGAATCCGTCCGGCGCCAGGCCGGCGACTTCACGAGCTAGCCCGTGACGCCGTTCCCCCGCGAGGCCGGCGCCGCCCAGGACGTCGTGCGCGCCGCCGCGACGGCAATGGCCGCCGACCTCGACCGCGTCTCCGCCGAGATCGCCACGGCAATGACGGGCGAGTCGTCGTTCCTCGACGGCTTTTCCACCCCGGCCAAAGCGCGGCGGGCCTTTGCCGACGTGATCGGGGGCTTTCTCGTGTGGGTGACGGACGGCGGACCGACCGCTCCGGTTCCGGGGCCGGCGGCCGTCGACGTGGCCCGCGCGACGGCGCGCTCCGGCACGAGTCTGCGGGTGCTGTTGCGTGGCCTACGCCGTGGCCATCGTCGGTTCCTGCTGCTGTGGGATGAGTACCTCGCTCGCCAGCCCGTCGCCCCGGAGGATCTCGCCGCCGCGACCGCGCTCTCGCGTGACATGACGTTCGCCTGGATCGACGGCCTCAGCGAGCGGCTGACCGACGAGTACGAGCGCGAGCGCGACCTGCTGCTGCGCACGGGCGAGGCGCAGCGCACCCACGCGATCGCCTCGTTGCTCGGCGGCGAACCGGTCGACGCCGATGCCCTCAGCCGCGTGCTGCGCTATGAGCTGGGCCGCCACCACACCGCGTTCGTGCTGTGGGTGCCGGACGCCGGAGACGACCCGTGGCCCCGGCTTCAGGCGGCGTCGCAGGAGGTCGCGCGCGTCCTCGGCGTGACGACCGCGCTGACGATGCCGGCGTCGGAGACGAGCCTCTACGCCTGGGCCGGGACGCCCGCCGCCCCAGACGTTCGGGCCGTGACCTCGGCGGGGCTCGATGGCGTGTCGGTCGCCGTCGGTGAGCCGGCCCGCGGCGCCGCGGGGTTCCGCCAGTCCCACCGCGACGCCAAGGACGCACAGCTGGTGGCGCTCAGCCGCGCGCGGCGCCCCGGCTCGGTGACGCGCTACCGCAACGTCGAACTGGCGGCGATGCTCATCCACGACCCCGAGCGCGCCCGCCGCTTCGTGCACGCCCAACTCGGCGATCTCGCCGTCGACGACGACCACTGCGGGCGCCTGCGCGCAACGCTGCGCGTCTACCTCGACGAGCACTGCAGCCGCCTCGCCACGGCCGAGCGCCTGGGGGTGCACCCCAACACGATCGGCAACCGCATCCGCACCTGCCAGGAGATTCTCGACCGCGACCTGGGCTCCCAGTCGCTCGAGCTCCACGCGGCGCTGGCGCTCGCCGACATGCTCGGCCCACCGGTGCTGGTGGCGGCGAAGTAAGCCACAGGCCCCTGGTTTGCAGACACGCGCTGCAAACCAGACCGAGGGTGACGCGCCAACGGCCCGATCCACCCCACCACCCCCTGGTTTGCAGACACGCGCTGCAAACCAGACCGAGGGTGACGCGCCAACGGCGGGTGTGGCCGCGGCCACGTTCGGTGCGTCCGCGGTGTGGCGGCGCCACAAGGGTGGCGTGCCACCCCGATTTAGCGTCGTCGCATGGCTTCGCTCGCGCGCATCAAGCAGACCGCCCGCCGAGCCGGGCTTGAGGCGCGCGCGTTCAAAGCGCTCCGCGAGGCCGGCGTGCTCGGCGGCTCCCCACCCGCCACGCTGCTGAAAGTGATCGGCGCCCTGCGCGAGTTCGGCCCGTTCGGCGCCACGCCGACGATCGGCAAGCTCAAACACCCCGATCAGCCGGCCGTCGCCGACCGCTGGGGCGAGCTGACCTTTGCCCAGATGGAGGAGCAGTCCAACCGCGCGACGAGCGCCTTCGTTGCCCGCGGCCTCGGGCCCGGCACCACGATCGGGATCCTCTGCCGCAACCACCGCGTGCCGCTCGTCGCCGCGTTCGCCGCCTCGCGCATGGGCGCCAACATCGTCTGGCTCAACACCGGCTTCTCGGCACCGCAGCTCCACGAGGTCGCCACGCGCGAAGGCGTCGAGTTCCTCATCTACGACGAGGAGTTCGCCGCACTCACCGAGGGTCTCGCCCTCACGCACGGCGCCGTCGCCTGCGCCACCGAGGACCGCAGCCTGGATCCGTTCGACGCGCTCGTGGCCAGCGGCAGCCCCACCGCCCCGCAGCCGCCGGAGCGCCCCGGCCGGATCGTGCTGCTCACCAGCGGCACCACCGGTACCCCCAAGGGCGCGCCACGCCCCGAGCCTCGCGGCCTGACGATTCCCGGCGCGCTGCTGGAGCGCCTGCCGCTCCACAGCCGCGAGGCGACCGTCCTCGGCGCCCCGCTCTTCCACGGCACCGGACTCGTGATCGCGCTCATCACACTCAGCCTCGGCTCCAAACTCGTCCTGCGCGGACGCTTCGACGCCGCCGACTTCCTGGACGACATGGAGCGCCACCACGCCACGGCCGTCTGCCTCGTGCCCGTCATGCTCCAACGGATCCTGGCTCTCGGCGACGCCGAGATCGCCAGCCGCGACCTCTCGTCGCTGAAGGTCGTCTTCAGCGCCGGCTCCGCCCTCCCCGCCGAGACGGCCGGTCGCGCGATCAACGCCTTCGGCGACGTCGTCTACAACCTCTACGGCTCGACCGAGGTCTCCGTCGCGACGCTCGCCGTCCCCGCCGACCTGCGCGTCTCGGCGTCGACCGTCGGCAAGCCCGCGCTCGGCTGCCGCGTCGAGCTGTTCGACGACGCGGGCCGCCCGACGCCCCAGGGCGAGGTCGGCCGAGTCTTCGTCGGCACCACCTCCCCATTTGAGGGCTACACGGGCGGCGGCAACAAGGCCATCATCGACGGCATGCTTGCCACGGGCGACGTCGGCCACTTCGACACGGGCGGGCGACTGTATATCGATGGTCGCGACGACGAGATGATCGTCTCCGGCGGCGAGAACGTGTTCCCCGGCGAGGTCGAGGAGCTCCTGATCACGCACCCCGGCGTCGTGGAGTCCGCGGTCGTCGGCGTCGCCGACGAGGAGTTCGGCCAGCGACTGCTCGCCTTCGTGGTCGTCGCCGACGGCCCCGTCACGGCCGAGGAGCTCCAGGCGTTCGTCCGCAACAACCTCGCGCGCTACAAAGTGCCGCGCGACGTGATCTTCCTCGACGAGCTGCCACGCAACCCGATGGGCAAGATCCTCAAACGCCAGCTGACGGCCGAGGTCGGTTAGCTCCGGGCGCAGCCGGGCGCCGCGGCAACGCGGCGATCTGCACGGCCGCGGCGCCGTTTGGCGCTAGGCCGCTGGCTCGTCGGCGGCCGCAGCGCTTCCCAGCGCTGGGCTTCCCGGAGGCAGCGGCGTGAGCAACAGCTCGAGCGCCTGGCGGGGCGCGTCGGGGTCGTCGTCCCACGGCGTGAAGATCAGCGAGCGGCCAGCGCCAGCAGCAAACATCACGAGCGCGCGCAGCCGGCCCTCTTCAGGAGAGAAGCCCAGCTCGATGAGCGACGTCTCCAGGATCGTCAGCAACTGGCCGTCGAGGCGCTTCACGGCCTGAGCCGCACGGTCGTTACTCGTCGCCCATACGCGCATGGCGCGATCAAGATCGGGAGCCGCCCACGCCTCCATCAGGCGACGCATCTCGCGAATCCGCTCCGACGGGTCTTCGCTCTCGATCGCCGCCGCGATGCGCTCCAGGTGCACGGTGCCGTAGTCGTCGGCGAGGGCATCGAGGAACGCGCCGAAGTCGGCGAAGTGGTGGTAGAAGCTGCCGCTCGTCACCCCGAGCTTGCCGAGCAGCGGGCTGAGCTTCACCGAGGTGATGCCGCCCTTGCGGAGGAGATCCTGCCCAGCGTCGATCCAGTCCTGTCGGCTGAGAAGGGCGCGGGGTCGAGTCATCGTGGAGGGCACGCCGGTAATCCGACGTCCCTCCATCATGACAGGACGGCGAAGTCCCTCAGCCCAGGCTCAGCTCAGGGCGACCATCTCGTGGAGCGTGCGGCCCGTGCGCGTCTCGGTGACGCCCTCGATGGTCGCCTCCAGCGTGTACGCCGAGTCGAAGCGGAAGTACCCCGGTCGTCCGACAAGCGCGTGGATGATCGGCTTCACGAGTCGACTGCGGGTGACGGGCATCTCGTCGAGGAGATCGACGGCGTCGTAGATCCGCTCGACGTCGAAGCGCACGTCGACGGCGCCGGGCACCTGCAGCCGCAGCCACGTCGGGTACTCGCGATTGGCCCGCGCGTCGAAGACCATCGGGCCCTCCGTGACCTCAACCTCGCCGGTGCTCAGCACGATCTCGCCGCCTTTGGCAAGCATCAACGGCCGCGACATGTGGCGGCCCATCCGCTTCTGCGTGAGCACGCTGGCGTAGATCAGGGTGTAGTCGCCCAGGTAGAGCCGGCCCCAGTGCCAGCGGTCGATGATCCGCGTCATGTTGCCGACGCCCCAGTTGTGGTCGGCGTAGCCGATCCCGGAGCCATCGAGCGTCTGGTCGCCGATCTTCACCGTGCCGCTGACGCGCTCCCGCGGGCCGCCGACACACCAGCCGAAGTGGTCGACCTCGCCGTAGAACGTGTCGCCGCGGCCCGGCATCCAGCTCGGTAGCTCATTCTCGAACGTGAGATCCAGGACGACGTCTTCCTCGGCCAAGTGCACGTGGAAGACGGGCAGTCCGCGCTCGCCGATCGCCTGGTAGGCGCGGTTGCCACCGATCTGCACGTCGCACTTCGACGTGGCAAACGCCGACTCGGACTTGGGATACGACGCGTTGATCTGGCGCTTGGCGCCGTCGGGGCCGTAGATGATGATCTCGACCGACGGCTTGCAGTTTGGGCGCTGCTCAGGCCGACGCTTGGTGAAGAACGCGATCACGGTGTGGCCGCTCTCCAGATGCGCATCGAAGTACCAGTGCTCGAAGGCCTTCTTGTTCGTCGACGCGTGCAGGGCGTTGTCTGCCGCGGTGACGCTCGTCAGCTCGGCGTCCTTCTGGCCTGGGCCGTTCCAGCCCTCGACGATGGTGGGACTACTCATGGTGGTGCGCTCCGGTTGGTGCGGGAAGGAAAGGGATCAACGGTTCAGCGCCGAGCTCGCGTCAAACGCCGCCTGCCGGCCGGCCATCTGCGTGTCGAGCCAGGCCTCGCGCCGGCGGCAGGAGCGGCGCTCTTGGAACGCCGCGAATCCGGGGATCACGCGGCGCGCGACCTCTCCGGCGAGCACCATCGGCACGCGCGCAACGACGAGCAGCGCCCATGGGAACGCCGGTGGCATGTCATGGGCGCGGCGCGTGCCGGGCGCCATCAGCACGGCGACGTAGCCACACATCAGGCGGTAGGCGTATTGATCTTTGAGCCCGGCCAGGCCGGGCTTCTTGGTCCGAGGCTTGAAGGCGCGCGGGAACGACTCGATGAGGTCGGCGCCGTCTTGGCCCGCGGTGTAGCTGCGACCGACCGCCGTCGCAATGATCAGCTGCAGGCCCTCGCGGACGGTCTCCGGGTAGGGCGTCTTCGTCCGCACGCCAAGCAGGTGGCCCATGTAGCGCTGGTAGTGCAACAGCGCGCGCATCTCACGGGGTGACGTGAGATGCCCCATGGGCCACATCGCGACGGCGGGCCCAACACTGCCGCCCATCAGCGTGAGCATCATGTAGGCCTGGCTGATCGGTAGGCCCCAGCGCCCTGCGTCCCACTCGGCGTGTTCGCTGACGCGCCGGCGCACCGACACATGCATCACGCGCACGCGCAGCGCCGTCGCGCGGCCGGCTGAGCCGGGCGTCAGCAGTCCGCCAGGCTGGGAGACGTCGATCCAGAAGCGAGTCGTCTCCAAGAAGCGGCGCAGGGCGTTGTCTCCCGCGTAGCCCCCGGCGAGCGCCAGCGGCACAGCCACCGCACTCTCGGTGTACATCTCCAGGGTGCCGGCACCCGCGACGGAGAACAGCGTGGTCCCCCACCGCCGCCAGATCCGCGCGCCCTCCTCGACGAGTGCCTCGTCGACCCAATCGGGCACGGTCTCGAACTCAGCGAACAGCGCTCGCATCGAGTCCGGCGCCTCGGGCACCGCGTCGATGCCGCCCTCGATGGCGCGGTCGAGCAGCTTGCGGCCGGCGCCGTAGCCCTTGGGGCCGAAGAACACCTCGTCAACGAACCGCTCGGCGACCGGATCACCGCCGTACATGTCTTCGCAGAGCGCCTGGGCGACATGGTCTGGCGGGAGCGGATCGAAGCGCAACACCAGTCGCGCGAGCTTGCGCGCACGCCGCACCGACGGCCGCTGAAGCGCGCTCCAGTACGCGAAGTCCGAGGGGCCGCTCAGGGCCCGGAGTTCGCGCTCGTTGCCGACGGCTGACGTAGCAGGCATAAGCGCAACATAACATATCTTATGGAAGCTAAACGCCTGAGTTTCCAGGCCTTGCGATTCGGAATGAACCGCATTGCGTGACCTTGCGCACCTTCCATAACTTAGGCTATGGTGGCGCCCGTGCGTCCCCCGACCGACCCTCTCTCGACCGCTGCGCTGAGCGCATCCGATGCCCACGCCGCGCGGCTCTCCCGCCGCGCCCTCCTCGGCCTGGGCGCCACCGCGGCCGTGTCGATGTACGTCGGATCCACCCCACGCGTCGCCCGGGCCACGCCCGCCAGCCCAACCGTGTTCGGCTCCCCGGCGCTACGCCCGTTCGTCGACGACCTCCCCCGCCTTCCGGTGTTCCCTGCCGGTGGTGATCTGGTGGCGGCCGAGGGTCGCCACCGCTTTCACCGAGACCTCGCCGTCGACCGCACCTGGGGCTACGGCGGCCAGGACTACCTCGGGCCCGTGCTCGAGGCCCACGCCAACCAGCCCGTCGACGTGCGGGTCGTCAACCGACTCGGCCCCCACCCGCTCGTCGCGCACATGGACATGACGCTGGAGGGCACGACGATCGACGACGTCGCCCGGCCGCGGATCGTGACCCACCTGCACGGCGGCATCACCGAGCCCGGCTCCGACGGCCACCCACTGCAGTCGATTCGGCCGATGGGCGCGCGCTCCCACCACTACGGCGGTCGCCAGGAGGCGGCGGGCCTTTGGTACCACGACCATGCGATGGGCATCACGCGCCTCAACGTCTACGCCGGGCTTGCCGGGCACTACCTGCTGCGCGACGAATTCGACACCGGCACCGCCGACAATCCGCTCGGCCTCCCGGCGGGCGAGTTCGAGCTCCCGCTCGTGATCCAGGACAAGATCTTCGATCGCAGCGGCCACCTGGGCTTCCGCCTGGCGCGCTACGTCAGCGAAGGCAGCTGGGAGGGCGGCCAGGCCGGCGACGTCCCGGTCGTCAACGGCAAAGCGTGGCCCCGAGCGGAGGTCGCCCGAGGCCTTTACCGCTTGCGCTTCCTCAACGGCTCGAACCTTCGCACCTACAAACTGGCGTTCTCCAATCGGATGCGGTTCTGGGTGATCGGCAATGACGGCGGCCTGCTCGACCGCCCCATCGAGACCGACCACTTTCTGATCTCCGCCGCCGAGCGCCTCGACGTGCTCGTCGACTTCTCGCAGCTCGCACCCGGCGAGTCGGTGGAGCTCGTGAACTCCGAGCGTCTGGCGCCGCAGTTCCTGATCACGGGTGCAGACGTCCGGATCCGGCAGGTCATGCGATTCACGGCCACGTCGTCGCGCGGCTTCCGTGGCGACGTCCCGGCAACGCTGCGCGGCGGCCAGCGCCAGCCGCGATTGCTCGAGCGATTCGACAAGCCGGTGCAGACGCGCACCATGACCGTGCTGCAGCTCTTCGACTTCTCGCGGTTCCCGCCGGCGATGATGTCGCTCAACAATCTGCCGTTCGCCAGCCGAGACGTCGACCGCCCACGGCCCGGCACCGTCGAGCTTTGGAACGTCGTGAACATGACGACCGACGAGCACCCGATCCACGTGCACCTCGCCACGATGCGAGTCCTCCAGCGCCAGCGATTCGACGCGATCACGGCGGGCTCGATGCACCGCCTGCCGGCCTACGGCGTGCGCTACGTGGCACCGTTTGAGCGGTACCGGTTCGGGCGGCCGTCGGGGGCGCGTCCGTGGGAGACCGGCAACAAGGACACGATCAGCGCACCCCAGGGCCACATCACCCGGATGCTCGTGCGTTGGCCGAGCCTCGAGGAACTCGACTTCGACCCCGACGCGCTCTTCACCGTCCCCTCGACCCTCGACGAGGGCGCGCCGGGGATGTCGCTGGCGGCCGAGTCGATGCCGATGTCTATGCACGCCGTGAACACCGGCCCGGACGACCACGGCGCAGCGCCCGCCGCGAAGCTGGCGACGCCGGCCAAGCCGACCGATCACGCGATGCCCGAGATGGACCACCACGCGCACGGAGCGCCCGCGCCGACCACGACCTCCCAGCCTGCCACCCGAGCCAAGACGACCGACCCGAATGCCGTCGCGGTGTGCCGACTCTCGCCGGAGATTCAGCCCTCGCCACATGAGGCGCGGGGCTATGTGTGGCACTGCCACATCTTGGATCACGAGGACCACGACATGATGCAGTCGATCCGGCTGATCGAGCCGTAGTCGCGGCCTCGGTCCACCCTTTGCGGCCGCCTGCGGCCGCCTCGATCTTCCTCAGCGTGGGAGCCGGCAGGAAACCGGCACCTGGGACAGCGCTGGGGAGCTGGCGGCCGGCTGGTGACACCGCCGCCGCCCCAGAGCCGCACGGCCGCCTTCGGGCGGCCGTGCACGGTTCATGGCCGCTGCGCCCGCCACCGCGACCAACCCTGCCCGCGGGACGAATCGCGCAAATTGGAGGGAGATTCACCGCGAAGCCATCAGTTCCTTGGAGCGCGACATAAGTCATGTTATTGTGCCGCCAGTCACACAAAGTGCCGCGGTTGCGTGGCCTTCCCGGTGCCCTCTTTCATGTCTCACTGCCTCGCGCCTTTGCGACTCCTCTCTCCGCGTCTCAACGCCGCGCCGGCCATGCTTGCGGCGCTGGTGGTCCTGGCGGCCGGAGTCGCTGCTGCACCTGCGCAAGCCGACGCCCCGATCCTCAAGCTCCTCGGCGCCCCGATCGCCAAAGACACCCCCTGCTTCCCCGGCCTGGATCCGTCGCACTTCACGCCAAGCGCCGGCAAGTACACCGACTTCTGCGCCGCCTACTACGTGCGCGGCGGCGCCCCGGAGGCCGACGATCCCAAGAAGGTCGTCTTCGACACGCCCCAGGGGTTCCTCGCGACCTCCGACGTCTCACCGCAGTGCACGCTCGAGCAGTACGCGCAGGCCACGCAGGTCGCCGCGACGTGCGCCGCGAGCACGCAGATCGGTGATGGGCAGGCCCAGATCCGCGTCTCCATCGGCGGGGTGCCGATCGCCCAGGCCGCTCCCGTGCGCGTCTACAACCTCGTCCACACCGACGACGAACTCGGCAAGGTCGGCCTGGAGATGGCCCCCGAGATCGCCGGCATCAAGCTGCCCGTCACCAAGCTGGTCGCGCGGATCACGCTGCGCCCCGCGCCAGACGCCGGCCTGCGCACCGTCCTGGACGGCCTCCCGCGCGAGGCCGACATGGGCTCGCTCGGCACATTCCCGATCGCCACCGACGGCTTCGCGATGCGGTTCTTCGGCACCAAGGTCGACCACCCGAACCTTGCGCGCGACTTCGGCTTCCTAGGCAGCGACTGCAGCAAGCCGCAGGTCACGCGGGCGACGAGCACGTCGTGGGCCGGCGACGTGAGCACCGCCAGCTACGAGTACGACCTCCAGGACTGCGACGAGCTTGGCTTCGGGCTCGACGGCGACGTCACCACCACCGAGCGCCGTCCAGACGTGACGACCGAGACGACGGTGTCGCTGCGGCCACAGGGCGGGACGAGCGGCCGGTTCAACTCCAACATCAAGAAGTCGTTCGTCACGCTGCCGCCCGGTATGGCGCTCTCCGGCCAGATCGCGAGCGGGCCAGACGGCTTTCCGCTCTGCACGCCAGCGCAGTACCGCTACACCAGCGAGCTCCCGTCGACCTGCCCGGCGACATCGCAGGTCGGCTCGGTCGTGTTCACGTCGCCGCTGATCAAGAAGGAGTTCGTCGGCAAGGTGTTCCTCGGCTCCCAGCCGACGCAGGGCGCGCTGCCGGAGGTCTATATCGAGGCCGGCACCGGCGTGCTCTCCGACTCACCACGCGTGAAGGTCCTCGGCCGCATGACCTTCGACGACCAAGGGCGCATCCTCACCACCCTCGACGAGCTACCGCAGATGACGTTCTCGGAGTTCCGGCTTACGTTCCGCGGTGGAGATCACGGGATTCTCACGATGCCACGCAGCTGCGGCACGTTCGAAGGCGTCGCCCGCACGGAGCCGAGCGCCGGCGGGGCTGCGGCGACGGCGCCGCTTCCGCTCAGCGTGAGCGTGGACTGCATCGACGCCAACGCGTTCGAGCCTTCGGTCTCGGTGACGTCCTCAAACCTCCAAGCCGGAGCTTCCGGCACGACCCTGATCACGATCAGCCGGCCCGATCGCCAGGCGCGCATCGCCCACGTCGACGCCGACCTGCCGCCCGGCGTCCTCGCCGACCTCAACGGCGTTGACATCTGCAGCTCGGCGCAGCTCGACGCCAAGGCGTGCCCACCGAACAGCCGCATCGGTGGCGTCAGCGCCGCCGCAGGCCTGGGCCCGAAGCCGATCGTCACCGGCGGCGACGTCTACCTGATGGATCCGCCCGCTGGTGGAGCCGCTGGCGTCGGGATCATCGTGCCCGTCCAGTTCGGCGACGTCGATCTGGGCAAGCTCGCGCTGACGGCCCGCATCGATCTGCGCCAGAGCGACTTCGGCCTGCGCTTCAGCGCCGACGTGCCGCAGTTCTACCGCGGCTTCCCGCTCAATCTGCAGCGGTTCGTCGTGTCGCTCGACCGCGGCGGCTTTGGCCGCAACGCCACGAGCTGCTCGCCGCTGACGTCGACGTCGACGCTGACCTCAGATCTTGGGCGCGTCGCCACGGCGCCGGCCTCGGTGCAGTTCACCGGCTGCGAGAACCTGCCGTTTGCCCCGCAGCTCCAAACGACCGTCACGGGCAGCACCGCCGCCAACGCCCGCCCCGGCATCAACGTGCGCCTCTCCCAACCGGCCGGAGCTAGCGCGATCAAGCGCGCGAAGGTCACGCTGCCGCTCGGCCTCAGCGCCGATGCCAAAGTCGCCTCGCGCACCTGCAAGCGGGAGACGTTCGACGCGCAGGCGTGCCCGGATTCCGCGATCGTCGGCACGGCGACTGCGCGCGTCTCGATCACGCCTGATCCACTGACGGGCCCCGTCTACCTCGTCTCCGTGCCCGGGAAGGTCCTCCCCGGCCTCGGCATGCAGTTCACCGGCCGGTTCGCGTCGCGGATCGTCGGCACGATCACCGTCTCCGCCACCGGCCAGCTCGTCACGGAGTTCCCGTCGGTTCCCGACGTGCCGCTCACCTCGCTCGACCTTGGCTTCGCTGCCGGCGCCGGCAGCGCGCTGATCGCCACCGCCAAACTCTGCGCGGCCCCGGCCGTCTTCAACGCGGAGTTCGAGAGCCAAAGCGGCAAGACGCAGGCGACCACCTCGACGTACGACTGCTCCAAGCCGGCGAAGGCGCCCACCGCGCTGCTTTCTGGCCGACTTGGGACGTCACTGCGGCTGAGGCTCACCGCTCCCGCTGGCGCCAAGATCCGTTCGGCCGCGATCAAGCTGCCGTCGGGCGTCACCGTCAAGCGCGCCGGGTTGGCCAAGGGTGGGCTCGTGAAGGGCATCACCGGCAAGTACACGCTCCGGCGCACCGGGGCGCGCTCACTCAGCGTGGCCACGGAGGGCAAAGCGCCGACGTCGCTCACGATCGCCGTGCCGAAGCACCAGCTCTCGCTCACGGCTGCCGCCCGCAAGCGCAAGACCCTCGCGATCACCGCGACGATCACGACCACCGCCGGCACCAAACACGCCGTCTCCGCCGGCGTGAGGCCCTAGACGCCACGTTCGCCGCGCCCGCCGCAGGCGGGACGCGACCGCGCGCCGCGACCTGCGACCGTAGCCCGGGTGACCGCGCGTGATCGCCTGCTCGCCCTCGTCGTCCCGGTCCTCTGGGGCCTGAACTTCGTCGTGATCGACGAGGGCCTGGGAGATATCCCGCCGCTGCTCTTCCTCACGCTGCGGTTCGTGATCGTGGCCTTCCCGCTGATCCTGTTCGTCCCTCGACCAGACGTGCCGTGGCGGGTGCTCGCGGGGATCGGTCTCTTCATGAGCTTCGGGCAGTTCAGCCTGCTCTACATTGCGCTCGACCTCGGGATGCCCGCGGGCCTGGCTTCCCTCGTGCTCCAGGTGCAGGTGATGGTCACGATCCTGCTGGCCTGGGTATTCCTCGGGGAGCACGCGACGCGGCGCCAGCTCATCGGCGTCGGCGTCGGCGCCGCTGGCCTGTTGCTCGTCGCCGTCGCCCACGGGGCGCGTGCGCCCATCCTGCCGCTGCTGGTGACGATCGGCGCCGCGACGTCGTGGGCCGTCGGCAACACCATCACCCGCCACGCGAAGGTGAAGTCGGGGCTGTCGGTCGTGGTGTGGTCGGCGCTCTTCGTGCCCCTCCCCTGCCTGGCGCTCTCCCTGGTGTTCGACGGCCCGACCGCGATGTGGGACGGACTCAGTGGCATGGGCGCCACGGCCGTCGCGAGCACCCTCTACACCGCGATCGGCGCCTCGCTCATCGGCTACTCGCTCTTCAATGGGCTGCTGTCGAAGTACCCGGCGGCGACGGTCGTGCCGTTCATCCTGCTGGTCCCGCCGGTCGGCATCGCGTCGGCCTGGCTGCTGCAGGGCGAGGTGCCAACGCGGCTTGAGAGCCTCGGCGCGCTGGTGATGATGGCCGGCGTGGCGACGGCGACCTTCAGCGCGCGCTCAGCTCAACCGCCGCCGACCCCGCAAGCGGCTCAGCCTCCGGAGGTCGGCACGA
This sequence comes from Solirubrobacteraceae bacterium, assembly GCA_032119795.1. Lineage (GTDB taxonomy): Bacteria > Actinomycetota > Thermoleophilia > Solirubrobacterales > Solirubrobacteraceae > JAGIBJ01. The sequence continues at coordinate 35,142 of JAUMFO010000013.1, forward strand.
CGAGCAGCGGCGCCACGGAGGCCCGCAGCAGCGCGTAGGCCACCTCGGTCCCGGGCGCGCTGTCCCACGAGAGGTGCTGGCGCATGCCAAGCACCAGCAGATCGGATTCGGCCTCAGCCTCCACGAGCGCCGGCGTGTTGACCCCGGTGATGACCGCCGCCGACGTCAACGGCACGGTGCGCACCGCCGCACCGTCGCGCAGCGCCAGCTGCTGAGCTAGGTGGGTCGCCGCGTCGGCCTCGAGCGAGCCGTCGTCGGCGACCGCGATCGTGCTGAGCGTGGCGGCTGGCACGTGGTCCTTGGCCGCGACGGCGACGGGGCACGGCGCATGCTCGACGACCCCACGAACGGCGTCGCCGAACCAGACACGCCCAGGAAGCGCCCGGCGCGACGACGCGACGACGATGAGGTCGGCGCGGGCGCCGGCTGCGACGTTGTGCAGGCCCTGGCCAGCCGTCGGCGCACTCGTCGCGATCTGGTCGAGCCCGGGATGACGCGCCACGAACCGGTCGACGATCTCCTGTGCTTCGCCTTGCATCTTGGCGGCGCCGTCGCTCGTCCAAGGGCCGCGTACGCCCTCGCGCACCACGGCGACGCTGGTGGCCGTCAGCGTGGCGCCAGGGCCGGCGAGCTGCTTGGCGAGGGCGAACGCCTCCTCGTCTTGGGGGCGGCCGTCGATGCCGATCACGATGGTCTGGAACATGGCTTCCTCTCCACGGGAGTCCCCAGCCTGCCGCGAGCCGGGCCCCGGGCCATCCGTTGCCAGCGGCCGTCAGGCGCGAGGTTCCCGCGCCGCAGCTCCGTGGTTGTCCGCACCCGGCGCGTCCTGTGCTGCGGTGGCCAACTACTGAGCGGGCGCGTGGGCCGCCCCGATGCGCGCGGGCCCCGGCGCTGCGAGCGTGGGCCTCCAGAAGGACGGTGACCCATGACTGACCCCACCAACGGCGCTGCCCCCGGCGCGACGGCCACCCACCCACGGCCCCAGGCCGTTCGGCCGCTGGCCGACATCTCCCGCGCCGAGGTCGGCTGGGCCGGTGGCAAGGGCGCCAATCTCGGCGAACTCACGCGAGCCGGCTTCCCGGTTCCCCCTGGGTTCGTCGTCGGCGCTCCCGCCTATGCGCAAGCCTGCGACGAGGGTGATCTGCGCCACGCGCTCACGCGCGCCCTCGAGGGGCTCGACGCCGCCGACACCGCGGCCATCCAGACGGCCGGGAGTCAGGCCCGTGCGCTGGTCGACGCCGCCGGCATCCCAGCGTCGATCCGGGCCGAGATCCTCACGGCCTACGAGGCGCTGGGGCCAGACGTCGCCGTCGCCGTGCGCTCCTCCGCGACGGCCGAGGACACGGCCGACGTGTCGTTCGCTGGCATGCACGACAGCTTCTTGGGCATCCGTGGCGAGGAGGCCGTCCTGGAGGCCGTCGGCTCATGCTGGCGCTCGCTCTTTGGTGATCGCACCATCTACTACCGCCTTACGCGCGGCTTTCCGACGGCCGCGATGGACATTGCGGTCGTCGTTCAGCAGCAGATCGACGCCCGGCGATCCGGCGTGATGTTCACGTCGGATCCCGCCACCGGCGATCCGGACGCCGTCACCATTGAGGCCTCGATCGGGCTCGGCGAGACGGTCGTCTCCGGGCAGGTCTCCCCGGACCGCTTCGTCGTCGGCAAGCGTGACGGTGAGGTGCGCGTCCGCGGGCTACAGCGCAAGGCCGTGGCGATCGAGGTCGACGCGGCCGGGAGCACCCGCCGCCGCGATCTCGAAGGGACCGAGGCCACCGCCTCCTCACTCGACGACACCCAGCTGGCCCGACTGGCCGCGCTCGCGGCGCAGGTTGAGGAGCACTACGGCACGCCGCAAGACATCGAGTGGGCGTTCGACGCCGCCGACCACCTGTGGATCGTGCAGTCCCGCCCGATCACGACGGGCGCCGCGCCGGAGCAGCAGACCGCCGCTCCCGGCGAGGTCCTCATTCATGGCCTTGCCGCGGCACCCGGCCAGGCGACGGGGCCGGTGCGCGTGCTGCGCGGGCTCGAAGACGCCGCGGCCCTCAAGGACGGCGACGTGCTCGTCACGCCGATGACAGCCCCCGACTGGGTGCCGCTACTTCGCCGCGCCTCGGCCCTGGTGACGGACTCCGGTGGGGTCACGTGCCACGCCGCGATCGTGGCGCGCGAACTCGGCATTCCGTGCGTCGTCGGGACGGGCGACGGCACGACCACCCTGATCGACGGCCAGCGCGTCGTCGTCGACGGCGCCCGAGGCGTCGTCTCCGTTGCTGGTTCCAACCTCGCGACCTCGCCGCCGCCGTCGTACGCGACCGTCGCGGCCGCCGGTTCAGCCTCGTCGGCGCCAGCGCCGACGGCCATCACGGCAACCAAGCTGATGGTCAACGTCTCGGATCCGGCGACGGCCACAGCCGTCGCCGCCCAGCCGACCGACGGCGTGGGCCTCCTGCGCGCCGAACTCATGCTGCTGCACGCCCTGGACGGCGCCCACCCGCAGACGCTCTTGGCGGAAGGACGCCGCGGTGAGGTGGTCGACGCGATGCGCGACTCGATCCTCGCGTTTGCGGCGGCGTTCTCCCCGCGCCCGATCACGTATCGCTCCATCGACTTCCGCACGAACGAGTTTCGTGGCCTGCGCGGCGGCGAGGCGTTTGAGCCGGTCGAGGCGAACCCGATGATCGGATTCCGGGGCGCGTTTCGGGCCGTCAAGCGCCCGGAGGTGCTGCGGATGGAGCTCGACGCGATCTCGGGCGTCTTCGATGCCGGCTACGGCAACGTGCGACTGATGCTGCCGTTCGTGCGCAGCGGGGCGGAGTTCGCGCAGTGCCGCCAGCTCGTCGAGGCATCCGGTTTGCTGCAGCGGCCCGGATTTGAGCTGTGGATCATGGCGGAAGTGCCCTCGGTGCTCTTCAGCCTGGAGCAGTACGCGCAGCTCGGCGTGGCCGGCATCTCGATCGGTTCCAACGACCTCACGCAGCTCCTGCTGGCCGCAGACCGCGACTCCGGGCTCGTCGCCGAGGCGTTCAACGTCCGCGACCCGGCCGTCTCGACCTACATTCAGCAGCTGCTCGCCGCCGCGGACGCACTCGGCCTCCAGACGTCGATCTGCGGGCAAGCCGCGTCGGTCGATGGCGCGTTTGTGGAGATGCTCGTCGGCGCAGGCATCGGCTCCATCTCCGTGACGCCGGACGCGGTCGACCGCACCAGGCGGGTGATCGCCGCCGCCGAGCAACGGCTGCTCCTCGACGCCGCGCGGCGCACCCTGCGCGGCTGACGCCGCCCGAACGCGGGCCGCAATGGAACACTTCAGGGCATGACCGCCACCTCGCCGCTTCCCGAGCTCGATTCCGCCTTGGCCGACGCCGCGATCGCGTGCGCCGCCAAGGCCAAGGAGGCGGCGGAGTCCGGTGGCCATGGCGTCACGGCCGAGGTGTGGGCCTGCGCCGCGGCGCAGCTTGCGTTTGCCGCCAAGGGCATCGCCACGCCGCTGCCGGCGCGCCCCGGCAAGTAGCGCTCAGTCCTCAGGGCGCCACGATCTCAGGCCGTGATCCGGTACCCAGCCACGTCGATCAGGAAGGACGAGAGCACGAGCGCACCGAGGTAGAAGGTCGAGACGGCCAGCGCCGCGCCGACCTTGGCCGTTCTGGGCTTGTCATGCGTGAGCCCGAAGGCCACGCACGCCGCCCAGCCCAGGGCGGCCTCGGCGGGCAGCACATAGAGCGCGACGCCCGCGACCTCCGTCAGTCCTGGGCCGGGCTCCCAGAGCTGCAGCGTCGGGGCTGCCAGCTCGCTCCCGAGAAACACGACGAACGCAAGGCCGGCGGCCCGCAGCGTGGATTCCCCCGCGAGCGCGAGCACGATGAAGAGCGGCGGCACCCACATGCCGGCCATCGCGAGCGGGATCACGTCGTCGACGCGGGGCCCGCCGACGTCCGGGAACACCAGCGTCCCGAGCTGGTCGGCCAGCACCCAGTCCGGCAACACCTGAAAGATCGAGACGGGCAGCAGGAACGCCCACAGCGCGAGCCAATCGTCGCGGCCGTTGGCCCGTGCCAGCAGCGGCAGGCCGACGTTGTAGACCACGACGAGCGCCAAGACGCCCCAGCCTTTCGCTGGCGCCTCAAGCGCCGCGACGACGCCGATCAGCGCGAAGAAGGCTCCGTGGAACGCGACGAGGGCGCGAACACCTTGGCCGCTCACGGGACGGCGATCTGGCCGTAGTCGATGCCGCCGTGGCGGTGCGTGGGCTTCACCGGCCACTGGCGGCGGTGGCTCGTGAGCTCGGAGGAGGGCAGCACCTGGAGCCACTGCGGCGCCGAAGGGCACGGGTCGGCCAGCGTCTTCTCCAGGACCATCGAGTCGTACTGGTCTTGGACGTCCTCGAGCGTGTTGGCATTCGGGACGATCTCGCGCTGGTAGAAGCGCGCGTAGTGCGCGACGCCAGGAATCTTCGACTGCTCCGGCTGCCAGTTGTCGAGGGAGACACCATTCTCCGAGCTCACCCACACGCCGTCGGGCGTGTTGATCACGAGGGAGTGGTTGCCGTCGGTGTGGCCAGGCGTCCAGACGATCGCCACGCCGATCCCGAGTTCGACGGAGCCGTTGAGGCGCACCAGCTGCTCGAGCCGCGTGTGCTCCAACGTGCCCGGGACGTACCACGCCCACTGCATCGGGTGGAGGTCTTCGAGCGTCGCCACCTCTCGCTCTTGGGCGAGCACCTGCGCGCGGGGGAAGAGCGGCATCCGGGGAGCCTTCTCCCCGGGAATCGGCTGCGTCGTGCCGAGGATCATCCGCAGGTCCTGCACGTGGAGGTGGTCGAAGCTCGCGAAGTCGACGTGCTCGGGCGCGAGTCCGCAGCGTGCCAGGGCGCTGTCGGTGTCATTCGTGAACTCCGTCAGCACCTTGTCCGTCAGCCAGCGTCCGCCCGGGAGGCGGTCGATGCGGGCGCCGGTTTGCGCAAAGAACGGGGCTTTGGCCGAGCCCTCGGGCACCGTGGGCTCCCAGACGAGCGTGCGCCGCTCGCCGGCGAAGTCCTCGTACTGCACGACGACCATCCGGTTGGTGATCGAGATGTACTGGGCCGTTGGGATGCGCACGGCGCCATGGAAGGCGAAGGTCGCTGGGTACGGCGCCGTCACGAGGTCGAGACTGCGCGCGGCGCGGACCATTCCCTGGGCCTTGAACCGCGCTTTGAAACGCTCTCCTGCCTCGCGAACGGCCGCGAGGCGCTGGCCGCGCGGCCAGACGTCGCGGGCGGCGTCGAGCTCGGGGATTGGGCGGAGGGTCGACGGCAGCGCGGTCGTCATGTGATGAGTCCTTGTTCGCGGAGCCACAGCTCGGTGCGGCGCATGCCTTCGGGCAGGCTGACCTTGGGTTCGTAGCCGAGCACGTCGCGCGCCTTCTGAATCGAATACGTGCCGGGGCGAGCGAGGTACCGCATCGACGTGGCATTGACCTCGCTGCGGCGGCGCAGCAGCCGGTTGGCGCGATCGGCGATCTCGGCCAGGGCGACGCCCAGCCAGGTCGGCACGACGATCGGCCCGCGGCGCCCGGCGAAGCGCACGAGGTAGCCGAAGTACTCGCGGCTTGTGACGCCCTCGCCCCCACTGATCGTGAACACCTGGCCGGCCGCCGCCGGGTGCGAGACGGCGAGCACCAGGCCGGCGACGAGGTCGTCGACGTAGACCGGGCTGTGGATCCCCTTCCCCATCGCCGGCAGCATGAACTGGCCCGAGCGGATCACCGCGAGCGGCTTGAGTACCCACGGCTCCGAGCCTGGGCCGTAGACGTCGCCTGGGCGAATGACGACGACTTCCAGCTCGCCGGCGGCGTGGGCCTGTAGCGCCACCTGCTCGCCGGCGACCTTCGTGTCGACGTAGGGGTTGCCGTCCGGCCGGACGGGATGAGACTCGGCCACACCCGGCGGAAACTGGGTATCTGAGAACGCCCGCACCGACGAGAGCTGCACGAACCGCCGCACGCCCGCCGCGCTGGCGGCCTCGATCACGCTTCGCGTGCCGAGGACGTTGACCCGCCACTGGTCATCGAGGTCGACGGCGTTGGAGACGACCGCGGCGGCGTGGATGACGGCGTCGCAGCCCTCCAGCGCCCAGGCCCAGTCGGCCGGCTCGGTGATGTCTCCCGCCACGATGCCGCTGGCGGCGTCGGCGACGCGGTCAAGGCCGACGACCTCGACACCGCGGTCCCGCAGCGCGGCCGTCACCGCGCGGCCGATGAACCCAGCTCCACCCGTGACGAGGACGCGGGTGGGAAACGGCCTCGGCGCGCTCGGCGAGCCGGTTGGCTCAGCCTGATCGGTCACCGGTTGCCCCTGGTTGGTACGTCGTGCCCGTCGGCCCAGCGGCGTTGGCGCCGCCGCGCGAGCGCGATCATTGCCGGCAGCAGCTTGGCGCCGAGATCCGGCTGCGCCGCGAACAACCGCAGCTGCAGGCCTCGGTGGCGTGGGATCGACCGGACCATTCGCGGCCGGTCGAGCAGACCGACCGTCGCCTGCGCGACCTGGTCTGGCGTCAGCATCGTGCCCGACCACGACGGCCAAGCGTCAGGGTCGCGGGCCCGCTCGTGGAGCATGGGGGTCCACATGCCGTCCGGGCAAATCGTGGAGATGCGCACGCCATGCTCGCCAGCGGCGATGAGGTCGAGCTGCGTGCCCGTCGAGAAGGCAAGGACGGCATGTTTCGTCGCCCCGTAGAGCGTCTCTGACGGCGCGGGCGTGAGCGCGGCAAGCGACGCGACGTTGAGCACGTGGCCCCGCCCGGCTGGCCGCATCTGCTCCAGCGCCGCGGTGGTGCCGTTGATCACGCCATGGACGTTCACGTCGAACAGCCTGCGTCGGGCGGCCTCGTCGAGTTCCCAGCCTGGACCGGTCGCGAGGATGCCGGCGTTGTTGCACCAGACCGCCAGGTCGCCGCCGTCGGCAAGTGCGCGGCAGCCGTCGAGGTCTGCGACGTCGAGCCGGTGCGCCACGGCGCCGCGTCCGATCTGGCGGGCTGTCGCCTCAGCGGCCGCGAGGTCGACGTCGGCGACGACGACCTGCAGGCCGCGCTGCGCGAGGCGCTCGGCGATGGCCGCTCCCAGCCCGGCGCCGGCGCCGGTGACCACGGCGCGGCCCGACGTCGGTGCCGGGTGTGTTCTCGCGAGCCTCATACGGGCGCCAGCCTATGTGGCTGGGCACTCCATCGAAGCCCAAGCGGTGCCATCGCGTTCAAGAAGCTCGCGGCGTCGAACGCTTGGGCTGCGGCCACCGCCCCGACGACGTCGTAGTCCGGTGACGCCATCCGCACGGCCGCCTCGGCGATGGAGCCGGCGGTGAAGCCGTAGATGTCTGGCCCTTCGACCAGACCTTGGGCGGTAGCGCCGTCGCGGCCGACCGCCTCCACCGCGATCGTCCAACGCACGCTGCCGCGGTCTTCCTCGGCCGGGCCCTCGGGCAGTCGAGCGATCACGCGCTCCAGAACCTGCTTGGCGCGGCTGCGCAAGAGCCGCCCGAGCAGCGGCGTGATCGATGGAACGGCCGGCGCGACCAGACGCGGCGCAATCGAGACCGTCGAGATTCGGGCCGCCACCTCGTCGCAGACGACATGCCGCGGGACGGTGACGACCTCACCCGTCGGGTAGCGCGCGACGCGCTGGACGCCGATCTCGGCCGGGAACGCGAAGCGATCGGTCCGTGGCCGCGCGCCACCAGCGATCCACTGGCCACCCTCGTAGGCGACGTCGAGCCCGTTCATCTGCTCCAGCGAAGAGTGCATGGTGCCGCGGCTCATCTGGAAGCCTTCCACGTGGTAGGCGACGACGAGTCGGCGGACGGGCTCGACCTGCTGGCCGACGACGTGGCACAGCAGATCACCGGGAGCGTGCGAAAACGCCATGCCTGGGGCCGCCGCCACCCCGGCCGTGCGCAGCGCGGCGTCGTGGACCTCGAAGACGCGGCGGATCCAGTCCTGCTCGCCGGTGGTGTCGAGGTAGTGGGCGCCGGCCGACGCGGCAGCCAAGAGGACGGGGTCGCCGGTGAGCGCGAACGGCCCGGCGCAGTTCACGACGACGGCGCCGCAGCTGGCGGCGCGCGTGAGCGCCGCGTGATCGTCGATCCCGGCGGCGACCGTCTGGATGCCACCGCCCAGTTCCGACGCCCGCGAGTAGAGCTTGGCCTGATTGCGACCGGCGAGCACCACGGTGGCGCCGCGACGCAGCAGCGCTTGGGCGACGAGTCGCCCCGTGTAGCCCGTCGCGCCGTAAAGGACGACGGTTCCCACAGGCGACGGGGTCATCGGTGCGGCGCGCCGGAGCCGCGGGAGGCAAAGGCGCACACGGAGAGGGTGCTCATCGCGGCCGACGATATGTGCGCGACATCACTTCGCGGTGTGACCGGAGCACAGTCTGGCCCCAAAGATGCGCGCCCCGCGACAGGTGCAGGCGGCGCGCTCGGCCGCGCTACGCGGCGTCGACGATCAGGCCGGCTTCGCTGAGCGCGTTCGTCGGCTGGAGCTCGAGCTCGTCGAGTTCACGTAGCTCGTTGCCGCGGGCGACGGGCCGCACACCGCCGTCGCTGTCGCCAAGGTCGACTTCGAAGCGGTACCAAGCCAGCTCCCACGCGACCGTGATGCGAACGATGCCGCTCTCGTTGGGTGACGCACGAACCGCGACGACGGGAGCGCCGAGCGATTTCGTGATTCCGGCCATGCGGTGTGGCAGGCCGGAGGCGTTGTACATCTCGACGGCGCGCTCGAGCCGCAGCTCCGCACTGGTCGGGACGCCGTGAACCTGGCGGTCTTCATGGTGCTGAGGCGCAGCAGGACGGGAGTCGTCCATCACCGACGCCGCTGGGCGCCGAGGCGCGGCTGCTTCGCCGCGGAACCGGCGCAGCAACGACTTGCGATCACGGCGGCGCGCGGCGGCCTGCGCATCGACCGGGACCCCTTCACGGATCCAGCCCTCGTGCACGGCCCGGGGCTCGCAGAGCTCGCAGACCTTCACGGGGCGCCCGTCAGCGATGAAGCCGACGGCGTTCTCGCCGCGCAGGAGCGTGCGCCTGCAGACTTCGCACACAACCGGCTCGTGGGCCGTGATGATCTGCCGGGGCTTCGTCAAGGCTCGGAAGCTACCATTACCGGCGCCGCTGGGCCTGCTTGCTGACACCCCGTCAGCAGGGAGATCAGCGCCGAACGACCGGCACCGGGCGCGTACCCGCTGCCCGGGCTACTCGTCGTCTTCGGCTTGGATGCGCGCGCGCAGCCGCAGGACGGCCTTGGTGTGCAGCTGCGACACCCGAGACTCAGTCACGCCGAGGACCTCGCCGATCTCGCGAAGCGTGAGGTTCTCGTAGTAGTAGAGGGCGATCACGAGCTTCTCGCGCTCAGGCAGCCGCTCGACGGCGCCGGCGACGCGCTCGCGCATCTCGCCCTGATCGACGAGCGACGCCGGATCCGGCGAGTCGTGGTCTTGGATCGTGTCCAGGAGTGAGATCGAATCGCCCGACTGGTCGCCCGAGCCCCACAGCTCGTCGAGAGCAAAGAGCGTCGTCGACGACACCTGCATGAGGGCCTCACGGAACTCGCTCTCCGTCATCTCAAGCGCGTGGGCGAGCTCGGCGTCGGTTGGCGTGCGGTGCAGGCGGTGCTCGAGCTTCTGGTGGGCGCGCTCGATCTCGCGGGCCTTGGAGCGCACCGATCGCGGGACCCAGTCCAGGGCGCGGAGTTCGTCGATGATCGCGCCGCGGATGCGGGCGTTGGCGAACGTCTCGAACTTGATGTCTCGTTTGGGATCGAAGCGCTCGATCGAGGAGATCAGGCCGACGAGCCCGTACGAGATGAGGTCGCCCTCTTCGACGTGCGAAGGCAGCGACGCGCCGATCTTGCCGGCGATGTACTTCACCAGCGGCGAGTACGCGATGACGAGGCTCTCGCGTGCGCGGCGGTCGTCGTTCTGCTTGTAGCGGCGCCACAGGTCGCGCAGCTCAACGGTCTTGGTCGGGTTGGCCATGGTGATTGGGTGAAAGGCGCCGTTTGGGGCGTTAGCTCCGCGGATGGGATCGGGCGTACGCCTCGCGCACGCGGCGCGATTCGACTCGAGTGTAGACCTGCGTGGTGGCGATCGAGGCGTGACCGAGCAGATCTTGGATAGCTCTGAGGTCGGCTCCTCCGTCGAGAAGATGAGTCGCATAGGAGTGACGCAGTGCGTGCGGCGACACCGGTCCACCCTCAATTCCTGCGCGTTCTACCCACCGAGTGAGCCGTCGGCGCACGTCGGAAGTAGAGAGCCGACGCCCCGTCCGGGAGAGCAGCAAGGGGCCCGTTGCAGGATCGGTTGCGATCCGCGGACGACCCCGCTGAAGCCACGCAATCGTCGCCAGCAGCGCCGGCTCGCCAACCGGCACGGCGCGGACTTTGTCTCCCTTGCCGTGGACGCGCAGCGTCTCGCGGTCGACGTCGAGGTTGCCGACGTCGAGCATCACGATCTCTTCGGCACGCAGTCCACACCCGTAGGCGAGTTCAAACATGGCGCGGTCTCGTAGCCCGAGCGCGCCGGCGCCGCCGGTGGCATCAAGAAGTCGTCCGGCGTCGGGCGCGGAGAGGACTCTTGGCAGGTGGTCGCCCCGTCGCGGCGAGCCAAGGCGCTCAGCGGGGCTGGCCTCGATCACGCCGTGCTCGCGCAGCACGCCAAAGAGCGCGCGGATCGCCGCCACGCGGCGCGCAATCGTCGCTGGCGCAAGGCCGCGCTGGGTGAGTCCGGCGACGTAGCGACGGAGGTCAGCCAGTTGAGCGGCGTCCGGGAGGAGGTCGCGTTCGACGGCCCAGGCGGCGAGGTCTTCGAGATCGGCGCGGTAGGCGCGGCGCGTGCGCGTCGCGAGGCCGCGGCGCGCCAGGTCGCCGTCGAGCAGGACCGTGGCCGCCGACCATGCGCCCGAGACTGCGGCGAGGTCGGTAGCCTCGCCTGCGTGGCCGTCTTCTACATCCATGTGCACGAGGGGTCGATCTTCACCATCGACCAGCTGGTCGAGTCCGAGGTCATTGAGCCGGGCGACGACCCGTCGCTTCCGTGGCACAAGATCGACGCGCCCAGCGACGCACAGATGATGTGGTACGCGGCGTTGAGGAAGCAAGAACGGGGCATTTTCCTGGGCACGCTGACCTTTCGGCACTGCGACCACCACTCCCTGCTCCTGAGCAAGGGCTGGGAAGAAGTACCCGTCGAGAAGATCGGCGTCGGACGAACCTAAGACACGTCGTCAGACGACGTGGATCGTGGCGCCTAGTGGGACGCGGTCGTAGAGGTCGATGACGTCCTCTTCGAGCATGCGAACACAGCCGTGCGAAGCCGGGGAACCGATCGATCCGCGGTCTGAGGTGCCGTGGATGCCGGCGCCGTCGAAGAAGCCCATCCACCGGGCCTTGATGGGGTTCGACGGGCCTGGCGGCACAACGGTGCCCGCGAGGCTGCCGGCCCAGTCGGAGAGCGGCACGTGCCACGACGGGTTGACCTGTTTGTCGTTGATCGTGTAGGTGCCGGCAGGCGTCTCGTGGCCTTGGGCGCCAACGGCGACGCGGTACTTCTTCGACAGTTTGAAGTTCTTGAAGAGCCGCAGCTCGTTGGTGACGCGATCGACGGTGATGATCGTGCCGTTGCTCTTCTTGAGGGCGGCGGCGGACTGCTTGGGCTTCGTGGTGCGAACCGGGGCGAGCATGGGCTGGCGCGTGGGGTCGTCGACGGCATCCGACACGAGCGTGCGGAGTTTGGCGCGGTCGACGGCCATGCCCGTCTGGGAGTCCTTCAGGATCGGCCGGTCGTGCACGAAGGTGAGCGTGGCCTCTTGGGGCTGGCGATCCACGCTGCGGCGGACCCGATCGACGAAGCGCAGGACGGCCGCGTCGGACGACTTCACCGGGACCTCGATGGTCTTGTCGACCTTGGTGCCGCTGACCGTCCGCCAGGCGGAGCTGAACGCATCGGACTCGGACGCCTTGACGGCCTGCGCCACCGCGGCGTCGAGGTCGGCGTCGATCCGGGCTTCTTTGGCGCTGAGCTTGAACTCCTTGCCGCGACGAACGACCACGACCGGCTGCTGGAGCGGAGCAAGGTATGCCGCCTCGAGCCGGGCCTTGGCCTGGGCGGCGGTGAGGCCGCCGACGTCGACGGTGGCGACGTTGACGCCTTCGGCGATCTGCCCGGCGGTGGCGGCGTGGAGGCCCGCAACGACGCCGCCGGAAACCACGAGGGCACCAACGAGCACTCCAGAGGCCAAAACCAGACGACGCACGTGCGAAAAGGTACAGGCCGGAGCGGACGGGAACCATTGCGGCGGTGCGCCAGCTCTGACCGCCGGTATCCGTCCTAAGGACGGTCGGGTGACACGGCGCCTATCGCGGCCATCCGAGCAGGGGTTCTAGCCCTTCAGCGAGCGCCAGCCAATCGTCGCCGTGCGTGATCTCTGGGCGCTGCCGAAGGAGGTCTTGGTTCCAGGGATGGCGGATCGTCGCAACGGCGATGCCACGAGTGAGCGCGCCCTCAAGATTCTCTGGGGCGTCGTCGATCAGGAGGGCGACCCCGACGTCGCTGCAGTGATCGACCTTCTTCCACCCGCATCGCAGCCCGTCGAAGGGAATCTCTTGCTCGCGCAGCCAGCGGGCCGTCACGTCGTGAGCCTCCGGGCGACGGTGCGTGGTGATCAGGATCTCGTGCCCCTCGGATTTCCAGCGCTGCACGGTCTCGGCCGCGCCGGGGTAGGCGATGGCCGCCTCGATCAGTTCGTCGGCATGGGTCGCCTCAACGACCTCCCTCAGCTGCTCCGGCGTGAGGGCGTCGACGCTCCATGCGAGCTGCTGGGCGTACGGAAGCTCAACGCCGTGGAGCTCGCGCGCCGCGGTGCTGAACTGCTCCCAGTAGTCGTGGAGCGTGGAATCGACGTCAATGGCGACGAGCACGCTCAGTAGCCTAAAGCTATGAGTCCGACTCCCCCAGTCGACCGTCTTGCCCCCCGCCTCCAGTACGGACCGGTGGGCCGTTCGGCGTGGCAAGACGTCCCTTGGGAGCAGCTCGAGCGCCAAGTTGAGGTGCTCGGGCGTCCCGTGAACTACATCGACGTGGGCGCTGGCCCGACGGTCTTCATGGTCCACGGCCTCTCCGGCAACTGGATGAACTGGCTGGAGAACATTCCCCAGCTGGCCCGTGAGCACCGCGTGATCGCCATGGACCTTCCTGGCTTTGGGCGCTCCCCCCTGCCCAGCGCCGAGCTGACGATCGGCCTGTACTGCGACGTGCTCATCACGATGATGCACAAGCTCGATTTGGAGACGGTGACCCTCATCGGGAATTCGATGGGTGGCCAGATCGCGACGAAGTTCGCCCTTGAGCATCCCGAGCTGGTCGACCGCCTCGTGCTGGTGAGCCCGGCGGGCATCACGATCGACATTGCGCGCAATCCGCAAGTGCTGTGGGTCCTGAAGACCTTTGGGTGGCTGTATAACGCTGGCGCGCGGTCGGCGAGCCTTGGCTCCGATCCGCTGTCGAAGAGCGCGCCGCTGCGCCGCGCGCTGTTGGGCGTCGTCTGTCGGTACCCCGAGCGCCTTCCCGGCCAGCTGGTGCAGCGTCAGCTCGTCGGCGCGGGCACGGCAGGGTTTGCCCCAGCAGTGCACGCGATCGGGAACTGCGATCTGCAGGATGAGCTTGAGCGCATCGAGATGCCGACGCTGCTGATCTGGGGCCGCAATGACCGGATTATTCCCAGCGGCGACCTGCGGCTGTGGACTCGAGACATCGAGGGCTCGGAGGCGATCATCTACGAGGACACCGGCCACGTGGCGATGTTTGAACGTCCGGCGCGGTTCAACGCCGACGTGAACGCGTTCCTCACGCGCACCGCCGATTCCGTGCGGTCGTCGACGGCCGGGATCCAAGGACTCGAGGAAGTCGCGACGGCCGGCAAGAACGAGGGTGAGGTCTGGGCGGATCGGCGCCTCGCGCCGCGGCCGGTGCTCGTCCCCGATGACGGCGTCCTCCCGGAGCCTGATGCGGCCGCCGTCGAGGAGCTGTTGGCCGCCGAGCCTGAGCCGAAGAAGGGCCCGCAGTCGCGGCGCCGAGCCGACGGGCGCCGGTAGCGCTCGCCGTGGTGCTCGCACGCGTTTGGCGGCGTGCTTGGGGCGATGACCCCACCCCGGGCTGACGTCAATACGTCACCTGTTGGTCAACAGTCCGGTTTTCGATACCGTCGGTGGGTGAGCTGGCGTGTTGTCCCCACGTGCGCCGCGGTTTTCGCGACGCTTCTGCTGTTTCCGGCGAGCGGCTGGGCCCTCGTTGAGCGCAGCGGAGATACGTTCTTCCCGAAGACCGGCCCCGAGCTGAGCGAGGCCGCGACGACGATCTCGAGTGAGGGCGCCAGCGACGCGAGTTTCAAGGCGACCGTCGAGCTGGTCGCCGGCACGTACTCCGTGGCCAGCCCCGTGGTGTTTACGAGCTTGTCGGCGCCGACGGTGCGCGGGCCGGAGGCTGGTGGCCGCGCCATCGTGACCAACAGCGGGTCGCCGATCACGCTCTTGCGGCTCTCTTCGCGAGATACGACGGCCACGAGCGGCATCAGTAACGTCGATTTCACGCTGAAGGGCACCCTGACGTCTGGTTCGGTGATCGCACTCGACCTGCAGCGCGGTAGCCAGCTTCGCGACAGCACCGTAAAGGTGCCCTCGTCGACGATGACGGCGACGGCGATCCGGTTGTCTCCTGCACTGGGGATTGCCTCTCCGGCCTCGCCAGCCGTGTTGCAGCGGGTGACGGTGCAGTCCAACGCCCCGAGCGCTCCGGCCGTGCGGGCCACGAACGGCAGCCAGGTACTCGACTCGACCATTACCGGCGGCGCACCCGCCCTTGAAATCGCAGGAGACGCCTCAGGCGCCGACCTTGGCAACGTCACCGTCGACTCCACGAGGGTGAAGTCGACGGGAACCGATACGACCGTGCCCATCGTTCGGGTGCGTGGTGGCGGCAACCATGTGCGGGCGGTGCTTTGGAGCACCGTCGTGGATGGCACGCTGACGGGAGCCCAGAATCTCGTCGACATCCTTGGCCCCACGTCGGCGGCTGGCTCCGTCGATGTGGAACTCGGTCAGTCCTCGCTGCGCGGTGTGGCAACGACCCCCAGCCGAGCCGTTCGTGTGCAGCCGGGCCTCGGCGCCGCGAAGTTGACGCTCAAGATCCGCGGACTCCTCTCGCTCGGGTCGCTGACGACCGTCGATTGCATGGCGACGCCGAGCGATCCGGCCTCGTCGGTTGAGGTGACGATCGCCGGGATCTACCGTTCTGGGTCGAACGCCGCCGGTACGAAGTGCACCCTCGCTGAGTCCGCGCTGCGCACGGGCACGCTGTCGTGGCGTGACGAGTCCAATGGCGACTTGCATCCCGTTTGGAACTCTCCGCTGGTCGATGCCGTGAGCAGCTCGGCGCTCCCCGCTTTGACGGGGACTCACGACGCGGATGGCGGGGCGCGGTTCGTGCAGATCGGGTCTGGGGCGCCCGGAGACATCGGCGCCTTGGAGTACCAGCTGACGCCGCCGGAAGGGGTGTCAGCGAACTTCACCACGCTTGGGAACCGCGGCCTGACGGCCTTGGTCGGAGCGGCCTCAGATCCGGATGAGTTCGAGGAACCGCAGCTGAGGTTCCGTTGGACGTTGCCGGACAACAGCACGGTTGCCGGCAAGGAGGCGCTGTACCGTTTTGGGTCGGCGACGCCGCAGGAGGTCACGCTGGATGTGATCGACGTGACGGGCCGGTCGGTGCAGGAGACCATCACCGTCAATCCGGTCGTTCGGTTGGATGAGCCGGCTCGGGATTTCAACGTGCCGGAGGAGCCAGGTCCGGTTGATCCCAGCCCGGTTGATCCCGTTCCGGTCGATCCGGTTCCGGTGCCCCCCGAGCCGGTGGGTCCGCAGTTCGTCTTCGTGCCGCCGACGATCCCTTCGTCGCTCGCGATCCCGAAGGTCGTGACAGCCGACCCGAAGCCGGATCCTTCGCTCAAGCAGGATTTTCCGCCGATTTTGAAGTCGGTGAAGGCGAGGAGCCGTCGGGTGCTGACGAGCCGCAAGTCACAGCCGATGTATGCGGCGGCCCGCCCTGGCGAGGCGGAGTTCGTGATCGAGACGTGGCGCGAGTCGGAGATGGCGCTGGAGGTGTCGACGGTGCTTGAGGGCAAGGGGCTTACCGTTGGCCTGCCGGTGGCGACGGTGCCGCTGAAGGAGTTCAAGGGCCGCAAGACGCTGCGGGTGGGTGCGAAGGTCGGCAAGCGAAAGCTGAAGCCGGGGCTCTACCAGATGACGATCGCGGCGACGCCTCGTCCTGGCGCCGTCCCTGAGCGCCTTCCGTTCTACGTGCGGGTCGTTCGGGCACGCTAGACGCCTTAGGCGCGTTCGGCGCGAGCTTGGTGTCGCGGTTCGCGCCGGTCGCCCGCCGTCAGCGCCGTTCGGCGATTCGCAGCACGTCGACCGGCCCCGCGCCGGCGCCGACGTCTCGGAGGCCGTGCAGCACCGCGTCGGAGGCGGCTGCTCGGGCGGCAGCAGCGGCCGCGGGCACGGTGGCGCCGCGGGCGAGGTGCGCGGCCAGCGTGGAGGAGTGCGTGCAGCCGGATCCGTGGGCGGCGCCGTCGGCGTGGCGCGGTCCGGAGAACCGGTGGCGCTCGCCGCTAGCCGTGCCGAGGAGGTCGACGGCTTCGGTGCGGTGGCCGCCGGTGACCATCGCCCAGGTTGGGCCGAGGCCGAGGAGGGCGTCGAGCAGGGCGTCGTCGTCGCCCTCGGGCGGCGCCTGGGCACTACCGGCGCCGGCGGCCACCATCGCTCGAGCCTCAGACAGGTTTGGCGTGATGACGGTGGCTCGTGGCACGATGAGCTGCAGCAGCGCGGCGAGGGCGTCTTCTGGCAGCAGGCGCGCCCCGGACTCCGAGATCATTACGGGGTCGTGCACGACGGGGACCGCTGGATCCAGGAGCGCCAGCGCCTGCGCGACGGCCTCGATCGTCTCGGTTGAGCCGAGCATGCCGATCTTCACGGCGCCGATCTCCAGGTCGTCGGCGACGGCAGCGACCTGCGCGACGATCATCGCCGGGTTGACGGCCTCGATCCGCGTGACGCCGACCGTGTTTTGGGCGGTGAGCGCGGCGATGGCGCTGGTCCCGTGGACTCCGGCTGCCGCGAAGGCCTTGAGATCTGCCTGGATGCCGGCGCCGCCGCCGGAGTCTGAGCCGGCGATCGTCAGTGCGACGGGCGTCCGGCTGGTGGGCGGTGGTTCCGCGGTGCTCACGAGCGCGATCCTAGGGAGCGGCTGAGCGGCAGGCGTTGCCAACGTCAGCGCGCGCGGGCCCAGCGCGACGGCCGGCGAAGCCGCGTGCGTGTGCCGCGTCATCGGGCGCTGCGTTCGGCCAGGCGATAGCGCCCGTCCAGCCCGCGCTCAACCCAGCCGGAGAGTTCGAGATCGGTGAGGGCCTCCTCCAGCTCCGTCGGCGCGAGGGTCGACGTCGCGCGGCCGAGTTCCTGGCGGCTCTGCGGGCCGCTCGTCAGCACGTCGTGGACCGCGGCTTGGCCTGCATTGACCGGTCGTGGACGCTCGGGGCGCGCGGCGCTGCTGCCGCCCGTTCTCGCCGACATGAAGTCGACCCCGTCGACGACGCCGGCGCCGCCTTCGCAGAGCAGGGCGTTGCTGCCTTCGCAGGTGACGCTGGCCAGCGAGCCTGGGACGGCGAAGACATCGACGCCGAGGTCCTGCGCGTGATCGACGGTGATCAGGGCGCCCGAGCGCTTTGGCGCCTCGACGACGATCACCGCGCTCGAGAGCGCCGCGATGATGCGGTTGCGTGCCGGGAACGTCCACTTCGAAGGCTCCGTTCCGGGCGGGAGTTCAGAGACGATCGCTCCCGACTGCAGGATCTCGTCGTAGAGGCGGCGGTGCGACATCGGGCTCGGGCGGTCGGCGCCGCTGGCGAGCACGGCGATCGTGGCACCCCTCCCCATCAGCGCTCCCTCGTGCGACGCGCCGTCGACGCCGAGCGCCATGCCGCTCACCACCACCCCACCGACCTGCGCGATGCCCATGGCGATGTTGCGCGAGGCTTCCCGGCCGACGCGCGTCGGCCTGCGCGTCCCGACCATCCCCACGGCCGACGCTGGGCAGCGATCGAGCACTCGGGCGTTGCCAGCGACGTAGAGCACCGGCGGCGGGTCGGCCAAGGCACGGAGCGTCTCCGGGTAGTCCAGCGAGCAGTGGCACGCCGCCGTCAGGCCGACCGCGAGGCACCGCTCGCGCACCGCGTCAGCCGACCAGCGCGCGAAGACGCGCGCGGCATCTCGGGCACGCGGCGGCATCACTCCGTCGGCCGCGCGAATCAGCTCGCCCGGCGTCGGCTCCAGGCCCTCGCACGACGCGACCAGCGGGGCCGCCAGCGGTGGCGGCGCTGGCGCATCATCGTCCTCGAGTTCGCCCTGCTGCTTGGCCTGCTGCCGCGCCGCGTAGGCCGGCGTGCCGCGCAGGCAGGGC
Source organism: Solirubrobacteraceae bacterium (assembly GCA_032119795.1). Taxonomy (GTDB): domain Bacteria; phylum Actinomycetota; class Thermoleophilia; order Solirubrobacterales; family Solirubrobacteraceae; genus JAGIBJ01. Next base: position 53,676 of record JAUMFO010000013.1, read on the forward strand.
ACCGACCAGAGGAACACCGTCAGCTGCGAGAGCGCCAGGCAGCGGTCGCAGGCGTCAACGCCAGGGAACGACAGGTGCGCGTCGTGGTGGAGGGCACTGGAGATCGTCATGCCGCCACCTCCGTGACGTCCTCGCAGACGAGGTCTTGTCGCATCGTGAGCGCCCGCGCCAGCGTCGGACGCCCAACGCGCTCATCGCGCTGAACATCGGCGATGGTGCGCGCGACGCGCAGGACCCGGTGAGCGCCGCGCATCGACAGCGTGCCGCGCGCGTAGAGCTGATCGAGGAGCTTGGTGGCAGCGTCGTCGATCCCGCCGTACTCGACGAGTTGACGATCGGTGAGCGCGGCGTTGAGACAGCCCTGCCTCGCCAGCTGGCGCTCACGGGCCTCGCGGACTCGTCCGGCGACCGTCGCCGTCGTCGTCGTGACCTCGTGGACCTCGTCTGGTTCCGGTCGCAGGACCGGCGCCAACACGTCGATGCGATCCAGCAGCGGCCCGCTGATGCGTCGTCGGTAGCGCTCAATGTCTGCCTCCGAGCAGCGGCAGCCGAGTCCGCCACGCCCGCACGGGCAGGGATTCATCGCGGCGACCAGTTGCACGTCGGTCGGCATCTGCGCCGACCGGCCTCCGCGAGCCAGCACAACCGAGCGGTCTTCCAGCGGTTGGCGCAGCGCCTCGAGCGTGAGTCGGGAAAACTCGCCGAACTCGTCGAGAAAGAGCACGCCGAGGTGGGCGAGCGTGAGCTCTCCGGCTCGCGGGGGCACGCCGCCACCGACGAGCCCGACCGGCGAGATGGTGTGGTGTGGCGCGCGAAATGGCGGCCGATCGGTGAACGCCGCGCCGCCAGCGGCGCCCGTGACCGAGCGGATCCGCGTGACTTCGAGTGAGGCCTCTGGCGAGAGCGGCGGCAGGATCCCGGGGAGCCGTCGCGCGAGCATCGTCTTCCCGGTCCCCGGCGGCCCGACCAAGAGGAGGTTGTGGCGGCCTGCCGCGGCGACCTCGAGCGCGGCGACGGCGTCGCGCTGCCCGCGCACGTCCGCAAGGTCGGGGCAGGGGCCGCCGGCGTCCAACGGGGCCGGCGGGGCTGGACGCGGTTGACGCCTCCCGGCAAGGACGGCAATGGCCTCCTCCAGCGTGGCTACCGGCAGCAGCTCCAGCCCTTCGATCTGGACGGCCTCGTGCGCTGAGTCGACCGGCACCATGAGGCGCGTGAGCCCGGCATCGCGTGCGGCCATGGCAATCGCCACGAGCCCCGAGACCGGCCGCACCTCGCCGGCGAGCGAGAGTTCTCCCGCGAGCCCGACGCCGTCGAGACGCTGTGGCTCTAGCTGGCCGCTCGCGGCGAGCAGGGCGCACGCGATCGGGAGATCGAACGACGAGCCACGTTTGCGAAGCCACGCGGGCGCGAGGTGCACCACCATCCGCCGCTGGGGAAGCTTGAGGCCCGCGTTCGCGATCGCGCTTTGCACCCGTTCTCGTGCCTCCCGAACGGCCGTGTCGCCGAGGCCGACGACGGTGAGTCCCGGAAGCCCGGGACGGACGTCGGCCTCGACGCGGACGGGCACCGCATCGAGCACGTCGAGGGAGAAGGTCGTGGATCGAGCGAGCACGACACCGAACTTAAAGTGGCATTTTTGGGCTGCGAGCCGTGCTTTGCACCAACTCTGCGCAGCACCAGTTCCAACTTCGCGCAGAGCGGCGGAAGGGCCCAAATCGGCGCCTACGGTCGGCTCATGCCACCCGATCACCGCACTGCCATGGCCGTCTCAGGAGAGCTCCTGGCCGCCGAACACCTTCGCCGCCGAGGCTTCGACGTGCTCGCGACGAACGCCCGGACCCGTTTTGGAGAGATCGACCTGATCGCTCACGGCGCCGACACGCTCGTATTCGTGGAGGTGAAGACCCGCAGGGCCGGCGGCGGCGCAGGAACGCCGTTGGAGGCCATCACGCCGCGCAAGACGCGTCAGGTCCGCAAGCTCGCGGCCGCGTGGCTCAACGACACACCAACACGTCCAAACGCCGACGAGATTCGGTTCGATGCGGTCGGCATCACCGTGGGCGCTCGCGGCGAGCTGATCTCCCTCGACCACGTCGAGGCGGCGTTCTGAACATGGACTCGCCAATCCATGACCGGTGGGCGCCCGGCAGCTCCCGGAGGGCCCGCCAGCCCGTGGCGTTCACCGTGCTTCGGGGGCGCCCTCATAGGCGATCGACGCGAACGAGCGGCGGTGAATGGTCGTGATCCCAGCGGAGCGGATCGCGTCGTGGTGGGTGGGCGTCGCATATCCCACGTGTTCGTCGAAGCGGTGCTCGGGCCAGCGCGCGTGTGCGGCGCCGCGCATCAGCTGGTCGCGCACCGTCTTGGCGATCACCGAGGCGGCCGCAATGGCGGCGCTGCGTCCGTCACCGCCCACCAGCGCCTCGCTGCGGTCGCCGCCGCGCACCGAGGCCGCGAAGCCGTCAGAGAAGAGGAGCGCGCCCGGCCGGTCGACGCGGTCTAGCGCCTCGCCGAGCATCGCGAGGTTGCTGCGATGGAGGCCATCGCGATCCAGCGTGCCCGGGCTGCGGACGACCACGGCCACAGCAACGGCGTGTTCAAGGATGGCGGCCGCGAGGTCGGCACGCAGGTGCTTGGGGACCTTCTTGGAGTCATCGAGCCGCATGAGGCCGTTGAGCACCCGCGGTGGCCGGCGGTCTCGCTTGGGACCCTCATCGTGCTCGATGAGCGGGATGAGGCGCACGGGCGAGAGCAGCACGGCAGCGGCCACCATCGGCCCGGCCAAACAGCCGCGGCCGGCTTCGTCGGCGCCGGCGATCAGGTCGCCGCGTTCGGCGTCGGCCAAGATCAGCGAAGCCGCTTTCTCCCCGGGCCGAGCCCGGGTCGCCTTCTTTCGAGGCTTGGCTGCCGGCTTGGGCTTGGGCGATGACCCGGCCTCCGGAACGCCGACGGGCAGGCCGTCGGCCGCAAGCCGAGCCTCCGCCGCAAGCGGCTCGCCTGCGGCCAACGGGCCCTGCGGCCTAGAGGCCGCCAATGCGTTTGGGTGGCCAGTAGGTGGCAAAGGCGCGGCCGATCACGTACTCACGCGGAAGCGGGCCCCAGAAGCGGGAGTCCTCGCTGTTGCCGCGGTTATCCCCCATCATGAAGTACGTCCCGGCGGGCACCGTGAACTCCGTCATGTTGCACGTGGAGTCGTCGCACGACTGCGCGTACGGCTCATCGACGCGCTTGCCGTTACGAATGACATGGCCCTGCTCGACGCGCAACTTGTCTCCAGGCTCGCCGACCACGCGCTTGACGTAGGCCTGCTTGAGCTTCCCGTCGACGGCCTTCAGGCAAGGCTGCTCGTCGGGGATCGGGACGGCGCACTTGTCGGCGACCGTGTCACCTGCACCGCCGGGCGGGTTGAACACCACGATCTGCCCGTTCTGCGGATCACCGAAGTTGTTGGCGATGCGGTTCACCAGGATGCGCTGGCCCTCGGCGAGGGTCGGCACCATCGACGGCGACGGGATCTTGTACGGCTTAACGAGGAACTGCTGGATCAACAGCGCGAGCACGAGGGCGCCGATGACGACGAGGATCGTCTCGATCCAGCTGTGCTCCTCCTCGACCTGCGCCGCGGTATTGCGCGCCACGATCAGGCCCGCCTAGCGGGCTGGACCGGGACGCCAGCGCCAGCCGGAGCACCGGCGGCGAGAGGCGACCCCGCGAAAACGGGACGGAGCAGGAGGTCGTGCACGACCGACACTGAACCACACCCGGTGGTCGCCGTGCGCCGCCGGGCGCTCGCTCCCGCCGCCGCCGGCACGCGATGCCCCGAGCGCAAGCGCATCGACCCGCTACTGCACATCCACTCCGCCGATCCGATCGGGTGGCCAATAGGTAGCGAACGCCTGGCCGATCACGTCGCCGGCGCGCACGGGCCCCCAGTAGCGCGAGTCGTCGCTGTCATCACGATTGTCTCCCAGCAGGTAGTACGAACCGGCAGGGACCGTCACCTGCGAAAGGTTGCACGCCGGACCAGCACACGACTGCGCATACGGCTCAGGGACCCGCTTGCCGTCACGCACGACGTGCCCGTTGACGAGGGCGATGCGGTCGCCGGGAAGCCCGACGACCCGCTTGATGAACGCCTGCTTCGACGTGCCGGGCGTCGCGACGCCACACAGCTGCGTGGCCGGCCGCACGCGGCCGCACTGCGCCGACGCATCACGCACGTCTGCCCCGGCCGGCGGATAGAAGACCGTGATCTGGCCACGCTGAGGATCCGTGAAGTGGGTCCCGACGCGGTTCACCAAGACACGCTGGCCGACGACCAGCGTCGGCGCCATCGACAGCGACGGGATCTTGTACGGCTTGAGCACGAACTGCTGGATCACCACCGCAAGGAGCAGCGCACCGATGACCACCGCAGCGGTCTCCACCAAACGACGCGTGCCCGTGACCTCATCAGCCACGGGCACGTCATCAAATGTTCTGCGTCCGAGCCGCATGCTCGGACCAGGCCGCTAGGCCAGGACTAGGAGGCGTCGGTGGACGACTCGTCGGCGCCAGCGGCGTCGTCGGTCGTCTCGGCGCTGGCCTCAGCAGCCGGGGCGTCAGCCTCGACGACATCGGCCGTGGCCTCTGCCTCAGCCGCGGCAGCAGCCTCGGTCGCCGCAGCGGCCTCAGCCTCAGCGGCAGCAGCAGCCTCAGCGGCAGCAGCAGCGATCGCGACTGGGTCGTGGATCAGACCCGGCTCAACGATCTCTTCCGGACCGGTGTAGCGGCGCTCGCGAACGCGAGCGGCCTTACCAACGCGATCGCGGATGTAATACAGCTTGGCGCGACGGACGTCACCACGGGCCGGGACCTCGATCTTCTCGATCTTCGGCGAGTGGACCGGGAACTGACGCTCGACGCCAACGCCGAACGACTGCTTGCGGACGGTGAACGTCTCGCGGACGCCGTGGCCCTGGCGCTTGATGACGATCCCCTCGAACACCTGGACACGACGGCGGCTGCCCTCGATGACCTGGAAGTGCACGCGGACGCGATCGCCGGGCTGGAAGTTGGGAACGCGACGCAGCTGCTCGCGCTCGAGACTCTCGATGACGGTGCTCATAAGAAGGAAAAAGGTGGTTGCGCGGGCGCGGCGGTTGGCACGCGCGGGTCGCCCATCGTAGCGGCTTGCCCTCAGGCAGGCCGCTCGGCCGATGCTGCGCGCGTGGATCCTGGGCAGCGCGCACGAAGCGGCGCTAGGACCTCTGCACAGAGTAGCGGTCAGCCGCGATCCAGGCGTGCACCCGGTGCCGCCTGCCCACGAAGGCGCGATTGTTCGCGCCTCCAGCGGTCGATCGCCGCATGGTTGCCAGACAGCAAAACCTCAGGTACCGGCCAGCCACGCCAATCCGCAGGGCGGGTGTAGTGCGGGTATTCGGGGTCGCCGTCGAGGTCGGCCGAGAACGACTCCTCACCGGCGGAATCGGCATGCCCAAGCGCGCCGGGCAACTTGCGCACGATCGCATCCATGACCACCATCGCGGCGAGTTCGCCTCCGGCGAGCACGTACTGCCCGAGCGAGATGCGGTCGGTGCAAAACTGCTCAAGGATCCGCTCGTCGAAACCCTCGTAGCGGCCGCAGAGGAGCGTGATCGCGTCCTCCTGGACGAGTTCGTCGACGAGCACGTCGTCCAGAACGCGTCCATTCGGAACCAGCGCGACCACCCGGCGCTGCGTCCTCAGCTCGACCGGGTCCACGCCGTAGAGCCCGCGCAGGGCCGCCTCCATCGCGTCGACGCGCAACACCATGCCGGCTCCGCCGCCGAACGGCGTGTCGTCGACCTGGCGGCCCGTCAGCGGCGTGTGCGGCCTCGGATCGAGTGCGCGGACCTCGTGGCCAGCCTCGACGGCGTTGCGGACGTGCCGCTGGCCTTTGAACCAGTCCAGCGAATCCGGGAAGAGCGTGACGACGTCGAGCTGCATGGCGTGCGAAGACCTACGAGGGAGTGTGGCGGGCGGGCCGGAGCCGGGCTAGGCGTCGGCGTCGATCGCCAAGAATTCGGCATCGACGGTGATCGCGCGGCCGACGGGATCGATCTCGACGATCGCGTCCTTGACGAGCGGAATCAGGAGTTCACCCAAGGCCTCCACCCCACGCACCACGAGCACCTCGCACGAAGGCAGAGCCATCAGCTCGGCGACGTCGCCCAGCGCCCGGCCATCCGCCGCGGCGACGGAGCACCCGACGAGTTCATGCGCCCAGTATTCGTCGTCACCGAGCGGCGGGGCGTTGAGGTTGGACGCCTCCAGGCCCTTCCCGCGGAAGCGGTCGGCGGCGTTGCGATCGCTCGCGCCGCTGAGGCGCAGGATCGGCTTGGCATCGGTGCCCGCGCGGCGCTCGACCGTCCGGGACTCAGGCTCGCCCTCAACCCACAGCTGCGCACCCTTGGTGAGCAGCGCGGGGACCGCAGCCACGACGTAGAACGAACCGTCAAGGCCGTGGCCCTTGCCGACGGTGCCGGCGAAGACGCGCTCCGGCGGCGCGACGTCGCGCGTCACTGCACGATGTCGACGAGCACGCGACGACCGTCGCGCACTGCGGCGGCCCGCACCAGCTGGCGGACGGCATTGGCCGTCCGGCCACCACGGCCGATCACTCGGCCGTAGTCGCCAGCATCCAGCGACAGCTCAAGCACCACGGTGCCCTCGTCGCCGCCAGGCGTCTCTTTGATCGAGATGGCGTCCGGCTTCCCAACGAGGGGGCGGACGACCGTCTCAAGCATCTCGCGAGCTGCGGCAGCGTCGCTCATGCGAAGAAGGTGGCGCTAGGCCTTGATGCCCTGCAGGCGCAGGAGCTTCTTGACCTGGTTCGTCGGCTGGGCGCCAACGGAAAGCCAGTGCTTGACGCGATCCTCATCGACCGAGATGGTCGACGGCTCGGTCTGAGCGTTGTACCGACCGACGATCTCCAAGATCCGACCGTCACGCGGTGAGCGCTGATCGGTGGCGACGATGCGCCAAATGGGGTTTTTCTTCCCGCCAATGCGGGTGAGCCGAAGTCGAACCATGCGACGGGGGAGCTTAGCGGGAAGAACGCCGGAATGCGGCGTCGTGCCTACTTGCGACCCATCTGCTGCATCAGCTGGGCCATGTCGGGGCCCTTCCCACGCGACATCTGCTTCATCACTTTGCGCATCTGCTCGAACTGGTTGATGAGCTTGCCGACCTCTTGGATCGTCGTGCCCGAGCCGGCGGCGATGCGGCGCTTGCGGGAACCGTTGATGAGCTTGGGGTCGTTCCGCTCGGCAGGCGTCATCGACAGGATGATCGCCTCCAGGCGGTCGACGGCTTTGTCGTCGACGTTGACGCCCTTGAGCTGCTTGCCGACGCCCGGGATCATGCCCAACAGGCTCGAGAACGAGCCCATCCGGCGCATCATCTTGATCTGCTTGAGGAAGTCGTCGAAGGTGAGCTCGCCACGGCGCATCTTGCGCTCCATGTCCTTGGCGTCTTCTTCGTCGGCATGCTTCTCGGCCTGCTCGATGAGCGAGAGCACGTCGCCCATGCCGAGCAGGCGCTGCGCCATACGGTCCGGGTGGAACCGCTCAAAGTCGGGGATCTTTTCGCCGGTGGAGGCGAACATGATCGGCTTGCCGGTGATCGCCTTGACGGAGAGCGCCGCGCCACCGCGGGCGTCGCCGTCGAGCTTGGTCATCACCACGCCGTCGAGCTCGACGGCCGCGCCGAAGTTCTCGGCGACGTTGACGGCATCCTGGCCCGTCATCGCGTCGACGACGAGCAGCGTGTTGTCTGGCTTGACGGCCGCGCTGATCCGTTTGAGCTCATCCATGAGCTCCTCGTCGATCGACAGACGACCGGCGGTGTCGACGATCAGGACGTCCTTGCCGGCCTTCGTCGCCTCTTCGAGCGCCCAGGTGGCGATGGTGACGGCGTCGACATCGATGCCGCGCTGATAGACGGTCGCGCCGGCACGCTCGCCCATCGTGACGAGCTGCTCGATCGCGGCCGGACGGTAGATATCGCAGGCCGCGAGCGCGACCGACGAGTTGTACTGGTCCTTGAGGAGGTGGGCGAGCTTGGCAGCCGCCGTCGTCTTACCCGAGCCCTGGAGGCCGGCGAGCAGGATGACCGTTGGCGGCTTACCGGAGAACTCCAGATCGACGCTCTCGCCACCCAGGAGCGCAACGAGCTCCTCGTGGACGATCTTGATGACCTGCTGGCCCGGATTGAGCGAGCCGACGACGTCGGCGCCGAGTGCGCGCTCCTTCACCGTCGAGGTGAACTGGCGGACGACCTTCAGGTTGACGTCGGCCTCAAGGAGAGCGAGGCGCACCTCGCGCATCGCCGAGTCAATATCGGCCTCGGTCAGGGTGCCGCGCTGGCGGACCCCGTCGAGGGTCGACTGGAGCCGTTCGGATAGCGCGTCAAACATCGCGCGTAAGCGTACGCGTTCCGGCGGGGAGGGCGGCACCTGACAGTGCAGGCGCCGCGCTCCGCCGCCAGCGATCTAGCTCTGCGGCGTGTCGGCGGGCTTCTTGAGCGCCGCCGAAGCCGCCGGGAAGTGCGAGGCCAGGCCGGCTGCTGCCTCGGTGAACTCCGTCGGGATGATGAAGAGCTTGCTCGCCTCGCCCTCGGCGAGTTTGGGCAGCATCTGCAGGTACTGGTAGGCCAGCAGCGAGGGATCTGGGTTGGAGGTGTGGATCGCCTCGAAGACGTTGGAGATGGCCTGCGCCTCGCCCTCGGCCTCCAGGATCCTGGCTTCGCGCTCACCCTGAGCCGAGAGGATTGCGCTCTGGCGCTCGCCCTCAGCGCGCAGAATGCGCGACTGGCGCTCACCCTCCGCCGTCAGGATCTGCGACTCACGGGAGCCCTCGGCGGTCAGGATCGTCGCGCGCTTGTCTCGCTCGGCGCGCATCTGCTTCTCCATCGCCTCCTGGATAGACATCGGCGGGTCGATCGCCTTGATCTCGACCGTGGCGATACGAATGCCCCACTGGCCGGTCTTCTGATCCAGGACCGAGCGCAGCTCCGTGTTGACGGTGTCGCGGCCGGTGAGTGCGCCCTCAAGCGTCATGCCACCGACCACGTTGCGCAGCGTGGTGATCGTGAGCTGCTCGATAGCCTGCAGCGGGTTGGCGATCTCGTAGGTGACGGCCTTGGGATCGGTGACCGTGAAGTAGATGACGGTGTCGATCTGCACCGTCACGTTGTCTGCCGTGATCACCGGCTGCGGCGGGAACGTGACGACCTGCTCGCGCATGTCGATCAGGGGCTGCACTCGATCGACGAACGGAACGACCAGCGCCAGCCCAGGCTCCAGCGTGCGGTGGAACTTGCCGAGCCGCTCGACGATTCCACGGCGCGCCTGCGGGACGATCCGGACCGACCGCAGGAGGAAGAAGAAGATGAACAGCGCAAGCGCGATCGCGATGTAGACCCCCACCCCGGGGGCGTCTGCAGCAATGACCATGGTTTAGGGAACCTCGATGGTTTCGAGCGGTGCGACGACGAGCGTCGCGCCCCGCACTTCGTAGATCTCAACATCGGCCCCGACCGGGATCTCGCCGAAGCTGTTGCCGGCGGGCTTCGCCGACCACACCTCGCCGTTGATCGTGACGGCACCGGTACCGGAGCGGCCATCGATGGCGGTCGTCACCGACGCCGTGCGGCCTTTGAGCTTGTCGACGCTGCTTTGCAGATTCGGGCCCTTGTCGAGCTGGCGCTTGGCGATCGGCCGCAGCATCCCACTGAGCAGCAGCCCGACGAAGCCGAAGATCAGCCACTGGTAGAGGGGATCCACGCCGGCGGCCTCAGCGACCGCCGCCAGGACCGCGCTGATCGCGAAGAAGATCGGGAAGAACGTGACCGAGACGATCTCGACCACCAGGAGCCCAATCGCCAGCAGTGCCCAGAAAAGGATTGACATCGCTGGCGACTCTATATGCAGGTCAGGGCGGAGCGAGTCCGTCTGGCGACATGTTCACGGCCGGCGGTATCTGGCGCGACGGCGCTCACGCGAGCGGTCAAGCGCGGGCGCCCAGCACTCGCGCGTCGCTGCTCCTACTTGAGTAGCGCGCTGGCGAAGTCGTCGGCGTCGAAGGGGCGAAGATCTTCGACGCCCTCCCCCACACCGACGAGCTTGACCGGGATCTTGAGCTTGTCGGCGATCGCGATAGCGATACCGCCCTTGGCAGTGCCGTCGAGCTTGGTGAGCACGATGCCGTCGACGGGCGTGACCGACGAGAAGATCTCGGCCTGTCGCAGACCGTTCTGGCCGGTGGTCGCGTCGATCGTCAGGAGCGTCTCGTGCGGCGCGCCTTCTAGGCGCTTGCCGATCACGCGGCGGATCTTGCCGAGCTCATCCATGAGCTGGTCCTGCGTGTGCAGGCGCCCGGCCGTATCGATCACGACCACGTCGGCGTCGATCGCGATCGCGCGGTCGATCGCCTGGAACGCGACGGCGCCCGGGTCGCTGCCTGGCGGCCCCGTGATCACCTCGGTGCCGGAGCGCTCACCCCACACCTGGAGCTGCTCGACGGCCGCAGCGCGGAAGGTGTCTGCCGCGGCGAGGACGACCTTGAGGCCGAGCGTCGTGCGCAGGTGGTGCGCGAGTTTGCCGGTCGACGTGGTCTTGCCGGTGCCGTTGACGCCGACGACCAAGATCACGCTTGGGCGAGCACGCAGATCGATCGCGCGCGCCTCCTCGGTGGCCACGGTGGCGCCTTGGGCGAGCAGCTTCGTGAGTTCATCGGTCAGCACGTCACCGGTCGCGCCACCGCCCGCGATCTCTTCGAGGCGAGCGACGATCCGCGCCGTCGCCGGCGCGCCGACGTCGGCGCCGATCAGCGCCTCTTCCAGGCGCTCCCATGCGGCGGCGTCGAGCGTGTCGAACAGCGTTGCCCGGACCTCGGCGCCGAGTGCCTCACGCGTGCGGCCGAGCCCCTCGCGGAAGCGCTTGAAGAAGCCGCGCCGCTGCTCGGGCTCAACCGGACGGGGAGCGGAGGCTCCCTCGGGGAGCAGAACAAGATCGGACCAGTCGCGTGCCATGGCGGCCTGCGACGATACCCGGCAGGTCGCCGGTGGCGTCCGTCCCCACCGAAGGTGTCCCGCCGTGAGCCCGCACATCGAGATTCGACCCGCCGCCTCCGGCGAGTCTCCAGGCCGCGAATTGATCGTGGCCATGCTCGCCGAACTCGACGCCCTCTACGGCAAGCGCGCAGGATCGCGTCCGACCGCCACACCGGATGAACTCAGCCCACCCAAGGGCGGGTTCTTTATCGCCTGGAAGGGCCACCAGCCGGTCGCCTGCGGCGGGTTCAAGCAGCTCGACGGCACGCTCGCCGAGGTCAAGCGGATCTACGTGATCCCGAAGTACCGCTCCCGCGGCATCGCGTCGGATCTCCTGGAATACGTCGAAGAGCAGGCCCGCGCCGCCGGCTACGACCGCCTGCGCCTGCAGCACGGCGCCGACCAGCCCCATGCCCTGGCGCTCTACACGGCCGCCGGCTACCACGCGATCGCCGACTACAACGGCAACGTGTACGCCGCGCACTGGGCGGAGAAGACGATCGCCTGAGGCGACGCCCACTCCGCTTGCGAGCGCCTAGCCCTGGGGGGCGTCGGCCGCGCCGGCGGGGGCGCGCGCGGGAGCCGGTCTGGCCGCGACCGTCCTGAGCACCTGCGCGGCGTCGCCCGCGGCGTCGAGCCCACGGAGCCGAGCGCCAAGGCCCGCCGCCGCCCGGCGCTGGGATGCGCGCGGCGAGGCGAGCTGCTCGATGGCGCGCGCGAGTTCGGGGACGGCCGCCCGAGCCGGCAACGTGATCCCGGCTCCTGCGTCGGCGATCAGCCGACCGACGTGCGGCTGATCGGTCATCTGAAAGCCCGGGATGATGAGGAGCGGGACGCCAGCGCCGAGCGCCCGCATCGCCGTCCCGTGCCCGCCGTGGCTCACGACGAGGTCAACCGCCGGCAGCAGCGCGTCGTGGTCGAGATGGCGGCAGACCTCGGCGTTGGCCGGGACCCGCAGATCCGCCGGGTCGACGGATCGGCCGGTCGTCATCACGGCGTCGACCTGCAACAGGGCGACGGCGTCGAGCAGCTTCTGGAGCGTCCGCTCTTGCCCCGGGTACCAGACGGTGCTCAGGCTGATGAGCACCCGCGGCCGGCGCCGCGCCTCACCGGCCGCCGGCGGCTGCTCTGAGGCGGCCAGCTGTGGCACCACCGGGCCGACCGTCCGCAGCGCGGGCCAGGGCCCGGCGTGCCCGCGATCGAGCCCTGGGAGCACGGTCGCCAGCGATGCATCCGCCGATGCCCAGACGCGCCCAGGCCGTAGGCCGTGCAGCGCCGAGAGCCAACCGACCGGTCCCCTGGCGTAGGGGCCAGCGAAAAACGATGGGAATGAGTGCACCAACGAGACGGTCGGCAGTCCCGCGGCCACGCTTGCCGCCAGTGGCCTGAGCAGCATGCAGTCGACCACGACGACGTCGGCCGCGACGTCGGCGGCCACCCGCAAGGCGTCGGCGGCGATCGATCGGCTCGAGGTCGTAGCGTCCAAACGCAGGACTCCGCGCAGCGGGCTGGTGCGATCCAGCGGCGCAAAACGCTGCGGCTGGGAGAAGGGCTCGAACGCCACCCCGGCGTCAGCCACGGCGCCTCGCTGGCTGGGGTTACCCAGGACGACCGCTCGGTCTCCGTCGGCAAGCAAGCGTTGCGCGATACCCAGTGCCGGGGGCAGGTTCCCGCCGGCGTCGAAGGTCACGAACAGCACCGTGTTCATGGCGCGCCCTGTGCACCGAGCACGGCGTCGACGAGCTGCCGCAAGCGGTGCTCGGTCGTTGCGCGATCCAGCTGTCGGTCGCGGCGCAGCAGCTTCCAAGTGAACACGTCGGTCGCGACGATCAGGAGATCCAAACACGCGCCGCGGGCAGGATCCTCGCCAGGAAGCAACGGCGCGAAGACCTCGTCGACCCAGTCCCGGTGCACGCCGCGCCCCCGGTCGACGATCGACGCGATCCGCGCGTCGTCGTGCTCGCGGGCGAGCATGCGCAGGACGAAGTCGCCGCGCCGCTCGTAGTGGTCGCAGATGGTGCGCAGCGCCGCGGAGACGTCGCCCGGCGGCGTCGTGCGCTCCTCCACGACGTCGGTCTGTGCAAGCTCAAGCGCCGCGTCGAGCAGGCCATCACGGCTACCGAAGTGGCGCAAGACGGTCTGCACGCTCACCGCGGCGCGGCCGGCGACGGCGTCGAGGGTGGGCTCCAGGTTGAGCGTCTCCTCAGCCAACTCCCGGACGGCGAGCAGGATCCGGTGGCGGGTCTGCGCCTTGGCGTCGGCCCGGGCGCGCATCTCGTAGGGGCGAGTCGCTTTCATGTGAGTCCAGACTCCCACGAAAGCGAATTCGCGTCAACCGCGGCTCACGCCAAATTGTCGCGCCGGTCAGCCGGAGGCGTCAGCTCAAGGCTCATCCCGCATCAGCTGGCGCGTCGCCCGCGTGAAACGGGCAGCCTGCAGCAGCCGCAGCGTCGGCAACGGTTTGATCGTCGGCGTCGGCCGGGAGCCCAGCAGCAGCGACTTTGGCCGCGATGGCCTCCGCCGAGGGCTTACGCCCCTGGACTGCGGGAGCGTCGCGGCGGTTTCGCACCTTCACCGGCAAGCCGTCGCGCGGCCGCAGCGTGATCGCAAACTCGCGGCGCACGACCGTCCCCGGCTGCAGATCGAACTCAAACCGCTGCACGGTCATCGCGGCCAGCAGCACGCCCTCCATGAGCGCGAAGCCATTGCCGACGCAGATCCGGCGGCCGGCGCCAAACGGCATGAACGCCTGCTTGTGACGTGCCTTTGGCCGCCCATCCGGCCCGGGCATGAACCGCTCGGGATCAAAGCCCTCAGGGTTCTCCCACAGATCCGGGTTGCGGTGGATCAGGTAGGGGGCAACGATCGTGACGCTCCCCTTGGGGATCTTCACGCCGTCGATCTCGTCGTCGGCCCGCGCCATCCGGCTCACGGCCGGCACCGGCGGGTGCAGCCGCATCGCCTCTTCGAGGCAGGCCTGCGTCCACGGGAGCCGGTCCAGGTCCTCGAACGTTGGCGTGCGGCCCTGCAGCACCTCGTCGACCTCCTCCTGCATGCGGCGGCGCGCCTCGGGATTGCGCGAGAGCGCGAGCCACATCCACGTCATCGCGTTGGCGGTGGTCTCGTGGCCGGCACCGAGGAACGTCATCACCTCGTCGCGGACCTGCTTGCGGCTCATCGCCTGGCCGGACTCGTCGCGAGCCGAGAGCAGCAGCGAGAGGAGGTCCTCCCCATCGCCGCCCTTGGCCTGCGCACCGTCGATGAGCTGGTCGACCACCACGTCGAGCTTGGCTGCGGCGGCGTCGGCCCGGTGGCGGTGACGCCACCGCAGGTGCAGGAGATCCTCAAATTCGACGCGCGGCAGCTTGCTGAGCCCGCGGAAGAGGCCGATCACGCGGAAGTTCGCCTGTGCCGCGCGCAGGACGTCGGTCATGGCGTCGCCGACGGTCTCCACGGAGCGGCGGTCGATACTCGCGCCAAAGAGCGCGCGGACGACGACGTCGAGCGTGAGCTCCATCATCGCCGCCCCTAGCTCGACCTCGTCGCCGTCGCGGTGGGAGCGATCCAGCGCGTCGAGCCAGTCGGTCGCCGCGTCGGTCATATGGGTGCCCATCGGGGCCAGATGACGCCTGGCAAACAGCGGCTGCACCAGCTTCCGTTGGCTCTGCCAATGCTCCTGGTTGAGATTGGTGAGCAGGCCGTCGCCGAGCAACACCGCGAGGATCTTGTAGTCGATGCCCTTCACGTAGTTGTCCTGGTTGGTGACCAGGACGTGGCGAGCATGCTGCGGGTCGCGGATGATGAACACCGGCGTGCCCGGCGCGCCGATTCGCACCATCCCCGAGGTGCCGGGAAGGTCGTCGAGCGCCTGGAGCTGGTCGCGCTTCTGCATGCCCATGAAGAGCCGCAGCACCTGACTGCGGTCGATCGACTGAACTGGCGGACCGGTCGTCGCCGTGGAGGCGTCCGCCGGTGGCGAGGAAACGGTGGAGTCGGTGGCGGCCATGAGGAGTCCCGGTACCAATCTGTTGGCAGTGGCCCGCAGATCGTAGCGAACGCCGTTGCATCTGCGGGCAGGTTCCCTCAGATGGCGCGAAGACCCACCACCAGCCCGTCAAACCCGCCCGTGATCAGAGGCCGGCCGCCAGCTCGCTGACGACCCGAGCGGCCGGGAGCCGCCGCGCCTGGTCGTGGCGCTCTCCGGCCCAGACGTTGAACGCGTTGCGGTCGCCGAGCCGCACGCCCTCGGCGCGCAGTGGAGCCGTCACCTGCATCAGATCTGGGTAGGCGCTCGGGGCCTGGTCGCCCGCGAGGTCCGTCCATCGATTCACGATGCCCCGTGCGCGGCGGCCGGTAAACGCTCGGGTGATCGTGGTGGTGCCCGGGGCCGCGATCGCCGCGCGCACGGCGTGGCTGGAGCCCGCCTCTGGCGTGAGCATGAACGCGGTCCCCAGCTGCGCCGCCACCCCGCCGTGGGAGAGCACCGCGCTGATGTGGGCACTCGTCATCAGCGCACCGGCTCCGATGAGTGGCACGCCGAGGTGTTCGTCGCGCACGGCAGCCAGCAGCGCCAACAGCGGCACCGGCGGGCGGTCGTCGTCGACGAACCCGCCGCGGTGTCCCCCAGCCTCGCTCCCTTGAATCACCACTGCGTCAGCGCCCGACGCCACCGCCAGCCTCGCCTCGTCGACCTGCGTCGCCGTCACCCAGACCTGTGACCCGGCGGCGTGCAGCCGCTCCACGAGCTCCGCTGCCGGGCAGCCGAAGACGAAGCTCACCACCGGCGGCGGATCGGCGAGCAACAGCGCGAGCTTCTCGTCGAAGAAGTCGGTGCCGTAGGCCGGCTCACCGAGCTGCACCCCGTAGGAGGCCGCGAGCGGCGCGATCAGCTCGGCGTAGGCGGCGATCGCGTCGGCGTTTGCGGGTCCCGGCGACGGCATGAAGACGTTGACGCCGAACGGCTCGTCGCCGAGCGCCGCTCGGACCTCCGCGATCTGCTCGCGGACGAGCTGCGGCGAGAGCATTCCCGTGGCCAAGTAGCCAAGGCCGCCGGCCCGTGACACCGCGATCGCCAGCGCCGGCGTGGAGACCCCGCCGGCCATCGGCGCTTGAATGATCGGGAAGCGCAGTCGCTCGAGCATGCCCCCGACGCTAGCTGCGCCGGGTGCGAGCGCGTCGCGCCTTAACGCTCCGTGACCGTCATCGGCATGCCGCCGCGCGGCCGCAGCGTGATGGCGACGTCGTTGCGAATGCGCGCCCCGGAGACGAGATCGATACGCAGACGCTGCGTGATCATCGCGGCCAGCAGCGTGCCCTCCAGCAGCGCAAAGCCCTGGCCGACGCAGATCCGCCGGCCAGCACCAAACGGCATGAACGCCAGGCGCGGACGACCCACCGCCGACGGTGCCCCCGGCATGAAGCGCTCCGGATCAAAGCCCTCCGGGTTCTCCCAGAGCCGGGGATTGCGGTGCATCAGCGACGTGGCGATGATGATGTCTGAGCCGCGGGCGATCTTCACGCCGTCGATCTCATCCGGGCCAGCGGCGACGCGCGTGAACGCCGGGACCGGCGGGTAGAGCCGCATGGCCTCCTGGAGGCAGGCGCTGGTCCAGGGCAACCGGTCGGCATCTTCAAAGGTCGGCACCCGGCCTTCGAGGACCTCGTCGACCTCCGCCTCCATCCGCCGGCGCGCCTCCGGATTGCGCGAGAGGCACAGCCAGAGCCACGTGAGCGCATTGGCGGTGGTCTCATGCCCGGCACCCAGGAACGTCATCACCTCGTCGCGAACGAGTTCGCGGTCCATCGCCGTACCGTCCTCGTCGCGCGCGGCAAGCAGCAGCGCGAGCAGGTCGTCGGCGTCGTCGACGCTGGCGCCCCGCTGGCGACCGTCAATCAGGCCGTAGACGATCTCGTCGAGGGCGGCCTTCGCGCGCTGCGCACGATTCCAGTGCACGCGGCGGAGCGTGAGCAGGGAGTCGTACTTCACCTTCGGCCACTGCGACACCACGTCGTAGACGCTGCTGAACGACAGGTTCTTCTGCGCCGCCGTCAGGAGCGCGTCCATCGAGCGGCCGACGGTCTTGGTCGTAGCCGCATCGGTCGTGGTGCCAAACAGCGCCCGGCAGACGACGTCGAGCGTCAGCTCCATCATCGCGGCGTTGACGTCGACCGGGCCGCCACCGGGTGCCTCCCAGGCGCGGCGATCCAGCCAGCTCTCCGTCGCCGCCGTCATGTGCGTGGCCATCGGCGCAAGGTGGCGCTTGGCGAAGATCGGCTGCACGAGCTTGCGCTGGCGCTGCCAGAGGTCGAGGTCGAAGTTCGTCAGGAGCCCTCGCCCGAGTAGGACGGCGAGGATCTTGTAGTCGTTGCCCTTGATGTAGTTGTCCTGGTTGGTCACCAGAACCTGCCGAGCATGCTCTGGATCGCGGACGAACACGACCGATTCGCCGGCAACCTTGAAGTGCAGCAGGCCGCTGTCGCCAGGGAGGCGCGAGAACGTGCGAAGGAGATCCTTCTCGCCCAGGTGCGCGATCAAGCTGGCAATGTCGCGAGGCCGCATCCGGAGCGGGGCCGGTGGCGGAGCGATCGCGGTGGGCGCGGCCGGGGGAACGGTCTGAGGCGTGGACATGCGCAGCTCGGTTTCAGTCGACGGCCAGCGGGAACTTGCCGATACCGGGAAAGGCCGGTTACCAGACTGACCACTCTATCGATGTGCGCTGCCCAGGACCGCGCGAACCGGCACACAGCACGGTCACGCCCGATTAGGCGCTGATCGGCTCAGGCTCGGAGTCCCGCTCAGCGAGGCGACGCGAGATCACCTTCGAGACGCCGTCGCCCGCCATCGACACCCCGTAGAGCACGTCGGCGGCTTCCATCGTGCGCTTCTGGTGGGTGACGACGATGAACTGCGCACGGTCGCGGTAGGCCCGCAGCAGCTCCAGGAACCGGCCGATGTTGAGGTCGTCGAGAGCCGCCTCGACCTCGTCGAGCACATAGAACGGGCAAGGGCTGGCGAGGAACACCGAGAACATGAACGCCAGGGCCGTCATCGACTTCTCCCCACCCGACAGCAGCGAGAGACGCTTCATCGACTTCCCGGCGGGAGTGATCTCGATCTCCACCCCTGCGGAATCGGCGGCGCTGCGGCCCTCCTCTTCAGGCGTCGTCTCGTCGCCGTCGGCGCCGCCTTCGGACGCATCGCCGCCGCTGGCCACGGCGGCGGACTCGTCGGACTCCTCGACGAGCCGAAGTCGGCCGGAGCCGCCCGGGAAGAGCTGTGCGGAGAGCTCGCGGAAGTTCGCCTCGGCGGCTTTGTAGGTCTGCTCGAAGGTGTCACGGATCTGCTGATCGGTCTCCTTGATCAGCGTCCCAAGCTCGCGGAGCGACAGCTCCAGATCGGTGCGCGAGGTCTCGAGCTCCTCCACCTCCGCGCGGGCGGCCTCATATTCCTCTTCCGCCAGCGGGTTCACCGGGCCGAGCTGGTCGGCGCGGCGCTGCAGGCGCTCGGCCTGGCGAGCCAGCTCCTCACGGCGCTCGGGCTCGAGCGCGTCCTCGCGCGCCTCAGCGGAGAGGCCCAGGTGCTCGGCCACGACGGCCAGCTGCTGAGCGGACTCGCGCCGTTGATCGCGGGCGCGCTCCTTGCGGACCTCCACCCCGGTCAGTTCGTCGCCGCGCTTGCGGAGCTCGGCGCTGAGTTCGGCCTCTCGGGCGGAGCAATCGCGCAGCACCTGGGCGACGCCCTCCCCGGCGAGGCGGTCGGCGTCGAGCTCGGCGTCGGCGGCGACGGCGAGCGCGCGGACGGCTGCCGCGTAGCGGCGCAACAGATCGGTGAGGTGGTGGGCGCGCGGCAGCAGGGCGCGGTCGGCGACGAGCTTGCCCTCCAAGAGCTGGGTGCGGTGGGCGCGGCGCTCGCGCTCCTTCTCGGCCCGCTCCAGCCCGCGCCGCTCGGCGTCGGCTTCGCCGGTGAGCTGCGCGCGGATCACGGCTGCCTCACCGCTCTCCGGCATCCGGCGGCGCTCCTCGATCGCCCACTCCGCGCGGCGATGGGCCTCTTCGGCCGTAATGCGTGCGCGGTCGCGCTCGCGGGTCACGTCGGCGGCGCTATCGCGGATGCGGCCCGTCTCCAGGACGGCCTCCTCCAGCGCGACGAGCTGGCCCTTGGCCGCGTGCTCGACTTGGATGGCCCGCTCGCTCTCGGCGAGGAGGTCCTCGCGGCGGTTGCGCTCGGCGAGGACCCGCTGCTCGTCGGCATCGCCGGGGGTGCGACGGATCAACCCGCTGCGGCCGTCGAACACGGTGCCGTCGGCGTCGACCAGGAGCCACGGCCCCATCGAGGCGCGGGCGTCGACCACGTCGACCTGGAACGCCGAAGCCAGCAGGCGGCGAGCGAGGCGGGCCTCTTGGCCCTCGCCGAGGATCGCGGGTGCCAGCGGGACGGCCTCCGGGTAGCCAGCTGGCGGCGCAGCGGCGTCCTTGGGGTCGTCGGACGCGCGGATGCCGAGGCCAAACGCGCGACCGGCCTCGCCGTGGCTGGACTGCGCTGATGCGGCACGCTCAGCGCGGTCGCCGGCAAGCAAGATCCGGCCACCATCTCGGCCAGCGCGGCTCAGGAGCGAGCGGGCCTCTTCGACCGTCTCGGCCAGGCCTGCGCGAAGCTCTCCGCCCAGTGCCGTGGCGACCGCGCCCTCTAGGCCAGCGGCGACCTCCAGGCCGTCGGCCAGAGCCCGGGCGCCGCCGGGAGCCCCGCCTGCGCGGGAACGCAAAAAGCGGTTGACCTCGGCGACCTCGCTGCCGAGCCGCGCGGCCTCGCGGCGGGCCGCGTCGACCTCGCGCTGCTGAGCTTGGAGCGCCTGGCGAGCGGCGTCAACGGCGGCCTCGGTCTGCGTCTGCGCCGCCTGCGCCTCGGCCAGTGCGCCTTTGGCGACCTCCAGCCCCTGGGCTGCTTCTTCACGGGCGAGCTCAAGCGCGGCCACCTCGCGGGCCAGCACCTCCTCGCGGCGGTCGTCGAGTTCGGCGAGCTGCTGTTCGATGGCCGCGATGCGCGCCTGGCTTGGCAGCTCGCCTTCGTCATGCTCGGCCTCGGCGTGCAGCGCCTCGAGCTGGCGCTCACGGGCGATCAGCCGCTCGTTGGTCTCCTGGCCGATCGAGGCGGAGCGCTCAGCACGCTCGACCTGGCGCTCAGCAAGGGACCGCAGCTGCGACGCACGGCGGGCGAGCTGCTCGCGGCGCGCCGTGCGCTGCTGGAGCTCGGCCTCGGCGGCTCCACGCTTGACGGCCACCTCGCGAAGCTGCTCGTCGAGCTCGGCGCGCGCGGCACGCAGTTGCACGACCGCCTCGGTGGCCTGCTCCTCCTCGGCGGTGCGAAGGCGGACGTCCTCGCCGAGCAGCTCCCAGCGAGCCTCGGCAAGCTGACGCTCCAGGCGTCCGCGCAGCTCTGCGGCCTCCGCCTGGCGGCGCAGCGGGCCGAGCCGCTTGCGGGCCTGCTGCTCAATGTCGATGACGCGATCGAGGTTCGTCTGTGCCCGCTCGAGCTTGCGCTGGGCGGCGCGGCGACGGCGACGGTGCTTGCCCAGGCCGGCAGCTTCTTCCAGCAGCAGGCGGCGATCCTTCGGCTTGCTGGTGACGATGGCCTCCACGCGCCCCTGCGAGATCACCGAGTGCATCTCTTTCCCCAGGCCCGTGTCGGAGAGCAGCTCCATTACGTCGGACAGCCGGCACTTCGCGCCGTTGAGGCGGTATTCGCCTTCGCCGTCACGGGTGATCCGGCGGCTGACCGAGATCTCGGAGAACGGGACGGGGACGCCGCCGTCGCTGTTGTCGAGGACCAACTCGACCTCGGCCGAACTGCGGGCCTGCACGCCGTGGCCGCCGGCGAAGATCACGTCCTGCATCGAGCGCCCGCGGACGGCCGCCGGTGACTGCTCACCGAGCACCCAGAGGATCGCGTCGGTCACGTTCGATTTGCCGGAGCCGTTGGGGCCGACGATCACCGACACGCCCGGGCCAAACTCCAGCCGGGTGCGATCGGGGAAGGACTTGAACCCCTTGAGCGTGATCTCGCGGACGTGCACGCTAGATCAGTCGGTCGTGACGGTGGCCTGGACCTCGGCCTCGAGCGACGCCAGCGCCGCCAGCGCCGCCAGCGCCGCGTCCTGCTCGGCGGCCTTCTTGGTGCGGCCGCGACCGGTCGCGGCCGTCCTGCCACCGATCCGCGCAGCAACCTCAAAGGTCGGCTCGTGCTCGGGCCCCTTTTGGCCCAGGAGCACGTACTCCACGAGGCGCTGGCTCTGCGCCAGGCGCTCCTGCAGCGCCGACTTGTGATCGACGGGATGCGTCAGCGCCTCTTCGAGCTCGGGCGTGAAGGCCTCAATCACCGCGGAGGCGACGCGCTCGTAGCCGTACTGCGTGAAGCAGGCGCCGATGATGGCCTCGGTAATCGACGAGAGCACGCGCTCGGTGAAGACCTGCTCGGCCGGGCCCGCCTCCGGCGGCGCTGCAGCCCGCAGCTCGTCTGGCACGCCCATGCGGATCGCGACGGCACGGCAGGCAGCGGCGCACACCGTCTGCGCGCGGATCTTCGACAGTCGGCCCTCGCCGTAACGCTCGGCCTCCAAGCGCGGATAGAGGTGCGCGGTGATCGCAAGCTCCAGGACCGCGTCGCCGAGGAACGCCAGACGGGCGTAGCTATCGGAGCGACGCGCCGACCAAGACGCGTGCGTGAACACCTGCCGGCGGAGATCCGCGGGCAGGGAGTCCAGGAGGGTGCGGAGCTCGCTCAGCGGTCTGCGAGCGGCGCTGCGCCCGCGCGTGCGGCGACGTAATCCACGGCGAGCGCGACCGTGGTGAGCTCGAGCGCGTCCTCCTCGGAGATCTTCACGCCGTAGGTGTCCTCGAGCTCCTGTGTGAGCGTGTAGAGGTCGAGCGAGTCGGCGCCAAGGTCTTCTTTGAAGCGCGACTCTTCGAGGATGGTGGCCTCGTCGATGTCGAGCTCGTCGGCGAGATGCTCTCGCACGAGAGTGAGTACGTCGTCACGCGTCATGGCCCACCACGGTATCCGCCGGTGCGGATCGTTTGCGGCGGGGACGCAGCGCGCCGGCGCTTTCGAGCGAGGCGCGGGTCTGCCCAAGAAGGTCTTCGCGGACGGCTCGGCCGGCCCGCAGCACCGCGTGCTCAAAGCCGACGCTCGTGAAACGACCATGCGTGATGACGCCAAGCGCGCTCAGCCCAAGGAGGTACGCGCCGCCCTGCAATTCGGGGTCGAGCGTGTCGCGGATGCCTCGCAGCGGGCCGCGCAGCATCAGCCCACCGACCTTGCCGCGGTTGGTCTCCAGCATCGTGCGCTTGATCAGGTGGAAGAGCTCGGTGCTGACGCCCTCCATCGCCTTCAGCGCGACGTTGCCGGTAAAGCCGTCGGTGACGATCACGTCGGCCACGCCCGTCGGAATGGAGGAGCCGTCGATGCTGCCGATGAAGCCGAGACCGTCGTGCGTGAGCAGACGCTGGTGCACCTCACGGATCAGGTCGGTCCCGCGGGACGCCTCCTCTCCGTTGGACAGCAGCGCCACCCGCGGATGCTCAACGCCGACGACGGCCTTGGAGAATGCGCGCCCCATGAACGCGAACTGCTCGAGGTGCTCGGGGCGCACGGTGGCGTTCGCGCCGACATCGAGGAGGGTGACCTCGGCGCCCGGAAGGGGGATCTGCGCCGCGATCGCAGGGCGGCGGACGCCCTCCGCGCGGCCGAGCTCGCCCATGCCTGCGGCAAGCGCGGCACCGGTGGCGCCGCCGGCGACGAACGCATCGGCACGGCCCTCGGCCACGGCGCGAACGGCCTGGACGATCGACGCGTGCGGGTGTTGGCGCACCGCGCGGGCCGGGTCGGCGGCCTTGGCGATCGAGATCGGCGCATCGACAACCTCCACGTTGGTGGAGGGCTGTTCGGCGAGGGCCTCGTGCAACTCGGCGGCGGGTCCGAAGAGGATCACGCCGATTCCGGTTGATGCGGCGCGAGCGGCGCCGCGCGCAACCTCGGCCGGCCCGAGGTCGGCCCCGGTCGCGTCAACGGCGACCGTGACCTGCGCCGTCACGGCTAGTTGCCGGTGGCGACGACCGTCTTGCCGCGGTAGCTACCGCAGCTGGAGCACACGCGGTGCGGGAGGCGGGTCTCGCCGCAGCTCGGGCAAGCCTGCGTGCCCGGGTTGGCAGCCTTGTGCTGCGAACGACGCTTGGTCGAGCGGCTGTGGGACTGTTTCTGCTTTGGTACGGCCATGGCCCAAGCAGGGTACAGAACCGCCACCAGCTTTGAGCTGCGGGCTGCAAGCCCGGCCGACGCCCCAGCCATCGGGACGCTCGCTCGCAACGTCTTCGGCCCCGGTCCAGACCGCGACCCGATGGCCGCCGAGCGCCGTCTCGCGCACGTCCTCAGCGGCGCACACGAGGCCAGCGCGCTGGCCGTCGACGCGTCCGGAGCCGTCATCGGAGCGACGATCGTCATCGAACGCGGGCCACTGCTCGTGCTCTCGCTCGCGATCGTCGACGAGGACTGGCAGAGCCGCGGCGTCGGTCGAGCCATGCTGGAGCGCTTTCCTGCTGCCGCGCCCGGACGCAACCGGGTGATCATGTCGTCCACCGACCCCAAGGCCATGCGGCGCTACGCCGCGCTCGGGCTCCACCTTCGGCCGACGGTCTCTGCCTGCGGGATCTTGAGGCCCGGCGCCGTCGCGTCGCCGCGCGAGGCGACGACCACCACCCCGCTGGCCGGTGGCGCCGTGCTCGACGCGATCGCCAGCGACCCGTCGGCTCGCGGCGTGCCGTACGGCGCGGACGCCGCAATGTGGGACGCCCAAGGCGACGCGCTCCACCTGATCGGCGACCGCGCTGCCGTCGTCCGAGGCGGCGGCGTGTTGCGAATCGCCGTTGCGCGCGACCCTGAATCGGGCCGGCTCGCCCTGCGCGCTGCACTTGCCGCCGTGCCACCCGGCAACACCGTTCACCTGCGTCACCTGCGTGAGGGACAGGACTGGGCGATCGGCGAGATGCTCCGGTCGGGACTGGCGCTCAGCCCTGAGGGCCCCCTCTTCAGCGACGCGCCGCTCGGGGCCCTCCACCTCCCAACTGGGACCGTCTTCTGACCACCCGAGGCCGGGCAGTTTGAGGCAAGTGGAGCCACGTCGCACGAAACCCCTGGTCCCGAGTGGTTCAATAGGCGCGTGTCCCGTTTGCGTGAATTGTCGTTCGCGCGCAACATTGTGTTGCGCCTTTCCGGTCACGTACACGCCGTACGCGTCCTGATCGCCTCGGGCCTCGTCGCCCCGGAACGCCCCGATCGCACCATCCGCGGCCTGCTTCAGCTGCGCCGCTGGGGTGCCTCTCCGGCTGCCGGCTACGCCGTCTATGCCCAGCGCACGCCGGATCGCCCGGCCGTCATCGACGAGATCGGCACGCTCACGTTTGCCCAGATCGATGCCCGCACCAACGCGATCGCCCGCGGTCTGCGCGCCGCCGGCGTCACCGAGGGTTCCGGCGTCGCGATCCTCTGCCGCAACCACCGCGGGTTCGTGGAGGCGACGATCGCCTGCTCCAAACTCGGCGCCAACGTCGCCTACCTGAACACCTCGTTCGCGGGCCCGCAGATCACTGAGGTGTGCAAGCGCGAGGGCATGACGGCCCTGATCTACGACGAGGAGTTCACGGAAGTCGTCGCCGGCGCCGCCGAGTCGCTGGTGAGCTTCGTCGCCTGGCACGACGGCCCCACGACGAGCCACCTCAACCTCGAGCAGCTCGCCACCGGGAACTCCTCGGCCGCCATCGACCCGCCTTCCACGCACGGGCGCCTCGTGATCTTGACCTCCGGCACGACCGGCCTGCCGAAGGGCGCCCCGCGTACCACCCCGAGCTCGGTCGCCGCCTTTGTGCCGCTCTTCTCCAAGATCCCGCTGCGCGGCCGCAAGAACACCGTGATCGCCGCCCCGCTGTTCCACACCTGGGGCTTTGGCAACTGGGCGTTCGCGCTCAGCCTCGGTGCCACCGTCGTGCTCCAGCGCCGCTTCGATCCGGACGCCACGCTCGCCGCGGTCGACCGTCACGACGCCCACACGCTCGTCGTGGTGCCCGTGATGCTCCAGCGGATGCTCGAGCTGCCCAAGGAGGCCATCGAGCGCCACGACACCAGCAGCCTGCGCGTGATCAACGCCTCAGGCTCCGCGCTGCCCGGCGAGCTGGCCACCACGACCATGGATGCCTTCGGCGACGTGCTCTACAACCTCTACGGCTCCACCGAGGTGGCCTGGGCCTCGATCGCTACCCCCGAGGACCTGCGCGCCGCCCCTGGCACCGCTGGCAGGCCGCCTGTGGGCACCACGCTGCGCATCCTTGACGATCAGGGCAAGGAGCTGCCGCAGGGCCAGACAGGCCGGATCTTCGTCGGCAACGAACTCAGCTTCCGCGGCTACACCGGCGGCGGAGACAAGGAGCGCATCGACGGCCTGCTCTCCAGTGGCGACGTCGGCTTCATCGACGAGGCCGGGCGCCTCTTCATCTCCGGCCGCGACGACGAGATGATCATCTCCGGCGGCGAGAACGTCTTCCCACGCGAGGTCGAAGATCTCCTCCATGAGCACGACGCCATCGAAGAGGTCGCGATCCTCGGCGTGGAGGACGACAAGTTCGGTCAGCGCCTGCGCGCCTTCGTCGTGCTTCGCCCGGGGGCCAAAGCCACCGAGGACGAACTCAAGGACCACGTGAAGGACAACCTCGCGCGCTTCAAGGTGCCGCGCGAGATCGTCTTCCTCGACACGCTCCCCCGCAACCCGACGGGCAAAGTCCTCAAGCGCGAGCTGCAGCTGCTCCAGGTCTAACCCGCCTCACTCCCCGGACTGAGCGCGAGGAATCGCGCCGCAGATTCCGTTCGCGTGGAACCAATTCAGGCCGCTGGCCCTGTTGGTTTCACACGGACGGAAGATGCAAGCGAGATCCGCGCTCAGTTCGGGGAGGGCTCGTCGTCGAGCTTGAGCTCGCGGAGCTTGGCCCAGCGCGGATCGGGTGCGACCTCGGTCGACGGCGCTGGGGCACCGAGATCGATCAGGGTGCGCTTGCAGAGTTCGCAGCGGTCGTCGTCATCGACGGGCGGGGCCATCGTGGCCGGTAGCTCGAGGACGAGCGTGTCGCGGAGCCAGTCGGCGAGGGCGAGGATATCTCCCTCGACGTAGGGGCTTGCGAGGTCGTCGGTCTCGTTCTCGAGTTCTTCGTCGTCGTCGTCGTTCGGGCGATCGATCTCGCGAATGTCGAGCTGGCGCTCGAGCGAGATGGTGTCGAGGCAACGCAGGCAGGTGCCGTTGACGGCCGCCTCGGCGCGAAGTCGCAGGGAGTAGCCCCCACCGATCATGCGGGCAACGTCGAGCACCACCGGCACGTCGCCGATCGTGTACTGCTCGGTTCCAATCGTCACCGGTACAACGGTGACGACTACCTCGGCGCGCGTGCCCTCGCCTGCGGCGAGGTGCAGCGCCCCGAGCTCAAAACGGCCAGGGTCTGCTTCCATCGCCGCTGAAGTTACTCGCTGCGGAGTTCGCGCTTGAGGACCTTGCCGGTGGCGTTGCGCGGAAGGGCGTCCAGGAAGACGACTTCACGCGGCACTTTGTAGCCGGCCAGATGGGACTTGACGTAGTCCTTGACGCCTTGGGCATCGATGCTTGCACCGTCGCGCAGGACCACGAACGACTTGAGACTTTGGCCCCAGCGCTCGTCGTCGACGCCGATGACCGACGCCTCCTCGATCGCTTCGTGATCGGCGAGCAGATCCTCGATCTCCCGCGGGAAGACGTTCTCGCCGCCGGTGATGATCATGTCGTCGTCACGGCCGTCGATGAACAGGCGCCCGGCCTCGTCGAGGTGCCCGACGTCTCCGCTGGAGAGCAGGCCGTCGATGCGTTCCTTGTTGCCGCCACCGGTGTAGCCCTCAAAGGCCAGGTCGCTGCCGACGAAGATGCGGCCGATCTCGCCCTGCGGCACGTCGCGGCCCTCGTCGTCGAGGATCCGAAGCTTGGTCCAGCGGGTCGGCTTGCCGGCGGTGCCAGGAGCCTCGCGCAGATCCTGAGGGGTCGCGATCGTGGCGAACGCCACCTCCGTGGAGCCGTACATGTTGTAGACGACGTCGCCGAAGAGATCCATCGCTCGACCGGCGAGATCGCCGGGGAGCGCGGAGCCGGAGACGGCGATCACGCGCAGCGACGAGAGGTCGTAGCGGCCGATCACCTCGGGGCCGAGTTCGACGATGCGCTGGAGCATCACCGGGACCACGACGAGGTTCTCGCAGCGGTAGCGCGCGATCCAGTCGAGCGTGCCTTCTGGGTCGAAGCGGCGGCGCACCACGGCACTACCGGTGAGCGTGAGGCTGAAGACCCAGTTGATGAAGCCCCAGGCATGGAAGACCGGCGCGGCGAGCAGCCACGAGTCTCCGGCGCGGTACGGGATGCGCTCGATGAAGCCGGCGAACGGCTCGATGCCCTTGGGCTCCGGCCGCTGCGCACCCTTGGGCATGCCGGTGGTGCCGCTGGTGAGGATGATCTGCTTGCCGGAGCGGCTGGGCGGCTCGTGGTCGGCGTCGTCGCCCTTGGCGAGGTCGTCGAGCGTCGGGTAGGCGGGCGGGCCGTCGCCGTCGACCCAGGAGAGGACGCGCGGAGCGTCGGTCTCCATCACGTCCACCAGCGCCGTGAACTCCTCGTCGTGGACGACGATCTTGACCTGTTCGCGCTCGCAGACCGCCTTGATCTGCGGCGCCGCAAACATCGTGTTGAGGAAGAGCACGTTTGCGCCGAGCTTGGCCACGGCCACGGTCGCGATGATGAAGCCGCGGTGGTTACGAGCCATGAGGGCGACGACATCGCCCTGGCCGACGCCCTGGCTGGCCCACTCGCGAGCGATGGCATTGGACCGCTGGTGGATCTCGCGGTACGTCAGCTGGCCACGTTCGTCGATCACGGCGATCGAGCCGGGCGCGCGAATCGCTGCAGCGGTGAAGGCGCCAGCGACGCTGGTGCCCCAATCACCGAGTGCGCGGACGGCGCGCACGCCGCGGTCTGGGCGACCGAGCGTCGAGCTCACCACGCCAGCGCGCGTCATGATGCGCGCCACATGAAACTTGTCCGCAGCCGTGCCGAGCATGGCGCGGAAGAATAGAGCTTCGCGCGCCTTGAGGAGGCGCGCATCCGTGAGCGCGGGTTCACCCGTGAGAGGGCAGCTGCCCTCAGATCCAACCCCCGCTCGGGTAATCTCCGGTACCCGGCCCGTTTCGGGCTTCAATGAGCATGCTCACACCCGATGGTGCGGCGGGCGCGCCGCACCTCCACCGAATGGTGTGACGGCCCCGCCACTCGGTGCCGAACGCCACTCCGTCACGCCGATGACCGGGCCGCCAGCTCCCCTCACGATCGAGCGATGCGCTCTTTCTTGCTCCCCCTCGCCGCGCTCCTGACGTGCGGGGCTGGCCTTCCCAGCACCGCCGCGGCCGCCTCGCTCACCCGCGAGGGCGACACGATCGTGCTGACGGGCGATCCCGGTCCAGATCACTTCATGACCAGGGTCGACGAGGCCAACGACCGCTATATCATCGCGGGCGCGTCGTTTGGCGTGAACCTTCCCGACGGCTGCATCCAGGGCGAGTGGGACCGCTACGCCCACTGCCTCATCACGGCGGGCGGGCTGCGTATCGACGCCGGCGGTGGCAACGACAAGGTCGAGCTTGAACTCGGCACGCCGGCCGGGCTGGTCACCACGGTTCTGGGCGGCGAGGGCGACGACACCTTGCGTGGCTACGACCTCAATACCAACGTCCTCGACGGCGGCCCGGGCGCCGACACGCTGACGGGCGGCCCTGGCGCCGACGTCGTCCGTGGCGGCGATGGCGACGACCTCGTCGTCGGCGACAGCTTCACCGAGTCTTACGCCGACGTGATCGATGGCGGCGCCGGCTACGACCGCAGCGAGATGGACTGGACGAACCCCACGCAAGGCGCCCCCACCCCTCCGGTGTCCGTTAGCCAGAACGGCGTCGCCGACGACGGTCGGCCCGGCGAGGGAGACAACGTCAGCAGCATCGAGCGGATCAAGGTCAACCACGCCGCCACGCTCATCGCAGGCGCTGAGGCCGTCGACTTCGAGATCCCAAGCAATGCCGGTGTGGCGCAAGCCAAACTGGTTGGCAGCCCGGGCGCTGATCGCTTGAAGTCGGCGCACGGCCCCGACGAGATCGACGGCGGCGCCGGCGACGACAACCTGGAGGCCGGCTACGGCGATGACGTGATCACCGGCGGCCCGGGGAAGGACACGATCAACGCCGACGCCAGCGGCGGCTGCGACTTCGTCGTGTGCAACGCCCCGATCGGCAACGACACGATCTACGCCCGCGACGGCGAGGCGGACTCGATCTCCTGCGGCGTCGGCACCGATCGAGCGATCGTCGATGCCATCGACACCGTCGCCGCGTGTGAGACCGTCGAGACCGGCAGCACGGGCGGCACGCCGCCCGGCGGCGGTAGCGATCAGACGCCACCCGGCGGTGGCGGAGCGCCAGGCTCCCAGGGCTGCAAGGTCCCCAAGGTCGCGGCCGGCAGCAAGCTCAGCAGCGCCCGCCGGGTCCTCACGAGGGCCGGCTGCAAGGTGAAGGTGGTGAAGGTGCGTTCGCGCGCGATTCGCAACGGCCGAGTCGTCCGGCTTTCCAAGAAGCGAGGCGCCACCGTCAAGGCAGGCCGAAGCGTGACGGTCTACGTGTCGAAGGGCCCCCGCTGATGCTGCGCCGACTCGGCGCGAGCATTGCGGTGGCGACGACCCTTTGCGGCCTGGCGGCAGGCTCAGCCAATGGCGCCTCGGGCACCGGAACCATCACCTACATCGACGGCGGCAACGTCTGGCTGACGACCCCGGACGGCCAGATCAAACGCCAGCTCACCAAGGACGGCGCCGCCAAGCCGTGGACCCACCCGGCGATGGCGCCGGACGGCTCGGTGTTCGCCGTCCAAGGGATGGAGATCGTGCACCTGGCGCCAGGCGGCGAGACCCTCAGCCGGGTGACGCCCGCGCGGCTGATCGGACCCGGCGGGGTGGAAACCAAGCAGGTCGAGCCCGAGTGGGTGGCGCCCTCGCCAGACGGTACCCGCCTGGCCTGGGGCTCGGATTGGTACGCGTGCACCGAGGCCGACCCGGCCTGCAGGTATTCGAGCATCACGGGGATCGCCGACGTCGACCAGACCACGCCCGTGGCCAAGTACGGGCAAGCACCGAGCTTCAAATCTGCGTCGTGGATCACGGCCAGCCGACTGATCGGCACCGAGTCGGCCACCGGCTTCTGGGCGGATCTGTGGGACGTGGGCGCCGAGCCGACGCGCTGGTTTGAGTCCTACGACCAGCTCGGGCTCGTCTGGGATCTGCGGGAGCCAGACGTCGCGCCGAATCGCAAACTGATCGCCATGGTCGCGCTGCGCCCAAACCAACGCGGCCTGATCGTGCTCTCACGCAGCGCCGTCGATCTGGCCTCCGGCATCCCCGCCATTCCAGCGCCGCTGTGCGGGATCAGCGAGACCAACCGGCTCGACGCCTCGCCGACCTGGTCGCCGGACGGCCTGGAGCTCGCATATGCCGACGCTCAGGGCATCCAGGTCAACACGTGGGCCAAGGACGTCGAGAGCGAGGCCGACTGCGTGACGCCGCAGCCGAGGACGATCGCCCCTGCGGGGGCCAAATCGCCCGACTGGGGCGCCGCCGAGCCGCTGCGGCTTACTCCCCCGCCGCCACCGCCTCCGCCCGGTGGCGGTGGCAGTGGCGGCACGCCTTCGCCTGGCGAGACGACGCCGCCCGGTGGGTCGCCGCCTGGGGCCCCTCCCGGCAGTGGGCTGCCCCGAGACGCGTCGCGCTGCGTGGTGCCGAAGGTGAAGGCCGGAGCCCAGCTCGCGCCCGTGCAGCGCAAGCTCACGGCATGCAAGGTCAACGTCGTCAAGCAAACCTCGCGCACGGTCAAGAGGGGCCGGATCATCCGATTGTCTCGCCGTGCGGGAACGAGCCTGCCGGCCGGGGCCTCGGTGAGGGTCTACGTGTCGAAGGGGCGCCGGTAGCGCTACGGCAGCCGCAGGTCCGGTGGGACATCGCCGCGCTCGATGAGCGCGGTGATGTCTCCGGCACGTCGCGAGAACAGCGAGACGTGGCGTTGGCCGACGCTGGGCTTCTCGACGAGCAGGCCGGCGGCCAGGAGGGCGTCGACGACGGCGCCAGCCAGCTCTCGGTCGCTGCGGTCAAAACCGCGAGTGAGGTGCGTGACCTCGGTGTGGTAACCGGCGCCAGAGCCGCCCGACCATTTTCGCTTTCCCGCCAGGGTCTGAAGGATGCGCCGCGCCATGCGCCGCGACGGGTCGGCGTCTTCGTGCGGGCGCGACGCGTCATGAACGGGCCCCAGCACGGCGTCGAGCAGCGCGGTCGCGGCCGCGCCCCCATCGCCCCGCCCAGCGCGGATCGCCAGCGACGTCGACGCGGCCGCCTCGGGCGCCGGCAGGCCAGCTCGGACCAACACCTCCAGCTCGGCGAGCGCGTGGCGCTCACCAAGCGCTCCGGGGCCCTCAGCGCCGCCGAACACGATCGCGCCGGCATCCGCGGGGAGCGGCGCGCCGATCGCACGTAGCCGGTCGGCACCAGCCAGTCGCTCATCGAACTGCAACGCGGCGAGTTCGGCGTCCGCCAGACTCGCGCCGCCTGAGCGCAACCACGGAAGCGCGACGACGAGCGCGCCCTCGGCCTCGGCGTACTGCAGCACCAGCGGCTGGGTCGCCGTCACCGGACCGCGCTCACCGGCGAGGACCAACGCTTCCATCGCAGCGGCAACGAGCAGCAGCGGACGCGGGCCGTCGCCGAGCAACGACTCGTCGCTGCGGGCACGTGCGTCAATGGGGACGGCCGCCACCAGACGATCGCCGAGTCCGCAAATCGGGACGACCAACGCGCGGTCATAGCCGGCGCGGGGCGTCGCCAAGGCCTGCAGACCTCGGGTGAGTTCGCGGCGCGCCAGCGCCGCAAGCTGCGAAGGCGAAGCGGGTGCGGCTGGATCGGCGACTCCGCCGAGTCGCTCGATCAGTTCCATCGCAACATGACGACGGGCCGCACGAGGCGGCCCGAAGGACTCAGACGGTGTCGCGGATCTCGTCGCGACCCTGCAGCTTGTCGCGGCCGCGTTGCACGGCCCCGATGAACTTCTGCAGGTTGACTTCGAGGGTCGAGAGGATCTCGTCGGCGTAGTCCTCGGCGCCGAGGCGGATCTCGCGCTCACGAGCGCGTGCCTCTTCGACGATGTCTTCCGCGAGGCGCTCGGCCTGCTTGACGACCTCTTCTTGGGAGACGAGCTGGGCCTGCTTGTCCTTGGCCTCGGCAACGATGCGCTCGGCTTCGCGCTTGGCCTCGGCGAGCATCTCCTGACGCTCCTTGACGATCCAGCGAGCCTGCTTGATCTCCTCAGGGATCGTCGCACGCATCTGGTCAAGGAGGTCGTACATCTCCTCCTTGTTGACCCGGACATCGCCCGACAGCGGCATGCCGCGGGCGTCGTGGATGACGTCGTCGAGTTTTTCGATGAGGACGAGTACGTCCATGGTGCTCCTAGATCCGTCCCATGGTCGGCGACGGCGAAAGCTTCAGGGCGAAGTTCACAAGCGTCATGTTCGCGGCTGGCCGAGTTCTTCCTGCAAGCGGTGGGCCACACGGGGTGCCACGAGTCCGTCGACATTACCGCCAAAGGCGGCGAGCTCCTTCACTCCACTGCTGGAGAGGAACGAGAAGCGCGGGCTGGCCATGAGATAGAAGGTGTCGATTTCCGGTGCGACGTGGCGGTTCATCTGGAACATCTCGAGTTCGTACTCGAAGTCCGAGATGGCCCGCAGACCCTTCACAATCGCCTGCGCCCCGACCTCTCGAGCGAACTCGACGATCAGATTGCGGAACGTCTGCACGCGCACATTCGGCAGGTCGGACGTCGCCTCCGTGATGAAGCTCAGCCGCTCCTCGATCGTGAAGAGCGTCGTGCCCTTGCGGTGGGGACGGTGCACCACGGCGACGACGACTTCGTCGAAGGTGCTCGCGGCACGGGTGATGATGTCGAGGTGGCCGTTGGTGATCGGGTCGTAGGTGCCCGGGCAGACGGCGATACGCGGAGGGGTGGTCATCGGTGCGCCACAGCCTACGCTTCACCTGCGGCGGCGTCTGCGCTCGCAACCGCAGCGTCATCGCCAACGTCGTCCGGGGCGTCGTACAAACGGACCATCACGTCGCGGTAGGTGCGCTCGCGATCCAGCGGCAGCGGCAGGCTGGGCGGGTTGCGCCGATCGCCCTCGAGCACGACCCGTGCGCCGGGTTCCAGGAGATCCGGGAGGAGGTTCTCCAGCTTGCTCACGAGCGCGGCCGCCTTGGAATACGGCGCATCGATCAGGACGAGGTCGAATCGCTCATCGTCGGCGCGTAGCCGCTGGATCGCTCGGATCACGTCGAGTTCGAGCACGGTCGCGCGGTCCTCGATGCCGAACGTGGAGATGTTGGCGCGGGCAGCGGTGGCTGCCGCGACGGAGTCGTCGACGAACACCGCCTCAGACGCGCCGCGCGAGATCGCCTCGATGCCAAGCGAGCCGCACCCGCAACACAGGTCGAGCACGCGAAGCCCGCCGATCGGCCCGAGCATCGAGAACATCGCCTCGCGGACTCGTGCCGCGGTCGGCCTGGTCGTTCCACCTTCGGGGGTCACGAGCTTGCGTCCTCGCAGCTCGCCCCCCATCACGCGTAGCGTCATGCGGCCACCCTCGACTGTCTGATTGCTTCGACCTTGCGCCCCAGCAGCCCGTAGAGCGGGCCGGCGAGGTCGGGGTCGACGTCCAAGATGTCGTCGGCGACGATGTGCGCGCGCTCAAGCAGCGCTTCGTCGTCGGGCAGGCGCGCGGCGCGGTAGCGGGCCATGCCGGACTGCCGCAGGCCCGTCAGCTCGCCCTCACCACGCAGGCGCAGGTCAATCTCGGCGAGCGCGAAGCCGTCGCGGTGTTCGACGAGCGCTTTCAGCCGCGGCGAACGGCCGCGGCCAAACAGGACGCAGGCGCCACCGTGCTCGCCACGGCCGACGCGTCCGCGGAGCTGGTGCAGCTGGGCGATCCCGAAGCGCTCGGCGTCCTCGATGAGCATCACGGTGGCGTTGGGCACGTCGATGCCGACCTCGATCACGGTGGTGGCCACGAGCACCTGCGCCTCGCCCGCGACGAACCGCGCCATGGCGCGTTCTTTGTCGGCCGCGGGCATCTGGCCGTGGAGCAGCTCGAGGCGCAGGCCGCGCAGCGGCCCGTTTCTGAGGCGCTCGACCTCGGCCGTCGCCGAGCGTGCCTCAAGTTCCTCGGATTCCTCGACGAGTGGGCACACGACAAACGCCTGCCGGCCGGCAGCGACCTCGCTGCGCAGATGCTCGTAGGCGAGTTCGCGCTCGTCGGCGGTCTCGCTGACGGCCGTCTTGATCGGCCGGCGGCCCCTCGGGAGCCCGCGCAGCTCGGTCACGTCGACGGCGCCGAACTCCAGCAGGCGCTGGGTGCGAGGGATCGGGGTCGCGGTGAGGTGCAGGACGTGCGGCGTGCGGCCCTCCGGGGCTTTGGCCTCCAAGCGGGCGCGCTGGCGGACGCCGAAGCGGTGCTGCTCGTCGATCACCACGACCGAAAGCGCATGGAAGACGACCGGGTCTTCCAGCAGCGCGTGGGTGCCGATGATCAGGCCGAGCTGGCCGGCCCGCAGCGCGTAGAGAATGCGCTTGCGATCGGCGGCCTTCGTTGATGCCGTCAGCAGCGCCATCGGCAGCAGCTCGCCGGGCACCAGCTGCTGGAGGGTGCGGAAGTGCTGGCGTGCAAGCGTCTCCGTCGGGGCCATCAGCGCCGCCTGACGGCCGTGTTCGGCGGCGCGCAGCATCGCGTGAACGGCGACGACGGTCTTGCCGGCGCCAACGTCGCCGAGCAGCAGGCGCTGCATCGGCACGTCGCGAGCGAGTTCGCGATCGAGTTCGTCGATGGCTCGCGCCTGGTCGTCGGTCGGCGCGAACGGCAGCAGCTCCTCGCGCCAGCGGCGCGTAAGGGTGGGCGGCTCGTCGAGCGGCGTCGCCGCCAGCCCGGCGCGAGGCAGGTCGCGAAGGCGTCGCTGCACAAGCTGCTCCACGAGCAGCTCCTCGAAGGCCAGCCGCACGCGACCACCCTCCAGGGCGCCGGCATGCATCGAGAGGTAGGCGTCGGCGACGCCCGTCAGGCCCTCCCGCTCCCGGATGGCGCCGGGCAGCAGCTCAGGCATGTCGAGGGCGAAGCGGCTGTGGGAGGCCACGAGCGCCGCGATCTGCGTCGAGGTGATGCCCTCCGTTGCCGGGTAGGTGGCAGCACCTTCGGCGGCACCGGGCTGCAGATCGGTCGGGGCGTGACCGGAGAGTTTGAGCTTGCCGCCGGGCTGGACGACACCCTGCACGAGCAGCCGCGTGCCGGGCCGGTAGCGGTCCACGAGCCAAGGCTGGTTGAAGAAGGCGACGCTCAGCTTGCCGGTGCCGTCGACCACCGTGGCCTCCACCATCGGGCGCATTCCGCGCCGCCGGACGGGGCGGCTGCGGATCGACTCGACGCTGGCAACGACCGTGGCGCTCTCGCCGATCGCCAGATCCGCGATGGATTTCGCCACCGACGACGTGCGCGGCAAGTGTTCAAGCAGGCCACCGATCGTGTCGGCCCCCAGAGACATCAAGGCCGTCTGCGCTTTCGGCCCGGGTGCAGGCACCGGCTCCTCGAGCCGGCTGGGGCGCGCCCACCGCACCGGCGCGCGGAGCAGCTGGCCGCGATCGAGCGGCTCCCCGGTGGCAAACCCCCGGGGACCAACAGACCGCAGCGCTGAGGCGCTCAAACGGCCCTACTCGGCCGCCAGCAGCCACCACCAGGCCTGCTGACCGCCGTCGAAGACCTCAAGGTCGATCCCGCCGGGTGCGAGCTGCCGCACGCCGTCGGCGTCCAGCGGCGCCTCGGCGCCCACGAGGCACGTCACGAGCTCGGCGCCGCCAGAGCTGAGCGCCGCGAGCGTCGCTCCCAGGGTCGGTCCAGGCTCGCCCCATGCCACGAGTTCATCTCCGACGTAGCCCAGGGTGTCGCCCTTGCGGAAGCGGCCCGCGGCATCGTCTTTGGCGGCGGGCGCGATCCCGCCGGAGTGCAGCGACTCCAGGTGCTCGGCGCCCGCAGCCGCATTGGCCTCAGCCGTGCCGTCGGGATCGAGCACCGCGAGCACCGAGATGCCTTCCGCCTGTGAGCGGGTCCGGATAACTCGGGTCGGCTTCTCGGAGAGGCCGGCGGCGCGCTCGGCAGCCATCACCACGTTCGGCGAGTTGGGGAGCACGACGACCTGATCGGACGACGACCGGTGGATCGCGGAGAGAATGTCTGCGGTGGACGGGTTCATCGTCGGGCCGCCGTCGACGGTGACGGCGCCCTCGCCGCGGAAGAACAAGCCAGCGCCGTCGCCGGAGTTGACGGCGACCACGCCGCAGGCCGCAGCTGGTCCAGCGGCCTCCAGCCGCGCCGCGCGCTCGACGACCTGGGCGTGCATGTCGGCGATATCCACGTTGGACACCGTGCCGATCCCGGCGAAGAGCCCCTGCGTCTGCTCGGGGTCGTCGGTGTGGATGTGGATCTTGATCGTGTGGCGATCACCGACCACGAGCAGCGAGTCTCCATGTGCTTCTAGCGTCTCGCGCCACACAGCCGGGTCGAGCCCGTCGCCGGTGACCGCGAAGTTCGTGCAGTACCGGAACGTCTCGGAGTCGTGCTCGGGGCGGTGCGTGCGAGCCGGGGCCGCGTAGCGGTCGATCTCGGCCGGCGGCTGGCCGCGCAGCTGGCCGAGCATTCCAGAAAGAATGATCGTGATCGCGTGGGCGCCGGAGTCGACGACGCCGGCTTCCTTGAGCGCCGGCAGCAGCGAAGGGCCGCGCTTGACGGACTCGCGGCCGGTGTCGAGCGCCAACTCGAGGAGATCCGCGATCCGGCGGTCCTGCTCGTCTTGCGACGTGCCTGGGGCGACCCGCGGCTCATCGAGCGTGGCGACCTCGCTGGCGATCCGGCCCGCCATCTCGCGAGAGACGGTGAGCATCGTGCCCTCGGCCGGCTGGCGGACGGAGCCGTAGGCGCGCTCGGAGGCGCGGGCCATGCCTGCGGCCAGCATCGTCGGGCCGACGAGCTCGCCCGGGCGGGCGATGAGCTCTTCTACGGCGCCGCGGATGAGCTGGGAGAGGATCACCCCGGAATTGCCGCGGGCGCCGAGCAGTGCGGCGCGGCCGACGGACTCGACGATCTGGTCGCGGCCGATCTCGTCGAGCGACTGATCGGTGGCGGAGAGGCGGTCGAGCTCGTCGAGCACGGCCCGCATCGTGAGCGCCATGTTGTCTCCCGTGTCTCCGTCGGCGACGGGGAACACGTTGAGGTCGTTGACCTCCTGGCGACGCGCTTCAAGCTCAGCGAGCCCAGCGGCCACCAAGGAGCGCAAGCGGACGATGGTGGGGTCGGTCACGAGTTCACGTCCCAGGGGGTGGAGCGATCACGACCATCGAAACGTGATCGTGACAGGGGGTCCCGACGCCTTCGAGCGGCGGCGGGGCAAATGCAGGCGGTGCAGGGCGAACGCAAGGCTCGCCCGAAGGGCGTCGTTAGACGGCCTTCACGACCTTGCCGGCCTTCAGGCAACGCGTGCACGTGTACTCACGCCGCGGCGCGCCCTTGATCAACACGCGAACCTTCTGCAGGTTCGGGTTGAATCGGCGCTTCGTAGCGACCATGGAGTGGGAGCGGCTCTGACCGAACGCAGGCCCCTTACCACAGGAATGACAGACCTTTGACATACGACGCAGAACTGTAGCGGGAACGGGCGCTCGGGGCGGCGACCCTTCCCGGCGGACCCGCGGGGTGCCTAGCGCCGCGGCCGCACGGGCGCCGGCGAGCGCTCGGGCTCGGGCTGCTGCGGGCGCACGCGACGCCGGGGGGCACGCCCGGGATGCGCGACGCGATCGCCATGCTCGCGCAGGCGCTTGCGGGCCGGCTCGGACTCAGGCAGCGGCGCGCCGCCGGTCGGCGCGACCGGCTCAGGCGCGTCGGGCCGCTTAGAACCGCCGTCGCCGCCGTCCTCGTCGGTCGGGAACCACTTGAAGAGGCCGCGAAGCCCCTCCTCGCCGCGCACGGCCCAGATCATCACCGGCACACCGAGGGTGTGAATGACGATCGTGAAGATGATCGCAGCGGTGGCCACGCCTAGAACCTAGCGTGCAGCGAGCCGCTTTTTCGCGTCGAGAAGCGCCAGAACTGCGGCAGTTGCGTGTTCTCCGCTATCTCGCTTGCCGCCGCCGGAGCGTGCAATCGCCTGCTCTTGGCTCTCGACCGTCAATACACCGAAACCACACGGAACGCCGGTGGTGAGCTGGACCTCCATGATCCCGCGCGCCACCTCCTCGCAGACGTGGTCGTAGTGAGAGGTCTGGCCGCGGATTACGGCGCCGAGCAGCACGACGGCGTCGAACCCAGCATCCGCCGCGTATTTCGCGATCACCGGGAGCTCAAACGCGCCCGGCACCTCGAACCGCTCGATCGCCTCGATGCCGGCGTCCTTGAGCGCGGCGACGGCAGACGTCTCCAGGCGCTCGGCAAGGTCGGTGTAGAAGGTCGCGACGCCAATCGCGACCCGTGGGCTCTCCAGGCTCATGCTTTGCCCTCAGCGGCCCGGGCGGCGTCGAGCTTGAGTTCCTCGAGCCCCATCTCCTCATCCAGCGCGAGGCCCTGGTGGTGCAGCAGATGCTCCATCCGGTCGCGCTTGGTGCGCAGGTAGTCACGGTTGTGGTCGCCGGAGACGACCTCGATCGGCACCTGAGCGCTCACGGAAAGGCCGTAGCCCTCAAGCCCGCGAATCTTCTTGGGGTTGTTCGTCAGGATCCGCAGCGACGAGAGCCCCAGGTCGACCAGGATCTGGGCGCCGATGCCGTAGTCCCGCAGATCGGCCGGGAGGCCGAGCTTGAGGTTGGCGTCGACGGTGTCGTAGCCCTCCTCCTGCAGTTTGTAGGCGCGCAGCTTGTTCAGCAGGCCGATGCCGCGCCCCTCCTGCGACAGGTAGAGCAGGACGCCCTGGCCCTCGGCCTCGATCATCGCCAGCGCCGACTCGAGCTGCTCGCCGCAGTCGCAGCGCAGCGAGTGGAACACGTCGCCGGTGAGGCACTCGGAGTGCACGCGCACCAGCACGTCCTGGGCCCCGTCGATCTCGCCCTTCACCAGTGCCACATGGTGCTTGCCGTTGGCGAGCTCCCGGTAGCCAACGGCGGTGAACTCGCCGTGGACGGTCGGCAGGTTGATGTCGACGACGCGCTCGACGAGCTTGTCGTTCTTGCGGCGGTAGGCGATCAGATCGGCGATCGTGATCATCCTCAGGCCGTGGAGCGCCGCATACGGCTCCAGATCGGGAACGCGGGCCATCGTCCCGTCCTCGTTCATGATCTCGCAGATCACGCCGGCGGGCGTGAGCCCAGCCAGGCGCGCCAGATCGGTGGAGGCCTCGGTGTGGCCCGTGCGCTCCAGCACGCCGCCCTGCTTGGCCTTCAGCGGCGACACGTGCCCGGGCACGACGATGTCGGCCTTGCCCTTGGTCGGGTCAACGGCCACGCGGATCGTCTGGGCGCGATCGGCTGCGGAGATGCCGGTGGTGACGCCCTCGCGAGCCTCGATCGTGACGGTGAAGGCCGTCTCAAGCGGCGCCTCGTTCTTCTGCGTCATCAGCTCCAGGCCGAGTTCTTCGCAGCGGCCCGGAGTCAGCGCGAGGCAGATCCAGCCGCGCGCCTGCGTGGCCATGAAGTTGATTGCCTCGGCCGTGACGAACTCGGCGGCCATCACGAGGTCGCCCTCGTTCTCGCGGTCCTCGTCGTCAACGACGATGATCATCTTGCCGGCGCGGATGTCCTCCAGCGCCTCGTCGATCGTAGAAAAGGCACTCATGCCGGCTCTCCAGCCTTGTCTGCGCGCCGCGAGAGGTAGGACTCCACGAGCGTCGCGATCTGCTTGGCCATCGCGTCGACCTCGAGGTTGATGCGGGTGCCCTCGGCCGCGAAACCGAATGTGGTGCGTTCCAGCGTCTCCGGGATGAGCGCGACCTCGACCCGGTTTGCGTTGATCTCCGCGACCGTCAGCGACACGCCATTGAGCGTGATCGAGCCGCGGTCCACGACGAAGTCGGTGTACTGCTCGGGGATGTCGAGCGCCACGCGGCGGCCGAGATCTTCCTCGCGAACCCACGCGACGACGGCGACGGAGTCGACGTGGCCCTGGACGACGTGGCCGCCGAGACGATCCTCAGCACGCATCGCGAGCTCGAGGTTGACCAGATCGCCTTCTTGCAGCTCGCCGGTGGTGCTGTTGGCGAGCGTCTGCGGAATGGCGTCGGCCGAGAAGCCGATGTCGTCCGGGTCGATCGCTGTGAGGCAGACGCCGTTCACTGAGATCGAGTCACCGGCGCTCAGCTCTGGTGCGAGCTCCGTCCGGATATGGACCCTTGCGCCGGCGCCGATCGGCTCGATCGCTACGACCGAACCGAGGTCCTGAATCAACCCTGTGAACACGTCACCACTCTCTCAGACGGGCCGTGATGAGCAGATCACGGCCACTTGGTTCCCAGTTCCAGTCAAGCGCCTCGAGCGCGTCACCGACGTTTTCGATGCCGACGCCCTCCACGATGCTGCGCGCGCCGCGACCGCCAAGCAGCTTGGGCGCGATGAACAAGCGGAGTTCGTCGACGGCGCCGGCGTCGTAGAAGGCGCCCGCCAGGTGGGGGCCGCCTTCCAGCAGGATCGAGGTGACGCCGGATTCGCCGAGCTGCTCCAAGGCCGAGCGCACGCGGGCCTGCTCGTGCTCGCCGGTCGCGACGATCACCTCGGCGCCGGAGCCGCGCAGCGCAGCCACCGCTCCGCGGGGAGCGGCACGCGAGACGACCACCGTGATCGGGATCTCGGGCGCCTCCTGCATCAGCTTTGAGGAGAGCGGCAGCCGCGCCTCGGTGTCGAAGACGATGCGCCGTGGCTGGGTGACGACGCCGGAGACGCGCGAGGTGAGCTGTGGGTCATCGGCGAGCGCCGTACCGATCCCAACGACGACGGCGTCGAGCTCTGAGCGCCAGCGGTGCCCGCGCTCGCGGCTCTCCTCCGAGGTGATCCACTTCGCGTCGCCGGTACGGGTCGCGACCTTGCCGTCGAGCGTGGCGGCGGCCTTGTGCAGGATCCAGGGAAGCCCAGTGCGAGCGTGTTTGCGGAACGGCTGGTTGAGCCCGCGAGCTTTGGCGGCCAGGTCGTCGCCGCTGTCGAGAACGGCCACGTCGATGCCCTCGTCGCGCAGGTCACCGAGTCCGCGGCCGTTGGCCTTCTCAGACGGATCGCCGCTGGCGACCACCACGCGAGTGATACCGGCCTCGGTGAGCGCCACGGTGCACGGGCCCGTTTTGCCGGTGTGGCAGCACGGCTCCAGCGACACGTAGGCGGTGGCGCCCCGGGCGCGCTCTCCAGCGTCGGCCAGGGCGGCAACCTCGGCATGCGGGCCGCCGTAGCGGGCATGCCAGCCCTCCCCCACGACTTGACCGCCGGGCGCGACGATCACCGCGCCAACCATCGGGTTGGGGTGCACCGCGCCCCGCCCCCGCTCGGCAAGCTCGACCGCCCGCGTGAGGTAGCCGTGATCGGTGGCGTCGACTGCTGACACCGCGCTCACTTTAGGGACGAATGCTCAGAATTGTTGAGTTGCCTACTGCTCGGGCAATTCAGCCGGCGAGTCGCCGGTCTCCACATCCTCAACGGCGGTATCCGAACCGGTGGCCGCAGGGTCCTGCTCGACGCTGCCGCCGGTCTGCACGTCGGCGAGGTCCTTCTTTGAGACCAGTGAGCTGAGCGGCCCTTTGCCGTCGCCGCACTTGCCGGCTGGATTCTCGCCGTTGTTGAGCCGGTAGACCGTGATCTTCGGGCCCGGGCGCTGGTAGTCGAGCGGGAAGTACGTGAATGACCAGTCGAACGAGA
Source organism: Solirubrobacteraceae bacterium (assembly GCA_032119795.1). Taxonomy (GTDB): domain Bacteria; phylum Actinomycetota; class Thermoleophilia; order Solirubrobacterales; family Solirubrobacteraceae; genus JAGIBJ01. The sequence goes on from JAUMFO010000013.1 coordinate 95,842, forward strand.
ACGGCACCCGCGCCTTGGGATCGGAGTACGGCGAGAACGTCGCGATCACCTTGCTGTTGCGCTCCAGCTCGCGGTAATAGCGCAGGGCATCGGGGACCTGATTCGGATCCGCCTCGGCGCGGCCACGCTGCGTGGAGCCGACGACCACCAGGCAGAACCCGCCGTTTTGGTAGCGCTCGATCAGGTCGGGGCGCAGCACACGCTCGAAGTCCTCGACCGATACCAGGACGCCTTTGGGGTCCTTGGTGAACGAGCCGGTCTTGGGATCGATGCGCGACTTGCCGACCGGGAACTTGACCCACTGGCCGCCGCCGAACCGCCCGACCTCGCCCTCACCGGAGGGAATGATCCACGCCGACGGCACGATCGGCTCAAGCACGACTTTGACGCCCGCAGGCACGTTTTCAAACATCCACGTGCGGGCCAGCTCGCGGGTATCGACCTGGGCGAGCGTGCGGCTGGAGTGCACCGAGTACACGATGCCTTGGGCGCAGATGACCACGAACAGGACGGCCAGTACGCGGGGCGAGCGTGCCTTGACCGGTGAGCGCAGCACCCAGGTGGCGACGGCGAGCGCGCCGATGCCGGCGAGCAACGCGATCATCGGCGCGACCGGCAGCAGCCAACGGCCAAAAAAGCGCACGTTGGAGCCCATGAACAGGATGTAGAACACGGGCGCTGGCACGAGGAACCAGAACCGCATGCGGTCGCGGATGAAGAGGTGGATCGCGCCGACCACCGCCAGGATCGACGGGATCCAGCCGATGCCCCAGCCGCTGACCTGCATGTAGTAGATCCAGCCGTTGGTCTGCGTGAGGCCGAGCTTGCCGACCTCGTCGCTGGAGGCGCTCTGCTGGTGGATGAGGTCGTCGATGAACTCGCCGGGCGTGAGCAGCGCGTAGGGGTTGCCGATCACAAACGCGAGCCCCGAGGCCAGACCAGCCCAGAGCAGCCCAGCCACGACCGGTTCGAGCCCGTCGGCGCGGGCACGGTGCACGGCCACGGCGAGGAGCGGGAGCGCCACGATGCCGCCGGTGTACTTCGTCGAGCAGGCCAGCCCGAGGCCGACGCCGGCCAGGATCCAATCGCGGCGGCTGTCGCCGATCAGGAGCCCGGCAGCGCCCCAGAGTGCCAGCGCAATCGGTGCGAGCGTGGGCACGTCGTTGAGCGCTTGGTGGCTGTAGAAGACGGCCAGGAAGCAGAAGGTCAGCACGCCTGCAGCCAGGAACGCGGCCGGCCGACCAAAGAGCCGGATCCCGGCCCGCCAGAGCAGGAAGACGCCGAGGACGCCCGTGAGCGCCGCCGTGGCGCGGCCGAGCGTCCACAGCTCGATGGGATTGTCGATGTAGGCCTGGTAGACGCCCTCGCGGCCGCCGTAGGCCACCGCCAGCACGAGGTGCACGAGGTACGTGAACGCGGGCGGGTTGACGAAGTAATCGGGGTTGCCGCCGTGGCCGAACATGCCGATGGCGCGCGGCAGGAAGTGGGCCTGCTCATCGACGTTGTAGGCGAATGGCAGGCCGTGCTTGAGGCCGTAGACGCGCAGCAGCAGCGCGACGAGCAGCAGCGACGTGATCGCGATCGTCCAGCCGCGGCTGCCGCCGAGGTGATCGCCGCGGGCCCGCTCGGCCTCGTGCGCCTCCCGGGCGACGAGTCGGCGCAGCTCCGCGAGCTCGGCGACCGTGCGCTTGTGGTCCTTGCTCTGCGAGGCCCCGTTGCCGTTGCCATTGCCGTTGCCGTTCGCGCCCGCGGCATGCTGGCCGCTCAAGCCACCGACGCGTGCGCCGTCCTCCCGTGCGGGATCCTCGCCACCGGCGAGCTGCTCTCCGGGGTTAGCAGTGGGCATAGACGGTGTAGTACTTGGTCGTCAGAAGGCGCTCGAAGCCGGCAGGGGGAAGGTTCAGCGACGGATCTTGAAGCTCGTCGAAGAGCACCTGGTTGAAGATGGCGCGCCGCTGGTGGGTGATCAAGAGAACGCCCTCCGTCGGCTGGTCGGCCACGAAGGGGTCCGTCCGAGCCAGCACGCGGTCGGCTGGCAGGTCGGTGAGCCAGCGTGCGTCCGGGATCGTCTTGTGGTTAGGAAGGTAAAGCGTCCCACACCGCTCAAGCGCCGCTTTGGTCCGAGGGTGCTGGAGCGCCTTGCCAAGTTCGGGACGCGCTTCGCCGCGGAACTCGAGTTCGCGAGTCACGTTGCTGAGGCTCAGGCGCGTCGCCGTGAAGCCCGCGCCGACGATCAGCAGGACGACCGACCCCACCATCCAGACGGTCCGCAGGCGCCCGGGTGGCATGACCGACCAGCCGCCGAGCGCGACCGCACACAGCAACATCACCATGACGGCCGCGACGAGCAGGTAGCGGTCGATCACGGAGAACCCGCCGATGCCGATGAGCATGAAGATCCCGACGCCGCACACCAGGATCAGCAGCGGAAGCAGGGTGCGCTTGGGCATCAGCCACAGGCCGATCGCGGCGCCGAGGAGCCCACCGACGAACACCGGCAGCTTGTCGAGATCGATCAGGTAGCTGACGAGCGCGACGGGGAGTTCGCCGAGGTCCTTCGTGCGATCGAGTTCAGCGGCGAGCCCGCTCGTATGGGTGAACGAGTAGAGCGGCTCGCTCATCACGGCGTAGTCGCTACCCGTCCAGATCAACGTCGGGAGCCAGACCAGCACGCCCCAGCCGGCGCGCTGCGTCCACGTGGCCGGGCCGATGCACCACAGCCAGTAGATGCCGGCGAGGAGCCACGCCTCGGGGCGCAGGAGGCCGGCAAAGCCCAGGAGCACCAGCGGCGCGAGACCGCGGCGCGGGCGCTGCACCTCGAGCACGGCCGCCCAGATCACGAACGCCAGGAACGCCGTGTCGATGTAGCCGCGGGCCGCGAGGAACGCGAAGTCCAGGCGGCTGGCGAGCAGCAGGGCAGCCAAACCGCCGACGACGGGACTAAAAAGGTCGCGACCGAGGCGGTACAAACCGGCCAACAGGGCGATGAGTGACGCAATGCACAGGGCGATCCAGATCCGGTCGCCTGCGGTGCCGAAGAGCGAGAGCGCTCCGCCGACGAGATTGGAGAGCGGATGCTGGGTCGGCGCGCGGAACGCATCGAACGTCGGTGTGGCGAGGTCCAGGATCTCCCGGCCCCACAGCAGCGAGTAGATCGAGTCGTAGTTGGGGTACGTCGGGAAGAGGACGAACCCGAGCACGCCAGCTAGCACCAGGACGGCCAGCGCGCCGCGTTCAAACGCCTTCAGTCGGGGCGTGGAAGGCGCCCGCTCCAGGGGGCTTGGCCACACGGACGGGCCGCGAGGAGGGTCGATCTGGGGGTCGCCCGCCACGGGGGTCGTCGTCTCGGCGAGCACGGCCGGTAGGATGACACGCCGCGCTTCACCCCGCCCGCGCACACCTCTGCCTGCATGAAGCTGATCATCCAAATCCCCTGTTACAACGAGGAGGACGCTCTCCCCGTCACGCTCGCCGCGCTGCCCCGTGCAGTCGCCGGGTTCGACGAGGTCGAGTGGCTCATCATCGACGACGGTTCCGTCGACCGGACGATCGAGGTGGCGCGCGAATTCGGCGTCGACCACATCATCCGGCTGACGAACAACAAGGGGCTGGCCGCCGGCTTCCAGGCCGGCCTGGATGCTGGACTCAAGCTCGGTGCCGACGTCATCGTCAACACCGACGCCGACAACCAGTACAACGCCGACGACATCCCCAAGCTCACCGAGCCGATCCTGCGCGGCACGGCCGACATGGTCGTCGGTGATCGCCAGGTGGAGACGATCGAGCACTTCTCGCCATGGAAGGTGCGCCTGCAGCACCTCGGTTCATGGGTTGTGCGCCAGGCCTCGTCGACCGACGTGCCCGACACGACCTCCGGCTTCCGCGCCTACAACCGCGAGGCAGCCCTGCAGCTCGTCGTGGTCTCCAAGTTCACGTACACGCTGGAGACGATCATTCAGGCGGGCAAGCAGCTCGTCGCGACCGATCACGTCCCGATCCGCACCAACGAGAAGCTGCGCGAGTCGCGCCTCTTCCCGTCGATGGGTGCCTACGTGCGCCGCAACTCCGTGTCGATCTTCCGGATCTACGCGCAGTACGAGCCGCTGAAGGTCTTCATGACCGCCGCTGGGATCCTCGGGATCCTCGCTGGCGCCGTCTGGATCCGGTTCTTCGTGTCGTGGGTCCAAGGCGATGGCGCCGGCCACGTGCAGTCGCTGATCCTCGGCGCCGTGCTGTTTAACGCGGCCGTCGTCCTTGGCGCGATCGGCATCCTCGGAGACCTGCTCTCCGCCCAGCGCTCGCTGACCCAGCGCATCTTCGAGCGGGTCCGCCGCATCGAGCTGCAGGTCGGCGTTGAGCCCTCGCATTACGAGCCCGGCAACCCGAGCGCCAAGGCCCACCACAAGAAGACCACCGGAGCCGACGCTGGCCCGGCCACCGGCAAGACCCAAGAGCACGAGGCAGTCCAGCTGTGAGCAACATCGAAGTCACCAAGGACGCCGAGGGCACGATCACCGGCAACACCTACGACAAGTACAACACGACGAACCCCGTGGCCAAGCGCCTGCAGGCCGGGTTCGAGCGTGATCTTGCCGAGCTGTTCAAGCTGGCTGCGCCCGAGTCGCTGCTCGACGTCGGCTGCGGCGAGGGCGTCCACACCCACAAGTGGGCCCTGCAGCTCGGCGACAAGCGCGTCGTCGGCATCGACCTCGACGACCCGCAGCTCCACGCCCTCTGGGAGACGCGCCAGGCGCCGAACCTGGAGTACAAGGTGCTCAAGGCCGAGAACATGCCGTTCGCCGACAACGAGTTCCAGGTCGCCAGCGCGATCGAGGTGCTCGAGCACGTGCCGGATCCGGCGCACACGATCGCCGAGATGGCGCGCGTGTCGTCGAAGTACCTGCTCGTCTCGGTGCCGCGTGAGCCGATCTGGCGTGCGGTGAACATGGCTCGCGGCGCCTACATCAAGGATCTGGGCAACACGCCTGGGCACCTCAACCACTGGAGCAAGCGCTCCTTCATCGCGGAGCTGAGCAAGGTCGGCACGGTCGTCGAGGCTCGCTCGCCGTTCCCGTGGTCGATGCTGCTCGTCCGCGTTCACGGCGCGTGACGTCGTCGCCCGGCGCTACGGCGCCGGCCGCTGAGCGCCGGAGCTACGGCTCCGGCGCTCGCATCCTGTCGATCGGCCTCGCCCTCACGGGCGTCGTCACCTTTGCGTTCTTCTCGCTCTCGACGTATGCCCTGGGCAGCGCTGAGGCCTACCAGCCGGTCGCGCTGCTCTGGGCCATCACGTTCATCGTCTGCTCGGTCGTCTACCGGCCGATCGAGCAGCTCCTGGCGCGCACCCTCGCCGATGCCCGCGGCCATGGGCGCACCGGCAGCCGCGACCTGCGGATCGCCGTGGTGCTCGAGGCCGGCGCCGGCGTCGGCACGGTCGCGCTGGCGCTGATCTTCAAGGACCAGCTCCAGCGCAACGTCTTCCCCACCCAGCCCGATCTCTACTGGGTGTTCGTCGCCGCGATCGCCGCCTACTCGGTGAGCTACTTCGCGCGCGGCTGGCTCGCCGGCACCGGTCGGCCAGAGCTCTACGGCGCGCTCGTCTTCATCGAGTCGACGGGACGCTGCCTGTTCCCGATCGCGGCGCTGATCGGGCTCACGTCCGGGGCGCTGGCCGTGTCACTCGGGATCGCCGCGGCGCCGCTGCTGTCGCTGTTTGTGGTGCCGCTGGCGCTGCGCGGCGGCGTGCGGGACCGTTCGCAACCCGGCACAACCCCCACTGGTCTCGACGGCCGCGCCGAATCCGTCGCCGCTGAGATCGAGGCGTTCGCGCCCGACGGCACCCCCGGCGAAGCCTTCCCGGAGGACCTGCACCTCACGCACCGCGCGGCGGAGGCCGCCGCGCACCGCGAGCCGGGCGACGACACCCCGCCGACGACCGCCATCGGGGAGCTGACCTTCCGCTCCGGACTCGTCTTCGCCCTCTCCGTGGTGGTCGTGATGGCCGCCGAGCAGACGCTGATCACCGCCGGCGTGCTCACCGAGGGCACCGGCGCCGGGGCGCTCGTCGCTACCACCGGGGCGGCTGCTGCGATCTTCAACGCGTTCCTCGTGGCCCGCGCGCCGCTGCAGCTCTTCCAGGCGATTCAGAGCACGCTGCTCCCCCACCTCGCCGAGCTGCGCACCAGCGGCGATCAGGCCGCCGCCGCCCAGGCCCTGCGCACGACGATGCTCGCGATCGCCGCGTTTGCCGGCGCCGTCTCGCTCGGGCTCCTCATTCTTGGGCCGTGGGCGATGGGCATCCTCTTCGATCTGGATTGGCCCTACACCGCCACGTCGCTGGCGCTCGTGGGCGTCGGCATGGGACTGCACCTGGCCGGCGGGACGCTGAACCAGTCGGCGCTGGCCCACGGGCGCGCCCCGCTGGCGGCCGTCGCCTGGGCACTCGCTGCCGCGTGTTTCCTGGCGTGGATGCTCAGCGAGCCCGTCGCCGAGCCCGTCCTGCGCGCGGCATCGGGCTATGCGCTGGCCTCGGGGCTGTTGCTCGCCGGGCTGCTCGCCGTCGAGTCGCGGTCGCTGCGCAGCAGTTGAGCTGTGCAACGAGCACGAAACGCCCACCGGCGTGCCGCCGCTGAGCACGCCCATAAGATGCCCCAGCTCATGCCCGTGTTCCCCCGCCGCTCTGCCGTCGCCGCTCGCCTTGCCGCGCTGCTGCTCCTGACGACGCTGGCGGGCACGCTCGCCGCCTGCGGCAGCGACGCCCCGACGGCCGCGTCGACGCCAGAGCCCGAGGACGGCCTCGTCGCGCCGCCCGGCGGGACGCCCGCTCCAGAGCCGACCTCCCCTGAGGAGGGCGCCGGCACCGTGAGCAGCGGCAAGCAGGACAAGGGTGAGGGCGACTTCACGGTGCCCAAAGACGCGGGCGCCCCCGGCGTGCCGCGCGTCTCAGCTCGCGAGGGGCTGCGCGTGGAATCGGCCGAGGGCACCAAGCCGCGGTGGATCGTGAAGGCCAGGCGCGGCGGCGACGGCGACTTCTGCATGTACGTGTCGATCCCCGGCCCCTACGATCCCGACCCGCTCTGCCAGACGGGCGAGCTCCTGGCGCTGCAGTTCTTCGGCGACGACGCGACCGGCCCAGCCTTCGGGACCGTCGCCCAAGCGCCGCTGACCCGCCGCGAGCCGACGAGCCAGATGGTGGTCGCCGGGATCTCCGCGGGCGACGTGACCTCGGTGCGCGTGCGCTACGGGACCAAGCTCTACGACGCCAAGCTCTCCGAGGCTGCCACCGGAGTGCCCGTCGACCAGCGGCTGGCCCGCGAGCTGAGCGGCGCGACCCGCGAGCAGATCGACCGCCTGCCGGACCCCGTGATCGTGCGCGCGTTCGGCGTGAGCTTCCCCCGCGAGGCCGGCAACCCGCCGCGCGTCGTGACCCCGGAGACGCCGCGCCCGGTCAACGGCGTCCTCACGCTGCAGCTCAGCTGAGCGGCGCCTTCGGGCGCTACCACACGCTCGCGCGAGGGCCTCGCTCGCGGCCTGAAACTCTGTAGGACTGCTGGCGCCGCGGCGCTCGTCGTCACCCAGATACGCCAGCCAGGGCCCCAATGCACTGGACATCCTGGACGCCGCTACGAGAGGCGTCCGCCCTGGTCCTCCATCCGTTGACCGGGCATGCTGACGCGCCGAAAACAAGCGCATGCTCCCGCGCTCCCTCCCTCGCCTGAGCCTTGTCGCTTGCACCCTCACGATGGTGTCGATCGGCGGGCCCCTCACCGCCGCTTCCGCACGCACCCATAACGGCACGCGCCAGGGCGAGACGATCCGCGGCACCGAGAACGCCGACCGCATGTATGGCGAGATGGGCAACGACAAGCTCTTCGGCAACGGCGGCGACGACGCGATGGATGGCGGCTTTGGCGCCGACCGCATGCTCGGCGGCTTCGGCAATGACGTGCTGACGGGAGACATCGGCCTCGACAAGATGTATGGCCAGGACGGCAACGACGACCTCGTCGGCGGCCAGGCCGGCGACTACCTCTTCGGCGGCAACGGCGACGACAAACTCGACGGCGGCGACGGCCTCGACTTCCTCTACGGCGGCCCCGGCAACGACTTCATCGTCGAGCAGGGCTTCGGCGACGACCCGCTGACGGACGGCGGCCCCGGCGACGACTACATCGACACCAACCGCGGCGCTGACCGCAAGGTCCTCGGCGGCGAGGGCAACGACCTCATCCACGGCGGCAACGGCGACGACCGCGTCGACGGCGGCCCCGGCGATGACGTGATCGACCTGGGCGGCGGCACCGACGTCGGCTGGGGCGGCGACGGCAACGACATCATCTCCGGCGGCAAAGGCGGCGGAGACAAGATCATCGCCGGCGAGGGCGACGACATCGTCTACACCGGCCCGGCGGTCGACGTGACCGACTGCGGCGGCGGCGTCGACACCGTCTACGTCTCGTCGCTCGGCGAGTCCCGCAAGACCGCGAACTGCGAGAACATCGTCTTCGGCGATCCGGCCGCCGAGTCCCTGGACTTCACGCCGCTGGAGGGCAAGGTCAACGCTGGTCTGCTCGTCGGTGGCCAGGCGCTCGCTGACTCCGCGACGCCGGCGAGCCCATACAACAACGTCGGGCCCAAAGGCACGAACAAGAGCGACAAGCTTGCCGGCGGCAGCAAGGTCGACGTGCTGATCGGCCTCGGCGGCAACGACACGCTCATGGGCTTTGGTGGCAACGACGACTTCGACGCCGGCCCCGGCAATGACCGCATGTTTGGCGGCGACGGCAACGACCGTATGTTCCTCGGGATCGGCAACGACTACGCCGACGGCGGCGCGGGCGACGACACCTTCTGGGGCCAGGCGGGCGCCGACACGATGATCGGCGGCACCGGCAACGACACCATGACCGGCTCCAAAGGCAAGGACAAGTACGACGCCGGCGCCGGCAACGACTTCATCATCTCGATCGACGGCATCGCCGAGACCGTCAACTGCGGCCCCGGTTACGACCGCGTCTACGCCGATCGCAAGAAGGACCGGCTCAAGAACTGCGAGAAGGTGTTGTAGGGAGGCCGCAACCCTGGGCCTTCCCTAGGGTTCTCGGGACTAGATGTCCCGGCTCCCGCTCCCCCGCTCCGCAATCCTTCTGATCCTCGCGGGCGCGATCACCGCCACCGGTCCGATCTCCGCCTCCGAGGCTGCGCTGCGTGAGGGCACCCGCAAACCCGACGTGATGCGCGGCAAGGCCACGGCCGACACGATGTATGGCGAGCTCGGCAACGACCGCCTCTACGGCGGTGCTGGCGACGACACCATCGACGGTGGGCTTGGGCGCGATCAGCTGTTTGGCGGCGTCGGCAACGACCTGATCGACGGCTCGCTCCATGACGACACCATCCATGGCGGCGTCGGCAACGACGTGCTCGATGGCGGCGTCGACGGCGACCGCATCTACGGCGACGCTGGCGACGACAAGATCGACGGCGGCGACGGCCTCGACTTCCTCTACGGCGGCCCCGGCAACGACTTCATCGTCGAGGCGGGGTTCGGCGACGACCCGCTGCTCGACGGCGGCCCCGGAGACGACTACCTCGACAGCAACCGCGGCGCCGACCGTCTCGTCCTTGGCGGGGAGGGCAACGACCTGATCCTGACGGGCAACGGCGACGACAATGCCGAGGGCGGCCCGGGCGACGACGTGATCGACACCGGCCCCGGCAACGACACGCTCAAGGGCGGCGACGGCAACGACGTCCTGTCAGGCGGCCACGGTGGCTTTGAAGTGTTCGAGGGCGGCGCCGGTGACGACGTGATCTACACGGGCGACCAGTTCGATCGCGTCGACTGCGGCGAGGGCAACGACACCGTCTACGTGTCCGGGCCCGCCGAGGGCAAGCAGACGGTGGGCTGCGAGACCGTCGTCCTCGGCGACCCAGCCGCGGAGGACCCTGAGTTCTCGCCAATGAACGGCCGCCAGAACGCTGGCTTGCTCGTCGGTGGCGCGACGCTCGCCGCGAAGGCGACGCCGGCTAGCCCCGGCAACGATCTGGGCCTGCGAGGCACGGAGGGCCCGGACCAGCTGATCGGGTCGACGATCGTCGACGTGCTCGTGTCGTATGAGGGCAACGACGTGCTCTACGGCTTCGACGGCGACGACGACTTCGACGCGGGCGCCGGCGACGACGAGCTCTACGGCGGCCCCGGCGACGACGACCTGTTCCTCGGGATCGGCCACGACTTCGCCGACGGCGGCCGCGGCGACGACATGTTCTGGGGCCAGCTCGGCAACGACACGATTCTCGGCGGCGCCGGCAACGACACCATCCTCGGCGGCCGCGGCCGCGACACCATCAAGGCCGGCCCCGGCGACGACTTCATCGACGACCACGACGGCGAACGCGACACCATCGACTGCGGCACCGGCTACGACCGGGTTTACGCCGATCGAGGCGACACGCTGCGGGGGTGCGAGACGGTGCTGTAGGCAAGGCAGCCTCCAGTCGTCATCGACGCGAAGCCTGATCGATAAGTGACACAGCGATGATGACCCCGAGCGCCGCCGCGCACCCATAGAGGTTCCAGTCGCTCTGCGTATAGACCCCCCAGATCGCGCTCGGTAGACCAACGCCCGCGACGAAATGTCCCAAAAGGTCAACGGCCAGGCGCTTACTGAGACGGGCGGAATAGGTAGCAGCGGCCCCCAAGACGGTAAGTACGATGCCGAGGAGCGCGATACGGGAGCCGTCGACATAGTTTTCGACTAGGGCAACGGCGGCGTAGAAGCCTGCTACACCTCCGATGGCCGCGGCCGGCAAGACGAGGTGACCAGAAAACCGCTTTGTCGCAGCATGAGTTCTTGACGTTGCCAGTTCTCCCACGCACCTTGCATCGGGTTTGATCGGTGAAGCCTTGACCCAATTGGGCGTGCTGCGTCGTCGAATTCCCCCGACCTGCGGCTTGCCGCTACTCGCGGCGTCGCTGAGGCATACCCGCGGGCTGAAGAACTAGCGTCCCCTCAGTACGGCATTCGCCGGATCACCTTGCCGGAGGCGTCGAGCCACTCGTACGTCCCGGACTTCAGCTGGCCTGACTTGGGCGGGCGCAGCTGCGCGCCGCGGCCGGTGTCGGAGCCGTCCTGGGGGAGATCGCGGCCTGGTGCAAGCAGCTCGTAGGCGTTGTTGACCACGCGTCCGGTGACGGTCTGCCCGTCGCGCGTCGTCGCGCGGACGGCCGCGACACCGTCGGGGACGATCCCGTTGACGCGGCCCCAGATTCCCGAGTTCAGCCCCTTCATGCGGACGACATGCGACGAGCCGCAGGCTCCGCCACCGGTGACGCGGTCAACGAGGTCGGCCGGTCGCTCGGGCACCAAGAGCCTTCCGTCTCGTCCCTGCCGTGGTGGGAAATTGGGTGGCGGCGCCCCCTCCGGCCACGAATCGGAGATCGCCGCGAGACAGAACTCCTGCGGAGCCATACCCGGCGGCAAACCCTTGACCCGGCGAGTGTCCTGCGGAATCAGGAACAGCGACGCGCGCCTCACGGCGCCGTATCGGCGACTGCCGCTGACGATCATCGGCCCGACCTCGACCTCGCGCAGGAACCGGATGTAGCCGAGGCGCACGTTGGCCTGGCGGTAGCGCTTCAAGTAGGCCGTCACCAACGGCGAGCGGTCGGCGTCGGTCTGAGGGCGCCGCAGCACGGCGAGGGTGCCGATCTGGTCGGCCGGTGGCGGCTCGAGAGTCACCGGCGGGTCGGGATCGCCACCGAACGGGTTCCACGGCACCTCGGGCGCCACGGCCGCCACGGCCGTCCCGCCGATCGCGAGGACCACCAGGCCGGTGCCGAGCACGCGCGGCAGCATCCAGCGGCGTCGCAGGCGCCTGCGCGCCACCGCGGCGGTGAGGCCGTCCAGCACCTCCGGCATAAGCGGCTGGCGGCTCATGGCCGACCTCCTTCGATCGACGCACGCAATCTCGTCAGTCCGCGGCTCACGCGCTGGCGGACGGTGGCCTCCGGCACGTCGAACGCGGCCGCGAGTTCCTCGTAGGGGCGTTCGTCGAGGACGAAGCCGACGACGGCTTCGCGCTGGCTCTCGGTCAGCCCGGCCAGCGCTTGGAGCACCGGTCCGCCCGGATCCTCCGGATCGAGCAAGCCGTCGACGCGCTCGATCGAGGCGTAGCTGAGCGGCTCACGCTCCATGCCGAGTTTGGCCTGCGCCCGGGCCTCCACACGCCCACGGCGCAGCATGTGCAGATGGTGGTTGCGGGCGATGCCCAAGAGCCAGCCGACGGCGGTCCCGTCTCCCGCGAACTGGCGAGCGCTCGTCAGCGCCGTCGCAAACGTCTCCGCGGTGAGATCAGCCGCGACCTCCGCGTCACGGGTTCGCCGACGCAGGTAGCCAGCAATGACGGCCTCGTGCCGCAGATAGAACTCGGCGAACGCGTCGGGCTGGCGCGGCGCGAGCTGCAACAGCTCGGCGTCGGTCATCGAAGGCCAGGAACGAGGCATCTACAACGAGGTTCCCCGAACCCGGCCGGTTGTGACACCCGAGCGAGAAAGAACGCGGTGGGGCCAACTCCCGTTCTCTACCGGCGCACTACACCCGTAGGTGACGGGAGTTCGCCGGCGTCGGCGCGTTTGCGGCCTACGCCGCGCCGGCCTTGGCTGCCGCCAGGATCTCTTGGTAGGCGGCGCCCGGGTCGGGCTTGCTGAAGATCGCGGAGCCGGCGACGAGCCAGTGGGCGCCAGCGCGGGTGGCCTGCGGGGCACTGTCGACGTCGATGCCGCCGTCGACCTGGACGATGGTGTTGGCCTGCACGGCGCTCGCGATCGTCGCCGTCTTGGGGATCGTGGCCTGGATCAGCTTCTGGCCGCCCCAGCCCGGGTTGACGGTCATGCAGAGGGCCAGGTCGAGCGCCTCGCGGGTGACCTCGATCGAGCCGATCGGTGTGCCCGGGCAGACGGCGAGTCCGGCCGCCACGCCCAGTTCGCGCAGCTGCTGGAGCACGCGGTGGATGTGCGGCGTGGCCTCGGCGTGGAAGGTCACGCCGTTGGCCCCAGCCTTCGCGAAATCGGCGACGTGGCGCTCGGGCGCGTCGATCATCAGGTGCACGTCGAGGTAGACGTCATCCGGCAGGCGATCCCGCAGCGCGGACACGATCTGGGCACCAAAGGTGATCGGCGGGACGAACGTGCCGTCCATGACGTCGCAGTGGATGATCCGGGCACCCGCCGCAACGACCTCCTCGACAGCCTCACCCAGCGCCGCGAAATCGGCGGAGAGGATCGAGGGAAGGACCTGGATGGAGGGCTCAGGGGCGGTCATCGCCCGGGGCAGACTACCGGGTGGCCTCACCCTGGCGTGGCCCCGCGAGCGCCCAGACCAGCCGGGCGCACGAGCGACGACCGGCCACCCGATCGACCGAGAATGAGGGCGATTCACCGCCGACGCCGCGAAAATGGTCGAATCACCTCAGTAACGCGGTTATGCCGCCGATCACCTGGGCAAGACCGTCGGCGCCCACCGACGATCCGGCTCCCCCGCCATGCGTCAGGACGACCCCGTTCCCAGCCCCCGCACCCGCCCAACGTCGGCCACCGGTCGGCGCCATGGCCCTGCGCACCTGCGCCCCGTCGCTGCGCCACGGGAGGAGTCCGAACACCACCTTCCCAAGCACTGGCACCTGGCGTTCGCGCACACCACGCGTGGAATCTCGGTCACGAACCCGCGGACCGGTCTGCTGGAAGCCGTCAACCCGGCGTTCGCAGCGATGCACGGCGGCGTCCCGTCGGACTTCATCGGCCAGCCCATCTCGTTCGTCTGCACGCCAGACTCCCTCGAGCGGATCCCCGAGCGGGAGTCGATCGCCCGCACCGACGGCTTCGTCCGCTACGAGACCGAGCACGTCCGCCTCGACGGCACCCGCTTTCCGGCAAGCTGCGAGATCGTCATCGCAACCGACGAGCACGGCGAGACGCTGCATCGAGTCGCCTACCTCGAAGACCTCACGGAGACTCGCGCCGCCGAACACCGCTCGGCCCGCTCCACCGCACTGTTTGAGCGCGCCTTCGCCGACGCCCCGATCGGCATGGCCGTCGTCGGACTCGACGGCCGTTGGCTGCGCGTCAACGCCGCCGTCTGCGCCCTGCTCGGCTACACCGAAGAGCAGCTCAGAGCGACGACGTTCCAGGAACTGACCCACCCCGACGACGTCGGCGCAGGCCAGCGCTTCGTCGAGCAACTCGTCGCCGGCGGCCCAGGTACGTACGAGCTGGAGAAGCGCTACCGGCACGCCGATGGCCACTGGATCTGGGCGCAGCTGTCGACGTCGGTCGTCCGCACCGAAGACGACGAGCCAGACGTGTTGGTATCGCAGATCGTCGACATCTCCCGCCGCAAACACGACGAGGGTGAGCTTCGGCGCCTCGCAGACACCGATCCGCTGACGGGCATGTGGAACCGCTGGCGCTTTGAGGCCGAACTCGCCAAGACCGTCGAGCAATGCCGCGACGGCGAACGCCACGGCGCCCTCGTGCTCATCGACATCGACGGCTTCAAACACGTCAACGACTCCTACGGCCACGCCGCAGGCGACCGTCTCCTCGTCGACGTCAGCCGACGTCTGCTGGAGCGCGTCCGCGACACCGACGCCGTCGGCCGCGTCGCCGGCGACGAGTTCGGCGTCCTGCTGCCGAGCGTCAAGCCTGAGCAGGCCCTCGCGGCCGCTCGCGCGCTGTGCGACCACATCACGGCCGAGCCGATCGACCTCGGCGACGGCCACTGCGTCACGCCGACCGTCTCGATCGGCGCAACCATGATCGACGGCCGCACCCGCGCGCCGTCAGACGTCTTCGTCGCCGCCGACATCGCGATGTATGACGCCAAAGACCTCGGTCGCAACCGCGCCGTGCTCTACGGCGAGGATGAGGCGCGCCACGCCCGGATGAGCAGCGACCTGCTCTGGTCGCAGCGAATCCGGCGGGCACTGGCTGAGGGGCGTCTCACGCTCTACGCCCAGCCGATCGTGGACCTAGAGACGGGCGCCGTGTTCAAGCACGAGGTGCTGCTGCGGATGCTCGACGACGACGGCTCAATCATCCCGCCAGGCGTCTTCCTCCCCGCCGCCGAGCGCTTCCGCCTGATCGGAGATATCGACCTCTGGGTCGTCGGCGAGGCCACCCGCCTTGCCGCAGCTCACCCCCACGCCACCCTCAGCGTGAACCTCTCCGGCTCCTCGGTGACGAACCCAGACATGGTCGAGCGGATCGAATCGATGATCAAGTCCGCCGGCTGCCGCGGCGACCAGCTCGTCTTTGAGATCACCGAGACCGAGGCGATCGCCAGCATGGAGCAGGCCGGCCTCCTCTCCGGCCGCCTCTCAGAACTCGGCTGCCGGCTGGCGCTCGACGACTTCGGCGCCGGATTCGCGTCGTTCTACCACCTCAAGGCGCTCCCGCTGGAGTTCATCAAGCTCGACGGCGAGTTCATCCGAAACCTGCCCGCCAACGGCGACGACCTGCTCGTCGTGCAGGCCGTGCAGGGCGTGGCCGTAGGCATGGGCCGCACCGTGATCGCCGAGCAGATCGAAGACAAAGCCACCGCCGACGTGCTCGTGCGACTCGGCGTGAAGTACGGCCAGGGCTACCACTTCGCGCGCCCCGCACCCGCCTTCGAGGTGCTCACGGCCTGCGAGCCTAACCTCGGCCAGATCTCACCCAAACGCTGAGCGCAAGCGCTCAGACGGCGCGGAGCAGCGAAGTGCCGCAAGAGCCGCACTTCGGCAGGGGCGCTGAGGCGGAGCGCACGAGGGTGGAATGCTCGCCGCAGTTCGGGCAGACGGAGACGAGCTCGACCCGGCGCAGGCACTGGTCGCAGCGGTAGCGCCCCGGGAGGTTGGTCGGTCCGAGCTGGCCGCGGCGGCAGATCGGGCAGGTGCTGCCGGTCGACATCTAAGAACAGTGTCGCAGTCGAAGGAGCGTCGGCACCTCGGCCATGCTGAAGAAGAGTTCGGCGCCGGTGGCGGCGAGGCGTTCGCGGTCGGCGTCGGCCGCGTAGCCGAGGACCCGCATGCCAGCCGCGATCGCGGCGGTGGCGCCCGTCGGGCTGTCTTCCACGACGACGCAGGTGGCGGGGTCGAGCTCGAGCGTGGCGGCGGCGTGGAGGTAGAGGTCCGGGTTGGGTTTGGGACGCGCCACGTCCTGGCCCGAGAACGTCCGGGCGTCGCCCAGCACAGCGGCCACGCCGCTGGAGGGCAGCGTGATCGCCATCTTCTCGTGGGACCCCTGCGACACGACGGCGACGATCACGCCGGCGGCTTGGACGGCGCGAAGGGCGTCGATAGCGCCGGGGATCGGGTCGACCCCCCGGCCGAACTCGACGAGCCGCCGGGCCACGAATGCGTCCCACCAGCCCTCGGGCAGCGTCCGACCAAAGAACCCCTCGCACATCTGGCGCGCGGTCTCGAGCGCGGTGCCGGTGATCTGCCGACGGAGATCGTCGACGGCGATCTCGACGCCAATCTCGGCCAGGCACTCCGCCAGCACGCGGCTGGCGGTGAGTTCGGTGTCGACGAGGACGCCGTCGCAGTCGAACAGGACGGCGGCGGGCAGCGGAGCGACGGTCACGGGCGGGCGGGCACGGCGGCGGCGCTACTGGCGCAGCAGCGCGTACTCAAAGCCGTCGGTGTGGTCGATGTGCGGCAGGACCGTCCGGCGTGACTCGACGGTCGCCTGGGTGCGGCTGAGCACCTCGTCGGACTCCTGCGGGCCGATCGAGCAGACCGCGTAGAGCAGGCGGCCACCGGGAGCCAGCAGCGGCAAAGCGGCTTCGACCATCCGCTCCTGCAGGATCGACAGCTCGTCGATGCCCTCGGGCGTGGCGCGCCAGCGCACGTCGGGTTGGCGCTGCAGCGTGCCGAGCGCCGCGCACGGCGGGTCGAGCAGGATCGCGTCGAACTGGCCCTTCAGCGCAGCTGGGGGCTTCAGCGCGTCGCCTTCGACGACGCGCACGTCGCCGGCGCCGAGACGATCAAGCGTGAGGCGCAGCGCCTCCGCGCGACCACGGTGCTGCTCGACGGCGACGATGCCCTTGCCACCGCCCATCAGGGCCGCGAGGTGGCTCGTCTTGCCGCCAGGGGCCGAGCAGAGCTCCAAGACACGCTCACCAGGCTGCGGATCAAGGATCCGGGCCGCGAGCATGGCGCCACGCGATTGGGCGACGATCGCGCCTTCAGCCCACAGCTCGGTCGATTCCAGGTCGACGGCCTCGTCGAGGATGAGCGCCTCAGGCAGCTCGGCGTCGCCGTGGGCGGCGACGGCCAGGCGGTCGCGGACGTCCTCGAACTCGGCCTTCAGCGTGTTGACGCGCACGGCGCGCTCTGCCGGCTCGTTGCATCGCGCCAGGAGGGCACGGGCGCCGTCCTCACCGAACTCGGCGAACCAGCGTTGGGCCAGCCAGAGCGGCACGGAGTAGACGATCGAGGCACCGCGGGGCGTGCCGTCTCCCGGGAGATCCGGGAAGCCCTCGCGGCCGACGCGCCGCAGGACGGCGTTGACCATCCGGTCGCCGCCGCGGTTGGAGAACTGCTTGGCGAGCGTGACGGCCTCGTCGACGGCCGCATGCTGGGGCACGCGATCCAAGAACGCGAGCTGCACGAGGCCGATCTCGATCGGGATCCTGACCTGCAGATCCAAGCTGTCGGCGGGGCGGCCGGCGAGCGCCTCGATCCAGTAGGCCAGGGTCGCGCGGCGCTGCACGGCGGCGTAGACGATCGCTCGGGCGAGCTGGTGCTCGCGGCCGTCGAGGCCCGCCGCCTCAGCGCGTAGGGCGCGGTCGACGTAGGCGTCGGCCTCGGCGACGCGAATGAGCGTCTTCATCGCGACGACGCGCGCCGGCGAGGCACTCGGCCCCGGGCGCTGTGAGACGCCGTATCCGCTACCGCTCATCGCGAGGTCCTTCCACGGAGCCAGGCCGAGGCGTCCATCGGCTTGCCGCCAGGCGGTTGCACGCGGACGAGTTCCAAGGCTCCGAGCCGGACCTGGCCTTCGTCGCCGTCGATCACGACGCGCTGGGCGGCCTCGGCCGGGGCTGCCTCACCGGTGGCGCCGTCCGAGATTCGTGCCGCGTGGACGCCGAGCATCGTGCCGTCCTCCAGCGCTACGCGAGTCCCGATGTGCGGCGAGAGCGCGCGCACCATCCGCTCGTTGACCACCGCGGGTGCGGCGGGATCGAGGGTGCGGTCCTCGGCAGTGATCTTCTCGGCGTAGGTGATGCCGTCCTCCGGCTGTGGGGTAAAAGGGGGTTGTTCGTCGAGTGCGCGAACGAGCAGCTCGGCGCCGAGTTCGGCCAGGCGCGGGGCGAGGGTCCCGTAGGTCTCTCCTGGCTCGACCGGCACGGCCTCTTGGATGGCGACGGGGCCCGAGTCCAGCCCCTCTTCGAGCTGCATGATGCTCACGCCCGTCTCGGCGTCTCCGGCGGCGAGGGCGCGCTCGAGCGGCGCGGCGCCTCGCCAGCGTGGCAGCAGCGACGGGTGCACATTGTAGATCGGGGCGGCCGAGAGCAGCGGCTCGCGAACGATCGCGCCATAGGCGCAGACGACGAACGCGTCGGCCTGCTCGGCCAGGATCGTCTGCGTGGCGTCGTCGTCGGCGAGGCGCTCGGGCTGAAACACGGGGATGCCGAGCTCCTGCGCGGCGACGACGACCGGTGGCGCTTGGAGCTTGCGGCCACGGCCCGCGGGGCGATCCGGGCGGCTGACGACGAGCGACGGGCGGTGCTCACTGGCGGCGAGGCGCCGCAGCACGGTGACGGCGAAGTCCGACGTCCCGAGGTAGACCGTCTTCACGCGGGCTCGGAGGCGGGCTGCGGCACGGCGGGCTCGTCGGAGCCGGCGTCCTGCGTCCCGTTCTTGATCGCGTGGAGCTCTTTGAGCGCCGCGCGGCGAGCCTCTGGCGTGGTGCGCTCGAGGATGAGGATGCCGTCGAGGTGGTCGTTCTCGTGCTGCACCACGCGCGCGGTGAAGCCGCTGACCTCCTCATCGATGGGCGTGCCGTCGACGAGCTGGCCGGTGAGCCGGACGGCCACGGGGCGCTCGACAGGCACGTGGACGCCGACGATGCTCAGGCAGCCCTCTTCGCCGATCTCGGTCTCTTCGGTGGTCGGCTCGACGGTCGGATTGACGATCGCGCGGGCTTCGCCGTCGCCGTCGACGCGGTAGACGAACATGCGGATCGGCTGGCCGATCTGCGGCGCAGCCAGGCCGACGCCGATCGCGTCGTCCATCAGCGACACCATGTGCGCGCCGAGCGACACCAGATCGGCGTCGAAGTCGCGGATCTCCAGGGCCTTGGTGCGCAGCACCGGATCGCCCAGCTGGGTGATCTGCTCCAGCGCGCGCTCGCGGCGCTCGCGCTCCTGCGGGGTGAGCTCGTAACGCTCGGGCTGCTCTTCGTTTTCCTCGTCGGCCACACCCCCAGCCTACCGGCGACCGCCAGCGATCGAATCCGCCCCTTCCACCCACTTGGCGTCTCAGACGGACCACCCTGGTCGGTTTCAGACGCCAAGTCGGTTCGCGTGCGCGGCGCTACTGGGGTGCGACGTCGATCGAGAGCTGCGCGCGCACCTTGCTGGCGCGGCGCTCGACGCGGCTCACGGCGTCGCGGACGGCGGCCACCGCGGCCGGCCTCGACGGCGCCTTGAGCAGAATCTGCTCGCGCTCCTTGCTCTTGAGACGGAAGAGCGGCGCTGGGCCGAGCACCTCGCCGACGCGCGCCAGCTCGAGCGGGCGGGCGATATCTCGAGCCAGGTCGCGCGCGGTGACCTGATCATGGTGGGCGACGATGATCCGCACCATCGTCGAGTAGGGCGGGTACCCGAAGTGCCGGCGGCGGTCGAGCTCGGCGCCCATGAAGCCATCGGTGTCATGCGAGGCCGCCGCAAGAATCGCGGGATGCTCGGGGGCTTTGGTCTGCACGATCACGCGGCCGTGCCCGCCTCCCCCACGCCCTGCGCGGCCCGCGAGCTGGGTGACGAGCTGGAAGGTGCGCTCCTCCGAGCGCAGATCGGGGAAGCGCAGCGTCGCGTCGGCGTCGAGTACCACGCCCAGCTCCACGTCTGGGAAGTCGTGGCCCTTGGCCACGAGCTGCGTCCCCACGAGCACCGCCCGCTCAGCCGCCCCAAATTGCGCGAGAACGGCGCCTGGGTCGCGAATGTCGGCGTCGACGCGCAACACGTTCAGGCCCAGCTGCGCGAGGTCGCGCTCGAGCCGCTCGGTCCCGATGCCGTGCTGGGCGAGCGACACCGAGCCGCACGCCGGGCACGCCGTCGGGACACGCTCCACGTGGCCGCAGTGGTGGCAGTCCATCGAGCCGCGCGCCTTGTGGAGCACGAGGGTCACGTCGCAGTTCGGGCACTCCCAGGCATGGCCGCACTCGCGGCACTCCAAGAAGTTCGACCACCCGCGGCGATTGAGCAGCACGACGGATTTGCGGGCGTCCGTCAGCGCCTCGCGCGTGATCGGGTGCAGCGGCGTGTCGGTGCCGCGCATGTCGACGATCTGCACGGGCGGCATGGCGCGCCCGTCGACGCGCTGCGTGAGCCGGATGATCTCAAGGGCCGCGAGGCTCTCCGGCCGAGGCGTCGCCGAGCCGCAGAGCAGGACGGCCTCGTGGTGGCGGGCTCGCCAGACGGCGACGCGGCGGGCGTCGTAGCGGGGGTCCTCACCGGCTTTGAACGACGAGTCATGCTCCTCGTCGACGATCACGAGGCCGACCTCTTCCAGGGGCGCGAACACCGCCGAGCGCGCGCCAACGACGACGGTCGCCTCGCCGGAGCGCACGCGCCACCACTCGTCGCGGCGCTCGCCCTTGGAGAGGCCGGAGTGCAGGACGGCGACCACGTCGCCGAAGCGCTCCTGGAACCGGTGGACGATCTGCGGCGCGAGCCCGATCTCAGGGACGAGCACGAGGACCGTGCGCCCGCGCGAGAGCGTGTCGGCGGCCGCCCGCAGGTAGACCTCGGTCTTGCCGGAGCCGGTGACGCCGTGCAGCAGGAGCTCGCGGTTGCCGGTCGTGGTGTCGGCGGCCGCCCGGATGCGGACGAGCGCCGCCTCCTGCTCGGGCGTGGTCGGCGGGATCTTGGCGGCGCTGGAGCCAACGGCGTGCGCAACGGGCATCCGGCGCTCGTCGGCCAGGGCGACCTTCACCAGCCCGTGCTTCTCCAGCGTGCGCCAGCGAGCAAGCTCGTTGCCCGTCGGGCGTGGGCCCGACTGCACCAGCGAGTCAAGGAGCTCCTGCTGAGCGGCATTGAGCGCCTTCTCCGGCTGCGCGCCGACGATCGCCTCCACCCAGAGCCGCTGCTTGGAAGCACCCTCGGGCGGCGCCACGAGCTGGAGCGCGCGGGCGGTCGTGGAGGCCACGTCGTCGGCCAGCCACTGGGCGAGTTCGACGAGCTCCGGCGTGATGGACCGATCGCTCGTCGCCTCAACGGCCTTGAGCTTCTCGACGGGCCATTCGCTCTCGCTCGCCCGGGCCACGACGATCCCCGCGACGCTGCGCCCACCCAGCGGGATCTGCACCACCGTGCCGACGGCGGCGAGCGACTCGTCGAGGTAGTCGAGCGCGCCCGGCATCCCGCGCGCGGTGACGAGCGGGAGAACCTTGGCGACGGCGGGCACCGAATCAGTGTGGCGGACGCCAGCCAAACGCGAGGCGGGCCCGCGCCACGTCGGCCTCGCCGGGGCCCATCAGTCCGCCATGACGGCCTGGACGATGTCCGTCCGGCCGGCGCGGCGGGCCGGCAGTGAGGCCGCGAGCGCCGCGACCACCCCGGAGAGGATGGCCACGAGCACGATCGTCCCGACCGGCACCACGTAGCTGAAGCCCTCGTCGGCCAGCAAGCGCGCGACGAGCGCACCGAATCCCAGCCCCACCGCCACGCCAAGAACCGCGCCCAGCAGACCGGTCAGTACCGCCTCCAGCCTCACCAGCCTCCGGATCTGGCGGCGGGTCGCCCCGACCGCGCGCATCATGCCGAGCTCGCGGCGGCGCTCCTGCACCGTCAGGGTGAAGGTGGTCGAGATCCCCAGCAGTGCGACCAAGAGTGCGAAGGCCAAGAAGGCATAGATCATGTTCACGAGCTGGTTGACCTGCCCGACGAAACGCTCCTCGAGCTCGGCGGCCGTGAGCGCGTCGACGGTCGGGTAGCGCGCCTGCAGCCCCTTCGAGATCCGCGCCTGGACCTGGCCGACCTGTGCCCCAGGCTTCACGCTGATGAGAGACATCCAGAGCTTTCCGGCCGTCCCGTCGGAGGAGAGGGTGCGACGGTCGACCAAGACGCCACCGCCGAGCAGCGAGTTGCCCTCGTCGATCACTCCGGCAACCGTCAACGTGACCGGCCGGCCGTCAGCGCGCTGCAGCTCCAAGCGGTCGCCTGGCTTGGCGGCGGCAATCATCGGGTCCTGCGAGCCGCGATCGGTGATGGCCTGCTCGGGCGAGAGGGTCTGCAGTACCGGGTCGGCGCCGTCGACCCAGCCCAGGCGGTAGACGCTCGCGAGCGTCCGCGGCTCGATTCCCGTCACGGGCACACCGGTGTCGGTCCCGGCCTTGTCGAACGAGCCAAACGCCACGCCAGAGACGGTCTTCACCCCCGGGTCGGCGGCGACGACCTGTTGGGCGGCGGAGGGGTAGAACTGACTGCCGCCGGCCGAGAGCGCGAGCTGGGCCTGCACCCGCTCGCCGAAGGCGTCGCGCGCAATCTGGGAGATCCCAGCGGCAAAGACCGCCACGAACGTGACCAGCGCGACGCCGACCATCAGCGCTCCCGCCGTGGTCGTCGTGCGCCGGGGCGAGCGCATTGCATTCATCCGGGCCAGTCGCCCGGTCTCACCGAGTCGCGCGATCGGCGCCCCGAGGACCCGCAGCACCGGCTCGAGCACGAGCGGCGCCAGGAGCGCGACGCCGACGAGCGTGAGCACGGCTCCAACGGCGACGAGGATCGCGGCAGTCGTGCCCGAACTCAGGACGGAGCCGACGATCGCCAGGAGCGCCAGACCGCCGACGAGGTAGGCCAAGGGGCCAGGCCGGCCGCGCTCCTCGCGGGTCGTGTCGCCCTGCATCGCCTGGATCGGCGGGATCCGGACCGCCCTCCTGGCGGGGAACAGGCCGGCCAGCGTGGTGACGACCGGCCCGATCAGCAGCGCCACGATGATCGTGCGTGGCTGCACGACGGTGCCCTGCGTCGGCAGGTCGATCCCGAAGCCCTTGAACATCGCGATGATGCCCGGCGCGACCACGAGCCCTGCGAGGAGTCCGAGGACGCCCGCGATCAGGCCGATGAGGAACGACTCGGCCGTCACCGAGCGGGTGACCTGGCCGCGCGTGGCGCCGAGCGCCCGAAGGAGCGCCAACTCGCGGGAGCGCTGTGCGAGCGTCGCGGAGAACGTATTGACGATCACGAAGCTGCCGACGAACAGCGCGATCCCGGCAAAGGCCAGCAGCACCGGTTGCAAGAAGCCAAGCTGTGATTTGAGGTCCTCTGCCTGGGTGGCTGCCGCCTCAGCCCCGGTCTGCACGCGCACCGGCTCGCCGGCGAGGGCCCGCGCGATGCGTTCGCTCAGCTCACCCTTCTCGACGCCGGGCTCGGCGTCGACCACGATGTCGTCGTAGCGGCCCTCGCGGCCCGCGAGGCGCGCCGCCGTCGCCTCGGTCGCCACCACGATCGTGGCCCCACCGAGCGAGGTGTCGTTGCCGTAGGTGGCGAGTCCGACGATCGTCGGGCGTTCCACGCCCGCGTCGCCGACGACCGACACCTGGTCGCCGACCTTGAATCCGACACGGTCGGCGCTGATGTGATCGACGACGACCTCGTCGTCGGTCTTGGGCCAGTGCCCGGTCTGAAGCGAGATGTTCGAGATGCCGCGTTCGGTGAGCCCCGCCACGAAGGACGGCGGCCCGACGCTGACCGGTTTGCCGTCCGGTCGCAGGACCGAGACGATGGCGAAGACCTCGCCGGTGGCGCGCCGCACCCCGTCGACGGCCTCGACCTGCTTGACGGTTGAGGCGGGGATCGTTGGCGGGTTGAGCGGATCGTTCTGCGCGCCCTTGGGCGTGATGACCACCGCGATGTCTGACGACCCCGCCTCGAACAGGTCGTCGATGGTCTTGTTCATCGAGTCGGTGAGGATGAACGCGCCCGTGACCTGGGCGACGCCGACGACGACCGCGAGCGCGGTGAGGAAGGTGCGACGTTTGCGAGCGAGCAGGTTCCGCAGGGCGAGGCGAATCACCGCCCGATCTCCTTCATGAGGTCGAGCATCGCGTCGACGTCATTCGGGGCTGGGCCGTCGTGCACGACTTTGCCGTCGGCCAGTGCGACGAGACGATCGGCGCGGGCGGCAGCCCGGGGATCGTGGGTGACCATCACGAGCGTCTGGCCGTAGGTGTCGACGGAGTGGCGCAGCAGATCCAGGATCTCCTGGGAGGAGCGGGAGTCGAGGTTGCCCGTGGGCTCGTCGGCAAACACGACGGCGGGCCGTGAGGCCAGCGCACGAGCGATCGCGACGCGCTGCTGCTGCCCGCCGGAGAGTTCGGCGGGGCGGTGTGAGGCGCGGTCGGTCAGGCCGGTGGCGGCCAGGAGCTCGTCGATCCAGGCTTGGTCGGGCGCGTCATGCCCGAGCCGCAGCGGCAGCTCGACGTTCTCCCGGGCGCTGAGGACGGGCAGCAGGTTGAAGGACTGGAAGATGAAGCCGAGCCGTTCGCGGCGCAGTTTGGTCAGCGCCGAGTCCGAGAGGCTCGTCAGCGGCTGGCCGTCGATCACGACCTCGCCGCTCGTTGGGCGATCCAGGCCGGCCAGGCAGTGCATCAGCGTCGACTTGCCCGAGCCCGACGGGCCGACGATCGCGGTGAACTCGCCGGGCTCGAACCCGATCGTGACGCCGTTGAGCGCTTTGACGGTCGCCGGTCCGGTGCCAAACCAACGGTGCAGATCGGTCCCGCGGACGATGGCTTGGGTGGTTTGGTCAGGCTGCGCGGCGGTCATCAGGCTCTGGCGGGCACGCTACTCCCCACCTCAGCGGCGCATCGGGTAGTCGCCCGCGATGCACCCTCGGAGCTGCCGCAGCTGACCGGCCTTCAGAACGACGAAGGGCCGCCCCAGATGGGACGGCCCTTCGCAAAGTGGTGCGCGGCGGCCCGGGGGCCGCCGCGGCTACTTGGAGTCGTTAGGCAGCAGCGCCAACAAACCCTGCTGCTTCCTGGAGAGCCTCGACCTTGTTGAGGGCCTCCCAGGTGAAGTCGGGGTCGTTGCGGCCGAAGTGGCCGTAGGCAGCCGTCTTCTGGAAGATCGGGCGGAAGAGGTCGAGCTCCTGGCGGAAGGCGCCGGGGCGAAGGTCGAAGACCGAGCGGACGGCCTCTTCGATCTTGTTGCGGGCGATCTTCTCGGTGCCGAACGTCTCGACGTAGATCGAGACGGGGTGCGCGACGCCGATGGCGTAGGCAACCTGCACCTCGGCGCGGTCGGCGAGGCCGGCGGCGACGACGTTCTTGGCGACCCAGCGCGTGGCGTAGGCGGCCGAGCGGTCGACCTTGGAGGAGTCCTTGCCGGAGAAGGCGCCGCCGCCGTGGCGAGCGAAGCCGCCGTAGGTGTCGACGATGATCTTGCGGCCGGTGAGGCCGGTGTCGCCGACGGGGCCGCCGATGACGAAGCGGCCGGTCGGGTTCACGAGGAACTCGGCGAAGAGCTTGTTCTCGTCGTAGAGGCCTTCGGGGAGGACCGGCTTGACGACGGCTTCCCAGAGGTCGTTCTTGACCTTCTTCTGGTCGTCGCTGATCGTGTCGGTGTGCTGCGTGGAGATCAGCAGCTTCTCGATCGCGACCGGCTTGCCGTCGCGGTAGCGGACGGAGGCCTGCGTCTTGGCGTCGGGGCGCAGGTAGGGGATCTCGCCCGACTTGCGGACCTCGGCGAGCTTCTGCGCCAGGCGGTGGGCCGTCTGGATCGGGAGCGGCATGTACTCGGGGGTCTCGTTCGACGCGTAGCCGAACATCATCCCCTGGTCGCCAGCGCCTTCGAGGTCGATCGCGTCGCCGGAGCCACCCTTGGCCTCGAGCGCCTCGTCGACGCCCTGGGCGATGTCGTCGGACTGCGGGTCGATCGCGTTGAGGACGGCGACCGAGTTGTGGGCGAAGCCCTCCTGGCCGTCGGTGTAGCCGATGTTCTCGATCGTCTTGCGGGCGATCGCCTGGATGTCGACGTAGGAGTCGGTGCGGATCTCACCGGAGACGACGGCGAGGCCGGTGTTGACGAGCACCTCGCAGGCCACACGGGCCTTCTTCGGGTTGCTGTCGGCGGCGAGGATCGCGTCAAGCACGCCGTCGGAGATCTGGTCGGCGACCTTGTCCGGGTGACCTTCGGTCACAGACTCGGAGGTGAAGAGATACTCGTTGTCGGCGTACTGGCTCATGACGATGCACCCTACCGAGCCTGAGCCACAATCGCCATGTGACCTTGACAATCTCGTGTAAAGGCTGGATGTTTCACGGGTTTAGGGGCGCCGCCGGGCCGGTCGAAATGGAGGACGTTTTCCGCCCTTGGTTTCGACCAACCTCGGCACACACGGGGCGCCACAGCGCCCGGTCCCACTGCCGCCAGGCAGCCCAGGCGCCCTCAGCGCGACGAGATCCGTCGCGCCCCGACGTAGTGCTGGGCCCAGTAGCCGCTGGCGATGTCGTGCTCGACCACGCCGCTGCTGCTGGTGGCGGAGATCGCGGTCGTTCGGGTGGCCACGATGCCGACGTGTGAGGCACCCGGCCCAGCCGCGTCGAAGAAGACCAGATCACCCGGGCGGATCGCGCCCCTGGCTACCGCCGTCCCGCGTCGGTACATCTCGAAGCTGCGGCGGGGCAACTTGAGGCCAGCGCGCTTGAACGCCCATTGCACCAAGCCCGAGCAGTCGAACCCGGCGGTCGTGGTCCCCGCCGCGAGGTAAGGCGCGCCGATCCCGGTGCGGCTGATGCGCAGCGCTTCGGCCCCGAGCACGCTCGCGGACTTCGGAGTCTTCCGCTTCGCCGCGCGCGCCGCCCAAAGCTGCGCCTCGAACCGGTCGGCCACCTTGAGCTTCATGCGGCGCAGCGTCTCGACGTTCGCCGCGCCGGTCACTGCCAGCCCGCGCTTGCGCTGGTAGCGGCGCGCGGCCGTCACGGTGTCTGAGCCCCAGATGCCGTCGGCCTTCACCGGCAGGCGCCGCTGGACGCTCTTCGTCTGCGTCACCGTCAGGAACAGCTGCTGGCGACGCAGCGCGCGGGCGACGTCGCCCGGGGCCGCAGCTGCCGCCGCTGCAGCGCGCTCGGCGACCGCGGCGTCGACGTCAACCGCGAGCGCGGCGACCGGCTCGAACGGGGTCGTTGGCTCAGCCTGCACGCCCGCCGCGGGTTGCGCTGCACCGAGGCAGCTGGCCAGGAAGGCGAGGACGGCGAGTCGTCGGAGATGGAGCATGTGCTGGCCGCCGTTGGCCGGGGACAGGGAAACGGCGGGGCGATCACGCTAACAACGTCTCGGGCGCACGCCGGTCGATCTGGTGCAGACGCGCCACGCGGCGGAGCGCGACGGGACGCTCGGCTCCCTGCCGCTCAGCGCTCAGCCACCGAACTCGTCTGGGCTGCCCGGGCACTGCTCCGCCGGCAGGCCGGCAAAGCCGCAGACGAACGGGCGTGCGGCGCCGGCGCGATCAGCCAGGGCGCTGTCGAAGCCGTCGTCCTCGTCGCTGGCTGGCGGCGCAGGCGGCGTGAGGAGGTAGAGGATCAGTGGGGTCGCCGTGGCGGTGAGTCGCTCGCGGAGCGCGATCCCGCGTCGACGCTGCGCGACCGGGCGGCCGCTGAGGCCAGTCCGTCCCGAGATCATCACGCCCGTCTCCGTCGACCACGTCGGAGACGGAGCGACCGCTGCCGCAAATCCTGTCTCGATCTCGCCGTTGCCTTGCGTGAGGTCGCGGTAGGAGTGAATCGACCACACGGAGGGCGTCAGACCGCCAGCGCCGTCGACGAACGCGTCCCGGAGCGAGAGCAGCGTCGGGAGGTCCTGATCACTGAACTCGCCCGCGAGCGCGCGCTCGGCGCCGACGATGCCCGCCACCACGCTCCAGTACTTGCCGGCCCGCCGCGCGGCCACCCGGCGGCCGTAGGCGGGCTGCAGGGTGAACATCGGGTGGTCGGGCTCATTCCAAGCCGCGAACGTCAACTCGGCCTCAGGGGCGAGCTTCACCAGTTCGTCGTGCAACTCGCCGAACAGCGCCTCGTAGAGCGGGATACTCGGGTACTCGCAAGACTCCAGCGCCTCGCCCTGCTTCAGCTCGGCGCGCGACCGCGGCCGCTCGTCGCCCTTGGATGGGCAGCGGGTGAAGTCGTGAGAGCGGATCGACACGATCCCCTTGGCGCCCGTGGAGTTGAGCAGGTTCGCGAAGGCGGTCAGCTCGGCGTACTCGTCGCCGCCAGGAGCCGAGCGGCGCCGCATCACGTCGATCGGGAGCTGCGTCCGCAGGATCGGGGTGGCGCCGCCAATCGCCTTGAAGCAGTCGAAGGCGGCCACGAAGACGGCCTGCTCGACCGGATTCTGCGCCAGCCGGGCTGGCCGCGGAATACCGAGGCCGAGCGGGCGACTCGTCCCGTCCGCTGGCGGCGTGCAGGCCGTCGGGAACTGCACCTGAGCGGGGGCGGGCGTCGTCGGCGGAGTCGACGGGCTCGTCGGCGACGACGCCGTGGGTACCGCAGCCGGCCGGGAGTCCTCGCCTCGGGCAACGAGCCAAACCAGGATGGCAACGGCGGCCAGGGCGAAGGCCCCGGCGAGGAGTCGCCACATACGCGTGCGGGGGAACACGCCGGTCAGCTTTCCACACCAGGGGCATGCGGCAGGTGTGATCGCCCGCTGCGCCGCGTTGCGCGGTACGTTGCCGCTCATGGATCTGCATGACGGCGAGACGATTCTGTTCCAAGGACACCCGTCCTGGCGGGCGGCGCTGCTGTTCTTCGCTCAGGGCCTCCTCGGCGCTGCCGCCGCCGGTGCGATCGCCTGGCTGATCTGGGGCCAGTGGACGGGCATCCTCATCGGGATCGTGATCTTCGCGCTTGTCGTGCTGGCCGGACTCGTCATCCGCCAGGCGACGGAGTACGTCATCACCGACGAGCGCCTGCACATCCGAACCGGACTGGTGTCCCGCAAAATCCAGGAGACGCGCCTCTCCCGCGTGCAGGATGTGACGGTGACGCAGACGGCGTTCGCTCGCCTGCTGGGCATCGGCCGTGCGGACTTCGACACCGCAGCCGCAGACAGCGCCAACGACTTCGTGTTCGCCGGGATCGAGAACCCCGACCAGGTTCGCGCCGCCGTCGACTCGGCCCACCGGCTCTCTGAGCAGCGACTGGCCGGGGGCTCGCCGCCCACCGACCCGGCTGGGCTTTAGTCCCGCACGCTCGGGCCGCTGCGCGCGGCCCGCAGGCGACTAGCCCTCGTCGGTGACGCCGGGCGGCGAGCCGAGGAGGTCTTCCTCGTCGCCCTCGCCCGTGTCGGCGAAGTACTCGGTGTCGATCTCCACGTCGCCGTCGTCGTCGAGCAGGTCGTCGCCCTCGAGTTCATGCTCGCTCACCGGCAGATCGGCGTAGGCGTCGTCGGTGCCCTCCGTGAACTCGAGGTCGTCGGCCTCCCAGCCTTCGGCGTCGCGCTCGGCCCACGTCTCTTCCGACGTCGGGTTTGCCTCGTCGACGCGGCGTGCACGACGCTCCGCCATCTCGCTCCCGCGGCGGCGGGTGCCGCGCTCCACGAGATCCATGATCACCGGCACGCCGGCGAGGCCGAAGCGCTCACGCAGGCGGTTCTCCAGGAAGTAGGCGTAGTCGCGGGTGATCAGCTTGCGGCTGTTGACCTGGATCGAGAAGCGCGGCGGGCGCGTCTCGATCTGGGCGCCGTAGATCAGCTTGAGGCGCTTGCCGCGGACGAGCGGCGGCTGGCGGATCTGCGTGACCTCACCAAGCCAGCGGTTGAACGCCGGCGTCGGGACGCGGTTGTGGACGCGGTCGCCGAGCGACATCGCCTCGCGGATCAGGCGGTCGACGTGGCGGCCCGTCAATGCCGAGGCGGTGAGTACCGGCGGGCGCTGGCGCAGCTTGCTGGCGACGAACGCGCGCTGATGGATCAGCTCGGCCTCGTCCATCGTGGTGATGTCCCACTTGTTGAGCACGAGCGCGGTGGCGCAGCCCGACTCCATGGCAAGCTGGGCGACGCGCAGGTCCTGGCTGGTGACGCCCTCACTGGCATCGCAGACGACGAGGGCTACGTCGGCGCGGTCGGCTGCGCGGCGGGAGCGCAGACCCATGTAGTACTCGACGTCATTGGTGACCTTCGCCTGGCGGCGCAGGCCGGCGGTGTCGACGAGGATCACCTGGCGGCCGTCGATCTCCAGCTTGAGGTCGATCGCATCGCGGGTGGTTCCGGCGACGTCGGACACGATCACGCGGTCCTTGCCGATGATCTTGTTCATCAGGCTGGACTTGCCGACGTTCGGGCGGCCGAGGAACGTGAGACGGATCGCGTCGTCGGCCTCGGGCTCCGGATCGGTGTCGGGGAGGAGTTCTACGACGCGGTCGAGCAGGTCGCCCGTGCCGAGGCCCTGCATCGCCGAGACGGGAATGGGCTCACCAAGGCCCAGGCGCCAGCCGTCGGCGGCATCCGGGATCGAGCCGGCGGTGTCGACCTTATTGGCCGCCAGGACCACCGGAATCCCACGGTTACGCAGGAGCGTCGCGAGTTCCTCATCTCCTGGGCGCACGCCGGCTTTGCCGTCGAACACGAACACGGCGACGACC
This sequence comes from Solirubrobacteraceae bacterium, assembly GCA_032119795.1. GTDB lineage: Bacteria > Actinomycetota > Thermoleophilia > Solirubrobacterales > Solirubrobacteraceae > JAGIBJ01. The sequence continues at coordinate 126,686 of JAUMFO010000013.1, forward strand.
GCTTCGTCCAAGGCGTGGGCGGCCTGCTCGCGGATGGAACCGGCGATCGGGTCGAGGTCCTCGTTGTCGAGCCCGCCGGTGTCGATCAGCATGAACTCGCGGCCGTTCCACTCGGCCGGGATCTCTTTGCGGTCGCGCGTAATACCCGGCGACGCATGGACGACGGCCTCCCTCGTTCCGCTGAGGCGGTTGACGAGCGAGCTCTTCCCCACGTTCGGGTACCCGACGATCGCGACTTTGTGCACCCACCCAGGGTAGGGAAGCCAGAGCCCGCCGGGCGCGCGGGCCCCTGGAGGGCGCTTCGGCCGGCGCGGCGTGTGGCTACGACGCAGCACGTTTGCCCTCGCCGGATACCACCGGTAGTCGGCGCGGCCCTCGGTCGTTTGCGAGGCGGCTGCGACGTGAATTACGTTCGCTCGATGGCGTCTGCACTTCGGGTCCGAGCGTTCCGCAGGCTGGCGGCGCTCTACCCGATCGACGGGCTCCTGGAATGGGGCAGCAGCATCGCCCTCATGGTGCTCGTCTACCGCCAGACCGGCAGCGCGCTGGCAACCGGGGCGTTGCTCGTCTGCAAGCAGGTCATTCCTGGCCTGATCACGCCAATGGCCGGCCGGCGGCTCGACGGCGCGCCGATCGGGCAGGCGATCGCCATTGCGATGTTCGTTCGCGCCGCCGCGGCCGGCGCGGCCGCGGCGATCGACTACGGCCCGCAGGTCTTCGCGCTCGCGCTCGTCGCCGGCCTCGGCGGAACACTCTCGCGGGCGTCGTTTCGCGCAGGCGTCGGCCGAACGCTCTCCGGGGAGCTGCGGCGCTCGGGCAACGCGCTCCTGAACACGGCGATGGGACTCGTGTCGCTCGGCGGCCCCGCGGCGGCTGGCCTCGCACTGACGATCATGTCCCCCACGGAGCTGCTTCAGGCTTCGGCGGTCGTCGGCGTGGGCTGCGCGCTGGCCGCCTCCGCGCTTGGGCCTGAACGTGACGGCCTCGCGATTGCCACCACGGGTGACGGCGGGGACTCCGCAGACGACCCGCTCCTGCGACCGCTCGGCACCGACCGCGAGCAGCCGATCGTCGACCCCGCCTTGCCGGTCGCCGTGATGCTCTTGCTGGCCGGGGTGCTCTTCACGGCCTTCGCCATGGATGAGCCCTCGCTCCTCCCCTACGCCGAGCAGTCGCTTGGCGCCGGCGTCGGCACGTACAGCTCGATCCTGTCGTGTTGGGGCCTGGGGATCATCGTCGGCAGCGTCCTCTTCGGGCGCCTCCTCGACCGGCCGATGATCGCGGTCGGCGCCGCCGGCACCGCCATTGCCGCCGTCGGCTACCTCGGCCTTGGGCTCGCGCCAACGGTCGCCGTCGCCTGTGCGAGCGCCGTGTTCGGCGGGATCGGCAACGGCTTGAACTGGGTGGCGCTCGTGACGGCGGTGCAGGAGGCCACGCCGGCTGAACACCAAGGCCAGGCCGCCACGCGCCTGGAGGCGATCGCGACCGTCGGCCCGGGGATCGGCTACCTGCTGGGCGGGTTGCTCGCCGACGCGGCCAGCCCTCGCCTCACGCTCGTGATCCCCGGAGTCCTAGCGCTGACGATCCTGGCCGTTGGCACCGTCGCGTGGACGGCGCGCTCGCGTGGCCTACCGCGGCAGGGCGATGAAGTTCTGGCGCTTGCCGCCGGCGTTGGCGGCCTCAAACGCGGCTAGGTCAAGCGGTCCGTCGCCGAGCATGTCGTGCAGGCGGTACCCAAGCCCGGTGAGGAAGCCGTGCAGCTCCTCCGCGCCTGGCGTCGTCGCCAGGTGCTCAAACAAGATCACCGGCCGGTCACGCTCGAGCAGGCCCTTGGCCCCCTTGAGCATGGCGATCTCGGTGCCCTCGACGTCGATCTTGAGCAGACGGAACGGGCCCGGGTCGTCGGCGAGCAGCGTGTCGAGGCGCGTCACCTTCACGGTGATGTTGCGAATCTTCGCGTCGCTGGAGACGTGCGCTTGGTTGTCTTCCAGTGAGCTGGAGCCCAGGTCGCCCTCGACGATGTTGAACGTCGCCTCGCCCTCGTGGTCGCTGAGGGCCACCTCGTTCACGGACACCGTCGGGAATTGCTCGCGCAGCAGGCCGGCGAAGTCGGGCATCGGCTCGATCGCGATGTGCTTGGCGTCGGGCGACCCCTGCACGAAGTATTTGAGGACCGCGCCCTTGTGGGCGCCGGCATCGATGCCACGCCCGCCGCCAGCGAGCAGACTCAGCACGAGGGGCGTCATGAGCTCCTCGTCGAACACCTTCTGGCGCAGCCATTCCGGGTGCAGGGCCTGGCGGACGCGGCGCGCGGGCTCCTCGACCCCAGCCTTGCCGAGCGCGGTTTTGACGACTGCCTTGGGGTCCATGAGGTTCGCAAACCTACCAGTCACGGCGTGACGGGCGTCACTCGGAGATCAGCCTTGCGAGCGGGACTCCGCGAGCGACGCGATCCGCTCGACGACCTGCTCGATCGAGAGACCCGTCGTATCGAGGATCACGGCGTCGTCGGCGGCCTTCAGCGGTGAACTCTCGCGGCTGCGGTCGCGCTCGTCCCGCTCGTTCTGCTGCTCGAGGACCTCGGCCACATTCGCCCCCAGCTGCGCGGCGCGGCGCTGCGCACGCTCCAGCGGGTCGGCGTCGAGGTAGACCTTCAGCTCAGCGTCGGGGACGACGACGGTCCCCACGTCGCGGCCCTCGGCAACCCAGTCGCCGTGGGCCATCAGCTCGCGCTGGCGATCGACGAGGCCTGCGCGCACAGACGGCTCGGCGGCAATCTGCGACGCCAGCGACGTGACCTCGGGCGAGCGGATCAGCAGCGACACGTCCTCGCCGGCGAGGAGCACCTCGCCGTCGGGGGCGAAGTCGATCTCCACTTCACCGGGGGCAGCAGCCCCGCGGAGCGAGGCGAGGGCGGCGCAGCGGTACATCGCGCCGGTGTCGAGGTAGGTGAACTCCAGGCGCTCGGCGACGAGCCGGGCCACGGTGGACTTGCCGGCTCCGGCGGGGCCGTCGATCGCAATGCGCATGTGGCCCACTTTATGGGTGTGGGGCTCGGCGGGGGCACCTCGCAGCTTGGCCCAGAGTACGCGCGGACTGATGCCGAGGTACCGCGCCGCGATGATGGCCGCGACCACTCCTCCTAGGTCGGCGCCGATGATCAGCGCGCCGCCGACGGTGGCAAGCCAGGCCGATCCTCCGCCGATGGTCGCGCCGACGAGTCCCCAGCCGACGGTCCTTGGGATCACGCCGATCAAGGTGCCGAGACCGACCTGCCACCGCCGCAGGCGCGTGAGGCCCGCGGCATAGTTGAGCGGCGCATCTGGCATCGCCGGCATCAGTCGGAAGGCGATCACGGCCAGCAGGCCGTAGCGGTCGAGCCACACCGTGAGCTGGCCCAGGCGCGCGCCGGCGAGTTCCTCGGCCGAGTCGCGGCCTGCGCGGGCGCCGATCTCGCGGCAGATCAGCGCGCAGACCGCCGCCCCAGCCATCCCGACGGGGATGCCAAGCGCCGGCCCGAAAAGCGCTCCAGCGGCCACGGCAAAGACCGGACCCGGCACGAACATCGCCCCGAGCGCGCCAGAGGCGAGCACAAAAATCACTGGCGCGAGCGGGCCGAAGTCGCGAATCTCGCGCTGCAACGAGTCGCGGTCGACGTCGATGACCCCGCCGAACACCACGGCAGCGGCCAGCGCGGCCAGCAGCGAGCCAAAGATCGCCAGGCGGATCTTCGCGCGACGCCGAACGCGTTCTCTGTGCCGGTCGATGTCGCCGGCGTCAGTCATCGGGGGCGCAGCGCCGCCAGATCGTCGAGGAACGTCGGGTAGCTGACCTCGGCGGCCTCGATGTCGATCACGTCAACGCCGTCTCGGGAAGCCAGGCCGGCAAGGGCTCCGATCATCGCCATGCGGTGGTCGGCCCGGCTGTTCAGCGTTCCGCCGCGCAGTCCGCCGGTGCCCTCGACGATGAAGCCGTCGCCCGTCGGCGTGATCTTGCCGCCCAGCGCGCCGAGCTCCTCGGCGACCGCCGCGATCCGGTCGGTTTCCTTCACGCGCAGCTCTTCGGCGCCCGTCACGGTGGTGATCTCGCCGGGTTCCGCGAAGCAGCCCAGCAGGGCGACGAGCGGGAGCTCGTCGATCGCGAGCGGCACCTCCGCCGCCTCGACGGTCGTGCCACGCAGCGGACCATGCGTGACGGACAGCGTCGCCGTGACCTCGCGGGTGGTGTGCGGCGTGCCCGGGTCCTCGACGGGCCCGTCGATCTGCGCGCCCATCCGGCGAGCGATGTGCACGAACCCCGCGCGGGTCCAGTTCGTCGAGACCTCCGTGACGTCGACCTTGGAACCGGGGATGATCAGCGCCGCCGCAATCGGGAACGCCGCCGACGACGGGTCGCCCGGGACGCGCGTGTCGCCGAGCTGGATCGCATCGGTGGTGCGGATGGTGATGCGGTCGCCGTCGCGCGTGAGCGGGGCACCGGCGGCGGCGAGCATCCGCTCGGTGTGGTCGCGGCTGGCGACCGGCTCCACGACGGTGGTCTCCCCCGCGGCGAGCATGCCGGCAATCAGCACGCAGCTCTTCACCTGGGCGCTCGCGACGGGCAGCGTGTACTCGATGCCGTGGAGGGTGCCACCGGTGACGGTGACCGGGGCGAAGCGGTCGTTCGTCGCCTCGATCTGCGCGTCCATCTGGCGGAGCGGGTCGATGACGCGGCCCATCGGACGCGTGCGGATCGAGGCGTCGCCGTCGAGCGTGACGCTGAGCCCGGGGACGCCCGCGATCCAGCCGGCGAGCAGGCGCAACAGGGTGCCAGCGTTGCCGACGTCGACGACCCCATCGGCAGCGCGGAGCCCACGCAAGCCGACGCCGTCGATGACTACCGTGTCGCCGTCGCGCTGCACGCGGGCACCGAGCGATTCGACGGCCGCGAGCGTCGACAGGGTGTCCTGGGCGACGAGGTAGCGCTCGATCGTTGTGCGGCCCTCGCTCATTGCACCAAAGAGCGCGCAGCGGTGGGAGATCGACTTGTCTGGCGGGCAGACGACGGTGCCGACGAGCGGACCGCTCGTGGGGTCGATTCGGGTCGTGGTGGGGTTGGCAGAGGCGCTCATGCGTCGACCTCGGATTCGGCCTGGGCGGCGGCAGCAGCCTGCGCGCCGCGTTCGCGGCGGGCGTCGTCGAGGCGCTCGCCACCGATCACCTCGACGCCGAGCTCATCGAGGAGCGCAAGCGCGTCGGTGGCCTGCTCGAGCGGGCACCACAAGGCCACCATGCCGGTGGCTCCGCCGGGGAGCGGGGCAACGGAGATATCGACGATGTTGACGCCGGCTTTGGAGAAGGCCAGGGCCAACTCGGCGATCGCACCCGGCCGGTTCGGGACGATCGTGCGCAGCTCGACGAGCTCGTCGCCCGTGAGGGCTTGGTCGACGAGGCGCCGACGCAGCTGGGCAGCGGCGGCCTGCCACTCGGTGAGGTCCTCGCCGGAGCGGATGCGGTCTCGGACGGAGCTCAGTCGGCAGATCACGCGGTCGAGCTGCTCGGCGAGGGCGTCGGCGTTGGCGCCGTAGATGCCGCCCCACAGCGGCGGGTTAGCTCCGGCCACGCGGGTCACGTCACGAAAGCTCGGGCCCGTCGCGGGGACGGTCTGCTCCTCACCGCTGGCCTCACCGACCTGCTCGACGAGCACGTTGGCCAGCACGTGCGGCACATGCGAGACGGTCGCCATCAAGCGGTCGTGCGTGGTGGCATCGATCGTGACCGGACGCGCGCCGAGCTTGGTGACGAACCGGTGCACCTGCTCAAAGCGGGTGCCATGGCTGCGCTCGTGGGGCACGAGGTACCAGGTGGCGCCGTCGAAGAGGTCGGCGCGAGCGTGGTGCACGCCGGCGCTCTCAGAGCCGGCGAGGGGATGGCCGGCAACCAGTCGGCCGTCATCACCAGCGGCAGTGATCACGGGGTGTTTGACGGAGCCGACATCGGTGACGGCGCATTCGGCTGGTGCAGCCCGCAGCACCTGCTTGATCACGTCAGGCATCTGCTTCATCGGCGCCGCGACGATCACAAGGTCGGCGTCGGCGACCGCGGCCTCGAGAGTCGGCGCCGTCTCGTCGATAGCGCCGACCGACACGGCCGTTTGGAGCGTCGGGGCGTGCGGGTCCCACCCGACGACGCGAACGTCGTCGAGCCGGGCCCGGGCGGCGAGTCCAACGGACCCGCCAATCAGCCCGACGCCGATCAGTGCGATGCGCATTTCAGTTCCCCGTCCCGGCGCCGCTCGAGGAGTCTCGAGATGCGCCGAAGAACTCTTTGCCGCGGAGTGGTTGACCTAGACCGAGATCGTCTTGCCGGCCAGGAGCGCGGCTTGTGCGACCTTGTCGACGTACGACGGGAACTCCGACAGGCGCAACGCCTGCGGTCCGTCGCAGACGGCCTCTTCGGGGTGCGGGTGCACCTCGACGATGATGCCGTCGGCCCCTGCCGCTGCTGCCGCGAGGCTCATCGGCTCCACCAGGTGGCGCTTGCCGGCCGCATGGCTGGGGTCGACGATGACCGGCAGGTGCGTGCGCTCCTGCAGGACCGGGATCGCGAGGAGATCCAGGGTGAAGCGGTAGGCGTTCTCGAAGGTGCGGATGCCACGCTCGCAGAGCATGACGTTCTTGTTGCCCTCTTTGAGGATGTACTCCGCAGCCAGGAGCAGCTCGTCGAGCGTGGCGGAGAGGCCGCGCTTGAGCAGGACCGGGCGGCCGGCCTTGCCGAGTTCGGTCAGCAGGTTGTAGTTCTGCATGTTCCGCGCGCCGATCTGGATCACGTCGGCAACCTCGAGGACGGGGTCGAGCTCGCGCAGGTCCATCAGCTCGGTGACGATCGGGTAGCCGGTCGCGTCCTTGGTCTCCTGCAGGATCTTCAGGCCGTCGCGGCCGAGACCCATGAAGGAGTACGGGCCGGTGCGGGGCTTGTAGGCGCCACCACGGAACATCGTGATGTCGAGGTTCTTCTCCTTGAAGAACTCGGCGGTGCCGATGGTCTGCTCGCGGCTCTCGACGGTGCACGGCCCGGCGATCAGGGCGAAGTGGCCGCCGCCGACCTTGCGGCCGCCGATCTCGAAGATCGAGCTGTCGGTCTCGGAGAGCTGCGTGGAGGCGAGCTTGTAGGGCTTGGCGATCGGGACGACGCGGTCGACGCCCGGATCCTCTTCGAGGCCGAGATTGGCGACCTTCTCGTCGTGCTCGGTGTCGCCGATGGCGCCGATCACGGTGAGGGTCTCGCCTTCGGAGACGTGCGGGCGTGCGCCGGTCGACTTGACGCGGTCGATCACGTTCTGGATCTCGCCGTCGGTGGCGGCGGGCTTCATGACGATCATCATCGGTTTGGGTTCCTAGGAAAGAAGAGAGCTGGTGCGGGTGAGGGGTGCCGCACCTAAACGAGGTACGGCGCTGTGGGTATGCGGCGCTCAGAAGCGGCGCCGCGCGCGCACATCAGCGCAGCGCAGCGGTCCCGAGCACCCGGGGAAATCGCCAGCCCTGATATCGCGCGGGGCGATGCCGATGATGAAGAGGCGTTGCCATTCCGCTCCACAGGGTAGGGGATTCTCCGCCTCGGTGGCGCGGACGGGTGCGCCCGCCCACACGGAGCGGTCCGGTGACCGCCGTAGCGTGCGGGGCATGCCGTCCGTCTACGTTGCCAGTCCGCTCGGTTTTTCTCCCGCCACCAAGGGCTACTACGACGGCGTCTTGCTCCCGGCGATCGCCGCCGCCGGTTGGACGCCGCTGGACCCCTGGGAGGACCTGGACGGCGCGATCGACCAGTCGTTTCAGGACGCGTCCTGGCTCAGCGACGCGGCGAAGGTTCAGGCGCTTCGGCAAATCGACCGTAGCCTCGGCCAAGCCAACGAGGACCGCATCCGCGCCGCAGACGCAGTCTTCGCGGTCCTCGATGGCACCGACGTCGACTCCGGCACGGCGGCCGAGATCGGCTTCGGGGCGGGCCTGGGCCTCCCCACCATCGGGCTGCGTCTGGACACGCGGCTGACCGGTGACAACCCCGGCACCACCGTCAACCTGCAGGTCCAGCACTTCATCGAGACCCGCGGCGGGTCGGTCTGGCGCACGCTCGACGAGGCCGTCGCGGCGCTGACGCGCCTGGGGTAGCCGCCGAACGCACGCCGAACCGGGCGCGTCGGATCCCCGGAATCAAAACTGAGCGTCCTTTAGTGGCTGCTTTTGCAACCACTAAAGGACGCTCAGTTTCGCCCGGGCCGCTCGAAGCCGCACGAGGACGTCGTCAGGAGATCTGGTTGCAGCCGCGATCGCCCGTTCTTCTTCCGTGACCTCGTCGGTCGCCGCGGCCAGGAGTCGATGCGGGGCGTCGTAGATGTCGCCGGTCGGGAGCCGCCGGACCACCCAACCGGCTTGTTCCCAGCGCGCTTGCTTTCGGGCGTCGTCGGTGAGGAACCGGTGGTACTGGGGTCCATCCGCTTCGAGAATCAGCCGTCGGTCCCACCAAGCGAAGTCGGCCTCACCGCCCGCGATCATCACGTTCCAGGCCGGCCTGGGTATCGATGCAACGGCAAACAGCGCGATCGCGAGCGCTTCGGCATCACTCTTGCCCCGATCGAGGCCGAGCTCGCCGTATTCGTGGACGTATCTGCGGTAGTCCGAGATCGAGCGCGCCCCGGGATGCCGAGCGAGCATCAGCTGCATCTCGGCCGGCGTGGCGATCTCCAACCGAAGGGCGTCTCGAACAAAGCGCCGGGCCGCCTGCTCGGAAACCTCCGAGACCAGGCCCAACACGATTCGACTCGGCGCGAGCACAGGGATCTCGTCGACCTCCACCGTGTCGGCAGCCAGATCTTTGGCGAACGTGACGAGCAGGCTCCCGAGGCGCCCTTCGCGCATTGCATACAGCCGCGGTCCACCCTGCCCGACCCGCTTCACCGTGGTCGGCCAACGGTCCGTCTTTCGAAGTCCCACGAACGTCGCGCCGCTCCATCCTGCGAGCACGGTCCCTTCACAAGTCAGCGTGGCCGCTTTCCATCGCTGCCAGTCGGTCAGTGGGGCATCGCCACTGAGCCAGACGCCTGAGTGCACCTCCCTCATGCCAGCTACGGCGGTGCGAATCTGGGCTCGAGTCCGACCATCGGCGCGCCATTGCCACGTTGCAGCGACGCCACGCTGTCGCTCGAGTCGTTCACGGATCAGCGGATGAGCCCCCATACCTATAAGAGGGCTGGGCCGAGCGAAATTCGCCCCCCTAAGAATTTGAGCGTCCTTTAGTGGCTGCAAACACAGCCACTAAAGGACGTTCACTTTCTGCTTCGGGCGTTGACGTCGAAACGGCCCAGACGCGGCCAGCGGCGCCGGCGCGCCGCGGGCCCCTACCGCGCGGCGAGCGCGGCGAGCAGGCGCGACTGCTCGTCGGCCGTACCCGTCGAGATGCGCAGGCGCCCGGGCTCACCAAGTGCGGTGCCGGCGCGCACGAGCACGCCCGCCTCGCGCAGGTGCGAGACGACGTCCTGCTCGGCGGCGGTGCGTTCTTCGCTTGAAAGCCCGTCGACCCCCGGCAGCTGAGCCCAGATGAAGTTCGCTTGGGCGGGCGACACGTCGTAGCCGAGGCCCGTGAGCCCCGCAGCCAGCTGATCGCGCGCGGCGAGCTGGGACTCGACGCGGCGGGTGAGGATCTCGGGGCGATGCAGCATGGCCACGGCAGCCGTCTGCGCAAGGTGGTTGAGGTAGAACGGCTGGCGCAGGCGATCGGTCGCCTCGACGAGCTCGCTGCTGCCAAAGAGCCCATAGCCGACGCGCAGCCCGCACAACCCATGCGCCTTGGAGAACGTCCGCAGGAGCACCACGTTCGGCAGCTCGGCCACCAGCCCAAGCAGCTCACGCGGGCCACAGACATCCGAAAACTCGACGTAGGCCTCGTCGATCAGTACGCACACGTCGCGCGGCACAGCGCGGGCGAAATCCTCGATCTGATCGGCCGGGAGCGCAGTGCCCGTCGGGTTGTTCGGGTTGCAGACGATCACCAGGCGCGTGTGCGCCGTGATCGCGGCCAGCAGCGCACCGAGGTCGTGGGTGTCGCCCTCAAGCGGGACCCGCACCTCGTCGGCGCCCGTGAGCTGCGCCAACATCGGGTAGACCGAGAACGACGGCCACGCGTAGACCACGTTCGACCCGGGCTCCAGCAGCGCCCAGCCGAGGGCGATCAACAGGTCGCACGAGCCGTTGCCCAAGCCGATCTGCTCGGCGGGGACACCCCACAGCCCAGAGAGTTCGCCGCGCAGCTCGGCCGCGCCCGGATCCGGATAGCGATTGATGCCGGACGCCGCCTCGGCGACGACCTGCGCCACCTCTGGATCAAGCGGCTCGGGCCCCTCGTTGCTCGCCATCAGCGCGACCGACTCGGGCAGGCGGTAGCCGCCCGCCTTCGGGTACTCGCCGACGCGCGTGAGTACGGAGGCGTAGCGCAGGCCGGAAGACGTCTCTGGCGGGGTCATTGGGCGGACTCCAGATCGGCACGCAGCGCCTTGGCCTCGTGCAGGTAGACGTGCCGGGCCTTGAACCCGGCCGGTGCGTAGGCGTGCAGCAGAATCCGGACGGCCAGCGGAAGCGCTCCGGGAACGGGGATCTCCTGGGCGCAGAGCAGCGGCACCTGGTCGAATCCGATCTGGCGGGCCGCGACCGCCGGGAACTCGGCGTTGAGATCGCCGGTCACCGTGAAGATGGCGCTGACGACATCCTCCGGCGCGAGGCCGTTGCGCTCCATCAGCGTCTCGAGCATTTGGGCGGTCCTGGTGAGGATCGCCTCGCGCTCATTGGCAACGACGCTCGTGGCGCCGCGCAAGGCGACCAGCCGGGGGCCGGGCCAGGCGGGCTGCGTCGGGGTCGGGGCGTCCACGGACTCAGGCACGGAGCGCATCTTACGGCGAGACCGCATGGCCAGCCGTCCACGCCCACTTGACAGCGCCTATGCCAAGCTGCATAGAGTATTGCTCCAGAGCACGGCTCTACCGAGGTTCAACGCTCCATGGCCACACCACCGACCACACTTGCCACCGACCGCCGCCGCAAGCTTGCGCTCCTGGCGATCCTCGGCGGCGCGTATCTGCCATTCCTGGACACGACGATCGTCAATACGTCGTTCCCGGATATCCGCCTGAGCTTCGCGGGAGCAGATCAGCACGAGCTCGTCTGGATCCTCGACGCCTACTTCATCGCCGTCGCGGCCGTGCTCGTTCCAGCGGGCGGACTTGCCGACTGGCTCGGTCGCCGCCGCACGTTCCTGTGGGGCACGGCCGCGTTCATCCTCACGAGCCTGGCGTGCGCCGCCGCGCCGTCATGGCAGCTCCTCACCGCTGCTCGCGTGCTGCAGGGCATCTCCGGCGCAGTGATGGTGCCGGCCTCCCTGGCGCTGCTGCTGCCGCTGTTCCCGCCGGAGCGCCGGGCCGCCGGTGTCGGCCTCTGGGGCGCCGCCGCCGCGCTCGCCGCGGCGACCGGCCCGCCGCTCGGCGGCATCCTCGTGGAACTCGCCGACTGGCGCTGGATCTTCCTCGTGAATCTGCCGCTCGGCGCCCTCGTGATCTGGGCCGGCATCCGCGGCCTCGACGAGAGCCGTGACGCGTCGGCCACCGGCATTCCAGACCTGATCGGCACGCTCCTGGTCGCGGTCGGACTGGGCCTGCTCGCGCTCGGCCTCATTCGCGGCTCCGACTGGGGCTGGGCGTCGGCGACGACCCTCACCACGTTCGTCGCCGCCGCAGCCTCCCTCGCGGGCGTCGTGCTGCGCTCGGCGCGTCACCCCCGCCCCGCGATCGACCTCACCCTCTTCCGCGTTCCCTCGTTCCGCTGGGGCACGCTCGGCACGTTCCTCTTCGCGGTCGCGTTCTTCTCGATGCTCCTGGGGAACATCCTGTTCCTCACAAGCGTCTGGCAGTACTCGGTGCTCTCCGCCGGGCTCGCGGTGGCGCCCGGCCCGCTGGCGTCGACCATCGTCGCGGCGCCGGCCGGCAAGCTCGCCGACCGCTTCGGCCATCGAGCGATCATCGTCCCGGGGACCCTGCTCTACGCTGCGGGCATCGTGGTGCTGCGCAACGTCCCGGCGACCCCCGACTACCTCGGCGCCTGGCTCCCTGGCCAGCTGCTGATCGGCGCCGGCATCGGCCTGGCGTTCCCGACGCTCGGCGCCGCGGCTGTGGCCGACCTCCCCGCCCGCCAGTTCGCCGTCGCAGCGGCCGTCACCGCAGCGGCACGGCAGGTCGGCGCCGTCCTCGGCACCGCCCTCCTCATCGCGATCTTGGGTGATCCAGAGGGCCTCGATGCCGCGATGCAGGCCGCCGACAACGCCTACGTCCTCGGCATCGCCGCAGCGCTCGCCTCCGGCGTCGTCGCACTTTTGATCGTGCCCGGCCGCGCCCCGATCGAGGACCACGACCCCATCCCGGTCGCCGCCGCCTTGGAGGCCAAGTCATAGCCACCGAGGTCGACACCCGCCAGCGGATCCTCGATGCCGCGCTCGCGTCGTTCTTGGAGCACGGCTATGAGCAGACCACGGTCGCGCGGATTCGCGAGGCCAGCGGCGTCTCCAACGGTGCGCTCTTCCATCGGTTTGCCAGCAAGGAGGCCATCGCGGCGGCGCTCTACGTCGAGTCGATCCGCTCTTTCCAGGAGTGGCACTGGCAGATGCTCAGCCACCACCCGGAGACGTTCCGCGAGGCCGTGCACTCGATCGTCGCGCACCACCTCGGGTGGGTGCAAAGCAACGTCGACCGCGCCCGGTTCCTTTACGAGCGCGGGCACCTGGACTGGGGCGCCGAACAGGTGGCCGAGCTCAACGAGATCAACCGCCACCTCGTGGCCGCCTACCGCCAGTGGCTCGCGCCCTACGTGGCCGGCGGGCAACTCCGCGAGCTTTCGACGTTGCTGTTCACGTCGATCATCGCGGGGCCCTCGCATGCGATCGCGCAGCGCTGGCTCGAAGGCGATCGCACACGCCCGCTGACGGACTACGTCGACGAACTCGCCCACGCCGCCTGGGCTGGCTTGGCGACGCCGTCGGCGCTCGCCGGTGAAGCGTCGCCGTCGCCCGCCACGGCACCGGCACCCCGGCCGACCCGCGTCCGCATCCAGCTGCTTGACGAAGACGGCGAGTCGCTCGGCGAGGCCGAGGCGACCCTCAACGGAGCGTCGCTCGGTACCTAGCGCCGAGGGCCGCGAGGCCGCGACGACGGTTTGCCGGGCGGGCGGCCCGTCGACCGGGTCGGCCCGCTCGACGCACCAGCTGGGCGTTCGTGCGAGACGGGATTCTGGCCCCCGCCTTTGGCATCTTCGGCGAGCCGGCGCAGCGCGCTGACCTCCTGAGCGGAGAGCCGGCGGACGTCGCCCTCGTGCAAGAACCCGAGTTCAAGCGTCCCGAAGCGCACGCGGCGCAGCTCCTTCACGGGGTGACCGATCGCCTCGCACATGCGGCGCACCTGGCGGTTGCGCCCCTCGCGCAGCGTGAGCGTGAAGGTGGCGGGACCGGTGTGCTCGGCCTCGGCGGGGAGGGTCCAGCCGTCTTCGAGGTGCACGCCGCGGCGTAGATCCTCGACGTCGCGGCGCGAGATCGGCGGCTTGGCGATCCGTACTTCGTAGGTCTTAGGGACCTCGAACGACGGGTGCGTCAGCTTGTGCGCAAGGTCGCCGTCGTTCGTGATCAGCAGCAGGCCGCTGGAGTCGATGTCGAGGCGCCCAACCGGGTAGACGCGCCCTGCCTCGGGCGGCGCAAACTCGGTGACGGTCATCCGCCCCTGCGGGTCGTACGACGTGGAGATCACGCCGACCGGCTTGTTCAGCGCGTAGACGACGGAGGTGCGGTCCTCGAGGTCGCCGATGCGTTCGCCGTCGACGTAGACCTTCATCCCGGGCTCGACGAAGAACACCGGGGTGGTGATCAGGCTCTTGTTGACGCGGACGCGCCCCTGCAGGATCAGGTCCTCAGCGGCACGGCGCGAGGCAACGCCCGCATGGGCCAGGTACTTCGCAAGACGCATCCCCTCCGAGCTTACGGATTGAGACGGGGCGCGGGACGCCGCGCGCACCCTGTCATCCTGGGGGTGTGGATCTGCAGCTCCTCAAAGACACCCTCGACGAACTCGGCGAGCCCTCCTACCGCTTCGATCAGGTCTGGGGCTGGACGGCCAAGGGCGTGGCCTCCTACGACGAGATGGGCAACGTGCCGCTCGCGGTGCGCGAGGCACTCACGGAGAAGGTGCCGTTCTCGACCCTCGAGCTCGTCCAGCAGCAGGAGTCGCAGATCGACGGGACGATCAAGGCCCTCTTCCACACCACGAAGGACGGCCGCCCCGTGGAGGCCGTGATGATGAGCTTCCTCGACGGCCGCAGCTCGCTCTGCCTCTCCTCGCAGTCCGGTTGCCCGCTCACGTGCACCTTCTGCGCGACGGGCGCCATGAAGTTCGGTCGCAACCTCACCCACAGCGAGATCCTCGATCAGGCGCTGCACTTCCGCCGGATGCGCGCCGTCGACCACGTCGTGTTCATGGGGATGGGCGAGCCGATGATGAACATCGACAACGTCCTCGACACCTGCCGGCGCCTGCCGGACGTCGGCGTGACGAATCGCCGCACGGCGATCTCGACCGTCGGTTGGCTCCCCGGCATCGAGCGCTTGATCGACGAGACCATGCCCGTACGACTCGCGCTCTCTCTCCACGCCCCCGAGGGCGAGCTGCGGTCGCGAATCATGCCCGTCAACGACAAGTACTCGATGGAGGACGTCCTGGACGCCTGCACGCGGTATGGCGAGAAGACCAACCGCGACGTCTTCATCGAGTACGTGATGCTCGAGCAGACCAACGACGAGATCTTCCACGCCCACCAGCTCGGCCGGCTCCTGGATCCCAAGCGGTTCAAGGTGAACCTCATCCCGTACAACCCCACGGGATCGATCTACGACGCTTCCTCGCGCGAACAGATCCAGGACTTCCGCCATGTGCTGGAGTCCTACGGCCTGCGGACGACCGTCCGCGTGAACCGCGGCCGCGACATCGACGGCGCCTGCGGCCAGCTTGCCGCCAAGGCGCTCAGCGACGCCGACGGCCCAGACGACGCCGCCGCGCTCAGCGACGCCGCCTGAGGCGCAGGGCCGTCAAACGCGGCCCAGCGGGTCGACCATGGGTCAGCTCCGACGCGTCAGCTTGCCCTGGATGAAGTTCCCGGTAGTGGCGGCTGCCGGATCGAAGATGCCGCTCAGCAGGGCGCAGCCGTTGAAGTCGCTGTTGTCGAAGATGGAGAAGAACCCACCGCCGTCGAGCCAGTTGAACTGGCCGCCGTAGGTATGGAACGTCGCACTCGAGAGTGACTTGGCTTGACAGTCGTTCCCGGTGGCGATCGGGAGCGCACCGAACAGCTTGGCCTCGGTGATCTTCACCCGTAGCAACGCGTCGAGCGTCATGCCGATCGGATCCAGCGTGCCGTTGGCCTTGCCCGAGGTAGAGATGGCCAGCTTGGCCGTCACCGCGAGGCCGGCGATGGCCTTCAGGCGCATAGAAACCGGGGTGAACACCAGCGTGCCCCGGACCCCGCCCGTCTCGTCGAGCGCCAGCACCGCCTCCCCGCGGAGCGGGACCTCTCTGGCGGAGAGCGTCGGCACGGTGATCTTGCCGGCGAATCCGAACGACACCGGGTCGGTCGAGGTGGCGTCCCACCGATAGGTGTCGGTGGTGCCGTTGATCTGCTCGCCGTAAACCGAAACGATCTTTACGGTCGCGGTCCCTCCGGCCGGCCCGGACGGGACGATCACATCGAGCCAACCGGACTCGCGGGCCTTGATCGTCGCCTCGGTGACCGCGCCTGAGGCGTAGCCGTCGAGGTAGACATGGCTGGCTCGCCAGAAGTCGATGTTGCCACCGGAGAGCCGGACCACGTTCCCACCGGTCGCCGGTCCATGGCTCGGCGAGAGGGTGATCGGGCTGGGGCGGTGTTCGAACGTGAAGTCGTCCTGCGCGCCGCTGGCAGCGTCCCAGGTCGATCCGCCGGCGGTGTAGAGGATGAGATCGGCCTTCCCCGGCTGATCGACGCTCGGGCTGGTCACGCGCACTTCGGTGTCAGAGACGACCTGAATGCCCCGTTCGCCCCAGTTTCCGCCCTTCGAGAAGGTGGCAGCCCTGGTGCTGACGAGGTTGCGTCCGCGGACCGTGACGACGGTCCCCCCGTCGATCGACCCACGAGTCGGGCTGATGGCGGTGATGACCGGCGGCGGCGGGGAAGCCACGACCGTCAGGTCGTCGGCAGGTGTGTTCTCTGAGGTCCCAACCGCCGTGACCACCCGCACGTCAGCGACCTGCACCGCGAGTTCAGGCACATAGACCGTCACCGATGCGGAGCTGGTCGGGTAGATCTCGATCTCGCGCTCCCCGACGATCACCTTCTTGGCCCCTTCCAGGTACTCGCCGGTGATCGTGATCTGGCCACCCGACGCGTAGAGCTGCCCCGGGGAGATACCGGTGACCCGCGGCGGAGCGGTCGCCCAGTCGTAGGTCCAGCGTGTCCATTGCGTGCCTTCGAGGTTGCCCGCGCGCGTGGTGAGCTCGACCTGGACGGTCTGGTTCGGCGTGCCGGCTGGTGTCTTCACGACGACCGAAGACGCGGTCGATGAGACGATCTGCGCGGCTTTCCCGCCGAAGCTGATCGACCGCGGACTGGCGAAGTCGACGCCGTCGCCGGTGATCTTGACCTCGGTCCCGCCGGCCGGCGAGCCGTGTCCGGGCGAGAGCTGCAGCGCGTGGCGCGTGCGTCCGTCGTAGGTGTAGTCGTCGGTCGTCGTCGGGGTCGGGTCCTGCGTGGCGGAGGAGGAGTAGTACGAGTCGACGCTCACGTCGACCGTGATGCCTGCCAGACCGCGCGGCGCTTTCACCACGGCGGTGGTCGCCGTCTTGGACACCACCTGGCCGTAGGCATCACCGAATCGCGCCTGGTTGACGAGGTTCATGTTGTAGCCCGTCAGCAGGACTTCGTTCCCACCCTCGACCGGGCCGTGGTTCGGCTCCACCTTGGTCAGGTAGGGCTGCGGCGGTGAGGTGGCAGCGACCGGCCCGGCGGGCAGCAGGACGCCGCCGATGACCACGAGGCCAGCGACCAGTCCGCCGACCGTGGCTCGGAGCGGACGACGTACGCGCTTCGCCATCAGATCAGGCCTTCGGTACGAGCTGGAGCGAGAGGGTGTTCCCGCCCCCGGCGACGAGCGGGCTGACCAGTCCGGTAAACCCGCCGCAGCTGTTGAGGTCGCTGATCGCGAACGTCGCAGCGAGGGCACCACCGACCTCCGGGTCGAAGCCCGGGCCGGAGAACGCGAAGTCGGCGAGCTGCTTGGTCTGGCAGCTGACGCCGCCGACCAGCGGGATCGCCCCGAAAATCTTGAGCTTCTTCACACTGATTCGGTACTTCCCGGCCACGCGCAGACCACCCTCGCCGAACGTGCCGGCCAGGCGACCGGAGGGCGTGAACCCGAACACGGCCGTCAGCGGGAGGAACCCGCCGCTGACCAACCTGGCCGTCGTGTCGTCGACGGTGAGCGTCCCGGTGACGCCACCACCAGGGGCAAACGTCAGCGAGGCAGCTCCGCGCGCCGGAAAGCTGCCCTTGATGAGCGTGTTGATCGCGCCGGTCCCGGTCGCGGTGTAGGTGAACTCGCCCGGCGGCCGGTCCCACAGGAAGGTGTCGCCGTCACGATTGAGACGGGTTCCGCCACGGGTGTAGAGCTTCAGCTGCCCCGTGCGGCCGGGAACGCCGGCCGGAACGGTGACCTTCCGCTCGTTGCGGCCGGTCGCGGACATCTGCAGCTCGATGTCGGGGGCGCCCGGCTGCGTCAGCAGCACCTTCCAGATGCGATTCACCTCGAGGCCCTCCGCAGCGGTGAAGACCACGGTCGTCGGACTCGCGGCTGGGCCGTGGTTCGGTGCGAGCGTCACGCTGCCGGGCGTCACGTCGATCGCGAAGTCGTCGAACGTGACGTCCGGGAACGCCTGGGTCTCGCGGTCCGGCCGCTCCACCGTCACGTCGACCTTGTCCTCATAGCTGTTGAAGTGCGGCGTGGTGACGCGGAGTTCCTCGTCCGAGATCACGCGGAGATCGACGCCAGTCTGGAAGCCGAAGGCGACCCTGGTGGCCGTTCCGAGGTTGGCGCCTCGGATCGTGATCTCGGTCCCGCCAACCTGCGTCCCGTGATTCGGGCTGATCGAGGCGACGATCGGCGCCGTCGAGCCAGGAAGGATCGTCAGGTCGTCGTCCGGGGTGTTCTCCGAGACGCCGACCGGCGTCGTCACGACCAGGTCGCCCTTGCCCGGCATCCGAGCCGGGATGTTGACCGACAGGAGGTCGTTGCCGGAGACCCAGAACGAGACCGGCTCGCCACCCAGCGTCACCGAGGTCGCGCCCAGGAAGTCCGACCCGCGGACCACGACGGAGCTGTCGACGGCGGCAGCGTTCGGCGAGACCGACGTGATGACCGGCGGCGCAGCTGTCCAGTCGTAGGCGAACCGGCTCCACGGCGTGCCCTCGAGATCGCCGGCCGCGGTCGTCAGGGTGACGGGGACCTTGTCGCCGGCCGGGCCCGCGGGCGTCTTGACCGTCACCGAGTAGTCGCTGGAGGTGAGGATCTCCGCGGCTTTCCCGCCGAACGTGACCGACGTCGGCGACCTGAGGTTCTCGCGGGTGCCGGTGATCGTCACCTCGGTCCCGCCCTCCGGCGAGCCGTGCGTCGGCGTGAACGTCAGCGGCTGGCGGGTACGGCCGTCGTAGGTGTAGTCGTCGAGCGTGGTGGTGGTCGGCTCCTCGTAATAGGTGTTGTAGGCCAGACGCACGTCAACGGTCGTCCCCGACAGGCCAGCCGGCGCAACGACCGTGGCCGACGTCGCCGACGACGAGAGGACGCGGGCGTAGGTGCGCCCGAAGGCGACGTTGGTGAGGCCCTGCAGGTTCTCGCCCGTCAGGACCACCTCGTTGCCGCCGGCGGCGGCGCCGTGACTCGGCGCGATCGCCTTGATCCAAGGCTGCGGCGGCGTGAAGGCGGCCGCCGGGCTGGCCGACAGCAGGACCCCAGCGGCGACGGCGATAACCCCGAACAACAGGGCGCTCGCCGCGCGAAGCTGGCGACGGCGAGCGTGCGCGAACTGCGCCATGGGACTACTCCGGAGATGGTGGGACGTACCGGCGGCGGGCACCACCGGTGCGTCCTACCCTCGCCTCAAATCACTGAGCTGTCAAGTACGTCGCGTAGCGCAGCCAATTGAAACCACCGGCAGTCGGTCTCAACCCCGCGCGTGCGGTTCGTTCCAGTCGATGATCGGCCCCATCGGCACCACGCGCGTGGGGTTGATCTGCGGGTGCGTGACGTAATAGTGGCGCTTGATGTGGTCGAAGTTCACCGTCTCGGCGACCCCGGGGTACTGGTAGAGCTCGCGCGTGTAGGCCCAAAGGTTCGGGTAGTCGACGATGCGGCGCAGGTTCGTCTTGAAGTGGCCGACGTAGACGGGGTCGAACCGGAAGAGCGTCATGGCGAGGCGCCAGTCGGCCTCGGTGAGCTGATCGCCAGTGAGATAGCGATTCGCTGACAGCAGCTCCTCCAGCCAGTCCAGCGACGCGAACAGCTCGACGACGGCCTCCTCGTAGGCGGCCTGCGTCGACGCAAAGCCCGAGCGATAGACGCCGTTGTTGACCGTGTTGTAGATCCGCTCGTTGAGCGCGTCGATCTTTGCGCGCAGCGGCTCCGGGTAGAGATCGACCTCGGGATGCGTGGCGAAGGCGTTGAACTCGGAGTTCAGCATCCGGATGATCTCGGAGGACTCATTGTTCACGGCCGTATTGGTCTTCGTGTCCCACAACACCGGGACGGTCACGCGGCCGTCGAAGGCCGGATCGGTCAGGAGGTAGCCCTCGCTGAGGTACGTCCAGCCGTGCAGCGGATCGGGATCGCCGTTCTTCGCCGAGCCATCACCAAAGCGCCAGCCGCGTTCGTCGCGGACCGGGTCCACGACCGTCACGCCGATCGCGTCCTCCAGGCCTTTGAGCTTGAGGAAGAGCAGCGTGCGCGACGCCCACGGGCAGGCGTAGGACACGTACAGGTGATACCGGCCGGCCTCGGGCGGGAACTCCGCCCCCGGCTTGTCCTCCACGGCGCGCCGAAAGGCGCTCTGCTGGCGGACGAACCGCCCGCCGGTGTCGGTCTCGGCCGAGAACTGTGCCAGCGAACGCGCGTCAGCCATGGTTGCGAACCCCAAAGTAGTTGACCATGCAACTACCTTAGCGTGGTCGTACAACCCGTTGCTCGATTCCTTGGGTCTTTGATCGCTCAGCCCGCTCCTTGGCGGTCTCCCTCCCGGCGCTTAGTCTCCGGCCCATGGCCATGTTCGGACGTCAGCAGCGCGGTCCCACCGTCCGAGGGCGGGCCTACGTCGTCCCGACCTCCACCGGCAACGTGGGTAGCGGCGAGGAGGCCAACTTCAACAACTTGCGCAGCAAGTCCAGGGCCAAATCGGCGACGCGACTGGTCCTGAGGTCGGCCGAGGACGGCGGCTCGATCCCCACCGAGTCCCAGCGTGTGATCGTCGACCTGCCGAACTGGCTGCGGTTCGTGATGCACGACGCCGGCACCAACCACGGCTGCTGGGAGCAGCTCCCAGCCGAGATCGACGTGCCTGTCTGGGTCGATCAGCAGACCCGCGAGATCGTCTCGCTCGACGTCGAGGGCGCGGCGCGCGAGTTGGAGCAGTACCGCGCCGTCGGCACCCGCGAGTGGAAGGAGACGGAGGCCGTTCTGGCCCCGGTCCGCGGAGCCATCAAGCTGCCGGGGATGGTGGCGCGCGGCGTACCTGCGCTCGCCAAGGACTGGGGCGGCGCGATCCGTGAGCTGCGCGAGGACTTCAAAGCTGGTGCCCCGATGCGCGACGAGCCGCTCTCCGCCAAGGAGCTCGACCAGCAGCGGCGCACCGCAACGGCCCTGCGCTACCAGCTCGAGCAGAATCCCAAACAGCACCGGCAGATCCGCGACGGCGTCGTCGAGCACGGGCCGTCCATGGCTGCGGGCGTGACGGCGGGTTCGTATCCGTCGCACGCCTTCGCGGCGTGGGTCGTCTTCCAGGAGACGTCCGGAGTGATCACCGCCGACGAAGCCGCGGAGTTCCGGCGCACGGCCGGCGTGCCACTCGACGGCAGCCCGCCCATCTCGCCGCCGCCGGCCTGAGCGCCGTTCGCACCGCAGGCCCGCGCCTCGCAAGCGCCCCGCGGTATGTTCGCGACCATGCGCGCCGCGGTGCTCCACACGATCGGGCTCGACGGCCCCTACGCGGACTCGCGTCCGCTCGAGATCGAGGACCTCGTGATCGACGAGCCAGGCCGCGGCGAGGTGCTGATCAAGATCGAGGCGGCTGGCCTGTGCCACTCCGATCTGTCGGTCGTCAACGGCGCTCGCCCCCGCCCGGTGCCGATGGCGCTCGGGCATGAGGGCGCCGGCGTCGTGGAGGCCGTCGGGCCAGGCGTCGATGACCTCGTCCCCGGAGACCGCGTCGTCACCGTCTTCGTGCCGAGTTGCGGCACGTGCCGGCCCTGCGCCGAGGGCCGCCCAGCGCTCTGCGAGCCGGGTGCCGTCGCCAATGGCGCGGGCACGCTCACGGGCGGCCACATCCGGCTGCACCGCCAGGACGGCACGCCCGTCAACCACCACCTCGGCGTCTCGTGCTTTGCCGAGCAGGCTGTCGTCAACCGCCGGTCGCTCGTGAAGGTCGACCCGAGCCTGCCGCCGGAGCAGGCTGCGCTCTTTGGCTGCGCGGTCCTCACGGGCGTCGGCGCGGTCGTCAATACCGCCCACGTGACGGCCGGCGAGTCGGTTGCCGTCGTCGGCCTCGGCGGCGTGGGGCTGGCGTCGATCCTTGGGGCCGTCGCCTCCGGAGCCCGCCGGATCGTCGCCCTCGATCTGGATCCCGCCAAGCGCGAACTCGCCTTGGAACTCGGCGCGACCGACAGCTTCGACGCCGCCGACCCAGACTGCGCCCGGCTCGTGAAGGAAGCGACCGGCGGCGGGCTCGATCAGACCTTCGAGATGGCTGGGGCCGTCCCAGCGCTGGAGCTCGCCTACGCCGTCACGCGCCGCGGCGGCACGACCACCACAGCGGGCCTCTCCCACCCCGATCGCACGATGGCACTGCAGCACCTCTCGCTCGTCGCCGAGGAGCGCACGCTGCGCGGTAGCTACATCGGTGGGGCCGTGCCCGTCCGCGACGTGCCACGCTATATCGAGCTGTTCCAGCGCGGCAGACTGCCCGTCGACCGCCTCCTCTCGTCGGTGCGCCCGCTGGACGAGATCAACGCCTGTATGGACGACCTCCACCACGGCCGCGTCGTGCGGCAGGTGCTCGTCCCGTGAGCGCCGACCGCCCCACTCCGCCGCCACGCGAGCGCGAGCACTACGCGCGCTTCGTCGACTTCCGCACCCGCTGGATGGACAACGACCAGTTCGGGCACCTCAACAACGTGCTCTATTACTCGTTCTTCGACAGCGTGGTGAACACGACGCTCATCGAGGAGTTCGGCTTCGACCCGAACGCCGACGCGTCGGTCTACTACGTCGTTGAGACGGGCTGCAACTTCCACGCGGGCGTCTCGTTCCCCGGGATCCTCGACGTCGGCGTGCGCGTAGCGCGGCTGGGCGGCAGTAGCGTCAGCTACGAGATCGGTGTCTTCGGCCAGGGCGCGGAACTCGCCGCCGCAACCGGCCGGTTCGTGCACGTGATGGTCGATCGACAGACCGAGCGTCCGGTCCCGATCCCTGCCGAGCACCGCGCCCACTTCGAGCGCGTCTACGGCGTGGTCTGAGCCTCCCACCGAGACCCGGCCGGTTCAGGCCGGCGGGAAGGGGTCGGCGCAGGTTGCGCTCCCCGGCCGCGCGTGCGCTCAGGTAGCGCCGGGCGTCCCGTCGGGCTCGCACTGCAGCGAGAAGGAGAACGCACCCTCGGTGCCGGCGCCGTCGGGATCGAGCAGGCGGACGAACAGCTGCCCGGGCTGATCGCCGAAGTAGGTGTAGGCCGTCCCGCCGAGCGTCGCATCGACGGAGGTGATCGGCGTCGCGCTATCTGGGTCGTCGACCATCTGCGACTGACGCGTGATGGTCACGGCGCACGCGCGGACCGACCGAGCGAACGTGAGCTTGTAGATCCGGTTGGCCCCGGAACTCAGCGCGGCGACCGTCGCTGGGGGTTCAGATGAGGCGACCACGTCGCCGCTTTGCTTCACGGAGCCCCACAGCTGGAAGGCCGGTTCGCCTGGGGCGCCGTCGTCGCCTTTGGGCCCAGCCGGGCCCTGCGCCCCGGTGGCACCCTTCGCGCCGACGTCGCCCTTCGGGCCCGCCACGCCGCTGAGACCTACGTCGCCCTTCGGGCCTGCAGGGCCGGTGCTACCCGGCGCACCGTTGGCGCCGGCAGCGCCTGCCGCTCCCGGCTCGCCCTTGGGCCCTGGCTCGCCCTGGGCGCCAGCGGGTCCCGCGGGCCCAACTTGGCCAACTGGGCCGGCCGGACCGGTGACCCCCGCGGGGCCCTGCGGGCCAACGTGGCCGCTCAACGCCGACCGTGCAGCGCGCGAAAGGTCAGACGGCCCGAGCGAGCCGTCCTTGACGTCCTTGCCCGTCAGCGAACTATCCCTGACCTCGTTGCCCGTGATCAGCGAGACGGCCCACGAGGCCTGGGTGAGGCCACCAGCGAGCAGCGCCACGATGGCGACGAAGAGGGCTGGGGACGTGCGCCTCGTGCGAGGCAAGCGCGCGGACGAGGGGAACCGCATGGCCGCGAACCTACTCGGAAGTAGGCTCGTGCGCCAGCGGAGAAGGATCCCCTGCAGCGCCCGCGGGCCCAGGCTGTGCACCCGATATATACCGGTCGCCCGGGAGGTCGACGTGCCCGGGATCGGCGCCGAGTTCGCGCGGCTCCGGCAGCTCCACGGCCGGTCCGCCGCCAGCGCCGCCGCTCCGCGCGCCACCCGCCCGGAGCAGGCGGTCACGCAGCTCGTCCTCCTCTGCCGGGTCCGGATCCCAGGTGGAGACGTCCGGCAGCGCAGCGAGCGAGTCCAGGCCGAACAGCCGCAGGAACAGCGGCGTCGTGCGGTACAGAATGGCGCCGAACTCTGAGCGCCCGGCCTCCTCGATCAGGCCGCGCTCCAGCAGCGTCGCGGTCGCCGAGTCGGCGGCCACGCCGCGAATCCGCGAGATTTCAGGTCGGGCGACGGGCTGCAGGTAGGCAACGATCGCGAGCGTCTCGGCCTGGGCAGCCGTCAGCGGCGGCACGCGCTGCTTGCTGAGCAAGGCGCGAGCCGCCGGCTCACAGATCGGGTCGGTGGCGAAGCCGATCCCGCCCCCGACGCGCTTGAGAATCAGCCCACGTTCGCCGGGGGCGTAGTCGCGGTCGAGCTGGGCGATCGCCGCGTCGACGTCGTCTGCGGGCGCTCCGGTCGCGTCCACGATCCGCTCGACGGGCACCGGCTCGGGGCTGAGGAAGAGCAGGCCTTCGATGATCCGCGCGAGCGCCGGGATGTCATGTCCCTCGGTGCCTTCGGCGGCAGCCGCTGCCGCTTCCGCTTCACGCGCAGCGACCTCGCGCTCGCGGCGCAGGTCCCGCTCCCAGTCGTCGTCGCTTTCGAGCGTCTCGCTCATGCCGCCTCCGCCGTTGCCGCCGTGGCCGTGGGCGTGGGCGTGGGCGTGTGAACGGTCTCGATCATGATTGGTCCGAGGGGTTCGTCCTGCTGCCACGTCGCCTCGCCGCGCTTGTGCAGTTCGAGCAGCGCCCAGAGCGTCACGGCGACAGTCACCCGGTCGGCGCCCTCAACGGCGTCGTCAAAGCTCAGCCGGCTCGCGCGCCGCAGCAGGCCGCGCAGGTGCGCCAGCCGCTGATCGACGGTGACCCGCGCGACGCCGACATGCCCCAGGTCGATCGTCTTGGGCATCCGCAACAGCTCACCAATCGCGCGACCCAGGCGCGCAGGCCGGTAGGCGCCAGCAGGGAGCTCGCCCGTCTGCGCATCGCGCAGGTGGCGGGGCAGACTCGCCTGGCGAAAGCGCATCCCCCACTCGCCGTCGAGCAGCTCGCGGAGGTGGTCGGCGGCCGACCGGTACCGCCGCGCCTCGAGCATCCGCCGGACGAGTTCCTCGGCAGCTTCCTCGGCGGGCATCTCGTCTTCCTCCTCGCCAGGCACGGGCGGGAGCATCAGCCGCGACTTGAGCTCCAGCAGCGCCGCGATGAGCACCAAGAACTCGGTGGCGGCGTCGAGGTCGAGTTCGCCGCGGGCCTGAAGGACGTCGAGGTACGTGACGATCACCTCGGCCAGCTGGATCTCGAGGAGGTCGACCTCGTCTCGAAGAATCAGCGAGAGGAGCAGGTCAAACGGCCCTGAGTAGCTCTCAAGGTCGAGCTCGATGTCGGCCAGAAAGGCCACGTCGCCTGGTCAGCCTCGCCCAGGCACTGCGGCGCTGCGCGGCACGCCAACGCCGAGCGCCTCTCGCACGTCCGACAGGACCTCACTGGCGATCTCGCTGGCGCGCGCGGCGCCGACGGCCAGTGAAGCCTCCAGTGCAGCCTCGTCTGCGCGCAGCTCGGCGTAGCGCTCTCGCAGCGGAGCGAGCTCGGCGTCGACGGCCTCGAGCGCGGCGACCTTCAGATCGCCGTAACCGCGGGCGTCGGCCATCGACGCGACGGCATCGTCGATCGAGATCCGCCGCGAGGCCGCGAGGATCTCAAGCAGGTTCGAGACGCCGGGCTTCTCCGCGCGATCGAACCGGATCTCGTTGCCGGAGTCGGTGACGGCCCGCTTGAACTTCTTCTCCAGCGCCTTGCCTTCGTCGAGCACGTAAACCGTGCCCTCGACGGAGCCGCTGGACGTCGACATCTTGCGCGTGGGGTCCTGCAAATCCATCACGCGTGCGCCGACCTGTGGAGTGCGCTGCTCGGGCACGATCAGCAGTCCGCGCTCGCCGCCCTCTCCGGAGCCCTGCTCGGGCGCAAAGCGGCGGTTCATGTCTCGGGCGGCGTCACGCATGAGTTCCAAGTGCTCGCGCTGGTCCTCACCGACCGGCACCTCGTCGGCGCGGTACGCCAGCACGTCGGCAGCCATCAGCACCGGGTAGAACAGCAGCCCGGCGGAGACGAGTTCGCGCTGCGCCGCCGACTTGTCTCGGAACTGGTGCATCCGGGCCAGACGCCCGTTGGGAACGACGGACGACAGGAGCCACGTCAGCTCGGTGTGGGCCGGCACGTCGCTCTGGCGAAAGAGCATGCATTTGGCCGGGTCGAGCCCGGCGGCCAAGAGCACCGCGACGGTGTCGTACGTGCGGGCACGAAGCTCGGCAGGGTCGTAGGCCACCGTGATGGCGTGAAGGTCGACGACGCAGAAGAGCGCGTCGTCGCCGACGGCCTGCGCCCGCTCCTGTCCCTCCACGTATTGCCGGATGGCCCCGATGTAGTTCCCGAGGTGCTTCGTGCCGGTCGGCTGGATCCCGCTGAAGATGCGCACCGCGCAAGGATAGGCAGGCTGGCGGCGCGGCGCTGGCGCCCACCATGCCCGGGCGCGCCGCGATCCGTGCCCGGCGGCCCCTCGTAGCCTGATCACTATGGCTCAAGCAACGTTCAACGGCGAGATCATCGCCGAGTCCGACGACACGATCCTCATTGAGGGCAACCACTACTTCCCGGCCAGCAGCGTCCGGTCGGAGTTTCTGGCGGACTCCGCGACCAACACCGTCTGCCCGTGGAAGGGAACCGCGTCCTACAAGACCGTCCAGGCTGGCGGTAGCGAGGCCGTCGATGGCGCCTGGTACTACCCAGAGCCCAAAGACGCCGCCTCTGAGATCGCCGGGTACTTCGCGTTCTGGAAGGGCGTCACGGTGACGGCGTGATGCCTGGCGTCAACGCCGAACCATCCACCACTCACCGATAGAGGAGTACCCCATGGCACCACTAAGCCACGGCATTCTCGCGCCGGCCAACGATGCCAAGCGCGAAGAGATCATCGAGCTGCTGACCACCGCGTACTGGATGGAGATCGAGACGGTGATGAGCTACATCGCCAACTCGGTCAACCCCGACGGCGTCCGCGCCGAGAAGGTGATCGAGTCGCTCCAGACCGACATCCAGGAGGAACTCGGTCACGCCCAGCAGTACGCCGAGCGCATCAAGGACCTCGGCGGCAGCGTCCCAGGATCCAAGGCGTTTACCGCCGTCCAGGACAGCCTGCAGCCGCCCGCCGACAGCGGCGACATCGTCCACGTGATCAAGGGCGTGATCGAGGCTGAAGAAGGCGCGATCGACCACTACAACCGAATCATCCAGGCGACCGATCTCGATCCCGTCACGCAGGACATGGTGACGACGATCCTCGCCGACGAGGAGGGGCACCGGCGGCAGTTCGTCGGTTTCCTGAAGGAGTACGAGGGCTAGTCGGCCCGCGGGTGCTCGTGCGTGACGGGCACCTTCATCCAGAAGCGCGACCCATGGCCCTCGACGCTTTCCACCCCGACGTCGCCGCCGTGGGCTCGCGCGATCTCCCGCACGAGCGCGAGTCCGAGGCCCGTCCCGCCGATCTTGCGGGTCTTGACGGTGTCGACCCGGTAGAAGCGATCAAAGACGCGACGCTGCTCGTCAGCCGGGATGCCGAGCCCCTCGTCGCGGACGGCAACGAGGACATCACCGTTACGCCGCGAAGCCTCGACCGTCACCGGTCCACCCTCAGGGGAGTACTTGATCGCATTGGAGATCAGGTTTGCGACGGCGCGCCGCAGGTGGTCCTCGTCGCCTTCGACGACGAGCCCATCGGGCGCCTCGAGCCGCACCGGGTGGTCTTCGCTCTGGCGTGAGAAGAACTCGACCTGTTGCTTGAGCATTCCGCCGAGTTCGACCTTGCCCATCCGCAGGTCCTCGTCGGACTGCTCCAGCCGCTGAATGTCTAGGAAGTCGCTGATCAGGCTTGAGAGGCGCGTGGCCTGCTGGTGGATCGTCTCCAAATACTCGTCACGCTCGGGCTTCTCGTAGTCGCGCGCCTTGAGGAGTTCAGCGAATCCAAGAATGGCGGAGAGCGGCGTGCGCAGCTCGTGCGACACCGTCGACATGAGTTCGTCTTTGAGCGCCTCGGCACGGCGTTGCTCGGTGGTCTCGCGCAGCAAGAAGATCCGGCCGACCAGGCCACCTTCGGCCGTGCGGACCGGTGCCGTGAACCGACGCACCCAGCGGTGGGTATCGACGAGTTCGTACTCGTCGCTGTACTCGCCATCGGGGTCGGCAATGATCTCGCCCAGCCGGGCGAGGTAGGCGGCGGGATCGGCGGTGCGATTGGCGATGATCGTCGTCATCTTCGCCATGTCTTCGAAGGACTCCATCGGCTCGGTCTGGAACACCTCGCGCTCAAAGCGCTGCATCTCAGGGTTGTTCACCACCAGCTCGCCCGTCGGCGTGATCATGCGAATGGCATCACCGGTGGCGTCGAGGACTGCCCGGTGTACGTCGGCCAGCCACCGCCGGCGCTCGGACTCGATCGCATTGTCGAACGCGACGGCAGCCTGCTCGCCGAGGTGCTCGGCGGCGGCGATCTCTCCAGGTCCGAACGGCTCGTCGAGGGCACGCCCCACGCTGAGCACGCCAACGACCCGGTCCCCATAGCGCAGCGGGACGTGAAGCTCGCGGCGCACCGGCACCGTCGACCCAAACGACTCCAAACGCAGGTCGCCATCGCCGTGGATGCCCGCCAGCGTCCGCTCCTCCGTGAACGCCCGACCAGCCAAACCAGCGAGGCGGTCCTGCGACGCTGGCAGATCGTCAGCCGCCAGTCCGCGGAGTGCGACGAGCTGGGGCACCGTCGACTCCACGCCAGTCCGCGTGTAGACGGCGCCAACCTCGGCGCCGAGCATGTCGGCGGTGTGAGCCAACACGACCGCGGCGCGCTCGCGCAGCCCGCCGATGCGGCCAAGCTCGTCGGCAACCAGGGCAAAGAGCTGCGTGCGGGCGTGCGCGGCCTGGAGTGCCGCGGCGGTCTCCTCGAGTTCCTGCCCACGGTCCGCGAGCGCGTCGTTGGTTTCGGCTAGCTCATGCTGGCCAGCCTCGAGTTCGGCCGTTTGGGCTTCGAGCTCGACCGTCTGGCTCTCGAGCTCGACCGCCTGCTGCTCGAGCTCTTCGTTCTGGCGTTCTAGCTCGACGTGCTGTTCCTCGATCTCCGCGGCGTTGGCCGTCAACGACTCCCCCATGGCGTTGAAGGCGTCCGCAAGCTGGCCGACCTCGTCACGACTGGAGGCGTGGACGCGGACGGAGAGGTCGCCAGCGCCGAGTGCAGCTGCGGCCTCGGCCGTCTGCTTGATCGGCGTAACGATCGTGCGCGCGAGATACACGAGGAGCCCGGCAAAGAGCAGCGCCGCGAACACACCGGCCGCGATCGCCAGCGTCTGGGCTGCGTCGGCGTGGCTGCCAGCATTCTCGGCGGTGGCTGCGGCGTCACGGCGCACGATCCCACTGAGCTCATTGAGTTCGTCCCGCAGCTGGTCGGCGCGGCGCTTGCCCGCGCCGGAGAGAATGATGTCCCGTCCTTCTGCTGGATCGGTCCGCAACGTCGACACGAGCGGGTTGGCGTACTCGTTGAGGTAGTCATTGCCGTTGACGGCAATGGCGTCGGCGAGCGTATGGGCGCGGTCATTCGGGAGCCGGGCGTTCGTCAACGCCGCCGTGTTCTCGGGCAGGTTGGTCTGAGCCGCGAGCAGCGGTTCGAGAAACACTTCGCGGCCCGTGAGGGCGAATCCGCGCACGCCCGTCTCGGCGTCGAGCACCAGCGTCTTGACGCGCTCGGCCGACGTCTGCGTCTGCTCGGCTGCTCTCGCCGCCTCGGACGCACGATCGAGTTCGCGGATCGCGATCGAGAGCACGACGACGGCCGCGAGCAGCGCCGCCGCCACGAGCCCGACGACGAGCGACAGGCGACGCGTCAGCCCCATGCCGTTCAACGCGGTTTGCGGTAGAGGTGCGGGGCGACCTGTTCGAGGCCCAGCGAAGCCGGGTTGGTGACCCGCTCGCTGCGGCCGAGCAGCAGCAGGCCGTTCGTCGCGAGTGCGTCCGCGAGTCTGGCGTGCAGCTCCGTTCGGGTCTGCGGCTCGAAGTAGATGGCGACGTTGCGGCAGAGAATCACGTGCCAGGGCCCCGGCGCTGCCGGAGCACTGGCCAAGTCGCGCACCTCAAAGACGGGTCGCACGTCGGTCGGCAACGTGTGCCCGGCAAGCACGCCGTGGTCGAGGCCCTCGCGAGCTCGGACGACGTTCTCCTGGAGCAGGTCGCTGCCGAGCAGCTGCGCCCGCCCCGCGGCGCGGAGGCGATCCAGCAGCACGGCCACGCTCCAGAGTTCCGCGCCGCTTGAGCATCCGGCCGACCAGACCCTGGGCCGTGGCGTCTGCCGGAGCCATCCCATGTGCCGTTCGAGGTGCTCGAACTGCTCGGCGTCACGGAAGAACCCGGTGACGGAGATGGCAACCGATCGACGGAAGTCTTGGCGGATCCGTTCGTCCCGACGCATGGCCGACCCGAGGGACTCGACGTCGACAACTCCGACCTGCCCGAGTGCCCGTGCCACCCTGGCCTCGACGTGTGCCGAGCGAAAGGACCGTAGATCAAGATCGGCGGCGGAGGAGAGCACGCGCAGCTCCGCGGGAGTCATCGGCATCTACGACACCAGCGATGAGGGACCAAGCTTGTCTCGAACGGCATCCAGCAAGCGCAGCGGGGAGAACGGCTTCGTGACGTAGGCGTCGACGCCAACCTGCAAGGCAGCGTCACGATCAAACTCTTGCGCCCGCGCCGTGAGCATCACCACGGTGAGATCGCGGGTGCCCGGGTCGGCACGCAGCTTTCGGCAGACTTCCAGTCCCGAGAACCCGGGCATCGCCCAGTCAAGAAAGATCAGGTCAGGCTTATGCAGGCGCGCGAGTTCCAGCGCCTCGACGCCGTCGCTGGCTTCCAGGATGGTGAAGCGGCCGGTATCGAGGGTGACCCGAACGAGACTGCGCAGCGCTGCCTCGTCGTCGGCGATCAGGATCGTGTTCACAGGACCGTTCCAGCCTGGAGCATCGCTTGGATCTCGTTGGTGGGAAGCGACGTGAAGGTGGCCACGCACGCGGGGTCGAACTGGGTGCCCGACTGCGCCTTGATCTCGGCGATCGCGTCAGACAGCGGGAGCCCAGCTCGGTAGGGACGGTCGCTCGTCATCGCATCGACGGTGTCGACAATGGCGAAGATCCGCGCGGCGATCGGAATCTCGTCGCCCCTCAGGTGGTTTGGGTAGCCGGCGCCGTCCCAACGCTCATGGTGGTGGCGCACCACGTCGAGCGCAGTGTCCAGAAACGGGACCGCCGCGAGGATCCGGGCGCCTGCGTCAGGGTGGTTCTGGATCTGAGCCCACTCATCGGCGTCGAGGTGGCCAGGCTTGTTGAGGACGGCATCCGGCACGGCGAGCTTGCCGATGTCGTGGAGCAGGAAGCCGTAGGCAAGCTGAGGGTCCTCAGCGGCCGCGCCGAGGTGGGCTTTGGCGAGCAACAGCCCGAGCTGGCAGACCCGCCGGATGTGGCCGCCGGTGGTGTCGTCCTTGGCCTCGACGGCAACGGCGAGCGCCTCAACCGTGGCGTGGTAGCTGGCTTCCAGATCGGCGAGACGGTGAAGCTCGCGGCCGTAGCTCTCCCGCACATCCCTCGCGTAGGCCTGGAGCTGCTCCTGGAGCTGGGTCCGCGCGGAGATATCGCGCGCGGCGATCGTGACGCCGAGCACCTCGCCTTCAGCGGAGATTGCCGGGCTCGTACAGACCGAGAGTTCGTACTTCACGCCGTCGGCACCGCGCCACACGCAGGGGGCGTCGAGGAGTGCTGCAGGGCCGGGGCCGATGCCCTTCCAGCGCTTGAGGCCGTCCCAGGGCGGTGGGACGGGCGGCGGATTGCCGATCACATCTCCGGCCTTCCAACCCAGGACCTGTTCGGCGCCGTGGGTCCACCGCGACACGTTGCCGTGCACGTCGACCTCGAAGGCGACCAGGAAGCGTCCCTGCTCAGCAGCACGCGACGACGTCCGCGGTGCGGATGGCAAGACCTGCGTCCCCTGTCTCAACCTGGATTCCCCCGAATCGTTCCTGCCGTCAGAGGATCTCCCAGATCCCCTTCTCTACGTCTCGACCAGGAGGCCGCAAACTTGAGCTGTTAGCTCAACCTAGCGCGCCATTTCGTGCGGATACGAAACACGGCTGGTTGTATGACCAGTTTACTCCCGTGCCCATACCGTTTGTGGCGATGCAGGCGGACGTGCGTCCGTACCTGCCTGCCTTCCGGCAGAACTGGCTTGATCGCTGGCTCCCGGCCCTCAGGCCGCAGGGTGGTCAAGCCAGGTCTTCCCCACGCACTTGCGCCGTCGGGGGACGGCACGTCGGGTTCGCGCGGCGCCATCTGACGCCGCGCGAACCAAACTCACCCGTTACAGCGGTTGGCGCAGAACGGGCCGCTTGGCGGCCTTCGCCTCGTCCAGGCGACGGACGGGCGTGGTGTACGGCGCGTTCTGGGCGATGGTTGGGTCGTCACCGGCCTCAGCGAGGATGTCTGCGATCGCCTCGGCGAAGGCGTCGAGCGTCTCCTTGGTTTCCGTCTCCGTCGGCTCGATGAGGAGCGCCTCATCGACGAGCAGCGGGAAGTAGACCGTCGGGGGATGGTAGCCGTGGTCGAGCAAGCGCTTGGCGAGATCCAGGATGCGGATCCCGACGTCCTTCTTCATCGCCGTGCCCGAGAGGACAAACTCGTGCATGCAGCGCTCGCCGAAGGCGAGCGGCAGCTTGTCGCCGACGAGTTCCTGCAGGCGAACCAGCAGGTAGTTGGCGTTCAGCACGGCCGTCTCCGACGCATCCTGCAGGCCGGGGCCGCCGAGCGAGCAGATGTAGGCATATGACCGCACGAAGCAGCCGTAGTTGCCCTGGAAACCGCGCAGCTTGCCGATCGTCTTGGAGCCTGGGCCCTCCGTCGGCGTGCTGGTGAGGTCGAACGTGCCGTCCTCGAGCTTTTGGATCACCGGCACCGGCAGGTACGGGGCGATACGGTCGCTCACGGCGATCGGACCGGAGCCCGGGCCGCCGCCGCCGTGCGGCTGCGTGAACGACTTGTGCAGGTTGTAGTGGACGATGTCGAAGCCCATGTCGCCCGGGCGCGAGATGCCCATCACGGCATTGAGGTTCGCTCCGTCGTAGTAGAGCGTCGCGCCGACGGCGTGGACGATCTTGGCGATCTCTTCGATGTTCGGATCGAACACGCCGAGCGTGTTCGGGTTCGTCAGCATCAGGCAGGCGACCTGGTCGTCGGCCTTGGCGCGGAGATCTTCCAGGTCGACGCCGCCATCGGGGCTCGTCTTGACCGGAACGACGTCGTAGCCGGCCATCGTGACGGTGGCCGGGTTCGTGCCGTGGGAGGTGTCCGGCGCGAGGACCTTCGTGCGGAACTCGCCGCGGGCCTCGTGGTAAGCACGGGTGACGAGCACGCCGGCGAGCTCGCCGTGCGACCCAGCCGAGGGCTGCAGGCAGACGTGCGGCAAGCCGGCAACCTCGCCGAGCGCATGCTCGAGGTTGTACATCAACTCGAGCGCACCCTGGGCCCGCTTGGGGTCCTGCAGCGGGTGCAGACGCGCGTGGCCCGAGAGCGCCGTCACCCGCTCGTGTAGGCGCGGGTTGTGCTTCATCGTGCAGGAGCCGAGCGGGTAGAAGCCCGAGTCCAGATCGAAGTTGCGGCGCGACAAACGCACGTAGTGGCGGACGAGCTCGGGCTCGCTGACGCTCGGGAGCCGAGCCGGCTCGGCGCGCTTGGCGGTGGCCGGGAGCAGTCCCTCAACGAACGGCACGTCGAGCGCTGGCGCTTCGAATGCGCGGCGGCCGACCTGGCCCTTCTCGAAGATCGTCGTCGCGCGCTCACGCTGCATCGGCGTGGCCGCCGCGGCGTCGGCCGGCGGGCGATCGTACGCGGAGATCACGGTCTCATCGATGGCGCTCATGCTGCGACCTCCACGGTTGAGTTTGTCGGGCCGAGCGGGGACTTCTCCCCCGCCTGCGCCGCGGCGATGGACTCGGCCAAGACCGCCACGAGCGTGTCGATGTCCTTGCGGCTGCGCTGCTCGGTCAGAGCGATCAGCAGGCCGCCCTTCCAGTCCTCACGGACGCGCCCCAGGTCAAAGCCCGGGTTGACGCCGCGGTCCTGCGCGAGCGCGATGACCTCGGCGACGTCGACGTCGCTCGGGAGGGTGATCGCAAATTCGCGCACGACCGGCTGGTCGTGCAGCGCGGTCACGCCCTCGAGGGCGGTGAGCTGCTGGCGCGCGTAGTGGGTGCGCTGCACGAGGAGCTCGCCGAGCTCGACGAGGCCGTCGCGGCCCAGCCACGTGAGGTAGACGACGCCGGCCAGCGCGTTGAGCGCCTGCGAGGTGCAGATGTTGCTCGTGGCCTTCTCGCGGCGGATGTGCTGCTCGCGCGTCTGGAGCGTCAGCACGAAACCGCGGCGGCCGTCGGCGTCGGTCGTCTCACCAGCGATGCGGCCGGGCATCCGGCGGATGTGGGCGTTGGTCGCGGCGAAGAAACCGAACGAGGGGCCGCCGAAGTCGAGGCGGTTGCCGAGGGCCTGGCCCTCGCCCACGCACACGTCGACCCCCTGGTTGCCTGGGGCCTCGAGCACGCCGAGCGCAATCGGGTCGGCCTGGCAGATCGACAGTGCGCCAGCGCCCTTGGCCAGATCGCTGAGGGCCTGCACGTCTTCGATGGCGCCGAGGAAGTTCGGCTGCTGGAAGATCACGGCGGCGACCTCGTCGCCGTCTGCGGCGAGCAGGGCGGCGAGTGCCTCGGTATCGGTCACGCCGTTCTTGAGCGGAATCTCGACGACCTCGGTGCCGTAGCCAACCGAGAGGGTCTCCAGCGTCTTGCGTGAGTCTGGGTGTAGCGCCGCGGAGACGAAGTACTTCGGGCGCTTGGGGGAGGCGAGCTTGGCGAGGTAGCCGGCAGCGGCGACGGCGCTGGGGCCCTCGTACACCGACGCGTTCGACACGTCCATCCCGGTGAGCTCGCAGATCGCGGTCTGGTACTCGAACATCACCTGCAGGCCGCCCTGGCTGACCTCCGGCTGGTACGGCGTGTAGGGGGTCAGGAACTCCGACCGGCCGAG
Source organism: Solirubrobacteraceae bacterium (assembly GCA_032119795.1). Taxonomy (GTDB): domain Bacteria; phylum Actinomycetota; class Thermoleophilia; order Solirubrobacterales; family Solirubrobacteraceae; genus JAGIBJ01. The sequence continues at coordinate 161,899 of JAUMFO010000013.1, forward strand.
CAGCATGTCGATCGCTGCCGGGATGTAGTGGTCGTACATGCCGGCGCCAAGGAACGTGATCTCGTCTTCGGCTGACGTGTTCTTCTTCGACAGCTCCAGGAGGTGCGCAAAGACATCCTGCTCGGGGAGGCCGTCCGGCAGATCGAGGCCGCCCTGCAGCCGCACGCCGCTCGGGATCTGCGCGTCGAACAGCTCCTCGAGGGATTCGACGCCGATGGCTGCGAGCATCGCCGCGCGATCGGCGTCGGTGACTGCGGTGTAGCGACTCACTCGGGGTACGTCCTTGCGGGGGTAAGCGGGGACCGGTCGAAACGGGGCGAAAGCGCCGCGCCGGGACCGGGACCAGCGCGCGCGTGGCACGGTGCAGGCTAGAGAGCCTGCACCCGCCCATGTGGCCTAAGTGACCAGTCCACCATTGGACAGGCCGTATAGCTGGCGTACGCACGCCAGCTATGAGGCAGATCGCTAGTCGAGCGAGGCGACGTAGGCCGACTGGTCGAGCAGGGTGCTGACCTCGGACGCGTCGCTGAGCTTGACCTTGACCATCCAGCCGGCCTCGTACGGGTCGTCGTTGATCGCCTCGGGCGCGTCGCCCAAGGCGTCGTTGACCTCGATGACCTCGCCGGAGAGCGGCGCGATCACGTCGGAGACGGCCTTGACCGATTCGACTTCGGTGTAGGAGTCGCCGGCGGTGACCGTCGAACCAACGGCCGGCGGGTCGAAGAAGACGACCTCGCCGAGGGCGTCCTGGGCGAACCAGGTGATGCCGAAGGTCGCGACGTCGCCGTCGATGCGGGCCCAGTCGTGCTCGGGGTGGTAGAGCAGCTCGTCGGGGTAGGAAGCGTCAGCCATCAGAGGTCCTTCGACTGGTAGAGGGGACGGGCTTCGACGATCGCGGCGCGGTGCTTGCCGCGGACGTCGACGGTAAAGGCGGTGCCGACCGCGGAGTTCTCACGCGGCACGTAGGCGAGGCCGACGCCTTTGGCGAGCGTCGGCGAGTAGGTGCCAGAGGTAACGACGCCACCACCGACGACGGGGTTGCCGCCGCGCGGAATGCCGGACTCGGTGAGCGAGAACGGCACGAGGACCTCGGCGGTCGACTCGGCGCGGGCTTTGGCGACGGCCTCGAAGCCGATTGGCTCGGTGGCTTCCTTGACGGCCCAGCCGAGGCCGGCCTCGATCGGGTTCCTGCCGGCGTCCATGTCGTTGCCGTACAGGTGGTAGCAAGCCTCGAGCCGCAGGGTGTCACGCGCTCCGAGGCCGATCGGCTTGACGCCAGCGTCGAGCAGCGCGTCGAGCACGGCCACGGCGTCTTCCGGGGCGACGAGCAGCTCGACGCCGTCCTCGCCCGTGTAGCCGGTGCCGCACACGAGCGCGGGCTTGCCAGCGACGTTGAGCGTTGCGACGTGGAAGCGGGCGGGCAGCTCGCCATCGGTCAGGCTGGCCACGATCGCTCGAGCGGTCGGTCCCTGCACCGCGAGCATGGCGTACCGGTCGGCCGCGTCGACGATCTCGACGGGAAGGTCGCCCGCACCCCGCTGGTGGTGGTGCCCGAACCAGGTGAAGTCGGTGCCGTGGTTCGCCGCGTTCGTGACGGTGAGGTACTCGTCCTCGGCCAGGCGGTACGTGAAGATGTCGTCGAAGACGCCGCCGTCGGGGCGCAGGATCAGGCCGTACTGCGCGGCGCCGATCTCGATCTTGCTCACGTCGTTGGTCGTGAGGTGCTGGAGCGCCGCGAGCGCACCGGGGCCGCGGGTGATGATCTGCCCCATGTGGCTGACGTCGAACACGCCGGCAGCGGTCCGCACCGTCTCATGCTCGACTTTGACGCCATCGGGGTACTGCACCGGCATGTCCCACCCGGCGAACGGGACCATCTTGCCCCCGAGCTCGACGTGACGTGCATGGAGCGGAGTTCGGCGGAGTTCGGCGGTCATCGAGCGCCGGAGATTACCGGAGAGATACCGCGCCCGCCGTACGCACGATCTCGGCGACGACCTCGTCTGGGGCGTCGGTGAAGGGCACGTGCCCCGCATCGATCTGGCGGTGCTCGGCGCCGCGCAGCACACTCCGGGCTCGGCGAGACTGGGGCCGGCTGAGCAACAACCGGTCGCGTTTGCCCCAGACCACGCTCACCGGCGGGGCGCCAACTGGCAGCGGCGCGCAGCGGTACTGGGTGAAGGCGGCCAGCGCCGAGCGCATTGCCGGCGCTGCCCACAGCGCGTCGAGGCTGCCAACCGCAAGCTCCGCGGGAAGGTCGGCCGGACGCGCAACAAGCTGCCCCAGCAGCAGGCGCCGTCCGACGCGCGTGGCCGCAGTCATCCGCGTGAGGCGCCGGACGGGCCCCGGCATCGCCGCAACGGCGCCGAGGCTTGCCTGGCAGTACCGGCGCTCGGCCGGCGACCAAAAGCCCGCCGGCGAGAAGGCCGTCGCCGAGCGGACGGCGCCGCGACGGGCAAGCTCCAGCGCGATGGCACCGCCCATCGAGTTCCCTGCCACGTGCGGGCGACCGAGCCCCTCCTGCGCCAGCCAACGCTCGATCGCCGACGCATAGTTTGGGATCGTCGGCGCCACACCAGGAGGCAGTGGGAGCGACTCGCCGAAACCTGGGCTGTCGCAGGCGTAGACCTCAAACCGCTGCGCGAGCGCCGGCATGACCGGCGCCCACCCCTGCCAATGGTGCCCGATGCCATGAAGCAGCACCAACGGCGCTCCGGCGCCGAGGCGGCAGTGGCTGAGGGGGACGCTCATCCTCGCGGTCGGCGGCCGTAGACCAGCGGAATGACGCGCCGCAAGAGGCCGGGAACCGGTCCGCGGTAGGGGTACCAGACCAGCTCGTCGCTGAGGTGCCAGCGGGCCACGACGCGCGTCTGCTTTGTGCAGAACTTCTGGATCCCCTCCGCCCCGTGCCGGGCGCCGATCCCCGATTGCTTGTGCCCGCCCATTGGGACCTCAGGGGCGAAGTACGACATCCACGCGTCGTTGACGTTCACCGTCCCCGCCTCCAGCCGCTGAGCGATCGCTTCGCCCTTGTCACGGTCGCGGGTGAACACCGTGGCTGCGAGCCCGTAGGGCGAGTCGTTCGCGAGTTCGATTGCTTGCTCCACGTCGCGGACCCGCATGATCGGCAGGGTCGGACCGAACGTCTCCTCACGCATGCAGCGCATCGAGTGGTCGACGCCGGTGAGCACCGCCGGCTCGATGAACCGGTCGGTCGTCTCGATGAGCTCGCCGCCGATCCGCAGCTGAGCTCCGCGCGCCACCGCGTCGTCGATGTGGTCGCGGACGATGTCGGCCTGGCGTGGCGCGATCATCGGCCCGACCTCCACCTGGCCCGGCCGCAGTTGCCCGACTCCCTGGCGCAGCTGGCGGGTGAGTTCCACGACTCGCTCCACAAACTCATCGTGCACCGCGTCCTCGACGTAGACCCGCTCGACCGACACACAGATCTGCCCGGCGTTGGCAAAGCCGTAGTAGACGGCTGCGCGCGCCGCGCGCTCCACGTCGGCGTCGGCGCAGACGATCAGCGGGTCCTTCCCGCCGAGCTCCAGCGTGTACGGGGTAAGCGTCTGGATGGCGCGGGTCGCGACGGCTTGCCCCGTCGTCGTCGACCCAGTGAACTGGATGAAGTCCACCTCGTCGATCAGCGCCTCACCCGTCTCCTTGCCGCCGATCGCGACGCCATAGACCCCCTCGGGCAACCCAGCCTCGGCAAGCATCTCCTCCGCCAGCAGCGCGACGCTCGGCGTGAGCTCCGACGGCTTGAGCACCACCGCATTGCCGGCGGCGAGCGCCGGGATGCAATCGCCGAAGGAGTTGATCATCGGCACGTTCCACGGGCCGATCACCCCGATCACGCCGCGCGGGCGGTAGCCGACCGACAGCTTCAGCCGCAGCGCGAACGGATTGCGAGTACGGGCCCGTTCCTCGGCGAGGTAGCGCTGGGCGTGGTGCGCCCAGAAGTGCAACGAGGTAATCCCAGAGAGCACCTCGAGCTGCGCGTCCTCGTAGGGCTTGCGCGTGTCATGCACGATCGCCTCGATGAAGCGATCGCTATGGCGGGCCATGAACGCGCGGGCGCGCAAGAGGACGCGCTTGCGACCGTCGACCCCGAGGGCCTCCCACTCCGGTTGAACCGCGCGGGCGCGCGCGACGAGCGCGCGCACCTCCGCAGGGTCCATGTCGGGCAGGCGCTCGCCGGCCCGCGGCAGCCGTGCCGGAGCGGTCATGCCGTCGCTCCCTCACGGTCGGCGAAGGTGCCCCCCGTCTCGGCCAGCTCCACCAGGGACTGCGGCGGTGAGAACCGCGCGCCGTAGCGCTCGGCGAGTTCCTCGGCGCGGGCCACAAAGCCGGGCAGGCCGCCGTCGTACCCGGTGGCGTACTGCAGCACTCCGCCCGTCCAACCGGGGAACCCGATGCCCAGGATCGAGCCGACGTTGGCGTCGGCCACCGTCTCGAGTACGCCCTCGTCCAGGCAGCGGATGGTCTCGAGCGTCTCGATGAAGAGCATGCGCTCCTGCATGTCGACCATCGAGATGCCGTGGTCGGGATTCGCCCCGAAGGCGGCCACCAGCCCGGGCCAGAGCCCGCTCCGCTTCCCCGCGTCGTAGTCGTAGAAGCCGGCGCCGGCCAGGCGTCCGGGCCGGTCGAGCTCGTCGATCATGGTGTCGATCACGCCCTCGGCCGGATGCTCGGTCCACGTGCCGCCAGCCGCGAGCGTGCCGGCCTTCGTCTCCTCGCGAATCTTGCGCATCAGGCGCAGATTCAGTTCGTCACAGAGCTGCAGCACGGTCGCCGGGTAGCCGGCCTGCGCCGATGCCTGCTCGACCGACGCGGCGGGCACGCCCTCACCGAGGAGCGCCAGCCCCTCGTCGATGAAGGTGCCGATCACGCGGCTCGTGAAGAAGCCCCGCGAGTCGTTCACGACGATCGGCGTCTTGCCGATCTGGCGGGCCAGGTCGAGTGACCGCCCGAGCGACTCCTCACTTGTGGCCTCGCCCTTGACGATCTCCAGCAGCGGCATCTTGTCTACCGGGCTGAAGAAGTGCAGCCCGATGAAGTCGGCCGGGCGACTCACGCCCTCGGCCAAGCCGGTGATCGGCAACGACGAGGTGTTGGATCCCAGCAGCGCGTCCGGATCCAGGAACGGCTCGATCTCCGCGAACACCTGCGCCTTGACGGCCGGGTCCTCGAACACCGCCTCGATCACGAGATCAGCGCCGGATGCCGCAGTAGGCTCCGTCGTCGCCGTGATGCGGGCCAGCAGCTCGGCGCCGGCCTCCTCGGTCATGCGACCGCGCTTGATGGCCTTGGCGACGAGCTGCTCGGAGTAGCCCTTGCCGCGATCTGCCGCCTCTTGAGCGACGTCCTTGAGGACCACCTCGATGCCGGCCTTGGCACAGACGTAGGCAATGCCAGCGCCCATCATGCCGGCGCCGAGCACGACGACCTTCGTCGCGCGCCACGGCTCGTGGCCGGGGGCGCGGCCGCGAGCGCCCGTGGCCTGATTGAGATCGAAGAAGAACGCCTGGATCATGTTCTTGGCGACCTGCCCCGTGACGAGCTGCGTGAGGTAGCGGGTCTCGATGAGGAGCGCCGTGTCGACGTCGACCTGTGCGCCCTCAACCGCCGCGGCGAGGATCGCCTTCGGTGCGGGGTAGTTGGCTCCCTTGAGCTGCTTGAGCAGGTTGGCCGGGATCGACGGCAGCACCTGCTGGAACTTCAACGAGTTCGGTGAACCACCCGGGAGCCGGTAGCCCGGCGCATCCCACGGTTGCACGGCCTGCGGACCCGACGCAATCCACGCCTTCGCGGCCGGAACGAGTGCCTCCTGCGAGTCGACGAGCTCGTCGAGCAGGCCGAGATCCAGCGCGCGGGCGGCGCTAAGGCGGTCGCCCTTGAGCAGGACGTTCATCAGCGCGTCGACGATGCCGAGCATCCGGACGGTGCGGGTGACGCCGCCCGCGCCGGGGAGCAGCCCGAGCTGCACCTCCGGTAGGCCGACCTTCACCGAGCGGTGGTCGACGGCGATACGGCGGTGGCACGCCAGGGCGAGTTCGAGCCCGCCGCCGAGCGCCGCGCCGTTGATCGCGGCAACGACCGGCTTGCCGAGCTGCTCAAGGCGGCGCAGCTGGCTCTTGATGGTGGTCAGCATCTCGGCAAACTGCGCCGCGTCGGCCGGCTGCACCTCGCGCAGCCCCTCCAGGTCGCCGCCGGCGAGGAACGTCTTCTTGGCCGACGTGATCACCACGCCGGTGACGTCGTCGACCTCCCGCTCCAGGCGGTCGACGGCGGCGGCCATCGCGGCGATGTAGGCCGCGCCCATCGTGTTGGCCGACTTGCCCGGCTCGTCGAGCGTGAGGACGACGACGCCGTCGTCATCGCGCTGCCAGCTGATCATGGTGCTGTTTGACATGGTGTCCACGTCCTCCGTTAGATCCGCTCGATGACGGTCGCGATGCCCATGCCGCCGCCGACGCAGAGCGTCGCGAGGCCGTAGCGGCCGCCGGTGCGCTCCAGCTCGTCGAGCAGCGTGCCGAGGATCATGCCCCCGGTGGCCCCCAGCGGATGACCCATCGCGATGGCGCCGCCGTTGACGTTGACCTTGTCGAGATCGAGGTCCAGGTCGCGCACGAAGCGCAGGACCACCGCCGCGAACGCCTCATTGATCTCGACGAGATCGAGGTCCTCAGCCGTGATGCCCGCCTTCGCCAATGCCTTCTTCGAGGCCGGCGCGGGGCCGGTCAGCATGATCGTCGGATCAGCCCCCGAGAGCGCTGTGGCGAGGATGCGCGCCCGCGGCCGCATGCCCGTCCGCTCAGCGATCTGCTCGTTGCCGATCGTCAGAAGCGAGGCGCCGTCGACGATGCCGGAGGAGTTGCCGCCCGTGTGGACGTGGTCGATGCGCTCAAGCCAGTGGTACTTCTGCAGCGCCACGGCGTCGAAGCCGCCCATGTCGCCGATCGCGTCGAATGCGGGGCGCAGCTTGCCGAGCGTCTCGGTGGTGGTGCCACGGCGTACGTGCTCTTCGTGACTGAGGATTGCCATCCCCATCGGATCGACGACCGGGACCACTGAGCCAGCGAAGCGGCCCTCGTCCTCGGCCAGCGCTGCGCGCTCCTGCGAGCGGACGGCGTAGGCGTCGACGTCGTCGCGAGTGAAGCCCTCGACGGTCGCGATCAGGTCGGCACCGATGCCCTGCGGCACGAAGTGCGTCTGCATGTTCGTTTCGGGGTCCATTGCCCAGGCGCCGCCGTCGCTTCCCATCGGCACGCGGCTCATCGACTCCACGCCACCGGCGAACACGAGGTCCTCCCAGCCGGAGGCGACCTTCTGCGCGGCGACGTTGACGGCTTCCAGGCCAGACGCGCAAAAGCGGTTGAGCTGCACGCCGGCGACGGTGTCCGGCAGCCCCGCCTTGAGCGCCGCCGTCTTTGCGATATCCATCCCCTGGTCGCCGACGGGCGACACGCACCCGAGCACGACGTCGTCGATGACGGCCGGGTCGATCCCCGCATGACGGCCAAGCGTCTCGTCGATGAGACCGACGACGAGGTCGACGGGCTTGACGCTGTGCAGCGCGCCGTTGCTACGGCCACGGCCTCGGGGTGTGCGGATGGCCTCGTAGATGAGGGCCTGGGGCTGGCTCATGCCTTGCTCCTGGTCGTAGTGCGGGTGCCGGGGTCGAGCAGTAGGGATCGTCCGACGATCTCCTTCATCACCTCGTTGGCACCACCGAAAATGCGGGTCACGCGCGCGTCGGCGTAGGCGCGGGCGATCGGGTACTCGAGCATGTAGCCGTAGCCGCCGAAGAGCTGCAGGCAGCGGTCGAGGATGCGGCCTTGCATGTCTGACAGGCGCCACTTCGCGATGGCGGCGTCCTCGGGCGTGAGCGTGCCGTCGCCCATGCGCCGTAGGCACTGATCGAGGTAGGCACGCGCCATCTCGACCTCGGCGTGGCAGTCGGCCAGCTCAAAGCGCACATGCTGAAGCGCACCGAGTGGACGGCCGAACGCCATCCGCTCGCGGACGTAGTCGATGGTCTGGTCGACGGCCGTCCTCGTGCTGGCCTGCGCCGCCACGGCGAGCGACATCCGCTCCTGCACGAGGTTGCTCATCAGGTAGACGAAGCCATGGCCGACCTCGCCGAGAACCTGGTCGTCGGTCAGCTCGACGTCGTCGAAGAACAGCTCGGCGGTGTCCTGAGCGTGCAGCCCGAGCTTTTCGAGATTGCGGCCGCGCTCGAAGCCGGGCATGCCGCGCTCGACGACGAACAAGGTGAAGCCGCGCGCGCCGGCCGCGCGATCGGTGCAGGCCGCGACGATCACGAGGTCGGCATGGATGCCATTGGTGATGAACGTCTTGCTGCCCGAGAGCCGCCAGCGGCCGCCCTCGCCCCGCACCGCGGAGGTCTGCATGCCTTGCAGATCAGAGCCGGTGCCGGGCTCGGTCATCGCAATCGCCGTCATCAGCTCGCCCGAGGCGATCCCCGGAAGCCAGCGCTGGCGCTGCTGCGGTGAGGCGTAGTGCAGGAAGTACGGCAGGCAGACGTCGTTGTGCAGAACGAGCCCGAGCATCGCTCCCGTCACGCTCGCGCGAGCGATCTCTTCGGCGATCACGGCGTTGAAGCGGAAGTCGGCGATACCCGCGCCCCCATGCTCCTCCGGGACCTCGAACGCGAGCAGCCCGTGCTCTGCAGCGGCGGTGTAGAGCTCCCGCGGGACGATGCCGTCGCGGTCCCACTGCCGTTCGTGCGGGACCACCTCGCGAGTGATGAAGTCGCGGACGCTCGCGCGGAAGAGTTCATGCTCGAGCTCGTAGGGCGAGCCGGGCGTGGGTGTCGTGGACGGTGCGGTCATAGGCTGGCGAATTCGGAGGAGGAGGAAGCGGGCGCCGCGCTAGGCGACGACGGTCGGCTTGGGCGCGGGAACGTCGACGACGTAGTGCTCGTGATCGAACGTCCGGACGGCCTTGACGTAGCTGCGCATGTAGGTCGGCCAGTTGCCGATCACGCGGCCGGTGCCGTCCTTGCGGTACCAGGAGACGCACTGCGTCCAGACGGTGCCCTCGAACGCCGCCTGGGTTTGCGCGTCGGATGCGGCCTGGGCCTCGGGGCGCACGTCGATCGCTGCGCCGGGGCGGTCGCGGAGCACGTCGGCGGCCTGCGCGATGTAGCCCGCTTGCGCCTCGATCATCGCGACGATCGAGCCGACGCCCAGGTTGGTGTTCGGGCCGTAGAGCAGGAAGAGGTTGGGGAATCCGCTGACGGCAATGCCGTGGTGGGCCACCGGTGCGTCGCTCCAGGCCTCCTGCAGTTCCACGCCGCCACGCCCACGGACCTGCATCGGCGTGACGAACTCGCCGGAGCGAAAGCCGGTGCCGTAGATGATCGTGTCGACCTCGTGCCTGGCGCCGCCGGCCGTCACCACGCCGGTCGGCGTGATCCGCTCGATGGCGTCGGTTACCACCTGCGTGTTCTCTCGCTGCAGCGCTCCCAGGTAGTAGGAGCTGAAGAGGATGCGCTTGCAGCCGAACTCGTAGTCCGGCTGCAGGCGCGCGCGCAGCTCGGGGTCTTTGATCTGGAGGCGCATGAAGCTCGCCGACCACAGCCGCAGTGCGTGGTAGGTCGGGCGGGAGGTCGTCAGGCCGTAGATGAAGCTCTCCATCACGCCCCACATGAAGGCGCGGCGCAGCCGCTGCAGCCCAGGGACGCGCCGAATCGCCGCACGGACCGGCCCCGAGTAGACCGGGTTGCGGCGCGGCAGCATGTAGGGCGCCGTGCGCTGAAAGACCGTGAGCTCGCCGGCCTGCTCAGCGACCGGCGGGACGAACTGGATCGCGCTCGCGCCCGTTCCGATCACCGCGACGCGGCGGCCGGTCAGGTCGTGGTCGTGGTCCCACTGGGCAGAGTGGAAGGCGTGGCCCTCAAACGACTCGAGGCCGTCGATGCTGGGCCAGGCGGGCCGGCTGAGCTGGCCACAACCGAGCAGGAGCAGGTCGCATTCCAGCTCCTCGCCGCCGGCCAGGCCGACCGTCCACCGGCGGGCGCCCTCGTCCCAGTCGGCCGACACCACCTCGGCCCCGAACCGGCAGTGCTCAAGGATTCCCTGGTCCGCCGCCGCCTGGTGCAAGTAGGTCTCGAGTTCGGATTGCGGCGAGCAAGGCTGCGTCCAGTCGCGCCGCTGCGCCCACGAGTAGGAGTAGAGGTACGACGGCACGTCGCAGGCGGCTCCCGGGTAGTGGTTCTCACGCCACACCCCGCCGACGCTGGCGGCCCGCTCGAGGACGACATAATCGTCATGGCCGCGGTCCTGCAGCGCCTTGGCGGCGGCGATCCCGCTGAAGCCCGTTCCGACGATCACGATTCTCATGTGACGAGCGTCGCAGTGGCCGCTTCACCCCTCTTGGTCGGAACGCACACCCGCGGCCACGCTGCCGGGGCTTTCCGCCCGCCCGGGTGCTCGCCGGCTCTGGTCGGCTACGTTCACGCCGTGGCTACCCCCGCACAACAGCTGGCCGCGCAGACGCGCACCGACGAGACTTGGATCTGGTCCGTGTGCTTCGACGTGACCGAGAGCGTCCACCGCGAACTCCCCGCGTTCCAGTCGCGGCCCGAACTCCGCGATGCGAGCACCGCGAGCGCCGCCGGCATCGTCGAGCACTTCCTTTCGATGCTCGCCGAGGCACTCCCGGAGAGCCGGCTAGAACCGGGAACGCGAGCACGCGAGTACGTGCGTCTGCTCGTGGAGCGACGCATCAGCGCCGACGACCTGAGCGGCGCCTACCGGATCGGCGTGCGCACCTTCTGGTCCCGCTGGACCGACCTCCTTGCCGATCGCGTCGCGCCCGACCAGTACGCGGAGGCGCTGACCGAGAGCACGCGCTACATCCTCGCGTGGGCCGACGCGCTCACGGCCCGCGTGATCGCGATCCACAACGAGGAGCGGTCGCTGTGGAACCGGGATCCTGAGGCCATTCGCCACGAGACGATCCGCGCGATCATCGACGGCCAAGCCCCTGAGGCCGCGCGAGCCGAGCAGCGCCTGCGTTACACCCTCGGCCGCGTGCACCGCTGCATGGTGGTGTGGGCGAGCGACGCCTCGGTCGACCTGCGCGCCGATCACCTGCGCGAGTCGGTTCCCTCGCTCTTCGCTGCCGTCGCCGACCCGGCCATCGTCACGCTGCCGCTTGGCCCAGCGATCGCGCTGTGGTGGTCGCCGTCGGATGCCCGCGCGCTCGTGCTGCCAGCGGCCGTCGAGCCGCAGGTCCGGGCGGCGGTCGGCACCGCCGCCGAGGGCGTCGCAGGGTTTCGCACGAGCTACCTGGAGGCCATGAGCGCACGCCGCGTGGCCGTGCTCGAGGAGGCCTCAAACGGCTCCGTGACCGACTACGCCTCGGTGGCGCTGCGGGCGCTTGCGAGTGCCGACCTTGAGCAGGCCGGCCGGTTCGTGCAGGCCGCCCTCGGCGATCTCGCCGACCCAGACCCGGCGGTGCGAGAGCTCGCCGTCACGTTGCGCTCCTTTCTCGAGCACGGCGCGAACCTGCGGGCAGCGGCCGGCGCCCTACGCGTCCACCACAACACCGTCGCCAACCGCATCCGGCGCGCCGAGCTGCTGCTCCCCCACCCGACCGTCGGCCGGACCGCGGAGATCCTCACCGCGCTCGAACTCCTCGTGATCACCGATCACACGCAGGGCACCGAGCCCCGCGGGGTCGGCGCCTGGGCCCCAGGGCTCGCCACCGACGCCTCACGGAGCGCCGGGGCGTAGCCTCCAGTCGGGGCAGTCGTTCGCTCAGCCGGAGCCGGCGGTGGGCCTCAGCCAGCGACCGTCGCGGCAGCCGTCGCGAGGGGCTCGGGTTCCCCGCCGGCGGTTTTGCCGGGCACCGGCACCGAGCCGATTGGCGGGCGGGTGGTGTCGACCCCAGCCTTCGCCGGCACGAGGCTGATCGCGCGCTCGGCCAGCGCCGCGATCGTCAGCGATGGATTCACGCCGACGTTCGCCGGGACCGCGGCACCGTCGCAGACCAGCAGATTCTCGTAGCCGAACACCTGGTGGCTGGCGTCGATGACGCCGTCCTGCGCCGAGCGACCGATCACGGCGCCGCCGAGGATGTGCGCGGTCGTCGGGATACTGAAGAGCGCCTCCGGTACGGACGAGCCCGGCGCTCCGCCGGTCTCGCGAGCCAGCCACTCGGTAAACGCATTGGCGGCCGGGATGAAGGTCGGGTTCGGGTGGTCTGGATCCTGTTGCGTCTGCATGGACACGCGGCCGTCGCGCCGCTGCTTGAACGTGAAGCGCATCGCGCCGTCGAGCGTCTGCATCACCAGGACCACGACCGATCGTTGCCCCCAGTTCTTCTTGACCAGCAGCTCGGCAACCCAGCCCGGGTGTCTCACGAGAGTGCCGAGCCACTTGAGCGGCCGGGTCACCCGCGTGCCGCCGCCGGTGAGCACGGTGAAGAGGTTGCGGATCGCGCCACCGCCAGCCCCGTAGGTCACGGTCTCGATGTGGGTGTGCGGATCCGGGTAGATCGACGACGTGATCGCCACCCGCTTGCTGAGGCCTTCGGCGCGTCCCTCGGGGACGCTGACGACGAGCACGGCTTCGCTGTTCGTGCGCACGAGGTGGCCGAGTCGGTCGGACACGTTCGGCAGGTCGCCTTGGAATCGGCAGCGGGCCAGGAGTTCGTTGGTCCCCAGCGCGCCGCCGGCAAGCACCACCCCGCGGGCACGAATGGTCTCGGTCTTCTTACGCCAGCGGCGGCCGGTCTCTTCGTGGGTCACGAGCCAGCCGCCTGCGCCGTCGGCGCCGCCGATCGGCCGCACGCTGGTGACCTCGCGGCGGGCACGGATCTGCGCGCCGCGACGCTGCGCGAACCACAGGTAGTTCTTGTCGGTGCTGTTCTTGGCCCCCTGCTCGCAGCCCAGCATGCACCGGCCCTCGCGGGTGCAGCCGGTGCGCGCCGGCCCCTCTCCGCCGAAGTACGGATCAGGCACCGTCTGCCCCGGCGTGTCGAGGTAGGCGCCCACCCGCGCCTTGCGGTAGGTGTCGCCGACGCCGAGCTGCTCCCCGTACTGCCGCAGGAGCTGATCGGCAGGGTCGTCGTCGACCACGTCGGTGACGCCGAGCATCCGCTGCGCCGTCTCGTAATGCGGCGCGAGTTCGGCGTGCCACTCCCCCAGCCCAGCCCACTGAGGGTCCTGGAAGAACGCCGGCGGCGGCGTGTAGAGCGTCATCGCGTAGACCAGGCTGCCGCCGCCCACTCCGGCGCCACTCATCACGAAGACGTCCTTGAAGAGCGTCATGCGAAACAGCCCCCGCAGGCCGAGGCGAGGCAGGTAGAGGTAGCGGCGCAGATCCCAGCTGCTGCTGGGCATGTCTGCCTTGCCGCGGAAGTGCTCGCCACGCTCCAGGATGGTCACCCGGTGGCCCTTCTCCGCCAGGCGCAGCGCGCTGACGCTGCCGCCGAATCCGGAGCCCACCACCACCCAGTCGGTATCGAAGCTCTCGTCGGTCGGTGGCTCGTCGTGGCGCTGCATGGTCCTAGCCTGGCGCCGCCAGCGCGATTCCGGATGGGCGGAACGCATCGCTGGCCCCGCCGTCGATGTGTGAGTCACACGAAGCGTGGCGCCCGGCGCTCGAGGAAGGCGGCGACGCCCTCGGCGTACTCGCTCGTCAAGACACGCTGCCCCTGGTTCGTGGCCTCGCGATCGAGCGCGTCGACCAGCCCTGCGTCGGCATGTGCCGCAAGGAGCGCCTTCGACGACGCCAGCGCGCCGGGGGCGCTGGAGGCAAGTCGCAGGGCCAGATCACCGGCGACGGCATCGAGTTCCTCGTCTTCGACGAGCCGGTTCACCAGCCCCCACTCCAGGGCCTTGCTGCCGTGGATCGCCGTGCCAAGCAGGGCAGCTTCCGCCGATCGCGCGGCGCCGACTCGCGCGGTGAGCAACACCGACAGGCCACCATCGAGGCCGAGGCCCACGCTCGCGAACCCCGCGATGAAGCTCGCCGACCGACCGGCGACGATCAGGTCGCACGCAAGCGCGATCGAGCAGCCGACGCCGATCGCCGGCCCGCGCACGGCCGCAACCACCGGCTTCGGGGCTGCGCGGATGGCGAGCACGAGCGGGTTGAAGATGGTGCGCAGGATCTGCTCGAGATCGGGACGGCCATTCGCCAGCGTCGGCCCTTCGAGGTCGCGCAGGTCGGCGCCGGCGCTGAAGGCGGGGCCCCGGCCGGTGAGGATGATCGCTCGGACGCGGTCGTCGGCGGCGGCCCGCTGGACGGCCTGCAGCAGCTCGCGGCCGGTCCTGGTGGAGGTCGCGTTCATGACCGACGGCCGGTCGATGGTGATGGTCTCCACGCCTCCCTCGAGCTGGGTCGTGACGTGGGCGGCACTAGGGGCGACGGTCATCGGTCGACCGTACGGCCCGCGCCGTCGCGGCTGTTGTGCGTTTGCGTCACCCGAGCACCGTCTCGTTGGGCGACTCCCACCGCACCTTCCCGGCCACGCGCGAGGAGGATCGTTGCATGACCGCCGTCACACCCCCGCTGAAGGCCACGACACCGAAGACCCTGACGGACGCCTTGGCCGCAACCGTCTCGGCTCGGCCAGACGAGGTGGCCGTGCGAACGCTCGATCGCAGCACTACGCGAACTTGGCGCGAGCTCGACGCCGGCGCGAGAAAGCTTGCCGGTGGGCTGGCCCGCCTCGGGGTGCGCGCTGGCGACACCGTCGGCGTGCTGCTCACCAACGACGTGCCGCACTTCGAGGCCGATCTGGCGATCGTGCTCCTCGGCGCCGTTCCGGTCCCGATCTACGCGACGTCGTCGGCCGAGCAGATCGAGCATGTCGCCACCGACGCCGGTCTGCGGGCAGCCGTCACGCAGGCCGCCTTCGCACCGGTCTTGCTCGCCGGCATCGGCGCCCGGGAGGACTGCCCGGTGATCTGCGTGGAGCCGGACGTCGAAGGCACGCTGGCGTGGGCGCTCATCGCCGAGCGCGAACCGCTCGACCACGCACACCCCGCCTCGCCCGACGACCTCCTGACGATCATCTACACATCGGGGACGTCTGGCCCACCCAAGGGCGTCGAACTCACCCACGCGGCCCTCATCGCGGCGACGGGAGCGGTGGCGCAGTTCGCCAACCTCAGCGACGGCGGACGGGTGATCTCGTGGCTGCCGCTGGCGCACATCGCCGAGCGGATCGCGTCGTACTACGCGGCCGTGGCATATGGGCTGGAGGTCGTCGTCTGCCCGGACCCCAAACAGGTCGCGGCCTACCTCCCCCAGGTCCAGCCGTCGTTCTTCTTCGCGGTGCCGCGGTTCTGGGAGAAGCTGCGAGCGGGGATCGAGGCGAAGGTCGCCGGGCTGCCAGAGGAGGCGCAGCAGGCGTTCGCCGCCCGCGTGCCCGAGGTCGTTGCCGGGCTGCGCCAGCTCGTGGGCTTTGGGGAGCTTCAGGTCGCCTCGATCGGCGCGGCCCCGAGTTCGCCGGAGCTGATCGAGTTCTTCCACGAGATCGGGGTCCCGCTTGGCGAGATCTATGGCCTCACCGAGTGCTCGGCGTGCTGCACCGTCAACCCCGTCGGCCAGGTCCGCGTCGGCTCGGCCGGCCTGCCGATGCCCGGTATGGAGGTGAGGATCGCGGACGACGGTGAGGTGGAGACGCGTGGCCCGAGCCTGATGCGCGGCTACCGCAATCTGCCTGAGAAGACGGCCGAGGTCCTCACCCCCGACGGGTTCCTTCGGACGGGCGACATCGGACGCCTCGACGACGACGGCTACCTGTGGATCTTCGACCGCAAGAAGGACGTGATCATCAGCGCAGGCGGGAAGAACATGTCGCCGTCGAACATCGAGACGGCCATCAAGTCGGGCGGACCTCAGATCGGCCACGTCTGTGTGGTCGGTGACGGCCGCGCCTACAACGTGGCGCTGGTCGTCCCGGACCCCGACGTCGTCGGGCTGCCGGACTCGTGGCCGGCCGACCTGGAGCAGCAGATCGACGCTGCCGTCGAGCGCGGCAACGCCCGCCTCTCCCGCGCCGAGCAGGTCAAGCGCCACCTCGTGGTGCGCGACGTGTGGGAACCCGGCACCGACGCCCTCACGCCAACGCTCAAGCTGCGCCGCCCAAACGTGCTGGTTCGTTACTCCGAGCAGATCGAAGCGCTCTACGCGGGCTGACTTTCGGCCCGGTGGCGCCAACCCCGACGCACGGCCGCTACGCGCACTACTCGAGCTCGCTCAAATGGCGCCTGAGTGCCCTATCGCGCCGCAGATTTCGTCCGCGGCGAGCTGGTTTAGGCCTCCGGGCCGGGCCAGCTCGCTGCGGACGAAAGATGCAAGCGAGAGGGTGCTCAGGCGCTATTTGAGGAACTGGGGGATGTCGATGTCGTCGTCGCCGATCTCCAGGGAGGAGCGCGTCGAGGAGTCGATCGTGGGGCGGCGGTCGCGGGGCGGTTCGCGGTAGCCGGTGTCTGAACCGCCGCGGTTGTAGCCGCCGGAGTCGCGCCGGGGGCGCTCTTCACGCGGTGCGGGGCGGCCGGGACGCTCGCTGCGGCCACCAACGGCGCCGATGCCGCGACCGCCTTGCTGGCGGCGGCGGATGTCGTGTTCGAAGCCGGTGGCGATGACGGTGACGCGGACCTCGTCGCCGAGGGAGTCGTCGATCACGGCGCCGAAGATGATCGTGGCGTTCGGGTCGGCGGCGGAGTGGACGATCTCGGCGGCTTCGTTGACCTCGAAGAGGCCCAGTTCGTTGCCGGCGGTGATGTTCAGCAGGATGCCGGTGGCACCGTCGATCGACTCCTCCAGGAGGGGCGAGGAGATCGCGGCGTTGGCGGCGTCGGCGGCGCGGCTTTCGCCGGAGGCCTGACCGATGCCCATGAGGGCAGAGCCGGCGTCTTGCATGATGGTGCGGACGTCGGCGAAGTCGAGGTTGATCAGGCCGGGGATGGTGATCAGGTCGGTGATGCCTTGGACGCCTTGGCGCAGCACGTTGTCTGCATGGGCGAAGGCTTCGACGATCGTGGTGCGGCGCTCGACGACGGAGAGCAGCAGCTCGTTCGGAATGACGATGAGGGTGTCGACGACCTCGCGGAGGCGTTCGATGCCTTCCTCGGCCTGGCGGGAGCGCTGGGCGCCTTCGAAGCCGAACGGCTTCGTGATCACGCCGACGGTGAGGGCACCGACCTCGCTCTTGGCGATCTCGGCGATGACGGGGGCTGCACCGGTGCCGGTGCCGCCGCCTTCGCCTGCCGTGACGAAGACCATGTCGGCACCCTTGAGCGCCTCACGGATCTCGTCGCGCGATTCCTGGGCGGCGCTGAAGCCGACGTCCGGGTCGGCGCCTGCGCCGAGGCCGCGCGTGAGCTCGGTTCCGATGTTGAGGCGGATGTCCGCGTCGCACGTGGCCAGGGCCTGCGCATCGGTGTTGGCTGCAATGAACTCGACGCCGCGTAGGCCTGCGTCGACCATCCGCGAGATCGCGTTGGTGCCAGCGCCGCCGACGCCGACGACCTTGATCACGGCGAGGTAACCGCCTGCACTATCCATGTGAATGGTCCATCCGAAGTTTCGAGGATTCTGACAGGTTCCGCCTGACTCGACCCAGGGCTGAGCTTCGCGACCGTAGGGAAGCGTCCTGCCTAGGTCAATGAAGTCGTGCTTGACGCATGGGTCCTTGCAGGCATTTTTGGGAACCCTCGACTCAACATCTAGGCTTGACTCGCGGCGTTGTGGCCGGCGCGTGCAGCCTCGACCCAAGGTCGAGGCGAGCGAGTTGGGCGTCTCAGGCGCCTACGGCGTGGCGCCGCCGGTCACGCTCGCGCCGCCGGCTGGTTCCGCGCTCGTCGACGGCGAAGCGGGCGCCTCCGCGTTGGCGCCGGCCGCGGGAGCGGAGCCAGCGGGCGCCTCAGCGGCGGGAGGGGTCGGGGTCGCGGCCGAGGGGGACTGCGCGGCGGCCGTGCTGGTACCCGCGGTGGGCGCCGCGGACGTTCCCGTCTGGGTGGCCGTTCCGGTTGAGGGCGCCGGGGCGAGGCTGTCGGCGCTGGTCCCGGTCGGTGCGGTGAGCGTCGGTGGCGCGTCAACCGTGCCGGCAGCACCAGCCGTCTTCGATCCACCGATGCCGCCGACCGCGGGGCGACCGGGCACGCGCACGTCGATGTAGGTCGCACGGGTCGCGGCGCCGTCGGCAATCACCGCCGTCGCCGCAGCCCACTTGTCGGCGGCACTGTCTGCGCTGCCGAAGATCAGGCGAGGGCCACGCTGGAGTTCGATCTCGAGTCCGGCGGCGCCGCGTCGGACGGTGCGGATGAGCTCGAGGAGGGTGTCGGGGGCGCTCGCCAACACGCTCAGCGATCCGCCGTCGCCGGTCAGTCGACCTTCGCGCATCAACAGCGAGCCGAGCGACGGGTCGAGCTTGGGCACGGCCGCTTCGTTGGCGCGCTCCAGCACGGTGCCGTCGCCAGCGACGGTAAACGTCCGCCCGCCGATCTGCACGCGGCCGACCGGCGGGCGCATGACGACGGTGAGGTCGAGGCGGAATGGCGGGTGCGCGGCAATCTTGATCTCGGCGACTTCGGGGTAGCTCGCGACCGCGGCCATCAGGTCGTCTTCGGAGACGCTGAACGTGGACTGGCCTCGTGCCTCCTCCTCGATCGCGGCGCGAATGCGCTCAGCGCTCAGGCCGGTGGCGCCGTCGACTTCCAGATCCCGCGGGTGGGCGATCGGGGTGTAGATCGCGAGCACGGCAAGCAGCGCGACGAACGCCACCAGGCCGCCGATGATCTTGGCGCCGGTGCCCGGGCCGCCGAATCCGCGCAGGCCAACCTTGAACGGCGGAAACGAAGGCGCGGTGGGTGCGGGGCGGTGCACGGTGGGGCCTTCGCCGAGGCGCGGCCCTCCCCTTCTCCAGCAAGCGCATGTTCGGCGATTGGCGCGTCGGGTGGCCGCAAACTGCGGCGAACTGCCCGTCAGCGGCGGGCCGTCAGCTTCGAACTCGGTGGAGTCAGCTGCTCCACGGCAGCTCGACGGCGCCGAGCGTCTGCACCTCGGGCTCTAGCCAGACGCCGTGGTGCTCGTGAACGCGCTCACGGGCGAGCTGCATGAGTTCGATGATCTCGGCGGTCGTGGCGGTGCCGGTGTTCTCCACGAAGTTCGCGTGGATCGGGGAGAGCCGGGCGGCGCCGTGCTCGAGGCCTTTGCAGCCGGCCTCATCCAGGAGCTGGCCGGCCGTCGGGCCGTCGGGCCACGGCGGCGGGTTCTTGAACGTCGACCCGAAGGTCTTGATCCCCGAGGGCTGGGTCGCCTTGCGGCGGTCGCGGAAGTCCGCGAGCTGGGCCTTGACCGTGGCCGGGTCTGAGGGCGTCAGCGCAAAGGCGGCGCGTACGACGATCTCGCCGTCCCTGAGATTGGAGTGGCGGTACGCGAAGCCAAGGGCCGACGGCTTGCGGCGCTCGACGCCCTCGGCCGTGGCGACCTCGACCCATTGGAGCGTCTCGGCCAGCGCGCCACCGTAGGCGTTGGCGTTCATGCGCACCGCCCCACCGACGGTGCCCGGGATCGAGACGCCGAACTCAATGCCGGCGAGGCCGAGACGCGCCGCGGCGGCTGCAGCCTGCGGGAAGCGGGAGCCACCGCCAGCGGTGAGCGTGTGGTCATCGAAGCGGGTCGCGCCGAGTTCGCCATCGAGCCGGATCACGAGGCCCTCGACGCCCGCGTCGGCGACGAGCAGGTTGGAGCCCGAGCCGATCGCGTGGACGGGCAGGCCCTCGTCTTGGGCCCACCCAAGGAGGGCAACGACGCGGCCCGGGTCGGAGGCGCGGGCAAACCACTGGGCGCTGCCGCCGGTGCGCACCGTCGAGAGCCGCTCAAGCGGGTAGTCGGCGATGAGCTCCTCCGGGCGAGTCGAGGCTGGAGCGTCTGGAAGGTCTGCTGCGGCGCTCTCGCCGGCAGCGAGGCGTTCGCCGACGGCGCGGACGTCGCCGGCGCCCATGACGACGATGAGGTCGGCCGGGCCGGCGAGCGCCGCGGCGGTGGCCACGGCAGCGTCGAAGTCCGGGACGAGGCGAGCCTCAGCGGAGGCGTGCCACGGCCAAGCGGCCTCGATCGTGGCGGTCGTGATCTCCGGGAACTGCTCCTGGGTCTCGCGGGCCGGGTAGATCGGCACGAGGATCGCCTCGTCGGCCGCCGAGAGCGCTTCGGCAAACGCGGCGGCGAAGTCGCGGGTGCGCGAGAAGAGGTGGGGCTGGAAGACGGCGAGCACGCGGCCCTCACCGGCGTAGACGCGAGCGGCCTCGATCGTCGCGGCGACCTCGGTCGGGTGGTGGGCGTAGTCGTCGACGACCCGGGCGCCGCTGGCGGTGGTGCCGAGCGGCTCAAATCGCCGGCCAGCGCCCACGAAGCTCGCCAGCGCCCCTGCGGCGTCGGCGCGGGCCACGCCGGCTTGCGCGAGGGCTTCGATCGCGAGCGCGGCATTGCCCGCGTTGTGGCTGCCGGGCACGTTGAGCTTGATCGTGAGTCGCTCGCCGCCCAGGGCGGTGTAGTCGACGCCGGCCAAGGGGTCGCCGGCGGGGAGGTCGACGCCAACGCTTGGCGTGTCGGCTGGCACGACGCGCGCCCATTCGGTCGGCAGGACGGCCTGGCCGCTGCCACCGAGGAACTGGGTGAAGTCGGCCTCGAGCGCGGTGAGGTCGCGGGCGTCGTGGTCGAGTTCGATGTTCGTCACGACCGAGATCGCGGGGTGCAGTCGCAGGAACGAGCGGTCGGATTCGTCGGCCTCGATCACGAGCCAGCCGTCCTCCCCACCCCAGTGCGCGCCGGAGCCGAGCGTGCGGACGGTCCCGCCGATCACCCACGAGGGATCGAGGCCTAGGCCGTGCAAGGCGTGGGCGACCATCGAACTCGTCGTCGTCTTGCCGTGGGCGCCGGCGACGGCGATCGTCTTGCGGTCTTGCACCAGCTCGGCGAGCAGCTCGCTGCGGTGCAGGACGACGTCGCCTCGTGCGCGAGCCGCGGCGAGCTCGGGGTTCTCTTCGGTGATGGCCGTCGACCGGACGATCTCCAGGGGGCCCGCGGGCAGCGCGGAGGCGTCGTGACCGATCGTGATGACGGCCCCGGCGTCTCGGAGCCCGTCGACGACGGCGCTCCCGGATCGGTCGCTCCCGGTGACGGTCGCACCGCGCGTGAGCGCGATCGCCGCCAGCCCGCTCATGCCGGCGCCGCCGATCCCGAGGAAGTGCAGCTTGCGCCCGTGCCAGTCCGTGCCGCTCACGCGACGGGAGGCTAACGAGCGGGCCGGAGGTGGGACGTCCGCCCCGGCGTCGCCGGCACTTGGACTGGCAAAACGCCTTGCTAAGGCGTTCTCAGAGACCAAGTCGTTTGCCCCGCGCGACGCCAACCCACTTGGACTGGCAAAACGCCTTAGCAAGGCGCTCTCAGAGACCAAGTCAGCGGGAGGGGGGCGAATTCTTCCCTGTCAAACCCTCTTACTTGTATGGAGAACTTTCCTGAGCACGACCGCAAGCGGACCCGCCGGAGCGCCGCCGAACGAGATGAAATCGTGAGCCGAGTCACCAGGGTCGCCGGCACCAGAGGCGGCGCGACGACCGGCGCGGATCTCGTTGAACGCGGTCTCGGTCGCAAGGAGATCGCCGGGTACGTCAGGACCGGCTGGCTGCACGACTTGGAAGGCGACGTCTACGCCGTCGGGCACGAGGCACTCACCAAACAAGGCTGGCTCTATGCCGCGCTGCTCAGTGGCGGACCGAACGCTGCGCTGAGCTACTGGACGGCCGCCGTGCTCTGGCGGCTCCTCGACCGCGCCCCGAACGCCAACGAGATCCACGTCTCGACGCAGCGCAGCGACCGCGAAGGCTGCCGCGGAGCCGTGATCCATGCGCCGCGGAAGCTGCCCGAGAACGACTGCACGACGATCAACTCCCTCCGAGTCACGACGCTGTTCCGCACGCTCCTAGATCTGGCGACCGTGGCCTCTCCCGCGCAGCTTCTGGGCCTGGTCGAGGCAGCGCACACGGTTCACGGCATCGACCTGCTCACCCTGGCCGCCTATGCACGCTCTTTTCGCCGACGTCCGGGAGCGGCTCGGCTGCGCGAGGCGGCCTATTCAGTCGCCGGTCCGGTCCGCCTCCGAAGCAACCTTGAACGCATGTTTCGCGAGCTGGCGCGTGAGTGGGGACTTCCCGAGTATGAAACGAACGTGCCGTTCGAGGGCCAGGAACTCGACGTGTTCTTCCGTGACCGCAACGCGGCCATCGAGCTCGATTGGTTCGACTACCACGGAGGTCGCAGCAGCTACCGGCGCGACCACCGCAAGGCGCGCAAACTCGCGCGAGTCGGCGTGGCACTCCTGCCGGTCGCTGGTGAGGATCTTGAGGAGCACCGCGACGACGTACGCGTTGACGTCCTCGCGTACCTCGCCAACCATCCGCCGGTGACCCAGCCCGCGATCCCTGCCAACCCCATCGGTCCCTCGAGCGGCTAGCCGGTCCTAGCTTCCAACCCACTTGGACTGGCAAAACGCCTTAGCAAGGCGTTCTCGGAGACCAAGTCGTTTGCCCCGGGCGACGCCAACCGACTTGGACTGGCAAAACGCCTTAGCAAGGCGTTCTCGGAGACCAAGTGCGCCGGGGCGGCCAACGCCGCGCCGGCCTCAGCGCGCGCCGGCGGCGGCTACCACCTCGGCGGCGATCGCCTCGGCGGCGTCGGGGCGGGCGAAGGCCAGCGCGGCCTCGCCCATGGTGGCCAGACGCTGAGGGTCGGCGAGGAGCGCATCGACCTCGGTGCGCAGGCGCTCGGCCGTCATGTCGGCGTCGTCGATGAGGATCGCGGCGCCGCGTTCGACGAGTGCCAGCGCGTTGCCGCGCTGGTGATCCCCCGAGGCATGCGGGTAGGGCACCAGGATCGACGGGCGCCCATGCGCAGCGATCTCAAAGACCGACCCACCCGAGCGCGCGACGCAGAGATCGCACGCCAGCAATGCCTCGTTGAAGCGGTCGATGTAGGGCTCCAGCTGGTAGCCCTGCGCCGGGACGCGGGGGCGCAGCGCCTCATCGTCGCGCGTGCCTCCGGCGTGCAACACGCGGTAGGGCGCGCCGGCGAGTCCCTCGATCGCGGCCTCGTTGATTGAGCGGGCGCCGAGCGACCCCCCGAACACGAGCACGAGCTGCTCGGCGGAGCCGATGCCGAAGCGGGCGCGAGCGGCGGCGCGATCCGTCGCGGGCGGCGGCACCGGACGGCCCGTCAGCAGGTAGCGGTCTCCGCTCGCCCCGTGGACAGGGAACGCCAAACACACGCGCCTTGCGCGCTTGGCTAGGACCCGGTTCGACAACCCCAAATGGGAGTCGGCCTCGGTCAGCACGAGCGGGATGCGACGACGGATCGCAGCGGCGCCCACGACCCCCGCCACGTAGCCTCCGCCGCCCATGACGACGTCGGGCCTCCACTCCTTGAGCAGCCGGCTCGCGCCGCGGTAGGCACCGATCGCCTTCACCCCGGCTTTCGCTGCGGCTTTGGGATGGGTACGACTGAACCCGCGGACGTCGAGCTGCTCGAGCTCATAGCCGGCCTGGGG
Source organism: Solirubrobacteraceae bacterium (assembly GCA_032119795.1). Lineage (GTDB taxonomy): Bacteria > Actinomycetota > Thermoleophilia > Solirubrobacterales > Solirubrobacteraceae > JAGIBJ01. The sequence goes on from JAUMFO010000013.1 coordinate 185,494, forward strand.
CACCAAACGCACCTCGGCGCGGTCGCCGCCAATGAAGCGCACCGCGTGGCCCTGTGCCCGAAGTGCATCGGCGACGGCGAGCGCCGGTACCACGTGCCCCGCCGTACCACCGGCGGCGATAACGATCGAAAGAGACAAGCCCGAGAGGCTAGATGGTTCGTTTCGCGGCCGTGCCGTCGTCGCTGGAGCAGCGGCTACGGCTTGGGCGCGCGGGCCAGCATGTCCGCGGCCTGCTCACGAGAGACGAGCTTGCCGTCGGGCATGAGCACGCGGCCATCCGGCAGTGCGATCGGGCTCTTCGGTCGGCCGATACGGCCACCGGGAAGGCGCACGGTGCCGTCGGACAGGATCTCCATGCCCGCGACCCGCTCGACGACTCGCGCCGATGCGACGGCGGCTTGCGCGGCGGGCGACCGTCGGCGACCCGAGACGCTCCCACGCCTCCGGGTCGCCGCGGCGCTGCCTCCCCGTGCCGCGTCCTGCGGCGAGGTGGTGTCGGCGCCCGAGCTGGGCGCCACAGGTTGGGGTCTGGTGCCGGGGCGCTGGTCAACGACCCGCAGCTCGCCGGGCTGCGGCTCCGGCGGAGCGCTGCGCTTCGTCGCCGAGACGACCGCAGCGACCGCCGCCGAGACGGGCGCCGGTCGCACGACGGCGCGGGGTGCGGGCGTCGGCACGACCAGCGGGGCGCTGCGCAGCGAGGTGCGGCGGTCGATGTCGATCAGCAGCCCGATCACGCCAAGCAGCAGCACCTCGCTCGACCCGCCGGCCGAGATCAGCGGCAGTGGCACGCCAGTGAGCGGGGCGATCCCGAGCACCGCCCAAATGTTGAGTCCCGCCTGCCACAGCAGAATCGACGACAGCCCCGCGGCAACGAGCCGGTCGTAGGGCTCCTGCGTCTCGCGGGCGATCCGCAGGCCGAGCCAGACCGTCCAGAGGTAGAGCGCCATGATCGCGGTCGCCCCGAGCAGGCCGACCTCTTCCATGATTACCGGCAGGATGAAGTCGGTTTGCGGCTCCGGAATGATGTGCTTTTGCAGGCTCTCGCCGATGCCGTGGCCGAATACGCCGCCGGAGCCGATGGCCATCAAGCCGTTGGTGATCTGGAAGCCAGCGTCGAAGCGATCGGCGAAGGGGGCCAGGAAGACGGTAAACCGCTCGACGCGTTCAGGAGCGGCGAGCGTCAGCAGGCCAGCAGCAGCAGCGGCCGCGGCCATCATCGAGCCGAGCATCCCCATGGAAGTTCCGGCGATGAAGAGCACGGTGATGACGATCGCCCCGGTGACCAGCGCCGAGCCGAGGTCCTGCATCGCGATGAGACCGAGCACGCCGCCCGCGAGCAGCAGAACCGGCTTGAGATCGGTCCACGAACGAACGCGCCACGGCTCAAGCGCGAGGGCCGCCGCCATGTAGAGGACCAAGGCAGGTTTGAGCAGCTCAGATGGCTGCAGCGTGAAGCCGCCAGGGAGCCTGATCCACTGCTTGGCACCGTTGATCTCTGGTGCGAGCCCGGTCGGGAGCATCACGAAGATCACGCCGCAGATGCCAAGTCCGAGCAGCACGGTCGTGAATCGGTGAGCGAGGGCGAGGCCCCCATTGCCACCAGGACCGCCGCGCCCCAGGTAGAACATCAGACCGAGGCCGACCACGCCGAAGACGATGCTCTTGGCGAAGTAGCTGAACGCGCTGCCGGTGCTCGAGCCGTCGGCGGCGCTGAGGACGGCCAGGCAGCCGATCACGACGAGCGAGATCGTTGCGACCGTCAACTGGTGCCGGGGTCGGACGACCCCGCTGCCGACGGCCTTTGCCTGGTGCTCCATCACGCGCTGGTTCGCCGCGCGGCCGCCAACTCCTTGAAGTCCTGGCCACGAATTTCGTAGCTCGGGAATTGGTCCCACGAGGCGCACGCTGGGGAGAGCAGGACGACATCGCCCGAAAGCGCCAGCTCCCGGGCAGTTTGCGCCGCTACATCCAGCGTGTGGCAGCGGTGAATCTGGTCGGGCGGCAACGCGCCAGCTAGCTCGTCGGCGAGCTGCGGCTCGGCTTCCCCGATCAGCAGCACGCTGGCGCAGCCCTCGCTGATGGGGCCCCGCAGCTCGGTAAACGTCTGCCCCTTGCCGAGCCCGCCGAGGATCAGGTGGATCGGGCGATCTGGGAAGGCGGCAAGCGCGGTGAGGGTGGCGTCGACGTTCGTCGCCTTGGAGTCGTTGACCCACAGCACACCGTCCCACTCCCCCGCCGACTCGAGTCGATGCGCAACGCCCGGGAACGCCGCGAGCTCGGCCGCGACGTCCTCCACCGCGATGCCGGCTGCGAGGGTGATCGCCGTTGCGGCCGCCGCGTTCTCGTAGTTGTGCGTGCCGAACAGCCGAAGCCCGCCCCTGGCGGCGACCTGCTGCTCGCCGCAGCGCACGCAACCGTCGGCAGTGTCGACATCGCTCCCTGGGCCGAAGTGCACGACTCGCGCGGCGCCGGTCGGCGCGTCGAAATCAACCGGGAGCACCGCGGTGTCATGCGGCCCGAGGTGGGCAAAGATCCGCTCCTTGGCCGCACGGTAGGCCGCGAGCGTCCCATGGCGATCGAGATGATCAGGTGCCAGGTTCAGCAGGGCCGCGACGTCTGGGTGGAACGCGTCGGCGGACTCCAGCTGGAAGGAACTGACCTCGAGCACGAGCGTGGTCTCGTCGGTGGTCGACGGCGCCAGCTCGGTGAGGGCAAAGCCGACGTTGCCCGCCAGGACCACCTCGCGTCCAGCCCGCCGACAGATCGCGGCGACCAGCTCGGTCGTGGTGGTCTTGCCGTTGGTGCCCGTGATCGCGAGGACCTGCCCGCGGCTCGCGCGCCAGCCAAGCTCGAGTTCGCCCATCACGGCAAGCCCAGCCGCGCGGGCCGCGACGAGCACGGGCGCGTCCCACGGCACGCCAGGCGAGGCCACCACCGCCGCAGCCCCGGTTGACGCCAGCTCGGCGAGGCCGTCGGTGCCGAGGACGACGTCCCCGGGAAGATCGACAGGAAGCGTCGGCGAACCACCGTCGACACCCGTGACCTGCTCGCCGCGCGAGGCCAGCAACCGCATCGCGCCGACGCCGGAGCGGGCCAGCCCGACGACGAGCCACGGCCCGGCGGGAATGGGCGGACGCTCGATCACGCGGGGCGCGAAACGGAAACGTGCGTGGCCAAGCGGACCGCCGTCATCGGATCGCGACCGACTGGTCGTAGAGCACGAAGCCGACCGTGGCGAACACGGCAGCGACGATCCAGAACCGCAGGATGATCTTCGTCTCCGACCAGGCCTTCATCTCGAAGTGATGGTGGACAGGCGCCATCAAGAACACGCGGCGCCCGAAGGTCTGGAACGAGAACACCTGGATGATCACCGACAGCGCCTCGATCACGAAGACGCCACCGAGCACGACGAGCAACAGCTCCGTCTGGGTCATCACGGCGAGGCCGGCGAGTGCACCGCCGAGCCCGAGGGAACCGGTGTCTCCCATGAACACCGTGGCTGGAAACGCGTTGAACCACAGGAATCCCACGCATGAGCCGGCCAGGCAAGCGGCCAGGAGCGCGAGGTCCTGCTGTCCACCGACGCCAGCGCAGATCGCGGTGAACGCGAGGGCCACGACGGCCATGCAGCCGGCGGCGAGGCCGTCGAGGCCGTCGGTGAGGTTGACGGCGTTCGTCGTGCCGGCCACCACGAGGTAGATGAGGATCAGATACGGGATTCCGCCCGCGGCGCCGAGGTCGAGTTGGTAGTCGACGAACCGCAGGCGCAGGACCGGCGGGAGTTCGGCGAGTTCGGTGGCCACCAGCCAGAGCCCGACCGACACGACGACGAGCGACAGCAGCTTGGTGCGGCCCTTGAGCCCCAGGGACCGGCGCTTGACGAGCTTGACGTAGTCGTCGGAGAAGCCGATGAGCCCGCAGGCGATCGCGACGCCCCAGGCCCCAACGGCCCGCCAGTCGCCGGTCGTGAGCACCAAAAAGGGCAGCGAGAGCGACAGCAAGATCACGACACCGCCCATCGTCGGCGTGCCGGCCTTCACGTGATGACCGGCTGGGCCCTCGGCGCGGATGTGCTGCCCGAAGGAGCGCTCGCGCAGGTACTCGATGAAGCGGGGCGACAGGAAGACGCAGAACAGCAGAGCTGCCGCGCCCCCGATGACCAGTTCGACCATGGGTCAGGCGTCCTCTCGGGGGTTCTGCAGCGCCTCGACGACGACCTCGAGGCCAACGCCGCGTGATCCCTTCACGAGAACGGCGTCGCCGCCGTCGATCTGTGAGGGCAGCGCCTGTGCCGCCTCGGGCGCGGTGGCGAAGTGCAAGACGGGACCGTCGAAGCGCGTCGCGGCCACGGCGGCACGAGGGCCGACGGTCGCGAGCAGCCCGACGCCGGCGCCAGCGGCGAGTTCGCCGAGCTCGGCGTGGAGTCGTTCCTCGTCTGGGCCGAGCTCGAGCATGTCGCCCAGCACGGCGACCCGCCTGGGGACGTCACGGCGAGAGAGTTCGGTGAGCGCGGCACGCATCGACATCGGGTTGGCGTTGTAGCAGTCATCGATGATCGTGCTCCCTGCGACCCCATGGAGCTCGACGCCGCGACCGGCACCCGGGAGCTCGTCGATCGGGCCGACCGGCTCGACTCCTGCAGCACGTACTGCGGCCAGCGCCGCCGCGGCATCTAGCTGCACGTGGGCGGCCTTGCCGGCGAGTCCGAGCGCGGGCGGGATGGCCTCCACGGTGCTCTCGCCGCCCGGCCCGAAGGTGATCCACCTCACGCCCTCGCGCTGGTGCCCGGCGAGCAACGGCTCGCCGGCTGGGACGATCGCCGTCCCGCCGGGCGGCAGATGATCGAGCAGCGAGCCTTTCTCTGCGGCGATCGCCTCAATCGAGCCCAGCAGCTCCAGGTGGACGGGCCCGACGTTGACCACGATCCCAATCTCGGGCTCGGCGATCCGCGCGAGCTGCGCGATCTGATCCTTGCCGCGCATGCCCATCTCGAGCACCAGCAGGCGGGTTCCCGCCGGCGCGGCGAGCACCGTCAGCGGCAGGCCGATCTCGGTGTTGAAGTTGGCGAGGTTGGCATGCGTCGGCGCAACGGTGCGCCCCATCGCCGCGATGAGTTCCTTGGTGGTCGTCTTGCCCGTCGAGCCGGTCACGCCGATCACCGTCGCGCCCGCAGCGCCGAGTGCGCGGCGCCAGGCCGTGGCAAGTCGCTGCAGCGCCAAGAGCGGGTCGTCGGCGACCAGCACCACACCCGGCTCGGCCTCGCTGGCGGCGTGGGCGTACCCGGGACTGACGAGCACACCCCAGACGCCGGCGGCGAGGGCCTGCGGCGCATAGATCCCGCCGTCGACGCGGCTGCCGGGCAGTCCGAAGAACAGGGCGCCCGGCGTGGCCTCGGCCGAGCCGATCACGGCGTGCGTTGGCCCGCTCGCGTCGTGGAGACCGGGACGCGCGATCCTGGCGCCGGCCGCCTCCGCGACCTGTTCGGCGGTCCAGCCGATCACGACGCCACCTGGCCGGGGCTCAGGAGCTCGCGGGCAACCTGGGCGTCGTCGAAGGGGTGGGTCACGCCGGCAATCGTCTGGCCCTGTTCGTGGCCTTTGCCGGCGATCACGACCACGTCGCCAGCGCGCGCCTCGCTGAGTGCATGGGCGATCGCCTCGCGCCGGTCGACGATCGCCGTCACCGGACCATCGATGCCGCCCAAGATGTCGTCCAGGATGGCTTGAGGATCCTCGCTGCGGGGGTTGTCGCTCGTGGCGATCACGACGTCGGCGCCGCCGGAGACGGCCTTCCCCATCTCCGGCCGCTTGCCACGGTCGCGATCACCGCCGCAGCCAAAGACGCAAAGCACCCGGCCCTGCGTGAGTCCGCGGGCGGCGCTGAGCACCCGAACGAGCGCGTCAGGGGTATGCGCGTAGTCCACGTAGACGGCAAACGGCTGCCCGGCGTCGATCGTCTCCATCCGCCCCGGGGCCACGGGCGCCTGCTCCAGCCAGCCGGCGGCGTCCTCAAGCGCGACACCGAGTTGGACGGCGAGCCCGAGCGCAACGAGCGCATTGCGGACGTTGAACGGGCCGGGCAGCGGCACGCGCGTGCGGATCCCGCCGACGGTGAAGTCCGTGCCGGACGCGTCGGCGGCGAGATCGGTCGCTTGGAGGCCACCGTCGCGCACTGCGGTGTCGATCGCCACCACGAGCGCGTCCGGGAAGTCGGCGGCGAGCCGTGCCCCATAGGCGTCGTCGAGATCGACGACTGCCCGGTGCGGCGCCTCGGCGATGAGCAGCCGCTTGGCCTCGAAGTACTCCTCCATCGTCGGGTGAAAGTCGAGGTGGTCACGCGAGAGATTGGTGAAGCCGACGGCAGCCCAGTCGATGGCGTCGGCGCGGTGCAGGCTCATCGCGTGGCTGCTGACCTCCATGACGCAGGCGTCGTCGCCGGCCTCGAGCATCCGGGAGAACAGCGCCTGGAGATCTGGTGCCTCAGGCGTCGTGCGCCCGCCCTCCTGCCGGACGCCGCCGACGATCTGCTCCACGGTGCCGATCAGCCCCGTCGATGTGCCGGCGGACTGCAGGAGGTGACGCAACAGGTAGGCCGTGGTCGTCTTGCCGTTCGTGCCGGTGATGCCGACGACTTGGAGACGCTTCGTCGGTTCGCCGGCGAGCACCGCCGAGGCTGGGGCCGTCGCGAGGCGTGCATCGCGCACGAGCAGCTGCGGAACGGGAAGGTCGAGCACGCGCTCGACGAGCAGGGCCGCTGCCCCGCGGTCGACTGCGCCGGCGGCGTAGTCGTGCCCGTCGACGTCAAAGCCCGGGATCGCGCAGAACAGATCGCCGGGCTGCACCGCGCGGGAGTCGATCTGAGCCAGCCGCAGTGCCACGTCTCCGGCGCCGGCGCCGTGGAGCGTGCCGAGTCCGGCGAGGTCAGTGAGGGTCGCCATCCGACACATTCCAGCAGGTCCCCCGGCTGCTCCGCGCCCGCCGCCTGTGGGGAGCGCCGAATCGTGCGTGCGATGGGCCGCACGTGAACGTAGGTGGGCCTCTGGCCCATTGAGGCTCACGGGTGGCTCAGCGTGCGTGCGAGGCGGTGCTACCCGCTGGTGGCGGTTCCGTCGGGGGGAACGCCGAGGTAGTTCAGGGTCCAGCGGGTGAGTTGTTGGAAGGCCGGGCCTGCGACCTCGGCGCCGTAGTAGGAGTTCTTCGGCTCGTCGACGATCACGGCGACCACGACGCGCGGCTTGCCTGCTGGCGCCATCCCGACGATCGAGCTGGTGTAGAGGCTCTTGGAGTACTCCGCCTTGCCGGGGATCACTTTGTTGGCGGTGCCGGTCTTGGCGGCGACGGCGTAGCCCGGGATCTTCACGTTGGTGGCGGTGCCGCCCGTCTGGGTGGCGCCCGTCAGCATCTCGCGCATCGCGCGAGCCGTCGACGCGCTCACGATCCGCCGGCTGGCGGCTTTGGCCTGAGGCTTTCCGTCGATCTCATCGACGAGCGTCGGCTGCTCGCGGACGCCGTCGTTGGCGATCGTGGCGTAGCCGGCCGTGAGCTGCATCGGCGTGACGAGCTCGCCTTGACCGATCGGGAGGTTGCCGATCGAGGAGCCGGAGTACTTGTCTACAGCGAGGAGGCGGCCGCGCTCTTCCTGGTCGCCGAGGCCGACGCCGGTGCGCTCGCCGAAGCCAAACTTGCGGATCCACTCGTCGAACTTGCGCTCGCCGAGCCGTTCGGCGATCTGGATGGTGCCGATGTTGCTCGACTCAGCCAGGATCTCGCTCACCGTGCCGGTGCCGTCAGCGTCCTGGTGGGAGTCGTGGATGGCGCGGTCGGCGACTTGGTAGGCGTAGGGCAGCGAGAACCGCGTGTTCGGGGTGACCTTGCCCTCCTCGATGGCGCCAGCGACCGTGAACGGCTTGAACGTCGACCCGGGCTCGTAGGTGAAGTGGGTGCCTTGAATGCTCTGGGCTTCGAGCGGCGCGCTGAGCGGGTCGTTGGCGTCGATCTTCGGCCAGCTGGCGAGCGCGAGCACTTGGCCCGTCGAGGGCTGCATCACGATGGCGGTCGCCGAGCGCGCCTGCTGTTTGTTGCCGACCGCCGCGAGCTCGTCCTCGGCGCGCGCTTGGATCCGGGCGTCGAGCGTCAGCCTTACGCTCTGGCCGGGCTGGGTGCGCTGCTCATCCTTGATGTAGACGACCTTGCCCGGCTTGCCGTCAGCTCCGCCGCGACCACGCACGAGGACGCGCTGGCCGTCTTTGCCACGCAGGACCCGCTCGAGCGCGAGTTCCAGCCCGGAGAGCCCGTTGCCGTCGACTCCGGCGAAGCCCATCAGCTGCGAGGCGACGGTCGTCTGCGGGTATTGGCGACGGGTGCGCGGCGTGAGAGTCACCCCGGGGATGCCGAGCGCGCGAATCTTCTTGGCCTGGTCTTCGGGGACGAGCTTCTTGATCCAAACGAAGCCGCTCTTGCCTGAGAGCTTCTTCAGGAGCTCTCCGCTGGGCACGTCGACGAGCGGCGCAAGCTGCGCGGCAACCTTCATCGGGTCGTCGATCAGGTAGGGCGTGGCCGAGACGTCGGCGGCGGCCTCGGAGATCGCAAGCACCAGGCCTTTGCGATCGGTGACGAGCCCTCGCGGCGCTGCGATCGCCTGCGGCTGGCGCCCCTCTTCGAGCTTGCTCTCGAGGTCCTTGGCGGAGGCCGTCGTGAGCTGGACGGCGCGCAACCACGCACCGCCGAAGACGAGGAGGACGATCAGCCCGAGGATGCGCAGTCGGCGCTCCTGGGTCACTGGGTGGTGCCCGCGCCGATCGTGCTCGTGGTGGCGTCGGCCACTGGAGCCTGAGGCGTTGCGGTCGAACCAGGCACGGCGGTCATGCTCGCGCCATCGGCGGACGGTGCCTGGACAGCAGCGGACGCCGTGGAGGACGTGACGGCGGCCTGGGCGGCAGCAGCTTTGGCCTTCGCCTTTGCCGATTCGAGTTCAGCGGCCGTCGGAGCGACCGGCGCCTTGCTCAGCAGGCGCTTCGCGCGCTCGGCCGCTTCCGCGCGGTTGCCCACGCGGGTGAAGCGGACGTCCGTGAGGTCAGGCTCAAAGAGGCCGCCTTTGCGTGCCGCACCGTCGACGTTCGCCGACGTGCTGGCCCGGTTGAGCTGCTCGCGCGTGGCCGTGACCTTCTGCTGGAGCGCAGAGATCGCACCGAGATCGGCGCCCATCTGCTCGTTGACCTGCGTCTTGCGGATCTGCAGCCCCAGGATCGCGCCGAAGGCGAGGATCACGATCGTGATGGCGGCCACCATTACGGCTGGCGTGCTGACGCGGCGCTTGCCGGCGGGCGCCGACTCCACGAGGCCGCCCGGAAGTGCGGTGAGTCGCGGGCGCGGTGGCAGCGAGATCGGGAGGCGCGCTGGCGCGGAGGCAAGCGCGGAGGCTGCCGACGCCAGCGGACGCGAGCGCGGAGCCATCGCGGGGGCGGCCACCGGCATCGGGCGAAGCTGCGGGGCAGCCGCTGCCCGAGCGACCGGACGCTGCGGCGCCTGCGCCGGCGCGGTCGGCCGGGCTGCGCGGCCTGCGACGCGCGGCGCCGGAGCCGACACGAACGACGGGATCTCCAGGTGTGCGGGCGTGGCGCCGAGATCGACCACCCCGGCGACCGGCTTGGCCGGTGCCGGTGAGCGGCGCGCTACTGGTGCGGGAGCGGGGACGGGAGCGAGGGCAACCGGTTCGTTGAAGGGAACGGCATCAGCGACGGGCTGCTGCGGGGCATCGGCAAACGGCGGGCGCGTGACGCCGCCGACCGGCCCGCTGACGCGCCGGCTGATGCGCAGCGACGCCTCGCGGCGTGCCAGATCACGCGAGAGACTGCGACGGGTCTGCCCCGCGGCACCGACCTGGCGCGACGCGGCACCGTGTCGACGGGGCGTGCGATTGCCCGGGGTCCCGGCGGGCGCGCTGGGGCGGGCGACAGGCGTCGTCGATTCCTGTGTGGGCGCGCTCATCGAGCCTCCGTCAGCTTGCGGGCACCGCGCAGCTTGGCTGAGCGGGATCGGGGGTTGTCGGCTTGCTCGGCGTCGCCGGGCGTAATCACGCCGTGCTGCAACAGCGCGGCCTCGGGCTCGCCACCGCAGCGGCACACCGGCAGCTCCGGCGGGCAGATGCAGTCCTTGGCCAGCGGCGCGAGGAACTGCTTCACGCGGCGATCCTCGAGCGAGTGGAAGCTGATCGCCGCGAGGCGGCCACCGACGCGCAGCATGCGCCACGCCGGCGGGAGTGCGGCGTCGACCTGGTCGAGTTCGCCGTTGACGACGATCCGCAGCGCCTGGAACACGCGCTTGGCCGGATGCCCTCCGCTCAGGCGAAGGTGCACGGGAATCGCCGCCTCGATCACCGCGACGAGTTGCCCGGTCGTAGTGATGGGCTGCAGTTCGCGTTCGCGGACGATGGCCGAGGCGATCTGGCCGGCGTGGCGCTCCTCGCCGAGCCGCTTGAAAGCCTGCGCCAGGTCGCGTCGGTCCCAGTCGGCGATGACGCCAGCGGCACTGAGCGGCTGCTCAGGATCCATGCGCATGTCGAGCGGTGCGTCGCGCGAGTAGGAGAAGCCACGGTCTTGGGAATCGATCTGGGGAGAACTCAGGCCGAAGTCGAAGAGGACGCCGTCGGCATGGAGTCCTTCGCCCTCCAGCAGGGAGAGTCCTGCCGCGAAATCCGCAGCTACGAACCTTGTCGAGCAGGGCACCTGCGCCTGGAATACCTCGAAACGCCCGCGAGCCTCTGGATCACGGTCGATCGCGATGAGCGTGCCCTTGGCGCCGAGCCGCTCAGCGATGCGGCGCGAATGGCCGCCTGCACCAAACGTCGCGTCGATCATCGTCTCGCCGGGCTGAGGATCCAGCAGGGCGAGGACTTCCTCCAGGAGGACCGGCGCGTGGATGCTCATCACACCGCCGGTGGGGCGACGTGGGGCGGCGCTGCGGCCGTGAACGTGTTGACCGCGGCGGCAAGGCCAGCCTCTTGCTGCTCCCAGCGGTCACGGTTCCAAAGTTCCAGGCACCGGCCGACGCCGATCAAGACGACGTCCTTCTCCAGCGCGCCATGGCTGCGCAGCTGCTCCGTCAGGCCGACGCGCCCGACCTTGTCGAGGGCGGTATCGAAGGCCGAGCCCTGCATCAGGCGCAGCATCTGCCGCATCTGGGGCGACATCGTCGCGAGGTTCTGCGTGGCGGAATCGACGTGCGACTCGAACTCCTCCGGCCGCCAGAGCTCAACGCAAGGGTCGACGCCCTTCACGACGACGACGCCGGAGGCGAAGTCGTCGCGGAAGCGAGCGGGAACCGTCAGCCGGTGCTTGGCGTCAAGCGTGTGCTGGTAGGTGCCGCGGAACGCCATGAAAAGAAAAAGAGCCGGAGAGGAGGGGTGGGAGGAGCCCCTCCACTCCGGCTCACGGTGCTCACCATATCCCACTTTCTCCCACCCGGCAACACTTCGCTCCCACTTGGACACTCGTTCGATCCAAGCATGCCGAATAGGGCACGGATTAGCAGGGGAAATGCCCGTGCTGCATCCGTACTTGCAGGATTGCCTCCCAGCGGCGACGCGGCTCCAGAGTTCCCCGGATCCGGCCCCGTTCCTGCCCAGAGCGGTCGCTCACATGGGATCGTGCATGCAGCTCGCCCCAGAGTGGGGCGAAGTGGGGCCACCGGGTGGGGCGCAGTGGGGCAACCGGCTGGGGCGCGGTTGGGTCACCGGCTGCTCGAAGCGCCGGGTGCCGCTCCGCGGGGGTTCCCGCGGGCGCGGGTGCAGCTTGCTCTAGGCCTACAGGGGGCGCTGGGCGTTGAGCCCACCGCGGATGAGCTTCATGCCCGTGTCGACGATCGACTCGAGGTCGTCGTCGCTCAGTGCGAGATGTGGGAACCGCATGTTCTGCGCCGCCAGGCCGTACATCGCAGCCCAGCACCAGCGGAAGATCTTGGCCGGGTCAACCCCGGTGCCCTCGGTCAGCTCGTTCCAGAGCCCGAACAGCACGGCGAGCTGCTCACCCTGCTCAACGAAGAGTGCCTGGGTTTCTGCGTCGTCGGGGTCGAGATCCGCCAGCGACGTGAACGCAAGCAAGTTGGCAAGGTCACGCTCGTCGAGGTAGAAGCGCATGTAGGCCTCAGTCAGCGCCATGATCCGGTCCCACGAGGGGCCCTCTTGCGCCACTGCGGGCAGCAGAAACCCATCGAGGAGCCGGCGGGTGCCTTTCTGGTGCACCGCCATGAGCATCATCTGCTTGCTCGGGAAGGCCAAGTAGAGCTGCGCCACGGAGGTGCCAGCCTCCTCCGCGACCTGCTTCATCGTCGTCGCGTCATAGCCGCGACGAACGAAGCAGCGCAAGGCCGCTGCGACGAGTTCTTCTTTGCTCGGGTGTTCACCGCGGGGCCGGCCAGACACGCCCCAAGCATCGCAGGTCTGGCAGCGATAGTGCGGCCGGGTACCGGTCAACGCCGGTTGCGGTCTTGGCGGGCTGCCGCTCGCCACGCTGGTCGACGGTGCCCGCCTGCGTCACCCACCGATCCCGCCAGCGACGAGCGCCGCGGCCAGGACACAGAGGGCAGCCGGAACCAGGAGCAGGGCGGCGACGAGCTGCACTCGCGGGGCCGCCTTGGCAGCGTGATCCATCGCGCGCCGGGCCCGGCTTTGCCGGGCGCCAGCGGCGAGGGCGCGCAGCGGCTCGGCCGCCGGCGTGCCATGCCTGCGGGCGCGTTGAAGCACCGCCACCGCGGCTTCGAGTTCGGGGATCGGGTGCTCGCGAACCAAGCGGGCAAGCGTCTGGTCGATCCCTGCGCCGTGGTGGAGCTCCCGGGCGGCGCGTCTGGCGCTACCGGCGAGGGCCCCGGCGCCCCAAGTGCCAAGCCCGTCCAGCGCCGCACCGACGGGCAACCCGCAGCCAAGAGCGACGGCGAGCAGATCGAGGAGCTCAGGCACGTCCTGTCGTAGCGCCGCGGTGCGCCTCTGGCCGGCCCGAACGAGCTGGAGCCCGGGCACTGCGCGGCCCGCAGCGCCGCCGGCTATGCCTGCGGCGATCGCGATCCCAAGCGGCAAGACCAGCCACGTCATCGCTACACCCCACGTTGCCCCGACTGCTGCGCCGAGCCGTCGCCGAACGGCCAGCGCTGCCGCGTCGGGGACCGCGATGCGTCCGGCCGCGTCCAGGAGCCGCTCGGTGCGTTCGTCGGCACCCGCGCGAGCAGCCCAACGTGCCCGTCCTGCAGACGCTGCTGGGCCCGCCTGCGGACGAACGCGACGGGTCCTCGGCGCGTACGGCCGCCGTTCCGGACGGTTCGGCCTCTGACCGGCGAGCGTCACGAGTGCAGCGCCGGCAGCCAGTGAGGCCAACAGCATCAACGCGACGGAGGTCGTCATACCGCCGGCCCAACGATGGTCCGCGCTGCCACGACGGCCACCACCTCCAGGACCAGGCCGATCAGCAGGAGTGCGAGGGCGATCGGACTCGCCGCGATCGCACTCAAAAACCCGGGACTCGCCAGCTGCGCACCGGCCATCGCAAGCAGTGGCAGCGCGGCCACGACACGCACGGTCGCGCGAGCTTGCGCGGTGGCAGCGACGCGTTCCTCCTCCAGTTTGCGGCCCGCATCTCCGGCAGCAGCGATCCGGTCGAGCTCGGACGCCAGCGCACCCCCAGCCTCGAGGTGCAACGCGATCGTGCCGCACAGCAGCCGCATCGCCGGCCCGGCCCCGGACGCGAGCGCCATTAGCGTGTCGACGAGCGGAGCGCCCAGCTCGAGGCTTGAGCCGTGGCGTTGGACGGTTCGTCGCAGCTCTGCTGGCACCGAGCGATCCTCGGTCGCTGAAGCCAGCGCGCTGCGCACCGATGCACCGCCACGGAGCGCGTCGGCCAGTGCGCGAGCGAGTGCTGGCACACCGTCCTCGCAGCGCCGCTGGCGAGTTCCAGCCGCCCGGCGGTCCCTCACCACCGACGCGGCACCGGCGACGAGCCCGGCGGCCGCGCCCTTCATCGGCGAGGAGACGGCCGCTACGACCGCCCACGCCAGCAGTCCCGCCAGCGCATGCCGACCCAGCGCTGTGCGGATCAGCGCCTCAGATTGGCTCGCGGCTCGCGCCGCGGCGCCGCCAGCTGCCCCGGGCCGCTGCGCCTGCACCTCGTGCAGCTGGGCCAGCGCGCCGGCGAGCAAGGCCGCCGAAGCGGCCGCCGTCCACGCGGCGCCCGTCACGCCGCAACCTTCCGCGCCGCTGCGGCGCGTCCGGCCGAGGGAGGGCGCGCAGCGGAGTACCGCGTCTGCAGCTCTCCGTCTGCCCCTACCTCCGCAATCTCCAGGAGCCGCCGGACGCCGCTCGGGTCGCGCTCCTGGTGCACCACGAGTTCGACACTCCCCCGCACCAGTGCGGTGACGGCAGCAAGCGGGAGGTCGCCCTCGGCGAGCGTCGCCAGCAGCTCTAGGCGTCGCAGCGCCTCAGCCGGCGAACCAGCATGGATCGTCGAGAGGCCTCCGGCGTGCCCGCTCGAGAGCGCCAGCAGCAGGTCGAGCGCCTCGCCACCGCGCACCTCCCCCACGATCAGACGGTCTGGCCGCATGCGCATCGCGTTGATGACGAGGTCGCGCACGGTCACCTGGCCGGCGCCTTCAAGGTTCGCGGTTCGGGCCTCCAGGCGGACGACATGCGGCTGACGCAGCCGCAGCTCGGCGGCGTCCTCGATGGTGATGATCCGCTCGTCCGGCGCGATCGCCTCAGATAGCGCTCCAAGGACGGTGGTCTTGCCGCTGCCCGTTGCGCCGCAGATCAGGATGGTTCGGCGTGCGGCGACGGCGGCGCGCAGGAGATCCGCCGCCTCGGCCGTCCAACTGCCGCACGCGACCAGCTCGTCGATCGAGCGTCCGCCTGCCCGAAATCTGCGGATCGTGATCGTCGTACCGTCGATCGCGAGCGGCGGGATCGTCACGTTCACCCGTGACCCGTCGGGAAGCCGGGCGTCGCACATTGGCTGGGTGGCGTCGACGCGCCGGCCAAGCGGCGCGAGGATCCGATCGACGATCTCGCGCAGCTCCGCCTCATCCGAGAACCGCGCAGTCGTGCGCGCAAGCCGCCCGCGCCGTTCGATCCAGATCGGGGCGCAGCCGCAGACCATCACCTCGTCGACCTCGTCATCGGCCAAGAGCACCTCGAGGGGCCCGAGCCCGGTGGCGCGGCGCACCAGTGCGAGCGTCAGCGCCGTACGGGTCTGTGCATGCAAGACGGCGGCCTCGCGGTCGACGAGGTCGCGAGCCCGGTCGCTGATCGCCGTCGGTTCGGGGCCGCCGCCGGCGGCACCGGCGTCGAGCAGGCGGCGATGCAGGTGGTCGATGAACGGTGCGGCCCGGCCCTCCCCCGTCTGCGCCGACAGGGCCGACGGCCGGTCATCGACGGGAGGAGAGGTGGGGCCGGGAAAAACGCGCATCTATTAGTAAGAGGGCCCGGCGACCCAAAATTCGCCCCCCTTAGGCGAACAGGTTTGGCCCAACAACGACGAGAGCCCGGCAGGGCCGGGCTCTCGCAGTCAGCTCAGTTGGTGGCGTGGCCGCTAGGAGCCAGGCACGTAGTCGGGCTCAGGGCTGGGCGCCGGGGCGCCGTTCATCCAGCCGATCGGCGGCGCGAAGCCAGGCAGTGCGCCGTCTTCGCCGAAGGGCGCCCAGGGCTCCTGGTTCGTCGGGATGTACCAGCTGCAGCTCCGTGAGAGGTAGTCCGGCAGGCAAGGGTTGAACGGGTTGACCATGAAGGACCGGTAGTTGGTGGCGGCCACGGGGGCGCGGTACATCTCGGAGATGTTGTTCCAGCCGTCTGCGTCTTGGTCGTCGAGGCCGTCGAGGACGCCGTCGCCGTCGCTGTCGGGGTCGGTCGGATCGGTGTCGGCGAACGGCCGGAGCGTGTAGAGACCCTCGCCGAGGCTGTCGCCATAGGCGACCCAGTGCCCTTGAGACATCCGCAGGCTGAACTCGTGGATGTTCGCGAGGCCGTCACCGTCGAAGTCGCGCTCCTCGTCGGAGAGGTAGCCGACACCGGTGCGCAGGCTCACTCCGCCGCCGATGATGGTGGCGTCGATGTCGAAGCCGTTCAGGTCGGGGTCGGGAGCGAGGACCGGTCCGCCGGTGTACTGATCGCCGTCGCTGTAGTTCAGCGGGAACGGGCGGCCGGCGGCCTGCCAGAGCTGGTGCTCCTGCTTCATGGTGAGGCCGTCGCCGTCGAAGTCGGCCTTGGCGTCGGTTGCGTCCAGCGCGTTGGGCCACGGCTTCTTGCCCGGGTAGGGCAGCGAGCGGTCATTGAGGTCGAGTGCCGACTCGAACTCCCAGCTGTCCCACATCTCGTCGTCGTCGCTATCGACGTCGCAGGTGATCAGCTTGTACTGCGCCTCGATCGCGTCGGAGAGGCCGTCGTTGTCGTCGTCGGCGTCGACACCGTCGGCGACGCCGTCCTTGTCGCAGTCGCTCGTCGACGTGCCGCCCATCGGCGGCAGGATGATCGGTGAGGTCGACACGGAGGTGAACGCGCCGGTCGCGCGGGCGCTGACGACTCGCAGCTGGAAGCGGGTAGCGACCGGGAAGCCGTCGACGACGTCGAGCTCGCTGACGATCTTGTCCGGAACCTTGAGCGTCAGGCGGGTGGCCGTCGAGGCGATGGTCGTCGCAAACACGAACTTGCCTCCGCTGGCCTTGCGGAACAAGACGGTGCTCTTGCCGGTGGTCGCGAAGTTCTTGCCCTTGATGATCATCACGTCGCTGATCGACGCTTTGGCAGGGGTCACGGACGAGACGGATGGCAACGCCGCGCGCTTGGCCTTCTTTCCTTTGGCACCCGCATCGCCGGCGGCGAACGAGATCGACAGGAGGAAAGCCAGCAGGGCGGCGAGCGGCAGGCGCAGCGGCGCAGGCATAAGAAGGGCGCTCATGGGCACTGGATCGGCGTCCCAAGTTGGAACTGTAGAGCCGTATGGACGGAGGATGGCCCGCGACGCGCCGAGTCCAGGTGCGAGGCGGATCGGCGGTCATGGGCGCCTCACCAGCCGTTGCCGGTCCCACGAGGCCCGCGGCAGGAGTCGCAAGTTGCCTCCGCCGTCTTGTGCGGCAGCGAGCCGCAACGCGTCGCGGCGAGGAACGCGCACCGTGGCGCCGATGCGCTCCCCGCCGCCAGCGTCCTCCTCCGGGGCCGCGCGAACCTCCAGCACCTCCACCGAATCGGCCACGACGACGGTGCGCTGGGAGCCGTCGCCGCCGTCGGTCGTGCGGACGACGTCGACCCGCGATCCGCTCTTCACCAGGCGCGGCGACCCGACGGCCACGAGCTCGAGCACGCGGTCGCCGCTGGCCAGGGCGTCGCTGGCTTCGTCGTCGGTCGACCGCAGCATCGCCTCAAGCACGGGGGTACCTCGATCTAGGGGCACGACCGTCCGCAGCCCGACTGCTTCCTGCGCGGCGCCCAGCACGCGTGGAGCGACCCAGCGCAGCGGCACCTGGCGGTAGGCGAGGTCATCGGCGCGCAAGGCATGGTCCTGCGGCACGTCGCGCGCGAGCACCACGATCCGTGCGATCGGGCCGATCTGCCGCGCGAGCGCGGCCTCTCGCTCTGCGACGCTGCGGACGGCCACCAACCCAAGCGCGAGCGCGAGCGCCGCGAAGACCGCAGCGCGGCGTGCCGGCGCCTGGAGGCCGCTCACGCCGCAAGCCGCTCGGGCGCCACCAGCTGCGGACGCGCGGCAGGCGTGCGTCCCGGAAGCGACGGCAGCGGCGTGGGGCCGTCGACGAGCCGGTAGCCCACCCCCCACACGTTTACGACGAACCGGCTGCCGCCCGCCGACAGCTTCTGGCGCAGCCGACAGGCGTGCGAGTCGAGCGTCCGCGTGCGCCCGCTGGCGTTGAACCCCCAGACGCCGCGCAGCAGCTCGTCCTTGGAGAACACGCGGGTCGGTTCGCTGGCCAGGACCTGAAGCAAGGCATATTCCTTCTGCGAGAGATCCACACTGGCGTCGCCCATCCGGACTGTCCGCGAGACGGGGTCGACCGACAGCGGCCCGACTCGAAGGAGTCCCTTCCGCTGCCTGCCTTGGCTGCGCCGCAGCACCCCGCGGGTACGAGCCAGCAGCTCCGGGTAGTGCAGCGGCAACGTGATCACATCGTCGGCGCCGCGCTCCAGCGCCCGGACGCGATCAAGCGGATCGGCCGAAGGCGTCAGCGCGATCACCGGCGTCGACGGGTCAACGCGAGACGTGACGGCGTCGGCCCCTCGCACGGCCGCCACGACCCGCAGCCCCGGACCGTCGGGCAGCGATGTGTCGACGACCACCACGTCCGGGTACGTCCGCTCCAGGATCCGAATGGCGCGGTCGCCGTGATCGACCTCCACGACCTCGAAGCCATCGGCGGTGAGTTGATCGCCGAGAAACGCTCCACGAGCGGCATCGGCGGTCACAAGAAGAACGGTGGAAATATCGGAGCCCATACTTATAAGAGGGTTTGAGCGACCAAAATTCGCCCCCCTTTGCCACCGAACTGCGACGGATGGCACGCAGGCGATCTTGCGCACGCCCCCCTGCACCATGCCGAGAGATGAGCCATACGATGGCCGCCCGGCGCGGCCGTCCGCGTCGCTCCCCCACCCACCTTCTTTGTCCCGACCGACTGCAACATCCGATGCATCCGTCCCAGGGATGAAGGGATTCGCCATAGGATGCCGACGCTGATGAATGTGCGCAGAGGGACCTACCACTCCGGCGAGGATTTCGTCCTCGAATACGGCGACCTTCGCTTCACGTTCAACGAGCAGGACTTCGCTGAGCGCTGTGAGCAGGCCGCCCTACGACTGGGCTTTGTCTGCGGACGCCTGGAGTCCGACGAGCTCGAAGATCTCGTGAACCTCGCCGTCAACGGCGAGATCGACAACCCGTCGTCTCGCCTCGGCGAGCATGTCAACGACTGCTGGACCGATCTCCACGGCCCGGCCGATCGCTCGCTCGTGCACTGGCTTCGCCGCCTCGTGTTCCGTGCCGCCTGGCTCGACCAGCGCGTCAAAGAGGGCGAGCTCGACATCCGTTTCGACGAACGCACCCACTCCTTCCAGTACGTCCAGCCCGGCGCCAGCGCCGAGCCGGTCGAGCTCTCACGCGAGCCCTCCTGGGGCCGCGTCGCCTACCTGGGCTAACGCCCCCGACAGCCACTTGGTCTCTGAGAACGCCTTGGTAGGGCGTTCTGCCAGTCCAAGTGAGATCTGATCGCGGCGTCTCGTTTCTCGCGGGACGATCCCCCGGTTCCCGGTGTTTGCGCTTCGAGCGCTCGCAACCCACCGGGAACGTGACTATCGTCACACCGATGTCCCGCCCCATGTCCCGTCGCGCTGCTCTGCGCCGGGGTGCCCAGGCTGCTGGCGCGATCGCCGCCAGCAGCGCGCTCTCTTCCTCCCCCGCTCGCGCCGCCACAGGCCCGGCCGTCACCGAGGTGCCAGCGGTCGTCGTCGGCACGGGGTACGGCGGTGCCGTGACGGCGCTGCGACTCGGCCAGGCCGGCGTGCCGACGCTGATGCTCGAGATGGGCCGAGGCTGGACCAAACCGGGCCGAGACGGCCGCGCATTCTGCTCCACCCTGCGCCCTGACGGCCGCGCCATGTGGATGCGGCGCAGCACGAAGACGCCACTCAACACGATGTACGGCATCCCGATCGACATGCCGATCCCCAAGTACGCCGGCGTCCTGGACTGCCTCCAGCACCCCGAGATGGCCGTCTACGTCGGCCGCGGCGTCGGAGGCGGCTCGCTGGTCAACGGCGGGATGGCCGTCACGCCGCGCCGTGAGGACTTCGAGCGCTTCCTCCCGTCGGTCGACGCAGCCGAGATGTACGACAAGTACTTCCCGCTTGCCAACGCGCACCTGAAGAGCAACGACGTGCCGCGGGAATGGTTCGAGACCACTCAGGTTCACAAGTTCTCTCGCGTCGGGCGCGCCCAGGCCGAGCGCGTCGGCTACCAAACAGCGTTTGTCCCAAGTGTCTACGACTACGGCTACATGCAGGACGAGGTCGACGGCCTGGTCCGCCGCTCGGCGACCAACCAGGAGGTCTTCTACGGCAACAATGCCGGCAAGCAGTCGCTCGACAAGACCTACCTCAAGGAGGCGCTGGCGACGGGCAACGTGCAGATCGCGTCACTGCGCCAGGTCACGTCGGTCACCCGCGGGCCGGACGGCACCTTCCGCCTGACGGTCTCCGAGCGCGACGACTTCGGACGGCTCCTCGCCGTCCACGAAGTCCGCTGCCGTTCACTCTTCCTGACGGCCGGGTGCATGGGCACCACCGAGCTCCTCTTGCGGGCCCGCGAGCTCGGCACCCTCGAGGGCCTGTCTCCCGAGATCGGCCAGGGCTGGGGCAACAACGGCAACGTGACCGGTGCACGCATGAACCGCTTCGACACCCCGACGGGCGCGCGCCAGACGACGATGCCAGCGATGGGCATCGACGCCAGGGACGATGCCCAGCACCGCATGTTCGTGGAGATCACGCCCATGCCGACGGGCTTTGAGAACTTCACGTCCTGCTACCTCGGAGTCACCGAGAACCCCGAGCGCGGTCACCTGCGGTACAACGCCAAAACCGACCGCGCCGACCTCGTCTGGCGGCGCGAGCAGGGTCGCCCGGCCGTCAACGCCTTGAGCACGCTCCTCGGCGCGATCAACCACCGCGAGAAGACGAGCTACCGCAGAGACCTCTACTTCGGTGGGCGCACCTGGGGCGACCACTACACGTGGCATCCCCTCGGTGGCTGCGTCCTCGGGGAGGCAACCGACGCGTACGGCCGGGTCCGCGGTGGCGGCCCCGGCCTCTACGTCAACGACGGGTCGCTGATCCCCGGCTACGCCAGCGTCAACCCGTTCGTCACGATCGCAGCCCTCGCCGAACGCAACATCGAGCGCGTGCTGAGCGAGGACCGGATCGCGTAAGCGCTATCTACAGCGCTTTGGCCTTCGCGTCGGCGATGGCGGCTGCGCCTTCGGCACCGACGAGCAGGTCCGGGCGGATGGTGCTGGACTTCGCGAGATCGAACCGAGCGCCGCTGGTGCGGGCCGGGTCGAGTGCGATGACGGTCGTCTCGCCGCCGACGGGGACGGCGGCGGTCGCGATGATCGTGACGGAGCCGCCGTCGACGAGGTTGCGCGCGCTTGAGAGGACGCGGCGCGCCACATGCGGGGCGAGTTCGGTGATCGAGTCGATCAGCACGACGGCATCGGTGCCGCGCTGGGCGAGGCGGCGGGCCTGATCAACCGCGCGCTCGATTGCGTGGATCTGGCCTTCGAGCGAGCCACCGAGCAGCGCCGCGGAGGCAGGCTCCACGCCGGTCTCGTTCCACGACGAGACCTCTTCGGGGCGGGCACCAGCGAGGACGAGCTGCAGGTCGACGCCGTCGGTGGCCTTGAGTGCGCCAGCGAGGAGACGCAGCGCCTCGGTCTTGCCGGCGTGCGCCGGGCCGTAGAGCACGACGCGTGAGCCGCGGCCGATCGGCGCGAGCCACTCGATCGCCTTCAGCGTGACGTCGTCGCCGCCGAGCTCAAAGCGAGCCGTCGGATGGGTGGACGGCTGGTCGTCGAAGCGCGTGGCCTCACCGGCGACCTCTTCAGCGGACTTGCCGTTGATGGATTCGACGCGAATCAACGACGGGTAGCGCTCCGAGCGGCGCGGCTGGCGGAACGGGCCGCCGATCTTGTCGCCGGAGACGAGTTCACAGCGGCGGACCTGGGCGGCCGAGACGTAGACGTCATCGTCGGACTGCTCGGGATGCTTGACGCGCACGAAGGCCGTGCCGTTGCCGAGCACCTCGACGACGCCCTCGATCTGGCGCTCGTCCTCGTCCTCGCGGTCATCGCGATCGCGACCATTGTCACGGCCACCGCGGGGCTCACGGCCGCCGTCACGGCTCGTCGGCGCGTCGTCGGTGGCGCCGCTGCGGCGGCTGCGGCCACGCGGGCGGGAGCGGGGCGAGTCGTCGTCGTCCCCGTCGTCGTCCTTGGAGCGAGCCTCGGTCTTTGCCGCTGCCTCGTCCTTGGGCTCGTCCTCGGCGGCAGCGCGGCCACGGCCGCGGCCACCGCGCGTGCGGCGGGGCTTCTCGTCGGTCGCAGCAGCGGCAGAGGCGCCGTTGCCGTTCGTGGCAGGGGCGGAATCCGTCTCGGTCGACGCGGCCGACGGGCCGTCGAGCAGACGGTCGATCAGCTCGGCCTTGCGGAGTCGGCGGAAACCTTCAAGGCCGGCCTCCGAGGCCAGCTCGTGGAGGTCGGCGAGCGGGCTCGCCTCGAGCGCTTCGCGCTTCAGCATGATGGTGGACCTCTCGGGGTCGTGTATGGGGTCGGTGGGCGTCCGGGCGGCGTTGTTGTGTCAGCCGCCGGCGACCGACCACCACCATAGCGCGGCCGACGGAGTGACCGGCATCACGCCGTGCATGCTCGCCGCGCGCACTTTCCCCTGCGTCTGGGCTGGGCGCCCAGTCTCTGCCGGTGCTCAGCCGCGCTGCGGCGGCGCCTGGCGCCGCAGCGAGGGATCGAGCAGCAGATCCCGAGGGACCTCCTGCTCACCACGCAAGACCGCCCGCACCGTGAGGAAGTCGTTGGCGGCGCGGATGTCGTGCAGCCGGACCATGTGGG
Organism: Solirubrobacteraceae bacterium; assembly: GCA_032119795.1. Lineage (GTDB taxonomy): Bacteria > Actinomycetota > Thermoleophilia > Solirubrobacterales > Solirubrobacteraceae > JAGIBJ01. The sequence goes on from JAUMFO010000013.1 coordinate 208,149, forward strand.
CGCCGGCGTCGGCCGCCTCGCCGAGCGCGGCCAAGGTCCCGGCGTCGCGGTCGCGCGGCGCTCGGCCCGTCACGGCGCCGATGAAGTCCTTGCGGGAGACGGCGAGCAGCAGCGGCCTGGCGAACTTCTCGTGCAGCACGCCCAGGGATCGCAGCGTGGCGACCGTCTGGTGCGGCGTCTTGGCGAAGTCCGGTCCAGGGTCGAGCATCAGCTGCTCGATGTCGACGCCGCGATCGGTCGCGAGCGCGACACGCTCCTCGAGGAAATCGACGACATCCTGCACGACATCGTCGTAGTGGTCTGGATCGGTGAGCTTGACCTTCGGCGGCGTGCGGGTATGCATGATCACCAGTGCGGCGCCGGTGTCGGCGCAGAGATCAGCGAGTTCAGGGTCAAGCAGCCCGGAGACGTCGTTGACGATCGACGCGCCAGCACGGATCGCGGCCTCAGCCACCGCTGGCTTGTAGGTGTCGACCGAGACGACGGCGCCGAGTTCCTTGACGATCCGCTCGATCACTGGGACGACGCGGCTGATCTCCTCCGACGGATCGACGGCGGGCTGTCCCGTCACGCCGGATTCGCCACCGACGTCGATCACGTCGGCGCCGTCGGCGATGAGCGCGGCCGCGCGGGCCACTTGGTGGGTCCGATCGCCGATGCGGTCACCGTCGCTGAAGGACTCCGGACTCGCGTTGACGATGCCCATGAGCCACGGCCGGTCGAGCGTGAGTTTGGCGCGGCCGGTCTGCAGGATCCGCGGCGGGACGCGCGTCAAGGCGTGGTGCCGGTGTCGCCGCGAACGGAGCCGCCGGAGGTCGCGTCGCCGTCCGGCGTGACGGTTCCGCCGGAGGCAGGCGGCTTCGTCGTATTCCCGGTATCGCCGGTGTTGCCGGTCCCTCCAGTGCCACCGCTCCCACCGCTCGTTCCGGTACCTGTCGACCCGGTGCCCGAACCCGACGAGCCGCTCGAGCCAGAGGAGCCGCTGCTGCCAGAGGTCCCAGAGGACGGCGTCGAGGCGGCGGTGTCGTCGTCGTTCGACGAGCTACTGGAGGACTTCTTCGGCGTCGTCCCGGCCGGCGTCGTCGCCGCACTGGACTCCTTCTTCGGCGTCGTCTGGGTGATCGTCGACGTTGGTGGAAGGTCGGGGTCGTCGGTCGCGCTTACGACCACATAGGCCGCGAAGGCCGCCCCGACGAACAGCGCGACGAGCGCGAGCAGCCACAGCAGCCAGCGCCAGGGCGAGCGCTTGCGCGGGCCGGTCGGCGGCTCGTCGCCTCCAGCGCCATCGGCCGCCAGGGCAGCCACGCCGACGGCGCCAGCTCCGGCGCCAACCGCAGCCGTCTGGGTTGCTCCCTGACTCGGATCCGGATCAGCCAGACCTGCGGCGACGGCGTCGAACGGGCGGGTCTCCCCCAGATCGACCCCCGCAGGCACCGTCGCCTCCACCGGCACGATCTTCGTCAGCTCCGTGGGCGGCTCGTTGGCGGGCGGGCCCGGCACGGCTGCGGCAGCGGCCTCTGGGGCAGCTGCCGCCGCGCTGGCAGCGCCGGCCGCCGCAGCGGCCGTGCCGGCTTCCCACTCGCGGTCATCGTCGTCGTGCCAGTCCACGTCGTCCCAGCCCGCGAACGGATCGGCCAGCGACGGATCCGTGCTCGGGCCCGCAGGCGGCGCGGGCACGGCGGGCGGCTGCGCGGGTGTGGTCGTCAGCTCAGTCGGAGCGTCGGCGGAGACGGCACCAGCGCCGTCCTCCCACTGGCCGTCGGTCGGGGTATCGATCTGCGGTGCGGGGGCGACTGGCGCCGGCAGCGGCGCATCGTCGTCGTCGACGATCCCCCAGGCGGCCTCGTCACCGATGTCGTCGAACGGGTTACCCGTGGGCGCCGATGGCGTCGGGGCGGCCGCGGCACTGGCCGCAGCGGCGCCAGCAACTCCCCCGGCTGCAGCCGCAGCCGCCGTCGACGACGCCGTCGTCGCGGGGCGCGGCGCGGCGGGTCGTCCGGCTCCCACGGAGCGAGCGCGAGCGTCGGCCGCGAGGCGGGCCGACCCCGTCGCCGGAGGGAGCTGCCCAACGGAACGAGAGGGTGAGCGGACCGCCGAGAGCGCGGCCGCGAAGCGAGCGTCCTCGTCGGCGTGCCGGACGATCTCGTCGCCCAGTGCAGCCGGCAGCGGAGCGCCTTCCTGGCGGACGACGTCGGCGGCGAGCAGGCGCTCGGCGCGGTCGTCGGCAAAGACCGCGGAGAGGTTTGCGCCTTCGAGTTCGTCGGCGAGGCGGAGCCTTGCGCGGGCGACCTGCACGCCGACCTCGCCAGGGTCCACCCCAGCGACCTCAGCACAGTCCGCCTGTGAGAGCCCCAGCTCGCGCAGCGCGAGCAACTCGCGCTGGCGGCTCGGCAACTTCAGCAACGCACCGAGGGAGCCCTCGCCCCCGCTCGGGCGTGCGCGGCCGAGCGAGGCGTACGCGCCGTTGCGAGCCGTCGCGAGCACGTAGAGCGCGGGTGAGGAGTTGCGTGCGCCCAGGAGCGGCAGTCGCCGCACCGTCTTCTCAAACGCTTCGCCGACCACACCGTCGGCCGCCGGGCCGGGGCCGAGCAGACGCTCAACCAGCAGCTGCACGGCGGGCGCGTGCTTGTCGAAGAAACGGTCGAAGGCGGCCTCGTCGCCACCAGCTGCGCTGGTGACGAGATCGAGTTCGTGGGCCGCCAGGGCGTCGTCGGCGCCAGAAGTCATGCGCGGACCCTAACTGGCGGGTCGGCGCACCCCGCCGATTCGCGGCGTCGCCGACGCCATGACCACGCACCGTGCGGAGAACGACGTGTGACGAATGCGCCAACTGACCAACGGTCAGGAAGCCGCGCCATCCTCTATCATCGCCCCCATGCTTTCGCTCCTGACTGGCTTCCCGGGCTTCATCGGCACGCGTCTTTCGCGGAAACTGCTCGCCGACGACCCTGCCGCTGAGATCGTCGCGATCGTCGAGCCGGCCATGGCCGACCGCGCACGCGAGGTCGCGAAGGAGTTCGGCGGCCGCCTTACCGTCGTCGAGGGCGACATCACCGATCCAAAGCTCGGCCTCGACGGCAAGCAGTACGTCGAGCTGGCGAACACCGTCCGCCGCGTCTACCACCTGGCCGCGATCTACAACCTCGCCGTGCCCGAGTCGGTCGCGATCAAGGTCAACGTCGACGGCACCAAGCACGTGCTCGACTTCTGCCGCGCCTGCACCGATCTAGAGCGCCACCACTACATCTCCACGTGTTATGTGGCCGGCAAGCGCACCGGCAAGGTCCTGGAGTCCGAGCTCGACGAGAGCCAGGAGTTCAAGAACCACTACGAGTCGACGAAGTTCGCGGCCGAGGTCCTCGTGAAGGAGTCCATGGCCGACGTCCCCACCACGATCTACCGCCCCGGCATCGTTGTCGGCGACTCCAAGACCGGCGACACCCAGAAGTTCGACGGCCCCTACTTCATCCTTTGGTTCATCCACCGCATGAAGCAGCTCGGCCTCACCGTCGGCGACATGGGCACCGACAAGGCGACCTTCAACGCGGTGCCCGTCGACTTCATCGTCGACGCGATCGCCGCCTGCAGCACCGACCCGGAGACGGCCGGCGCGACGCTCGCGCTCGCCGATCCCAACCCGCTGACGACCCGCCAGTTCGTGCGCCTCCTGTCGCGCACCTACGTGCATCGCGACCCGTTCGGCCCCGCCATCCCGGACTTCGTCATGAAGCCGTTCCTGGCCATCAAGCCGATCCGCTCCTTCTACGGCGCCACGCCATTTGAGTCGCTCGTCTTCCTCAAGCACCCGGTGCAGTACGACACCACGCAGGCCACCAAGCACCTGGCCCGCAACGGCCTCACGTGCCCCGGCTTCAACGAATACGTCGACGTGATGGTCGACTTCTTCGATCAGCACAAGGGCGAGAAGGCCTTCAAAGTCGCGCTGTAGAGGGCGGAGTTTGAGCGCTTGGGGCGGTGGGGAGCGGGGTGCCGTGTTCGCCCCACTCCCGGCGCTCGCTGTGCTCGCCTAGCGGCTCGCGTCGCTCGCTCTGGTCGCAACGGTGCGCCCACGGCACCCCGCTCCCCGCCGCCGTTCGCTCATCGTGCGCCCTAGTGCCTGACGGGCCGCGTTCTCACCGGGCCAACGCCGCCGCGCCCTGGAGACGCGTGCCGCAAACCAGCAGTCGCCGACGACTCGGGCTACTCCCCTAACCGCGCGCCCAAGTGCGTCGAGCTGACGCAGAAGACGGCCCCGCTAGGGAGCGTTCCCAACGCCCCGGCAGACCACCCCATCGGCTCCGTCGCCGTCCACGCACCCAGGGTTCGGGAGGCGAGGCCGGTGTCGTCTGGCCCGAGGCGGGGGTTGGGGTGCCCCGAAGCGAACAGTTCGGCGCCGCAAGCCCGCAGGGCGCAGCAAGCCGTTGTTCGCGCAGGGGCACCCCAACCCCCGCCCCAACGCGCCCAAAACGACACCGGCCTCGCCCCCAGAAACCTGAGGGCGAGGCCGGTACGCGGAGCCGATGGGGGTTGTCGGCAGGTGCTGTGGGAGCGGGTTAGAGCTCCTGCAGCTCCTTGACGATGTCGGCGACTGAGGACTTGGCGTCTCCGAAGAGCATGGAGGTCTTGGCGTCGAAGAACAAGGGGTTCTCGATGCCGCAAGCGAGACGTCGGTGCGCGGGAAGTCACCGTCGATCTCGTCGGCGCGCCTCCAGCGGCCAGGCGCGCACAGCTGTGACCGCCGGTTGAACCGCTGGTTCGATCGCCGGATCGCGTGACGGTGCCGCCACTGCCGAATCGCCGTTTTGCAGGGCAAATCCCCATGAAGTGGGGCGGCCGGCTCGTCGGCAATTGTGGGTGTGGACTGAACGCACGGTAGGGCGAGCGCCTTCCGGGGCGTCCGGATCGATACCTTTCCCGGTCACTGCGCGTGCTGATCATGTCCAGCGGCATCGAGCAACGGTTTCCAGAGCCGTCGCTCAGGGCTGGGGCTTGGGGCGCGCGCAGTCTGGGAATTCCCTCTGTTCTCGACGTTTTCCAGGAGCCCACAGTTTGTTGATCGGAGTGCTGAAGGAGGCACAGGTCGGGGAGACGCGCGTTGCCGCGACGCCCGCGACCGTTGTGCAGCTCCTTAAACTGGGCTATGAGGTCGTCGTCGAAGCCGGCGCCGGCGAAGCCGCGAGCTTCACGAACGAAGCCTACGTCGAAGCGGGCGCCCGCATCGGCGATCCGTTCGCGGGTGACATCGTCTTCGGCGTCAACGCGCCGACCAAGACGCAGCTCGACGGCCTCAAGAAGGGCGCGACGCTGATCAGCCTCCTCGCGCCGCGCCTCGACCAGGCGATGGTCGACGACCTCGCCACGCGCCCGATCACGGCGCTGTCGATGGATGCCGTGCCGCGCATCTCGCGCGCACAGTCGCTCGACGTGCTGTCGTCGATGGCCAACATCGCCGGTTACCGCGCGGTCGTCGAGGCCGCCCACAGCTTCGGGCGCTTCTTCACCGGCCAGGTCACCGCCGCCGGAAAGGTCAACCCGGCCAAGGTGCTCGTCGCCGGCGTCGGCGTCGCAGGCCTCGCGGCCATCGGCGCCGCCGGCAGCCTCGGCGCCATCGTCTACGCGACCGACCCCCGTCCCGAAGTCGCCGACCAGGTGAAGTCGCTCGGCGGCGAGTACCTCTCGGTCGAGGCGGCCGACGTCGAGGTGTCTGCCACGGGCTACGCCAAGGAGATGTCGGACGACTACAACGCGCGTGCCGCGGCGCTCTACGCCGAGCTCGCGACCGACGTCGACATCATCATCACCACGGCCCTCATCCCGGGCCGCCCGGCTCCGACGCTCATCACCAAGGAGATGGTCGCGTCGATGAAGCCGGGCAGCGTGATCGTCGACATGGCCGCCATCAACGGCGGCAACGTCGAAGGCACCGTGAAGGGCGAAGCCGTCGTCACCGACAACGGCGTCACGATCCTCGGTTACACCGACCTCGCGGGCCGTCTGCCCGCCCAGGCCTCACAGCTCTACGGCACGAACCTCGTGAACCTGATGAAGCTGATGACGCCGGAGAAGGACGGCGCCCTCGTCCTCGACTGGGACGACGTCGTCCAGCGCGGCATCACCGTCGTCCGCGACGGGGAACTCGCCTGGCCGCCGCCGGAGGTGCAGGTCTCTGCAGCTCCGGCCCCGGCCGCAGCGAAGCCTGTCGCTGAGCCGGCACCGCCGAAGGAGCCGATGTCGGACAGCAAGCGTCTGACGCTGGTCCTGCTCGGCGCGGCCGCGTTCTTCGGCCTCGTCGCGATCTCGCCGCCCACGCTCGTGCCGCACCTCACGGTGTTCGCGCTGGCGATCGTCATCGGCTACTACGTGATCGGTCACGTGCACCACGCGCTGCACACCCCGCTCATGTCGGTGACGAACGCAATCTCGGGCATCATCGTCGTCGGCGGATTGATCCAGATCGGGCACGGCGACGACCTGATCACCGCGGTCTCGACCGTGGCGATCCTGCTCGCGAGCATCAACATCTTCGGTGGCTTCGCGGTGACACGCCGCATGCTCGCCATGTTCTCCAGGAGCTAGGGCATGTCTCATTCCGTTCCAGTTCCGGCGCAGGCGGCGTACATCGTCGCTGCGCTTCTGTTCATCGCGGCGCTCGCGGGTCTCTCCAAGCACGAGACCGCGAAGGTCGGCCTCCGCTACGGCATGGCCGGCATGGCGCTCGCGCTCGTCGCGACGATCTGGATGTCGGTCGACGCCGACATCGAGACCACGGGTCTCATCCTGATGGCCGCAGCGCTCGGCGTTGGCGCAGCCATCGGCTTCTGGCGTGCACGCATCGTCGAGATGACCGGCATGCCCGAGCTCATCGCCCTCCTCCACAGCTTCGTCGGCCTCGCCGCCGTGCTCGTCGGCTGGAACGGCTACCTGCTCGTGGAAGGTAAGGAGAACGGCGAGGAGTGGCGGGCGCTCGACGCCCTCGGCACCCTCGGCATCCACCACGCCGAGGTGGTGATCGGCATCTTCATCGGCGCCGTCACGTTCACCGGCTCGATCGTCGCCTACGGCAAGCTCTCGGGCAAGATCGACTCCAAGCCGCTGATGCTGCCTGGCAAGAACGCGATCAACCTCGGTTCGCTCCTCGTGTTCGCCGGCCTCACCGTGTGGTTCGTGATCAGCCCGGGCATCGTCCCGGTGATCCTCTCCACCGTGCTCGCACTGTTCCTCGGGTGGCACCTCGTCGCCTCGATCGGTGGCGGCGACATGCCGGTCGTCGTGTCGATGCTCAACTCGTACTCCGGTTGGGCTGCATCCGCGGCAGGCTTCCTGCTCGGTAACGACGCGCTCATCATTACCGGTGCGCTCGTCGGCTCCTCGGGTGCGTACCTCAGCTACATCATGTGCGAGGCGATGAACCGCTCATTCATCTCCGTGATCGCGGGTGGCTTCGGTATCGAAGCGCCCGCCGGTGAAGACGTCGATTACGGCGAGCACCGCGAGATCAACGCCGAGGGCGCCGCCGAGCTCCTGAAGAGTGCGAAGTCCGTGATCATCACCCCGGGCTACGGCATGGCCGTCGCCCAGGCCCAGCACGGCGTCGCCGACATGACCCGCAAGCTCCGCGACGCGGGTATCGAGGTGCGCTTCGGCATCCACCCCGTCGCCGGCCGCTTGCCGGGCCACATGAACGTGCTCCTCGCCGAGGCGAAGGTGCCGTACGACATCGTGCTCGAGATGGACGAGATCAACGATGACTTTGCCGACACCACCGTCGTGCTCGTGATCGGCGCCAACGACACCGTCAACCCAGCCGCCTCGGAGGACCCGACCAGCCCGATCGCCGGCATGCCCGTGCTCCACGTGTGGGAAGCCGAGAACGTGATCGTGTTCAAACGCTCGATGGCCTCCGGCTACGCCGGCGTGCAGAACCCGCTGTTCTTCCGCGACAACACGCAGATGCTGTTCGGCGACGCGAAGGACCGCGTCGAGGACATCCTCAAGGCCCTCTGAGCCGCCGCCCGCCGCATCGCCCGCCGCCCAGGATGCGGCGGGCGATGCGGGCAGGCCATACCAGCCCGCGGCCGAAGTGGCGGCTGCGTGCCTACTTCGCCGGCACGATCGCCGAGACGCGACCTGCGAGGTCGTTCTCGTCGAGCGCCTTGGCGGCGGCCGCGGCGCCGGCGTCGTCGGCGCCCGTTACGACCCAGGCCGGCGAGCCGAGTTCGTCGCGCACCGCGAAGATCACGCCGGTCCCGGGGCCGTAGACCTCGGGCGTCGCGGCCTCACCGAACGGCGCTGCCGCGCGGATCTGCTGCCCGTCGGCAGAGATCTGGAAGCCGTAGCCGTTGCGCTCGGCCTCGGTCTCGACGACGCGGGCGTTGCTCATGCGGCCGCGCTGCATCGCGGGACGCAGCTGCGGCCAGCTGCCGACGTAGACGCGCAGCTCGTCGATCGCCGACGTGTCTTGCAGGTTCGAGGTGGCCGTGTGGAGCTTCAGCTCGGTGAGGACCTGCTGCGTGGTGTTGCAGGCGCCTGACTGCGTCTCGGCGCACTGGATGCGGATCGGCAGCAGCCGCCGCTTCTTCGTGAAGCGCGTCGTGAATGGGGCCGGGAAGAGCCCGACGACGCCGGTCGGGACGGCCGCCACGTCGGACTTGTCGCGCGGGACCCAGCCGACGCGGTCGCCCGGGTATGCGATATCGCCGGGGTAGGTGTGCTTGGCCTGTTCCTTGTCAACCGGGATCTCGTTTGGTTCCAGGCCGTTGAGATACGGCAGCAGCGTCAGCCCGCCGTCACCGAACTGCTGCTGGTGCATCGAAGACTGCAGCTGCGGCAGCGTCTTGGAGGGCTCCGCATTGAGCGCGCGAACGCCGCTCGGACGATCACCCGACTCCCCCACGACGACGCCGCGATTGAGGATGAGCCCATCGACGGTCGACGTGTTGGCTTTGCGGGGGCCCGCACCGCAGGCGACGAGCGCAGCCGCTGCCGCGCCAGCGAATGCAACGGCGACGATCTGGCGGAGGCGACGACGGCGAGCAGGCACGGCGGCGAGCCTAACGGCACGCCGCGGGTTCACGCGCCACCGCGGCGCGCCGTGGCGGGCCTACGCGCCCAGTCGGCCCAGACGCTCGGCCAGAAACCGAACAGGTGTCTTGCATCATTTCGCCGGTTCTGCAAGGCTAAGTTTCATGAGCGTAACTTTGGCGACCTCCGCCCTCATGCCGCCCTTCACCGAAGAACACGAAGAGCTCCGAGCCTCTATCCGCGGGTTCGTCGAGCGTGAGCTGGTTCCCCACGTCGAGCAGTGGGAGAAAGACAAGTGGTTCCCCAACGAGGTGTTCCACAAGCTCGCCGCCCAGGGCTTCATCGGCCTGAAGTTCGGCGAGGAGTACGGCGGCGAGGGTGGCGACCACCTGCACGCCGCCGTCCTGTGCGAAGAGCTCTCGCGCACCGGCGCGGCCGGCCTGGCCGTCGGGATCTGCGCCCACATCGACCTCGCGCTGCCGCCGATCAACGGCTTCGGTACCGAGGATCAGAAGCAGCGTTACCTCGTGCCCGGGATCAAGGCCGAGAAGATCGGTGCCCTCGCGATCACCGAGCCCAGCGCCGGCTCCGACGTGGCCAACATCCAGTGCCGTGCCGAGAAGGTCGAGGGCGGCTGGATCGTCAACGGCGAGAAGGTCTTCATCACCAATGGCGTGCGGGCCGACTTCTACGTCGCGGCCGTCAAGACGAGCGAGCAGGGCGGCCATGGCGGCATGTCGTTCCTGATCATCGACAAGGGCGAGGGCGTCAGCGCGACGGCGTTGGAGAAGCTCGGCTGGCACTGCTCCGACACCGGCGCCATCGCCTTCCAAGACGTGTTCGTCCCCGACGAGAACCTCCTCGGCGAGGTCAACGGCGGCTTCAAGCTGATCATGGAGAACTTCCAGTGGGAGCGGCTCGTGCTCACGATGGGCGCCATCGCCGGCGCGCAGGCTGGCTTGGAACTCACGCTCGACTACATCAAGCAGCGCGAGGCGTTCGGCCGACCGATCGGCACGTTCCAGGTCAACCGGCACTCGATGGCGCAGATGGCGACTGAGCTCTACGCCGCGCGGGCGATGGCCTATGACGCGCTGCGCAAGTTCATGAGCGGCGAGAACGCCTCGATCGAGGTGTCGATGGTGAAGCTGTTCTCGCAGCGCATCTGCCTGAACATCGCCGACGAGTGCGTGCAGCTCCATGGCGGCGCGGGCTACCTGGCCGGCCCGATCGAGCGCGGCCTGCGCGACGCGCGCCTGGGCCCGATCGGCGGTGGCACCGATCAGGTGATGCGCGAGATCATCGGCCGCTCGATGGGCCTCTAGGCCCGCCGACCAGCAGGAGACGAAGCAATGACGATCGACGACCGCACCCCGGTCCTGGTTGGCCTGGGCGAGCTCAGCGCCAAACCTGGCGACACGCCCGCCGGACCGGTCCCCGAGTTCATGGCGAGGGCGATCCTCGCGGCCGCCGCCGACGCCGCCGGGGCACCTGCCACCGACGGCTCGGGCGAACCCTCGCTTGAGGCCCGCGCAATCCTCGCCGCGGCACAGGTCATCGCCGTCGCGCCGTCGGCGTCGTGGGCCGACCTGACCCCCGGCATCGGCGTCGCCAAAGCGCTCGGACTCGACGGCATCAAGACGATGCGCTCGAGCATGGTTGGCGGCAACGGCTCCCAGCTGCTGGTCAACGCGCTCGCCGAACGCATTCAGGCCGGCGAACTCGACGTCGCGCTGATGTGCGGCGCGGAGGCCCTCCACAGCGAGAAGACCTCTTTTGAGACGTTCGGCGACGCCGCCGCCCAGGCACCCAAGGGCGAGACGGAGGTGTTGGAGGCCGATCACCCCGGCAACTCTGAGGCCGAGCTGGCCGTCGGATTCAGCGTGCCCGTCCTCGGCTACGCCCTGATGGAGCAGGCGATCGCCGCCGACGCCGGTCGAACGGTCTCTGAGCAGCGCGCCGTCGCGGCCGGGCTCTGGTCGCGGTTCAGCGAGGTCGCGGCATGGCACCCGAACGCATGGGTGCAGACGCCGCAGACCGCCGACGAGATTTCCACGCCGACGCCTGGAAACCGGCAGGTCTCGCACCCGTATACGAAGTTCATGGTCGCGAACTTCCGCGTCGACCAGGCCGGCGCGCTCATCCTCTGCTCCGCCAAGGCTGCGCGCGAGCTGGGCATCGACGAGTCCAAGTGGGTCTACGTGCATGCGGGCGCGCAGGCCAACGACGAGTGGTTCGTCAGCGAACGCGAGCAGCTCAATCGGTCGCCCGCGATCCGCGCGATCGGTGAGGCGCTGTTCGCCCACGCCGAGACGGACGCGTCAAAGCTGGGCCCCGTCGACCTCTACTCCTGCTTCCCGTCGGCGGTGCAGATCGCCGCGCGCGAGTTGGGACTGCCGATCGACGACCCCAGCCGCCCGTTGACGTGCACCGGAGGGCTGACGTTCTTCGGCGGGCCCGGCAACAACTTCGGCACGCACGGCGTGATCGCCGTCGCCCGCGCGCTGCGCGAGGCGGGCCCAGATGCGCTCGGCATCAGCTCGTCGCTGGGTTGGTACGCGACCAAACACGCGTATGGGCTCTACGGCTCCAGCGCACCGGCCAAGCCGTACGCGACGCTCCACCCCACGCCCGAGCCGGCCAAGCGCGAGGTCGCATCTCCCGAGGAGGCTGCGGCGGCAGGCGTGTTGACGGTCGAGGTGGCCACCGCGCTCTTCGGCCGCGACGGGGCCCCGCTGTATGGCGTGGTGTTTGCCACGCTGCCGGATGGGCGCCGCGCGATCGGCGGGACGACCGACCCGGAGGTGCTCGCTGAGCTGCCCAAGGACGAGTTCATTGGCCGCGCGATCACGCTGAGCGAGGATCGCTCCGTGTCACTGGCGGAGGTTGCGGCGTAGGCTCTGCGGCCTATGGCCGTCAACCTCACACGGATCTACACGCGCACCGGCGACGGCGGCGAGACGCACCTGGGCGATATGTCCCGGGTGCGCAAGACGCACCCGCGGATCGAGGCCTACGGCGACGTCGACGAGCTCAACACCCATCTGGGTGTGGTGCTTGCGACGGGCGGCCTCGACGAGCGGTTCGTGCCGTGGGTGCAGCGGATCCAGAATGACCTCTTCGACGTCGGCGCCGATCTGGCGGTCCCGCCGGACGCACCAGACACGAAGGCCGGCGCGCGCCTCCGGGTCAGCGCCGACCAGACGACGTGGCTGGAGGAGCGCTGCGACGAGGTCAACGACGAACTCGAGCCGCTGCGCTCGTTCTTGTTGCCGGGTGGCACGCTTGCGGCCGCGCAGCTGCATGTCGCGCGGACGGTCTGCCGGCGCGCGGAGCGCAGAATTCTCGACGTGAGCGACCACTCTCCCGAGACGCTGCGCTATGTGAACCGGCTCTCGGACCTGCTCTTCATCCTTTCGCGGGCAGCCAACGCCGGTGCCGACGAGCCGCTCTGGAAGCCGGGAGCGAGCCGGGAATAGCCGCGCCGCGCGGGGATCAGATCGTGCAGACGGCCCACACGTAGATCTTCAGCTTGTAGCCGTTGAGGTTCGCGGTGTTCTGGGCCTGGGCCGTTGCACTCCAACCGGTGGCGACGCCGGAGGCGATCACCGGCTCGGAGCTCTGCACGCCCGGGAAGATGTCGCCAGCGCCGACCCCGAGCAAGCCGTTGGTGTGGTAGAAGCTGACGTCCGCGCCGCCGGCGTTCAGCGTCAGCTTGGCCCGCGCGCCGCCACTGAGGAGTGTCTTGCCGACGGGGCACGACGCGGTCGTGGTCACGATGTCGCCGTTGTTGACGTCTGATGCGCTGGATGCGTTTGTGGTGACGATCTGGTTGCTCGAGACTCCCGTACCGGCCGCGCCCGTCGCGCCGGTGGCGCCCGTCGGACCGGTCGGACCGGTCGCGCCTGTGGCACCGGTGGCGCCGGTGGGTCCCGTCGCCCCGGTCGCGCCTGTGGCTCCCTTGAGGTTGCCGCGGCTCGTCCAGGTGGCCGCGCCCGTCTTCTCGTAGTAGTCGGAGGTGGAGTTGTCGAGGTAGAAGTCGCCGATGGCGCCCAGGGCGCCTGCCGGAGCTCCCGCACCGTTGAGGACTTTGGAACCGGCGGCGCCCGTCGCACCGGTTGGGCCCGTTGCGCCGGTTGCGCCTGCGGCCCCAGCTGCGCCCGTGGCACCGGTTGCGCCAGCGGCGCCGGCAACCCCAGCCGGACCGGTGGGGCCAACCGCGCCGGTGGCACCGGTCGATCCCGCGGGGCCGGTCGGACCTGCCGCGCCGGCCGGACCAGTTGCACCGGCGGCGCCGGCCGGGCCGGTTGCGCCGTCCAGCCCAGCGGTACCCGTTGGACCGGCAGGACCGGTGGCACCGGTCGCGCCAGCCGGACCGGTGAGACCGGTCGCGCCCGTCAGACCCTGCGGACCTTGTGGGCCCGTTGCGCCCGTCGCGCCGTCAAGGCCGTTGGCACCAGCAGCACCGGTCGCGCCAGTGGCACCTTGCGGACCGGTTAGCCCCTGCGGACCAGCCGGACCGACCGCACCGTCAACACCATTGGTGCCATTCAAACCAGCCGCGCCAGTCGCACCCGTCGCGCCATCGAGGCCGTTTGCACCAGCGGCACCCGTCAGTCCCTGAGGACCGGTCGCACCCGTCGCGCCGGTCGCACCCGTTGCGCCATCAAGGCCGTTAGCACCAGCAGCACCGGTCGCACCTTGCGGACCCGTCAGCCCTTGCGGACCTGCCGGACCCACCGCACCATCAACACCGTTGGTGCCATTCAGACCATCAGCGCCAGCAGCACCCGTCGGCCCTTGAGGACCCGTCGCGCCAGTCGCGCCATCGAGGCCGTTGGCACCAGCAGCACCGGTCGCGCCGGTCGCCCCCTGAGGACCCGTCAGCCCCTGGGGACCAGCCGGACCGACCGCACCATCAACACCATTGGTGCCATTCAGACCAGCCGCGCCCGTCGCACCGGTTGCACCCGTTGCGCCATCGAGGCCATTGGCACCAGCGGCACCCGTCAGTCCCTGAGGACCGGTCGCACCCGTTGCACCGGTCGCGCCCGTTGCGCCATCGAGGCCGTTGACACCAGCAGCACCCGTCGCGCCGGTCGCACCCTGCGGACCGGTCAGCCCCTGCGGACCAGCCGGACCCACCGCACCATCAACACCATTGGTGCCATTCAGACCATCAGCGCCAGCAGCACCCGTCGGCCCTTGAGGACCCGTCGCGCCAGTCGCGCCAGTCGCGCCAGTCGCGCCATCGAGGCCGTTGGCACCAGCAGCACCGGTCGCGCCGGTCGCGCCTTGAGGACCCGTCAGCCCCTGCGGACCAGCCGGACCAACCGCACCATCAACACCATTGGTGCCATTCAGACCAGCCGCGCCCGTCGCACCCGTCGCGCCATCGAGGCCGTTTGCACCAGCGGCACCCGTCAGTCCCTGAGGACCGGTCGCACCCGTCGCGCCGGTTGCGCCCGTCGCACCATCAAGGCCGTTGGCACCAGCGGCGCCGGTCGCACCTTGCGGACCGGTCAGCCCCTGCGGACCTGCGGGACCAACCGCTCCATCAACACCATTGGTGCCATTCAGACCATCAGCGCCGGCAGTACCTGCGGCGCCCGTCGCACCCGTCGCACCCGTCGCACCCGTCGCACCCGTCGCACCATCGAGGCCGTTGGCACCAGCAGCACCCGTCGCGCCGGTCGCCCCCTGAGGACCCGTCAGCCCTTGCGGACCTGCCGGACCAACCGCGCCATCAACACCATTGGTGCCATTCAGACCAGCAGCACCCGTCGCACCCGTTGCGCCGGTCGCACCCGTCGCGCCATCAAGGCCGTCGGCACCAGCAGCACCCGTCGCGCCCGTCGCGCCGGTCGCCCCCTGAGGACCCGTCAGTCCCTGAGGACCGGTCGCACCCGTCGCGCCATCAAGGCCGTTGGCACCCGTAGCGCCGGTCGCCCCTTGCGGACCGGTCAGCCCCTGCGGACCAGCCGGACCCACCGCACCATCAACACCATTGGTGCCATTCAGACCATCGACGCCGGCCGCACCGGTTGCGCCCGTCGCGCCGGTTGCGCCCGTCGCACCATCAAGGCCATTGGCACCAGCGGCGCCGGTCGCCCCGGTCGCCCCTTGCGGACCGGTCAGCCCCTGCGGACCTGCCGGACCAACCGCTCCATCAACACCATTGGTGCCATTCAGACCATCAGCACCCGTCGCACCAGTTGCGCCGGTCGCACCCGTCGCGCCATCAAGGCCGTCGGCACCAGCAGCACCCGTCGCGCCGGTCGCCCCTTGCGGACCGGTCAGCCCCTGCGGACCAGCCGGACCAACCGCACCATCGGTGCCGTTCAGACCAGCCGCGCCCGTCGCACCGGTTGCGCCATCGAGGCCATTTGCACCAGCGGCACCCGTTGCGCCATCGAGGCCGTTGGCACCAGCAGCACCCGTCGCGCCGGTCGCGCCGGTCGCCCCCTGCGGACCCGTCAGCCCCTGCGGACCCGCCGGACCCACCGCACCGTCAAGGCCATTGGCACCAGCGGCACCCGTCAGCCCCTGAGGACCGGTCGCACCCGTTGCGCCAGTCGCGCCGTCGGCACCTGCGGGGCCTTGAAGTCCCTGAATACCTTGCGGGCCCTGAGCGCCATCGTTGCCATCAGCACCGTTGACACCAGCCGCGCCAGTCGCGCCAGTCGCGCCAGTCGCTCCCTGAGGTCCAGCAGGACCCGTCGCACCAGTCGCTCCGGTTGCGCCGGCAGGACCAGCGGGCCCAGTCGCACCATCGACACCGTTCGAACCCGCAGCACCCGTCGCACCGGTCGCACCCGTTGCACCATCAAGGCCGTTGGCACCAGCAGCACCCGTCGCGCCAGTCGCGCCGGTCGCCCCCTGAGGACCCGTCAGCCCCTGCGGACCAGCCGGACCCACCGCGCCATCAACACCATCGGCGCCATCCAGACCATCAACGCCCGCCGCACCGGTCGCGCCCGTCGCCCCCTGAGGACCGGTCAGCCCCTGCGGACCTGCCGGACCCACCGCACCATCAACACCATCGGCGCCATTCAGACCAGCCGCACCCGTCGCGCCCGTTGCGCCGTCAAGGCCATTGACACCAGCGGCGCCAGTCGCGCCAGTCGCGCCGGTCGCCCCTTGAGGACCCGTCAGCCCCTGCGGACCCGCCGGACCCACCGCGCCATCAACACCATTGGTGCCATTCAAACCAGCCGCGCCAGCCGCGCCAGCCGCGCCAGCCGCGCCAGCCGCACCCTGAGATCCGGTTGCGCCGGTCGCACCCGTCAACCCCTGAGCGCCCGTTGCGCCCGTCAACCCAGTGGGGCCGGCCGGGCCGACCGCACCGTCAGCGCCCGTCATCCCGGCAAGTCCCTGCGGTCCCATGGCGCCGGACACACCGGTCGCGCCTTGAATGCCCGCCGGGCCGGTTGCGCCCCGCTCCCCCTGGATCCCCTGCTGTCCAGCCGGGCCTGCGGGGCCGGTGCGCCCAAAGATCACGCCACCGCCGTCAAGCAGCGAGGATGGGGTCGTGCCAGTGCCGGTACCGGCGGCCGCCGGAGTCACCGACCCGCCCGCGGAGTCCGTCGTCGGCTGCTCGCCAACGAGAATCCGCATCGAGAGCGCCGCGTCGCCAGGTCGGCACGTCAGCTTGCTCCGCTGCGCAATGTAGACCGTCCCCTGGCCGACGCGAGAGCTGCGACGGAAGCAAAGCTGCATCTTGCGCGTCGTGTCTTTGCGCACCACCGAGACGTTGGCGACGGAAACGTTGGGATCAACGGTCGGCGTCGCCGCCGCGGCGTCGGTCTCCTGTTCGCGGGAACCGGTGGCAGCAGACGCGGCGGACGGCGCAGCCGACGCGAGCAGCGCGGCAGCGCAGATCGCGAGGCTAGCGCGAGCTACTCGCGGCGGATAAGAGTCGTGGAACTTCGAAGACACTGGGAGACCGCGCAAGGACGGTTGGCCTCCTCTACATCGGCCAACTGGCCTAGTCACTTGATCGCCGTTCCACAAGTGTGTGGCGCTCGTTCCAGATTCAATCCAAGCGGAACATCGAGCAAATAGCGGCCACTAGCGTCCACTTGGAACGTCTACCGGCTTCAGGGCAAAACCGGCATCGGCGACCACCCACGTGGTCGCCGAGCTTGGCTCGCTAGCAGGCGTCGACGGCCTTACGACGCTCAGCGTCGTAAGCGACCTTGATCGGGCCCGTGGTCTTCGTGTTGAACGCGGAGACGCCGATCGCCGGGTACTTCGCCGACTGGGCTGCGACGCAGTTGCCGTACTTCGCCTGCGACGCAAGCGAGAACAGCGCGACGGCGATCCCGATCAGTGCGAGGGCGATCAATCCGGTGAAGATCGTCGTGGGGCCAGACTTCTGGCCGCCGCCGCTTCGGTAGACGCTGGTTGACTCGGTGGTGCTCATGGTTTCCCTTCGGAGTGGCCGCCGGCCTCGTGGTGATCTCGAGGGCGCGCGGCAAGGGTGATGCGGCTGGTCCGCTCCCCCAGTCGGTCGGCGCTCCAGCACAAAACTGAAGCCGTCAGCCCAAAATGCCTGATGCAGCGGTCGACGCTTGAAACCCGGGATGCAGCGGAGTCCGCCGCGACCGTTCGATCAGGTGCTGCAGACGGCGTAGGCGTACACGCGGATCTGCCAGCTGGAGGGAGATGTCTCACCGAACGATGCCTTTGCGCGCCACCCGGTCGGGGTCCCGGTTGCGGGGTTCGGAGCGCTCTGGTTCAGCACCGGGTGAGTCAGGCCATCGAAGTCGGCCTCAGCCCCGTCGAACAGGACCGCATTTCCGCCGCCCGAGAGCAGGATCTTTCCGACGGGGCAGGTCGCGGTCGCCGTGACCGGCGTATCGCTGCCAGCTGATCCGGTCGCGACCGCGCTTACGGTCTGCGTGCCGAGGACGCCTGCGGGGCCCTGAGCACCGGTTGCGCCGGTGGGGCCTGTTGCGCCAGTCGGACCGGTCGCGCCAGTGGTGCCGGTCGCACCAGTCGCACCGGTGTTGCCCGTCGCGCCCTTGAGGTTGCCGCGGAGCGTCCAGACGGCGGCGCCGGTCTTCTCGTAGTAGTCGGAGTTCGTGTTGTTGAGGTAGAAGTCGCCGACCGCGCCCAGACCGGCGGCCGGGGCACCGGCACCATTCAGGACCTTGGAGCCCGCGGTGCCGGTCGCACCGGTTGCACCGGTTGCGCCGGTCGTACCGATCGGCCCCTGGATGCCCTGGATGCCTTGGATGCCCTGGGCGCCCGTAGCGCCGGTCGAGCCAGCGGCACCGGTCGGGCCAGCCGGGCCGGTACCACCGGTCGGTCCTGCAGGACCGGTCGCGCCTGCTGCACCCGTGGCACCAGTGGCACCGGCGGCGCCGGTCGCGCCTTGGAGGTTGCCACGCAGCGTCCAGACGGCGGCGCCGGTCTTCTCGTAGTAGTCGGAGTTCGTGGTGTTCAAGTAGAAGTCGCCGACGACGCCAAGAGCACCGGCTGGCGCCCCCGCTCCATTCAGGACCTTTGAGCCGGCGACACCGGTCGCACCGGTGGGGCCGGCCGGACCGGTTGCGCCGGTTGCGCCATCCGTGCCGTTCGTGCCTGCGGCGCCGGTCGCGCCGACAGCGCCGGTCGCGCCCGTCGCGCCCGTCGCGCCCGTCGCGCCCTGGAGGTTGCCGCGCAGCGTCCAGACGGCGGCGCCGGTCTTCTCGTAGTAGTCGGAGTTCGTGGTGTTCAAGTAGAAGTCGCCGACGACACCCAGACCGGTCGCCGGGGCTCCGGCACCATTGAGCACCTTGGAGCCATCGGCACCGGCGGCGCCGGTCGCGCCCGCCGGGCCAGTTGCGCCGGTCGCACCTGTTGCGCCGGTCGCACCTGCGGCACCGGTCGATCCGGTGGGACCCGCCGGACCGGTCGGACCAGCTACGCCCTGGGCTCCCGTCGCGCCGTCGGCGCCGTTCGTCCCGTTGGTTCCCGCGGTTCCCTGGGCGCCGGTTGCGCCCGTGGCACCCGTGGGTCCCGCGACGCCTTGAGCACCGGTTGCGCCCGTTGCCCCTGCGACGCCTTGCGGACCCTGCGCGCCGGTGTCGCCGGTGTCGCCCTTGAGGCCCTGCGCGCCCTGCGGGCCAGCAGCACCGGCCGGGCCGGCTGCACCAGCCGGGCCTTGCGCACCGGTGGCGCCTGCCGGGCCAGTGGCGCCCGTCGCGCCATCGGTACCAGCCGGGCCCGCCGGGCCGGTTGCCCCGGTGGCGCCCGTCGCACCGATCGGGCCTTGAGCGCCGGTCGCACCGTTGGCGCCGTCTGTCCCAGCCGGCCCCTGCACGCCCTGCGCACCGGTCGCCCCGTCAGCACCGTTCGTGCCAGCAGGCCCCTGAGCGCCAGTCGCGCCCGTCGGTCCAGCAGGGCCCGTCGCACCAGTCGCACCGGTTGCGCCGGCAGGACCAGCGGGCCCGGTTGCACCATCGACACCGTTCGTACCCGCAGCGCCAGTCGCACCCGTTGCGCCGGTCGCGCCGTCGGCACCTGCGGGGCCTTGAAGTCCCTGAATCCCTTGCGGGCCCTGAGCGCCATCGTTGCCATCAGCACCGTTGGCACCAGCCGCGCCCGTCGCGCCCGTCGCACCCTGCGGTCCGGCAGGACCGGTCGCGCCCGTCGCACCGGTTGCGCCGGCAGGACCCGCGGGCCCGGTTGCACCGTCGACACCGTTCGTGCCCGCAGCGCCAGTCGCGCCGGTCGCACCCGTTGCACCCGTTGCGCCGTCGGCACCTGCGGGGCCTTGAAGTCCCTGAATGCCCTGCGGGCCCTGAGCGCCATCAGCACCGTTGGCACCAGCCGCACCCGTCGCGCCGGTCGCTCCCTGCGGTCCGGCAGGACCGGTCGCACCCGTCGCACCAGTCGCACCGGTTGCGCCGGCAGGACCAGCGGGCCCGGTTGCACCGTCGACACCGTTCGTGCCCGTTGCACCAGTCGCGCCGGTCGCACCCGTAGCGCCGTCGGCACCTTGAAGTCCCTGAATACCCTGCGGGCCCTGAGCGCCATCGTTGCCATCAGCACCGTTGGCACCAGCCGCGCCAGTCGCACCCTGCGGTCCGGCAGGACCCGTCGCACCCGTCGCACCGGTTGCGCCGGCAGGACCAGCGGGCCCAGTCGCACCATCGGCACCGTTCGAACCCGCAGCGCCAGTCGCGCCCGTGGCGCCGTCGGCGCCTGCGGGGCCGTGAAGTCCCTGAATCCCTTGCGGGCCCTGAGCGCCATCGTTGCCATCAGCACCGTCGGCACCAGCCGCACCAGTCGCACCAGTCGCGCCAGTCGCGCCCTGCGGTCCGGCAGGACCCGTCGCGCCGGTTGCGCCGGCAGGACCAGCGGGCCCAGTCGCACCATCGACACCGTTCGAACCCGCAGCGCCAGTCGCACCCGTCGCGCCGTCGACACCTGCGGGGCCTTGAAGTCCCTGAACACCCTGCGGGCCCTGAGCGCCATCGTTGCCGTCAGCACCATCAGCACCGTTGGCACCAGCCGCACCAGTCGCACCCGTGGCGCCCGTCGCACCCTGCGGTCCAGCAGGACCCGTCGCGCCCGTCGCGCCCGTCGCGCCGGTTGCGCCGGTTGCGCCGGCAGGACCAGCGGGCCCAGTCGCACCATCGACACCGTTCGTACCCGCAGCGCCAGTCGCACCCGTCGCGCCGTCAGCACCTGCGGCACCTTGAAGTCCCTGAATACCCTGCGGGCCCTGAGCGCCATCGCTGCCGTCAGCACCATCGCTGCCGTCAGCACCATCAGCACCGTTGGCGCCAGCCGCACCAGTCGCACCCGTGGCGCCCGTCGCACCCTGCGGTCCAGCAGGACCCGTCGCGCCAGTCGCGCCGGTGGCGCCTTGAAGTCCCTGAATGCCCTGAGCTCCATCGTTGCCGTCAGCACCGTTGGCGCCAGTCGCGCCCGTCGCACCCGCCGGTCCGGCAGGACCCGTTGCGCCCGTTGCGCCCGTCGCGCCGTCAGCGCCGTCAGCGCCATTGGCACCCGCGGCGCCCTGAAGTCCCTGAATGCCCTGCGGGCCCTGAGCGCCAGCAGCGCCATCGGTCCCGGCAGCGCCCGTTGCGCCCTGCGGCCCAGCAGGACCAGTCGCACCCGTTGCACCAGCAGGACCGGCCGGCCCGGTTGCACCGTCGACACCGTTCGTGCCGGCGGCACCGGTTGCGCCCGTTGCGCCATCGATGCCATTGGCGCCGTCGGCGCCAGCCACACCTTGAAGCCCTTGGATGCCCTGCGGGCCCTGAGCGCCAGTCGCGCCGTCGTTCCCGTCAGCTCCATCAGCGCCGTTGGCACCGGCGGCGCCTGTCGCGCCCTGCGGTCCAGCAGGACCCGTCGCACCCGTCGCACCGGCAGGACCCGCCGGCCCGGTTGCACCGTCGACACCGTTCGTGCCCGCAGCGCCGGTTGCGCCGGTCGCACCGGTCGCGCCGGTCGCGCCGGTCGCGCCGGTCGCGCCAGCTGCACCTTGAAGGCCTTGGATGCCCTGCGGGCCTTGAGCGCCAGTTGCGCCGTCGTTCCCGTCGGCGCCATCAGCACCGTTGACGCCAGCGGCGCCCGTGGCTCCCGTGGCACCCTGCGGTCCGGCTGGACCGCTCGCACCCGTCGCACCCGTCGGGCCGGCAGGCCCGCTCGCACCATCGGCGCCGTTGGTGCCCGCGGCACCAGTTGCACCCGCAGCGCCGGCAGCACCTTGAAGTCCTTGAACGCCCTGCGGGCCTTGAGCGCCCGCCGCGCCGGTCGCGCCCGTCGCGCCGGTGAATCCGGGAAGTCCTTGCGGGCCGGTGGCGCCAGCGAGCCCTGCGGTGCCCTGGGGGCCGGCGGTACCAGTCGCCCCGCGCTCACCCTTCTCGCCCTGGATGCCCTGCGGCCCGGCTGGCCCAGCTGGGCCGGTACGACCAAACACGACGCCGCTGTCGAGAAGACTCGATGACGTCGTAGTGCTGGTGGACGACGAAGGTGCAGAGTTGCCGGCCGCGTCAGTCATCGGCTCCTCGCCGACGAGGATGCGCATCGAAAGCGCGGCATCGCCGGGGCGGCACTTCAGCGTCTTCTTCTGCGCGATGTAGACCGTCCCCTGGCCAATCTTGGAGCTACGGCGGAAGCAAAGCTGCATCTTGCGCGTGGTGTCTTTCCGAACGACGCTGACGTTCGCCACGGAGACGCTGTCATCAATGGCCGGCGTCGCCTTCGGTTCGGCGGTCGCGGCCGACGCGGCAGACACCCCAAACCCAAGCGCCGCGACCCCAACCGCGCTTGCGGCGAGCCAGATCATGGGGCGCGGCGTGGCACGCGAGGGGGAAAGCGTCATCTGTTCGGGGGGATCAAACGGTCCGGACACCGGAAGCGTTGTCCCCTCATTCGTACGTAACCGCCAAAATCTTGAGCAACTAGAACGCCGTCATACCGCCCCCCGTCCTTCATGTGGCCGATCGACGGACGCACGTCCTGCAACGCGCCACCCGGATCGACCAAGGGCGTCTGGTTGACTCCTCACGCAGTCACCGAGTTGAGCGGCTGGTCCCAACTTGGGCCGCACCACCGGGGATCGAGAGCCCGAAACACCGCAGAACCGGAGATTCTCGGCCAGGAACTCAGGCTCTACCTGAGCCTTAGGCCAGAAGACTCTGGTTCAAGCTGAGCCTTAGCCCCGACGGCGCAGGCACCGCGTCAGTCACGCTCGCCCAACTCGCGTTGGACCGCCTCGATCGCCACGTCAAGGGTCGGATAGAAGTGGTCGGCGTCGAGCGTGTCGAGGAGCCCATAGCGCTTGACGAGGTCCTGCACGCGATCACGAAGTCCGGCGAACGCCAGGTGCACTCCAGCTCGGTTGAGCTCGTCGTCGAGCTGCCCGAGCATGGCCGCCGCGGTGACGTCGACATCGGTGATGGCCTCGCACTGCAGGACAACGAAGCGCACGCCTGCGTCAGCGGCCAGATCACGAATCTGCCTGCGGAAGATCCCGGCGTTCGCAAAGAACAACGGCGCTTCCCAGCGGTAGACCACGACCCCGGAGATCTGACTGGCATCGGGGTACTTCGCCAGGCTGTGCCACCCCGCCACGTCGTCGGTCAGCCCCAGGACCTCGCCGTGGGGCCACCAGTTCCGCCGGAAGAACAGCAGGATCGCCAGCCCGACCGCCACGAGGATCCCGTCCAGCACGCCGAGGAAGATCACGCCCGCCGTGGCAACGAGCGACACGGCCACGGCTCCGCGCCGCACACGCCACACGCCGATCAGCACCTTGACGTCGAGGAGTGAGAGCGCCGCCATGATCACCACCGCGGCCAGCGCGGCCTGCGGGAGCCCGGCCAGGAGCGAATTCAGAAACACGAGCAACACCGCGACGAGCCCCGCGCCGACGACGCCCGCCAGCTGACTGCGGGCGCCGGACTGCTCGGCAACCGCCGTGCGCGAGCTACTGGTGGAGATGGCGAAGCCCTGAAACACCCCGGCGGCGATGTTGGCCGCGCCGACCCCGATCATCTCCTGGTCGGCGTCGACCTCCTCCCCACGCCGAGCGGCGAAGCTCGCCGACGTCGCGATCGTGTCGGCCAACGAGACCAACGTGATCCCCACGGCTGCCACGAGCAATGGGAGCACGTCCGAGGCTTGCGTCCATGGCAGGGAGGGCGCCGGTACCCCCTGAGGCAGCACTCCAACGGTCGCGACACCTGCATCGGCGAGCCCGAACAACGAGGACGCCACCATCACCCCGACGACGGCGACCAGGATCGCGGGGATCCTGGTGGTGACCATCGGCAAGACCAGTAGGACGGCCAGGACGGCCAGTCCGACCGCGAGCGTGGTCACATTCGTTTGGTCGAGCGCGCCGATGAACGCGCGAATCTCCCCAAGGAAGGAATCGGCGTCGGTTGAGAACCCGAACAGCTTGGGAAGCTGGCTCACGATGATGATCACCGCGAGTCCGTTCAAGTAGCCGATCTGCACCTCTTTGGACAGCAGGTCAGCCACGAAACCAAGTCGCCCGAATCCAAGGGCGATCTCGATCAGTCCGACGAGGATCGCGAGCATCCCCGCCAACGCAATCGCCTGCCCGGGATCACCGCCGGCAAGCAGCAGCGGCGCCATCGCCGCGAAGATCAACGGAGAGATCGACGAGTCCGGGCCCAGCACGAGCACCCTCGAGGGACCAAAGACGGCGTAACCGAGAAGGCACGCGACGGTCGTGTACAGGCCGGTGACGGCCGGCAAACCGGCAAGCTCGGCGTAGGCCATGCCCTGCGGCACCAGGATCGCGGCAAGCACGATGCCGGCGACCAGGTCGCGACGCAGCCACGCCCGCTGGTAGGAGCGTGCCGCCCCGATTCCAGGGACCCGGCGCGTGGCACGGTCGCCCATCAAAGGCTGCCGGTTTCCCCGACGGAGACAGTCGACCGAAATGCACTCACACGGCCGGACAGTACGGGCCACCAAGCTCCACCGCGAGCCGCGCACGACCCACTGCAGTACCCGCGAAGCGCTGCTGTTGCACCCAAGAACGAGAAAGGCCTCGCAGGTGCGAGGCCTTTCGTAGTACCGCCACGGGGATTCGAACCCCGGTTTCCGCCGTGAGAGGGCAGCGTCCTAGTCCCCTAGACGATGGCGGCAGGACGGCGTCAACCGTAGCAAAGGCGAAGAGGACGCGCGTCGTGACCCGAACCCCAGCACCCCGATGCGGACGGCCTGGGACCCCGACGTGCCCCCTTCCGGCGTAGTGCCGTGCCACCCGGGGGCCGCCGCCACCGCACTCACGCGCGCAAGGCGCGCGACAACGCCGGATCGGAGCCGTTCAGGTATCGTCCAGCGCCCTGCCACGCGGATGTGGCGGAATTGGTAGACGCGCACGGTTCAGGTCCGTGTGGGAGCAATCCCGTGGAGGTTCGAGTCCTCTCATCCGCATGAAGGAACGAAAGCCCCGCCTCGTGCGGGGTTTTCTCGTTCTTGGGTGGAATCCCGCCCCGTTCGGCCACCTGGCCGGGGCCAGCTGGCCCGTCGCCACCCCTCGCGACTGGACACTCATGCCCATTTCAGCCCTGGGTGGACGACGGCACCGGTCAATGGCGGTCGGCCAGAAAAAGCCCCTGAGGCTAGGACTTTCCCCGGGATTCCTGGACAGAACTCCAGCCCCGAGCGGCACCTCCTGATCGGACGCCTGTCCGCCCGACGCTCCGGTCAGCGGTCCAACCACCCGATGAGTGGGCCATGGATCACATCAGGCGCCGGTTCGTCCGGCTGGGGCATGGAGCCCCCTCGTCTTCTCAGACGACGAAGAGGCCACGGATCGGCCGCACCGCCCTGGTGGTGACAGCGTTCCTTGGCGCCCTCGTCTCGCCCTCACCCGCTGCCGCAGATGGCGCGAGTGGCCGCATCATCAGCGGCAGTGGCGTCACAACCCTCGACGTGGCCGCCGACGGCCGCTGGAGCGCCGTCGTAGCCGTCTTCGCCACCGATGCCCAGGGCACCCGCCTGTGCACCGGCACGCTGGTGGCTCCGAACTGGGTGGCGACCGCCGCCCACTGCATCGCCGAGTCGGCCAACGCGACCCAGCCCATCGCTCCTGCCAACGTGTTCGTCGCCTCCGGCGTGACCTCCGTCGCCACCGCCGGCGACAGCCTGATCGAGGCCGTCTCCACCAAGGTGCACCCTGGCTTCAGCTGGACCAACGCCTCGTGGGACGCGGCCCTGATCGAGCTCAAGACCACCGTCCCCGCCACCCCCTTCGCCCTTCCTGATCCGCTGCGCGCCAGCTCCTACGTCGCGGGAACGGCAGACAACGTCGCCGGCTTCGGCCGCTCGCTCTCGAGCATCAGCGCCTCCAGTGGCACCCTGCGCAGCGGGCGCTTGGAGCAGGTCAACCCAGGCGCCTGCGCTGCCTACAACCCTGGCTCAGGCGACTACGCCGACTGCTACCTCCCCGGCACCGCTCGGCAAGCTACGTGCTTCGGCGACTCCGGTGGTCCGCTCGTGCGGTTCGATCCGACCCAGGGCAACACCCCCGTCCTGTGGGGCATCACCTCGACCGGCCCGGACCCGTGCGACGCGGCAACCGGCGGCGCCTTCGCCCCGTCATTTGAGACGCGCGTCACCGCGGTCATCGATTGGCTCTCGGCCACGATGCAAGGCAGCACGTACGTCCCGACCGCGCCGCCAACCAGCCGTACCTCGACCTCGACAACCCCGACCGGGAGCACTCCCACCGGAAACAATGCACCGAGCCGGACGACCAAGGCCCCGGCGGGCGGCGTCGGCATCGGCCTCTTCGACGCCAAGATCAACCGGGCACCCAGCGCGAAGCGCGCCGGAAAGCTCACGCTGACGTCGTCCTTCGTCGGCTCGACCGGCACTGGCACGCTGAGCTTTGAGCGCTGCAAATCCGGCCGCTGCAAGACCGTCTCGCGCAACCAGATCGCGTTCGCCAAAGCGGGTACCGCCGTCCGCGCGACGGTCGCCATCCCGAAGTGCTCGAAGAAGGCGACGATCACCCTCAAACTCGCGATCACCGACTCCTCCGGAGTCCTGCGCGACACCGCCACCCAGCGCGTCGCCAAATGCCGCTGAGCCCCTCCTGAGCGCCCCACCCGAGAGCGAACATCCGTTCGCCCTCGTAAGCTCTGGTCATGCGTGGCAGCCAGCCCGCCGACCGACCCGCCGCGCCCGCCGACTCCACTGGAGGCGACGGGCCGCGGCGTGTGGTGGCCCACCTCGACATCGATGCCTTCTACGCGTCGGCTGAGCTGCTGCGCCGCCCCGATCTGCGCGGCAAGCCGCTGATCGTCGGCGGACTCGGGCCGCGCTCGGTCGTGACGACCGCCAGCTATGAGGCCCGCGCGTTTGGCGTGGACTCCGCCATGCCGATGGCCCGAGCCCGAGCGCTGTGCCCCCATGCGGTAGTGCTCCCGCCAGACATGGCCAGCTACCGCGAGATCAGCGGCCGGGTGTGGACGCTCGTCCGTGAGCTCTTCCCCGTGGTCCAGCAGGCCGGCATCGACGAGGCCTACGTCGACCTGACCGCCGTCCCCAAGCCGCTCTCTGCGCTGCGCGCGATGATCGCAGCGGTCGAAGACGCCACCGGCATGGTGATCTCCGTCGGCGTGGGCCCCAGCCGCCTGGTCGCCAAGACCACCAGCGGAGCTGCCAAACCCCGCGGCTTCGCCGTGCTCTCTCGGGAGCAGGCCTGCGCGCAGTTCGCCTCCGACTCCGTCCGCAAGCTCCAGGGGATTGGGCCGCGCACCACCGAGCGGCTCGCCGAACTGGGCATCACGACGATCGGCGAGCTGCAGCAGCGCTCGGTCGAGGAACTGACCGCCGCGATCGGAACGGGTTCCGGGCCGCGCCTCCACGCCCTCGCTCACTTCCGCGATACCAGCGCCGTGCAGGTGTCAAGAGCGGTGAAGTCCTGCTCCCGCGAGACGACGTTCCCCGAAGATGTCGCTGACTCCCCCCAACTCCTTGTGGCGCTTGGGGAGCTGGCAGAACGCCTCTGTGACGACCTGCAGCGCAAGGAACTCTCCGGCCGCACCGTGGGGATCAAAGTTCGCTTGGCGGACTGGACGACGATCACCCGCGCCGTGACCTTGCCGCATCCAACCAGCGACCCGGCGACGGTGCGGCGGCTGGCGTGCGAACTCTTCGAGCGCGAAGGCATCACCGCCCCCGTCCGACTGATCGGCGTGCGCAGCGCAGGGTTCGGCGAGGCCCCGTCGCGGCAGCTTGAGCCGGCCCGCGCAGCGAAAGACGCCGGGCAGCTCGCGCTACCGCTGACGTACGACGTTGGTCCACGCAGTACGCCTCCGGCGTCCGCTGCCTACGCCAGCACGCCGAGAACATGAGTGTGGAACTCCACCTCTCTGACGTCCTCGCGGGCCTGTCGCACGCCCTCGACCTCACCGAGGGCCATCCTCCTGGGCATTCCGAGCGCTCGTGCCTCTTGGGCATGCGGATTGCGGAGCGCCTGTCGCTTCCCGACGACGACCGCAAATCGCTCTACTACGCGCTGCTGCTCAAGGACGCCGGCTGCTCCGTCAACGCCGCACCGATCGCCGAGCTCTACGGCAACGACGACGGCCTGATCAAGGCCTCACGCCGGGGCCGAGACCACCGCAGCAAGACCCAATCGGCCATCCACACCCTTCGCCACGCTGCACCCGGCGCGGGCGTTCGCACCAAGCTCGGCCGCGTCCGTGCCTTGGTGGCCAGCGGCGCTGCCGGAGCGGCCCAGCTCACCGAGCTGCGCTGCGAGCGGGGCGCCCAGATCGCCCTCGACATCGGCCTCGGCGCAGACACGGCGCACGCCATCCGTGCCCTCGACGAGCACTGGGATGGCGGCGGCTACCCCTACGGACTCGAAGGCCAACAGATCCCCCTGCTCGGGCGCATCATGTGCCTCGCGCAGACCCTCGAGGTGTTCTGGGTCAGCGGCGGGCGCAGCGCCGCTGTGGAGATGGCCACCCAACGCAGCGGCCGCTGGTTCGACCCAGCCCTCGTCGACATCGTCGTCGCCTCCGGAACCGACGAGACGTTCTGGGGTGGCCTCGCCCGCCCGGACGTCCGCGCGCTTGAGCCCCGCTCCGCCGCGATCGCCGTCGACGACGCTCGCCTGGACTCCGTCGCTGACGCGTTCGGCCAAATCGTCGACGCCAAAACCCCCTATACGGCACGCCACTCGCGCGGCGTAGCCCAGCTCGCCGCACTGATCGCGCTGCAGATGAACCTCTCCGAGGCCGAAGCTGGCCGGCTCTACCGCGCCGGCCAGCTCCACGACCTCGGCAAGCTCGGCATCTCCAACACGATCCTCGACAAGCCCGGCAAACTCACCGCCGAGGAATGGCTGCTCATGCGTGGCCACCCTGAGGCCGGCCACGCCGTCCTCAGGCGGATCCCCGTCCTGTCTGACATGGCACGCCTGGCCCTCACCCACCACGAGCGTCTCGACGGCACCGGCTACCCACATGGCCTCACGGCCCAAGACCTGAGCGTCGACGACCGCATCCTCGCCGTCGCCGACGTCGGCGAAGCCCTCAGCGCCAAGCGGCCGTACCGTGACGCGCTCCCGCCGAGCAAGGTCCTGGCGATCATGAGCGAAGAGGCCGGCACCAAGCTCGACCCGACGATCTTCGAGGCGTTTGAGGCCGTGCTGCCTCAATGGTCGTCGCTCGTTGCCGCCGAGAACCAGGTCGAGGTGCTCAGCCCCGTAGAAGCGCCGAAAGTCGATCACATCGACCCTTTTGAGCCGGAGCGGCGCGAGGCCGCCTAGCCCCGCGCCGCGCCACATCGCTAGTTGCGGAGCTTGACCTTGGTCGTCCCCGCCACGGCGGTGCCGCCCGCAGGCGTATAGCGGTAGCGCACCGTCAGCGTGACGGAGCCTGACCGCTTGAGCGCGCGCCTCGCTGCGGCGGTGAACCGCAGCCGTACCTTGATCTCGCCGGCGGCCTTGGCCTTCGCCGAGCCCGTGGCGACACGGTGCGCACCGCGTGACGCCGTGAGCCGCAGCCTGCCGGCCCCAGGCACCTGCAGCCGGACGGTCAGTCCGGCGCTGAGGGCCCTGGAGACCGTCGTCGCCGCCGCCGTTACGGTGAGCGCCCCAGCAGCACCACCGGCGCCAGCGCCGCTGCCAGCCCCACCACTGACGGGGATGGTGGTGCTCCCGCCATTGCCAGCGCCGGCAGCTACGTTGCCGCCGGTGCCTGCGTTGCCACCGCCTTCAGGGAGCACCGTCGGCACGGGAGCCGGCGACCAGTCGGGCTGTGCCGCGTCCTCAATGAGCGTCTTGCCACTTTCGGTGGGGAGTTGGCAGCCCCCGGTCTGGCTCGGGATCTGCCCGACGAGCAGCTGCGGCGGCTTCGCCTCACCCCCTCGCTCGTCGGACTCCCAAGCGACGCTGCCGCCATCCGGCGAGAACGTCGGGCTGGCGTAGATGGCATCCGGGTTTCCGAACGAGAAGCACTGCTCCGGCAAGGCCGGCGCCGGACCGTTCATCCGATAGATCGTGATCTGGTCGTCCTCTTGGCCCCAGTGAGGGTCGGATGCACCGCGGGCGAGTGTGGAGACGAACGCTGCAGCGTCGGCGCGACGCGACACCTCACCGTCCCGGACGTACCAGACGCCCGTGTCCTCAAACCACCGGTCGATCGTCTGGTTGCCGTCGCCGGGATGATCGAGGATCGCATCGACGTTGGGCCGCACCGACTTGTCGGACATCAGCAGCGTGTCGTTGCCGATCCACGACGGGTGCATCCAGCCAGATTGGCGGCCAAGGCCAGGCTCGTCCCAGCCCGTCTGCCGATCGGCGTAGGAGTAGCCGATGCCTACCGAGATCCGCTTGGCCTGGCACCGCGGGTCGCCGACCGGAAAGCACCCCGGCGTGTTGTCGAGCGCCTGGTGCCAGTACTCGTAGGCGACTTTGGTGCCGTCGGGGCTGATTTCCGGCTTGTAGGGGCCGCGGAAGAACGACGTGTTCGGGGCGGTCTGCTCGCCGGAGACGGGCGTGTCGAAGTCGGCGGTGATCTGGCCGGTCGGTGAGATTCGCTGCAGCCGACGGCCCTTGAGCGCGATGAACGTCCCGTCGTCGGCGCGAGAGGCGTAGGAGTAGCCGCCGGAGGTCGTCACCTGGACCTGCTTGGCGCCGTCGGTCGACGTCACCCAGACGTTGCCGCCACGCAGAAAGGAGATCGAGTCCGCGTGCGCGGTCGGCGCGATCGCCAAGGCGAGCGGTACGGCCGCGGCGGCCAACGCCAGCGCGCGCCGGCCGGTGGCGATGAAGGAGGAAGGGTGCACGACGGCTCGCTTTCTGCGTCGGTGGTGAAACGTGCTGCCAAAGCGTGGCTCGACCAGCACGTGCTTCCCATCCCACGAGCCCAGGGAACCTGCCGCAGGACATCCCCCACATTCGTGGGGTCCGTAGCGCCCGTGCCCTCCGCGCCTAAGGGATGAGGCGGGGCCCCAAACTTGCGGTTAGGGGGTTGTTGCGCTCCCAAAGCGGGCGTACGTTCGCCTCATGTCGTCTCCCACGTTGACCCGGAGCCCGCAGTCGGCCCTTGACCGCATCGACCACCTCTGCGCGGAGGGCCTGGAGCCGGCCGCCCTCCTCGAAGCGGTCGGCGACGAGATCGCCTCAGTTGTTCCGGTCGACGCGCTCTTCGTTGCCGCCACCGACCCTGAGACGATGCTCGGCCTCGGTGCCGGCTTCGTACGCAACATGCCGGAGGAGATGTGCGAGCCGTTCTGGGCCTACGAGTTCGAGGTGCCGGACTTCGGCAAGTTCACCGAACTGGCACGTGCCGATCGTCCGATCGCTGATCTGCACGCGCTCACAGGTGGTCGCCCGGAGCGCAGCGCCCGCTGGCGCGAGTTCAGCAGTTACTCCCACCTGCGCGCCGAGCTGCGGGGCGTGATGAAGGCGAGCGGGCGAGGCTGGGGCATCTTGCAACTCAACCGCGCCGAGACCGACGGCGGCGGATTCACGGCCGCCGAGCAGGAGTTCGTCCATCAGCTCTCGCCGGTGGTCGCACGCGCGCTTCGGCGCGGCGCCCTGCAGCGCGCCTCAGAGGAGTACGGCGTCGGGAATCCCGGCATGGCCGTCCTCAACGAGCGCAACGAGATGATCTCCGCCAGCCCGGAGGCACTCGACTGGTTTCGCCGGATGCAGAGCTACCACCGCCGCGCCGCGACCGAATTCGGGGTGCAGCTGCCGTGGGAGGTGCTGCATGCCGCGCAGGTGGCGAGGGCTCGCACGCTCAGCCGCTCCACCACGCCCACGCGAACGCGGGTGCGCACGCAGTGCGGAGCCTGGGTGCTCGTCCATGCGTCGTGCCTGGCCACGACCGACGGCGCCGTCGGGCACACCGCGATCGTGGTCGAGCCGGCCTCAGCCAGCGAGGTCGCCTCACTGATCGTGGAGGCCTATGAGCTCACTCCACGCGAACTCGACGTGACCCGGGCGCTGTCCCGCGGGCTGACGATCACCGAGATCGCTGCCGAGCTGCACCTCTCCCGCTACACCGTGCAGGACCACCTCAAACACATCTACGACAAGGTCGGCGTCACGAGCCGCGCCGAACTCGTCGCCAAGGTCTTCGCCGATCACTACCACGAGCGGATTGACGTGATCCACTCCTCGGCGGCCTAGCCTGCCTTAGCTCCCCGGCAGCTCCAGCACGACGGCGGGGTCGCTGCGCAGTTCGTAGAGCACGTCGACGGCCGCGGCGTTGATCAGCGTCGTGCCATCGCGGCTCCACTCCCCTCGAGCCTCGTGGATATGGCCGAACGCGCAGAGCCGCGGCGCGAGGCGGTCGATTGCGTCGATCAGCGCGCTTGATCCGGCGCTGACCCCGGCCGCGGTGCGATCGCCGTAGCCGCGCGGTGGGCCGTGGATGAGGAGCACATCGGTCCCCGGCGGGACACCGGCGTAGCGCTGCGCGAGCGCAGCCTCGCCTCCGTCCTTGGGGGCGTTGAATGCCCAGTCGTGGAACCAGGGCGTCCACGGCGAGCCCCAGATCGTCAGGCCGGCAACCTCGGTCGCCGAGTCCTCCAAGTACGTCCACGGGAGATCGCTGGGGACCAACTCCGGCCGACGCTCGAAGACGAAGTCGTGGTTGCCCGCGATCCCCACGATCCTCGCCGCGGGCGACGCTTGCAGCCAAGCCCGAAACGGGCCGTCCAGCCAGGCTACTTGGCGCTCCACGCCGTGATCGACGGCTGGGCAAAGGTCTCCGGCCAGCAAGAGCAGGTCGCAAGGTGGGACCGCCGGCAGGTTGCCGTGGAGGTCGGCGAGGATCGCGACATGCATCGGGCCCGAGCCTACGTGCCGGAGCCGACGGTTCTGGCGCTCAGCCCACAAAAACGCCGCCGGCCCCGGCCCGCAGCCGCCGTCAGGCAACCGCGGCCCGGGGCCGGAGATCAAGCCAGAGGGACGGGCAGGCCGTCCCCGACGGCTAGAACGGGCAGGTGGTGTCGTAGCGGCTCTGCTTGCCTGCGACGGCGCCCGTGGCGGCCGGGCAGATGAACTGGCTGTAGCGGGTGTCGCCATCAACGAAGCGCTTGAGCCACGAGATCGACTCGGCGCCGACGGTCGGGTTGGAGCTGTTGGTCACGAAGTGATCGCCACCGGCGTACTCGAAGATCGCCTTCGGCTTGTTGGCCGGGAGCGAGTTGTAGAACTTGTTCGAGTGCGAGGCGACCGGCGCGATGATGTCGTTCTGCGCGGAGATGATCAGCGTCGGGACGGTCACTGAGCTCCAGTTGGTGGTCGTGTGCCACGGCGTCAGCGGCACGGCAGCCTTCAGCGAGGGACGGCGAGCAGCGGCCTCGATGGCGCCGCCACCACCCATGGAGTGGCCCATGACCGCGACGCGGGTCTTGTCGATGCGCGACGCGTAGGGGCTGGTGTTCGTGAAGTAGTCCACGGCACGCAGCAGCTGGCTGGCGCGTGCCGGCGGCAGATCGGTGAACGTGTTCGTCACGTCAAACACGATCACGGCGAAGCCCTGGCTGGCGAGCCGCGGCCCGAGCCAAGCGATGGCGCTGGTGGACTCCGTCCAGCCCGGTGCGATCGCGACGGCGCCGTACTTGATCGACGTGTCGGTCGGCGCGAACAGCGTGGCCTTGCCGAAGCCCGGCGTAGCCGCGTCGGCAACCTGGAGGCGGCTGTAGGGCAGCGGACCGTCTTGACGGATGCTGGTCACGGTCGGCGCGGGGCCGATCTCGATGGCGCTCGCGGCCGTCGGCGCAGCGAGTGCGGCCAGCGCAACGGCGCCGACCAAGTAGGACTTCAGGGACATGGGAAGTGCTTTCTGGTGAGCCGCGGGGGACGCCGCGGCTACGGGACAGGACAGCTCGGAGGAACCGTGCCAGCGATGGTAAGTGACGTTTCCAAATCGACGCAAGTTCTGGCCTCCGATCTGGGTGAGTCAGGTTCACGAAACTCCGTGTGTCGCCCCGGGAATCGCCACGACCAGCCGCAGTTCAGCGCCTTCAGCCCTGCGACACTCGGTGGCATGGCGAACGACGCGTCGATTGCGATCACCTACTGCACCCAGTGCAACTGGCTGCTCCGCGCCTCCTGGATGGCATCGGAGATCCTGCAGACCTTCCCCACCGAGCTGGAGCAGGTCGCGCTGCGCCCCGGCACTGGCGGCGTGTTCACCATCGAGGCGGGCCGCGCGGTGATCTGGGATCGCCGCATCGACGGCGGCTTCCCAGAGATCACCGAACTCAAGCGCCGCGTGCGCGACGCGGTTGCGCCCGAGCGGGAACTCGGGCACATCGACCGCGTCAAGCCCGCCGAGTAGCGCGTCGGCGGGTTAGCTCGAGCGGCTCGAGCGGGCCCGCTGCCCGCCGCCGAGCGCGCCGAGGTCGATGAGGAACGCCAGCGCGACGATGAAGTACTCAAAGCCGGCCACCTCGTTCGTGCCGTAGCTCCACATGCCGGCCCACGCCAAGGTCGTCCACGGCAAAACGAAGAAGCCGATGAACGGCAGTAGCCAACCGTCGAAGGAGCGACTGAGGACGTCGCTGAAGAGCCACGTGGCGATCAGCGCCAGCCGCGGCGAGATGAGTGCAAGCAGGGCGACGAAGCAGGGCATACGCCCCACGCTAACGGCAACGGTCACGGACTGACCTAATGCCGTGGCAGGCTGGTGCCATGGCCATCATCGGACTTGACTTCATCGGCATCCCCTCACAGGACGCAGACCGCGGCCGCGCGTTCTACCGGGACGTACTCGGCATGCGCCCGGACGACCACTCGGAGTACGAACAATGGGCTGGAGACACGTGCTTTGGCGTGTGGGAGCCGGAAAAGAACGGCATGCCCTTCGTCGCGCAGCAAGGCAACCCGATTCCGCTGCGCTGCGACGACGTCGCCGCCACGCGCGCGGAGCTTGAGGCCAAGGGCGTGCAGTTCTTCGGCGACACCTTCGACACCGGGGTCTGCAACATGGCGATCTTCGCCGACCCCGACGGCAACCACCTGATGCTCCACCGGCGCTACGCGCCCTACCCGCAGGGGTAGAGCGCGCTTGAGGACGTCGGTTTAGCGGTGGCCCGGCGCGTCGTCTGAGCCACGGCCACGGCGGACGTGCCCTGGGGCGTCGTCGGAGCCACGGCCACGGCGGACGTGCCCCGGGGCGTCATCGGAGCCACGGCCACGGCGGACGTGTCCCGGGGCGTCGTCAGAGCCACGACCGCGGCGCGCCTTGCGGGCCGAGTCGTCGGCGCCTTTGCCACCGCGAACGTGGTCGGCCGCGTCGTCGGCGCCGTGGCCGCCGCGGACGTGACCGGCAGGGTCGTCAGCGCCATGTTTGGCGACGGCCGGGGCCACGGCGGTGCCGAGGCCGAGGGCGAGGGTGGCGGCTAGGGCGGCGGGGAACAGCTTGCGCATGAGAGTCTCGTTTCGAGGAGTCATTGGGACGGTCTGCGCAGCTTGTCCCGGAGGCGGTCCCACGCACCATGGGACCTTGGTCGCACTCCCGCTCAGACCGATCCTGCGACGGTGACCTTCGCCGTGCAGGTCTGGCCACCAGGGCCGCTGGCGCGCACGCTCACGTCGTCCGCTCCGTCGAGGTCGGTGAGCGTGCGCTCCACCTCGATGGTGTGTTCGTCGCCGCGCGTCTTGGCCGTGACGCGGGCAACCACCCGACGCTCGTGGACGAGCACCACCTTCCATTTGCGCCCGGAGGCACGGTCGTGGAGTTCGAACCGGACCCGTAGGTCGCCATCTCGGGCGCGCACCCGCAGCTTCCCGCTGCTTCCGCGCTCGCAGGTCGCCCGCTTCTCCACCTCTTCGCGATCGTCTCCGCCGTCCTTGGCGGTTGCGCCAGGCGCCCAACCAAGCGCCATGACGAGCGCCACGACGGCGGCGGCCAAGTTCGTATGCCCGGGCGTCATCGATCGCCCTCCTCAAGGTGGTAGCGGTTGCGTTCGGCCCACAGCGCGGCCTGCGTGCGATCGGTGACGCCAATGGCACGAAACACGCTGGTGAGGTGCGATTTGACGGTCTTCTCACTAATTTCCAGGCGCCGCGCGATCAACTTGTTTGGCAGGCCCTGCACCAAGAGTCCAAGCACCTCGCGCTCGCGTGCGGACAGCCCACTGACCGGGCTCGGTTGCAACCGTGCGCTGAGCACCGTGCTCGCCGCGCGCGGGTCGAGCGGCGATTCACCGCGCGCGGCCGCACGGACGCCGTCCGCCACCTGATCGGCGTCGACGTCTTTGAGGAGGTAGCCGCAAGCGCCGGCTTCGAGCGCGCCGAGAATCCTGGCGCGGTCCGAGAACGACGTGAGCACGAGCACCGCCACCGACGGTGTGTCCGTTCGGATCGTCCGAGTGGCCTGGATCCCGTCGACCTCTGGCATCTCGAGGTCCATCAGGATCACGTCGGGCTGGTGCTCGCGACACACCTGCACCGCTTCCCGCCCGTTCGCGGCAAGTCCGACGACCTGCATGTCGTCGAGGGCATCCACCAGCCGCGCGAGTCCTTCTCGGACGACCCCGTGGTCGTCGGCGATGGCGACGCGAATCATCGCCGGGGTACCTCGGCGCGCACCACGGTGCCGTGGCCGGGCTCGGACTGCACGTGCAATTCGCCTCCAGCGTGCTCGACGAGGCCGGCAAGGAGGGCGAGGCCGACGTGCCCGTCTTGCTCGGCCTGCGCGCGCCGCTCGGGGTGAAAGCCGCGCCCGTCGTCGCGGATCGACACGGCAGCGCGCACGCCGGCCGGCTCACCACGTGTGACGACCACGCTGACGCTCGTGGCCTCCGCGTGCGCCGACGCGTTCCGCAGCGCCTCCCGCGCGACCCGATACAGCAGCTCGTCGTCGGCCGAGGCTGGCGCGTCCTCAACGTCGAGGCGGGTGGCGATTCCCTTGGCCTCGAGCGGACTGAGCAGATCCCCGAGCGCCGCCTCGAGTCCGGTCGAGGCGAGGTTCGGCGGGTGGATCTCGACCAGCAGTGCCCTGAGGTCTCGCACGCTTTGCTGGAGTCGAGCGGCGGTGGCCCGCAGCACACCAGCATCGGCGCTGCGCCCGTCGCGCTCGGCTCCCTGCGCCAGTGGCGCAAGTCCGAAGGCCAGACCCGCGAGATCTTGCACGACACCGTCGTGGAGATCCGCCGCGATGCGCCGCCGCTCAAGGTTGGAGGCGTCGACGGCATACGCCATGAGCGCCTCGCGCTCCTCGACGCCGCGCCGCAGCCTGCGGGCAAACGACCAGGCCAGCGGCACCTGGAGGACGAGCAGCACCATGAGCCCGCCGACGAGCGTCGGCGCGAGACGCTCCAGCAACCGTTGGCTATCGGCGGAGACCGAGCCGAAACGCTGGTAGATCTCAAACAGCACCGGCGTGCCGTCTGGGGTGCGAATCCGGGTGTACGCCTCGATCAGCCGGTCGGCAGGACGCTCAAACCGATTCTCCGGCTTGCTCAGGTCGCTGAGTTCAACCTCGGTCGTCCCCTGCTCCAGCGCTTCGAGTTCGTCGGCCCCGAGGGCAAACCGCGAGCCGATCAGCTCCGACTGATCGGAGTACAGAATCCTGCCGTCGACCGACCAGATCTTCACCCGCAGGATCGAATCCGACAGCACGGTCGCCGCAACGAGGTCGTCGAGCTCAGCTTGGGCCTCGCGGTCACCGCGAAGCAGCCCATCCGAGAGCGCGGCTGCCTCGACGAGATGGCCGAGGGCCTGGACGCGCTCAGCGCTGTCGTGCCGTGCCTCGTCGATCGCGATCGACCGCACGGCGAAGAAGCCCCCCACGACCACGACCGCGATCGCCAGGAGACTTCCCAAGAGAAAGCGTCCGATCGCCTCGGCGGGGCCGGGCGCTCGATCGGTGCGCTGGCCCGGGCGGCGCGTGCGGATCGCATTCGGGCGCATCCCACCATCCTTTCGAGCGCCTGACGCGACTGCATCTGCGGTGCGACCAAAGTCCCATCGATCGCCGGACGTTCCGCCGACCTGACGGCGCTGCGAGGAGCGGCTGACGCAGGACGGACCGCCTACGCGGAGCTGCCGTAGCGCCGGATGCCGGAGCCGTCCCAGGCTTGAAGCGTGATGCGCGCGTCGACGCCCGGGTCAGCCTCGATCGCGGCGATCAGGCGGCGGGCGTACTCGGCGCCGTTGCGCTTCTGGCCGGCCGATTCGTAGAACCGGCGTGGCGCGAGTACCGCTCCGGCGACGGGAAGCGGCTGGTCAGCCGGCGCCGTGCCGCGATCGTGGAAGATCGACTGGGCGGCGGCGCTGCCCTGGAAGAGCCGGAGCTGACGGAGATTCTCGGCGACGGCGTAGAACGCGTTCGTGCTGGAGGACTTCACCTCGACGAGCCGCTGGCCCCAAACGTCGCCGTCGCGGACCAACAGCAGCAGGTCGGCCTCGACGTTCCCGGCACGATCGCCGCCGGGATCTGCGCAGAGCGGCACGGCGTTGAGCCCGTCGATCAGTTCGAGCCCGTCCCAGGTGTCGGGCGGGATCGGCTGGTCGAGCTCGCCGAGTACCTGGGACTCGATCTCATGCTCGCTCTGGGGCCGGGCGGCGCCCTGCTTGTGGACGCGCCGGTAGCGGTCCTGGCCAACGGCCACCGTGTCGACGTCACGCTCCCAGTCCAGCGGGAGCTCTTGCTTCCACAACTCTAGGAGCCGCTCGATGGCGCCATCGACGTCTTCGTGGACGCGTGAGGTAAACGACGCAGCCTTGAGCCAGTCCTGCCCCCATTGTGCGAGTGCGCTTGAAGCGGAAGCGGGCATCTCCTCAGACTACTTCCGCGGCTGGTCCGGCCCCCGCCCGCTCCCTCGTGCGCCCTAAACGGCGGCGGTTGCCGGCTCCCATCCGATCGCCGGCGCGATGTGGTCGGCGACGGTCTGCAGCAGGCGGGCGTTGAATTCGACACCAAGCTGATTGGGGACCGTCAACAGCAACGTGTCGGCTGCGCGCACTGCGGCATCCTGCGCGAGCTCCTGAGCAATCTGGTCCGGGTCACCCGTGTAGGAGCGGCCGAATCGCGAGAGGGCGCCGTCGAGCATGCCGACCTGATCGCGGTCACCCGAGCCGTTGCCGAAGTAGTGGCGGTCCAGATCGGTCGTGACCGGGAGGATGCTGCGGCTCACCGACACGCGCGGCGTGTGCTCCCAGCCAGCCTCGGCCCAGGCCGAGCGGAACAAGGCGATCTGCTCCGCTTGGAGCTGATCGAACGGCACTCCGGTGTCCTCCGTGAGCAGCGTTGAACTCATGAGATTCATGCCCTGGGCGGCCGTCCACTCCGCCGTCGCGCGGGTGCCTGCGCCCCACCAGATCCGCTCCGAGAGACCAGGCGACTGGGGCTGGATCGCCAGCACCGGCGCCGTCGGCTGCCCGTTGCTGCCCATCGCGCGGGCCATCGGCTTGCCCGCGATCGCGGCGCGGAAGACCTCCGTATGCCGGCGCGCCAGGTCGGCGTCGGTTTCTCCTTCGGCTGGGACATGGCCGAATACCTCCGACCCTCGCAGCGCCGGCTCCGGGGAGCCCCGGCTCACGCCGAGCTGCAGGCGGCCCGCCGAGATCAGATCGGCTGCGGCGGCATTCTCTGCCATCGCCAGCGGGTTCTCGTAGCGCATGTCGATCACGCCAGTGCCGATCTCGATCCGCTTGGTGCGGGCCCCTACGGCGGCGAGCAGCGGGAACGGCGACGCGAGCTGGCGCGCGAAGTGGTGGACTCGGAAGTACGCCCCGTCGAGCCCGATCTCCTCGGCCGCCTCGGCCAGCTCGATGCTCTGCGTCAGCACGTCGGCAGCTGAGCGGGTCTGCGAGCCCGGCGCGGCCTGCCAGTGGCCGAACGAGAGGAATCCGATGCGCTTCATGGGTCACACCCTACAACAAACGGACTGCGGTCCGTTTTGGAAATGCGCGTCGTGGACGAAGCGCACTCAAGACCTTTCGTAACTCTTTCGATACTGTCTTCGTAGTCCTTTCGTAAGTCCCAGCGAAACTTGCTCTGATGCCGCCCTCCTCACCCACCACCGCCGAAGTCCTGCTCGACCTCCTCGAGCTGACGAGCCTGAGCCCGACGTCGACCCGCCAGCTGGCCACGGAGATGAAGAAGCGCTACGGCCGACTCTCGTCGCTGCGCCACCGCATCGAAGCGGGGCTGGCCACCCTCCAGGCCGAGGGACTGGTCGAGGTCGGTAACCACCTGGGCCGCCGCACCTACGCGGCGAGCGCCACCGGCCTGCAGATCCTGGAGGACCAGGGGCGCTACCCCCATGGCGGCACCGTCCTCTTCACCGATCTCGTGGGCTCCACCGCGCTGATCGATCTGTTTGGTGAGGACGGCGCCCACGAGATGCGCCTGCGCCACTTCGAGCTCCTGCGTGATGCCGTCGCCAAGCATGGCGGGCGCGAGGTCAAGGGCCTGGGCGACGGCCTGATGATCGTCTTCGCCAGCGCCGTCCCGGCGCTGGCGTGCGCCGCCTCGATGCAGCGCAACGTGGCCGGCGACGGCGACGGCCTCGGCTTGCGCGTCGGCCTGCATACCGGCCCGCTCCTGCGCGAGGACAACGACTTCCACGGCACGACGGTGATCGTCGCGGCGCGCCTCTGCGACCGGGCACAGTCCGGGCAGATCGTCGTCTCCGATCACGTCCGGGCGGCCGCCGAGACCGAGGCCGGGGCAGAGCAGCCACTGGCCCTCCTGGGCGACCTCGCCCTCAAGGGCATCGCCGAGCCGGTCCGCGCCTATGAGCTGCGCTGGTCCGACGGCTCACCGCGGGCCGCCATCTCTCCATCGACCGTGATCGCCTAGGAGGAGCCCTTGCCACCCCGTTTCTTCAAACACGGCGAGCTTCCGCTCGTCCTCCTGGCACTCGTCGACCAGAGCCCACGGCACGGCTACGAGATCATGGCCGAGCTCAAACGCCTCTTCGGGCCGCGCTACCGGCCTTCGCCCGGGAGCATCTACCCGGCGATTGAGGCGCTCCAGACGGAGGGCCTGATCGTTGGTCGCCACGCCGGCGACAAGGTGGTCTACGAACTCACGCCCCGCGGCCACCAGGCGCTCGTTGACCGCGCCGACATGCTGGCCGGACTCGAGCTGCGCTCCGGTGTCGTCCTCGGCGACGGCGAGTCTCTCGAGGCCCTGCTCACCCGCTTTAAGGCCCGCCTGGCACCGCTGTCGGGGCGGGTCGATCCCCTCGCTGCGGAGGCCGTGCTTGAGCGCGCCGCCGAAGACATCGAATCTCTCAAGCCCAACCGATCCCGGTCCCACAGGGGAAGGAAAACCCATGCACGATGATCCGTTTGCCCGCGCGGTCCACCGCGCCGAAGCCGCCGAGCACGCACGCGTCGAAGACGCGCGCAACTACCGGCGCGGCGTCGTCTCCAAGTGGTCCCGCACCGGGTTCCGCGTTCACTTCACGGTCTACATCGCCATCAGCGTGATGCTGATTCTGATTTGGCTGATGACGTCGACCGCGTTCCCATGGCCGTTCATCGTGATTGCCGGATGGGGCGCAGGCGTCGGCGCGCACTGGTCGGCGACGCGCGAGCTGATGACGCCGACGCCGCCCAGGCCAAAGTCCGATCCCGATCCGTTCTCGCGGGCCATCCCG
The DNA here is from genome assembly GCA_032119795.1 of Solirubrobacteraceae bacterium. GTDB lineage: Bacteria > Actinomycetota > Thermoleophilia > Solirubrobacterales > Solirubrobacteraceae > JAGIBJ01. Next base: position 249,750 of record JAUMFO010000013.1, read on the forward strand.
AATGCGCCGGCGCCGGCCCCTGCACCGGTGGCGGCGCCCGCCGCCCCGTCGGAGCCGGCCGCTGCCGGCGGCGCAGCGGCGACGTCGAAAGCCGACGAGCTCGCCAAGCTCGCCAAGCTCCACAAGTCCGGGGCACTGACGGATGACGAGTTCCGCGCCGCCAAGGCCGAGCTGCTCGGCACGTAACGCACTCCTCGATGTGCCCGGCCGCGTGGGGTCGGGCACGACGCGCGACTGAGCCGCGCGTCAGTCGTCGATGAACGGCACGCCCGTCTCGCAGGCCTCCAGCGCGATCTCCAGCGCCTCATCCGAGAGCTCGGGCTGCGTCCGGTCGAGGCCCCGCAGCGCCAGAAGCAGACTGGGGTCGCCCCACGCGGCGGCGGCCTCCAGCCCGTAGTTGTTGACGGCCCGGACCGGCGCGTGGCGGAGGAAGTCACGGAGCGGGCCCAGTCCCCGCGGCTCGCGGAGCAACGCCAATCCCAGCAGCGACTCGGCAACGACGCCGATCTCGGGGTCGCTGGTGCCGGCAACGAGCACGTCGCGCACGGCCGGCGTGTCGAGCCCCAGCAGCCGAATACTCCAGCGCGCGTAGTCGCGGATGGCGTCGCTCGCGTCACCGGCGAGTTCCAGCAGCGCGGCATCGATGCGGTCGGCACTTTCGGGCGAATACACCGTCGACGCGCCGAACGCGACGAAGAAGCGCAGACGCTGCACGGGGCTCCGGAGCCAGCCCAGCAGCGGGTCGACCCCGCGCGGGTCCTGGCGGTAGGCGAAGGCGCGGGCCACCTCGGCGAGCACGTCCTCGTCGGTCTCGGTCTCCGCGAGCCCGAGCAGCACCTCCATGGTCTCGTCGATCATTGCGGGCGTGCCGGGGGCGAACTCGTTGAGTTCACCGAGAATCTGGATGCCAAGCCGCCGCTCGCTCGGGCTCGCCGATCGCGTGAGCACCGTCGCGCGCTGGAGCACCTCCGGCGTCGGTCGCTCCTGCAGCGCGATCACCGCGCCCGTCCCCTGCTCGGGGTCTTCGAGATCGAGCTCGGTGAGGGCCACCTCGATGAGCTCCTGCGTGGTGCGTGGGTCGTCTACCCATCGCCGGTCGCCTGGCATCAGCCGATCCTAAGACGTGCGGAACGCGCCGCCTGCCAGACGGCTCCCGAGGTTGGCGTCCCCCGCAGCGCGGATCCCTCGCTCGATCGATGGATTACATACGTGCATGTATGTATGTTGCACGCAGTCCCCCGCGTCACCACCGTCCCACCCCACCCTCAGAGGTCCACCGATGCCCCGTCCTTCACTCACCCAGTCCCGCAGGGCGGTGTTTGCGCTCCTGGCGAGCATCGGCTCGCTGCACGCCGCCACGGCCAGTGCGATCACGCCGACCACCCCCCTCGTGACGTACGACGGCACGGCGACGCTGTCCGTCAACTTCCACCCCGCCAAGAACTCCTCCGGTGGAATGCTCGGCGCGCCCGCGCCGACGGTGATCATCGCCAGCCCCTGGGCTGGCCAGCAGCTCGCCGCGACCGACGGCGACACGATCGAGAAGTTCACCATCGGCCAGCAGCAGTTCATTGGGCCGATGCTCGGCCCGGCCAGCCTGACGGCCGACGGCTACAACGTGGTGACCTACGATGCCCGCGGCTGGTGGGACTCCACCGGCGAGATCTGGCTCGACCACCCGCAGAAGGAGGGTCGCGATCCCAGCCGGATCATCGACTGGCTGGCCAGCAGCGATCCGAAGCTGTCGGCCGGTGGCCAGCGGCTCGTGAAGCTCCAGGCCGCGAACGACCCACTCGTCGGCATGACGGGCGTGAGCTACGGCGGCATCGTGCAACTCGAGGCCGCAGCCAACGACGCACGGATCGACGTCATCGAACCCGCCGCGCCGATCTACTCGGCGGTCGACTCGCTCTACCCAAACGGCGTCGTCCGACAGGGCTTCAGCAACCTCCTGTGCGGCTCGGCGCGCCTGATCGGGGCGCGCCTCTCCGATCCCGCCGACAGCATCTGCGACGCCGTCAACACCGGAACCCTGAGCGCCGCCGACGTCGCGTACGCGAACACGGTGGGCCCCAAGGGGAGCGTGTTCAACAGCGCCTACCGCACGCCGACGTTCCTGATGGGCGGCACGATCGACACGCTGTTCCCGCTCAGCCAGACGGTCGACATCTACAACCAGCTGAAGAACAACACGAGCGCGGCCGTGAAGATGGTCTGGGGCTGCGGCGGGCATGGCCTGTGCTCCGACGCCAAAGAGCCGATGTACTCGGTCGTCTGCGCCCAGCATGCCTGGCTCGACAAGTACCTCGGGTTCCCAGCGGGCCGCGCGAGCTCGAAGAAGGCCAACATCGAAGGCGTCCTGCACGACTGTATGGACGCGCCAAGCTCGCTCACGGCGACCGACTTCATCTACGCCGACCAGTACGACCAAATTCTCAAGCGTCCGACCTACGAGGCGCCGACGGGCTCAATCACCGCCAGCGGCAGCGGCACGCTGACGCTTAGCCCGACGAACAGCTCCGGCTTCGTGGTCGGCGCCGACGAGGCCAGTAACGCCGTCAATGTGACGATCCCGGCCCCGACCACCACTCGGCAGCTGCAGGCCGCACCGACGCTCACCGTGACCTACAAGGGCTGGGCCGGCGACGCGAAGACGGCGATCTACGCACAGCTCGTGGGCACCGACCCGCAGAGCGGCCAGACGCAGGCGCTCGGCAACCAGTCGATGCCGGTGCCGCTGACGCTCAACGCGTTTGGCACGCCCGGCTTCCTGCTCACGACCCGTTCGGTGACGACCAAGCTCAACGTGCCGCTCTGGAGCTTCCGGCCCGGCAAGCCCCTGAAGCTGCAGCTGACGGACTACTCAAACATGTTCTACGACGACAACGCCGTCGGCTCGGTCGAGATCCTGAGCGCGACCATCACGCTGCCGACCAACGAGCCGGGCGTGACGCCCAGCTGATCCGCGTCGCACACGGGTGTGCCGGCCGTGGGGGCGGTCCGGCACACCCGGCGGGCTTCCGTCGGCCCTGGCGGTGATAGTTGCCCGGTGCCGCCAACGCCTCCGCTCGATCTGTCGAGCCTCCCTGCCGAGCCTGGCGTCTACCGCTTCTGGGATGCGCAGGGGCGCGTGCTCTACATCGGGCGAGCCGTCGACCTGCGCCGCCGAGTGCGGTCCTACTTCGGTTCGCTGAAGGGCCGACCTCGCATGCGGCGGATGGTCGTGCAGATCGTCCGGGTCGACGTCGTCGCCTGCGCCTCCGAGCATGAGGCCGCTTGGCTGGAGCGCAACCTGCTCGAGCAGCGCAAACCCCGTTGGAATCGTGCTCGTGGCGGACTGGAGGTTCCCGTCTACCTGCGCCTCGACGCCAGCCCGCGCTCGCCAGGGCTCACGGTGGTGCACGCCGCCCAAGACGACCTCCCCCACTTCGGCCCCTACCTCGGTGGCACGCGCGTGCGGACGGCCGTGACCGCGCTCGGGACGATCTACCCGCTGGCCTACACCGGCGAGAAGCTGTCCGGCTCCGAGCAGTCGATGGCCGACGCCCGCGGCGTCGTGGCGGCCGACCGCGAGGAGCTCGTCGCCTCGCTCCACGCCCTCCTCACCCGTCAGCCGGCGGCCGTCCTCCACGCACGCGAGCACCTCACCGAGCGCCGCGCCCGCGCGGCCGCCGACCTGGAGTTTGAACTCGCCGGTCGCCTGCAGGAGCACCTCGAGGCGCTCGACTGGCTCGTGAGCGAGCAGCGTGTCACGGTCGACGGCGCCGGCAACGCTAAGGCGTATGGCTGGTCGGGCGGCGTGCTCGTGGAGTTCGGTATCAAGGACGGGCGCGTGCGGACGTGGGCACAGCGCGAGTGCCCCGAGACCGACGCGGAGCCCCTCATCGCTGCAACGCCCACGCGGTGGACCGCGTTTGCCCGGCACAACGCTGAGTTGTCCGCTGAACTCCAGGCTCTACATGCTGCGACGTAGGCGAGCCCGCTGCGGGCGGTAGCGTCCGGCGCGTGTATCCCGTGCTTGGCGCCATCGCCGCCGTCCTCGTTCTGCTCGCGCTGTGGATGGCGGTCGCCTACAACCGGCTTCGCGGTCTGCAGTACGCGTGCGCCGATGCCTGGTCGCTCATCGACGTGCAGCTGCAGCGCCGCGCGGATCTCATCCCGAATCTGGTCGCGACCGTCCAGGGCTACGCGGCACACGAGCAGGGCGTGCTGCAAGCGATCACCGACGCCCGAGCGCAGGCCGACCCGCTCCATGGGCCAACGGCCGCGAATGCCGCCGCGGAGACGCGCCTCGGCGCCGCGATCGTGAAGACGGTCGCGCTGCGCGAGCAGTACCCGGAGCTCGCCACCTCCGAGCATTTTCGCCATCTGCAGGCGGCGCTCGTCGAGATCGAGAACGAGATCGCGGCGTCGCGCGAGATCTACAACGGCAACGTCGCCGCCTACCGCAACCGGCTTCAGCAGGTGCCGTCGTCGTGGGTCGCGAGCTGGTTCCACTTCGAAGACCGGTCGATGTTCGCGATCGAACTCCCCAGCGAGCGCGTAAAGCCCGCGGTGTCGCCGTCGACCGGGTCAGCTGTGCCGTCGCCGGGGTCCGTTCCTCCGCCGACCGCGGGCTAGGCAGCAGCGATGCCGGAGACCATTCCTCGCGCGGACTTCACCGATCCGCTGCTGAATGAGCGCGGCTCGCGCCGCATCGCGTACTTCAAAGCCTCGATGACGAATCCGTTCGTGCTCGTGCTGACCATCGGTGCGGTCGCCTTGGCGCTGGTGTCGCCATACCTCGTGCCCGTCGTCTGGGTGCTCATCGCCGCGGTCGCGTTCTTCTTGGCGAACCAAAAGGCGAGCGGCGAGTGGTGGCTCCTGCTGCTCGACCATCTCGGCCTGGCGCCGGGCGCCGGCAACTACGAGCCCCCGCCGCTCACGCCGCTGCTGCGATCGGGCGACGAGCGCGAGGTGCTGCGCTCGGCGTCCGATGCCAGCCGCCAACTCCTGATCTTCCGCAGTACCGACGTCAGCCGCGACTCCAAGGGCAACAAGAGCCGCACCCACCACGACTACACCGTGGTCCTCACCCGCGACGCACCGCCGGCCATCCGGTTTCTGTCGGCCCACGAGCACAGCGTCTCGTTCATGAAGTTCCTCGGCGACGGCCTGCGCGGTAAGACGCTGCGCGGCATCGACGAGTTCAAGGTCGAGTCGGTCGAGCTCCACGAACGCTTTGAGCTGCGGTCCTCCACCGAGGATGGTCAGCGCGCCCACCAGGTCTTCAAGCCCAGCTTCATGGTCTGGTTCGCTCGCAGCGGCGTCGACTTCGAGTACGAGGGCGGCGACCTGGTGGTCTTCGTCGACCGCGTCCTCGAGCACGCCGAGGAGTTCAAGGTGCTGCTGAGCCGCGCAGAGGAGATCCGCGCGGCGATCCGCGGATGAGGCCTACACGCCGATCGTGAGGGCACGCTGCCGCTGAGCGCCGGAAGCCCCGTCGAGTAGAGGCCGCCGCGCTCGCAACCAACGAACAGGATGCTGCCGAGATGCTCGCCATCCGCGACGAACTCGACGAGCTCTCCCCACCGGAGGTCGACTGATGGTCCGCGGCGAGGTCTTCCGCGTTCCGGCACCCAAGGCACCACGCGGCCACGAGCAGTCCGGACCGCGCTAGTGCTCAGCTTCTAATCCGGTCGGTCTCGTACGCCCACATGGCGATCTCGACGCGGTTCCGGGCGCCGAGCTTGGCCATCAGGCTGGCGAGGTGCGTCTTGGCGGTGCTGAGGCTGATGTGGAGTTCGTCGGCGATCTCGGCGTTCGTGCGGCCGCGCGCCACGGTCACCAGGACCTCCTCCTCGCGCGCCGTCAGGGGCTCCCGGGGCTGCGCCGGTGGCGCCTCGGCGAGCTTGTCTGAGAACGCGGCGAGCAAGCGCACGGTGACGCTCGGGGCGATGAGCGCGTCACCGTCAGCGGCAGAGCGGATCGCCTGCACGAGCAGCTCGGGTCCGGCGTCCTTCAGCAGGAAGCCCCGGGCGCCTGCGCGTAGGGCGGCGTGCACGTGCTCGTCGAGGTCGAACGTGGTGATGACGACGACGGCGACGGGATCGTCGACGCCCGGGCCGGCGAGTTGCCGAGTGGCTTCGATGCCGTCCATGCCCGGCATCCGGATGTCGAACAGGCAGACGTCAGGGCGCAGCTTGCGCGCGAGGGCGACCGCCTCGTGGCCGTCGGCCGCCACGCCGATCACCTCGATGCCAGGCTGGGCGTCGAGGATCATCTGGAGGCCGGTGCGGACGAGATCCTGATCGTCGGCCACGATGACGCGAACGGTCATGCGGCCGCGCCGTTCCGCGGCAGGACCGCGCGGACCGCCCAGCCACCAGCTGGATCCGGCCCCGCCTCGAGCGCGCCGCCCAGGAGCGCGGCTCGCTCCGTCATGCCCACGAGCCCGTAACCCTGCGCCGAGCCGGCGCCGCCGAACGCGACGGCGGCTCCATCGTCGCGAACGGTGACGCGGACGCAGCCGTTCTCGCCGGTGACCGACACGGCGATGCGCGTGGCGGTGCGCGCGTGCCGCACGGCGTTGGTGATCGACTCCTGGGCGAGGCGGTAGACCGCGGCTTCGACTGCGGGCCGAAGGTCGTCGAGGTCACCGGAGAGTTCGACGTCGACCCGCGGCCCGTCTCCGGTGAGCAGGGCGAGCCGCTCGATGTCGGCCAGGCCCCGCTGGGGAAGCAGGTCGGGCGCCTCGCCTGGGCGGCGGAGCGCTCCGACCATGCTGCGCATCTCGGTGAGCGTGCGGGAGGCGGCCTCCTCGATGACCTCGAGCGCCTCGACGGCGGCGGCCGGCCGGGATGCGGCCAGGGCACGCCCGGCCTGCGCCTGGATGGCGATGGCCGAGACGTGGTGGGCGACGGTGTCGTGCAGGCCGCGCGCCAGCTCCTCGCGCTCGCGGAGCCTGACCTGGTCGAGCTCGCGCAGCCGCGAGCCGGTCGCGTAGCGGACCGAGGCCCCGAGCACCGCCGGGAACAGCAGGACCACCATGCCGCCGACCGCGTCGACGACGCCGGTGAAGTCGGCGGCGATGCACACCGCGCCGACGACGACGATGATCGCCAGCCCGATCACAGCCTCGCGCCCCGACGCCCATCGCAGCAGCGCATACGGCAGGAGCATCACCGCCGCGGCGGAGTAGAGCACGACCGACTCGCCAGCGCCCAGGAGCGACGCCATCGCGCTGGCCCCCATGACGCCGAAGGCGCCGGCGACGACGGGCAACGGGTGCGTCCGGCGCCACAGCAGCCCGGTGATCACCGCCACGGTGATCACCAGCGCGGCCGGCCGCCCCGTCACGTCGTCGCGGAAGAGGCTCTCGAGGACGGCCGCTGGCACCAAGACGCCGACGAGCACCCAGTCGCGCCACACCCGCCGGGGCGGGTCGGCAACCGGCGGTTCTGCCCAGAGCGAGCCGATGGCGCCTCCCGTCATGAACTCCACCGTAAGGCGCCCGGGCGCGTCGCGCCATCGGCCGAAAGAACGACCTTTGGGTCGGCCGAACGACCAGCCCAGAAATGACCGCAATGCCGATGTGCGGGGCGCCGGTCGTCGCCAGGCTCAAGAGCACGCCGTGGCCACTCCACAGCGGTCTAACTCGCAAGCGCCCGAAACCGGAGTCACACGATGTCGCACGCCCTCTACCGCCTGGGTCGCTTTGCCGCCCGTCGCCCCTGGAGGGTCATCGGAGCCTGGCTCTGCGTTGCCGCGCTCGTCATCGCCGCATCGGGGGCGTTCGGACGCGAACTCGAGGACTCGGTCGCGGTCCCGGGACTCGACTCCCAGCTGGCCGGCGAGGTCCTCAGCAAGGCGGAATCCAGCCAGGCCGGGCTGACGGCGCAGCTCGTCCTCACGCCGCGCGACGACGCCGCCACTTTCTCGAACTCGGCGCCGGCCCGAGCTGCGTTGCTCGAACTCCGGGCGCAGGCCGCCTCCCTGCCCAGCGTGATCGGCGCAGGCGAGAGCGACACCACGATCTCGCCCGACGGTCGCGTCGCGCTCGTCCGCCTGCGGTATCCGGTGATCGAGGACCTGGATGCGAGCGACCTCGAAGCCCTCAAGTCGTTTGGCAGCGAGGCCGCCGCGGCCAGCTCGCCGCTGCGGATCGAGATGGGCGGCGATCTGTTCTTCGCCTTCGAGGAGCCACAGATGGGGCCCGGCGAGCTGATCGGGCTGGTCGCGGCGGCCGTCATCCTGCTTGTCGCCTTCGGATCGGTCATCGCCATGGGCCTGCCGATCGGGATGGCCGTCTTCGGTCTGGCCGTCGGCATCAGCTCGATGTCGCTGCTCGCCTACCTGGTCGAGGTGCCCAGCTGGGTGCCGCAGCTCGGCAGCATGATCGCCCTCGGCGTCGGGATCGACTACGCGCTGTTCATCGTCACCCGGCACCGCGAGCACCTGGGCCTAGGGATGAGCGTCCCAGAGTCGGCGGGTCGTGCAGTCGCCACCGCCGGCCAGGCGGTGATCTTCGCCGGTGGCACCGTCGTCATCGCGATCCTCGGCCTCGCCGTCGCCGGCATTCCGTTCCTCACCGCGGCCGGCGTGGGCATCGCGGTGTTGGTTCTGATCGTGGTGGCCGCCTCGGTCACGCTGCTGCCCGCGCTGCTCGGTCTCGCCGGGCCGCGGATCAACGGCCTCCGCAGTCGGGGGCGCCGCCGGACCTCCGCGCGCCCCACGGTGAGCGCGGGCTGGACGCGGTGGGGCCAGGCCGTGTCGAGGCACGCGTGGGCCTCGGTCGTGGGCGTCACGATCCTGCTCCTGGCGCTGACGGCGCCGGTGCTCGACCTCCAGCTGGGCGTCCCGGACGAGGGCACCTTGCCCGAGACGCGGACCGAGCGACGGGCCTACGACCTGGTGGCCGACGGATTTGGGCCTGGCAGCAACGGCCCGCTGGTGATCGCGGTCGCCGCCGCAAATGACGCCGACGCGGTCGACCCCCTCGCCCGCGCTATCGCCGCCGATGCGGGGATCGCCCGGGTGGCTCCTCCCGAGATCGACACCGAGGCCGGCGTGGCGTCGCTCGTAGCGTTCCCGACGACCTCTCCGCAGGATGAGGCGACGAGCGAGACGATCGCGCGTCTCCGGACGGAGGTAATCCCGTCGGTCCTCGCTGGCTCGTCCGCGCGGGCCCACGTCGGCGGCCAGACGGCGACCTGGGCCGACCTCGGCGACCGGGTCACCGACCGGCTGCCGCTGTTCGTCGCCGCCGTCGTCCTGCTGTCGTTCCTGCTGCTCACGGTGGTCTTCCGCTCGCTGCTGGTGCCGCTCAAGGCCGCGGTGATGAACCTGCTGAGCATCGGCGCCGCCTACGGGGTGCTCGTCATGGTCTTCCAGTGGGGATGGGGCGCCGACCTCATCGGGCTGGAGACGACCCTGCCCGTCATCCCCTTCATCCCCATCTTCATGTTCGCGATCTTGTTCGGGCTGTCGATGGACTATGAGGTCTTCCTGTTGTCCCGCGTGCGTGAGCACTACCTGCTGACGGGCGACAACGACGCGTCGGTGATCCACGGTCTGGCGACCACTGCCCGGGTGATCACCTCGGCAGCCCTGATCATGATCCTGCTGTTCCTCGGCTTCGTCGTCAGCGACGACCCCTCGACCAAGATGTTCGGCCTGGGTCTCGCGACCGCCATCGCCGTCGACGCGTCGATCGTGCGAATGGTGCTGGTGCCGGCGACAATGAAGCTGCTCGGCGACGCCAACTGGTGGCTCCCGGGCTGGCTCGACCGCCGACTGCCAACCATCGACACCGAGGGCGAGGCAGGCCTGCCGGAACCTGAGATGGAAGCCGATCTGGACTCCGCACCGGCCGAAGACGAGGGCAAGACACCGCTCGTGCCTGCCGGCTAAGGCCCGCTCCACCGGTGATCGGTTGAGCGTCGGCGTTGAGCGCCGCTTTCGCCCGCATCCGTTCAAGACAGCAGGTCTTCAATCACGCGCAGCAGCGGAGGCAAGTCGCGGCGGACCGTGTCCTCGATGATCTCCTTCTGGAGGCGGAAGTATTGGTGGGCGATGACGTCGCGAAGCCCTGCGATGTCACGCCAACGGATACCGGCGGAGGCTTCCAACGCATCAGGACCAACGTTCTTGGCGGCCTCGCCGATCACCATCAGTCTGAACAGGACAGCGTCAAGGACCACAGGGTCACTGACCGACGGCTCCTCGAGCTGACCGCCGACGTATTCGCGGATAGCTTCGAGTGCTTCGACGATGTCGCGGAGCCGCTCCTGATCTCCACGGGTCATACGGGCACCGCATCGCGCTCGGCTTCGGACCGCACCGCGTCGCGCAACGTCGCAGGCGTCGCGATGTCGACGTCGACCCCGAGCAAGGTGCTGGCTTCCCGCTTGAGTGCGACGAGGTCCAGCAGCGTCCGTCCGGGTTCAAGATCGACGAGCAGGTCGACGTCGCTCGCCGGTCCGGCCTCGCCGCGCGCAGTCGATCCGAACACGCGAACGTTCCGCGCGCCGTACTTCCGGGCGACCGCGAGCAGCTCGCGTCGCCGGTGGCGGACGACCGATCCATTGACGGCTGCGAGCCCAGCCCTCGGCACCGCCCGCAGCTCCAGTCGGTCGCCACAGGCAGCCAACAACCGCTCCAGCGTCGCCAGGGAAGGTTGGGCCACGCCCGTCTCGTACCGTGCGACCGCTGACTGAGAGGTCCCTGACGCCGATGCCAGCGCCGCCTGCGAGAAGCCCGCGCGATCACGCGCGGTCCGAAGAAGGGTAGGTGCGTCCACCCGAAGGACGATACCTAATCAGGTATTGCGCGTCGTCCGACGGCTGGATCAAACGTCCGTGGGAGCAGTTCTGCTCCTCGAGTCGGGGAGACAGGTTCAGTCGCCCGAGAACGCGGCGGTTCCAGCGGGGTCTGTCTAGGCCGTTGTCTAGTCCGGAACGGGACGGTTGCGCACTCAAGCGCGTCCTGCTCAGCGATTGAGCACGCGAGCCTTTGCCTGTCCGAACTCCACGTCTGTGAGGCCGCCGTCGGCGTGCACGCGAGCGAGACGTTCGAGTTCGTCAGTGCTGCTGCGGGCGCGATCCGGCTGCGATCCGTCTGCGTCCCTTGGCGGCAGCAGGTAGACAATCAGCCCGACCACCAGGAACGAGATGAATAGCGCCAAGATGCTAGCCACGTAGTAGCTGTATCCCTTGCTGTACGCGTAGCGCCCGACGAGGTATGCCGGCAGCAACCAGAAGAGGCCGACGAACGCGATGCCGATCAATTCCGAGGGACCCACGAGACGCAAACCGTAGCGCGTTACAGAGCACGGTCGACTCGAACCTGCCGACTCAGCACGCGCGAGGCGGCACCAACGCGGACGCGCCACTGGAACGACGAAGGCCCGCTCTCGCGGGCCTTCGTGTGGAGGTCTTGAGGCTCTGAGCCTCGAGTCGAACTGATGGGAGCAGTTTGCAAACCGGTCACACTACGGGCCTGGACGCGGGCGAACGCCTGTAGATTCGGGCTTTCCGAGATCGCGAAGCCCCGCACGGAGAGGTCGATCGCGAGACGACAGGGCTGGGTTTGGCCCGCGATTCGCGCGGTTCTGCTCGAATCCGAGCGAGCCCTCTCCCCTGCTGAGATTCACGTTGCGGTGGCCGAGGCGATGAATGACCGCGTCGCGAAATCGACGATCAAGAACGAAATGCGACGCCGTCTGCGGGCGCCCAGATCGGAGCTTGCCCAGGACATCGACGGCGGATACCGGCTCGTTAGCGACGACAGCGGGAAGTGAATCCCAGGGTCCACGTTATGCCACCGCGGGACGAACCGCACCACGGCAACTCCGTATGGTTCGCGCATGACCGATGGCCAAGGACCACCTGAGGAGGGCGGCTCACCCCCACGGGCTGCAGCGAAAAGCAGGTGGAAGACGATCGCGGACGACGGAATCCTGTCGGCTCTCGCGGTCGCGGCACTGCTCGGCATTCTTGCGTTGGCTGGAAAGACGATCCACAGTGCGATCGATACCGGCGGCCGGGACGCGTTCGTAAGCGAGTTGCTCCAAGCGTGCGAGGTTCGACAGAAGAGCGCCGAGGCGTTTAGCCGGGACTTTGGAGTCAACGCCAAATCCGATCGCCAGCTCGCGGCGAACTATCTCGAAGAACAGCAGGCGTTTGTAGGCTCGCTGGAGGGCCTGTCGATTCCCGAGGCCAGCGAGAAGCAGGTGGTCACCCTTGTCAAGATCGAGACATCGTTCACCGAAGCTATGAGGATCGCTACGGCGCGCCACCGAGCTCGGACGTCTGCTCAGATCCTTGTTGAGCTCGGGTCGCTCGACAAGCGCAGAGCCGAACGGTTGTACAAATCGTTGGGCGCCACAAAGTGCGCCGCGGGACTGAGCCCTCTGGGTAGCGTGCACGCTGCGAGCGATCTTCATCAGATGGAAGCCCTCGGGATGGACAGCGAGGCGGTGGCCTTGTCGGCGCTTGTCGGCGCACTCTGCGATACAACCGTCGGCGACCTGCCGAGCGGTGCACCTGCAGTCATTCTCGACCGCCTAGCAAGGCGGTTTCGAGAGAAGCCAAACGGATCCCAGTGGTTTGCAATCGACTTGGCGTCGGGAAGGCCCGGCAAGGTACGCGACATGTTCGGAGGCGAGAGTTCACGAAAGGTCCAACTCGACAATGCCATGAGGACTCTCGCGAAGTGCGGCAAATCCGACCTTCAACGACGCCTTGCCTCCCACGCACGAGTTGCAGCGACTCCAAACTCGTCGATCGGCGGGACCAACAGACAAGTCCAGGCGCGCCATTGGAACTCCCAGTTCGCCCAGATCAAGCCCCTCCTATTGAACGCAGCTCGACGTGTTGCGTCTGGTGAGAGCAAGTTCAACGATGGCGACGGCGCCGCGGCATACCGCGACCTGAAACAAGGAGCGTTCCTCTTTGCCTACGGCGCTAGCGTCGCCCGCTCGGAGGCCAGTGTCATCACATCGGCCCCAACGAAAAACTCGGCCGAGTCCACCGCCAGCTGGACATCTGCAGCCGCATACGCCGTCGCAGATATGGCGACCGCCCTCCGTCTTCGCGACGCCGACCAATGGACAGCGGCCCGGAAGCGACTGAGCCTGGCGACAGAAGCTTGAGACCGCATGTTCCGGGAGGGCGCAGCGGTTGGAGCCTCATGACCCCGGCCCTAGAGCGTCATTCCGAACGTGACCAAATCAGAGGATCCAAACCCTGGGGCCCGCCGATACCGCGCATCAGCTCACGCGGTTGGGCGTGCGATCGCGATTACTCGCTCGAGCCGATCATTGCCGTACCTCTTGGCCTGGATCCGGAAGAGTCCCTGCTTCTCGAGCCCAGGAAGAGTCGTCGTCTGAGCGACGATTCCAGACGCCGCCGCCGCGCGCACAAACGGACTGTCGTCATCAGCAGCCTTAAACTTCGGCACGTAGAGGGCCATGTGGCTGGTGACTCCGTAGCGAATCCGCAACCGCTTCGGTACATCCTCACCCTTGCGCAGGGCGGGTCGATCAGCCGGCTTGTGCGACCACGTCAGGCATAGGAGAACTGCCGGCTCGTCGGCCAGAGCAACGAGCCGGTTGGCGGCAGCCTCGATGCTGACTTCTGCATCGCGACTGAGCCGCTCAACGTCGTCGAGTCCTCGGCTGACTAGGTATTTGGACTCAACCAGCTCGGCTGGCATCAGAAGTGCCGCGGCGCCGTAGTCGCACAGATACTCCTCCTCGCGGTTTTCTGAATGCCGGTCCATGACCGCATCGAGCCGGTAGCGATGCTCCGTGTCGAAACCCGGGAAGGCTGGGTGCATCAACTCGTGAGCCTCAGTGAAGCGTTGTCGCTCCTCCGGCTCTTCCTCGTTGATGTCCATGACGAGCTGCCCGGAAGGCTCGGCGTAGATCCGTCCAGAAAAGTCGAAGGTCGCGCGGTTGCGTTTGATGCCCTTGAAGCTCGCGATCAGATGAGTGCGGATAGGCAGCCGATCCTGTCCGGCCGAAGCACGCAGATCATCGGCGTAGCGCTCCATAATCGCCTCAGGAAGTTCGCCGCCAGCCCGTTCGATTAGTTGAAGCACCAAGGGCTCGTGCCAGCTAGTCCTCGTCGCCATCGGCCTGTCCTTGATCGAGATCACGGCTCATGACGAGGGACTGGTGGACGTATCGCCACCGCGCCGATGTCTGCGGTAGCTCGCCGTCGTTTCGCCAGCGGATCGAGGCAAGCATCTTTATGTCTTTGCTCGACAGCCGGGCCTCATCCGCAAACGCGCGGAGCGATGGCGATACGTCGGCGTCGTCACCGACATAGCGAATCACCGGTCCGCCAACGATGTCCGCGGCGGTGAGGTCCAACGCTTCCGCAATCTGGGCGATCACCTCGACCGACGGGTTGCCGACCTGATTCTCAAGCCGAACGAGGTACGCCTTGGTGAGCCCGGAGGCCTCTGCCAGTTGCGCAAGCGAGAGGCCCGCCTTCTCCCTCTCGTCACGTACTCGTCGGCCAATCGCCTTTGGGTCGAAGTCCATATGGCGAACGATACCGCCTGAAGCGGTTGACTTTGCCACGCCCGGTGCACCAGGCGCCAAGTTATTCAAACCCAGAGAACACCGCTCGGTGTGCTACCGTTCTTCTCAGCGCAAACCAGCGCGATCAATTCGCGGCCCCCAGCCGCCAACCGGTGAGGAGCCGCAATGCCCGAGACGCACGAAGATCAGGACCGCAAGGAACAGCCGCAGAAGGCCACGACCGTGGTCGTCAATGGCCGTGAGAAGAAGGTCCACACGAAGGAGCTGACGTTCGAGCAGGTCGTCGCGCTCGCGTTCGATACGCCGCCAACTGGCGAGAACGTCGCGATCACCGTCACCTACCGGCGGGGCCACGGAAACAAGCCCGAGGGCTCCCTCACCCCCGGCAACAGCGTCAAGGTCAAGGAGGGCATGATCTTCAATGTCACAGCAACTGATAAGTCGTAACCCCGACCTGAAGCGCCTCCAGGACGAGGGGTACGAGGTCGCGGTTCACGGTTCCGGGCACCTCACGATCGCCAAGGTCCCGTTCGTCAACGAGCAGCGTCAAGTCGTCCGCGGCACGTTGGTCTCGACGCTGGAACTGGCGGGCGACATCACGCGCCCGCCAGTGGACCACACGACGTTCCTCGTTGGCACCAGGCCGTGCGATCAGGATGGCGCGCCCCTGACCAAGATCATCCACATCGATGGTCAGCACCCCCTAGCGCCGGACCTCGTAGCCAGCTGCGGATTCTCAAGCAAGCCCGCAGGCGGGTACCAGGACTACTACGCGAAGATGACGGCGTACATCAACATCATCGCCGCACCAGCCGAAATGATCGACCCGTCGGCGACCGCGCGAACATTTGCGGTCATCGAGCCGAGCGCCGACGAGTCGGTGTTCAACTACATCGACACCGCGTCGAGCAGAGCTGGCATCGCTGACGTGACCGCCAAGCTCAACGGGCCGAGGGTGGCGATCATCGGCCTCGGAGGGACCGGCTCCTACATCCTCGACCTCGTCGCGAAGACGCCCGTCGCCGAGATTCATCTGTTCGACGGCGACGACTACCTGCAGCACAACGCGTTCAGGTCACCTGGCGCCCCGAGCGTTGAACAGCTTCGAGGCAAACCCACGAAGGCGAATTACTTCGCAGAGGTGTATTCCAAGATGCACCGTGGGATCGTCTCGCATCCCGAATTCCTCGACGAGGCCAACCTGACGGAGCTCGATTCGATGCAGTTCGTGTTTCTCTCCATCGACTCAGGCTCGGCCAAACTGCTGATCGTCGAACACCTCGAGCGGATCGGGGTCCCCTTCATCGATGTCGGGATGGGCATCTGGCAGAGCGAGAACGGCCTCGGAGGCTCGTTGCGGGTCACGACGAGCACGCCCGACTATCGCACCAGCCGGAACCGAATTTCCTTCGGTGACGGCGACGACAAGAATGAGTACGCCCGCAACATTCAGATTGCAGACCTCAATGCCCTGAACGCCGCGCTCGCGGTGATCCGCTGGAAAAAGCTCCTCGGGTTTTACGTTGACCTCGAGAAGGAGAGCACCGCGATCTACACGGTCGACGGCAACCATCTACTCAACGAGGACCCGATCGAATGAAGAGCGCTCGCATCACGCACGAGTTCGTCGACGCGATCCCGTCCGACATCGCGGAGGGAACCCTCTACATCTCGATCCCGTACGCCACCGCGATTCACCTCTGCTGCTGCGGCTGCGGACACGAAGTGGTGACGCCGCTCACGCCCACCGACTGGAGCGTGAGTTTCGATGGCGAAACTGTCTCGCTGTCACCCTCGATCGGCAACTGGAGCTTCAAGTGCGAATCGCACTACTGGATCTCACACAACCGAGTGCGCTGGGCAGGGAAATGGTCTCGCCGGGAGATCGAGCTGGGGCGCGCTCGCGACCGAGCCGCCAAGATGGGGACCGCTCTCCTGCCCGAGGTCGAAGCAACTGCAGTCTCGGATCCCTCGCCTCCGACTCGACGATTCCCTGGCTGGTTGAGTCGATGGCTGAATCGGTGAAGCGATAGCCCGGTCACCAAACGGTTAGCGGCTCGTGAACGCAACCACCCGCAAGGCACGACGAAATCACTGCGGCGTCGGCTTCACCGCCCTGGCAGCGGCGTCGTCCGCGTCGTCCGCGTGCGTGGCGCGCAGTTTCCCGTCTTGCTTTTGGCTCCACACCGTGTAGCCCGCAGTGTCGAGTCGTTCGAGCTTGTCGTTCATGGTCCCTTCGGAGATAAACCGAACGAAGATCCGTCCGTCGACACCCTTCGGCGGCGCGACATTCAGCAGCTTGCGACCGGTCTTCTCCTCCAGGAGATGCGTCCCAGTGGTATCCAAGGCGTAGACGTCGCTCCCTGACCAAACGAGGAAGTCCGGATAGAACGTCTTGGTCGGCCCGAGCGTGATAAGCGGGATACCGTAGCCGCTGCGTGATGGGTTGCGGCACCAGGTCAGACCGGCCTTATCGAGCGCGGCCGCGAAGTCCTGCTCGAGCGAGTTCATATCGCTGTAGGCCGGGTGTACCGCGTGGTCGTACTTTGTCTGCTCTGCGGTCCGCACCATGGTCGGCCCGACCTCGTACGGGTTGGGCTTCCTCTGAACGAGGTTGACGTTGTCGAGGTACTCCTCAACAACCTCCTTGGCCAGCTTGACGAGCTGCTTGTGCGCGGGGCTACCGAAGCCGATCAGCGCGTCGAACTTCTGATCATTGGTCGGCGCGAGTCCAAGGGCCCCCCCGTGGAGCCGCAACACCTCGCGCTGAAAGAGCCATCGCGCCGAGACAAGATTTGTATGCTCGAAGTCTTCCCAAACAAAGGTCGGATCGGAGTTGTCGCCGACCTTACGTTGAACCTGGGAGCGCCCGCCCGCGCTACGCGTGTTCGTCGTGTCACCCGTGTAGTCGGGGAAGTCGGCAAGGAGCTGGGCAATCGGCTGGACTGCCTCGGCCGTGTCGTACGCGGTTGCGAATACGGTCTGCTCGGTCGTGGGATCAACCGGAACCGGTGCCGCCTTGCCCTTTGACACGGCGACCAGCTTGATCGACGGCGCGTCAGACCGGAGCTTGCGGTTCACGTCTTTGATCAACTCGTTGAAGGTGCCGCGCTTGTCGACCCGCACGTAAAAGTGCGCAGTGTTCAGGCGTTCCGACGGGTAGTGCTGGGCATCGGGCTGTCGCAGCAATCGACCGATGACCTGCTCGACTTGAACATTCGACTCCATGGACTTGTCCACGTACGCGAAGTACGCTAGGGGGTCATCCCAGCCTTCCTGAAGACTGAGATTGAAGATGATGTGACGATACGGCCCGGACGTGAAGGCGGAGTAGTCCTTATCGCCCCCGCTGAAGAGGTGGAAGCTCGCCGGGAACGGAAAATCCTTGTCCTTCTTGAGCGAGCAGTAGACGGCAATCTCGTCGCCATCTACCCCGCAATGCTCGGTCAGATACCGCCAGATGAGGATCGGCGGCGCTTGACGCTGGGAGAAGGGCTGCTTGTGGTCGTCGGTGATGTGGCTGTTGCCTTCAACGATGTTGGTCTTGCAGACGTAAATCGCCTTCGGCTTTCCGACACCGTGCTTGTCAGCCTCGACCTCGCCATCGCGGAAGTCGGCGATCAAAGCGTCGAGGGTTTCTTCCATCGGGGCTTCGTAGCCCGAGAGGATGATCGTGCTCTTCACCAGTCCAGAATCGGCGACGGCAGACGCGTCGACTTGAGTCGTGAGGTCTTCGTCGGTCCAACCCTCGTCTTTCAAGATGCCGAGTTCGGTGGCCAAACGGGCCGGTGGACGGAGCGTGGCGCTGGCCGCAATCAGAGCGTCCGGCTCTAGTTCGAGCAGTAGCTCCATTTGCTGATCGGAGAGGTTGTGGCCCTCGTCGTAAACCAGGAGCAGCGGCCGACGATTGGCATCGTCGTCAAGCCGGAGCTTGAGCGCGTCCCAGGTGCTCGACTCTGCCGTATCGAGCTCCGCGCGGTAAATGAGCCGATCGCCCTTTTCTTTGTCGCGCTGGTTGAAGGTTCCGACGGTGGCGAAGTAGATCAGTGGCTTGTCGGATCGCGCGACCTTCTCGGCGTCGTAGTCGCCGAGGAGCGCTACCTCGGCATCGCCGAGGAGGTGGTGGTAACGCCCACCCGCAAGGAGATTCGCGTAGCTCTGTTCGACGACCACCTTGCCCTTGGACATCCAGATGACAACCGGTTTGATCGGTAGCTGCGTCGCAATATTCGAGACCGCATCAGCCAAGATCACCGTCTTGCCTGAGGCCGTAATCGAGGACAGCGACTGGTAGAACGGGACAATCCGCCGATTCTTGGCGGTCCCTCTCATCGGCGGGTCGTTGAAATGGCGGAAGAACCGTTCGCTGATCGACTCAGACGCCTGAGCTTGAAACTCCTTGAGTTCAATCATGGCTCAGGCCTCGAAGTACGGCTCGCCGCGCAGGTCAAGTCCGAAGTCCAGCAGGATCCGGTCAGGGATCGGATAGAACACGACGTCCGCGGACTGGTACAAGAAAAGTCGTCCGTAGACATGGTAACGCTGGCTCAAACCGGCCCGCTCAGCTTCTTCGACGCACTGCTCGTACGCCTCCGCGTCGAAGTTGGTCTTCCCGTTCGGTCCCGACCAGATCAGGAAGAAGCCCTCATTGGCGTTGTTCCGCGCCATCAGGTACTCGAAGCCGTCAGACGGCGGGACGTGCGTGAGGTTGGGGCGACTGCGTCCGTTCGCGTCGAAGTGCGACCCGATGATCGTGTCGGCGAGTTCTTCTCGCTCCATACTCAGAAGTGCCTCAGCGTCGACCTTCTTCGCGAGACTGGCGAATCGAAACCCGCCGCCAAGCGCCACGGCGTTCCTCGGCTTGTCGTAGGTGCCGCTGACGACGCGTCTCAGACGGTCAGCCGTGAGTGATCGTGCATAAGAGTCGCCTTTGTCCGGCCGACCTTGCTCGATGAGAATGAACCGCCGGTCAGCATCGTGCTCTTTGTTCAACGCAAGGACTGCGTGGCCGGTCGTCCCCGACCCAGCAAATGGATCGAGCACGAGGCCCCCGGCCGGACACCAGATCTGGACGAGCTTTCGGAACAGCTTGAGCGGCTTCACGGTTTTGAACTCGTGGCCACTGCCGACGATCTCGGTGAGTTCGTCGACCCCTTGCTGGCTATGGCCCGAGTCGCGGTGACTCCACGAAACGGAACCCAGCTCGGCCGGCGTCTCGTAGTCCTCGTCCGCCCAAAAGGTCGTGGGTACCAGCCCAGCCTGAAGCTCGTCACGATACTTCTTGTAGCGAGGACGACCTCGCCCCTTTTTCAGGAAGAAGATCCGCGGCCAGACGCCGCTGTCGTACACAACTTGGGCCTTCGCCTGAGCGTCCTCGACCGGCTCCCTCAGAACGATCGCCTGGACCTCGGGAACTTCGTTCACGCCAACCCCGATCAGAGCTGCGCGCTGCGCCTGATCGTCTAGCTCACGGAGCTCGTACTCGCACCCCCATCCAGCGAGCCACTGCAGCACGCTCGCCTGCTCGTAGCGCCAGGCGGACCCCTGCGGCGGGTAAAGCATGTCGCCTGTCCAAGGATTCTGTATTGCGTAGACCATCGACTTGTGGGCCTTGGCGTTCGACGCCGTCGCGGGGCCGTCCGTCCAAGCACGCGGGTCGGCATCTGGGTTGCCCTTCGCGTCGTCATCATCGGTCCTCGGCAAGAGGGCCGTGTACGCCTTGTCTTCGTCGTGGGCGTAGACCAGGACGTACTCTGTGGTCACCGCGAGGTGCCCGGCGTCTGACGTTCGGCTGTAGGTCCGCTGCCAGTTAAGGATCCCCAGACGGTTCTTCTCACCGAAGAGTTCGTCGAGCATCTGGCCAAGGCGGAACAGCTCTCGAAAATCAATACAGATCGCCAAAACGCCGCCAGGCCTGAGCATCTCCTTCATCATCTGAAGGCGCGGCCACATGAACTTCATCCACTTCGTGTGGCGCGCACCGTCATCGGCAGAGACCCAATCGCCAACATCGGTGTCGTTCGGGTCCTCTTCCCACTTATCGTTGTAACGCCAGTCGCTGCCGGTGTTGTAGGGAGGGTCGGTCAGGATGAGGTCCACCTGACCGCGTTCTCGATACAAGGTCGCCATCGCCTGGAGGTTGTCTCCTTCAATGAGCAGGTTCTTGGCACGCTCGTCGGCAAGGCCGGCGGAGAAGCGGGGGTCGGTACTCAGGACGCGCGGGCGAACCTTCCGTGCGATCGTGCGCGCGTTCGCCTTCCCGACGAAATCAATTCGAATGCCGCCTTGGTGGACCGACTCGAGTCGGGCGATCAGCTCTTCTTTCGTCAGATCTTCGAGCCGCTTCGGCGGTTCGATCGGACGGACTTGGGGAGCGGACACCAGGGGAACTTACGACCAGAGGCGGACGCCTTGCGCCGCGCCTCTCGGACTGCGCGGTCTGGCCGAAGGGGTGGCGCCAACCGACCCCCAAGAGCACTGGACGCTTCGTGCCCGGAACGGGGGTCGGCTACTTGAAGTGGAAGAGCGGTGGCTGCCAGTCCTCATGGCCAGGAATGTTGTAGGTCGGATAGCAAAGCCGATCTCCGCGTGGAAGAGATGAGACCACCGGCGGGCAGTTTCGTTCGGTGTCAGCGACGCCGTTCCAGATCGCGACGCAGACTGCGTAGACGACCCACACGACTATCAGCGCGATCGCGCTTCCGATCACGGCAAACACGACCCCCATGGGCTCCGAGAACAGCACCGCGATCACGAACGAAGCAGCGGCACCGAGAAAGATCCACGGGCAGGCCCAAAGGACCACACCAAACGCATCGGCCGGGTTGTGCCAGAGCCAGAGGAGCAGCCAGACGACCACGCCAAGTCCGGCGATGATCAAGATGAACGGCAGAAGGGCTTCAACAGTGCCCATCGCGAGGTCCGAAACATCGCGTCGGCGCCTGGTCGGTCGACGACCTGCGGGCGCCGCCGAACTACCTCTGGATGTCCGCTGCTCGACGCTGGCCATGCTCTCGGCGAGCTGCACCATGGCCTGTCGGCGACGGGCGTCGTCGATCGTCTCGGTTCGCCGGACCGGCTGGGTCGACTGAGCTCGAGTTGGCCCCGCCTTGGCCACCGCACGCCTCAGAGACCCCGCCGAGTTCGACACCGCGCTCCGGCTCGATCCGAGCGACGCCCCTGGTGCCAACACGCGCGCAGCAACGAAGAGTGCTTTGGCGTCCTCCTCAGACGTGAGATCAGGTCGGGTCATCGGGCGTCAAAGGTACCGGTGCCGGTGCGTCACGGCTGGCGCCACCAGAAGGACTTCGGCGCATCGGAATCCGGCCGATGCCAGCCCTCGCGCTTGGCCTTGGCCACCACCTCGCGGAAGCGTTGGTCGGGCTCCGTGAGCATCCTGCGGTAGTGATCGACGTCGAGGTCTGCGAGGCGGCCAGGCCACTCGAGCTTGAAGTACGTCAGGCAGTTCAGCGCCCACTCAAGAGTGTCGCGGGTCTCGTACGCGGCATCGATCTCCTCCATCGCCTCTTCGGAGTCGAATCCGCTCGACGCAAACCACTGAAAATCGAGAGGCCACCTCGAAGGGGTCTCGTCGAGTTCCGCTCGAAGATTGATCAGGTAGCCCCAATCTCGATCAAGTTCCATCGACTCAATGACACTCGACATGTCAAACAGAATCGCGACGCAGTCGTTCGGCTCTAGACGTTCCTTCACGGACCCATCGGCCGGGGAACGAGCGAACTCTGTGGCGATCTCGCGGGCCCGCATCCAACAGGCGAGAACGTTTAGCTGCTTGGCACCCGGCTCGTCGTCGGAGTGCAGCATCAGAGCACCGAGTACAGCGGTCCCCAACGATGCCAGCATCGCGGCATAGCGGCGCCCGGCGGCGTCACGCGGCAGTGCTCGCTCGTTACGCGCCAGCATGTCGAGTAGCCACCGGTCGAGCGCTTGTAGGTCATCGGCGAGGGCATCTTCGGCTTCGCGGTCCAACAACATTGAGAAGTGTTGCGCAACAGTCATCTGGCAGGACTCCAACGTCCATCGCTGAGCCGTGCAGCGACTTGCGCCCCTGACTGCGGGAAGGCGGTCACGACCTTACCCTCCGAAGAAATGACCAATGTAACCAGTGTTTCAGTATCATATTTGACTATATTACCATTTACTTGAGCAAACTGGATAGTCGTACTTGTGTTGGTTCTTGCGGCCAGCGAAGCGAGCGCCCCCACCGTCTGCTCATCTGTCGCGACCGCAAATGCTTGGCGCAGGTCGCGGGCATGCCCCTGGCCGTCCGAGCGGTAAAACGTGTGGTTCCAGCGGTTGCCATGAGCTCCGTGAGGTAGTCGCTGCCATCCTTGGGGTGTCGCCGGGATTGAGTAGCTGGCAACCCGCGTGGGGAGCCCGCCGTGAACGCTCATCGCGGCACTGATCAACGCGACATCGCGAGCGACGGCCGACTGCGCTCGAGCTGCCAGTCGGCGTGGGTCGCGGCGCGGCCTGCGTGCACGCAACCGGTTTCGACGCGCGGCGCGCTCCCGCCGTTCCGGATCACTCTCGCACGGGCGACAGTAGCTCGGTGTCTGCCAAATGCCCTCGTGACGATGGAACATCACCTTGACGCCAGCAGGGATTCTCCGCGCGTTTCCGCAAGCCGAGCATCGAATCTCCTCGTCTGTTTGCGCCGACTTCCACGCCTTACACGACGGGCAGTTGCTGGGTTCGGAGAGCCCACGCTCCCGGAACCAAGCGATTGGGGCTCCCTCGAATCGTCCCCCGCTCGGGCACCCCTTGTTCTTGCAGGAGTAGGACTGACTCTCGCGCGTCTGCCCAGTCATCGGCCGACCTCGGCGTGGTGCAATGCGTCAAGCCAGAGGCCGTCGCGTGTTGCCTCGCGGCGCAAGCTCAGTCGAGCGGAAAAGGTGCGGCCGGCAAGACGCGCGGGCACGGCCGAGCTTGCTTCAGCAAGGCGCTGCCCGTCTAGCGACCAGAACAGCGCCGTCGTCTCGTCACGTCTCGCTTCAGAGTCCAATCGCAGGACCGGACGGCCTGGTAGCGCAGCGACGCGCTTGAGGAGATCCTCGATAAGCACATCGTCGAGTAGAGGCCATTGGACGTCTCCGAACCGGTCGGGCCGGTCGGTACCAAGTACCGAGCGCAGGCGCATTGATTCATCGGCGTTAATGCGACCGAATCGGCGTAGCTTGGCTGCGACGTTGTCAAGTAGACGCCGAGTCTTGACAGGGTCGAGCCCGAGCGCTTCGCATTGGGCCTCGAGGTAGCTCAAAGCTGCGTGATGTAGCGCCCGCACGGGTGCAGCCGTTTCATCGATGTAGGGACCGAGGTTCCGCCCCAGCGAGCACACGAGGCCAAACAGCGCCACCAGCTCGTTCGACGGGTTTAGGGCGCTCGCTTCGATCCCACCGGGGAATTCAAGGCCGACCATTTGCTCGAGCCGCACGCGTGGCTGCGACAAGGCAGACAGCGTAGTGTCGGACGCCGCGAGTGCGACGAGCCAGAAGAGGACCGCGACTGGGTTGGCATTGCGGCGCGTGAACTCAGCTTGGAGCTGCATCGCATAGGGCAGGAAGCCGTCACCGAGCCATGGCTCGACGGCCCTTCCAGCAGAGGTCAGCCCGTTCTTGTCTGCGGCGCCGATGGCAGCCAAATACTCGCGTTCTCGCTCCAGCTCCTGCAGACGGCTCGGTGCAAGCAGCGCGGCCCGCGACGGGAGCCGCAGCTCCTTGATGCCCTTCTCTAGCCCGGCAGGCGATCTCCAGCCCTGTTTCAACGTGTAGTAAGCGAGCTGCGTCAACGGGCCGGTTGCCAGTGGCGTACGAACAGGCTCGTACTCCAGCTCCCCGCCATTCAGTTCCGCCGCCGTCAGGGAGGTGTAGGGCGCACCAACTTCCGTCGTGATCAGACCCAGGCCAGCTCGACGCCGACCCACTCGCCCGAGCCGCTGCTTCAACGAGTTAAACGGCAACGGCACCAACTCCACGACCGACCGGTCACCCACCACGACGTTGGCAAACCCGCTGTCCATCGTGACCACGAAATCCAACGTCGGGATCGTGACGCCCATCTCAACCACGCTGGTTGCGATCACAACGTACGGACGGCACTCGCGATCGGCCTGGTCACGCCGGCGGTCGAACTCCGCTTGCAGCCTCGGCGTCTTGTTCACCTCCCCGGAAAGCTCTAGGACGTCGATCGGCTTGCCTTTGAACTGAAGGTTGGCCTTCGCGAGCAGCTTCCGGATCGTGACCGTGTCACTCCTGGCTCCGGAAATGGTGTTAATCGCGATCAGCAGACCATGACCGCGGGGCGGGCCGCCATACAGATCTGCCAGGAGACGCTCGCGAAGCGGATCCCCGCTCGGTGGCAGCAGCGGTGAATTGCGCCGCTGGTCGACCAGGAGATCCTTCACGATGCCGACGATCGAGTCCGCCATCGACCTTCCGACGTTGTTCACGTAGATCGGATATCGCTGCTTGTCGGCCTGGATGATGTTCGGGCGCTCGATCCCCAAGAGTTCCGGGATCGATTCGGTGTCGACCGTGGCCGACATGTAGTCGACAGTTACCCCTGCTTGTCGGGCCAACGCGACGCCCAGCTCAACGTCGGGGTTCTGCGCGATTGTTTCGTGGGCCTCGTCGATCACAACACGGTCAAGCTCAGCATTGAACTCTCCCGCCAGCGCCTTGGCCGTGAAGATTCCGGTCGTGACGAAGACGATCGGTGCTTGCCCGTTCCGCACCCCCTTGGACGAGATAGCCCCGAACAGCCGCGCTGGCTTGCCTTTACGGCCCGATTCTTGATGAAGGCGCTTGAAGGTCTGCTGCATGTACGGCGCTTGCTCGTCAGCGATCATTACCCGCGGCTCGACGACCCAGACACGCGGGACCTGCCGTGTACCTAGCGCTGCCGCTCGCTCGCATTGACGCAACCAGACGTGGGGCGGCACAGCAACCGTCTTGCCCAGCCCTGTCGCCGCCACCAAGAAGAACGGATCTTGGCCAATTCGGTCGAGATATTCCCGAATCGGAAGTTCGTCCTGCTCGATCAACCGCTCAAGATCAGCCGCAACCTCAAGCGGACGAAGCTGCCCACCACCGCTACCAACCACATAGCCCGACGGGAACGTGTAGCCATCGACGCCTGCGCGCTTGCCAGAAGCCGCCGGACGAGGCTTCTTCGTGGGGCGGCCGCGTTCACCGCCATGCTTCGAACTCGGAGACTGCGGCGGGCTAGGAATAGCCGTGCCCGCTGATTCGACCGACTCACGATCCGGAAACGAACGAGGCCCAGGTAGCCAGGCGCCACAACGGTTGCAGGTAGTCGACGTGAACTGATCGGTCGCGCCGCAAGTCGTACAGGCTGTAAGCGGCATTCCTTCTCAGCTGGTTGATGGACGTCTCGACGCTGGAGAACCGAGCGGCACGAGCGTATATGGCGTGCTCTCGCGATACCAATCCGCGACCCGGTACCAGTCCTCGTCGATCAGCTCGATGAAATCCTCACCAGCCCTGAGCCATCGGCCGCACTCCGAGTTCGGAACCGTGGTTGTTGAACGGGTCAACCCCGTACGCGACTGAGGATCCTCGGGCTCGCGCAGCAGGGCCGCGGCGCTTTCCGACCCACCGAGTAGCCCCTCATCAACAGCGCGTTGCACCCACGCGACCCAGCTGTCCCGGAAGATCGGCCATCGCTTCTTGTCGGACAGGAGCGCTTCCTCGAATGGGTCGAGTTCTTGGCCGACCACGCTCTCAAGAAGGACCCCGAGCACTGACTCGTCAACTTCTCCGAACGGCCCGTGTAGTCGGAGGCGGAACATCGCATCGGCCGCAGCGATCTCGGCCTCCGCAGAGGCAAGGAGCCAGAGCCCACCCTCACGCTCGACGAAGGCGTTGAGTTCGCGGCGAAAGATCGCGAGCTGCCAGCACAGCGTGGAGCAGCGGTCTGAGATCGGATGCCAATCGTCGCGATCGAGCAGGAGGTCGCTGTCGGGGCCGTGCTCGGCCAGCGCGTCTGCGGTCCTGGGCAACCTGCCTGCAGCCTGCGCGTCAGCGAGAAGCCCAGCCAAGACGATCACGTCGTTTCGCATGGCCGTCACCGGCGTCCAGACGCGGCGGTAGCTGCGGTGCTGCTCGAGCCAGTCGATCTTGAGCGCCGAATCTCGGGGGCTCCGCTCCGCTTCCGTGCGGTGGCGATGACGAAGCCGGTAGGCCGAGTCCATGGCGTAGAGCTCGTCCGCGACGGCCTCCAGGAGTTGCGGCTCGCGGTACTTGCGGATGTGGTCAATGCTGAGCACCGCCTCGTTGGCGACGTGCGCGCGCCGGTCTTTTGGCGGCATGCTCCGAAAGCCTGGGGCGATGCCCAAGAGGACGGCGCTCGGCCCTGAGCTGATGTCGTCCACAGAGGCGCATGCCTCTCGGATGAGGTTTGCCGCACTCACTGCCAGGTCGTCCGTGGCGGGAGACGCTGCTTTGGCTCGGACGACCGCAAGACCCAAGAGACCGAACGCCTGCTGGCACGCGCGAATGGTGACGCCGGTGCGCATCATCGCCGCCAGCTCGCCGGCCAGTTGCTCTGGCGACGCGCCCTCGATCGACGCGTCCTGGTGGGCGGGACGACTCACCACCAGGAGATAAGCAGACGGCGCGCGAGTTCCCCACTTTTCAGCCGGTTTGTGCCGCCCGAGGACAGGAGAGTCGGGGCCATCGAGGCACCAACGGGGTGCCTCCTCTCCTCCGGAGGCTCAATGCGACTCCTACCAACCCCCGCTGAATCGACGAATCGGGTCACCCGATGAGCAGCAACCTTCCTTCCGTCTTCAGCGGAGCCCTTGCCGCCTCCCCGGCCTCACGCGACCTCGCACGGATCGAACGAGCGACCAGTCGTCAGGTCGCGGTGGCGCGCGGGAAGGCACTGATCGTCCAGGAACAGCATTCAGCGGCTATCCGGGCTGTGGAGACGGTCGCGATGGACGCGCTCTTCGCTGGCGCCAATCTCACGCAGCAGGCGAAGCAACTCTCACAGGCAATCCCTGGGAGTGAGCACCTCTCCGGGCGCGTACTTGATGCCGCCTCGACTGCCCTCTCACAGGTACTGACGGATACGGCGCGGGATCTGCGTTCGTGATCTGGTTCGCACTCGGGCTCGGCGTCGGCGCCGGACTCACGATCCTGGTTCTCGTTCTCTGGGCCGAAACAGACCAGGCCCGGCGAGCCATCGCCTTGCGGCGAGCCGAAGACCGCATTCGCGACATCCGAACGGAAGCGATGCAGCGCCTCGCCGACGACGCCCTACGCAGGTACGGCCGGACCGCCGACGCGACGCCGTTCGGGTTCACCGACCAAGACATCGAGGTCGCGACCCGAGGCACTGCCGACGTGGTCGACGCCGAGGTCGTCTCGGACACGGGCGAGCTGCGGGGCCGGCAGTGAAGGAACTCATCGACAAGGCGATCCACTACTACCTCGCGGCCATCGCGTTCCTCATCGCCGCAATGGCGGCGCTCATCGTGGTCGCCCGCTACGCGGCTTACGTGCCGCTCTTGCTCCTCGCCGTCGTAGTCGTCGCAGCCGCGTGGCGCTGGGCGCGCGGCGACTGGGGCTAGGGCCTCGGTCGTCGACCTGCCGTTGTTCATTCCACTTCGTCGTTTCTATTTACAAATGAAATGACCTGAAACATAGTTATCGACAGACAGAAAACTAGACAAAGGAGTTCAAGCATGACATCACACGACCACCAACCTCACCCGAAACGACAACCTCGCAAGCGAACCGGCCAGATCCGTACCGCAGCGCAGTACCGCCCGCTCAAGGGCAACGGAATCCGGGTGCGCGGCAAGCGCCTCGACGAGGTCGACCAAGACCGCCTTTCCCTTGCTTACTGGCTGCTCGCCCAGCAGCTCGTGGCAGATGAAACCGACGACCAACCGGATCAAGCGCGCTCGGAGGCGGAATGACCGACCCGCTCCTCATCGCGGGCCTCGGTGCCGGAACGCTTGCAGCCGTTGGGCTGTGGAGCGTCGTGAGCGCGGACCTGCCCCGGGTGACGCGTGAGCTGCGCTTCCCCGCCGACCTCGCATCCGATCAAGTCGAGGCGCTGATCAGACAGGTCGCCGCCAGCGCCAGCGGGCCAGTGAGCATCACCGTCGATGCGAGCCAAGAGGGCACGCGGTTCCTCGTGAGTGCCCCAGCCCCGGTCCTCCCGGCATTGGCTGGTGCCTGGGCTGGCATCGCACCGACTGCTCGACTCGATGAGGCAGATATCCCCGAGGTTGCCTTCACGGCTGCCAGCCGATTGCGTGTCCTCGGACAGTGGCCGGTGCTGCGAAGCGACGCAGCGGACATGGCGGCGGCGGTGTTGCTCAGCGCGGTTCAGCCGTTGGGTCGCGGAGAGCGTTTGCGGATCGTGGTTCGCCTGTGGCCGCGGCGCGGAACTCGTCGACTGCCCTCAGAACTTCCGGGCGTCCCGGCTGAACACGGGCTCCACGTCAAGGCGAAGTTTTCCGGTGAACCATTGCTCGATGCCGAGATCGTGGTCGGGGCGAAGAGCGGCGCCCTCCCTCGTGCTCGCCAGCTCGTGCACCGCGTCACCACCTCGCTACGGGCTCGCCAAGGAGTCCGGGGGCATGTCCGCGTGTCGCGGGCGACCGGGGATCGAGCGCAGTCTTGGATGACCACGCCGATTCGTCGCTGGTTCATCGACACGCGCACGATCGTCTCAGCGACGGAAGCTGCCGGACTGGTTGGGTTGCCGATCAGCGGACCAGCAGTCGCTGGCGTGTCGTACGGCGTTGGGCCTCGCCTGATGCCGCCCGCAGGTCTTCCTACCCGTGGTCGGGTCTGGGCTTCCTCCACTTGGCCCGGCTCGCTGGATCGCCCGCTTGCGCAGCCGATCGTCGGAGCCTTGCAGCACAGCCTCGTGGTCGGGCCCACAGGCAGCGGCAAAAGCACGCTGTTGCTTGGACTCATTCGTCAGGCGCTGGACGCTCGGCGCGGCGTCGTGGTCCTTGATGTCAAGGGCGACCTCGCCGGTGACGTTCTCGCGCAGGTGCCCGCTAATCGGCGCGACGACGTAATCATCCTCGACCCGGCTTCGGGCTTGCCGCAGCCCGGCCTGAAGGTCTTCTCGCGCTCCGCCGACCCAGACCTCACCGCCGATCTCATCCTCGGCACGCTTCGCGAACTCTGGCCAGACAGCTGGGGTATTCGTACCTCCGCGTATCTCCGGCTCGGCCTCCGCACCTTGGCCCGGGCACCGGGCTCAACACTTCTGGAACTTCCGCTGCTCTTCTCGGATGGCGGTCGCCGTCGCCGGGCGCTGGCACGGATCAATGATCCGCTGTTGCTCGCATCGTGGGCGCGGTTCGAGGCGCTGTCGGCGGCAGATCAAGCCGCTCAGCTTGCTCCCGCCCTCACCAAGCTCGAGGAGCTGCTGATGCGGCCCGTCGTTCGGCAGGTCGTCGGACAGGCAGCTCCGAAGCTCGTCTTCTCGGAGGTGCTAGCAAGGGGTCGCGTGATCGTAGTCCGGCTCCCCGCCGGGCTCATCGGTTCGCCGGCGAGTCGGCTGCTCGCCACGCTGACGCTGTGGCAGTTCTTCTCGGCAGTTGAAGCGCGAGCCGCGCTCCCCGCGGACAAGCGCAGGACGTTCGAGATGTATCTCGATGAGGTCGGTGCGCTGGGGGCTCTGCCGCTCCCACTCGAAGCGCTGCTCGAACGAGCCCGCGGGCTCGGAGTTGCGGTGACCCTCGCGCCTCAGACGCTTTCCCAGATGCCCCCCACTCTTCGCGACGCGGTCCTCGGGAACGTCGGCACTATCGCGGCATTTCGACAGACCTCCGCCAAGGAAGCGCATGCGGTCGCGGCCGAACTACCCGGCGTTTCAGCCGACCAACTGCAGGCCCTGGAGCGCTTCGAGATCGCCCTTCGCCTCA
Organism: Solirubrobacteraceae bacterium; assembly: GCA_032119795.1. Classification (GTDB taxonomy): domain Bacteria; phylum Actinomycetota; class Thermoleophilia; order Solirubrobacterales; family Solirubrobacteraceae; genus JAGIBJ01. The sequence goes on from JAUMFO010000013.1 coordinate 280,220, forward strand.
GCCTCGGCCCGGGCGCGACAACCAGCGTCATGACCGGCGTGACTGCTCCGACTCCGGCCCCTGTGACGGACGCTGCGGAGCTAAGTCGCTACGCCAGCGCACGTTGGGGCGTGCCGCTCAGCGAGGTCGACGCCGCCTTCGCCGAGGCACTTGGAGGAGAGACTGCGGCGGCGAGCGGCAACTCGGATTCTGGCCCGACCGGACAACGTCGGAGGTCCGCATGAAGGTGCTCCGCCTCTGGCTCGGCGGGCTCGCTGGCGTGCGGATCGCTGCGCGCATCGGTGCGAGTCAGATCGGTCGGACGGCCCGCTCTTTCAGGCGATTCGGCCGAAGCGCGCCGATGACTGATTCCTCCCTTCCTTCTCTCGTCCTCGTCACCGCCCGCTCCTCCCTCACCTCTGTTCCCCTCCAATCTCAACCGGCAGGAGGTTCCTCATGACCGGCCTCACCCAGCAGGCTCGGCTGGTCGCCTTGAGCGACCGCCTCTCTGAACGAGACCGGGCAGTCGTCCGAGATGTCGTTCGGCTTCGGTTCGTCACCGGGGGTCAGATCGAGCGGCTTCACTTCGGATCGATTGCGCACCCGATTACCCGATCTCGCCAGACCCAGCGCAGCCTTGCCGCCCTGGTTCAGCGCGGCATCCTGTCGCGACTCAAGCGGCGACTCGGTGGGGTCCGGGCTGGGAGCACCAGCTACGTCTACGGCCCGACCGGTGAAGCCCAGCGGCTGGTCGCCCAGTGGAGTGGACTCGGCATCCCTAGGCGACGCACGGCGCCGGAACCCGGCACCACCTTCGTTGACCACACCGTTGCCTGCACCGAGGTCTACGTGCGGCTTCGCCAAGCCGAACTGGCCGGCGATCTGGAGCTGCTCGAACACCAGCCCGAACCCGACGCTTGGCGGCAGTTCCCCGGTCCCATCGGCAGCTACGTGAATCTCCGACCAGACGGTTTCGCCTCGGTCGCCGTCGGGGATTTCGAACAGCGCAGCTTTATCGAGGTCGACCGCGGCACCGAAGGGCGCCAGGCACTGGCAACCAAGCTCAACACCTACCTCGCGTACTGGCGTTCTGGACGGGAGCAGGCCGAGCATGAAGTATTCCCACAGGTCGTCTGGCTCGTCAGCACCGGAGCGGACACTGACGACAAGCGCCAGGCCGTCCTGCGCGAGCTGATCGCCCGCCTCCCCTCGGACACTCAACCTCTGTTCCGGGTCGGGGCAGCGGAGGAAGCGGACGAGCTGCTTCGCCCATCAGGGAGCGCGGCATGAGCGGCCGCACACCGGTCCGAGCGGTGCCGCCGATGTATGGCGACCGCCGGAGCTGGGCGCTCATCCATGCCGATGCGCTGGCGTTCCTGAGTGTCTTGCCGGATCAGTCCGTCGATGCGGTGATCACCGACCCGCCCTATGGCATCGCCTTCAAGGGCGAGAACTGGGACGGCGGATGGCTCACCGACCCCGAGGGGTTCGCCGCCTTCACGATGGCCTGGGCTCGTGAGGTTCGCCGGATCCTCAAACCCGGCGGATACCTCGCCGCCTTCGGCGCGACTCGCACCATGCACCGAGCCATGGCTGGAATCGAAGATGCTGGCCTCGAAGTTCGCGACCAAGTCCTCTGGCTGTACGGCAGCGGCGCACCCAAGAGTCGACGACTCGACTGGGGTCTCGGGTCGACGCTCAAACCGGCCTATGAGCCGATCGTCCTGGCCCGTGCACCACTGGAGACGGGGCTCACCACCACCGCCAACCTGGAAGCGTTCGGCACGGGTGCGCTCGACATCACGACCACTGGTGCACCGCAGCCTGAGAAGGAACGCACGGCAGACGGACCAAGCACGTTCTGGCCCGCCAACGTCGTGCTCGGCCATGACGAACACTGCGCCGGGCTCAACGAGTGTGAACCGAGCTGCCCGGCCGTCCTGATCGACCGGATCGCTGCGGCCGAACAGCGGCCAGGAGCCAAGCCGTTGTCGCGCCTCTTCTATGCCGCCAAAGCATCGCGCGCCGAGCGTGAAGCTGGATGCGAGCACCTGCCCCAGAGCAGCAGCGACATCTTCAGCTCGAAAGTTGGGGTGCGACCGCGAGCGAACGCCCACCCGACCGTGAAGCCGCAGTCCCTGATGCGCTGGCTCGTGCGGCTCGTCTCACCACCCGGCGGGCTCGTCCTTGACCCGTTCGCAGGCTCGGGCTCCACCGGCTGCGCCGCAGTGGTCGAGGGCCGGCAGTTCATCGGACTGGAGCGATCCAGCGAGTACCTGCCTATCGCCCGAGCGCGACTCGCGCACTGGACTGCCGTTGCGGCCAAGGAACCCGACGCATGAGGGGTTCCGGCGAACACACCGCCGGAACCGTGGCATGGCGCCACGGCGTTTTCGACGAGCAACCGCTCATCGAAGGCGCCGCCAATGCCATTCCATCAAAGGAGACGTGCCATGACCAAGGCACAGCAAACCTATGAGCGCGTAGAAGCGCTCATGGCCGAGGGCACGGCGCGAGCCGATGTCTTCAAAACCCTCGCCGAGGAGTACGGCCAATCGGTCGACTCCGTCCGCGGCGCCTACTACACCGGGCGAAAGCAGGCCACCGGCACGGTAACCCCACGCAGTGCTCGCGGTCCCCGCGAAACCACTGCCGAGGACGCCATCGCCGCAGCCGTTGCCGCTATGCGACAAGCGATCGATTCGATCGAAGTCGAGCTGGCGGCGGCGAAGAACCGAGCCGAGCAGTCGCAGCTCCTCTACGAGGGACTGCGGGCCTCGGCCGGCGAACGCATCGCGGCGATCGAAAGCAAGATTGCCGCGCTGGAAGCCGACCCGACCAAGGAGGCGACCGCCAAGGCGAAGGCGTCCTGACCGAAGCCGGTCAGTGGCACCACGAGCGACTCGGGATTGAGCGTGCGCGCTCTCCCGAGTCGCTCAGCAGCGAACCCATGGGTGAATCCAACTCGCTTGCTGAGTGGCCCCGCACACCGGGAAAATGGGATGACGATTATTCCACAACATATTCCTATTTACATTTGAAATAGACAGGCGCATAGTGAATACACCACTAACAAGCGCTACGAAGACCCCACGTTGAAAGGAGGGCAAAAACATGACCGGACCACAAGCACGCGCCGTCGGGCGCATCATCGCGAAGGGACGAGCGAAAGCCCACCTCACGCTGGCAGAACTCGAGCAGGTCTCGGGCATCCCGGGCACCTGGATCTTCCACGTCGAGAAGGGCCACTACACCGACCCCGCCCCCGAGCGCATCGGGCGCCTTGCCTCAGCCCTCAACATCGACCCGGCCGACCTGAACCGCGTCGGAGACGACTACCTCGCCGACGGACTCGCCGAGAGACGGATCTACCTCCGCGGCAAAGAGAAGTTGCCCCTCGAAGCCCTCGATGAGGTCGACCGCTTCCTCGACGAACTGCATCGCAAGTACGACACGGAGGCGCTGTCATGAGCGCCCCATCGACACCCCAAGCCGATCTTCAGAGTCGCCTACTGGTGACGCTCCGAGCGATCCGCCCGAGCCGTCGCTTGGACCGCGAAGACGCCGAACAGATCGCAGAACGGCAAGCCACACTGCTGCGCCGCGAACTCGGGCTCAGTCAGGTGCCCGCACTTCCTGTCGGTCTGATCGCGTCGCTCCCATTCATCCGCGTCGCGCACGAAAAGCAACTCCCGACCCCTGGGGTCCTGTTCGGGACTCGACACGGTTGGGTCATCGCCTTGAAGGCCGAGGATGCTGCTGTTCGTCAACGGTTCAGCCTTCTCCACGAGTTCAAACATTTGCTCGACGACCCGTTCCTCGGCGACGAGATCGGCCAGTTCGATCGTCACGACAAGAACGTCGAACGCGTCTGCAACCACTTTGCTGCCTGCGCGCTCATGCCGCGCATCCTGCTCAAGCGAGATTGGGGCAGCGGCATCCAACGAGCCGAAACTCTCGCTGCGCGCTACGGCGTTTCGCTGGCCGCGATGGAAATCCGTCTCCGCCAGATCGGCCTCATCGCACCGCTCAAGCATGGCCAGCCCGTCGACCTGTCGACCGAAGAGCGCTCGGCTCTCAGAACGCGCCTCGCCGCTGCGTGGACGACCGCCCCACCATCGCGCGACTCCGTCGCCCGGCTCAACGCCGCGCCGATCTGAGTCCGAATCAATCCAAACCAAAGGAGGTACCGATGCCAAACAGCTCAAAGCTCAAGCCCACCGCAAACGGGGCCGCGAAAGAACGACCGAAGACCGCGCTGATCTACCTGCGCGTCTCGTCGGTCTCGCAACTCGGAGGCGACGTCGGGCGCGATGGCTTCTCCGTCCCCGCACAGCGAGACGCCTGCCTGAAGAAGGCCGACAACCTCGAAGCCGAGGTGATCGCCGAGTTCGTCGAGCGAGGCGAGTCCGGCCAAACGACCGTCCGCCGATCGGCACTCGCCGGGATGCTCGATCGACTCACTCAAGGCGATGTGGACTACGTGATCGTCCACAAGCTCGACCGCCTCGCGCGTAACCGGGCCGACGACGTGGAGATCGTCGCCAAGATCCGGGCGACCGGAGCCCAACTGGTCTCGGTCAGCGAGAACATCGACGAGACGCCGTCTGGGCTTCTGCTCCACGGAATCATGAGTTCGATCGCGGAGTTCTACTCGAAGAACCTTGCGGCGGAGGTCATGAAAGGGACGGTCGAGAAGGCCAAGACCGGCGGCACGCCCTACAAGGCGCCCATCGGCTACCTCAATCAGCGCCTCTGGATCACCGACGACGGACTCCCGGTCGACAGCGGAAACGAGCTGGCACGCGAGATCCGCACAATCGCGCTCGATCCTGACCGTGCGCGCTTCGTCACCGACGCCTTCAGGCTCTACGCCACCGGCAACTACGCCCTGAGCGACCTTGCCGCGATCCTCGAAGAGCGAGGGTTCAAGACGCGTGCCTCACGTCGCGCACCGGCCCAAGCCGTGAGCATTTCCCGGCTCCACGTGATGCTCAAGAACGACTACTACCTCGGCATCGTGCGTTACCGCGGACAGGTCTACCCCGGCCGTCACCAACCACTGACCGATGAGGCGACCTTCGAGAAGGTGCAGACCGTGCTCGCCGCACAACGCCAACGTGGCACCACGGCGTGGCGTCATCACCACTTCCTCATCGGCTCGCTCTACTGCGCCGAGTGCGGACGCCGACTCATCTACTCCCGCAACACCGGAAACGGTGGCCTCTACGAGTACTTCATCTGCGCGGGACGCCAGGCCGGTACCTGCCAGCAGCCCTGCCACCGCGTGGAAGCGGTCGAGATCGCCGTCGAGCAGTACTACGCGACCGTCTCGATCAGCCAGGCCCGACGTGACCTCATCGAGCGAGACCTCTACGTCTTCGTTGAGAACATCGCCGGACGCGCATCCGTTGAGCTGCAGCGAGCTGAGCAGATCCTCTCGGACCTCAAGCGCCAGGAGAAGAAGCTCATGACGGCCCACTACGCCGATCAGGTCAGCGAGGAGTTCTTCGCCGAAGAGCAGACCCGGATGCGTCGCGAGCGGATCGCGGCCGAGATGACGATCGAGCGACTCTCGATCCAATCGGACAAAGTCCGGGAAGGCATCAAAGCCTCGCTCGACCTCACGACTGACGTCCAGCGGACTTACCTCGTCGGCGATCCGCAGCTCAAACGGCTCCTGAACCTGTCGATCTTCGACCAGCTTCAGATCGACCGCGAGATGGTCTCTGGTGCGGTCCTCAACCGCCCGTTCCGCGACTACGCCGCCATGAAGCCCGACCCGGACGCCGTGTCGGCGCCGCTTCCGCCCGAGTCCCTGGCGCCCGTCGCCACCCCGGACGGAACCAGCCCAACGGCCGTGTTGACCCCTGAGAACGAGAAAGGCGCCCCTTTCGGGGCGCCTTTGTCTTGGGGAGAAATCGAAACCAGCGACCGATTCTTTTCGGTCGCTGGTTTGAACTTCTTCGAAATGGTCGGGGAGACAGGATTTGAACCTGCGACCGCCCGGCCCCCAGCCGGGTGCGCTACCAGACTGCGCCACTCCCCGTTAGCAAGCGGGCGACGGGACTCGAACCCGCTCCATGAGCTTGGAAGGCTCGTGTGCAGCCGTTAACACCTCGCCCGCGCGCTTGTTCGACGATGGTACCGATCCCGCCGCGAACGCGACGGCTGGTGAGGCTCGCGGCGTGGTGGACCGTGGGCGGCGCGATCAGGTGAGCATGACCCGAAGACGCGCGCATGCGGGGCTTCGGTACCATGCTCCAGCGGCCGACTCGCGCCCCACTTGGGGGATTGGTGTATCGGTAACATAGGGGTCTCCAAAACCTCTGCGCCAGGTTCGATTCCTGGATCCCCCGCTCCCGGCCGCACAGAGGATTTGCCTGCAAATGGCTGAACTTCGCATCCTCACCTCCGCCGACCTCTACGAGCTACTGCTCGAGGGCGACGAGATTCAGGTGCTCGACGTGCGCACGCCCGAGGAGTTCGCGGCGGGCCACATCGCCGGCGCCGTCCTCGTCCCGTATGACCAGGTGGCTGGCTGGCCGCAAGGACTCGACCAAGACGTCCCAACGGCCGTGATCTGCAAGGCCGGCGTGCGCGCCATCCACGCAGCCGCGGTCCTCGACTCGCTGACCGACGGCGAGCTGCTCGTCGTCGCACAGGGCGGCGTGGGCGACTGGCCCAGCCTCGGCGGCGAACTCGTCACCGACTAACGCCGGGCGTGGCCACCGACCACCCGACCTCGCCCGGGGCGAGCACCACTGCCCACGGGCGCCCGCACCCCGCCGGAAGCGAACCGGGGCTCTCCGCGGGCCGAGTACGTAAGCCTGAATTTATGAACTCGAACGGCAGAGCCCCCGGGCTCGACGGCCTCCGAGGGCTCGCCGCTGCGGCGGTCGTGCTGCTGCACGTGTGGATGTTCAGCGGCGCCCACCAGCCCTGGCAACCCGAGCGCCTCGACGCAATCGTCGGGTCGCTCGGCCTCGCCGTCATGCTCTTCTTCGTGCTCTCCGGCGCACTCCTCGCCGCGCCATGGATCCGCGCCAGCACCCCTGGCTCGCCTGCGCCCAGCGTCGGCCGCTACGCCCTGCGGCGCACCGCGCGCATCGTCCCCGGCTACGTGGCCTGCGTCCTGCTGGGCTACGTGCTCATGCGCGCGATCGACCACCCGCTGGCGATCTCCGCCAGCGAACTCCCCGCGTTCTTGCTGTTCGCCCAGAACCAGTTCGATGCCACCGCCGGCCAGCTCAACCCGCCGCTCTGGTCACTCGGGATCGAAGCCGCGTTCTACGTCGCCATCCCGCTGATCGGGCTCGCGCTGATCCAAGCACTGCGGCGCTCCGGCACAACGGGAGCGATCGTCGTCTGCGCCGTCCTGGTCGCGGCAGGCCTGGCGTGGAACGCGATGGTCGTGGGCCGCGGCGAGCCGGTCACGCTCCTGACCTCCCTGCCGACGTTCCTGCCGATCTTTGCGTGTGGCATCGCCGCCGCCGTCGCGCTCCAACACCACCAGACGACCCGCCTGAGCCGCGTCGCGCTCATCACCCTCGGCAGCGCGCTCGTCGTCGCCGACGGCTGGTGGCACCTCGATGGCACCGGCTGGCTCGGCCACGTGGCCCGCGATCTCCCCGCGGGCGTCGGCTTCGCGATGATCCTCGTGGCCGTCGCCCAAGGACGCGCCCACCTCCTCGGCGCCGCGCCGATGCGCCGCCTCGGCGACTACTCCTTCGGCATCTACCTGTGGCATATGCCGGTGATCTACGTGCTTCGCCACCAGGAGCACTGGCCGGAGTCCCCCTGGGCGGCGTATGCGCGTGTGCTGGCCATCGCGACCGTTCTCGGTGCGGCCAGCTGGCACCTGCTGGAACGCCCAGCGATCACCTGGGCAGCCGCGCGGACCCGCCGCGCCAATGCGGCGCCCGCGCCAGTCTCCGCTACCACAGGCGCCGGCCACCACGCCGATCTCGCCGCCGCCTCGCGCTGACCGCCACGGATCGCCGCGTAGGCAACTAGGGTCGCTGCCATGACCGGCCCGCCCGACTCCTGGCCGACGCCGCCCCAGCCGCCTACCGAGGCGATCCCCGCGACCCCGCCTGGGCCGCCACCATCGATGCCCGCGCCAGAACTCCCCGGCGACGCCAAACGCACGATGCTCCCCGAGCGGGTCGTCAAGTACTGGGGCGTCACGAGCGCGCTCGGATGGGCCATGGCCATCGTGGCATCGCTCGCGTTCACGCTGGTGCCGTCTGCGAGCACGGTGGCGCTCGGCGTCACCGCACTCTTCGTCGTCGGATGTCTCGTCGACCTCGTCGTGATCGTTCCCAAACGCCGCGAGCAGTGGTGGTACGCGATCGGCGACGAGCAGATCGACCTCGAGCATGGCTGGGTCGTCGTACGACGCGTCGTGATCCCCATGACGCGCGTCCAACACGTGGAACTCGAGCGCGGACCGCTCGCCGATCGCTTCAACCTCGCCGAACTCAAGATCTTCACCGCGGCCGGGATGGTCAAGATTCCGGCGCTCGATCGCCAAGAAGGCGACCGCATCCGCCAACAGATCGCCGAGCTCGCGCGCATCGCCGATGATCTCTGAGTCGGCGCGCGTCAAGCACCGGCTCCACCCCGCCGCGACGCTGATCGCCGCCGCCGGCGTCCTGCGGGCCGTGCTCTTTCCGATCGTCGTGGTCACGTTCGGCCAGGGGCTGCTGTTTGGTGTCGGGCTGACACTGCTGATCGTGCTCGTCGGCGGCGCGATCGCGATCATCAGCTGGCGGACGGAGGTCTACTTCGTGGCCGACGGCAGCCTGCACCACCAGAGCGGCGTGATCAGCCACAAAGAGCAGGTCATCCCGGCCTCGCGGATCTCCGCCCTCGACACCCAGCGCGGCGTGATCCAGCGGATGTTCGGCGTCGTCTCCGTGCACGTACAAACCGCCGGCGGCGGATCCAAAGCCGAAGTCGTGCTCAGCGCGCTGACGTTCGCCGACGCCGAACGGCTCCGCCTTGATCTCGGCCACCGGGCCACGCAGGCCGCCCCAGGCGCGCCGCCGGAGGCCAACGTGGCTGCGGCCGGGCCAACCGCAGGCGCGCTCAGTGACGATCCCGCCGCCGTGCACCCCGCGGCCTTCGGCACGGCCGCGCCGACGTTCTACAGCCGCGACCCCGTTGCAGAGGAGGCGCCGGTCGTCTTCGAGATGACTCCGCGCGAGCTACTGGTCGCGGCGCTCACCTCCCCGTCGATCGCGGTGGTTGGCGCAGCCGGGGCTGCGCTGGCTTCATTCGCGCAGGATGCCCTGCCGAACTCCGTCGCCGACGAGCTCGCGGATCGCGCCACCCAGCTGAGCGTGATGGCCGTGCTCAGTGTGGCCGCGGTCGTCGTGCTCGTCGCCGTGATCGTCTCGATCGCCGGGACGGTCCTGATGTATGGCGGGTTTCGCGTCACCCGTGACGACACCCGTTTGCGCGTGCGCCGCGGCATCCTCACGGAGCGCGTCGGCACCGTCCCACTGGACCGTATCCACGGCATCCGCGTGATCGAGTCACCGCTGCGCCAGCTGCTCGGGTACGCCGCAATCGAAGTCGAGGTCGCGGGGTACGCCGGCCAGGACGAGGTCGCGCGGACGATCGTGCCGCTCGTCCCGCGCAAGCAGCTGGCGCAGACGCTGCAGCGGATCGTCCCTGGATTCGTTTGGCCCGAGGGTCCCCTGACCGGGATTCCGGCGCGCGCACACCGTCGCTACCTCACGGTGCCCGTCGTGCTGTCGCTGATTCCCGCTGCACTGATTGCCGCCTCGCCCATCGGGCTTGCCCGAGTCCTGGCGGTGCTCCCGGTGCTCGTCGCCGTCTTGCTGGGCCTCAGCGCCGCCCGCGACGCAGGCTGGCGGCGTGACGACGGCACCCTGACGCTGCGCTGGAGGACGTTCGCCCGCTACACCGTGGTGGCCCCCGAGCGCCGCCTTCAGCAGGCCAGCGCCTCGGCCAATCCGTTCCAGCGTCGCGCCTGGCTGGCCACGTTTGCCGTCCGCCTCTCGAGCGCGCGACGGGCAAGCATCAAACACCTCGACGCCGACGTCGCGCACCACCTGATGGGCAGCGCACTCACCCACACCCGCCGCGGATAGCCGCCCAATGGGCGCCGCGACGCGCTCGCGCTGCACAGCGTGTCCTGCTGCGCGGCGCGAGCGATCGCGGGGGTGAGCCGGGGGAAACTCACCGCCCTGCACGATATTTACCGAACGGCCACTTGATAACCGGTCGTTGGCATGAAAACCGGAGTTTCGCCCAGCGCGAACAAACCAACCGGCGTCGTGGCGCGCAATCGCCCGCGTCTCCGAACAAACCCGACTGGCGCCCAAACGCTCCGCGCTCAGTGAAAGCGCGTTCACCCGGGGCCGGGCCCTACGCTCTGGCGGTGCCAGACGCGCCTCCAGCCAGCTTGCCGACCGACGCGACCCACCCACTGATCCGGCTGTGGCGTCGCGTGCCGCGCTACCGGGGCCAGATTCGGCTCGCGACGGCGTTCACCGTCCTCAACAAGATGCTCGACATCGCGCCGGAGCTGCTGATCGGCGTGGCGATCGACGTGGTCGTCAACGAGTCCGGCAGCTTCATGAGCACCGCCTTCGGGATCGAAGACCGCGAGCAGCAGCTCCTGGTGCTCGCCGCCGTCACGGCCGTCGTCTGGATCCTGGAGTCGCTGACGGAGTACCTCGCCGCTCGGATCTGGCGGAATCTCTCGCAGTCGATCCAGCATGACCTGCGCGTCGACGCCTACGCCCACGTGCAAGACCTCGAGCTGGCGTGGTTTGAGAACCGCGCCTCCGGGAAGCTGCTCACGATCCTCGGCGACGACGTCAACCAGCTGGAGCGCTTCCTCGACGTCGGCGCGTCCAAGATCCTGCTGACGGCGACCAACGTCGTTCTCGTCGGCATCGTCTTCTTCGTGATCTCGCCGCTGCTCGCGGTGCTGGCCTTCCTGCCGATTCCGGTGATCGTGATCGGATCCCTGTTCTTCCAAAAGCGGCTGGAGCCGCGCTACCGGCAGGTCCGCGAGGACGCCGGCCAGCTGGGTGGCCTGATCAACGGCAACCTCGGCGGTATCGCCACGATCAAGGCGTTCGGGGCCGAGGCGGCTGAGCTGCGGCGCGTCGAAGCCGCGTCGACGGCCTACGCCGACGCCAACCGCGACGCCATCGCGCTGAGTTCGGCGTTCATTCCGCTCATCCGCATGGCCATCCTCGCCGGGTTCATCGTCACGCTCGTCGTCGGCGGGCATGCGGCGCTGGAGGGCACCCTCGCCGTCGGCCTCTACTCGGTGCTCGTGTTCATGACCCAGCGCCTGCTCTGGCCGCTGACCGACCTCGGTGAGACGCTCGACCTCTACCAGCGCGGCATGGCCTCCACCCGCCGCATCCTGGATCTGCTCGACGCGCCGATCGGCGTCGCTCCCGGCCAGCAGGCCCTCCCAACGCTCGCCGCCGGGCAGCAGCCTGGCGCCGTGCACTTTGATCGCGTCACGTTCGCCTACCGCGACCCCAGCGGAGAGGCCCGCGCGCCGGTGCTGCGCGGCATCAACCTGCAAGTCGGCGCCGGCGAGACGCACGCGATCGTTGGCGCCACCGGCGCGGGCAAGTCGACGCTCGTCAAACTCCTACTGCGCCTCTACGACGCCGACGCCGGCCAGATCACGATCGACGGGACGCCGGCCCCACAGCTGACGTTCGAAAGTCTGCGCGGGGCCATCGGCTATGTCGGGCAGGACACGTTCCTCTTTGACGGGACCGTCGCTGAGAACCTGCGCTACGGCGCGCCGGATGCCACCGACGACGAGCTCCGCCGAGCCGCCGAGCGTGCCGAGGCCGACGAGTTCGTGATGGCGCTGCCACAGGGCTACGACACACCCGTCGGCGAGCGCGGCATCCGGCTCTCCGGCGGGCAACGCCAGCGACTGACGATCGCGCGCGCCCTCGTTCGCGACCCCGCGATCCTCGTCCTCGATGAGGCCACGAGCGCAGTAGACAACGAGACGGAAGCCGCGATCCAACGCTCCCTCGATCGCGTCAGCCGAGAGCGCACGACCATCGTGATCGCTCACCGACTCTCGACCATCCGGCACGCCGACCAGATCCACGTCATGGCCGACGGCGTGATCGTCGAGACGGGCACCCACGACGAACTCGTTGGAGCCGGCCGGCGGTACGCCGCGCTGTGGGCTGTGCAGACCGGCGAGCGGCCGCCTTCGCCAGCCAGCCAGACTTAACGTTTGGCCATACGGCGCGGGGCGGACTCACCATTCCGGGCAGAGCTGGCCGCCTTGCCGCACTGGTTCAACCATGGAGCGACGGTTCGGCAACGTGCGTTTCCAGCTGCCAAAGGCACTAATATCTCGCCGGTCCATGCCCGAGATCAAGGCCTCACCACCACTTCGCGCCGACGCCCGCCGCAACCGTGATGCGCTGCTCACCGCAGCCCGCAACGTGTTTGCCGCCGACGGCCTCGACGCGCCACTGGACGCGATCGCCAAGGAGGCTGGCGTCGGGCGGGCCACGCTCTACCGCCGCTTCCCGACGCGCGACACGCTGATCGCCGCGATCTTCGAGGACGACTTCGACGCGCTCGAAGAGGCCGCCCGAAATGCCGAGGACCAGAGCCGGGCCCTCTTCTCGATCCTCAACGCCGCCTTTGAGATGCAGCGCTACAACCTCGGCTTCACCGAGCTCTTCACGCGCCGCCCGCCCACCGAAGATGTGCTCCTCAACATCGGCGAGCGCTTCTTCCAGGTGATCGACCCGGCCCTCAAGTCAGCGCAGGCTGCCGGCCACGTTCGCGCCGATATCACCACCGACGAGGTGGGGACCATCCTGCTGATGATGGGCGTCGCGACGGCCAACTTCCGCCTGCACGACAACGGCGAAGCGCGTCGCCACCGCACGATCAACCTGCTGTTTGACGCGCTGGACCCCACGCGGGCCCCGCGCGACCTCAACGGCTAGGCCTGGTCCAGACCAGGCCAGGCCTGGTTCGGGCTCAGACGGCAGCGCGCTCGCGCGTGTCGTCCTTGCGCACCGGCTGCGGCGTGGTGAACGGGACGTCTTCGACGCGCGCAATCTGGAGCGCCTCCTTGAGTCCGCGCTGCGCGTAGCGATCCAGGAGCGGCTGCACGAGCATGCGGACCGGCAAGACCGGGCCGACCCAGCGGGGCGCGTAGACGCGGCGCGAGCGGCGCGCGATCCCGCGCTCGAGGGCGTCGATCCCGACACTCAGTGGCGTGACGCCCGTCGGTGCACCGCCAGCCATCACCTTTTGCGCGGCCTCGGTCCCAAAGCCGACGCGAGTCATGTCGGTATCGAGCTCGGCGAAGTAGGCCACGCCGACCTTGGCGCCGGTGCCGCGCACCTCAGCGCGCAGCGTGTTGCCCAGGGCCTCAGTCGCTGCCTTGGAGGCGCTGTAGGCACCGAGCAGCGGGGCGTGCACCGCGGCCGCAAGCGACGCGACGGCGAGGGCGTAGCCGCCCTTGTGAGTGATGTGGGGGCCGGCCGCGCGGAGCGTGAGGTAGGTGCCCATCACGTTCACGCGCAGGTGCTGCTCCAGGACGCTCGGGTCGCCACCGATCAGCGGGAACTGCTTCGCGATGCCAGCGTTGGCGACGACGACGTCGAGGCCACCGAGTTCGGCGACGAGCTCGTCGATCGCGGGCGTGATCTGCGCCTCATCGGCGACGTCGGCCTCACGCCACGGCGCGCCGCCACAGCTCTTGGCCACCTCGGCAAGGAGATCGGGTTCGAGGCCGACGAGCGCGACGCGCGCGCCTTGGTCGTAGAGCCGCTGCGCGAGCGCTGCACCGATACCGCGAGCGGCACCGGTGATGAGCACGCGACGACCGTCGAGCGAGGGTGCCGAGGGAAGCATGGAACCGAACGTACCATCGGGGGACGCGAGTATCAGAACGCGGATCTGAAACCCCCGCGCCCGCTGGTCGTCAGGTCATCTCGCGAAGGAACGCAATCGTCCGTTCCAGCGCCTGCTGGCCGTCGGCCGTTCGAAGGTCGAACTGGTACTCGTGGGGGAGCGCCGGCTCGTGGTCGTCAGCGAAGAACAGTGCGTCGACCGGTACCCCGACGTCCGCGAGCTTGGCGGCGAACGGTCGGGACTGTGAGGCCGTCAGCGGGTCGTCGTTGCCTCCGGTGATGAAGGTCGCCGGGAATGCCTCGGTGACGTGATCGATCACCGACATCTGCGCGAAGACCGACGATTGCGGGTCGGTCGTGCCGGCGTAGGCCCAGACCAGCTGGGAGACGGCGAACCCGAGGACCCCCTCAGGGGCGGAGTCGTCGCGGCGTGCGTAGGGCACGAGGTCGTAGGCGCCGCAGTCGAGCACCACGCCGCGCAGGTCAGCGGCGTCGCTGATTGCGGGAGTGATGCCGAGCTGCCGCGCGTAGGCCGGGTTGGTCGTCAGGGCGGCGACCTGCGAGGCGAGCTGCGCGCCCGCCGAGTCGCCCGCGAGCACCAGCCGCTTGGGGTCGATCCCCAGCCCGGACGCGTGGCGGCGCAGGTAGCCAAGGGCCGCGTTGACCTCACGCACGGGCGTCGGGTAGCGGTGCTCGGGTGAGCGGGAGTAGTTGACCGACGCGACCGTGAAGCCCGCGTCGGCCAGCAGCCGGAAGTAGGTGGCAGCGTCGGCCTTGTCGCCCGCGAGCCAACCACCGCCATGCACCCAGACGACCGTCGGACGCGGGCCTGCCGAGCCTTCCTTGCGGTAGACGTCGAGCAGGTTGCTGGATGCGACGCCGTAGCGCTGGTCGCGCAGCTCCGTCACGCCGCCAGGGTCGAACGCCGCCAGCTGCTTCGTCATCTCGGCGGCTTGGGCGTCGAGGGCCGCGCGGATCACGAGTGCCGCGGGGGCCGGATCATGCGTGACGATGAAGCCGGCCGTCAGCGCGGCTCCGCCAACAGCGGCGGCGCCAGCCAGCGCCCAGTGCAGCGGTCGGATCCTCACGCCGTCGACGCTAGGCCCATCGCCCGCACCATGCGCCAGTCGGGATCAGCCGGCGAGGCCGTCTGGGAGGTCGTCGAAGGACTCCTCCAGATCGGCGTAGGAGTCGTAGCCAAGGCTGGCGCCGAGCTTGGCCATCCGGCCAAGCGTGCGGGCCTCCAGCACCCAGCTGGCGCTCCACTGATTCTGGAAGTAGCCGCAGAAGAAGTCAGCGGTCAGGTCGTCGGCGACGGCCATGTCTCGAATCTCGAAGGCGTGCGGCTCGAGGCGATCGAGCAGCCAGACGAGGTGGTCCTCCAGCGTCGCCGTTCGCTCGTCGAGCACGCCGTCGGTGCTGACCGACCACAGCCCGCCGCGGTAGGGGCCGTGCAGCACGCCGGAGGTGCGACTGAGATCGAGTTGGCCGTAGCGGTGGGCGTGACGCGGGCGCAGACCGGTGAGTTCGTTGAAGCGATCGGGGTCGAGGCGACGCCCCATCAGCCGGAAGGAGGCGTGTTTACGATCGGTCGGGCCGGGGCCGGCCGCTTCAATCACCTCAAGCGGATCGGGTGCCGGGAAGGCCGGGATCGCGCCGAGGCTGCGGTGGCCGGCGAGCCAGCCGACGTAGCTGCGCACGGCGGCGCGCACGAGGGTCTCCCCCACGCCGTCGGCGGCGCCGCCTCGGTCGAGCGGGTGCACGCGCGGCGCACGGAGCCAGTCGGTGCCCAGCCGAGCGGCGGTCGCCTGGAGGAACGCTCGGTCGGCGTCGAGCTCGGCAGCGCCGCGGCCGACCGCGGTCTCGCCGACGATCGCGTCGGCGGCGATGCTTGCCGTGCCGCGGAACCGCTGGCGCCAGTCGGCCGGCAGGTCCTCCCACCAGGTGTTGGCCACGTCGACGAGCGGCCTGCGCGTGTGGAGCCAGTTCGGGTCGGCGGTTGGCTGCAGCCATGGCGAGAGCCGTGGGGGCTCGGCCGCCTCGGGCCCGTCGAGGCGGTCGGCGGAGGGATCAAAGAACCAGCTCCGCACGACCGAGTGCTGCGCTGAGGCGATCTGCTCGACGAGATCGGCGGTGGCCGCCGGCGTGGCGGGTGGAGACGGCTCCATGCCTCCTGGCTCGGCTGCCAGGAGGCAAGTCTGTAGCCGTTGGACGCTTAGGCGCGCTTCGGGACGCCGGTGAGCTTGCTGAGGATCGGGTCGCCGATCACCGACGGCGTGACGCCCATCAGCGCCGCCTGAGCCTTGGGCGCCGCGCCGACGACGTACCGCGCCTTGGGCCGCTTGGCCGTCAGCGCCCGCTCGATCGACTTCGCGACGCCCTCGGCCGGCGAGGCGAGCTTCTGCGAGAGCGGGATCGTCTTGCGGAAGCCGGCGATGTGCTTGGCGTAGAGGGCGCGGTGCTCGGCAGAGACGGTCGCGAGCGTCTCGTCGAGGGCACGGTCGGCCTCACGCCAAAGGTCGGTGTCCGTCTGTGCGGGCTCGATGAGGCTCACCTTGATCCCCCACGGCTTCAGCTCCAGGCGCAGCGCGTCGCCGAGGGCCTCGAGCGCGAACTTAGAGGCGTTGTAGGCGCCCGTCATCGGAGTCGAGATCCGCCCGCTGACCGACGATACGAATACGACCCGTCCACGCGAGGCACGCAGACGCGGAAGCACCGCCTGCGTGACGGCGATCTGCCCGAAGACGTTGATCTCGAACTGGCGGCGCAGCTCATCGACGGGGAGCCCCTCGACGGGCCCGCCGACGACGACGCCGGCGTTATTGACGACGGCGTCGAGCTGCGCGGGCAGGGCGGCATCGAGCGCGGCGATCTGCGCGGCGTCGGTCACGTCGAGCGGGACGGCCTTGATCCGGCCGTTGCCGACGGACTCCAGCGCGGCGCCGTCGTCCTTGCTGCGGACCGTCCCGATCACGTCCCAGCCGGCCTGCGCCAGGTGGACGGCGGTCGTGCGGCCAATACCGCGGGAGGCTCCGGTGATGAGAACAGAAGGCATGGTGGTACGAGAACGTACCCTGATGCTGGCCGGGTCGTCGAAGTTCACCGACTTTTCTTCGACGAATCTCGACGGCCCGCGCGCCGACGGGCCGGTCCGGGCCGCTCACTAGGCTGCCGGGCATGGTCGATACCGAGCCGAGCCGTCCCCCGCTCCGCGCTGAGGAGCTGCCGCCGCAGCCGCCGTCGGTCGACGACGCGCAGACGCTCTCGGAGCTGATCGGCGGCGAGGAGCTGATCCGCTTCGCGATGTCGTTCGACGGCTACGAGCAGTTCGGTGATCACTGGGGCGAGATCCTCGCCGCGCGGCGCGAGGAGTGGCAGGAGGCCGGCACCCTCCCGCGTGACGTCGACGCGCTGCGCGGGCTGCTGTTCCTCACGTTCCGCCAGGAGCGCTTCGTCGAGCTCGACGACGGCGTGACGATCCGCGATGCCGACGACCACGTGACGCACGCGGCCCAGCCCGAGCTCATCACCGACGCGCGCCGCGAGCATGAGCGCTTCAAGCACGCCCTGCTGGGAAAGATCCGCGAGCTCGTCGCGTAGCCCGAGCGGCGTGTCACCCGACGGTCGTTGGCGCGTTGACGCGCAGCGGCACGCGTCTTAACGTGGGCGTCGGTTGGGCTGGCAGCAAGGCCGCCCACTGCATCGGGGGGGGTGCGGCATGAGTGACTCGGAATTCGAGCCAGATGAGCAGGTCGTTGCGGCGCTGAAGCGCGTCGAGCAGCTCGACCTTCAGCCCGTCCATGAGCTCCTGCGAGCCGAGGACCCGGACTTCTGGACGGAGCAAGCGCTGGCGGAGACGGAGCTGGCCTACCGCCGGTTCCTCGCGCTCAACCTGCTGTACCCGGCGGAGACGGTCGCCGTCAACGGCATCCTCGACGAGTTCTGGCACCACCACATTCTCGACACGCAGAAGTACGCCGACGACTGCGAGGCGGTCTTTGGATCGTTCCTGCACCACTACCCCCACTTTGGGCGCGTGGATGAGGCCGATCGCGAGCGCAAACATGCGGCGTTCGCGGTGACCCAGGAGATATGGGAGAAGGCGTTTGGCACGTCGCTGCTCGACCAGTTCGAGAGCACCCGCCAGGCGCGGCTCACGCTCGACAAGGTCATCGGCGCATTCGAGATCGACAACTCAGCTTCCCGCGACGACGTGTTCGCGGCGCCGAAGTCGTGCAAGAACGGCCAGCACGGCCGCAAGGTGATCGGCGACGTGGGCGCCGACGTCGCCGTCGTCGCGATCATGGAGTAGCCCATGCACCCGCTCGCCGGCCCGGGCCGGTGCCACCGTGCCTGACGTCGCCGATGCTCCCCGCATCGTCTTCCTCGGACCGTCGATCTCGGTGGACTTCGCGCGGCGCGTCCTCCCGGCCGGAGAGTTCCGGCCACCGATCCGCCGCGGCGATCTCCAAGACGTCGAGCCCGGCTCGATCGTGGGGATCGTCGACGGGCTCTTCGCGCAGACGCTTGCGATCAGCCCCGGCGAGATCCGCGAGGCCATCGGCGGTGGAGTCATCGTCTACGGCGCAGCCAGTATGGGGGCGCTGCGGGCCGCCGAGGTCGGGGCGGTCGTCGGCGTCGGGCGTGTCTTTGAGATGTATCGCTCCGGGACCATCGAACGCGACGACGAAGTCGCCATCCTGGTCGACGCCGACTCCAACGCCGCGCTGACCGAACCGCTCGTGAACGTGCGGTTCGCCGTCGACCGGCTCGTGCGCACGGGCACGCTGCGAAGCGACGACGGCGCAGCGATCGTCGAGGCTGCCCAGGACCTCCATTTCGAGGAGCGGACGTACCGCAACATCCTCGCCCACTCGCGGCTGGCCGACCGGCGCGACGTCGACGACCTCATCGGCCTGCTGAAGACGTTCGACCTCAAGCGCGACGACGCCCAGCTCCTCTTGGAGACGCTGGCATCGGCAGCGCCAGCCGTCGGCGGAGACCCACCGCCGCGGCCGCAGCGTCGCCGGCAGGCCCACGCGCGAGCGAAACCGAGCGAGCCTGCGACCGCCAGGCTCTCGGTGTGGGAATCGGGCGACTCCGCGGAGTTCGAGGATCTCGTCCGGTTCCTCAAGGTGACGGGCGCGTTCGAGCCGTTTGCCCGTCGCGCGATCGGCCGGATGGCGGCCGGGAACACTCCGCTGCGGCCGTCGGTTGCCGTCGCCGCCACCGATCTCCGCGAACCCGCCCAAGCCCTGCTCGACGGGGTGCGCACGCAGTGGGGCTGGGAGTCGGCCGAGGAGGCCCACACGACGATGCGCGACCTCGGCCTCGGCCTCGACGACGTCGGCGAGACCCTCGACGCGGAGGTGATCCTGATGCGACTGGTCGGCGCCTTCGGTCGCGCCGAAACCGACGAGTTTCAGCGCGCGCTTCGCGCGGAGTTGTGGCTCAACGAGCTCGCGCTCAAGCGCGAGCTCTTGCGACTGGGATCGCTGAGGTTCTTTGCGCAGCAAGGTGCCAAGGCGGGCGAGCCGACCGACGACGAGCTGATCGACGCGCGGCGGTGCATCGCCCGGCTGCGCCAGGTGCTGCGCTGGGCGGCGGTCGAGGCCAGCCTCGCCACGATTAACGTGCCGAGCGGCGAGCTGGAGGCGATCACGCGCGATCTGGCCCTCGCCAGGCGAGCCGCCGGACCGATCACCCGCGTGATGGACTCCCCACCAACCGCGTCGACTCCGGCGGCGCCCAGGATCGACGGCTGGAGCACGCTCGGCCTGGATCTCTGCAGCAGTGAGAAGGCGCCGGGCAGCGCGCGGTTTAGCCTGCCGGCTGGGCAGGCCGCCGAGCGGTGCGAAGGGATCGCCCAGCAGATGGGCGTGACCCGGATTGGGCTCGTTGGCGAGCTCGACACGCTCGGCATCTTCATCGCGCAGGCGTTCGCCGATCGCACCGGGTGGTCGTCGAGCTTTAGTAGCGGCAAGTCTCAGACTCGTGACGGCGCGCGGGTCGGCGCGATCATGGAGGAGGTGGAGATCCACGCCCAGGACGCGTTCGTCGGCGGGCGCGAGATGCGCACCAGCTTCGCGGCGTCGACCGGGGCGTGGCCGTTCATCGATCCGATCGAGCTTGGCCTCCCGTTCGACTCGTCCTACGCGCCCACCGCGACGATCGACTGGTCGCCAGCGATCGACCTGATCGCCGGGGAGCCCGTGTGGGTGCCAACGGCCGTGATCTCGGGCGAGCGTGAGGTCGGCGACGTGCTCTACTCGCGGCGCCTTGGCGGCAAGATCTTCTCTACCAGTGGGCTCGGGTCGGGGTTCTCGATGGCTGAGGCGATCGTGCATGCCGGCGCCGAGATCATCGAGCGCCATGCCGTGCGGCTCGCGGAGCTCGAACTCGACAATCCCGGGGGCATCGGGATCCGCGACTTCTGGTTCGTCGACGAGCGCACGTTGCCGCCGACGCCGGCGCAGATCGTGGGCCAGTACCGCGCCGCCGGCATGGGCGTGCGGATTCTCGACATGACCTCCGAGATCGCGGTCCCGAGCTACCGCGTCCGCGTCTTCGACGATCCGTTCTTCACGTCCTCGAGCATGTCGGCCGACGGGTTCGCGACGCACCCGGACCCGGAGGTTGCCATCACGATGGCGCTGCTCGAAGCCGCCCAGACGCGTGGCGGGTTCATCTCCGGCGGGCGTGAGGACTATTCGCTGCAGGCCAGGAGCCTCGGCCGCCACGAGCGACCACGGACGGCGGTCCCGAGTGCCGAGAACTTCTGGTTCGGCAATGACCGGCCGGTGCGCCCGTTCTCCGCCAGGGCCGGCATCGCGACGCGCGACCTGTTGGTCGAGCTGGAGTGGATCGTCGACCGCGTGGAGCGCGCCGGATTCGAGCGCTTCCTCGTCGTCGACCTCACGATCGAGCGAATCGCGCCGGCCCGCGCCGTGCGCGTGATCATCCCCGGCGTCGAGACCACGAATCCGCTGTGCACCGGCCCGCGCGGCCGAGCCACCGCCATCCGGGATCTGCTGCCGAGGTAGCGGCCGCGCGCCCTCTCAGCGCGAGGTCAGCAGTAGTTCGTCGGTGTCCGGCTGGAACTGGGTGCCCGCGGCCGGCGTTTGGGAGCGGACTGCCTGGCTGCTGGCACCGGTAAGCGTGGTCGTCGCCCCGATTGCGCGCCCGATCCGCAAGGCGTAGGTACCGCGCAGCCCTGTGAGCCTTGGGGCCGTAAGCGAGTCATTCATGTCGCCCGAGTTGTCGTGGATAGTCCGCCACAGGAGCACCCCGATTGGCTTCCGGTCGAGTTTGGGACCGGTGATGGTTTGGCCGCTCAGTTTGCGAGTGAGTCGTACGGTGAGGACCATGGGGTCGGCAAGGCTGTCGGGCGTTGGACAGCCTGTGTCCGCCTTGAACGTGACACGGATCGCCAGACGCTTGGCCGTTGACGAGGTGACGCGTGCTCGTGGATCAAAGCACTCGGCTCCGCCCGGAACGTAGATGTCGAGCGACTTTGCAGTGTCGCCAGCCTCGACGACAACCCACGGGACAGAGATTCTCGATGCCGACGCGTGCGCCGGGCAGGTTGCAAACAGTGCAGTGGCGACGCAGGCTTGCGTCAAGGCGATTCGAAGATCCACGGACGTTCCTTCTTTATTGCTGAAGGCAGAGTGCGCGCGGACCAGTGCGCAAGGACGCAAGGCATCTCTGTCTGAGGTTGTTCGCGTTGACGGTATACCGCCGCCAGAAGCAAAGAACCCCCTCGCCGGTTTGAGGCGTGGGGGTTCCAAAGTCGAATCTATGGTGGGCCCGGGAGCAGCAAACTGGAACAACCAGTTGCGTCGCCCCAACGGGGTAGTGGTTCCAAAGTCGAACCTATGGTGCGCGCGGAGGGACTCGAACCCCCACACCGTTTCCGGCACCAGGACCTAAACCTGGCGTGTCTACCAATTTCACCACGCGCGCAGTGCGGGCTGGGCGAGTACGCGGCGGTCCCGATCGCGCGCCCGGTGACCGGGCTGCACGGCGGGGCGCATGCGCGACGCCTCAGCGGTCTAGAGTATTGCCAACCCATGAGCAACGTGCGCGAGCCCAGTCCCGACGTGGTGATCACCCATCCCAACCGCGATACCGCGGCCTCGAAGAGCACCCGTGCTTTCGTGATCGTGGTCGAGGCTGCGAGCGCGATCCTTCTCTTCTTCCTCGTGTTCGCCGCGTGGGGCACCCAGGCCGGCGGACTGATCTTCCAGATCCTGATCGGGCTGCTCTTCGCCTACTTCACCTACGCGGTGATCAACTGGCGCTCCGGCGTCCTCCCGATCGCCGCCGGCACGGCCGTCATCTCCGGCGTCTTTGCCGCCGTCTCGGTGGGCAGCTGGTTCGATCGCGGCGGCAGCGGCTACGAAGCCGCGCCCCTCCCCGAATCACTCATCGGTGTGCTCGTGTTTGCGTTCGCCGTCCTGCAGCTCGTCAACGTGGTCGTGACGCTCAAGGCGTTCACGCAGAACTGGCACGTCGAGCTCGAAGTGCCGCGCAGCGAACTGCGCGGCTCCGGCGCGCCCATCAACGCCTAGCGGCCTAGGCGACGCCCAGGAGCCGCGCGAGTTCTGGCACGCCCGGCGCGATCGCGTGGGCCCCAGCCCGCTGCAGCTCATCGCGGCTTCCAAAGCCATGCAGGACGCCGATCGACGGGAGTCCGTTAGCCACGGCTCCTTCGATGTCATGCAGGCGATCGCCGATCATCACGGCGCCGTCCGCCAGCGGGCCTAGCGAGTCCAGTGCCTTGCGGACGGTCTGCGTCTTCGTCTCTCGGGACGGTGGCACCGGCCCGCAGATCGCGGTGAAGAAGTCGCCGAGTCCGAGCCCGTCGAGCAGTACCTCAGCGAGCGGCTGGGCCTTCGACGTCGCGACCGCCAGCACCCGCTCCTGGGCGTGCAGCGCCGCCAGCAGCTCGGGGATGCCTGCGTAGGGCGACGACCCCGCGACCATCCCCTGGGCGTAACGGCGGCGGTAGTCAGCGACGACGTCATCGAGTTCTGAGGCCGACGGCCCGCGGTCGGCCAGCAGCGCCGAGAACGTCTCGTGAAGCGGCGGGCCAATCCGTGGCATCAGCTCAGCGACCGGCACCTCGTCGACTCCGATGGCGACCAACGTCGCGTTGATCGCCGCGGTGATCCCCGGTGAGGAGTCCGCCAGGGTGCCGTCGAGATCGAACAGCACGGCGCCGGTCGCATAGACGGCGTTAGCCGTGACGCCGACGTCGCTCGTTGGCGAAGCCACGCCCTACCCCTGGCGCGAGATCGGCGGTAGCCACGTGAGCTGCATGCCGTACTCACGCCCGGCCGTCTCGCCGGAGTCAAAGCCGAAGTCCTCGCGACGGATCACCAGCTCGCCATCCACCTGGTAGAGCGCCAAGGCCACCACCACCGGCCCGCTCGTGCTCACGTGGGTCGTCTCGACGGTGCAGTCGTCGTGCAAGGTCATCAGCAGGCGCTGCGGATCGTTGCCGCGGAAGCCGCTGACGAGGATCAGCAGCCGTCGGAGCTCGTGCACATGGCGCAGGCCCACCACGATGCGGTGGTGCGTGAGTTCGACGATCGGCCGGCGCCCGAACTCCGGCGACGTGACCGTGCCAACGGCCGCGTCGACGAGGCCGACGGTCTTGTCTTGCAGCTCCCAGAGCGCCCCGACCGAGCCCGTCCCAGCGACCTCGAAGGTGAGCGAGCCGATGGCCGATTGGCGCCGATCGAGCGTGACCGTCGGGTTGGCGGCGGTGAGCAGCACGCGGCCGTCCACGCGCTTGGCCGGCGTCTTGGAGATGGGCTTCTTCTTCGTCCCGAGGGCCGCCGACAACGTCGGCGCGCTCTGCAGCGCGGGAGCAGCGTCGGGCGCCGGAGGCGTGGGCGTGGGACGAGCCGTCAGCGGAGTCCCACCGCTGGGCGGCGCAGCACGAGGGGGCGAGAGCGGAGTCCCACCGCTAGGCGGCGGAGGACTCGGCGGAGCCAACGGCGTCCCACCGCTGGGCGGCTTGGCACGTGGAGGCGAGAGCGGGGTCCCACCGCTCGGCGGCGTGGGTGCGGGACTCGGTGCCGGTGGCGCGGCGTGACTGCGGCCCGGGCGCTCCATCGAGATCTTCTCAGGCTCGGGGGCCTTCGGCCGCCGACGCAGGTACGTCAGGCTGGCGCGCGAGGCGGTGCGGTCGAGCGCCATCAGATCGAGACGTCGAAGTCCGCCGCCACGCCCTTGAGGCCCGTCGAGTAGCCCTGCCCGACGGCCCGGACCTTCCAGGTGCCGCGGTGGCGGTACACCTCGCCGAAGATCAGGGCCGTCGACTGGCTGGCCGGCCCGATCACGATGTCGTGCCGGATCAGCTCCCGCCCAGAATGGTCGGAGATCTGGAAGTAGGCGCTGCGGACGGAGCTGTAGGTCGAGGGTTTGCGCAAATCGGGGTCGATGTAGACCACGAACACGATCTTGTCGACGTTTTGCGGGACGGCCCGCAGGTCGAGTTCGAGCTGCTCCTCGTCGCCGCTGTCGACGTACTTCACGGCGCCGTCCGGCGTCGCGAGCTGGTTGAAGAACACGAGGTGCTCGTCGGAGAGCGCTCGCCCGTCCTCGCCGCACACAATCGCCGACGGCACGAGCTCGGTGACGGGGCCTTTGCTCTCGATCAGGCGCCAGCCAAATCCGACGACGACCGTGTTCGCGCCGCCCGGCACCAGCTCGGTGAGGCTCGCGTTTGCGCCTTGCTGCAGGTTGATCGACGTCGCCATGGTCAGAGGGCCAGATCAGATTGGGTGAATTTTGCGCTGAGGAACCGGCCTTGGGTCTCCAGCGCCTGGGCGTCGTGCGAGTAGACGGAACGGCTGAGGTCGTGCGCGGCCGTCTCGAGAGTGATGAGCTGTTCCATGAGGTCGTCGTTGGGCGTGCGACCGTCGGCGCGGGTCGTCTCGGCAAAGTGCGGGCTCAGGCCGACGTAGGTGTTGATGGTTGTCGGGAGGTAGTCGGTGACCATGCCTTGGACGGCGATCTCCTCGTCGACGGTCGGCGGGTGCGTCACGAGGTGCTCCAGGAGCGGCACGAGGACGTCCTCAATGCGGCCGAGCTGCGGCAGCGCGGCCACCGGCAGGCGGTCTCCGGCTTTGCGGGCCGCCCAGCGCGTCTTGTCTAGCTCGCGCTGCATCCGCTCGGCGAACGGCTTGGTGTGAATGATGGGCGGCGCGGGCGCGGGCGGCTGGGGACGCTCCTCATCGCGGTTGCCCTTGGAGAACGGATTCCACATGCGTGCTGGCGCCGGTCTCCTGACTACGAGCCTGAGTTGGTGGCGCTCGAGCGCTCCAGGTAAGGCGCAGCCTTCGCCAGCTGGCCCTCCAGGGCGGTGACGGTGGTCTGCATCGACTTCACGGCCTCACCGCGGAAGCTGTCGATCGAGTCCATCGTGGCGAACACGTCGGAGAAGGCCTGCTCGAGCTTGGCGATGTCGATCGTCGACGTCGACGCCTGCTGCTGGATCGCCGCCGACTGGCTGCGCAGCATCGCGGCGTTGTTGGCGATCACGTCGGACGTCGTCGCGTTCAGCGCCTGGATCTGGTTAAGCACGAGCCGCTGGTTCGTCAGCGCCTCGGCGACGATGACGGCGGTGCGCAGCGCCGAGAGCGTGGTCGTGCGGGCCCGCTCGACACCCTTGATCAGCTCGACGTTGTTCTGCTTGACCATGTCCATCGCCAGGTAGCCCTGGGCGGCGACGGCGAGCTGCGTGAGGAGATCCTGGCGGCGCTGGCGGACGGCGAACTGCACGTCGGCGCGGAAGGTGTTGGCACGCTGCGGATCGCTGACGTCGAGCTGCGCGAGGCGGCGGTCGAGGCCCTCGTCGAGCTGGCCCAGCAGCACCGTGTACTCGGTGAGGTCGCCCATGAGCGTCCACAGGTTGGCCCGCTCCTGCTCGATTGCGGCGTTGTCCTTGCGCAGCTCGTCCTGGCTGGACGCCAGCGACTTGGTGATGTCGTCGAGCTGGCTCTGGGCCGTCTTGTAGCGATCGAAGTACGCCTGGACCTTGTTGCCGCCCGGGATGAACCCGAGGATCTTGCGGACGGGCTTGCCCTCGAGGTCGGCGCGGTTCGGCGTGAGTTCGACGACCGTGACGCGCAGGTCGTTGAGCGTCTTGGCCGTCTTGGCCTGGGCGCCGAGCTCCGACTTGCCGGACGAGCCGGCCAGCGCCGAGGCGGGGCGCTCCAGCATCCGGTTGGTCACGTTCGACGACGCGGCCAGCTCGGTGGCGCCGACCTTGCCGATCTCGTCGATCTTCTGGCTCAGCTCTGGGCTGTTGGGCGTGAGCTGCTCGAGCTCGGCGACCCATGCGTCGGCGGTGTTCTTGAGCTCCTGCGTGCGCTCAGGTGCAACGGGGAGCATCCCCTCGGCCTGCTCCTCCTGCACGACGGGCACGGGAGCCGGCGGCGTGAGGGTGAGGGCGAGCGTCTGCGAGGGCGCGGCGGTCTGGACTTCGCTCATACCCGCGAGTCTATGCGCGCCGACCCAGGAGATGGGCCAGACCCGGGCATGGCGGGCGGACCGATGGCATGCGAGACGTCGGCGCGTCGGCGCTGCGAGGTAGGGTCGCGTGATGTCCGAGCACCTCTTCAAGACGATCGTCGTTGCCACCGACGGCTCTGCCACGGCGGCGCACGCGGTGGAGAAGGCGGCCGAGCTGGCCTCGCTCGCCGGCGGCGACCTCAAACTCGTGGGCGCCTACGACTCCGGCAAAGACCAGCAGCGCCTCGAGGCCGCGCTCGTGGAATCCGTCGAGGGACTCCGCAGCTCCGGCCTCAACGTGACGTCGCTGGCTCGCCAGGGCGACCCCGTTGACGTCGTCTTGGGCGCCGCCACCGAGTTCGGCGCCGACCTGATCGTCGTCGGCAGCCTCGGCATGAAGGGCGTCAAGCGCCTCGTGCTCGCCCCCGTGCCAGACAAGATCAGCCACCGTGCGACGTGCTCGGTGCTCGTCGCCCACACCACGGGCTAGCCCACAGCGAAGCGCTCCGCGGCCTCGCCGCGTACGATGTGAACCCCACCGAGCGGCGGTGGCGGAATGGTAGACGCAGCGGACTCAAAATCCGCCGGTGGTGACACCGTGGGGGTTCGAGTCCCCCCCGCCGTATGAACTTCGATCCCAGATGGCGTCGAAGTCGGCTTGCCCGAACGTTTGGCAAGCCTCCCGCGGTTTGTATACGTTGGCGCATGCATGGCGTTTCGGCGCCAAGCGCTAGGCGATGACAAAGGACGCGGCCATGAGAATCCCGAGCTGGAACGCGGCCATCGCCGCGATCGCCCTCTCGCTGACGTGCGCGACACAAGCCCAGGCGGTGGTCGGCGGACGCGATGCCACGGTGGTCGACAACCCGTCGATGGTTGGACTCGTCGAACACGGGCAGCCCGCCAGTGACGCGCTGTTCTGCGGCGGCGCCCTCATCGCCCCAACCGTGGTCGTGACCGCGATGCACTGCCTCGACGGCGCGAGCCAGCAGCCTGGCACGATCGACGTGGTCGGCGGCGCACTCTCGCGAACGGATCCGAACCTGAAAAGCGTTCAAGTGGCCGAGCTGATGCGCCACCCAAACTGGGACGAGTCCCGAACGCTGCACGACGTCCTCGTCATGAGGCTCACGGCGCCCCTGCCGCTTCCGTCGGTCGCCGTCGCCGGCCCAGACGATGCCGCGCTTTCCGCACCCGGGAGTGTCCTGCGCGCCACCGGCTGGGGACTGACGAACTTCAAGGACAACGACAGCCAGCCCGATCAGCTCAAAGAGGCCGACATCCCCGTCGTGGACGACAGCGTCTGCGCGGGATTCTTCGGTGAAGCGATCTACGACGCCACCTTCCAGCTCTGTGGGCGTTCACCGAGCGGCAAGCCGGACACCTGCCAAGGAGACAGCGGCGGCCCGCTGATTGGCGGCGGCGCGGGTGCCGAGCGCCTCGTCGGCGTGGTGTCGTATGGCCCGACGAGCTGCGGCGCCAAAGACGGCGCCGCCGTCTACGCCGACGTAGCCAGCGAACGCGGTTGGATCCTGTCGTCGGCCGGTCTGCCAGATACCACTGGCGCGACGCCGACCCCCGCCGCCCCGGCCCCTCCGGCGCCCCCGGCCGCCAAGAACACCGTGAAGTTGCGCCTCGGCGAGATCAGCTGCAGCGACGTCACCTGCCGGGTGATCATCAAGGCCTCCGGCAAAGGCCGTGCAGACATCGCCGACGTGATCCTGCGCGTGAACCGCAGGAGCCAAGACGGCCTGCCACCGGCCAAGCGCTTCGCTCGTGCGAAGAAGGTGCGGCCCGGCCGCTACAGCGCCAAGACCCTGTTGCCGTACGGCGTACTGAGCCTCTCCGCCGTCGCCTACGACCAGTCCGGCGCCCAGCTCGGCAAGCCCGCCAAGGAGACCATCGTCGTCGAGTAACGACGTGCCAGCTGCAACCCGGCGGGGCTAGGCTCGGCAGATGAGCACCAGCAAGATCGAGCAGGTCGCCGTTCTCGGGACCGGCGTCCTCGGATCACAGATCGCGTTCCAGTCGGCCTACCACGGCTTCGCCGTCACGGCCTACGACATCAACGACGAGGCCGTCGAGGCGGGTAAGGCGCGATTTGCCACGCTCGTCGACACCTACGCCGGTGCGCTCGACGGCGGCGACCGCACGAAGGCCGAAGCGGCCCTCGCGCGCATCACCCCGACGAGCGATCTGGCCCAGGCCGCACAGGTCGACCTGATCGTCGAGGCGGTGCCCGAGCTCATCGAGATCAAGCGCGACCTCTACAGCAAGCTCGCCACCCTCGCGCCCGAGCACACGATCTTTGCGACGAACTCCTCGACGCTGCTCCCGAGCGACCTCAAGGCGTCAACGGGCCGCCCGGACCGCTTCTTGGCACTGCACTTCGCCAACCACATCTTCCTGTTCAACACCGCCGAGGTGATGGGCACCGTCGACACCGACCCGGCCGTCTTCAAGACCGTCGTGGCGTTCTCTGAGTCGATCGGCATGGTCCCGATCGAGATCCACAAGGAGAAGGCCGGCTACGTGCTCAACTCGCTGCTCGTGCCGCTGCTCAACGCCGCGATGGAGCTCGCAGCGTTCGACTACTCCAGCCCCGAAGACGTCGACAAGACCTGGCGAATCGGGACCGGCGCGCCCGCTGGCCCGTTCCAGATCCTCGACATCATCGGCCTCAACACGCCCTACAACATCGCGTCGTCGCAGCCCGACGAAAAGTCCCAGCACATCGCCGCCTGGCTCAAGACCAACTACATCGACCAAGGCAAGATGGGCCTGGCCACGGGCGAGGGCTTCTACACGTACTAGCCGACGAGATCGATGACCGCGCCTCGGGCCGGCTCGGCGCCAGCGGCGACGCGCGACCAGAGCTGGTCCGTCAGCGCCGGCGGCGTGACGATCACGCCGTCCGGGACGCTGACGCCGTCGACCTCCACGGGCGGCAGGTAGCGCACGTCGAGCCCGACCTGCTCGCACAGCAGCGCGCCGGCGGCGACGTCCCACGGGCGCACGGTGCGCTCGTAGTAGGCGTCGAGGCGGCCGGCGGCCGTCCAACAGAGATCCAAGGCGGCGGCGCCGGTACGGCGGATGTCTCTCACCTCGTCGATGTAGCCAGCGATGATCTGCGACTGGTGCTTGCGCACGACCGGGCTGTAGGCGTAGCCGGTGCCGATCAGCGCCGTCGCGAGCTCGGTCGGCCGGGCCGACGCATCCGGCAGCGGATTCACGGCGCCATGGCGATCGACGAGGAACGCCAGGCCACCGCGGGCGGCGACCCACGTCTCCTTCGCGAGCGGGTCGACGATCACGCCGGCCACCACGCCCTCGGCGTCGCGCACGGCGACCGAGACGCACCAGGCGCGCAGGCCGAACAGGTAGTTCGTGGTGCCGTCGAGCGGGTCGCAGATCCACACGTACGACGACGCGGCGGCGTCTCGGGCGGCGAGCACGGCGCCCTGACCGTAGACGTCGCCGGAGCCCTCCCCCGCGTCGTTGCCAGCGACGGGCGTGCCGTCGGCGTGCGCCAAGCCGCCTTCCTCACCGAGGACGACGTCGTGGGGACGCCGCTCGGCGAGCACGGCGCGGATCGCCGCCTCCGAGCCGAGATCCGCCTCGGAGACCATGTCGGTGCCCGTCGACTTCGTCTCGCTCGCTGCGGAAACCTTGCCGAAGTACTTCATCAGCACCTTGGCGCCGGCCTCGGCCGCGTCGCGCGCGACCTCCAGCAGGACGCTCTCGATCGACGGCTCGCCAGCGATTGCCGCCAGGTCCAGCGGCGTCGCCGACGGATCACTTCCAGGTGCACCACTCATGCGATCGCCCTCCCAAGCTGCCACGGCCGCGCCGCCTCGATCTGCGCAGCGACCTTGAGCAGCAGATCTTCGCTGCCCGGCCGGCCCGTCAGAAGGACGGCGACCGGGCGGCCGTCGGCGTCGAGCCCCGCCGGTATCGAGATCCCCGGCCAGCCGTGCAGATTCCAGGCATGCAAGAACGACGTGCGGCGCGAGGCCGCGAGCAGCGTCAGCAGACTCAGCTGCTTGTGGGACTCGCCGATCGCCGGGGCCGAGCAGGGCGCAGCCGGCGTGAGCAGCAGGTCGTAGCCCGCCAGCGAGCGCTCGAGCTTGGCGAGTTCCGGCGCCGTATTCATCGCCCACGGCAGCAAGCGGCGCATGGCCTTCCCCATCCGCGCGGTAAACCGGGTGCGAGGCTCAATCGCTTTGGGGTCGTCAAGGGCGGCGACGTCGTCCGCTGCGGACGCGAGATAGCGAACGGCGAACTTGGTGGCCGACTGCCCGAAGTCGAGCTTCGCCTCGCCGACCGTGTGGCCGAGCTCGCTGAGCAGCGTGGCCGTGAGATCCATGGCGCGCGACCACGGCGCGTCGATCTTGCCGCCCTGCGGGACCGGCTGGTCGACGGCGCGGTCGAGGCTCGTAGCGATCCGAAGTGCCTGAGCGGGCTCGTTGACGGCCGCCGCAAACCCGCGTTGCTCCTTGAAGATCACGTCATAGAGCAGCGCCGTGTCGGCGATCGAGCGCCCGAAGCCGCCCTGCGACACGAAGCCGGTCCACACCTCGCCCATCGGCTCGTCGGCCACCGCGCCCGGGGTCGCAAACAGCCCCGGCAGGCCGCACCACGCGGCCGGGATCCGGATCGACCCGCCGCCGTCTGCGCCCAGTGCCAGCGGGACGAGCCCCGCGGCCACGGCCGCCGCCGAGCCACCGCTCGAGCCGCCGGGCGTGCGCGAGAGGTCCCAAGGGTTGCGCGTCGCGCCGCCCAGATCAGACTCGGTGAACGGCACGAGGCAGAGCTCTGGCGTGCGCGTGGCACCGACGATCACGGCGCCAGCCGCGCGGACGAGCTCGATCACGTCGGCGTCGACGGCCTGCGGCTGCGTGTAGCCGCGGCTGCCCTTCGCCACGACGACGCCTGCCATCGGGACCTCGTCCTTCACCGCGATCGGCACACCGGCTAGCGGCAGAAACTCACCGGCCGCCAGCCGCCCAGCGACGACGTCGGCCTCGGCCAGCGCCTCCTCGTGGCGGACCCGGATAAAGGCGTTGAGCTGAGGCTCGGCGGCGTCGATGCGCGCCAGCGCCGCCACGACCGCCTCGCGCGGCGTCAGCTCTCCCGCGCGCACGCGTGCCGCCGTCGCCCCCGCGCCGACCCAGCGCAGCTCCTCGGCCACGGCCGCGGAATGATCCACAGCACCGGTCATCGGCGGCACCAACGCGTCCCAGCAGGCATGGGTCGACTGTAACGACGCAGCGAGCGGGAATCCGGCGCACCGGCCACAGATCCACAGCGCCAACCCGCCCGATTTCCGATGCCGCTGGAATCGGTAAGTTCACGGCGTCGCCGCCTGGACGTTTCGCATACCGCCGAACAACGGTCCACATACCGGGGTCATTCCTCACCGGCAGGCGATGACGCACCGATCAAGCCCTCACGCACCATGAGTCCCGCCGTGTTGACCCCACCATCCGAGGCGCCCACGCAGGCGGCCCAACTGCACGCCGCGGCGTCGCGGAACGACGTCGCCACGCGCATGGCGGCAAAGAAGAAGAAGACCAAGAAGAAGCGCAAGAAGAAGCTCCCGGCGTGCACGCCAAAGGACCTGCGCCAACAGGCGGCTTGGAAGAAGAACCAGCGCCTGGCCAAGCGCAAGCG
Organism: Solirubrobacteraceae bacterium; assembly: GCA_032119795.1. Taxonomy (GTDB): domain Bacteria; phylum Actinomycetota; class Thermoleophilia; order Solirubrobacterales; family Solirubrobacteraceae; genus JAGIBJ01. Next base: position 312,310 of record JAUMFO010000013.1, read on the forward strand.
CAAGAAGCTCGCCAAGCCGCGCAGCTGCGTGGTGGTCGCGACGAAGAAGCCCTCACCGACGGGCCCGGTCGCCGCACCGCCCGTCACCACCCCCACCCCCGACGCCTTCCCGACGGCCCCGATCGCCGAGCGCACCGACGGACTGCGGCCTTACACCGGGCCGTTCGGCGTCGCCCAGGCCAACCGCCTGCTCTTCCGCGGTGGCTTCGGCCCGACGCCCGGCCAGGCCGAGGAGTTCGCTGCGCTCGGCCTCAAGGGTGCCGTCTCGCGCCTGATGAATCCCGGCGCTGCCTCGCTCCAAGGGCCAGCTCCGTCTGGCGACTTCCTCGTCGGCGGGCAGCTCGCACCGGACGACCGCTGGGGCCACGCCCACCTGGAGTGGCTGGATCGCACGGTGCGCTCAACCGATCAGCTCGGCGAGCGCATGACCCTCGTGCTGCACGACTGGATAGCGATCAGCGCCAGCGCCGTCGGCACCAAGGACGTTCGCGCGTCGGTCGACAAGCTACGAAATGGCTGGCGCGGTTCGTTCCGCCAGTTGATGCTCGACATCACCATCGACCCGGCGATGCTGCAGTGGCTCAACGGCCTGGGCAGCGACAAGTGGTCGCCGAATGAGAACTACGCCCGCGAGATCATGGAGCTCTTCTGCCTCGGCGCCGATCGCGGCGCCTACACCGAGGCCGACATTCGCGAGCTGGCCCGTGCCTTCACCGGCTGGCGTGCCGACTGGAGTGAGGCGCAGGGCCTCCACAACTACCGCTTCGACGCGACCCGCTGGGACGCCAAGGAGAAGGTCTTCTTCCGCGGCACCAGCTACGAACGGCGCGGCAACTTCAACTGGAGCGACACCGTCCACGCGGTCATCGACCACCCGATGCACGCCTCGTTCGTCGCGCTCAAACTCTGGGGGGCGTTCATCCCAACGCCGCCGACGCAGGTCACCCTCGACGAACTCACTGCGCTCTACCGCAACTCCGGTGAACGCCTGGAGCCGCTCGTCGAAGCGATCCTGCAGCACCCCGATCTCTACAACGGCCCGTCCGTCACCAAATCACCGGTGACGTACATCTCCGGCATGCTGCGCGCCCGCCGCCGCGGCATCGACGACGAGGGCTGGATGTGGATCTGCGACGGCGCCGGCCAGCAACTCCTCGCGCCGCCGAACGTCTCCGGCTGGAACGAACGCGCGTGGCTCAACACCACGACGTACTCCTTCCGCTGGTACGCCGCCTCCAACCACGTCCGTGACGACGAACTCGACCACGACGACTACCCCACCGACGAGACGCCGCAACAGGCCGTCGAGCGCGCCCTCGCGTTCTGGGGAAACCCCTGGATCACCGGCGAGCACCGCACGGCCCTCGACGGGCTCGCCGCCGACTCCGCTGCCACGAACTACTGGTCCGACGCGGCCCGCAAAGCCGACCGCCAGCACGCGCTTCGAATGCTCGTCGTGACCTGCCCCGACTACCAGGTCTCCTAAGGCCGCTCTCCGGAACCTGACCATGCACCAGCACTGCCAGAACTACGCTCGCTCCCGCCCCGCCGTCGCCGGCGACGGCCTCCCGGTGATCGAGGCGGGGATGCCCGCCCCGGCCGGCACCGGCCTCTCGCGCCGCTCGATGATGCTGCGGTCGCTCGGGATGGGCGTCGCCGTCTACGGCGCCGGCGCCATGAAGGCCCCGGCCGCCGTCGAGGCCGCCATCAACGACGCCCTCGGCGAGCACAAGGTCGTCATCTCGGTCTTCTTCGACGGCGGCTGGGACTCGCTCAGCGTCCTCGCCCCGTTCGGCACCGACCACAAGCACGAGGCGCGCGCCGCGGAGCTGCGCCCCGGCCTGTCCGGCAACGCCGCGATCGACCGCGCCACCGCCACCCCGTTCGCCGCCGACCCCAGCCTCTCGTGGCACCCCGCCGCGGGTGGCCTGCGCGACCTCTGGGACGACCCGAACGTCGGCGTGGCCGTCGCCCCGGCCTGCGGCTACCCAGACGCCAACGGCTCGCACTTCACCAGCCGCCACTTCTGGGAGGTCGGCGCGCTCGACGTCGGCGGGACGACCGGCTGGATGGGCCGCTACCTCGATCGCGTCGGCCGCGCCGACGTGCCGATCCAGGGCATCTCGATGGGCGGCTCGCTCTCGCCGGCGCAGGCGACCGACCGCGTCCCGGTGGCCGCGATCTCCAGCATCGACGACTACAACTTCTGGTACCCCGGCATCTGGGGTCCAATGGACGACGCCGCGACCGGCCGCCTCCGCGGACTCGGGCGCACCGCCACGGCCGATCCCCAGCTCGCCACGTCGCGCATGGTCGCCGAGGCGTCCTTCCAGCTCGTCGACGACCTCGGCAGCTCCAAAACCGCCCCGGCACCGGCGGATGGCCTCTACGGCACCGATCCGCGAGGCATCGCTCGCCAGCTGCGCGACGTGGCCCGGCTGCTCGACACCCGGATCAGCGGCGCCGCGCTCCCGATCCGCTGCATCTCCGTCAACGCCCAAGGCGGCTACGACACCCACTCAGATCAGACCGCGTCGTTTGGCGAGGATCTGAAGGCCAACTGCGACGCGATCAAGGCGTTCTGGCAGGACCTGCGCAATCGCGGCGAGGACGACCGCGTCGTCATGCTCGTCTGGAGCGAGTTCGGCCGACGGCCCGAAGAGAACGGATCTGGCGGGTCAGACCACGGTGCCGCGGGCGCCGCGTTCGTGATCGGCAAGAGCGTGCAGCAGGGCCTGATCGGCGAGTTCCCCGGCCTGAAGGCACACGGTGCTTCGGATTCCGGTCTGACCCAGGACGAGAACCTGCGCCATACGAGCGATTTCCGGTCCATCGAGGCGGCGATCCTCGAGCAATGGCTTGACACCGACGCGGCTGCCATTCTTCCCAATATCGGCGGCCTGTCCCGGCCCCGGCTGCTCTAAGCCGGCGGGGCTCCGGCCACCCTTGCCCTCCTCCAAACGTCGCGGTGCTCCCCACCGCACCACTTCCCTGCAATGACCCCTGCCGCCACGCGCAAAAAGAAGAAGAAAACCAAGCGGCTTCCGGTCTGCACGAAGAAGGACCTGCGGACCAAGAAGTCCAAACGGCGCAAGTGCCGGGTCGTGAAGCCCAAGCCGAAGGTTCCAGCCAAAACGCCCGTCAAACCGTCGCCGACTGGTCCGGTTGCGGCGCCGCCCGTCTCGACGCCCAGCCCGGACGCGTTCCCGACGGCGCCCGCCGCCGAACCGACCGACGGCCTGCGGGTCTACTCGGGGGCGTTCGGCGTGGCGCAGGCGCAGCGTCTGCTCTTTCGGGCCGGCTTCGGCCCGCGCCCGGGGCAGGCTGAGTCCGTCGCCGCGCAGGGTCTTCGCGGCGCCGTCTCGGCGCTGGTGAACCCGGGCTCCCCCACCATGGTCGGGCCCGCGCCCACCGGGGCGTTCCTCGTCGGCGGCGCGTTCGCTCCGGCCGACCGCTACGGCCACCTCCACCTCGACCTGCTCGACCGCCAGATCCGCTCGACCGATCAGCTCACCGAGCGGATGGTGCTCGTGCTGCATGACTGGTTCGCCGTGAGCGAGTCCGGCGCCACGCGGGCCAGGCTCCCCGATCACATCGAGCTGCTGCGTCGCGGCTGGCGCGGGTCCTTCCGCCGGCTGCTGCTCGACCTCACGCCTGACCCCGCGATGCTGCTGTTCCTGGACGGCGTGAGCAACCGCCGCGGCGCCCCCAACGAGAACTACGCCCGGGAACTCATGGAGCTCTACGCGCTGGGCGCCGATCGCGGCGCCTACACCGAAGACGACGTGCGCGAGATGGCGCGGGCGCTCACCGGCTTCCGCAACGACTACTCCGACGCCCTCGGCCCCTACAACTTCCGCTACGACCCAGCCCGCCACGACACGGGCGTCAAAACCGTCTTCGCCGGCACCCCGCATGAGCGCAGCGGCCGGCTGACCTGGGAAGACGCCGTCCACGCCGTCGTCGATCACCCACTGCACGCCTCATTCGTGGTGCGCAAGCTCTGGTCGTACTTCATCCCGACCGAGCCGACCGCCGAGACGCAGCGCCAGCTCGAGGCGCTCTACCGCTCAGGCGGCGAGCAGCTCGGCCCACTTGTGGAGGCCATCCTCCTGCACCCCGATCTCCACACCGGGCCGACGATGGTCAAGCCCCCGGTTGTGCTCACCGCCGGGCTCCTGCGCTCGCTCGGGCAAGGCATCTCGACCGATACCTGGATCAATCGGGTCGCCAGCGCCGGCCAGTTCCTCGGCGAGCCGCCAAACGTGGCGGGTTGGAACGATCGGGCATGGCTCAACACGTCGACGCACAGCGCCCGCTGGGGGCTCGTGATGGAGGCGCTGCGGCCCGTCGTCTCGACCAGCGCCGACTACCGCGGCAAGACCGAGACCTCCGCCGACGCCCTCGACGCGGCGCTCGCCGTCTGGGGCTACCCGAGCCTCTCGACCGATCACCTCGCGGCGCTGCGGCGCGTCTCCCAGGAGACGTGGTCCCCGCGCGCGACCGGAGACACCTACGGGTCGCTGGAGAACTTCCTGGCGCACCGGCAGAACGCGTTGCGTCAACTCGTGGGCGCAGCGCCCGACTTCCAGGTGAGCTAGATGAGCGCGAGCGACCACAAGCACTGCACGGACTACGCGCGCTCGCACGCGGCGGCGGGCGCCGGGCTCCCGATGGTCGAGCCTGGGATGCCCGATCCGGCCGGCACGGGCCTGAGCCGCCGCTCGATGATGCTGCGCTCACTTGGCCTCGGCATGGCCGTCTACGGGGCAGGCGCGCTCGGTGGCGCCGAGCATGTCGAGGCGGCGATCAACGACGCGCTCGGTGAGCACAAGGTCCTGATCTCGGTCTTCATCGACGGCGGCTGGGATTCGCTCAGCGTGCTGACGCCCTTTGGCACCGACGCCCGCCACGAGGCGCGCTTGGCGGAGCTGCGGCCCGGACTCTCTGGCGCCATCGCGCGTGACGCTGCCAACGTCTTCTCGGCCGACCCAAGCCTCTCGTGGCACCCCGCCGCCGCCGGCCTGCGCGACCTCTGGGACGACCCGGCGCTCGGCGTCGCCGTGGCGCCCGCGATCGGCTACAGCTCACCGAACTACTCGCACTTCACCAGCCGGCACTTCTGGGAGGTCGGCGCGCTCGACGTCGGCGGCACGACCGGCTGGATGGGCCGCTACCTCGATCGCGTCGGCCGCAGCGACGTGCCGATTCAGGGCATCACGATGGGGGGATCACTCTCGCCCGCGCTGGCGACGGCCAACGTGCCGATCGCGGCCGTGTATGACATCGACGCCTACCGCTACGACTACCGCGGAGCGACGGGCCGAGTCGCAGCCGCAGCGACCAACGAGCTGCGCGCACTGGCCGCGAAAGCCAGCGGCGACACCCAGCGCGACCAGTCACGCATGGTGACGGGCGCCTCGTTCCGGCTCGTCGACGACATGGCCTCGGCGGCGACGACGCCCGCCGCGACGGTCACCTACCCGACGGACTCCAGCTACTTCACCGACAGCCTCCGAGACACCGCCCGCCTGCTCGGCACCCGCGTCGCCGGCTCCGCCCTCCCGGTGCGGTGCGTGGCTTTGCGCGGCCACGGCGGCTACGACACGCACAGCACCCAAGACCCGGCCTTCTCCAACAACCTGCGGATCACCACGCAGGCGATCAAGGCGTTCTGGGCCGATCTCGCCGCCCGCGGCCAGCAGGACCGCGTGGCGATGCTCGTGTGGAGCGAGTTTGGGCGCCGCCCCACCGAGAACGGCTCCGCTGGCTGCGATCACGGGGCCGCCGGCTCAGCCTTCGTGATTGGCCAGAGCGTCAGGCAAGGCCTGATCGGCGAGTTCCCCGGACTCGCGAGCTACGGCACCGCTGGCGCCGGCCTGATGCGCGACGGAAATCTGCGCGCCACCAGCGACTTTCGCGGTGTGTACTCGGCGATCCTGGAGCAGTGGCTCGGGACCGAGGCCGAGGGCATCATCCCCGGCGCGGGCAACCGCCCGGGCGCCGGTGCATTCGTTCGGCCGGCACTCTTCTAAGGACGCTTCGCGGTGGGATCTCGTCAGCTCAGGACGTCGAGTCTGCTGCGCGCCCGCGCGTGGACGGTCGCACCCGTGCTGGCCGTCGCCGCCGTGCTGGCCGTCCTGCCCTGCGACGACTGCCCGGATCACGCTGCCGCGCACGGCGCGCACGCCCGCGCGGCCACGCCGGTCACCCACCAGATGAGCGGCCACGCTCCCGCGGCGTCCGATGGCCGCGTGCCACGCGCCGTCGCGTCCGGCGCCGCCGCCGACCACAAGGGCATGGCGTTTGAGGTCGGGACGGCGTCGAGTCCGATCGTCACGCGCGGCGCCCGTGGCCCACTGTGGGAGGCCAGCGAGCCCACCGCTCCGGGATCGACGAAGCACGGCACGTACGCCGAGCAGACCGTCGCTCGCCAGCTCGCCCAGCTGCGCGAGCCCGCTGAAGCTGGCGACACCACCGACGAGCCGATGGCCGAGCGCGCCGCCGTGCTCACGACCGCCGAGGCAACCAAGCGGCTCTCCAAGCGCTGCCAGCGACTGATCAAGCGTCGCAAGAGCACGCTCGGCAAGACCGACCGCAAGCGGCGCTCCGCCTGCCTCGCGCAGCGACGCAAGCTCGTCGCTGCATCGAAGGCGCCGTCGACGACTCCCGGAGTCGCCGCTCCATCCGCCCCAATCCAGGGTCCCACCCCGACGGCCGCTCCCCCGACGGCCACCGAGCCGGCCGCGCCGACGCCAACTACCCCCGCCCCGACGACTCCGCAGGTGCAGACGAAGCAGTACGCCGCCGCTGGCGTCGTGGCCACCGATGGCCTCGACCCGTTCCGGCTCACGCGCGCGAGCGCCACCGCCGACGTCGTGAACTTTGAACTCGACAACACCGATCGCCAGCTCCACGACCTCTACATCGCGCCGGCCAGCTCCACCGGCGAGGTCACGGGCGCGCCGGTGAAGGTGATCGGCCGGATCGAGGGCGGCACGCGCGAGTCTGCCGACGTGGAGCTCGCGCCGGGGCGCTACAAGCTCCTGTGCACCGTCGACGGTCACGGGCCGATGGCCGTGGACTTCACGGTCTACGCGCCGGCGGCCAGCTAACTCCACCGGCGATCGGCCCGCCGCCGAGCCGAACATATTAGGGCGCCCTATTAGGTTTGCCTTACTATTGCGGGCATGGCTCACTCCCCACGTTGGTCTGCGCTGATTCGCGCCACGGCCACCACCGCCGTCGTCGCCGTCGCCAGCGCGGTTTCCTCCTCCGCTAGCGCGCAGTCCGCACACCACCACGGACACCCCTCAGCGCCCGTTTCGTCGGCGCCGCCCGCCGTCCCAGCGCCCAGCACGCTCACCACGCGTGAGCCGGCCGCGGGTTCGATGTGGACCGTCGCCGATCCCAAACGCCCGCGTCTCGCGAGCGGCCCACGCGGGCCCCTCTGGAGCACCTTTGTGCCGCGCCCCGTCGGCACCACGGCGATGGGATTGACGTTCGCCCAGCGCACCCTCGTGATGCAGGCCTCCAGCGCCCGAACCGGTGCCGATCGCCCTGCCACGCGCGCCGCCCTCACGACCGCCCAGGCCACGAAGAAGCTCACGAAGCGGTGTCAGCGGCTGGTCAAGATCACCAAGGCCAAGGACCTCAAGAAGCTCAAGAAGGCCGACCGCAAGGCCCGGACGAGGTGTCTAGAGCAGCGCCGCAAGCTCATCGCCGACTCCAAAAAGCAGCCCGCCACACCGCCAGGCGGCGCATCGCCGACGGCGCCGTCGACGCCGGACCCGTCGAGCCCAACCTCGCCGTCGAGGCCGGCCCCCAATACGCCGCCTGCGCCGACGCCGACGACGCCGGCGCCCACCACGCCAGCCGCGCCGACGGGCTGCACGACGCCCGGCGTCGGCGACACCCTCGCCGTGACCGCCGTCGACGACGGCGCGAGATTCGAAGTCAGCAGCTGCGGCCTGAAGGCCGGGACGATCAAGTTCGCGTTCGACACCACCGACGCCGCCGAGGAACACAACCTCGTCGTCACCGACGGCTTCAACGAGGTCACCGACGAAGGTCGAACGTCCTCCACGCCGTCCGGGACCATGTATGCGAATGCTGGCACGCTGCTCCCAGGGCAGCCGGGGAGAACGACCTCCGCCACCCTGAACGCCGGCGACTACTGGCTGATCTGCACCGTCGCGGGGCATGTCGCGATGGCGATGAGGTTCAAGGTCTTCCCGGCATAGAGGCTGGCGGCCGAGGTGCGCGGTGAGCCGTCGGCGCGCCGCGCACGTAACGATGGAGGAATGGCCCCGGCAATCCTCTGGTACCGGCGTGACCTGCGCGTCCACGACCTCCCCGCACTCGCGGCTGCGATCCGCGACGGCGGCGACGACGGCGTCGTGCCGGTCTTCTGCTTCGACGACGCGCTGCTGCACGGCCGGTTCCCGAGCGCGCGTCGCACCTGGTTCCTGCTGCAGACGCTGGAGGCGCTCGACGCCCGTTGGCACGATCTCGGCGGGCGCCTGTGGTGGCGTCGCGGCGACCCAGCGACGCAGCTTGCCGAGGTCGTGCACCTGACGGGTGCCACGGCCGTGCACGCCACCGAGGACTTCTCGGGCTACGCCCGCGGTCGAGACGAGCGCGTCCGCGCAGCGCTCGCCGCCAACGGCGCGTCGCTCACGCTCCACCCCGGGATTGCGATCGCCTCCGACCTTGCCGAGCTTCGGACCAAGGCGGGCAAGCCGCACATCGTCTTCACGCCCTTCTCCAAAACGTGGGCCGCGCAGGAGCGACGCGAACTCCTGACGCCGCCGGCGTCGCTCCACACGCCGCCGGGCGACCGTGGCGAGTTCCCGACGCTCGAGGCGCTCGGATTCGACTCTGCCGACGCCGCCGTCGAGGACCCACCGCAGGCCGGCGAGATCGCGGGCGTCGCCGCCGCCAAGGACTGGGCCCGCCGCGGGCTGGCGGAGTACGAAGACCGCCGCAGCGACCTCGCCGCCGTCACCTCACGACTCTCTGCGCACCTGCACTACGGCTCGGTCTCACCGTTGCTGGTCGAGCAGCTCACCGTCGAGCACGGCGGCCCCGGCACGGCGACCTACCGCAGCGAGCTGGCCTGGCGCGACTTCTACCTCCAGGTGCAGCTGAACTTCCCCTACGTCGCGCGGCAGGAGTTCCAGGAGAAGTACCGCGCGCTGGCGTGGGAGGACGACGCCGGAGCCCTTAAGGCGTGGCAGCAGGGCCAGACGGGCTACCCCGTCGTCGATGCTGCGATGCGCGAGCTGCTCGCGACCGGCTTCATGCATAACCGCGCCCGCATGATCGTCGCGTCGTTCCTCACGAAGGACCTGCACCTGAACTGGCGTGAGGGCGAGCGGTGGTTCATGGAGCAGCTCCTCGACGGCGACCTCTCCAGCAACAACGGCGGCTGGCAGTGGACGGCCAGCACCGGGACCGATCCGGCGCCGTACTTCCGCCGGATGTTCAACCCGACGCTGCAGCAGAAGAAGTTCGACACGTCGGGCCGCTACGTGCGCCGCTGGTGCCCCGAACTGGCCGGCGTGCCGGACAAGCGCCTAGCTGAGCCATGGAAGATGACGCCAGCCGAGCAGGAGGCCGCCGGCTGCGTGATCGGGAGCGACTACCCCGAGCCGATCGTCGACCACGCCCAGGAGCGCCAGCACGCCGTGCAGCGCTACCAAGCCGTCTCCGCTTGAGCCGTTGCGCCGGCCAAGCGGCGGGCCCGGGCGGCGCCCGGATGCATCACCCCGCAGGGTCCTCTAACGTCGAGTCCTGTGACCGCTGACGCAGGCATCAACGAGCCAGTCGCGATCGTCGGCGGGTCCGGCGCGCTGGGTTCGGCGCTCGCGCTGCGCCTCTCGTTGGCCGGCGTCCCGGTGTTGCTCGGCTCCCGCGAGGAGGCCCGCGCCGTCGAGACGCTCAAGCGGTTGGTGAAGCTCATCGGCCCGCGGATGGACGACCACCCCATCCAGCTGACGGCCGCGACGAACGCCAACGCCGTCGAGCAGGCCGATCTCGTCGTGCTCTGCGTCCCGTTTCGCAACCATTCCGAGACGTTCACCTCGCTGCGCGCGAACCTACGCCCCGGCCAGGTCCTGGTCGACGCCACCGTCCCTCTTGCGGCAGCGGTAAGCGGCAAGGCCACGCGCACGATCGGCGTATGGCAGGGCTCAGCCGCCCAGCAGGCGCAGGAGATGGTGCCCGAGGGCGTCCGCGTGGTCTCGGCCCTGCACACCGTCTCTGCCAAGACGCTTGGCGACATCGAGCACGAACTCGCCGAGGACGTGCTCCTCTGCGGCGACGAGCGGGCAGACAAGGCCCGCGTGGCCGGCCTCCTGCGCCACATCCCCGGACTTCGCTGCGTCGACGCGGGGCCGCTGGAGCAGGCGCGTATCGTTGAGCAGCTCACGGCCGTGCTGATTGGCATCAACGTCCGCCACCGCGCCCACGCCGGGATCCGGATCACCGGGCTCCCCGACGCGGCTGCGCTGTGGCCCGAACTCCCCCAGACCCAGGAAGTGCGATGACTCAGGCCGACGCCCTCGACGAGACGAGCAACGGAGGGGGCACCCCGAAGGTGGTGCTGCTCTCCGGCGGCACCGGCGGCGCCAAGCTCGCCCGCGGCTTCCTCGACGTAGTCGGCGCCAGCTTGACGGTGGTCGCCAACGTCGCCGACGACATCGAGATCTACGGCTCGCATGTGAGCCCCGACCCCGACCTCGTCTCCTACTGGCTCGCGCACCGCGTCGACCCGCGCGGCTGGGGCATCGAGGGCGACTCGTTCACGGTGATGAACGAGCTGAAGGCGCTCGGCGAGGACATCTGGTTCAACTTGGGCGACCGCGACCTCGCCGTCTGCGTGCAGCGGGCGAAGTGGTTTGCCGAGGGTGTGCGCCCGACCGAGGCGCTGGCTCGACTGACGACGTCGCTGGGGATCCCGGCGCGCGTGATTCCGCCGACCGACGATCAGCTGCGCACGTTCGTCACCGCCGGTGGCAAGCGGATGGGCGTGCAGGACTTCCTGATCCGCGGCGGCGGCATTGGCCCGATCGAGGATGTGAAGGTCGAGGGGCTTGAGGAGTCCACTCCGACGCCGGAACTCTTGGACGCCATCCAGACGGCCGACGTGATCGTGATCGGCCCGTCCAACCCGGCGCTGTCGATCACGCCGATCCTCGGACTGCCGGGCGTCCGCGATGCGATCAAGGCCGCTGCTGCACCGGTCATCGTCGTCTCCCCGCTCGTCCAGGGCGCCGTGCTCAAGGGGCCGACCGACGCGTTCCTCGACCACCTCGACGTGACGCATGACGCCAGCGGTATCGCCAGCCTCTACGCCGATCTGCTCGGCGGGGTCGTCAGCGACGACGCCCCCACCGAGCCGCTGCCGGCGGGCGCCAAACACCGGCAGGTCGACGTGCTGCTCGACACGCCGGAGCGCCGCCGCGAGGTCGCCCAGGACGTGCTCGCGCTCGCTGACGAGCTGCGCGCGGGATGACGTTGGCGGCTGACCCAGGGACCCGGCCGCTGCGGCCGGTCCTGGCGATCGTGCCCGTCAAGACGCTCGACGCGGCCAAGACACGCCTCACGGGCGCACTGAACGTCGCCGACCGCCACCGGCTCGTGCTGGCGATGCTCGCCGACGTACTGATGAATCTGCGCCGCTGCGCCGCCGTCGGGCGTGTGGTGGTCGTCACCGACGATCGCGACGCTCGCCACCGGGCGGTCGCCGAGGGCGCCGAAGTCGTCGCCGACGACGCCGCTGGTTCCCACAGCGCGGCGGCGCTGCGCGGCATCGCGGCCGCCGCGCACCCACACGACCGGGTGCTGCTGGCGCCTGGCGATTGCCCCCTCGTGACCGTTGAGGATCTCGACGCGCTGCTCACGACCCCGCAGCCGTCGGTCGTGGTGGTGCCGGATCGTCACGGCACGGGAACCAACGCGTTGCTGCTGGATCCCCCGGATGCGATCGAGCCGTCGTTTGGCGAGGGCAGCCTCGCGCGCCACCTGCAGATCGCGTCGGCGCTCGGCGTCTCCGCGCAGTCGCGGGTGGTCCCGTCGCTTGCGCTCGACATCGACACGCCCGATGACCTCGCGACGCTCCGCGCACGGTTCGCGTCGCTGCGCGGCGGGGCTCCTGCGACCCGCGGCGTCGTCGCGGGCCTCAGCAGCTGAGCTGAGGTGGCACAGTCGTGATTGGCGGCGCCGTCCGGATCGCGACCGTCCCAGGTCTCCCCGAGATCGCGGCCGGCGACCACCTCGCGGCGCTGATCGCGAGACAGGCCGAGGGGATGCTCGAGACCGGGTCGATCGTCTGCATCGCCCAGAAGCTGATCTCGAAGGCGGAAGGGCGGGTTCGCCGACTCGCCGACGTGGAGCCGTCTGCACGAGCATTGGCCTTCGCGGGCGATGGCGCGGGGCGGGGCGATGCCCGACTCGTCCAGGTGATTCTCGATGAGACCGCAGACGTCGTCCGCCGCGATCGTGGCGTTCTGATCTGTCGGACCCACCACGGGTTCGTCTGCGCGAATGCGGGCGTCGACCAGAGCAACGCCGCTGAGCCCGATTCAGCCATCTTGCTGCCCAAGGACCCTGATCGCTCGGCGCGGACGCTCAAAGCAGACCTCGAGCGCCTGAGCGGGCTAAGGTCGCTCGGCGTCCTGGTCTCGGACTCGTTTGGCCGCGCTTGGCGGCTCGGCCAGGTCGACGCGGCGATCGGCCTGGCGGGCGTCACCGCACTGACCGAGCACGGCGGCCACGTCGACCGTGCAGGACGGCCGCTCGTCGCAACGCTTCCCGCGCTGGCCGACGAGCTCGCGGCCGCCGCAGGCCTGGCGCGCACCAAGGCCGGCGGCGACGGCGTCGTGATCATCGGCGGCCTCGGCCAGCACGTCACCAGCGACGACGGCCCCGGCGCAGCAGCGCTGTTGCGACCGGTCAACGAGGACCTCTTCCGCTAGGTGGCGGCCCCTGCCGGAGGCCGTTCTGGCCAACCATTCAACAATGGGAACTCCTTCCGACAACGATGAGACTGCGCCGCCCCCGGTCAGCCCTGTCGGCAAAGTGAGCGCACTCGGAGTGCTCAAAGCCAGATCTGGATCGCTAACGACTTCGCCGACGAACTCCCCGAGTTCTCTGAGCCGATCAAGCCCGACGTAGACGCCCCTCCCGCCGGGCTTGGCCACTAGCTGCGGTGGAGCCGACGGCGGACCTCCGCGCGTGAGGACCCCGCGAGCAACGGCGTAGCGACGTAGCTGACGTCGCGGAAGCGGAAGCCGAACTGCGGGAGGTCCGCCCAAGAGACCAGCCGCAGCTCGAAGCGCTCGCCGTCGGCTGCGAAGTCGACTTCGCAGTAGTCCAGGCCTGCACCGGGTTGCTCGAAGAAGGGTTCGATCTCGTCCCGGCCGGGACCGAGCAGATCCGCACCGGTGAAGCTCAGCTGGAGTTCGAGTTCGTGTTGGCCCCGGCTGTTGGGACATATCGCCGTGAACGTCCAAGTGTCGTAGCTGCTTCGCTCTAGACCGACGGCGTAGGCGTCGTGGAGCAGCTCGCTGATGTCGAGCGGGCCACCGTCCGTCAACTCCCGGAGTGCGGAAGGAAATCGGTCGCGAGCCTGCGCGAGGTGCACGTCGTAGGCCGCCCAGCGGGCGTCTGTCGCCTCGGCGTCGCTATCGGCGTACCGCCACCGCATCAGCTGGGTCGGCGGCGCTGACGTGAAACCAGTCAACCGACGCCCGACCGAGACAACCTTCGAGAGCTTCCACCGGAGGCTATTCGCGTACCAGGACACTTCGTCCGTCACATGGCGCCAAAAGGGCCGAGCGTCCTGACGGCGACTGCCCTCGCCCACGTATTCCTCGAGCGACAGCTCGATGGATGACCACGCCAGGTCGGTGAAGCAGACGCTGCACCTCGCGCCATCGGCGGCTTCCAGTCGCAATTCAAATCCGCCGTCGCCGGCGTGGTCGAGCTCGTAGCCCACGATCTGCCGCGCAGGGTCGTCCAAGAACATCCGTGCGCTGCGCTCATCCAGGCCCAGGGTCTCCGTGGTGCTCTCGAACGCAGCCTGCAGCCGGCCGCACTTCGAGCCCTGGGCGACGGTGAACAGCTCGATCGTCCGCAGCAGGCCGTCCGTCAGGCCCAGCCGCGTGACCCAGGCGTCGTGCAGCAACGGCATCGGGCCCTCCACCGACGCAAACGCCTTGAGCCTGGGCGGCAGGTCCATCGATGGGACGTGCTCGAACCAGAACTCGCGCATGCGGCGCTGGCTCTCCTCGTAGGTCGGATGGTCGGTCTGCAACCACCGCAGGCGCGGCGCCTCCTGGGCCATCGCGATCAGGCGTGGGCGACCGGCAGCGGGTGCTCCGCCCGAATGCCGTAGAGCGTGGTGCGCTCGGCAGCCGGGCGGCCGGCAGCGTGCGCGGCAGCGACGAGCTGATCGGGTTCCAAGCGCACGCCGTGGTCGGCGCCAGCCAGGCGGCTGATGTTCTCCTCCATCAGCGTCCCGCCGAGATCGTTGACGCCCCAGCGCAGCGACTCGGTCGCCAAGTCAAGGCCGAGCTTCACCCAGGACGTCTGGAGATTCGGAATCGACTTGCCGAGCCCGAGCCGGAAGATGGCGGTCAGCCGCAACGTCTCGTCGGCGTCGAGTTCGCGGACGCCCTTCGTGCGCCCCAGCAGCGTCTGGTGTGGGATGAACCGCAGCGGCACGAACTCGGTGATGCCCGCGGGCCGCGTGGCGGCGCTGAGCTCCGCGATCCCGCGGACGACCTGCAGGTGCGTGGCGAGATGTCGCGGCTGCTCGACATGCCCGAACATCACCGTCGACGTCGTGGGAATCCCGACCTCGTGCGCGGCCTCGATGAGCTCAACCCAGCGGCCCGTGGGGAGCTTGTTTGGGCTGATCACGTCGCGGATCTCGTCGTCGAGGATCTCCGCGGCCGTCCCTGGGAATGAGCCAACTCCGGCCTCGCGCAGGCGCGCGAGCACCTCAGCGTCCGGCAGGCCACTCTGCTCGATCATCGCGCCGAGCTCCATCGGGCTGAACGCGTGAAGGTGGATCCCAGGGGCCGCGTCGCGCGCGACGCGGATCCAGTCCAGGTAGGTGTCGAGGGTCCAGTCCGGGTGAATTCCCGACTGGATGCACAGCTCCGTCGCGCCGTCGGCGAGCGCCTCGGCGATGCGCGCGCGGATCTCGGACTCATCCAAGGTGTAGGCCTCCGGAGAGCGCCGGGACTGCCCGAACCCGCAGAACGCGCAGCCGACCGTGCAGATGTTCGTCAGGTTGAGGTTGCGGTTGACGACGAACGTGACGGTGTCTCCGGCCAGCTCGGCGCGCAGCGCGTCGGCCGCCTGGCGAGCGTCTTCGACGACCTCCGCGCGGCGGTCCTCCAGCAAGGCCGTGAGCTCGCGGTGGGTGAGCGGATCGCCGGCGGCGGCGCGCTCGATCGTCGCGGCAAGGCCGTCCACACTGACCGCGGCCGCCGCCGTCTCCCCCACGCCGACGCGTTCCGCCCAGGGCAGGAAGCTCCAATATCGGGTGCGCACGAGGTCGAGCACCGGCTCGGCGATCCACTCGGGCGTGAGGTAGGACTCGTGCGCGCAGAGGCGCTCGGCCAGGGAGTACCCGTCGGGCTCCAGGCGCTCGCGCACCTGTTTGGGCGACGGGAATGGGTGCTCCGGCGAGATGTGGTCGCCGTTGCTGGAGAGGCCACCCAGATCGGTGGCGCCCGCGCGGACGAGCTCGGGCCAATGGTCGGAGAGGTTCGGCGGGACCTGGATCTGCGCGCCCGGGACGAGCTCGCGGGTCGCCTGAATCAGATCGACGACGTCGGCGATCGTAACCTCGCTCGCCCAGTCCGGCGCCGCGTGGACGGGAGGGGTGCCAAGTCCGGTGCGCCAGTACTCCTCGGCCGCCGCCGTGGCGACGGCGCCCGTGTCTTCGCCGTAGTAGCGGCGGTGGGGCACGAAGTTCTGGAGGATGACCTCTTGGAGATGCCCGAACTCGGCCTGCACGGCGCCGAGCGCCTCAAGCGAGGCGATGCGCTCGGCATGCGTCTCACCGATGCCGACGAGGATCCCGCTCGTAAACGGGATCTTCAGCTCGCCCGCGGCACGGATCGTGGCCAGGCGCAGCGCCGGGTGCTTCGTCGGCGAGCCGGCGTGGACGGTCTCCATGAGGCGCTCGCTGATCGACTCGAGCATCAGGCCCTGTGAGGCCGTCACTGCCCGCAGCTGCGCGAGTTCAGACGCCTGCAGGACCCCAAGATTGGTATGCGGCAGCATGCCGGCCTCGAGCCCGCGCTCGCACGCCCAGACGACGTAGTCCAGAAACGAGGCGTGCCCCCACTCCGCGAGCTGCTCGGTGACGCCGCGGACGCTCTCGGGCTCCTCGCCCGTGAGCACCAGCAGCTCCTTGATCCCGCGCCGCGCAGCGCCATCGATCAGGCGCTGCACCTCTTGGGGCGTGCGCAGGTGCGGTTTGCGCGTCGCGAAGGCGCAGTACTTGCAGACGCACTGGCAGGACCGCGAGAGCGACAGCGTGACGTTGCGCGAGTACGTGATGCGCCGAGCCATCTGTGCGGGAGTCTAGGTGGTCTGCGGGCGACCTCAGGAACAAGTCGGGCCTCGAAGCGCTGAGTGCGCTTCGAGGCCCGAGTTCACGTGGTGCGTGGGTCTAGTTGGTGTCCTGAGGCGGCTATCGCGCCGCAGATTTCGTTCGGGTGGAGCCGGTTTAGGCCTCTGGGCCGGGCCGGTTCCACGCGGACGAAAGATGCAAGCGAGAGCCCCTCAGGGCGCCAACTAGCTTTCGTCGGAGTAGGTCTCGACCGGAGCGGTCTCGCGGGCGACCTTCTCGTCGCCGAGGAGCACGTTGTAGAGGAAGGCAACCACGAGAGCGGCGGCGATCGGAGCCACGAGGTAGACCAGGATGAACGGGACGGTGCCGCCGAAGTTGTTGCTGATCAGGGCCGGGCCGAAGGCGCGGGCCGGGTTGAGGGCACCACCGGTGAACGGGGCGGCGATCAGGTTGGCAACGCCGAGGGCCGTACCGATGATGATCGGAGCGGAGCGACGGTCGCCGCCGGGAGCGATGGCCGTAGCGACGACGGCGCCGACGAGAATGAACACGCCGATGAACTCGAAGATGAAGCCGCCCCACATGCCGTCCTTACCGGTGACGAGTTCCTTCGTCAGGCTGGCGGAACCGAGGTTGGCGATGGTCTCAATGTCGGTGCTGAACGCGAGGGCGAGCAGGCCGGCAGCGGCGATGGCGCCGAGGAGCTGCACGAAGATGTAGCCGATGGCGTTGGCCGGGCTGATCTTCTTGAGCACGAGGACGGCCACGGTGACGGCCGGGTTGAAGTGGCCGCCGGAGAAGCGGCCGAAGGTGGCGATGAGGGCCGTCAGCGCGAAGGCGTGAACGAGACCGATCGTCACGAAGTCGGTGAAGCCGAGGCCGGCCTGGCTGTTGGCCGATGCGGCGGAGCCGATGGCGAACACCAGGAGCAGCGTGCCGACGAACTCAGCGACGTACGCGTTGGCGCCGCGAGTCTCCACGGACGCCTCCTTGGACTGGGAGGGGATGCGAGCAGAAGAAGCCATAGCGTGGCGATCCTAAACAGGTAGCCAGTCAGATGACGCCAGCGTGCCATCGCACACACCCCCAGTGTGGTGTTGGGCACCCCAGATGGGACCCTGGCGCGTGCGCGCCTCTGCTTACTGCGCGCGAATGCGGCGGAACTCGTCGACCACGGACCGCGGACGGCCCCAAGTCGGTGTGACCTCGATGCGGCCGGTGCGCACGTCGGTCACGCTCAGTACGCCGTCGATGGCTACGTCGTCGAGCAGGCGTAGCGCCGCGTGCACCGCCGGGACGGCTGCGGCATGGCCGAAGCGGTGGGCGACGAGCAGCTTCCAGTGCTGGTCATGCTTGGAGTACGGCTGGGCGTTGCACGTCACCAAGAGGGTGGCGGCTTCGATGTAGCGCGCCTCGTCGGCGAGGCGGAAGTCGAGTTCGAGGTCCGTCCAGTCGTCCGGGAGGGAGTCCACGATCGACTGAAAGGTGTCCGCAAGCGCCATGGCTTCAGCGTACCGGCTGGGCCAGCGCGCACCAGTTTTGCGATCGTGTGACGCGTGGCTGGTTACAGTCGTGAAACTTGCCTATGATGGCCGTCATGACTCAGACGACCTCGTCGTGCAGCATCGATCAGCCGTTCACGCTGCCCAATGGCACGGTGCTGAAGAACCGCCTGGCCAAGGCGGCCCTGAGCGAGCAGCTCGGCAGCCTTTCGAACGCGCCGACCAGCAAGCTCGACGGCCTCTACCGCCAGTGGAGCCTGGGTGGCTTCGGACTCACGCTCACCGGCAACGTGATGGTCGATCGGCGCGCGCTCGGGGAGCCGCGCAACGTGGTGGTCGAGGACGACCGTGACTTCGCGGCGCTGCAGTCTTGGGCGTCGGCGGCACGTGTCGGAGGCAACGCCGCCTGGGTTCAGATCAACCACCCGGGCCGCCAGTCGCCGCGATACCTGTCAGCCAAGCCGGTCGCGCCATCGCCCGTCGATCTCAAACTGTTTGGCCAGTTCGCGAGCCCGCGCGCACTCACGAGCGAGGAGATCTACGAGATCATCGAGCGCTTCGCGACGACCGCCGAGACGGTCGTGCGGGCGGGCTTTGACGGCGTACAGATCCACAGCGCCCACGGCTACCTCTCGAGCCAGTTCCTCTCGCCGATCACCAACCTGCGCAATGACGAGTGGGGCGGCGACCCCGAGCGCCGGATGCGCTTCCTGCTCGAGACGGTGCGCGCCGTGCGCAAGCGGATCGGGGCGCAGGCGGGCCTTGGCGTGAAGCTCAACTCCGCAGACTTCCAGCGCGGCGGGTTCACCGAAGAAGAGTCGATGAGCGTCGTCGAGGCCCTCTCCGCCGAGGGCCTCGACCTCCTAGAGATCTCCGGCGGCACCTACGAGCACGCGGCGCTCCTTGGCTCGACCTCCGGGCTGCGCGACAGCACCCGCCAGCGAGAGGCCTATTTCTTGGAGTACGCCGAGAAGGTCCGCGAGCGCGCGGGCATGCCGCTCATGCTCACGGGCGGCTTCCGCTCGGTGTCGGCCATGAATGCGGCGCTCGCGGGCGGAGCCGTCGACCTGATCGGCATCGGGCGGCCGGCCTGCATCGACGCGGCACTCCCCCAGCACCTGCTCGACGGAACGATCGACCGAGCCGCGACGGCCCCCAAGCCAAATCTGCGCCTGCGCGCGATCAACGACTACTCCGAACTCGGTTGGCACACCACGCAGATGTGGCGGCTGGGCACCGGCAAGCCCGCGCGACCATCGCGCCCGCATGCGCTCACCGTTGCCGAGTACACGGGCGGCTCGCTCCTGGGTGGACTGCTTCGCGCGATCAAACGCCCGCCGCGCTACTAGCGCTGGCTGCAGCCGGCCCGCCGTTTTCGCCCTGGACCCAGCCGAACGCGGCCTGGATCCAGGCGAACCCGGCGCCCGCCGACTGGCCGCAAATGGCCGAACGGCCGCCCCGAGCGCAGCGCTGCGCCCGAGGCGACTAGCCTCCCTGCCGTGGCCGTTGACCAACAGCCCGCCGTCGCCTCGATCGACGTCGTCCGCCTCTCCCCGGCAGCTGAGCGCGCCTTCCGGTGCGGCGCTGCGCTCGTGGACCGCTCAGAACGCGGCAAGCTCGCGCTGACGGGCGAGGCCGCCGCCGACTGCCTCAACGGGCAGGTCACCAACGACGTGACGAAGATCGAGCCTGGCTGCGGCCAATTCGCGACCTTCCTCACCACCAAGGGTGCGATGCTCGGCGATCTGCGGATCATCCGCACCGCCGATACGTTCGAGCTCGACACCGAACGCGTCAGCCTCCAGGCGCTGTTCGACATGCTGCGCCTCGGCGTGGTCGGGCACGACGCCGAGCTCCACAAGCGCACCCTGCAGCGCGGGCTGCTCTCGCTCGTCGGGCCGCGTGCGCGGCAGGTCGCCCACGTCGAGGACCTCGGCAACTGCGAGTTCAAGAACGCCCCCTTCACCGTCAACGGCGTGGCCGCACACGCGATCCTCACCGAGCACGGCGTCGACATCCTGTGCGACGCCGCCGATGTGCCCGCGATCTGCGCCACGCTCGTCGAACGTGGAGCGACGGCCATCACCGACGACGAGTACGAGGTCGCCCGGATCAGCAAGGGGCGCCCGCGCTACGGCGTCGAGCTCGACGAGCGCACGATCCCGCAGGAGGCCGGTCTCAACGATCGCGCCGTCAGTTTCACGAAGGGGTGTTACGTCGGCCAGGAGACGGTCGCTCGACTCTTCTACCGCGGCAACCCAAACAAGACCCTGCGCGGCCTGCGCTTCGCCGAGCTACCGGCCGGCGACGGCGCCGTCGTACTCGGAGACAAAACCGTGGGCACGGTCCGACGGGTCGCCGTCTCACCGAAGTACGGC
This sequence comes from Solirubrobacteraceae bacterium, assembly GCA_032119795.1. Lineage (GTDB taxonomy): Bacteria > Actinomycetota > Thermoleophilia > Solirubrobacterales > Solirubrobacteraceae > JAGIBJ01. The sequence goes on from JAUMFO010000013.1 coordinate 332,787, forward strand.
ACCGTCGCGCTGGCCCTGCTGCGAACCGCGGCCGAGCCCGGCATGACGGTCCAATGTGGCGGCCAAAGCGCCGAGGTCGTCGCGCTCCCGTTCGCCCCAGACGAGCGCACCGCCCACAGCTGCACCTGAGCTGCCCAGCATGGCCCTGACGGGCCCGGCTGCTGGGCGATACACTCCGCGCGTCTAGCGCGCGCCCGCACGCTGATGGCGCCCCCTGGGCGTCGCCTAGTCATCTTTCGAGGAAGGACCGCCGTGGCTGTAGACATCAGCACCGTCGCGACGATCGACACCGAACCCGGACAGCTCCCCAGCACGATGGCCGCTTGGGTCATTCGCCAGGAGCGCGAAGGCGAGCCCAAGGACGCCATGCAGCTCGAGGAGGTCGAGGTCCCCGAGCCCGGCGCCTTCGAGGTTGTCGTGCGCGTCATGGCTGCCGGCGTGAACTTCAACAACGTCTGGGCATCGCTCGGCAAGCCGATCTCGATCTTCCGCTACGGCGACCACCCGGAGTTCGGCCACCACATCGGCGGCTCCGACGCCTCCGGCATCGTCTGGAAAGTCGGCCCCGGCGTCACGCGCTGGAAGGTCGGCGACGAGGTCATCGTCCACTGCAACCAGGCGTCCTACGAGGACGTCGAGGTGCACGGTCTCGACCCGATGGCCGCGCCGTCGCAGAAGATCTGGGGCTACGAGACCACCTGGGGCTCCTTCGCGCAGTTCACGAAGGTCCAGGCCCAGCAGCTCCTCAAGAAGCCCGAGAGCCTCTCCTGGGAAGAAGCCGCGTCCTACGGCCTCACCTACTTCACCGCCTACCGCATGCTGATGACGCGCGGTGGCCTGAAGGCCGGCCAGAAGGTCCTCATCTGGGGCGCCGCTGGCGGCCTGGGTGTGTTCGCGACGCAGCTCGTCAAGGCAGCCGGCGGCGAGTCCGTCGGCGTCGTCTCGTCCGACGAGAAGGGCGAGCTGATCAAGAAGCTCGGTGCCACCGACTACATCAACCGCAACGACTTCAAGGGCATGATGCGCAAGGGCGGTGAGGAAGGTGCTGAAGAGAAGGCCCGCTTCCTCGTCTCCCGCGAGTTCTCCAAGAAGGTCGCCTCGATCCTCGGCGACGCCCCAGACATCGTCTTCGAGCACGTCGGCACCGCCACGTTCCCGACGTCGGTCCTGACGGTCAAGCCGTTCGGCAAGGTCGTTATCTGCGGCGCGACGTCCGGGTTCAACCTCGACTTCGACGTTCGCTACCTGTGGATGAAGCAGAAGGAGATCATCGGCTCGCACTTCGCCAACGCATGGGAGTGCAAGCTCGCCAACGACCTCATCGTCGAAGGCAAGATCCAGCCGGTGCTGTGGAAGACCTTGGGCTTTGACCAGGTCGCCGAAGCCCACCAGCTGATGTACGAGAACAAGCACTCCGGCAAGATCTCCGTGCTCGTCGGCGCAACCGAGCCCGGCCAGGGCCGCACCGCCGAGGGCCCCGGCGCGATCTACGCCGAGGTCGGTGCCTGATCATGGCTACCTACTCGTTCCACATCTCGTTCTACGCGACGGGTCTGCGGGCCGACGACCTCGCCGCTGCGCTCGATCAGCTCGCCGCGATCACCCCGCGCTACGGCGCAAACCACTGGGCCGTCTACCGCTCGTCGGAAGACCGCTACAAGTTCCTGTTCACCGCCGACTTCGGCGACAAGAACGACTTCCAGAAGTTCTGGTACGGGGATGAAGCGATCGACTTCAAAGCCGCGATGTCCGGGGCCTTCCAGAACCCGGTCGTCTACGTGCCGCACGAGCTCGTGACGACCGGCTCGGCCGTTACGGCCTAAGCGCCACTTCGTCGCACGGCCCCGGGTTCATCGAGACTCGGGGCCGGCGGCGTTTCCGCTCGGGGTCAGGGTGCACCCGTTCGGACCACTCCCGCCACTCGCTGGCGCTCGCTCTGGTCGCAACGCCCCGCCCGGGTGCACCCTGACCCCGAGCTGGGCGCTGGCGGCACCTTGGCTCGCTGAACCCCGGGCCTTGCGCCTGCGGCGCTTCGGCCGTGCCGGCCTCGCTTCGCTCGGCACGTCCTCGGCCGGCTACGTCGCCGACGGGCCCTGGTTGGCCCCGGTGGGTTGGCGCGTTCTGATGAGCGGGCTGCGGTGTCGGCGGGCCCCGGTGGGGTCAACTCCCGGCGCAATCGACGCGTTTGAAACCGCCACACGCGGCTTGAGACTCGTCGATTCAGCCGCTCGTCAACAATCGACGCGTTTGAAACCGCCACACGCGGCTTCAAACGCGTTGATTCGCCCGACGAGCTGTCCTGAAAACGACGAACGGGCCGTGACGCTGGTGCGTCACGACCCGTTCGTGGAAGTTCTGGGCGGTCAGCCGAGGCTCACCGCGAGATCCGCTCAGGCGCTAGCCCTTCTCCAGGGGCGCCATCGAGAGGCCGGCTGAGGCCAGCTGGTCCCAGTAGTGCTCGGCGAGCTCGAGGTGACCGGACCAGACGATGGCCTGGCCGGTGTTGTGGATCTGATGGGCGAGGCCGAGGCCCTGATCAGTGGTGACGCCAGGCAGCGTACGAGCGAGAGCGGAAGACACGCTGTCGAAAGTGTTGTGGTCATCGTTGAGAACGATGACGCGCCAGGCGCCGCCAAGACCAGTACCAGGACCCGCGAGGCTGGGAAGCGTTGCGGTGTCGGTCATAACGGGCTTCTGACGTTACGGAACCGATCGGCGGTCTTCAAGGTGAGATCGGACTCTTAGGAGTTTTTCGCAAGTCTTTCGCGCTCGATGCGCAGTCCGTGCCAAAGCGTCTCGGGCGGCATCGTGGTCGCGTAGCCCTCCACGCGGTCGCGCCCGGTGGCGGCGGCAACGGCCGCCGCGAGGGCTTTCCCCCACGTCTCGGCGTCGAGTTCGCCAGCCAGGTCGCCGAACGCGGCAAGTCCGGCGCGCGTCCGCGCGATGTGGGCGTCGACGTCGTCGAAGCAGCCGAAGTGGGTGAGCATCAAGCGCTTCGGGTTCCACGCCTCGATCGCGTCGAGGGAGCGGTTCCACGCGACGCGGTCGACATCTGGCGGGGTCGTCATCGGCAGCACGAAGTCGTTCCCGGGAAGGCGCACGCTCGCGGTGTCGCCGACGTACGCGTCGCCGGTGGGCGTGTGGAAGAACGAGATGTGGTGCTTGGCGTGGCCGGGCGTCTCGACGATCTCGAACTCGTCGACGGTCTCCGGGGCGCCGTCGGCCACGACCCGCACGCGGGCCTCGGGCACCGGCGCGATCTCCCCGAACAGCCTGGCGAGTTCGTCGGCGCCGCCGTAGACCTGCTCTGCGGAGGCGATCAGCCGCTCCGGCGCGATCAGGTGGCGCGCCCCGCGCACCGACACCCAGACCTCAGCGTCCGGGTGCTCGCGCAGCAGGACGCCGACACCGCCGGAGTGATCGAGGTGAATGTGGGTGATGAGGATGCGCTTCAGCGACGCGCCGGCGAGTTCCTCGCGGATCGCCTGGAGCGATACGGTCGGTCCGGGGTCGACGATGGTGTGCTCGTCGACGCGCCAGCAGCAGATCTGCTGAGACCGGCCCAGGTAGCGGGTGTCGATGGCGACGGGGTACGCGCGTGCTTCCTGCGTCATGCCCGGCACTTTCGCAGGCCCGGTGTCGACGCCGACGATTGCGACCGGCGGCTGGGCGAACGGCGTGGCGTTCGCTACGGTTCGTACGTGTCCCGTCTGCTGCGGGTCGTCGCCATTGCGACGGCCGGCCTCTCCATGCTGTCCCCTTCCGCAATCGCTTCCCAGTGGGAGCCTGCGGCCATCGTCGGGCAGCGGCCCGGTCCTCCGGGGCCTCCCGGTGTCGACGGGCCCACCTCCCCGGTCGTCGCTGCCGACGCTGCCGGCAACCTCACCGCGATCTGGGCGGGTGACGGCACCGCGGGGATCGGCGTGTACTCCGCCACGCGCGCCGCGTCTGCACCCACGTCGGAGTGGGGCGGCTACGTCCAGCTCAGCACGGCGCCGGAGCCGCGCGGCCTACAACTGGCCGTCAACGCCAGCGGCCAGGCCGTCGCGGGGTGGTTCAACGCGCTGCCGGACTCCACCCAGCAGCTGGTGACGATCTCCCGCACCGCCGCGGGCGCCTGGTCGGCCCCGACCGCCTTCAAGGCCGAGGCCACGGCCTATGAGGGGCATGACCTGACGATCGATCCCGCCGGCCGCGCGATCGGCATCTGGGCCAAAGACGCGGTCTCCACCTTCGGCTCGATCACGCAGGCCCTCGGCAGTGCCCCGGTGCTTGCCGCCGGCCCGGCTCCGACGACCAACACCGACCAGGGCGCCCCGTTTGACCTCGAAGTCGACGGCGCCGGGAACGCCACCGCCCTCTACCTCGATCCGACTGGCCTGAAGCTCTTCAGCTCGACGCTCGCCAGCGGCGGCGCCTGGCAGACGCCGCAGCTGGTCGAGCAGTGGACGCCGTCCGCCGGCACCGAGGGCGCAGCGCTGGCAAGTCCTCAGCTGGCGGTCAATGCCAGCGGGCGCGCCGTCGCCGTGTGGATCCGTAGCAACTCCGACGGCTCCGGCGTGCAGTCATCGACCCGCCCGGCAGGCGGAACCTGGGGTGCCTCGGTCGCACTGGAGCCGGTCATCGGGGACCCGGGCAAAAGCCTGCGGCTCGTCCGAACGGCCGACGTCGGCATCGACGCCGCCGGCAACGCCACGGCCGCCTGGAGCCTGAACTCCGTCGACCTGGCCGCCGTTGTGAAAGCCGACGGAATCCACCTGATTGGGCAGTACTGGACCGAGATCCGCTCGAAGACGGCCGGTGCGGGCGGCAGCTGGGCCAACGTCGAGACGCGCGGCGAGCGCCGCCGACTGGCCATCGACCTCACGGAAGAGACCGACCCCCTGACTAGCCCGTCGACCACGGAACAGGCCGCCCCGAACTACGACGGCGTCGAAGTCGCGGTCGGAACCGGTGGCTCCGCGGCCATCACCTGGATTGCAACCGTCAACGGCAAGCAGACCGTGGAAAGTGCCGTGCGCCCGAGCGGCGGCGCCTGGGAGGCACCGATCCAACACGGCGTGCTCGGCACCCAGGAGTTCGACGACCGGAGCCTCGTGGCCTCGACCATCATCGACGCGACCGGCCGCGGGACGGTGGTCTGGAGCCAGGGCATCACGATCTTCAGCAGCAGCGTGACGCTCGGCCCGGTCCCGTCCGAACCCGAACCGACACCCACCACGCCTGCACCGACGACGCCTGAACCGACCACGCCGACCCAGGAGACTCCGGCTCCGACGCCGACCACGTCGACGCCGGTCGGCGGCACCCAGCCGAACGCGCCGCTGGCGACTCCGGTCGCGCGGCTCGTGATCGTGATGTACCTCGTGCCGAACGGCAAGAAGTGCCCAGCAACGGCCAACGCGACCGTCGCCGGCGTCCGCACGGCGATGACGGTCAAGCGGGCCAACATCCGCGGGAAACTGCGCTGCAAGGTGACGGGCACGGTCCTCCTCAAGAGCCCGACGAAGGCCGGAACGCTCGTCGAGGTGCTCGTGACGGCCAAGGGCGTCAAGCGCAAGCCGATCAAGGTCGCCGCGAGCCGCTAAGCCGCCAGCAGCACCGCCGAAACCTCGCGTTCCGGAGTATTGCCGCGGCGCGGGGCGACAGGTACCATCAGTGCGGTGTCCCCTCTGTCCCGGGCGGTCGCCATCGCGGCGGCCGGCCTTGCCCTGCTGTCCCCCAGCGCCCTCGCATCTCAGTGGGAGACGCCGGTCGTCGTCGCTCCAGCCACGGCTGCGGGCTCCAGCGAGTCGCGGGCCCCGGCGGTGGTCTCCGACCCGACCGGGCGGCTCACGAGTATCTGGGCCGGTGACGGGCCCAGTGGCTTCGGTGTCTACGGCGCTTCACGCGCTGCGAGCCTGACCGGAGCCTGGAGCGGCCCCGTCCGTTTGAGCGCCGCCCTCAAGCCCGAAGCGATCCGCGTCGCCGTCAACGCCAGCGGCCAAGCCGTCGCCGGCTGGGTCGACGTTTTCCCCAACGGCACGCAACATCTCGTCACGGTGACGCGCACGGCCGCTGGAACGTGGTCGGCGCCGACGTACTTCCCGACGCTGAGCGCGACCTACGCCGGGCTCGATCTCGCCATCGATCCGGCGGGGCGGGCCACTGGAATCTGGGCCAGGAGCGACACCAACGAGTTCGGCTCGATCACCCAGACGCTCGGGAGCGCCGCCGTCCTCTCGGGCGGTCCTGTACCGGCGGCGTCGACCGCCGACCAGTGGCCGTTCGAGCTGAGCATCGACGCTGCCGGCAACGTGACGGCCCTCTTCGTCGACCCCTCCGAGCTTCAGCTGCTGAGTGCCACCCGGCCCAGCGGAGGGCCATGGCAGCCGCCGCAGCTCGTGGAGGAGTGGACCCCGACCTCGAACGACGGCGAGTTCCCAGCGATCATCAGGCCGCAGCTCGCCGTCAACGCCAGCGGCGCCGCGGTCGCACTCTGGCTCCGGCATGGCAAGCAGGGCACCGAGGTGCGTGCCTCCAGACGGGCTGTCGGGGGCACGTGGGCGACGGCGAACACGCTCGAACCGGCCAGTGACGAGCGGGTCATTACCAGCGTCGATGTGGGCATCGACGCCGCCGGGCGCACGACGGCGGCCTGGAGCCTCAACGTCGTCACCGAACTCCTGGAGTACTGGACGGAGGTGCGCTCGAGGACGGCGCCCGCGGGCGCAGCGTGGGGCGGCGTCGACGTCCCGGGCGTGCGCGGTCGACTGTCGTTCACCGAGGCACCGGACCCGGCCACCGTGCCTGCCTACAACGCCGTCAAACTGGCCGTCGGTGCGGGCGGATCGACGGTCGCGGTCTGGGCCGCCGGCATCCAGGCCTACACCACGCTGCAGAGCGCCGTTCGGCGCGACACCGGCGTGTGGGAACGCGCCACCACGATCGCCGGCGTCCCGTTCACCGGCGACATCGTCGACGACGCTGCCCCCGAACGATTGGCGTCCGTCGCGGTCGATCCGGCCGGACGCGGCACGATCGTCTGGGCCCATGGGCGAATCGTCCGCAGCGTGAGCGCCGCGCTGGCGACGCTCCCGGTCGACCCTGCTCCCGTCGTCCCCGATCCCGTCGTCCCCGATCCGGTCGTCCCCGATCCCGTCGTGCCGGATTCGGGCACTGCGCCACCCACGGGTCCAAGCCCGACTAATCCACCGACTGCCGTCCCGGCAGGCGGCAGTACACCCCCGTCGGCGGCGTCGACCAAGCCTCAGGCGACGCCGACGTCCAAGCTCGTCGTCGCGTTGTACATCGTCCCGACGGGCAGGAAGTGCCCCGCCCTGGCCAACGGCACGGTCGCCGGCGTACGCACGCCGCTGAAGGTCAAAGCGGCGAAGATCCGTGGGAAGCTGCGATGCAAGGTGACCGGGGTCATCGTGCTGACGAACGCGGTGAAGGCCGGGACGAAGGTCGACGTGCTCGTGACCGCCAAGGGCGTCAAGCGCAAGTCGGTCCAGTTCCCCGCCAGCTGAGCCCGGTTAGGGCCGGGTGACGAGCCCGGCCCGCGTGGCGAGCCCAAGCAGCGCGCCGGCGACCTCGTCGGCGCGCGAGATCGTGAGCATGTGGCCGCCGTCGATCTCATGCAAGCCGCACCGCGGGATCGAGCTCGCGGTGCGAATGCCGGCGCCCACGTCGACGACGCGATCACCGCGCGCATGCACCACGGCTGAGGGGACGTGCAGCGCCCCGAGGAGTGCTTCCACGACGCCTGCCTCATGGCGCATCGTCTTGGCCTCGAGGAAGAACGACCGCACGGCGTTCCACTGCAGCGTGCGATCGCGGACGCCGGCGAGGTGCTCGGCGTCGACCGGATCGGGGTCGAACGACATCGGGTCGGCCGCCTTCGCGATGAGCCCGCGCCCCACCTCCGAGAGCACCGTTGCCTTCAGAAACGCGGCGACGTTCGGACGGGAGAGCAGCTGGCCGAGGGCGTCGGCGCGCGGCGGGACCTGCGGCCCGGCGTCGCCCTGCCGAAGCGCGGGGGCCAGCAGGCCCAGCGCGCCGACCAAACCGGGGTGGCGCGCCGCCAGCGCGGCCGCCGGAATCGCGCCGTAGCTGTGGCCGACCACGAACGCTGGCGCCCCGCCCCGCTCCCGCAGCAGCTGGGCAAACGCGTCGACCTGCTCCGCCACGGCCAGCGGCTCGTCGCCTGAACCGCCGTAGCCGGGGCGATCGACGGCGACGGCGCGAAATCCGCCGGCAGCCAAGAGCGGCCCCAACCGATTCCAGTCCTCGGCACCGCCGGGAAGGCCGTGCAGCAGCAGCGCGACCGGCGCGTCTTCGGGGCCGTGTTCGAGGGTGCGAATCGGGGGCTTCACAGGGTCGCAGCGTAGCCCCGTGTGACGGTCGCCGCCCCCAGGTGTTCCAGGCTCTTTAGAATCCCGCGCATGAGCGAGCAGCCGTCGCACCGTCTTCCTGAGCGCGAGCGTCCGTGGGTCATGCGGACGTACGCCGGGCACTCGAATGCCAAGAAGAGCAACGAGCTGTACCGGGGCAACCTGGCCAAGGGCCAGACGGGGCTCTCGATCGCCTTCGATCTGCCCACGCAGACGGGCTACGACTCCGATCACATCCTCGCGCGCGGCGAGGTCGGCAAGGTCGGCGTGTCGGTCGCGCACAAGGGCGACATGCACCAGCTGCTCGACGGGATTCCGCTCGGCACGATGAACACGTCGATGACGATCAACGCGGTCGCCGCGTGGATGCTCTCGCTCTACATCGCCACGGCGGAGGAGAACGACGTCGACCCGAAGGTGCTCCAGGGCACCACGCAGAACGACATCATCAAGGAGTTCCTGGCCCGCGGCACCTACGCGTTCCCGCCCGGCCCCTCGATGCGGCTCATCGCCGACATGATCGCCTACACGGTGACCGAGGTCCCCAAGTGGAACCCGATCAACATCTGCAGCTACCACCTGCAGGAGGCCGGCGCTACGCCCGTCCAAGAGATCGCGTTTGCCATGAGCAACGCGATCGCCGTCCTCGATGCCGCTCGCGCCCGGGTCCCTGAGGACCAGATGGGCAAGGTCTTCTCGCGGATCTCGTTCTTCGTCAACGCCGGCGTGCGGTTCGTCGAGGAGCACGCCAAGCTGCGCGCGATGAGCATCCTCTGGGAGGAGCTCGGCCGCGAGCGCTACGGCGTCACCGACAGCAAGCAGCTGCGCTTCCGTTACGGCGTGCAGGTGAACTCGCTGGGCCTTACCGAGCAGCAGCCGGAGAACAACGTCCAGCGGATCGTGCTCGAGATGCTCGCCGTCACGCTCGGCCGCAACGCCCGCGCCCGCGCCGTGCAGCTGCCGGCCTGGAATGAGGCCCTCGGCCTCCCGCGCCCGTGGGACCAGCAGTGGGCGCTGCGCATGCAGCAGGTGCTCGCCTTCGAGACCGACCTGCTCGAGTACCCGGACATCTTCGAGGGCTCGATCGTGATGGACGGACTCGTCGACGAGCTGATCAGCGGCGCCAAGGCCGAGATGGCCGTGATCGCCGAGCATGGCGGTGCCGTTGAGGCCGTGCCCTACATGAAGGCCGCCCTGGTCGACTCCCACCGCGAGCGGATCCGCCGCATTGAGGAGGGCGAGCAGATCGTCGTCGGGCTCAACAAGTACCAGGAGTCTGAGCCGTCGCCGCTCGTCGACGAGGAGGGCGGCATCATGACCGTCGATCCGAAGGTCGAAGCTGAGCAGCAGGCGGCGCTGGCCGAGTGGCGCAAGACGCGCGACCAGGCCGCCGTCGACGCGGCCCTCGAGGAGCTGCGCCGCGTCGCCGCCACCGAGGACGAGAACATCATGCCCGCCTCGATCGCCGCCGCCCACGCCGGCGTGACGACCGGCGAGTGGGCGCAGGCCCTCCGCGACGCGTTCGGCGAGTACCGCGGCCCGACCGGCGTCGGCGAGGCCACCGCCGGCCCCGCCAGCGACGAGATCGAGGCGCTGCGCGAGAAGGTCGCCGAGCTCGGCGAGACGCTCGGCCGCACGCCGAAGATCGTCGTCGGCAAGCCCGGCCTGGACGGCCACTCCAACGGCTCCGAGCAGATCGCCGTCCGCGCCCGCGACGCCGGTTTCGACGTCGTCTACGAAGGCATCCGCCTGACGCCCGAGCAGATCGTGCGCTCGGCCGTCGACGAGGGCGTGCACCTGGTCGCCGTCTCGATCCTGTCGGGCTCCCACATGGAGCTCGTGCCCCACATCGTCGCGCTGCTGCGCGAAGCCGGGTCGGATGTGCCGGTCGTCGTCGGCGGGATCATTCCCGACGCCGACCACAAGCCGCTGTTGGATGCTGGCGTCGCCCGCATCTACACGCCCAAGGACTACGACATCACGCAGATCATGAACGACATGGTCGACCTGATCGCGAAGTCGTCAGGCGTCACCGCCACGGCGTAAGTCGCCCGACGATGGG
>JAUMFO010000014.1:0-1593 GCA_032119795.1 Solirubrobacteraceae bacterium
GTGCGCAGGTCCTCGTAGACGCCGCCCTGCACGATCCCGTAGACGAGCTGGTCGCTCGGGCCATTGGACTCATGCCAGTCCAGGCAGCGCTCAAGCCAGCGGTGGGAGCGCTGCGTCGATTTGTCGGTGTAGTTCTTGGAGACGTGGAACGGCGTGCACTCGTCGAACACGAGCGCGATGTCGCTGTGCAGGTGGGCTTGGACATCCATCGACTCCTCCGGCGAGAGGAACTGCTTGGACCCGTCGAGGTAGGACCGAAATGACGCGCCCTTCTCGGTGATGCCGAGGGTCTTGCCGTCGCGCCCTCCGTTGCCCGTCACGCTGCGACCTTTGACCTCGTCGGCGATCGTGCCATGCCCCATCGAGAACACCTGAAAGCCGCCGCTATCGGTCACGATCGGACCGTCCCAGCGCATGAACTCGTGGAGCCCACCAAAGTCGCGGACGAGCTCCTTGCCCGGTGTGGTCATCAGGTGGAAGGTGTTGCCCAGGACCATGTCGTAGCCCAGCTCGCGAATGTCACGCGGCTCCAGGCCCTTGACCGTGCCTTTGGTGGCCAGCGGCACGAAGGCCGGAGTGCGGACCGTGCCGTGGGCGGTGGTGACGACGCCGGCGCGGCCGCGGGTCTCAGGGTCTTTGGCGGTGATCTCGAAGCAGGGGCGCGGGCGCGGCATCGCCGCGGAGCTTAAGGCGTCCGCCATAAACGGGCGAGGGACCTGCCCTCACCTCCCCAGCCGTTCTCCTCGCGACGTCCCGGTCTGTGGCCCGGGAACCACGACGAGAATGCCTCGGCTACAGCAGGGACTCGCCGGTCTCGCGCTCGAGCTCGCGCAGCACGCGCGTAAACGCCGCGCCGATCGCAAGGAGCTGGTCGTCGTCGACCTGCGCCAGGAACCGGTGGCGAACGCCGCGAAGGTGGGTCGGTCGGGACCGCTCAAGCACGTTGAGGCCCTCGCTGGTGAGGACCGCATACTGGCCGCGCCCGTCTTGCGAGCAACGTTCGCGGATCACGTGGCCGTCGCGCTCCATGCGATCGATCAGGCGCGTGGCACCGCTTCGGCTCACCAGCAGGCGACCGGCAAGGTCGCGCATACGCAGGCGACCACCAGCGTTGGAGAGCTGGACGAGCACGTCGTAGTGGACGAACGGCACGCCCGTGTCGCGCTGCAACTCTTCGTCGAGCACGCGAAAGAGCGCCTGGTGAGAACGCAAGAACCCGCGCCAGGCGTTGTACTCGTCGGCGGTGAGCTGGTCGTCGGCGCCGTCAGCCAGGCGCTCAGGCTCGACGAGCTTGGCCGCCGGGTCGCTGGGGACGGGGCCGGTTCCAGTCGTTGGGGCAGACGCGAACGGAGCGGGAGCAAAGCCACCCGCGAACCATCCGTGATCTACGCCGAATCGTTGCATCCGCAATCAACTATAGGAGGATTGGCGGCGTTGACAACTACTTGGGCCAAAGGGGGCACGGCGGCATTCAACCGCATCTGCCAACCCTGGACAAGTGTTCGCATATCGCGAACCGAAAAATCGAACCGATTTGAACGTGCCCGCAAACGAGGACTGGCGGCATTCCGGTGCGACACCCCGGCCCGTGGG
>JAUMFO010000015.1:0-1717 GCA_032119795.1 Solirubrobacteraceae bacterium
CCAACAGGCGCGCGTCGGCCGGGGCGGCTCCAGGCGCAGGTTCAAGGGGGGTGTCGAGCCAGGTAGCGACGGCGGACGCTTCAAGCCCGACCGTCACCGACGGCGGGGAGAAGCCGCTCGTCCCGAGGACCCGGGTGGGGCCGAATGCCCTTCCAGATGCCGCGGTCGCAACCTCGGCCGAAGATCCAGCGCTCCAGGTGACGACGGCCCGCCCGAGCGACGTGACGGCGACACCGCCAAGCATGATGGCCGGCCTTGGCGAGGCGAGGTTGGCCGTGGTGGCATTGAGTTGGCGAGGCGCACCGAATGCTTTCCCTGGCGGGGCGACGGCGACCCGCGGGCCGGTCCGGTCTTCGACCCACGCGGCTACGGCCGTCCCGTCAGCCCCGACGGCGACGGACGGTGTGCCGCCGCGTCGCCGTGCGAGGCGTTGCAGCGCGCCGAGGCGACGACTGGTGCCAACTCGTGCGTACAGCTCGTAGTGCCGCCGGCCGCCTGACCTCGTGTAGGTCGACATGAGGACCGCCGTCCGGTTACCGCCAGCCCCGACGGCGCTGTCTTGCACGCGGGTGCCGCTGGGCGACACGCGGACCGGCGTCGTGACCCTGGCCTCCGCCGCTGGAGCGACGACGGCGAGCGCCAGGAGAGGAATACCGATCGATGCGATACGCATCTGTCGAATCTAGGCTTGACGGGGGCGCGCGTCTTCCGTACGACCCACGCGCACCGCTCCGTAGTTCATCTCCGCGCCGCCGTACCTCGCGACTTCGCCGCCGCCCATCGAGACGAGCGTGGCGTCGTGCACGTCGAGGTGATCGCGCAGCTTGCCCTGACCGAGGTCGGTGTCGACGGTGAGATGCGGCGTGGTGCAAGCCTCCTGAAACGCGTTCTGCCCCGCACACTAGGAAGCGAACGGGGCAGATCGTGAACGTCCAGAAAACCGAGCGCGCCAGACGCGGTCAGCGCGGACGCGCAACCGGATTGCGTGTGAGCGAGAGATCGCGCCGCAGATTTCGTTCGGGCGCGACTGGTTTAGGGCGCCAGCCCGGGCCAGGTGCGCCCGAACGGAAGATGCAAGCGGGATCCGCTCACACGCAATCCGGCTATTCCCACTCGATGGTGCCGGGGGGCTTGCTGGTGATGTCGAGCAGCACGCGGTTGACGTCGCGCAGTTCGCCCATCATGCGGGCGGCGACACGCTCGAGGAGGTCGTAGGGCAGGCGTGCCCAGTCGGCGGTCATGGCGTCGTCAGAGGTGACGGCGCGGATGCCGACGGCGTAGCCATAGGTGCGTTCGTCGCCTTGGACGCCGACGGTGCGGATCCCGGGCAGGACGCAAAACGACTGCCAGAGCTCGCGGTAAAGGTCGGCGGCGCGAATCTCCTCTTGGAGGATCGCGTCGGCGTTGCGCAGGATGTCGAGTCGTTCCTTGGTGACCTCTTGGCCGACGATGCGGATGCCGAGGCCCGGGCCGGGGAACGGCTGACGCCAAACGAGACGCTCGGGCAGGCCGAGTTCGAGACCGACGGCGCGAACCTCGTCTTTGAAGAGGTGCCGGAGCGGTTCGACGAGTTCGAACTGGAGGTCGTCTGGGAGGCCACCGACGTTGTGGTGGCTTTTGATCGTCGACGAGCCTGGGCCGCCACCGGATTCGATCACGTCGGAGTAGAGCGTGCCCTGCACGAGGTAGTCGACCTCGCCGAGCTTGCGCGCCTCTT
>JAUMFO010000016.1:0-162889 GCA_032119795.1 Solirubrobacteraceae bacterium
TTCGGGGCGCGAGGCCCGCGGCGCTGCAACCTCCTGGGGTTGCAGGGGCTCGGGGTCGCGTTGAACCCGCCGCACGTCCGGCGGATTCAACGCGACAGCGCCTCGGGATTCCGTTCTGTCAGGCAACTGCAACCGCAGAAGGTTGCGGCCCGCCCGGTCGGAGCGAACTCCGGTCACCTGCGGGTGTTCAGCACCCCCAAGTGACGGGAGTTCGAACCGCAACCGCCAGCGGTTGCGGCCCGCCCAGCGCCCGCCGACCGCGAAGCGACCCCAGTCCCGCTGCCGCCAACCCGCCCAGACGCCGCCACCCCGCGCCGCCCTCGGTGCAGAACGCCCCCAGGCCACGAAGCGATCTCCATTCCACCGCCGCCAAAGACCCAGGCGCCGGCCGCGCTCCGCCTTCGCCGCCACGACGCCCCCAGGCCCCGAAGCGATCGACAATCCACCGCCGCCAACGACCAAATCGCCGTAGCGCCCGCTCCATTCCACCGCCGCCAGCGACCAAGTCGCCGTAGCAGCCGCTCAGTCCACCGCCTCAGAAGGCTGAGGCCAACCCAGCGCCCTCAGCCCAGCAGCGCGAGCGTCGCGTCGACGAGGCCGTCGGGCGTGTGCGGATCGGCGACTGCGCTCGCAGTGACGCCCAACGCCTGCAGCGCCGCAGCGGTCGTCGGCCCGATCGCCACCGTCTGGAGGCCGCTGAGCACCACTGCCGGGTCGGAGCCTTGGCTCCGTAGCGACGCGGCGACGGCCTCGGCGGCGGAGCCGGATGCGAAGAGCACGGCGTCGGCGGCACAGAGCTCCGCGAGCTGATCACCAGTCAACGGCTCGGGCTCGGTCTGGTGCAGCGCCGCTACATACACGTGGGCACCACGCTCGGTGAGCGCCTGCGCCAAGAGCGGTCGGCCGCCAAGCGCCTGCACGACCACCGCCCGCTGCGGCTTGATCCCCGCGGCGTCGATCGCGTCGACGAGGCCTTCGGTCACGGCCCGCTCGGGGACGAGATCGGCACGGATGCCGTAGCGCAGCAGCGCCTCGGCCGTCCCAGGTCCCACCGCGGCCACCGCAGCACCATGCAAGGCGCGCAGGTCCTCACCTTTGGCGGCCAACGCCGCAAACAGGGCGTCCGCGGCGGCCGGGCTCGACACGCAGACCAAGTCAACGCCAGCGAGCGCTGGAAGCTCCTGCCCCGTCGGCACGGTCCGGATGGCGGGGAGCTCGGCGACGATCGCCCCAAGCGAGCGCAGTCGACCGGCGAGCTGCGCGGCCGCGGCGCCGGCGCGAGTCACGACGACGCGCTTGCCGTCAAGGGGACGCAGGCCACGCCAGTCCAGCTGGGTCCCGAGGCCGGCGACGTCGCCGACGACGACCAGCGCCGGGGCGCGCACGCGGGCTTCTCTTGCGATGCGAGGGAGCTCGCTGAGGGTTGCACGAGTCACGCGCTGCGCGTCGGACGTGCCGCGCTCGACGATCGCCGCCGGCTCGTCGGGGGAGCGACCGTGGGCGATCAACTCGCGGGCCACGGTCGGCAGCGCCTTGACGGCCATGTAGAAGACGAGCGTGCCGGGGAAGTGCGCGAGGGAGCCCCAGTCACGGCCGGTCTCGGGCTTCTCGTCGTGGCCGTGGCCGGTGACGAACGCCACGGCGCTGGCCAACAGACGATGCGTCGCTGGGATGCCGGCAGCCGCCAGCGCGCCGGTGCCGCTCGTCACGCCCGCGACGACCTCCGCCCGGACGCCGGCCTCCAGCAGCTCGGCGAGCTCCTCGCCGCCGCGGCCAAACACAAACGGATCGCCGCCCTTGAGACGCACGACGCTGCGGCCCTCTTGGGCGAGGCGCACCATCAGCGCGTTGGTGTCTTCCTGGGCGACGTGGCGGCCATCGCCGACCTTGCCGACGTCGTAGAGTTCGGCGTCCGGGCGCACGAGATCCAGCAGCTCCTGCGCCACCAGCAGGTCGTGCAGCACCACGTCGGCCGTCGCCACGAGGCGGGCCGCACGGACGGTCACGAGGCCCGGGTCGCCTGGACCGGCACCCACGAGGTAGGCGACGCCCGGCTCGGCATGCCCGAGCCGCAGCGAAGCGGCCAGCTGATCGAGACCTTGGTCGTTCGCTGGGCGCGGAGACGCCGCACGCGATTGCGGCGCGATGAAATGCTTGCCGGTGCCGCGCGGCTCTTCCCGGTCGAGCATGCCGCGGTCGCTCATGACGACGATTGTGCCAGCAGCTCGGCTGCCCCTGCAGCCTGCAGCCGCGCGGCAACGGACTGCGCGAGGAGCTCGGGGGCCTCGATCGGCCCGTCGAGCAGGTCGTCGAGGACGCGACCACCGTCGGGCGTGGTGAGCTTCACCCGCAGCTCAATGCGCTCGTCGCCGAGCGCGCTGGCGTGCGCACCGATCGCGGTGGTGCAATCCGCGCCGAGCGCCAGGCCGATCGCGCGCTCCGCGCGCAGCGCGGTAAACGCGGCCGGATCGGTGATCTGCATCGCGGCTCCGGCAGCAACGGCGTCGCCCACGCGCGCCGTCAGCGCCACGATGCCCTGCCCGGGAGCAGGGACGAGCGCGTCGATCGGGGTGCCCTCGTCGCCGCGACCCAGGCGGTTCAGCCCGGCCTGGGCGAGAATTGCCGCGTGGAGCGGGCCCTCGGAGACGAGCCGCAGACGCGTGTCGACGTTGCCTCGCAGCGGCTCAACGACGAGATCGGGACGCAGCGCCAGGAGCTGCCCGGCGCGCCGCAGCGAGCTGGTGCCGACGCGAGCACCTTGGGGCAGCTCGTCGAGCGTGGCGACGCCGACGAGCGCGTCGCGCGGATCCTCGCGCGGCATCGCGGCCACGAGCGCAACGCCGTCGGCCAGCTCGCCGGGGACGTCCTTGGCGGAGTGCACGGCGAGGTCGATCTCGCCGTCGAGCAGCGCGCGGTCGAGCTCCTTGACCCACTTTTCCTTGTCTGCCAGCGCGCGGTTCTGATCGCCGGTGGTGACGATCTCGACGATCTCGACGTCACCGCCCAGCGCAGCCGCGACGGCACGGGCCTGCACGAGGGCCAGCGCGCTTCCGCGCGTCCCGAGGCGCAGCGCCATCAGGTGACTGGCCCGCGCGCCTGCCCGGGGAGCTGGTCGACGTCCTCCAGGCGGCCGTCCTCGACCTCGCCGTCGAGCCCGAAGAGCTCGCGGAGGATCTCGACGCGGCGGTGGCCGGCGGCCGGGTCGACCGACCGCAGGCGGATCGTCGGCTCATGCAGGATGCGCGTGGCCACCGCGCGGGCGACGGCCTCGATCCGGGCGCGATCACGCGAGGAGGCGGACTCCCAACGGCCGGCGTTCTCGGTGAGGACCCGCTCGACGATGTCGTCGGCCTGGCGGTGCATCGCGGCGATCGTCGGAGCGACCCCACGAGTGACCATCCACGTGTTGAAGCGGCCGAGTTCGTCGTCGACGATCGTCTCCGCGCGGACGGCCTCGGCCTTGCGCACGTGCGTCATGCGAGCGATGACCGACTCCATGGCATCCAGGTCGTAGCGCTGGACGCCCGGCAGCAGGCCGCAGGCGGGTTCGATGTCTCGCGGGACGGCGAGGTCGATCAGCAGCAGCGGCCGGCCGGCGCGGGCAGGAAGCACCTCGGCGATCGCTTCGCGGTGCAGAATCGGGTGCGGTGAGGCGGTCGCAGAGACGACCACGTCAGCCGTCTCCAGCAGCCCCGGGAGGTGGTCGAGCGGCGCGACCTCGCCGGCGAACTTCGCGGCGAGCGAGATCGCGCGGTTCGCGCGCCGGTTCGCCACGAACAGCGTCGCGACGCCGCGCTGGTGGAACGCGGCCGCGGCGAGCTCGGCCGTCTCGCCGGCACCGATGATCACGACCTGGCGGCCAGCAAGATCACCGAGTTCGCGCTCTGCGAGGGAGGCCGCCAGCGAGGAGATCGACATCGAGCCGTGGCCGATCTCGGTCTCGCTGCGCACGCGCCGGCCAGTGCCGACGGCGGCGCCGTAGAGGCGATCGAGCGTGGGGCCGCTGGTGCCGGCGGAGACGGCGACCTCGTGGGCGCGGCGCACCTGGCCGAGGATCTCGGCCTCGCCGAGCACCATCGACTCCAGCCCGGAGGCGACGCGGAAGAGGTGGCGGGCCGAGTCGGCCTCGTGGAGGCGGAACACGGCACCACCGAGGTCGTCGGGGGCGAACCCGCCGCGGCGAGCGAGCACCCGCAGCAGGCCGTCTTCGGCCGCCTGCGGGTCGTCCGTGAGAACCGTGATCTCGGTGCGGTTGCACGTCGACATCGCCACGAGCTCGTGGATGTTGTCGTCGCAGGCCGCCAGCTCGCCGAGCACGTGGCCGGCGCCGTCGCCCGGGAGCGCGAGGCGCTCGCGAAGCGCCACCGGCGCTGTGCGATGCGAGACGCCGACGGTGAGCAGCTCGCTCATCGGGTCGGCGCGATCGTCGGGGGCTCGGCCTGGGTCACGTCGCTCGGCAGCTCGCCGCCTTGCACGACGCCAGCACCCTGCTGGCCGGCATGCTCGAGGCCGTCGAGCCGTGCCTCAAGGTCGTCGGCGATCTTGGAGATCCGCGTCAGGCGCTGGGCCATGATCGCGACGTAGGCGACGACGAGCACGAGGAACACCACGTAGGCGGCGATCACGTACGCGCCACCGGACTCGTCGGGGATCGTGCTGGCCTGGGCGAGCACGCTGGGAACGGAGAGCGTCATGCCTGTGGGACCGCCGAGCGCCGGGGGATCAGATCGTCGCCGCCGGCGCGGCGCTCAAGCGCGCGCAGGCGGAAGGTCGTGCTCTTGGACAGCAGCTCGTACCTCACGAGGGTCGCGTAGAGCACGGAGATCGCGACGAGGCAGAGCAGGAAGGTGATGAGCACGGAGCCCGGCATCGAGCCGTCGGCGGCGTTCGAGAGCGTACGCGGATGCAGGTAGGCATCCGCCATCCGCACGACGGCGAAGTTGATCGGCACGAACGCCCCAGCGACCACGGCAAACACGCTGGCGGCGCGGGCCTGGCGGCGCGGGTCGTCGATCGACAGGCGCAGCGGCTGGTAGGTGCAGTACAGGAGGAAGACGATCAGGAACGACACCAGGAACGGCTCGTCCCACCGCCACCACGCGCCCCAGGCCGTCTTGCCCCAGATCGCGCCCGTGATCAGCACCGAGACGGCCAGGATCTGCGACTGGTGGATGTTCACGTAGGACCGCAGATCGGCCTCGGAGTTGCCGGTGCGCAGGTAGCGCAAGCCGTGGATCCCGCCGATCACGAAGCCGATCAGCGCGACGATCCCGATCGGCACGTGCAGGTAGAAGATCTTCTGCCGGAAGCCCTGGTCGGCGTCGAGCGGGGCGTAGAAGAACGCCAGGCCGAAGCCGGCCGCCAGCAGGACGACGGACAGGATCGAGAGGGGGCGCAGGCCGCGAACGGTCATGGAAGAGGGAAGGCTCAGTCCTCGACGAGGTACTCACCGACGACAGAGCCGACGAGTGCGAGAACCACAGCATAGATGGCCAGAACCCCCGGCCAGCGCCATGCAAGCGCCTCGGCGCCGGGCTCAAGGACCGGAGCTAGCGCTGCCTGCGCCGCAATGAGGGCCGGGATCGCGAGCGGGACCACCAGGATTGGCACGATCAGCTCTCGGGATCTGGCTCCAATCGCGATGCCGGCGACGATCCCACCGAGGGTCGCCAGTGTGAGATCGAGCAAGACGAGCACCAGGACGATCTCTGGGAGCACCGGGAGCAGATCTGGACCCAGCAGCAGGAGCCCAAAGACCGGCACGAGGACGACCTCAAGGGCAGCGAGGACCAGCGCCAAGCCGGCGACTTTGGCGGCCAGGAGCGCGCCGGCCGGGGCGGGGCTGAGGAGGTACTGCTGCACTCCGGCGTCTCGCTCCTCGCTGCCGAAGAGCCGCGAGACGCCGAGCAGCGACGCGAACAGCAGGGGCACCAGGAGCGAGCCGGCAGCAAGGTCGCCGGAGACCGTCTCCTGGTCGAGCGCGAAGCGCAGGACGATCATGGTCCCGAGCGCAAGCAGGCCCATGGCGGGCAGCAGCTCAAACGAACGTCGCTCCAGCAGGAGGTCCTTGCGCAAAATGGTGAGGACGGCCCGGCGGGCGGAGATGGGCTTCGGCGCCTGGCTCACCGGTAGAGCGCCTCCACGTCGGCAGCCGTCATTCCCGCGCTTGGGCCGACGTACTTGATCGTCGCTGCGGCCCCGAGCACGATCACGCCGTCGGCCTCCTCGAGGGCGGCGGCGGGGTCGTGGCTGGCGATCACGCGTGTGCGGCCGTCGCGCGGCGCGATGAGTGCCCCGACCAGCTCGGAAGCGACGGGGTCGAGATTGGCGAGCGGCTCATCCAAGAGCAGCAACGGCGGGTCGCTGAGGAGCGCCCGGGCAACCGCGGCGCGCTGCGTCAGCCCGCGGGAGAGCGCACCGACGTGCTGGTCGGCGCGCTCTTGCAGCCGCGCCTGCGCAAGGAGTTCGTCGACGCGCCCATCCGGCAGGCCGTGCAGACGCGCGTGGTAGTCGAGGTTCTCGCGAATCGTGAGGTCTCGGTACAGCAGTGGCTGGTGCGAGACGAGGCCGACTTGGCCCCGCAGCGCCCACCGCTCCGCTGGCAAGGCATGCCCAAGGACGCTCAGCTCGCCGCCGTGGTGGGTGCGGAGCCCGGCCAGCAAAGCAAGCAACGTGGTCTTGCCGGAGCCGTTGGCGCCGAGCAGCGCAACCGTCGCGCCAGCCTCGACCCGGAGCGAGAGGTCGCGCAGGACGGGCGTGCGGCCATGTGCGGCGAGCAGCCCCTTGGCGAGGATCGCCGGGATGGCGTCGGTCGCCGGGATGGCCGCTGGCCTCTTACTCGTCTTCGTCGTCGTAGTAGTCGTCTTCGTCGCCTGCGTCGCCGGTCGACACGTCGTCGCGCAGGTCGGCGGCCGGTTCGCGGCCTTCAAGGCGCGACCGGATCGACGGAAGCACGGGTGCCAGCGCAGCCAGAGCGGCTTCGATGAGGCGCACCTCGCGCGGCAGATTCACGACGAGCGTCTCACCGGCGATGCCGCAGGCGCCGCGCTCAAGCGTGCCCTCAGGCGCCTCCTCAGCGAGGGCCCGGCGCAGCATCTCCTCGATGCCGGGCACGCGCCGCTCGACGATGATCGAGGTGAGTTCGGGGACGATGTCGTCTGGGCCAATGCCGGCGCCGCCACACGTGAGCAGCAGGCAGACCTGCTCGTCGATGTAGTGCTGAAGCCGCTCCTCGAAGAGCTCGCCGCCAAGCGGCACGAGCTCGATCGCCAGGACGTCCCCACCGACCGCCTCCACGCGCGCCGCAACTTCGGGGCCGTACTCCTCGACGGAGAGCTCCGGGCTGTGGCTGTCGTGCGCGATCACGATCACGGCGGGGATGGTCATACGGCGAGCCTCTGCTGTGCAGCTGTTTGGGCCTGAGAGATCACTTGCAGCAGCTCGTCGCCTCGGTCCTCGCGCAGGAGCTGGATCGGATCGGGGTCGCCGCCGACGATGCCTTCGAAGAACACTTTGCGGTCCTGGTAGGTCGGCAGCGTGGCTTTTGCCCAGCCGCGCACGTCGTTGAGGACGATCGCCAGGCGCGCATACTCCTCGCCGAAGTGCTCTGCGATCTCGGCTTTCATGCGCTTGGCCAGCGCCGGCGAGGCGCCTGCCGTGGAGATGGCGATGGCGAGCGGCCCGGTGCGCAGGATCGCCGGCAGGATGAAGTTGCACAGCGGCGGCACGTCGACGACGTTGACGAGCATCGCGCGGCGCTCGGCGTCGTCATAGACGCGGATGTTGACCTCGGTGTCGTCGGTGCAGGCAATCACGAGGAATCGGCCGACGAGATCGTCTGGCTCGTAGTCGCGGGCGAGATGCTCGATCGAGCCCTCATCGGCGAGTTCCTGGAGCCCGGGGCCGAGTTCGGGTGCGACGACCGTCACCTTGCCGTCGCAGGCCAGGAGTCCCTCGGTCTTCTCGAGGCCGATCTCACCGCCGCCGACGACGAGGCAGCTGCGGCCCGTCAGCCGCAGGCACGCGATGTAGAAGGGAGTGGCGAGCATGTCGCGCACGCACGACTGATCGCAGCGATCGCGCCGGTACTGGCACACACACTCCTTCCCCATAAAAACCTGAGCTGGCATTGGTCCGGCCAGCGTACCCCTTGCGTACCCCTCGTAACGCTCCGGCGTTCCCCAGCAATTTGCGACTCATGCCCCCTGAAGTTCTGCCATCCGCGTCCGATTACCCGAGTACTGGACGACCCCGTCCTGAACTCCCCAAGAAGCGGAACCCAGCGGAAATGTCTGAATCTCAGCGCACTGCAGAGCTCATTCCTTTCGATTCGGTCCACCGTCTCGTTCAGGAACGGCGTCAGCGCAGGGCGGCTCAGGCCGATCCTGACGCTGGCTCGCTGACCGCCGCGCGCACCAGCCAGGTGCGCCGACTGTTGGCCGAGCAGCGTGATCGCACGTCCGGTCCCGAGGTGGCGTGAGCCACGCCTCAGCCGCGCCCCGGCCGACCTCCCGCCGCGCCGCCAGCGCGGCCGACCGCCCCTTCTTTGCCGAGGGGTCGCTGATCCGTGAGGTTCAGCGTGAACGCCTCGTTGCGCTCTCGGGGGCCCGCGCGCTCTTCATGCAGGCGGCGCACCCCGTCGCCTTCGTCGGGTTCTTCAGCCACACCGCGTCGGCCGAGAACCCGCATCCCCGCCTGGCGCGCACGGCGCTTGCGGTCAACACGGTGATCTACGGCTCCGAGCAGCAGGCTCGCGAGGTCCAGGAGATCGTCGGCTCGATGCATGCGCGCGTTCGCGGCTCGCTCAAGGAGACGATCGGCCCCTACCCGGCCGGCACCGAGTTCCGGGGTGACGACCCAGACCTGCTGCTCTGGATCCTGGCGGCGTTCATCGACTCCTCCTACCGCGCCTTCGAGCGGTTCGTGCGGCCGCTCTCGGCAGACGAGCGGGAGGAGCTGTGGCAGCAGTGGCGGCGCGTCGGCGAGATCTTCGGGCTCCAGGCCTCAGACATGCCATCGACCTACGCCATCCACCTGGAGTACATGCAGGCGATGCTCGACAGCGGCTACCTCCTCGTGACCGACGAGGCCCGCGACCTCTCACGCCGCGTGATCCTCAATCCGCCGGTACCGCCGGCGCTCCTGGCCGTGAAGGAGCTCATCAACCAGCTCACGATCGACTCGCTCCCGGGGGATCTCCAGCAGCAGTACGGCTTCCTGCCGGTCCCTGGCCGTGGGCTCACGCTTAGCGCGATGGGCACGTGGTGGCGATTTGTCGGCGGTCCGCTTGCGCCGTCGGTCGTGCGGCACGTGCCGCCGTTCGTGATGCCGGCGCCGGGACGCGGCTACTCCGAGATTGCTGCCCTCGTGGAGCGCGAGCTCGGGTAGCTTTCCCGCATGTCGTCGGCAGATCGGGCGCTGCCCGGCCGGCGGCAAGGGTGGAATGCGGTCTTGGCGACCGCCGCCGTTGCGGGCGTCACGCAGGTCTTCTGGCTCACGTACTCGCCCGTTGCCGTTGAGGCCGCCGAGTTCTACGCCGTCTCGGCAGCCGCGATCGCGGCGCTGAACCTGGTCTACCCGGTGCTCTACGTCGTGCTCGCGATCCCGACCGGTCGGCGGCTCGACCGGGCACCTCGCGGGACGCTGATGATCGGCGCGGCGCTGACGGCGATCGGCGGCGTCGTGCGGATCTTGGGAGACAGCTACGCGGCCGGGATGACCGGCCAGATCATCGTGTCGTTGGCGCAGCCGATCCTGCTCAACGGCTTGATCGTGGTCGCGCGGGCGAATCTGCCGGCTGAGCAACGGCCCGCCGGCATTGCGGCCGGCTCGGTCGGGTTCTTCCTTGGCGTGCTCGTGGGCTACACGATGCCGTTGGCCCTGGTGGACGGCAGCGACCTGCGTGGGCTGCTTGAGGCCCAGGCCTTGCTCGGCCTGGCGACCGGCGCCTGGATGCTCTGGGCGGTTCGCCGCACGACCGCCGAGCATCTCGCCGATCGCGTCGACGGCAGCGCGCTGCGACACGTCCTCGCCGACCGCGACATGCGGACGCTGTCGGTCTTGGCACTCGGCGGATTTGGCACGTTCGGAGCGCTGCTCGCTGGTGCGCCGGCACTGCTCGAGCCTCGGGGCGTCTCGACCGACACCGCCGACCTCCTCATCGACGGCATGGTCCTCGCCGGGCTGGTCGTCGCCGCGTTCCTGCCGGCCTATGCAGCCAAGCGCGGGTGGCAGCGCGGCGCACTGATCGGCGCCATGGCCCTCGCGTCGGCCTCGGTGGCGCTTGCCGCGATCGACCTGCCGCTCGGTGGCTTGGCGATGTCGTTTGCGCTGGTCGGAGCCGCACTCGTCCCGGCACTGCCGATCCTGCTGGAGATCGCCGAGCGCCACATGCCGGAGGTCGCGGGCACCGTCTCGGCCGTCATCTGGCTCGCCGGCAATCTCGGTGTCGTCCTGCTGACGGGCCTCACCAGCGCGCTCTACGCCCTGCCGGCCGCCGCATTCCTCGCCCTCGGGGTCGCCGGAGCACTGAGCGCCGCCTACGCCTACCGCAACCTCTCCACCGAGCTGGCGGCCGGCCGCAGCGATGCAGGCCGCGACCTCGACCTCTTGAGCTAGCCCGCGGGCATCAGCCTCGCCGTCAGGAATTCCAGCTGATCGGCGACGGCCCGCTCGAACGCGTCGCCGATGTAGATCTCGAAGTGCCCGTACGGGTAGCGGTTGACGGTCACGTTGGCCAGCCCCTTGGCCGCGCGCACGGTCGGGCCGACGGGCGCGACCGTGTCGCCATCGCAGGCGCAGATCAGCACTGGCGTCGTGCCGCTGCGGCGCAAGGAGCGGCCGGGGCGGTAGAGGCTGAGCGTGAGCACGAGGCGCGCAGCGATCGCGTTGATGATCAGCGCGCCGGAGGGGCTGATCAGCACGCCCCACAGCGAGTTGGACTCCTTCGGGACGGCGCGATCGCTGAACTCCAGGTGCGTATTCAGCCGGCGACGGATCGGCGCGACCCGGCGGACGATCCGGCTGGTGCGCGCAGACATCACCGTCCCGACTTCGGCCTGATCAGATGCGCCGCTGAGCGAGTCCTTCGACGCGAGGAATGCCGGCATCCAGCTGGTGCCGGCCATCGGCATGAGAACTGGGCGCCGGCCCAGGACGCTGCCGAGGGCGTCGAGCACCGCCGCTCCAAAGAGGACGGCCGCGCTGAGCGGATTGGTGACGAAGCGCTTTGCGGTCGACGCGAGGCCGTCGGTGAATGGGCACTGCGCCACAACCGCGGCCAGCCCGTGGTCCTCGGAGGCCATCTGCAGCACGTGGCCTCCGCCAAACGACGTGCCCCAGATGGCGATCCGGTCGCGGTCGACGTCGAGCTCAGTTCGCGCGTAGGCGAGCGCGGCGTGCCAGTCGTCGACCTGAGCGCGCACGTCGACGATCTGACGCGGCGTGCCTTCGCTGTCTCCGAAGCCGCGGTAATCGAAGACGAGCGCTGCGAGGCCGGCCTGCGCAAAGCGACGGGCGTAGCTGTCGAGGCGCATGTGGCGAGTGCCGCCGAGGCCGTGCGCCATCACGACCAGCGGAGGCGCGGTCGTCGCTGGTCCTGAGGGGCGGTAGAGCCAGGCCGCGCAGCGCACGCCGTCCGAGAGGAACGAGACCTCTTCGCGGGTGATGTCGTCGGTGGGGGAGGTGTCTTGAGGGGCGATCAAGAGCGCCACGGTATCGTCGTCTTGAATGGCAGTCAAGAGCATGGCCTCGCGGCGGACGAGGCGCACCCATGGCGCGTAATCGGACGTCCCAGGATCGCGAGGAGAAGCGTCGCGAGATCATCGACGCCGCCACCAGACTCTTTGCTGCCGACGGCTATGAGGCCACCTCGATCGGCGCCTTGGCTCGCGAGGCTGGCATCACGCCGAACACGATCTACTGGTACTTCGACGACAAGGACGCCGTCCTGGTGGAGGTGCTGCGCGGAATCGTTCGCGCGTCGGTGGCGACGTTCCGCGACCAAGACCTGCCGACACTGACGGATCGCCTGCTCTGGCTCACCGGGGTGTTCGAGGAGATGGCCGGCCTCACGATCACGGTGCACGCGCGAGCGCCGGTCTCGGAGTCCGTCCGCGCGTGGCACCGGCAGTTCCACCAGGTCGGCGACGCCTGGCTGCTCGACGAGGCCCGCCAGCATCTCGCCCAGCGGGAGGACGGCCGCGGGGTCGACGCCGATGCGTTGGCAGCGATCCCGCGGATCTGGTCCTATGCGATCGAGGGCATGATCGCCCACGACCTCAGCGACGACGAGCGCCGCCACCTTTGCGGCGTACTCGTGAAGCAACTCGACGCCCTGTAGCCCTGAACTCCTCTGGGTGCCGGCGACCGGCCACGGGTTAGGCTGCGCCGCGAGGCTGATGCTGCTCCGCCAACTTGAGTTCTTGGACGCGCTCGCCCGTGAGCCCGACGCCACCCGTGCGGCCACGGCCTGCCACGTGACGACGACGTCGCTGGCGACCGGTTTGCGTGAGCTGGAGCGAGAGCTTGGCTTGGTGCTGCTGAATCGCAGCGAGAACCACATCCATGGGCTTACGGAGGAGGGCAAGGCCGTGCTGCTGTGGGCGCGCGGGGCCATCTCATCGATGGACGGACTCCAGCAGGAGGCGTCGCGGCTGCGGGACGGGCTCAGCGGAACCATTCGGCTCGGCGTGATTCCGACGGCGAACGCTCGCCTAGGCGAGCTGCTCGCACCCTTTCTGCGTGAACATCCGGGCGTCAAAGTGCGAGCGCAGACGCTCCCGGCGAGCGAGGCCGTGGCCAAGATCGTCGGCCGCGAACTCGATGCCGGACTCGTCTACACGAGCGAGCCGCTGGCACCGGGCGTGAAGCTCCTACCGCTGTACGACGAAACGCTCGTGCTCCTCACGTCCGACCCCGCGTTCTCCAGCCGCGGGGAGACCGTCACTTGGGCAGAGGCCGCGGCGGTGCCGCTCTGCCTGCTGGCGGCGCCGCTGCAGAACCGCACGATGGTCGACCGGGCGATGCGCGCGGCTGGCGTCCGCGTGGAGCCGAAGCTGGAGTCCGATTCGGTGCCAGCGCTCGTCGACCTCGGCCGCTCGGGCTACTCGTGCATCATCGCCGACCGCTGGCTCGACGACCGCGAGCTGCCAGACGGCACACGCATGTACACGCTCGTCTCGCCAACCGTCTCACCGACCGTCGGCCTAATCACCGATCAGCGCCCGCTGGTCTCGCCGGCCGCCAAGGCGCTCCACGAGCACCTGGCGGCGTCAACGGCGCCGTAGGGCGCGGCGCGGCGGGCGTCGCGGCGGGACGGGCTGGGCGTTGGCGGCGTCCGGGTCGTTGGCGGCTTCTACGGCGACGGCGTCCTTGGCGGCGGTGGAATGGGGATCGTTTCGGGAAATGAGGGCGCCCGGTCGGCGAAGGCCGAGCCCGTTCGTGGTTTGAGCTGGTTGGCGGCGGCGGAATAGGGCTCGCTGTGGCGCCGGCGGGCGCCGGGCGGACTGGTTGGACCCAAAGTAGGCACACCTGTGGTGCCCAGGATGGGTCCAACCAGGCGGCTGCAACCTCCTGGGGTTGCACTCAGCGAGGCTCGCGCCCCGAACGCCCAAAAACGGCGTTCGGGGCGCGAGGCCTGCGGCGCCGCAACGTCTGGGGGTTGCAGGCGGTTGGGGTCGCGTCGAACCCGCCGCACGTCCGGCGGATTCAACGCGAACGCAGGTGGCGGGCGGGTCATGTCAGGCAACTGCAACCCCAGGCGGTTGCGGTTGGCCCGGTCGAAGCGAACTCCCGTCACTTGCGGGTGTTCAGCACCCCCAGGTGACGGGAGTTCGAGCCGCAACCGCCAGCGGTTGCGGCCCGCCCGGCGCCCGCCAGCCGCGAAGCGATCCCAGTCCCGCTGCCGCCAACCAGCCCAGACGCCGACCGCGCTCCGCCTTCGCCGCCACGACGCCCCCAGGCCCCGAAGCGATCCCAGATCCACCGCCGCCAACCAGCTCAGATGCCGCCAATCCGCACCGCCCTCGGTGCACAACGCCCCCGGGCCGCGAAGCGATCTCAAATCCACCGCCGCCAACCAGCCCAGGCGCCGCCAGCGGCTCAGTCGCCGCTTAGCGGACGCCGGTCAGGAGACGCCGGCGAAGCCTCGGGCAGGTCGCCGCGGCCCGCTGGGGTACCCCCACCCCGACCGCTGCGCCCGCTAGTACTTGATGACGGCGGCGCTGCGCGCCGGGATCGTCACGGTGCTCACGGTGGCGTTGCTGAGCGGCCAGACGGTCGAGGCAAGATCGACGCCGCTCTTGCCGGACGGCACCGTGAAGTTCAGCGGACCGTCGGAGGAGTTGACGGCCACGACACCGGCCGCGAACTTGCGGGCGATCACGCCGCCGCGCTCGTAGCGCTTGCCGGCGGGACGGCCGAGATCGGCCTCGTAGCCGCGCCACCCGCGGCCCGGGTACTCGCACATGTCGCCGACGGCGTCGCCGGTGGCGAACGTCAGCATGGCGGTCGCGTAGTTGAACGCCGCCGAGCGCACATGGGCCTTCCACGACGCGTCGCCGTTGACCCACGCACCGGTCTTCAGATCCGTGTCGCGGCAGGACGGGATCGCCGCGAGCTTCGGCGCCCCGGTGAGCGGGGAGCGGCTCAGCGTGAGGTCGGAGCTACCGGTCTTCTCCCACTGCAGCTTCACACCAACGCGGTGCATCGCATCCGAGAAGTTCAGCAGTCGGCGGTAGGACCACGGCTGGTTGGCCTTCAGCGCGTAGTGCAGGCCTGGATCGATCGCGCCGCCCTCGATGATCACCTGGTCGGCGTACTTCGCTGCGCGGATCGTGCCGGAGGTGGACTTCAGCTTCGGCTTCTTGGCGTAGCCGTAGTCGGTGTCCGTCCAGTGGGTGTTGATCGTGAACTTGGTGCCGGCGGGCTTGAGCGCGCGCAGCTGCTTGAGGAGCGTCAGCACGCCCGTCGCCCACGCCTTTTCCTTGATCCTCGGCGTCGGCGTGAAGCCCTGCTTCGGCGTGGTCAGCGCGTTGTCGAGCCAGAGGCTGGTGTAGCCGCAGGCCAACAGGTCGAGGGCTCCGCGCTGCTCGCGATCGGGGTTGCAGGTCGCTTTGCCGTCGACGCCATACAGCCACCACTTGCGGGCGGCCGGGACTCGCATGTCGAGGGCCCGCCAGCCGTCGACCATCACCGGCTTGCCCTTCTCGCTCAGCAGCCACTTCTTGGCCTCAGCCATGCGCTGCGGGTGATAGGGATTCACGCCCGTGGCGTTGTAGTAGACGGAGACCTTCGGCTTCGACGCCCACCCCGTCGTGTTGAGGCTCACCACCGGGTCGGAGTCGTGCACCACCAGCGGGCGAGCGTGCGTGCTCAGCCACTGCTGGTTGAAGCTCATGGTGCCCAGCGGCGTCGCCGCCAGCTCCGTCCGCATGAACGGATCCAGCGACGGGTCAGCGCGGCGCGAGATCTCGATGCTGCCAGCGGGAGCGACGGTCGCCGCTGACGCAGCGTCGGAAACAAGCAGGGTGAGGCACGCCGCGGAGGCAGTAATGGCCGGGAGAAGCCGCATCCGGCCAGGATACCGGCGTTAGGGGCGGCGGCGCATCGGTTCCAGCCCCATCCATGCCAAGCGTGAGGCTTCGCTCACCTAAGCGGCCAGGCCTGGCGCGCCGAAGCCCAAAAAAGGCCCCCGCGGAGCACCCTGTGCACGTTTTCACCCAGCCGAGACCGCGACGTCGCGGCGGTGGCAGCCCACCAGATGCGCATCGACGAGCCCCACGGCGGTCATCAGCGCGTAGGCCGTCGTCGGCCCGACAAACGCAAAGCCGGCCTTCTTCAGCGACTTCGCCAGCGCCTTGGACTCGGGCGTCAGCGACGGCAGCTCACCCATCGTGCGCGGGTGGATCGGCTCGTCCGGCACGTGCGACCAGATCAAGGCGTCGAGCCCGCCGTGTTCGCGCAGCGCCACGGTCGCCCGAGCGTTGGTGATCGCCGCGAGAATCTTCGCCCGGTTGCGCACGATCCCGGCGTCCTGCATCAGGCGTTCGACGTCGACCTCATCGAACTCGGCGATCTCGTCGGGATCAAAGCCCGCGAAGGCGGCCCGGAAGTTGTCTCGCTTGCGCAGGATGGTGATCCACGAGAGGCCCGACTGGAACGCCTCCAGCGTGAGCCGCTCCAGCAGCGCCTGGTCGCCGCGCACCGGGACGCCCCACTCACCGTCGTGGTACTCCCGGTAGAGCTCGGAGCCGGCACCCCACGGGCACCGCCACACACCGTCGTCGCCGAGCACGGCGCCACCCGGCGGGACGTCAGGAACGGCAGTCGGATCGGCGGCAGCGGGCATGCCCGACTGAGGCTAAAGCCTCCTGCAGCGCCAACTGCGATCGAAAACGCGCCGTCCAGGTACCGTGCTAGCCATGCTTTCGCGCGTTCCCCACGCCGCTCGCGCGCTCGCGCTGCCGGCCGCCATCGCCGCCGCCTTCGCGTTTGCGGCCTCCCCTGCCCGTGCGCAGGACCCTGCCCCCACTCCGCCGGCCGTGCCGACGGTGCCCGCGGGCGTGATCGTCGCCGGCGTCGACCTCTCCGGACTGACCGCGGCCGACGCCACCATCAAGCTCGAGGCCGCCCGCGCCCAGCTGCAGCGCGACGTTGTCGTGCAGGTCGGCGCCCGCAAGCACAAGCTCAGCGCCGGCCAGGCCCTCTACTCCATCGACGTGCCGGCCTCCGTCAACGCTGCGCTCGCCGCCACCGCTCCAGGGACCGTCGTCCCCGTCGTGAAGTTCTCCAACGACAACGTGCGCGCGTTCGTGAAGAAGGTCGCCGAGAAGGAGTACCGCAAGCCCGTCGACGCGAAGCTCACGATCACGCCGGATCGCATCAAGGTCAAGAAGCATGTCGTCGGTCGCCGCGTCGAGGTCAACCCGCTCTCCGCCGCGATCGCCAAAGCCCTCAAGGATCCCGTCAGCTCGCGGTTCTTCATCCCCAAGCGCGCCGCGGTGAAGGCCAAAGAGACGCTCGGTTCCCTGAAGAAGAGCCACTGGACGATCCTCACCGTCAACCGCAGCACCTTCAAACTGCGCGTCTTCAAAGGCCTGAAGCTGAGCAAGACCTACCCGATCGCCGTTGGCGCCGCCGGCCACGACACGCCGTCGGGCCTCTACTCGATCACCAACAAGGCCGTGAACCCCGTCTGGAACGTGCCCAACAGCGACTGGGCCGGCGATCTCGCTGGCACCACCGTCGCCGGCGGCGCACCGAACAACCCGCTCAAGGCCCGCTGGCTCGGCATCGTCGACGGCGTCGGCATCCACGGCACGTCCGAGGACTGGTCGATCGGCACCCGCGCGAGCCACGGCTGCCTGCGCATGCACGTGAAAGACGTGGTGGATCTGTATCCGCGCGTTCCGGTCGGGACGACCGTCCTGATCAAGTAGCTCGGGTGGTTCCGGCGGGGGTGGGGTGACCCTGCCTGGGACGCGGATCGCGAGGTCCGCTTCCCGCCTGGCGGCGTGAAACGTACATCGCGACGCGGACTCTCCCTGGCAGGGTCACCCCACCCCCGCCTGCCATTGGCGCTGCTTGAGCAGGACGGTCGTCACGTCCGGCCCTCGGATACGCCGCTGCGCGGGCTCACGATCTACACGGCACCGACGCCGCCTGGTGGCTGACGTGTGTTCCGTGGCGTCACGTTCTGCTTTGGCGAGCGGTTGGTAGCGAGGGCGCGTTCTCCCGGGGTTGGCGGGGTAGCCGCCCGGTGGTGACCGAATTTGGCGTGGTTGGGGGCTTCTGACGCTGCGTAACTGGGGGTCGAGCGGCTGCCGTTGGCGGCCATGACGAGAGAGGTCCCCATGTCAACCGAACACGAGCGCGCGAAGGTTCGCGACCTGATCGACGACATCCGCATCGGGATGATCACCAACGTCGACCGCGGCGAAGGTCGGCTCGTGAGCCGGCCGATGGCGGTGCAGGAGATCGAGGACGACGGCACGCTGTGGTTCTTCACCAGCGAGACCGCCGACCAGGCTGATCAGGTCGAGGCCGACCCGGTCGTGAACGTCGCGTTTGCCGGCCGTGGCGCCTGGGTCTCACTGGCCGGGCGCGCCTCGATCGTCGACGACCGCGAGAAGATCCATGCGCTGTGGAACAGCAGCGTTGAGGCGTGGTTCCCAGACGGACCGGACAGCCCCGACGTCGGCCTGCTGCGCGTGTCGCCGGACTCCGCCGAGTACTGGGACTCGCCGGGCGGCCGCCTCGCTTCGGTGATCGCCTACGCCAAGGCGAAGGTCACCGGCGACCGGCCAGACGTCGGCGAGAACGAGGTCGTCGAACTCTGAGGCCCCACTCGGTTGGTTGGGCTCCACGCATGCTGTCGCGTTGCTGAACTCGGAGTTTCATAGATCAGGACGCGTTCTCCGGTCCCCTGCCGGCGAAGAGGGCGTGACCGGGCGACCACGTCGGCGGCCGCCCCGCCTCCGCGGCGCTTAGCGCGCTTCGGGCGCGGCCGGCTCCGCCAGGATCGCGGCCGTCTCCAGGGCCGCCTCGACCTCGGCGGCGGTGTGGTCGACGGCGACCGGCTCGGCGGCGCGAGCGGCGGCTTCTTGGCCGCGGCGGCGCGGGCCGCGGTTCTTCATCTCCTCGGCGAGGAAGTAGGAGCCGCCGACGAGCACGGTGGCGATCACCTGGGCGCCGATGGTGGTCCAGTTGGAGTAGATCTCAAACCAGGCACCCAGCCAAGCGGGAACCTCGAAGGGCGTCGGGTAGCTCGGGAGCCAGCCGAGTTCGACGAAGGTCGCGGCGGTGCCGCCGACCATCACGACGAGCACGACGGCGAGCATCACGGCGGTCGTGATGAGGAGCTTCTTGTAAGGCAGTTTGCGCTGGAGGCGGAAGATCGCGAGACCAACGAAGGCGGTCGCAGCCAAGCCGATGGCGACGCCCTCCAAGACGGCGGCCGTGCCCTGCTGGAGCTGGAGGTTCTGCAGGAAGAGCACCACCTCAAAGCCCTCGCGGTAGACGCTGGTGAACCCGAGCGCGACGAGCCCGAGGAAGACCCACTGGCTCTCGCTGCCGACGAGCCGGCGGCGCTGGCGATGGAACCGGCCGATCCACTGCGACCAGTAGATGTTGTGCACGAACCAGTTCATGACGACCAGGAGCACCACGATCGCGATGAACCCGGTGATCGCCTCGAGCTTGGGGCCCAGCGGCGAGGCGGCGTCGAGGACGGCCTGCAGCGCGAACCACGTGCCGATGCTGGCCCCGAACGCGACGGCGGCGCCGCCCATGATCGGCTTGCGCTTGCCGGCGTTGGTGCCGATCAGGCTCGCGGTGATCGCCGCGAGGATCATGATCGCCTCCAGGCCCTCGCGAAACACGATAATCGCGGCGTTCGTCACGACGCTCGCCCGCGACTGCGGCCCACTGATCTCCGTCGGATCGACGGGACCCGTGTCTGCGGTGGCCATCAGGTAGACGACGCCCGCGATGAAGAGCAGCAGCGTCGGCCACGCCAGGCGACGACCGAGACTGGGGCCCGGCGCGGTCTTGCGCGCAGCGGCGGCAGCCGGCTTGGTCGGCGTCGACGCTGGAGCAGGTTCGGGGGACGAAACCGTGTCGCGAAGCATAGTTTGGTGCACCTTACTCTCACCCCTACATTGAGAGTCGGGAGTGCGCCGCACGGGCCTGCGGCAAAGCCGCAGCCAGCTCGCCGAGCAGCCTGCGCCTCAGCCCACCGGACGCCACAACAGCCTCGCGCCACCGGTCGCCACGCCCGCGACCACCGCCAGCGTGAGCGCCGTCGCCGCAAGCCCCGCGTGCTCGCCCAGCACGCCGGCCACCGGGTAGGCCACGAGCCAGCAGGCGTGCGACAGGGCGAACTGCGCGGCGAAGAGCTCGGGGCCGTCGTCGCCGCGGACGCTGCGCTGCACCAGCCGGCCGGAGGGCGTCTGCACCAGGGAGAGTCCGACGCCGATCACCGCCCACGTCGCCAGCAACGCCAGCCAGCTCGAGGCGACGGCCGCGGCGACGAGCCCGAGCGGCAGCAAGGCACCGCCGACCAGCATCACGGTGCGGTCGGCCCGTCGGCGCAGCAGGCCGGGCACCGCCAGCGCGGCCGCCAACGAGCCCGCGCCCGCCGCGGCCAAAGCGAGGCCGACGCCGGCCTCGCCTGCCCCCAGCGTGGCGCGCACGAAGAGGACGGTGTTGACGATCACCATCGCGCTCGCGCAGGCCACGGCGAGGTCGAGTGCAAGCAGCGCGCGAAGCTCGGGGACGCGCAGATAGCGGCGCACGCCGCGACTGATCGTGGCCCACGTCCGGGTGGTGGCGTCGACGGCAACCCGGCCCGCTGGAAGCGCCGTCGACGCCACCAGGCCGGCGGAGACCAAGAACGTCAAGGCGTCGCCGGCAAAGAGGGCGTGGTAGCTGACGAGTCCCACGAGCACCGCAGCAAGCGCCGGGCTGAGGAGGTTCTCCAGCTCGTAGGCCACGCGCGAGAGGGAGAGCGCCTGGGTGTAGTCGTCCTCGTCTGGCAGGACAACCGGGATGAGTGCCTGGAACGCCGGCGTGAAGACGGCCGAGCACGCGCTCACGACGAAGATCAACGCGTAGACCTGCCAGACCGCGCTCACGAACGGCATCACCGCAATGGTCGCGGCGCGGGCGAGATCCAGCCCGACCATCAGCCGCTTGGGATCAATCCGCCGGGTGTAGGCCGCCGCGACCGGTGCCACGCCGACGTAGGCGACCATCTTCAGGGCGAGCGCGATCCCGAGCACCGAGCCCGCACCGCCGCCCGCCAGGTCATACGCCAGCAGACTCAGCGCCACCGTCGTGAGGCCGGTGCCGACCAGCGACGTGACCTGCGCCGCGAAGAGCCGCCGGTAGACCCGGCTGCGGAGCGGGCCCAGCAGCTCCGGGCGGGGCCCGACGGGTGACGAGGCGGCGCGCACTCCCACCCACGATACATGTAGACATCTTCATGTATTGGTGCCTAGCCTGGCGTACGATCCCAGGCGGTGCCGCACCCCTCCGAACACGAATCCGCCGGGCGTCCGCTCGACGCCGACGAGGCGCAGGACCTCGCCGAGACGCTCGGCGCGCTCGCCTCACCCGCGAGGCTGCGGCTCCTCGTGGCGCTCAGCGACCGCGAACACTCCGTCGAGCAGCTCTCCGCCGCCGCCGAGCTCAGCCAGAGCGCGACCTCGCACAACCTGCGGATCCTGCGCAGCCTGAGACTCGTGCGCGCGCGCCGCGCCGGCCGCAACGTCTTCTACTCACTCCACGACCACCACCTGGTGGATCTGCTCGCCGCGATCCGCCACCACCACGAGCACCTGCACCCTAGAGCGGTGCCGGCGCCGCCCAGTTGATCCAGACCGACTGCGGATTCGCCGGGTCGATCTTCGCGGCGACGCGGCCGCCGACGACGGCCTTGGCCAGGAAGATCTGCTCGACGACCTGCGACACGGTGACCGGGATCGGCGGGAGCCCAGGGGCCATCACCAGCAGGTCGAGTTCGACGATCGGCTGGTAGTTGACCATCCCGCCGCCCTGGCGAACGCCGTTGATCGTGGCGGTCGCGTCGACGCCCGAGGCCGCGATGTTGGCCGCCGCCGTCTGCTGGGCCATCATCGCCTGCGCGCCGGCCATCGACGACTGGGCATCGGCGAGCTGCGCGCCGACATCCCAGTTCTTGCTCATCTCGTTGCCCTGCTTGTTGAGCTCGTGCAGCGACTTGAAGAAGCCCATGTGATCGTCCCCCTGGTCCTTGCCCTGGCGGGCTAGATCGCCCGGTACGCGGCGTTGAACGCCTGCGCCACGGCGGGATCGGCGGTGATGCGGCCGTTCCAGCCAGCGGACGCGGTCTCGTAGGCCTCGGCGGAGATGCCGTGCTGCTGCGCGACGAGCGGCGCCTTGGTCTGGTCGTAGTTGTAGGCAGCCAGGCCCTTGGCGACGGCGGCGAACTGCTCGAGCGTGACGCCGGCAATCGGCTCCGTGCCCTTCGTGGTGTCGACGCCTGCTGCGGCGGCGCCCGCGGCGGCCTGCTGAGCCTGCGCGTTGGCCTGGGCCTGCGCGTTCGCACCGATGCCGGCGAAGTCCATGCCACCGGGGACGGCGGTGCCGGCACCAGCGCCGTAGTTGCCGTAGTTCTGCTGGGCGGCGGCCTGCTGGGCGGCACCCATCTGCTGCGCCTGAGCGCCGAGTGCCTGAGCCTGCTGGATCATGCCCGGCGCGGCCTCGACGGTCTTCTTCATGTCCTTCATCTGCTTCAGGAAGCCCATGGTCTTGTCTTTCGTCTCTGAGGTGTGGTGGTGAGCTGGGCGACCGCTCCAATGCGCAGTTGCCCTCTGGCTTGACGCCAAGGTATCCCCAGAATTCCACCCCGCCAATGCGGGCAACCGATGTTCGTTGGCGGTTTTCCGCCAACCGGTATCTGAGATGCGCCGAGCGAGGCGAAGACGGCCCCGTCGACACGTTTCGGTGCTACCGCGCGAAGAGGTCGTGCACCCGACTTATCCGGCCAGCCGGGCTGCATCTCGCTCGGCCACCTGGAGCAGACGGCCCGCTTCTCTTCCAGCGCTCCGCCACGCTGAAGGAGAAGCCCCGCCGAGGTCATCGTTCGGACTCACGCACCAGGACGCCGCCGTCCACGGCTCGATGCTCTCCGCAACGGCCCAAAAGGCGACCACCAGAACGTCGTCGACTACCCCGTCGCGGATCTGAAAGGCGGGAAGATTCCACCGCCCCGACTGCGCCTGGATCCCGATCAACTCTCGCCGTTCCAGTCGAGCCTCGACCTCAGCCACGGAGTCAAGTCCCAACGCCCTCAGCATGGCTTCCACATTCAGAACCCCACCGAGGGCAACGTTCCACGCCTGGGCCGCGGCCTTCGGAGGCTCGGCGACATCCGATAGTCCCGGTTCCTTCATAGGTGCAACCTAGTGCTCCCAGCAAGCCGCCCTGGTGACGACGAGAGAACGAGGTCACCGCGCTCGAAACGCTTCAACCAAGACCCCCGCACCCGCCCCCGCCCCCGATACGCTCCCGTCCATGCAGCTGAACGCCCACGAGCAGCGCGTCCTGGGCTGCCTCATCGAGAAGCAGCGGACGACCCCGGACACCTACCCGCTGTCGCTCAATGCGCTGCGGACGGCGTGCAACCAGAGCTCGAGCCGCGACCCGGTGATGGCGATGACCGACGACGACGTCCGCGAGGCGTGCACCGGACTGCACCACCACGGCTTCGCGCGGATCGCCGCCGCCGGCCAGGGCTCGCGCACCACCAAGTACCGCCACACCGCCGGCGAGGCGCTACCCGCCACGCAGGAGGAGCTAGCGCTGCTCGCCGTCCTGCTGCTCCGCGGCCCCCAGACCCGCGGCGAACTGCGCACCCGCACCGAACGCATCCACGCCTTTGCGACGCCGGATGACGTCGAAGACGTGCTCGGCGGCCTCGGTATGCGCGGGCTCGTGCTGCTCCTCGACCGCGAGCCCGGCGCCCGCGAGGCGCGCTACCAACACCAGCTCGGCCCGCGCGACCCCGAAGTCGAAGCCGCCGCGGAAGAGGCCGCCGCCGAGTTCCGCGCGCAGCTGGAGGCCAGCGGCGAACTGCCCATCGACGACGAACGCAGCGACGGCCCCGGGCCGGTCGTTCATGCCCCGGGCGATTCCAACCCACCCGCCGCACCCGGGACCTACATCGACCCGGCGCCGACCGCGCCACGCGCGGCGCCCACCCCACCGGCGCCTGCACCGCCCGCCTTCGACGTCGACGCCCTCCTGGCACGCCTGGCGGCCCTGGAGCAACGGGTCGACGAACTCGAAGATCTGATCTCCAGCTGATCCAAACGGGCGACCGGGACTGACGCGTCGCCGGCCCGCGAGCGCCCACGCACCGGCTCGCAACGCGGCGTCGCGTCGATAAGCTGAAGGGGACTTCAGTTGCTGTTTTCTGCCCACTCGTCGACGCTGCGCGACGCCACGCTGCTCGTGCTCACCGCTGCGGTGATCGGCACCTCCTCGGCCAACGCCAGCGCCCCAGAAGACAGTGCGCCGACAGACAAGAAAGCCGGCGCTTCGCTGAAGGCGTCGCTGAAATACGTCGACGGTTCCAAGGGCGAGATCCCGTCATGGAGCGACATCAGGGTCACGATCGTCCGCGACGATCGGCAGCTCGCGCTCGACCAGCCGCTGCCGACGAGCGCCAACGTCTCCTACCACGCGACGCCCAAGCTCAAAGCGATCGACCTCGACAACGACGCCGAGCCCGAAGTCCTCATCGACGTGTACACCGCGGGGTTCGAACGCCAACGACGCACCGTCGTCTACCGCAAAGACGGCAACGCCTACCGCGCGGACGTGACCGACTGGGGCACGGGCGGCTACCGCCTCGCCAACGTGGTCGGCAAGAAGGACGTGGAATTCCTCTCGGCCGACAGCCGCGTGCCGGCCCTATTTGACAGCACCGTCCGCGGCCCGCTGCGGGTGATGGCCTACGACGGCGGCAAACTCACCGACGTCTCCCGCCAGGCGAGATCCGAGCTGGTGCGCGACGCCAAACGCCACCGCCGCGAACTCGCCCGCGCGCGGCGGACCAGCAAAGACCCACGGCCCGAACTCGCGGCCTACGCGATCGACCTCGTCCGCATCGGGCAAGTCGCTAAGGCGCAGGCCGAGATCCGCGCCAGTGGCCGCCGCGACGAGCTGCGCGGCTCGGCGAAGTCGTTCGCCCGAAAGCTCGACCGCACGATGGTCAAGTGGGGCTACGCCAAGCGCAAAGTCCTGGCCGGCGGGCTGTAGCCCAGGCTGCCCTAGCGGGCAATCGGGCGCCCGCTAGATCCAGTCGCGGCGCTTGAAGACGATGTAGAGCGTGAGCGCCATGACGACCATCAGGCCCAGCGCAAACGGATAGCCGAGCTGCCAGTGCAGCTCCGGCATGTCCTTGAAGTTCATCCCGTAGATGCCGCCGATCAAGGTCGGCGTGAAGAGGATCGCCGCCCAGGCGGAGATCTTCTTCGTCTGATCGGCCTGCGCAATGCTGACCTCCGAGAGCCGCTTGGTCTCCAGCGCGAGGTTCACGTTGAGCACATTCTCCAGCAGCGCGCGGAACCCGGACGCTCGATCGGCGGCGTGCAGCGCCTTCTCCTCGGCGTCGCGAACGAACCGGTGCTCGTCGACCGGAAGCTCTTTGCGGCGGGTCAAGTCGGCCAGGAGGAACGCCAGCGGATCGGTCGCGCGCTGGAACGAGATCACCTCGCGCAGAAGCTCGTAGATCCGGCGGAGCGGGTCGGCCTCCGAGCGGAACACCTCGTCCTCGATCTCATCGATGTCGTTCTCCAGGCCGAGCATCACCGGCTCGTAGCCGTCGACGACCGCCATCACCGCGGCGTGCATGATCGCGTTGGGCCCCTTCGTGAGCCGATCGGGCTTGCTGCAGATCTTCACCACGAAGTCTTCCAGCGGGAAGATGCCGCAGCGCCCAAGCAGCACGACGTAGTCCGGCCCGATGATGAGCTGCAGCTCGCCGAACTGCACCTCTTCGGTCTTGTCGATGTAGCGCGCCGGACGCATGATCAGGAAGCGCGTGTCGCCGAAGCGATCCATGCGGGCGCGGACATGCCGGTCGTGGGCGCGAGAGACGGCGCGCGGATCGATCTCCAGCTCGCGGCCGATCTCGTCGATCTGCTGGATCGACGGGCGCGGCACCGAGTAGATCCGAAGGTCTGGGCGCTCCGCCGAATCGGGCAAGAGCGGCATCCCGTCCTTGAAGAACGAGCGGGTGATCTCGCCGTGCCAGTGCTCCCCCATCCCCGCGAGCTTACGCGCCCCCTAGGCTGATGGATCCCCGATGCCCCGAAGTCGCCCCAAACGCCCCGCGCATGATCCCGTCGACGGGTGGCGCATCGTCCGGCTCTTCGCCCCACACAAGGGCAAGATCGCCGTCGTCGCCGGACTGATCGGCGTCTCGGCCCTCGTTGGCCTCGCCCAGCCGTTCCTGATCCGGGAACTCATCGACGTCGCACTGCCGGAGAACGACACCCGCCTGCTGACCTACCTCGTGCTCGGCATGGTCGGCGCGGCGCTGCTGGGCTCCGTCATCGACGTGCGCCAGTCGTACCTGAGCAACGTCGTCGGCCAGCGCGTGATGCATGGGCTGCGCGCCGCCGTCTACGACCACCTGCAGAAGATGTCGCTGGCGTTCTTCACGCGCACGCGCGGCGGCGAGGTGCAGTCGCGGATCTCCAACGACATCGGCTCGATGCAGGGCGTCGTCACGCAGACCGTCACCTCGCTCGTCGGGGCGCTCACAACCGTCGTCGCCACCCTCGTGGCGATGCTCGCCCTCGACTGGCGCCTCGCCCTCGCCACGCTCACCGTCGTGCCGTTCTTCGTCTGGCTCTCCCGAACCGTCGGTGATCAGCGTCGCCGCATCACCACCGAGCGCCAGAAGCGCCTGGCAGACATGTCGGCGATGGTCGAGGAGACGCTCTCGATCGGCGGGATCGTCCTGGGCCGGACGATGGGCCGCAGCCTGGATCTGCGCGGCGAGTTCTCCGCCACCTCGAGCGACGTCGCCGACTTGGAAGTCCGCGCGGCAATGGCCGGCCGCTGGCGGATGGCGTCGGTGCAGCTGGCATTCGCGGCGATGCCAGCCCTCGTGTATTGGATCGCCGGCTACGCCAACGCGCAGGGCTCGGGGTTCGTCACGGTCGGCACGCTCGTGGCCTTCACCACGCTGCAGACGCGCCTGCTCATGCCGATGATCACGCTGCTGCGGCTCGGGGTGCAGCTGCAGAGTTCGCTCGCCCTCTTCACGCGCGTCTTCGACTACCTCGACACGCCCGTCGACCTGATCGAGCCCGACCAGCCGGTCCACGTGGATCCGCAGACGGTGCGCGGGGAGGTACGACTGCAGGACGTCTCCTTCGAATACGACGAGCGCTCCGGCGCCGTTCTCGATCACGTCGACCTGACGGCCGCCCCCGGCACGACCCTCGCGATCGTTGGCGCCACCGGCTCCGGCAAGACCACCCTCGGCTACCTGGCCGCGCGGCTCTACGACCCGACCGGCGGGCGCGTGCTGATCGACGGCTACGACCTGCGGGAGCTCTCCGCAGCGACCCGCTCCGAGCTCGTCGGCGTGGTCTCCCAAGAGACGCACCTGCTGCATGCGACCGTCGCCGAGAACCTGCGCTTCGCCAAGCCCGGCGCGACCGACGAAGAGGTGCGCGCCGCGGCCCGTGCTGCGCAGATCGACGACCTGCTGATGAGCCTGCCGGATGGCTACGACACGATCGTCGGCGAGCGCGGCTACCGCTTCTCCGGCGGCGAGCGCCAGCGCCTGGCGATCGCCCGGATCGTGCTGCGCGACCCGCCCGTCCTCATCCTCGACGAGGCCACGAGCGCCTTGGATACGAAGACCGAACTCGCCGTGCAGGTAGCGCTCGACGCGCTCTCGGCGGGCCGCACCACGATCGCGATCGCCCACCGGCTCTCAACGATCTCAGACGCCGACCAGATCGCCGTGCTCGATCATGGCCAGGTGGTGGAACTCGGCAGCCACGACGAACTCGTCGCCGCAGGCGGAGCCTATGCCGCACTGTTGGCCGCCAGTCGGCGCGAGGCCGCCGACGGCGCCGAGGCCGAACCGGCGCTCTGAGCTGGCCCGGAGGCTAGCGTCGGTGCCATGACCGGCGGCCTTCGATCGATCCTCTCCGGGGTGTTCCTGGCGGTCGCCACCGTGGCCGCGGTCGCCGCAATCTGGTGCGTCTGGGCCCAGCGCCAGCTGCTCGACACGCCGGCGTTTACCGCGCGATCGGTCGAGGTGATCCAGGATCCCGCCGTCCGCGAGGTGACGGCCGCGTTCCTCGCCGACCAGTTCGTCGACCAGCGCGGCGAACTCAGCGCCGCGGCCAGCCAGCTGCCCGGCGGCCTGGCCAGCGCCGCGCAGGCCGCGCTCTCGATCGGGCAAGACGAGGCCGAGCGCACCGCCCTGGCCGCACTGCAATCAGGCCGATTCGACGTGCTCTGGGCGGGCGCGACCCAGACGGCCCACACCCAGTTCGTGGACTGGCTCGGCGGCGACCTTGCCACCGGCGACGCCGTCGAGCTGGAGCTGCAGCCGCTGCTCACGCAGCTCGCACGTGACGTCGGCGTCCCCGACGACGTGATCGCTGCGGGCGCCGACGTGACCGACGCCCGCGTGGAGATCATCGAGGCGGGGCAGTACGACCAGACCCGCCGCTACGCCACCAGCTTGGAGCGCGGGACCACCCTCATGGCGCCACTCGCGATCATCGCGGCGCTCCTCTCGATCCTCTGCGCGCGCAACCGGCGGTGGGCCGTCGTGCGCGTCGGAGCGGGCGCGACCCTCGCCGGCGTGGTCACCGCGCTCTCGGCTGCCTGGATCGGCGACCAGTTCATCGCCTCGATGACGACCGACGGCGCGGCCCCTGCCGTGGCCGAAGCCGTCTGGGCGAGCCTGCAGCCCCCGCTGACCCAGCTGGCCTGGATCATCGCCGTCGGCGGGGCGGGGCTTGCGCTGCTCGCGGTGGTCGTCTGGCCGCGTGGGGCGGCCCCACGCGGCGAGCAGCCAGACGGCTCGTCCGTGCGCCTGAGCCCGCGCGAGCCACGCCCACCCCACGCGCGAGTCGGTTAGCGACGCACGGTGAGCTTGGTGGTCCGCGTGACCGCCTTCCCAGTCTTGGGCGTAAAGCGCGTCCGCACGGTGAACGTGACCGACTTCGCCTTCGCCAGCGACCGACGCGCCGCCTTCGTGAACACGGCCCGCAGGGTCTTCGTTCCGGCCGCCGTCACCTTCGACTTCGCCGAGCCAACCGTCTTGCCCTTGGCCTTCACCGACACCGTCAGCGCCCCAGGCGCCTCGACCTGCACGGTCAGGGGGAGGCCTTTCGAGAGCACCGTCGCCAGCTTGAGCGGCGCTGGGGGCGAGCCGCCGCCGACGACAACCCCGCCGCCGCCTGGGCCGCCTGCGCCGCCGCCGCCCGAAGCGCCGCCGCCCGAGCCAGCGTCACCGGTGCCTCCCCCGGTATCGCCGCCCGGCAGCGTCCGAGCCGGTGGCACGTCGGCGGGACCAAACGACGGACTCTGGCCGCCAGGAATCAGCAGCCGCGGCTCGTCGGTGGGCGTTCCACAGTCACCGAACGTGGCGCCGAACTCAGGAATCGCAACGGTGTTGATGCCAGCGCCGTCGCTGTAGGCCAACGTCGCGCCGCTGGGCGACCACGACACCTGCTCGAACTTGCCGCCCTGCGGCCCGTTGATCTCGTAGGCGCACTGGGTGGGGTAGTTTGGAGCGCCGCCGTTCACCGGCAGCCCTTGCACGTAGGCGAACCAGATCCGGTCGTCGTTCTCGCCGACCACTCCCGCCAGCTTCTTCTGCGAGCGCGTCAGGTCGGCGTCCTTCCAGCCCTTGGCGGCAGGCTGCGAGAACCACCGCGTAAAGCCGGTTTTCTCGTCTGGCTTGCCGGGCTCGTTCATGATCAGATCCTCGTTCGGCGCCACCGAGGCATCGGACTGAAACGTGCGGTCGTTGCCGACCCAAAACGGGTGGATCCAGCCGGACTGGCGCCGCATGCCCGGCTCGTCCCACGAGGTCAGGCGCGTCGGGTGGGTGTACGCCGTGCCTTGATAGAGGCGTTTGAGGTAGCACCCGTTGCTGGGATTGCAGTACGGGTCCTCGCCCACCCACCGGTAGAAGTAGGTGTAGGCGATGGTCTTGCCGTCGGGCGAGATCACCGGGTCAAACGGGCCCTGGAACTGCTTCGTGGGATCGGCCCCGGTAGACACCGGGGTCTGCACGTCGGCCAAGACCGTCCCCGCCCGGTCGAGGTAGGCGATCCGGTCACCGTGCAAAGCGGCAAGGTGGCCGTCGTCGGACTGGCTCACCGCGGTGTAGCCACCGCCGTTGGTGACTTGGTACTGGCGGGCGCCGTCGGCGGTAGACAGCCAGACGCTGCCGTCCTTGACGTAGGCAATGGAGTCGGCCGCCGCGGGCGACGCACCAACGAGCGAGAGGGCCGTGGCGGCCGCGGCCAGCAGGGCAAAGCGAGAAGGGGTTGGCATGGATTCCAAATTGCCGGCGACCCCCGCCCCGCACATCGGGGCACCACCCCAACCTGGGCCCCACGCTTTGCGTGCCGACCCCTACGGCGCCGCGGCGGTGCCGAGCGCCTTCGGGAGCTCTCCGCGGGTGCGGATGCCAAGCTTTCCGTAGGCCTTGCCGAGGTGGACCTCGACGGTCTTGCGGGTCACCCAGAGCGACTCGGCGATCTCCCGGTTCGTGCGGCCCTCGGCGGCAAGATCGGCGACGCGGCGCTCACTGGGGGTGAGCGAGGCCACGCCGCTCAGTGCGCTGCGTCGCGGCCGCGCACCCGACGCCGCCAGCTCGTCGCGAGCCAACCGCTCCAGCAAGGGCGCCTCGCAGGCTTCAGCGAGCTCGAGCGCGCGCCGCAGGTGATCGCGGGCCTCCACGCGGGCACCCTCCACGCGCAGCATCCGGCCGAGATCGTGCAGCGCCCACCCGTGCTCGAGGCGCATCGGCGAGGCGGCCGTCACCGCAGCAGCCTCGCGCAACACCGCGGTGCCGCCCGCGCCGGCGCGAAGCCGGCCGAGCACCCGCAGGCCCGCGCCGAGCGCGCCGGGCGTGCCTGCCTCGCGAGCGGCGGCGATCGCATGCTCGGCGAGCGCCTGGGCTGCTTCGCCGTCGGCAAGCAGCGGCGCCAGCCGCAGCCGCGCGCGTGACTTCAGCGGCGCCCGCCACCCGCGCCGCTCCAACTGGACGATAGCCCGACGAAGATCAGCCTCCGCTTCTGCTCGCCGGCCCTGGCCGGCCCGCAGCAGCGCCCGGACAGACAACAGGTCGGTGCCGATGATCGTCTCGTCGAGCAGCGGC
Organism: Solirubrobacteraceae bacterium; assembly: GCA_032119795.1. Taxonomy (GTDB): domain Bacteria; phylum Actinomycetota; class Thermoleophilia; order Solirubrobacterales; family Solirubrobacteraceae; genus JAGIBJ01. The sequence continues at coordinate 30,920 of JAUMFO010000016.1, forward strand.
GACTCGGGGATCTCGTCGATGACGGCCATCGCCTCGGCCGCTCGGTCCTGCTCGACCAAAATCTCCGCCAGCACGATCTGCGCCGACTGGCGTGGCAGCACGACGTTCAACTGATCGGCCGCAGCGAGCGCCGTCCGTGCGAACCCCTCGGCCTTCGCGATCGAGCCAAACATCAGATGCCAGAACGCCCGTGCGTGGTTGGCATAGAGCACGCCCATGAACGAGCCCAGCCGCTCCACGATCGCGTCGCCCTGCGCCAAGAGCTGCTCGGCAAGATCGGGCTGCTCGGCGTGTCGGAGCGTGAGGATCAGCAGGTGGAACGTCGGGCTTGTCGGCCCGATCACGCCCATCAACCGGCCGTCGGCGAGGGCGCGATGCACGTACGCCATCGTCTCGTCGACGGGACCTCCGCGGTAGGCCATGTCTTGCGCCAAGTGGACGAGCATCGCCGGCGAGGCCGCTGGATCCTCACGACCGGCGCGCAGAAGACCCATCCGGCGTTCGGCCAACGAAGCGATGTAGGCGGTCACGTCGAGCTGGCCCGACTCCAGTCGCAGGAGAAGATCCGGATCGCCCGCGCAGGCCCTGGCCGCCTCGAGTTCATCAAGCGCGGCGACCGGGTTGGTCGTGATCAGCCGCGCTGCGCGGGATTGGTGGGCGCGAGCGGCGAGATCGCCAGACAATCCCTCCTTCAGCGCGAGGTCGAGCCGCGCCAGCGCCGCGGGGTCGCCCGTCTGCTCCTCAAGCTCGCCGAGTTCCAAGAGCAGCACGGGGCGCTCGGCCGTCGGCGCGGGCTCCTCGAGCGCCCGACGCAACAGCGGAACCGCAGACTCCGGGGCTCCCTCTGCAACCGCGCTCTCCGCCGCGCGGCGCAGCACACCGACCACCGCCGGGTCAGCCGCTGGCGGCACCGCCAAGAGATGGACGGCGAGTTCCTCAGGGCGCGCGCCGGCCTGGCGCAACCGCGACGCCGCACGGGCGTGCAGATCTGCTTGGGCGGCCGGAGCTCCGCCGCGCGACACGGCTGCGCGCACCAGCGGGTGGGTGAACGCCAGCGACGCCGGCTGCAAGATCGCCGCAGCCGCAAGGATGTCGAGGGCAGCCCGCACCTCGTCGGCGCCCAGCTGCGTCACCGCGGCGAGGTCGTCCAGGGTGCGCCGGTCGCCGAGCACCGCTGCGGCCTCGGCCACCAGCTTCGCGTCGTCGCCAAGTGCACGAAGCCGCCGCTGCAACCCAGCGACGACGGTCCCGCCGGTGAGATCCTCCAACTGGCCGGCTTCCGCTGCCGTCCCGGCCATCCCTCGACCGGCCGCCTCCCGCGCCGTCGACTCCACGAGCAGCGGGTTGCCACCCGTTGCCGTGAGGACTCCACCAACGAATTCGGGGGCCGGGGCATCGGGAAGCCAACGCTCCAGCAGCGCCGCGACACCATCAGAGTGGAGCGGGCCAAGCACGAGGTGCCGGTCGCCAGCCGCCGCTGCCAGCAGATCCAGGAGTTCCTGATCTGCGCCTGGTTCGCCCGGTCGCGACGTGGCCACGATCAGCAACGGGACGCCTTCCAGACGGCGACTCAAGTACTCCAAGAATCGCAGCGACGCCCGGTCGCCCCAATGGAGATCGTCGACGAGGAGCGCCGCGGGGTGTTCGTCAGCCAGGTTTGCGCACAGCCAGTAGAGCCCGTGGAGGACGGCATGGGCCGGCTCGATCCCCGCGGACTCCGCCAGATCGAACACCACCTCGGCATGGGCGGCAGCGCCCGCAAGCAACTCGGCGCGACGAACCGGGTCGGCCGACAGGACCTCGGCCTCAAGCAGCTGGTGCACGAGTCCGTAGGCAAACACGCGATCGAGTTCGGAGGCGACCGCGACGTGGATGCGAAGGCCCCGCTCCTCAGCCAGCACGCGCGTCTCTCGAAGCAGGGCCGTCTTGCCGATCCCGGCCGGTCCGTCGAGGAGCACGAGGGCGCCGTCGCCAGCGGCCGCCCGGTCGATCGCGCCGCCGATCGCGCGGAGTTCAGCCTCGCGCTGGAGGAGGTCGGCGGGAGGAGCAGGCACGGTCGGAAGCGATCACGCACGCGTGCGCTCCTGCGGGGGCCCGGGAGGCGGCGTGCGCCTCGCCAGGCTATCGCCGAGGCCGGAGGAGTTCCACGTGAGCGGCGCCCGCTGCGGCGCCGCTCATGTGGTCTCCGCCGCGGGCGATCTAGGCCGCGTGCGTGGTGCGGACGGCGTGCGCCGCCGCAGCCGCATGGTGCTCGCGCTGAAGCACGGCGCCGATCGTCGTCGCGAGGCTCTGAAGGAGCTCGCGGGTCACGTCGGCCAGGGGGAGCTCGTCGGGGAACAGCAGGAACATGCCGCCGATCGCCTCACGCCCCGCGATGATCGGGACCACGATGGCCTCCGTCCGCGGAGGGACGCCAAGCTGACGCAGCGTGCTTTGGCCGACCCAGTCGACCTCGGCGTCGGCGATGGCGCGGGCCACGTCGCAGTCGCCCGACAGCGGCAACATCTGCGGAGCGATCGTGCCCCGAACCGACGTCGCCGTGCGCATCTGGCCGCCGTGGAAGGTGGCGAGGAACGCGTCGGAGCCACCGGTGCCCTTCACCAGCTCGGCGAGGGCACGCTGTGCGCTGGCCAGGCCGGGCTCCTGCTGGAGTGCCTTGCGGGCCTCGCGGGCGGCAGCACCCCAGACGGCCGTCTGCTCAACCGCGGAGGCCCCGTGGGCACTCGTGGCGGGCCGTGCGGCCGTGCCCTCTGGCAGCTGCAACAGCACCACGACGGCGTCGTTGGACATCTCCGCCGGGACGCGCCACGCCACCGAGCGACGCTCAGCGGGGAAGGTGCCGATCCAGTCGGTGTGGGTCACCACGCTCACGTCGGAGCCCTCACCGATCAGCAAGCGCTGAATTGCGGCGCGGGCCGCGGGGCCGAAGGCCGTCAGGTCGTCGACGAGATCGCTGCCGACCTGAGGCGCCTCGGGTGCGGCAGTGGTGGCACCGTTGGTCCAGACGACCGTCAGCGGCTCAGGGCCGGTGACGGCGATCGCGGGCGTCGGCGCGTGATCGAGGGCAGCACCCAAGCTGCCGAGCGACGTCTCCTGCGTGCGGTGCGCCAGCGTGTGCTCGATCGCCTCATGCAGCGGCACGCCTTGGTCGACGGCACGGCTGACGGAGATCACGTGGCGAACGTCTTCAGCCGGGTAGCGCCGAACGTTGTTGCGGCAGCGGACCGGCTGCGGGAAGTCGTGGCGACGCTCCCACGTGCGCAGGCGCTCACGCCCGACGCCGGTAAGGCGGACCATCTCGGCGGCGCTGATCGTCACAACGCCGCCATCTCCCGCGGGTGGATCAGGCACCAGCCTCGGACGGCCCGGGGTACGGGTCTGTTCAATGGTGTTCAGTTGCGGCACGTGTGACACGACGACTCTCTCTTCGATCGTTCAACAGCGGCCCGAAACGACGTGCTCCGCATGCGGGCGACGTCGTCACAGCTCCTGTGGTGGATCGGAGTGCACCTCCCAACAAGGAGCAGTTCCGATGCGCCGATCGTACCATCGATTCGGCCCCCGGAATGAACGTTCCGAGAATTGCCACGGCAATCATTCCGCCCTTGCAGCGTAAGGCGGAATGCTATTTCCGCTGCAACGACGGGCGCAAACGGTGGTCGGCGCCGGTCACCAGCAGCGCGGTATCCCGTTCGAAAGAATTCATATCTCAGTACGCCTATAACGGTGTATCTGCCAACTCAGGGCGCGGGCGAGTCAGGGCAGACGGGCGGTGTCCGGCGGTCCAGGCGGTCGCGAAACCTCGGCGAACCGGACGCGCTCACCCGGCCGGAGCTGCGCGGCAATGGCAAGGTCGTCGTCGATCACGACGGCGATCACGGGGTACCCACCGGTCGTCGGGTGATCGGCGAGGAGCAGAATCGGGTCGCCCGAAGCGGGGACCTGCAACGAGCCGGCGACCACCCCCTCGGAGCGCAGCTCGGCGTCCTCGCGGTGCAGGATCGTCGGCCCACGGAGCCGCGCACCGATCCGGTTGACGCTCGCCGTGACGGCGAACGGCTCCGTCAGCAGTGCGGTGACGGCGTCCGGCGCAAACCAATCGTCGCGTGGCCCGATCACCACCCGCAGCGTCGGCGCCTTCGCCAGCGTCCGCACCGGTGCCACGTCGACGGCAGGGGCGGCGAGCGCCAGGTCGTCGAGCCGGAGCCGGTCGCCGGCAGCCAGGACCGGCGTGCCGATGCCAGCAAGTTCGTCGTGGCTCACGCTGCCGAGCGTGCGGTCAGCCAACAAGCCGCCTCGCACCGCCAGGTAGCTCCGCAGGCCGCTGGATGCCGTGCCGACGGCAAGCACTTCGCCCGGTCGGACGGCAACGGGCGAGTTCATGGCGACCGGACGCCCGTCGAGCGTCGCGTCGACTCTCGCGCCCGTCAGGACGACGGTGGCTGCTCGGGCAAAGCGAAGGGTCGGGCCGCGAAGGGTCGTCTCTAGTGCCGGGGCGTCCTCGGCGTTCCCGACCAGGCGATTGCCAAGCTTGAACGACGCACGATCGGCCGCACCCGAGGGCGACACACCAAGGTGACTGTGGCCTGGCCGGCCGAGGTCCTGGAACGTCGTCCGAGCCCCCGCGTCGAGAATCGTCGCGAGGAGATCGCCACCCACCAGCCGTCCCACCGACTCCAGCGTGTTCACGTCGACTCCACCAGGCGCACGCGCGCGCCCGTCTGCAGCAGGGCCTGCGGCTCGCGGCTGAGATCGAAGGCCTGGATATGCGCCCTGCCGATCAGGTTCCAGCCGCCGGGCGAGTCAGCCGGATAGACCGCCGAGTACTCGCCGGCGATCGCGAGCGACCCTGCGGGGACCTGCTGGCGAGGCGAGGCGAGGCGTGGCGGGCGCAGCGCGGGATCGCCGCCCAGGAGATACGCGAAGCCGGGAGCGAAGCCAATGAAGCCAACCTCGTAGGTGGCGGCTTGGTGGCGCCGCACGACCTCCTCGGGACTCATGGCGCAGACCTCGGCCACAGCGTGCACATCCGGGCCGTCGTAGGTCACGGGAACCTCCACGGTGGCGGTCTCGGCAACGGTCGACGCGCTGCCCAGGATCTGCCCCAGTCGAGCCGCAAGGTCGTGCGGCGGGCGCCGACCTTCTTCCCACGTCAGCAGGACGGTCTCGTGGCCAGCGACGACATCTTCGAGGCCAGCGAGGCGCTCTCGGGCGACCACGACCAGCTTGCGGACGCTTGCGTTCCCAAGGAGTTCCACGAGCACGCCGCGTTCACCGGCGGGACGCAGCACCGGCGGGCGACCCATCACGTGAACGCCTTCACGAGCACGCCGGCGCGCTCCAGCTCACTGCGGATCTCTCGGGCGAGGGCGACGGCGCCCGGCGAGTCGCCGTGCACGCAGATCGAGCGCGGGTGCACCGCGACGAGCGATCCGTCGCGTGCGGCCGCCAGGCCGGTGGTGGCGAGGGCCACGGCTTGGGTGACGGCTGCATCGTGCGGCAGCAGCGCACCGGGCTCGCGGCGGTCCAGCAAAGCGGCGCGACCGGCGCCGTCGACGGTGTAGGCGCGGTCGGCGAATCCCTCCACCACGTGTCGCAACGGCCCAGGCATGGGGGTAGAGAGGCCGGGCGGGCCGAGGAGCACGAGCAGGCCGGCGGCGCTCGCTGCCTGCTGGAGCAGGACGGTCGTTGCCGGGTCTGCGGCGGCGCGGTGGTAGAGGGCGCCGTGGGCCTTGAGGTAGGCGGGCGTGAGTCCAGCGTGGCGCGCGCCCGCCGCGAGCTCGGCCAACTGCTCGGCGAGGCTGCCGGCGAGCCTCTGCTCGGGCAGGTTCAGCGCGACGCGGCCGAAGCCAGGGCGGTCCGGGTAGCCGGGGTGCGCACCCACCACGACGCCGCGCTCGGCTGCGGCGAGGCAGGTTCGGCGGATGGTCTCGGCGTCGCCGGCGTGGGCGCCGCAGGCGACGTTGGCGCTCGTCACCACGTCGAGGAGTTCCTCGTCGTGGCCGGCGCCCTCGCCGAGGTCGGCGTTGAGATCGATGGTCGGGACAGAGAGGCTCATGCGCTGGCTCGACGATCGCCGCTGGGGTTCGGCAGCTGGGGTGCCACCGGGCGCACATCGCCGATCCAAAAGCGCGCGCCGGGGCCGCCGCGAGCGGCGCGGTCGCCGGGGTTGATCATGTGGCAGCGTTCCATCGAGAGGCAGCCGCAGCCGATGCAGCCGCTCAGGCTGTCTTTCAGGCGCTCCAGCTCGGCGATCCGTTCGTCGATCCGGGCCTGCCACGCGCCAGAGAGCAGGGCCCAGTCGTCCTTCGTCGGAATCCGGTCGCTCGGGAGACGGTCGAGTTCACCCTTGATCTCCTCGAGCGTGAGGCCGACGCGCTGGGCAAACACGATGAATGCCACCCGCCGGATGACGGGCCGCAGGTAGCGCCGGTGGCCGGATCCGACTCGCTCGGAGGTGATCAGTCCACGGTCTTCGTAGAACCGCAGCGCCGAGGTGGCCACCCCGCTGCGGGTCGCCAGCTCGCCAATCGTGAGCGTCGGGACGGGCACGCTCGCAGCCAACCACACCACGCGCTTGACTTCAACCACACTTGAGCTCTTACGGTCGGTCGGCCGTCGCCGGCCGCGGGACACATCCAGGGGAGGACGAGACCCGCGGCCGCGGCGGGACTTGGCAGCCGCTCGGCGATGTGGCCGTTGGCGGCGGTGGGACTGGGCGGGCGCTACGGCGACTTGGTCGTTGGCGGCGGTGGATTTGAGATCGCTGCGGGGCCGGGGGGCGGCGCGGATTGACGGCATCTGAGCTGGTTGGCGGCGGTGGATCTGGGATCGCTTCGGGGCCCGGGGGCGTCGTGGCGGCGAAGGCGGAGCGCGGTCGGCGTCTGGGCTGGTTGGCGGCGGCGGAATGGGGATCGCTTCGCGGCTGGCGGGCGCCGGGCGGGCCGCAACCGCTTGGGGTTGCGGCGCGAACTTCGGTGACTTGGGGGTGCTGAACACCCTCAGGTGACGGGAGTTCGCTTCGAGCGGGCGAACCGCAACCCCCTGAGGTTGCAGTTGCCGGACAGAACGGAACTCCGAGGCGCTGTCGCGTTGAACCCGCCGGACGTGCGGCGGGTTCAACGCGACCCCGGACCCCCGCAACCCCAGGAGGTTGCAGCCGCCTGGTTGGACCCATCCTGGGCACCACAGGTGTGCCTACTTTGGGTCCAACCAGTCCGCCCGGCGCCCGCCGACGCCACAGCGAGCCCTATTCCGCCGCCGCCAACCCGCTCAGACACCGAACGGGCTCGGCCTTCGCCGACCGGGCGCCCTCACTTCCCGAAACGATCCCCATTCCACCGCCGCCAAGGACCCCGTCGCCGTAGAAGCCGCCAAGTCCCACCGCCGCCAAGGACCCCGTCGCCGAAGAAGCCGCCCCAGTCCCACCGCCGCCAAGGACCCAGACGCCGCAGCGTCCACGCCGTCCACCGCGGCCCCCCGTGGCCGCGGCGCGGCGCGCTACGCCGTGCGCCAGAGCGCGTCGTCGCCGAGCGGCGTGCGACGCGCCTTGCCGCCGGCGAAGAGCTCAAGGAGCTGGCCTTCGGCGGCGGTGCGATCGGGCTCGCTGAGGGGCGGCGCGATGACGGCCGCGACCTCTTGGGTCGTCACGCCCTCGGGGAATGCCTCCAGCACCTCAAGCGCTGATTTGGCCGGTGCGCGCCGCGGCAGGGTGCGATCGAGATTGGCGACGCAGGCGTCGTAGACGGCCAAGGACTGAAACCCGCCCGCCTCAAGGGTCTGGCCGGTCCCCGTCGTAAACAGGACGCTCGGTGCCGTGAACCGCTCGGCGCCGTCGGTGTTCGCCGACTTGCCCTGGTAGTCGGTCGCGCCGCCGGCGGCCGTTCGCGCATGGGCGCGGTCGCGCTGGTACGCGTCCTCGGTGTCCTTGTGGTCGATCGCGGCCACCACGGCGGCGGCGTCCAACCCCTCGACTGGCTCGAGTGCAGCCAGGAGCGCAGCGTCCTCGTCGAGCAGGGCGTCGGACGTGAACCATGCGAACTGCAGCGCCCGCACCGCCGCCCACTCCAGTTCGGCGTTCTGCAGGCGGGCGGCGACCACCGCCCGGCAGGCGCGACCGGTCCCAGTGACCCGCTCGCGCGGCGCAGCCTGGAATGGCATCCCAAACCGGCGGCGGTAGCCGGCGTAGCCCGCCACCATGCGCTCGGGCGTGTACCCGGCACGTACGTAGCGCTCACCCGTCTCCGCCAGACCGATCATCACCACCTTCCAGCGCAGGCCCTGGCCATAGCGCCAACGCATCACGGTGAGATCTGGATTGGCGGAGTACCCCCAAGGGCACCCGGGATCGGTGAAGAGCGTCGCGAGCATTCGGCCCGGCACGCTAGTGCGCCCGGACCACCTCGGCTGCCGACGCGGCGCGGGCGTCGATCTGGGCCTGGGCGCGGTGCGCCAGGTTGCGCAGCGTGTCGAGCTCCGTCACCGTCCAGGCCCGCGGCACGGTGTCGATCGCGCACAGCACGCCGACCGTCTGATCGCCGCTGCTGAGCGGGATCCCGGCGTACGCCACAAAGCCATTCTCGGTGGTCGAGAGGTTGTCTCGCAGCAGCTCATGCTCGCGCGTGTCCGAGACGACGAGCTCGCGACCGGTCGTCGCCGGGTGCTGGCAGTAGGAGTAGTCGAGGGAGGTCTCGCGCGCACCAGTCGGCAACGGCATCCCCACCTCACTCGCGAAGAACTGGCGGTCAGGGGTAATCAGCGTGATCGTCGACATCGGAACGCCAACGAGTTCCATGACGAGCCGCGTGACCTCGTTGAGCTCCGGATCAGCGGGCTCGTCGAGCAGCCCGGTCGCCTCGACCGCCGCGAGCCGCTCCCGCTCCGAGAGCCGCTGCTGAGCGCCGCGGGCCTTGTCTGCGTAGAGCGCTTGATCAGCCCGGTGCAGCAGGTCGGCGGCAGACTCCGTGCGATTCCAAACGGCGATGCCCACACCGCAGCCCGCTTCATGGCGCAGCGCATTGCGAAGGCGCGAGGCGACGGCGTGTGAGTGGCCTACCCCGCAGGACGGCAGCAGGACGGCGAACTCGTCGCCGCCGAGCCGGGCGAGGACGTCCGTCGGGCGCAGTTCTCCAGCCCACAGGGCGGCGCTCTCCTTCAGCACGCGGTCGCCGGCCGCATGCCCTTCGGAGTCGTTGAGCAATTTGAACCCGTTGAGATCCATGAGGGCCACGGCGAGCGGATGGTGGTCCTCGGTCGCGTGGCGGAGCGCCTCGTCGAACATCCGCTCGAACGCACGGCGATTCGGCACACCGGTGAGGTCGTCCGTCAGCGCGGCCTCCTCCCAACGACGCTGCGCAGCGAGCCGCTGCAGGGCCGCCGCCGCCTCGTCGGCCGCGAGCGCCACGAGGTTGGTGTGGCGTGTGCCAAGCTCGGCGACACGCTCCTCCCAGCTCACCGTCAACACCGCAGCGACGTTGCCGTCCAGGACAACCGGCTGAAAGAGAAAGGACGCCCCGCCCGAGAGCTTGCGCAGTCCCTGATTCACGATGGGGCTTTCCGCCGCGTCGGCCACGAAGACCGGCTCGCCACTGGCGTACGCCAGCACCGTGCCAGAAGCCGTCCCGGAGAGCGGGATCCGCGTCCCGATGAGGTTCGTGCGGGTCGAGCGGGTGACGACGAGCTCGTCGCCCGAATCGCTCGGCTCACACAGGGCCGCAAGGTTGGCATCAGCCAGATCCAGGATGCCCTCCACCACGAACCCGCGGGCATCGGGCTCGCGTGCGACGGCCTTGGCCAGGAGGGCGAGCCGTGCCAGGTCGCGCTGTTCGCGCAGCAACTGCCGCTCGGCCTGCCGGACCTCGGTGATGTCTACCCCGGAGGTGACCGTCCCCAGGATCTGCCCCGTCTCGGTCCGAACGGTCGTGCGCCACCGAAAGACGCGGCGCTCACCGACGCCGTTGAGGATCGCGTGCTCGAATTGGAAGTAGCGGGGTGCCATGGCCAGCGGCCCACTGGTGGGATCGATCATGCGAGCCAACGCCTCGGCAGCGAGCTCTTGCAGGTGCGGCTCCACGACGAGCTGCACCCAGTCTCGGCCGATCACGTCGTCACGCTGCAGCGCCAGCACACCAAGGCCGTGGTCGCTGACTTGGACGACGCGCCCACGGGTGTCGAGTTCGACGACAATCTCGGAGATCGCCAGGTGGTCGAGCATCCGCGAGGTCTCCCGGGCACGCCCCAGTCGCTCGGTGCGGTTCGCGTTCCACGGCAGTTTGAGGACGGCACCCAGGATCAAGAACGAGAGGGCGAAGAGCGCCGTCGTGCCCCAGTCGGGAAGGCCCTCCACGCGCGCGCCGCTCGGGATCACGGTCCCCGCGATCGCCTGGTGCGCGAACGTGAGGACCAGCCCAGCGGTGAGGTCGGCGCGGCGTTCGTAGAGCGCCGCGAGGGCGAGGGCGAGGTAGTAGCCGACGGGTGCGATGACGGAGCCGTCGGCGAGGTCGGCCACCAGTGCGGCACCGGTGAAGAGTCCAAGGATGATCCCGAGTTCGCGGATGAACGACGGCAGGCGGCTGCGCGTCGCCACGTAGGCCGCGATCAGGGGCACGATCACGTGCGCGAGCAGCTGCACGCCGGTGTGGCCGCTCGCCGCCGACCAGCCGACGACGACCGTGATCCAGACCGTCAGCGCGAGGCTCGCGCGCTGGTGGCGCTCCAGCCACGTGGTGAGCGGCAGGGGCGAGGGCGCCGAGAAGAACCGGCGGACGGGGGAAGACGCGGACCCGGAAGGGTCAGGCAGGCGCATACTTGCCTAGTCGGCTGGTTCGACCACCAATTGAACCTGGTGCGGCCTATCGTTGGACGCGATGGAACTCGGGATCTACTCGTTCGGCGACCGCAGCCTCGATCGCCGGACGGGCCGCCACCAGTCCGATCAGCAGCGGATGACCGAACTCCTCGAGCAGGTGCAGCTCGCCGACGAGGTCGGGCTCGACGTGTTCGGCTTCGGCGAGCACCACCGCAGCGAGTACGTGATCTCCTCGCCAACGGTCGTGATCGCGGCCGCCGCTGCGCGCACCAAGCAGATCCGTCTGACGAGCGCCGTGACGGTCCTCAGCTCGACCGATCCCGTGCGGCTCTTCCAGGATTTTGCGACGGCCGACCTGGTCTCCGACGGCCGCGTGGAGCTGATGGCGGGCCGCGGTTCGTTCATCGAGTCGTTCCCGCTCTTTGGCTTTGACACCGCCGACTACGACGAGCTCTTCGCCGAGAAGCTCGGCCTCCTGCTGGCGCTACGCGAGGGCGGCCCGATCACGTGGTCTGGCAGGTTCCGCGCGCCGCTGCAAGGCGTCGAGGTGCGGCCCCGTCCGGCGCAGGATCCGTTGCCGCTGTGGATCGCCGTGGGTGGTAATCCGCCGTCGGTCGCACGCGCCGGCTACCTCGGGCTTCCCCTTGCGATTGCGATCATCGGCGGCCAGCCCGCGAGGATGGCACCGCTCGCCGATCTCTACCGCCGCGCGGCGACCGAGGGCGGCCACGACGCTCAGGCACTCCCGATCGGCCTGAACGCCCACGCCTTTATCGCGACCGATTCCAAGACCGCCGCCGACACCTTCTGGCCGACGTACGCCCAAGCGATGACGCAGATCGGCCGCGAACGCGGCTGGCCGCCCGCCCAGCGCGGCCAGTTCGAGGCCGGACGCCTCCCCGGCGGCCACCTGCTTGTCGGCACGCCCGAGGAGGTCGCCGAGAAGATCGTCGCCCAACACGCGATCTTCAAGAACGACCGCTACCTGCTGCAGATGGACGTCGGCGGAGTGCCCCACGAGCAGCTGATGCAGTCGATCGAGCTGTTCGGGACGCAGGTTGCGCCGTTGGTGCGCAAGGCGCTCGCCGGCTCACCGGCGGCGACGGCCCTCTAGCCGCTGCAGCGCGGCGAGGTCGTCGAAGTGGCCGCCGCGTAGGCGCCGCAGCCCGGCTTGCGCCTAGTTGGTCGGGCGTCCGCGCCGGCGGGCGCGGAGCTCATCCAGGCTCTGGCGCTCGGCGTCGGTCAGCGAGTCCAGGCCACCCTCGGAGATCTTGTCGAGCAGGAGATCCAGGGCTAGGTCGTCGGCGGCACCGTCGGGGACGTTGGTGTCGACGCGCTGCGATCGCGGCCTCGGCCTCGTCGGCATCTGCAGAATCTCCGCAGGCTCGCCTTCGTCCTTCTTCCGGCTCCAGAGCGGGCCGGGACGCTTGGACTCGGCGCCTCCCGGGGCGTTTGGGCGGCTGCTCGCTCGGCCGCGCTTCGGGGCCGACGTCTCACCCTTACGCTTGCGGCGTGGCAGGCGCACGTCGGGGACTTTGCCATAGCTGGCAAGGAGCTCAACCTTACGTGCCACTAGCGTGATGAGGGCCGCGGCCAGGGCCACCGTCAGCAGTCGGACCCAGTCGCGCGCCGAGACGTCGTTGATGACCTCGACCGCCGCGATCACACCGCCAATCGCCCAAGCCGGAATGTTGAAGAAGAACCGGCGCGTGGGGTGTTCCGCGCAATACAGGAGCACCACGGTTAGCGAGAGGAGATCGAGATCGCCAAAGAGGGTGTTGGCGCCCAGAATCTGTGCCCAGAGGACGGCCGACGCCGGAATGATGACCACCGCACTGAACAGCAGCACCGCAAACGGACGGCGACCGACCTGGCGCTCGAGCTCCATGCCGAAGATCCAGAAGATCGCGGCGTTGATGACGTCCCAGATGCTGAACGACCGGACGTAGAGGTCCTGCACGTCAGTGACGTGCGCCCACGGCCAGCTGAAGAGACGCCACACCTCGGCGTTCATCACCTCGTCGGGCGTGAACCAGAGCTGCTGGGTTACGGGCTTTGTGGTCGGCTCGACCGCCCAGATGATGAGCGTGACGACCCACAGCAGCAGGACGAAGGTCGTCGTCGTGACGTCGAGCGACCCGAGGCGGAACCACGCCGGGTTGCTGTCGTCGCGATCGGCTCCGCTGTAGCGCACGACCCCAGGGTACCGGCGTCTGGCGTGGCCGACGCCAAACCCTTGCTCAGCCCGTGACCTCCGCCGGGACGGCCGCACTCGTGACGACGAGCTTCGTGGTCGTCTTCGCGCGGCCCGCCTCGCCACAGAATGGCTGTTTGCCGGTGGAGTCCACGGCGCCGCCGGTCGCCGGCACGATCGCCAAGAAGGAGTGGCGCAGGGGGCGCTCGGCAGCGGTGAACGCGACGCTGAAGGTGCCATCACGGTTGCGGTGCACGCCGACGATCGCCTTTCCGGAGTACCCGCGGGAGCGGCCCATGTCCTCCCCGCAAGGGTTGGCGACCGTGCCGTCCCACTCGGTGCCCTCGTAGGTCCCGGTGCCCTCGGCGTTGTCTTCGTTCCACGGCAGGAACACGCTGCCGGTGCCCGTCATGTTGGTCTCAGCGACGCCGCTGCCGATCGTCTCGTTGTAGGTCACCGCGATCGTGAAGCGGTACCCGTCGGGCTTCTTCGGCTCGATCGTGTGGGTAAAGGTCGCGGCTCGGCCGGCCGTCGAGGTCACCTCGGCCGTGAGGCACCCTGGGGCATACGGATCCGGGCCCCACTTGCCAGCGGCGTCGGCAACGCTCGCGCGCAGGGTCGGGCCGCGCGTCGCCTCAGCGGCGAGCTGGCCGCAGGTGCTGGAGACCGTCCACTGCGCGTCGGTCACGACCTGCCCGGCCACGTCGGTCGCGCGCACCTGCCAGTTGGCCGTCGCCCCCTTGGTGACGTGCTCGGGGCGGTAGGACTCCAGCGACGTGCGGGCGCAGAGGCGTTGGTCGTACCAGCGGCCGTCGCCGACCTTCAACTCAGCCGAGACGGCGTCAACCTGCTGGGCCACGAGGCCAGCCAGGACGTTGCCTAGGGTGCGATCGATCGACGACGAGATCGCCCCCTTGGGCCCGAACAGTCGTGCGCCGCCAAGCACCGATTTGCCGTCGGTGCCTACGGGGATCGCTTTACGATCGAGCACCGAGCGGTAGGTGCGCGTCGGGTCGCGGCGCAGCACCTTGCCGGTGCCGGCCATCTCGCTGCTGGTGCGCACCTCAAGCGCGCCGCGCATCGCCACGTCGAAGCGCTCCGCGCGCCCACCGACGCCGACGTAGCCGTGCCAGTCGCCGTCGAAGATGATCGTGACGGCCACCACGCTGCGCACGCCGTGCTCGGCCGTCGCCTCGCCCCACGTCAGCCGGGTGTCGAACTTGGAAGGCACGTCGCCCGCGGCCGTCGGGCAGCGTGGCACGTCGGACCCAACGGACCCGAACTTCATGAACCCACCGGCGCCGCTGCGGTCGCGGATGTCGAGCGAGAACTCACCCTTCTGCGCCTGCATCTGAAGCGTCAGGTCGGCGCTTCGAAACTCCGTAGAGATGCGGCCGTTGGAGTCGACCGACGTCGACACCTGGTTGCCGAACGACGCCGGCGCGTTGGTGACCGTGGCGTTGCCGCCCGCGCCGCCAGCCGCTGCGGCCGCGCGGTGCGCCGCCCCGCCGAGAGCAGCGCGGCGCGCGGCACCAGACTTCGGCGCGGTGAGGAAGATCGGCTCGCCGGCGGCGGCGCGGGTCTGCGCGAAGGCAAACGCCTCGCGGGCGAGCTTCGCGGCGCGCGCGTTGCGTTTGCCCTTGCCCTTCCGCGCCTTGGGCTGGGCGCTGCGCACGCCTGCCACCGCCTGTTGGACGGCCACGAGCGGGGTCGGTGGCGTGGAGGTCAGGCACGCCGTCGGCTTACTGACGGCGCCAACCGTCGCGGTGCCCTTTGGGCAGGGCTTGGCACTCGCGGCCGCCGGGGTGAGCGCTGCGGCAGCGAGAGCGACCGCCACAACGGAGAGGGTTCTGCGCATGTCCGGCGATGCTGGCGCCCGCGCAGCGATCTGTCCTCGGCCGTCCGGATCGAGTGCCGACACCGTTCGGTGTGGCCCCGTCGCGCGCTAGGGCCGGTAGGTCGTCAGGTACATGGCACCCGCGTTGTCGGTGCTGTTCGGAGCCTGGATCCACGTGGTAGCCGCGAACGCCTTCGGGCCAGATACGGATGCAGCGGTGGCCACCGTCCACGGCTGGACCCAAGCCGCAGCGGGCGCACCGATCGAGGCCCACACCCCGCCAGCAGGCCGCTGCATCAGCTGAACGCGGCCTCTGGTCTTCGCGGACGTCTGGCTCCATGCGGCAAAGGTGAGATCCGGCAACGAGGCGACCTTGGGCGGCCCGGCGATGCGGCTCGTGGACGACGCCAGGGCAGGCGGCGAGAACAGCCCACCAGCTCGGCGAACGCTCGAGTAGATGACGCCCGCAACGTCGCGGTCAGCGCGCTCGCGATGGTGGCGAGACAGCGCCACCTGCGTTCCGTCGGCTTCCACCCCGATCGCCAACGGTTCTCGCGGATCCGAGCCGGGCAGAGGACCGCGAGGGACGGTGGCCGACGAGGAATAGGCGCCCTCGGCCGACACGCCGACCGCGCGGCGCACGTCGCTCGTCGACGAGGACCACGCCACGACCGCGCCGCCCACGCCGGCGCCAACCTGCGGTGGAGCGACGGCGTACGACATCGTCTCCAGGACCACCGGCGGAGCGAATGCCGCGGCGCCGGGCGTGAGCGTGGTCGCCCAGATGCGCGCCGCCGTGTTCGTCGGCGCCGGGGCCGGTGGTGGCAGCGGTGGACTCGGAGACTCGAGCCAGGCCAGCGCAACCCGGCCGTTGGGGAGCGCGGCCAGCGACGGTGGGTAGTACATGCTCAGCCCGAGCGTGACGGGTGCCCCGAAGCCCGCTCCAGGCGCGGCGATCGCGACCTGAACCGGGTCGTCGCTCGGATCTCCGATGGCGGTTTGCCAGGCCACGACCGCTCCGCCGGCTGGCGTGACGGCGACCCCGCCCAGCCGCAGGGTGGGCGCAGAACCGGGGGACGTGGTGATCAAGCTCCGTGCGGGGCCAAAGCGCTGGCCGGGCCTCGCGATCGCCACGCGCAGCCTCGTCCGGTTCCTGCTCACTTGCTCGGGCCACGCGGCGACTGCCGTCCCGTCGGCGCCGACCGCCACCTGCGGAGACAACGAAAAGCTCGTGCCGAGCCGCTGGTTCTCGCTCAGCCTGGTGCGCGTTCCCAGGCGGGCGCGGACGACGCTGAGTCGGCTGCTGCCCGACCCTTCGCTGCCGGACATGATCACGGCGACCCGGCCACCACCAGCTCCCACGCCGCCGGCGAAGACCGTCATGCCGCTGGGCGACACCACCCTGGGAGTGGTGGGTCGTGCCTGAGCGAGGGGTGCTGCCAGGCCAACCAGCAAACCGCTGCCGAGGATTGCCGGAACGAGAAGGGGCCGCATACACCCAAGCTATGAACCGCGCCCTCACGCATCATCCGCGCCGCCACGCCGCCCAGACCGTTCTTCCCCGCAGGTTTGCCCGCAGCGACTACTGAGGGCACAGAACGACGAAGGCCCCGCGTGGCGGGGCCTTCGATTCGCCTTGATGGCGAGACCGGGACTTGAACCCGGGACACCACGATTTTCAGTCGTGTGCTCTACCAACTGAGCTATCTCGCCGTGGCGGTGCCCAAACAGGAACCGCGGCGGCACATGGTAGCGGGACGCAGCGCGCGGTGGCGGCAGCGCTGGCCGGGCGGCGTAGCCTGCCGGTGGTGGGGCGCGCCAAGGAGGACAACAATCGCCGATTGTTGCGAGCGCGTGACGCCATCGACCGCGCCTATTCTCGGCCGCTCGACGTGCCCACGCTCGCGCTCGCGCCACGATCCTGCAGCTGACGCGGTGAGCCTCAGCCGGACCGCGGGTAAGCGCCGCAGCCGGGGCCGAGCGCGAGCCACGCGCGGGACCCGCTGACCGGCCAACAGCGCCACGACCTGTTCGTCGGTCGTCTGCCCGAAGTCGCGGTACCAGCGCCCAACGGCCTCGAAGTGTTCGGGCACGAGCACGCAGACGACGTCGTCGGCCTCCGCCTCGAGGGTGCGGACCGCCTCCTCGGACGCGACCGGGGCCGCCACGACCAGCCGCGCGGGCCCGAGCGCGCGCACCGACCGGGCGGCGGCGACGGCGGTGAGTCCGGTCGCCAGGCCGTCGTCGACGATGATCGCCGTGCGGCCCTCGACCGACGGCGGCGGCGTGCCGCGGTAGCGGCGCAGCCGACGCTCGAGTTCGCGCTGCTCGGCGGCGATGGTGTGGTCGAGCTGAGCCTGATCCATCCGCGCCGCGTGGACGGCCCGGTCGTCGACCACCAGGACGCCACCTTCGGCGATCGCGCCGACCGCGAACTCCGGGTGGCGGTAAGCGCCGAGCTTGCGCACGCCGACGATCCCCAGCGGGGCTCCCAGCGCCGCCGCGATCTCGGCCGCCACCGGAACGCCGCCGCGGGGAAGCGCCAAGATGATCGGCCGCTCGCCCGCGTAGGGCCGAACGCGCTCGGCGAGCACCCGGCCAGCGCCCGTGCGGTTGACGAACTCCATGCGCTCAGCGTGCCGCCTCCACGGCGGTCGTTGGGGCAGGGAGGTCCGTCAGGCCCGGTCGTCTACCCCCAGGGCCTCGGGCGTTCGCGGTCCCGTCTAGAGGGTGGCCGCGAGCTCGCTCGCTTGCGCGATGGCGCGCTTGGCGTCGAGTTCGGCGGCGACGTCGGCGCCGCCCACCAGATGCGTGCTGATGCCCGCCGCCACGAGCTCGTCGTGCAGGTCGCGGCGCGGCTCCTGGCCTGCGCAGATCACCACGTGGTCGACGGCGAGGATGCGGCGGTCGCCGTCGATCGTCACGTGCAGCCCGGCGTCGTCGATCTTGTCGTAGGTGGCGCCGCCGATGAACTCGACGCCCTTGTGCTTGAGCGCCGCGCGGTGGACCCAGCCGCTGGTCTTGCCGAGGCCGTCGCCGAGCTTCGTCGTCTTGCGCTGCAGCAGGTAGACCGTCCGCGGCGACGGGGCGTGCTCGCCCTTCGTCAGGCCGCCGGCGGCCTGCTCGGGATCGGTGACGCCCCACTCCTTCTGCCAGGCCGGGAGGTCGAGCGTGGGTGAGGTGTCGTGCGTGAGGAACTCGCCGACGTCGAAGCCGATGCCGCCGGCGCCGATGATCGCCACGCGCTGGCCGACCTGGACCTTGCCGGTGAGGACGTCGGCGTAGGCGACCACCTTCTCATGGTCGATGCCGTCGATCCCGGGTGTGCGCGGCGTGACGCCGGTGGCCAGGACGACGTGGTCATGGGCCTCAGCGACGAGCGTCTGCGCGGTGACGACAGACCCAAGTCGCTGCGTCACGCCGGTGAGCTCGAGCTGGCGGCGGAAGTAGCGCAGCGTCTCGTTGAACTCTTCCTTGCCGGGCACGCGACGGGCGAGGTTGAACTGCCCGCCGATCTCGGTATCGGCGTCGATCAGCTCGACGGTGTGGCCGCGCTGAGCGAGCACGGTCGACGCCGCGAGCCCGGCCGGGCCAGCGCCGACGACGGCGATCCGTTTGGCAGCGCCGGCCGCGACCGGCTCATAGTTCAGCTCGGTCTCGCGACCCGCGCGGGGGTTCACCAGGCAGCTAGCGTGCTGGCGCTTGAAGACGTGGTCGAGGCAGGCCTGGTTGCAGGCGATGCACGTGTTGATCTCGTCGGCGCGGTTCTCCGCGGCCTTGATCACGAAGTCGGCGTCGGCGAGGAGCGGCCGGGCCATTGAGACCATGTCGGCGTCGCCGGCGGCGAGGATGCCCTCAGCCACCTCGGGGGTGTTGATCCGGTTGCTGGCGACGACTGGGATCCCGACGTGGGGGCGCAGCTTGCCGGTGACCCAGCTGAAGGCGGCGCGCGGGACCGACGTGACGATCGTCGGGACGCGCGCCTCATGCCAGCCGATGCCGGTGTTGATGATCGTCGCGCCAGCGGCCTCGATGCCTTGGGCCAGCTCGACGACCTCGTCCCACGTCTGCCCGCCGGGCACGAGGTCGAGCATGGAGAGGCGGTAGACGATGATGAAGTCCGGGCCCACGGCCTCGCGCGTGCGGGCGACGATCTCCAGCGGCAGCCGCATCCGGTTCGCCGCCGAGCCGCCCCACTCGTCGGTGCGGTGGTTCGTCGCCGCCGAGATGAACTGGTTGATGAAGTAGCCCTCGGAGCCCATGATCTCGACGCCGTCGTAGCCGCCCTCGCGGGCCAGCGCCGCTGACTTGGCGAAGTCGTCGATCGTCTTGTGGACCTGCTTGCCCGTGAGCGCGCGGGCCTTGAAGGGGTTGATCGGCGCCTTGGTCGCGGAGGCCGAGACGTTGAACGGGTTGTAGCCGTAGCGGCCGGCGTGCAGGATCTGCAGGGCGATCTTGCCGCCGTTCTCGTGGACGGCGTCGGTGATCTCCAGGTGCGTCTTGGCGGCTGACTTCGTCGCCAGGCGCGAGCCGAACGGCGAGAGCCAGCCCTCGCGGCTTGGCGCGTACCCGCCGGTGACCATGAGGCCGACGCCGCCTTTGGCCCGCTCAGCGAAGTAGGCGGCGAGCTTGCCGGTGTCCTTGGTGCGGTCTTCCAGGCCGGTGTGCATGGAACCCATCAGCACGCGGTTCTTCAGCGTGGTGAAGCCCAGGTCGAGTGGCTCCAGCAGATGCGGGTACGGCGACGCGGGCGAGCCCGCGGCCGAGGTGGCGGCGTCTGAAGCAGAACCCATAACGGTGTTCTAGCGGATCTTGGGAAGTGGTGCACTCCAATTGGCCGCCTGGGTGGCCAAGCCGGGGGCGGACCTGGGCCGAGCGGGGGACAGGCTCGACCAAGTTCGCCCCTTGGCGCGCCACCCTCGGTCTGGTTTGCAGCACGCCTCTGCAAACCAGTGGGCCCCGGGGGCGAAATCGCCGGCTGGCGCGTCACCCTCGGTCTGGTTTGCAGCACGTGTCTGCAAACCAGGGGGGGGGCGGGGCCGAAATTGCGCACCGAATAGCGCCCGCTGCGCTCAGCCGCCTCAGCCCGGCAGGACGACCGTCGGCACCGTCGCGTGCCGCAGGATCTCTGCAGCGCGGGAGCCCAGGAACACGCCACCGAGGCCGCCGCGAGGGCGCGAGCCGACGACCAGAATGTCTCCCGGGGCCCACTCGACGGACTCCATCGCACCCTCCCAATCGATGCCGTCACCGAAGACCTTGTCGATCCACATCGTCGGCAGCTCCAGCTCGGCCAGGCCACGGATCGCCCGGTCGACGGTCTCCGTCATCTGCTCGTGCCACTGCGCTGAGAGCTCCGACCCGTACGCCATTCCGCCGTGCATCGGAGACGCACCGGCGGCCTGGCGGACCCAGAACGTGACCGTCCGCAGCATCCCGTCGACGCGGTGAGCGAGTTCGGCGCCGAACTGCAGGCCCACGCGGCTCGCATCGTCGGCGCCAAACGCCACATTCAGTCGTCGGACGGGGTGCGCCGGGTCGCTGCCGGCGTAGCCTGCCGGCGGGATATGCACGGGCACCGATGCACTGTTGAGCAGGCCGTGGGCGGTGTCGCCGACGTTCACGCAGCCTGGCCGCCCGCCTGCCGCCGAGCCCAGCACGAGGTGCCGCGAGCCTTCCTGGTCGGCGAGCTTCAGCAGCCCCGCGCGGACGGACCGTGCGATCACCGGGAACCGATCGATGAGGGAGTCGCCGAGGATCTCGCGAGCCTCGGTCATCACGTCGGCAGCGATCAGCGCCGCAAAGTCCTCGTCGCTCATCCCGACGCGCAACGGCGACGGGACACCCGGCGCCACGACGATCACGCAGGCGGCGATGACCGGCTCATGCAGCGCCTGCGCGAGCTCGGCGGCCAGCCGCAGCGCGCCCGTGTTGCGCTGGCCCGGCTTGAGCCCGACGACGATCGCCACGCGCGAGCTCCGCTATCCGCGATTCGCGCGGCGGACGCGGCGCTCGTTGCGCGCTCGGCGCGCGCCGGCCGGCGTGGCCTTGGTCTCCAGGAACTTCAGCGCCTGCACGTAGAGCAGGCTGGCAGGCCGCGGCGCGATCTCCGCGAGGCGCAGGCCGGCAAGGAACTCCTCGGGCGTCTCAAAGTCGGGCATGCGCACGCGGACGGAGCCCAGGCCTTGGGCGACGTGGGCATCGGAGCCGGCGCCGGCAGCGAGGCGGTACTTGTGGGCGAAGCGGCGGGCCTCATCGTTAAACGTGCCGACGGCGACGCGCGGGTTGAAGATCTCGATCGCGTCGAGGTCGTCGAGGACGTCGAGGAGGTGCTCGTAGTCCGGCACGGCGTGCATGCGGTCGAAGGGGTGCGGCACGTAGACGACGCCACCCTGGCGCTTGATCTCGGCGATCGTCTCCTGCAGCGTGAGGCCACGCGGGATCAGCTCCTTGATGAAGAGGCCGATCACCTCGCCCTGATTGGCCGTCTTGACCTCCTCGCCAACGATCACCTTCACGCCGTACTTCTCGGCGAGTTCGGCCGCCTCCAGCGCGCCGCTGATCACGTTGTGATCGGTCACGGCGATCGCACCCAGGCCCCGCTCGCGCGCCGTGGCCAGCAGCACCTCCACCGGCGTCGCGCAGTCGTGCGAGTGATCGGTGTGCATGTGCAGATCGACGTCGATCAGGGGGCGGTCACGCAGACGCGCGAGCATCTCGGCCGGCACGGAGGGATCGCGGCGGCGGGCCAGCAGCGCCCGGTAGGTGTCCTCGACGGCGTCGACCACGCGGGCCGGGCGCTGCTCGGCGCGGACCGTCCCACCCGCGGCGCGCAGGCGCTCCAGCAGGGCGCGATCGGTGCCGAGCTTGGTGACGGCATCCGCGATCGACGTGGGGCTGCGCACGTCGATCCGCAGGCCGCGGTCGTCCTGGCCAATGACCTCCAGGTGGGCCGCCAGGCGCGTCGCGATCGGCACGGCGCGGGCCGCGATCGCGCGGACCACCCCAACGGGCGCGGGCTCGGCGCCATCGGAGGCGAAGATCGCGACGTCGGCCCACTCCAGCAGCTCGCGCTCCTCCGCAGACGTGCCGCCCGGCAAGAACGTGACCTGCTGAGCGAGGTCGGCGGAGAGCGGCGCCGTGGCCGACGGGCCTCGGGCGCTCATCAGGCGCGCCTCCCACGGCAGGCCAGAAGAGAGCTCCTTGAACGCGCGCAGGACGGTGCGCATCGCGGCGCGCTCCTCCTGCTCCACATAGGCGATGCGCAGCGGCGCCGGGGCCTGCTCGGGGTCGGTCGATGCCGGGCTGTGGGCTGCCCGGGCATCGACCGACGACGGCCGCACG
Source organism: Solirubrobacteraceae bacterium (assembly GCA_032119795.1). Taxonomy (GTDB): domain Bacteria; phylum Actinomycetota; class Thermoleophilia; order Solirubrobacterales; family Solirubrobacteraceae; genus JAGIBJ01. The sequence goes on from JAUMFO010000016.1 coordinate 53,102, forward strand.
CCGGGTGCAATAGGGGTGACGGTGCCCCCGAGGAGCGACTCAACCTCGTGGGCGACGACGAGCGACGTGGCCAGGCGGGCGTCGAGGCGACCGAAGCGCTGCTCGCGCATCCGCTTGGTGATCGGGGCGGAGAGCTGGCGCTGCGGCGAGGCGTGGAACGTCGCGACGTTCAGAGCTCCCGAGGCCTTCAGCGCGCTCGCCGGGACCGACGGCGGCAGCGGATCATGCAGGTGGCAGAGGTCGAAGGCGACGGCGTCGAAGAGTTCCTCCAGCGCACGGGTCACGTCGACCGGAACCACGCCCTCGCGGCGGCCGGCGCGCATCGGCGCCATCGCCTCGCCGATCGCGAGAACGCGGGGCGGCTCGCCAGGCGCGGGCAGGAGAGACACCGGATCGGTGGCGAGCGCCGAGCGCACGGCACGGATCGCGGCGCGGTCCTTCGACGGCGCAACGATCACGACGCGGTGGCCGCGTTCGGCGAGGCCGTCGGCCAGGAGACGCACGTGGCGAGCAGCCTCGTGCTGGTCGTCGATCGGTCGCGGTGAGATCTGGGCGATCAGGAGCGAGCCAGCGTGCTTCACGAGGCCCGAGTCTACGCGCGCGAGCGGCCGCCGGGGGCGCCTCCGCGTGACGGGTCGGTCACACTCGCGCCGCTCAGCGCAGCTCGCGGCGCCGGTCTCGAGCGGCCGACCCCTCGATCGCCCGCTTCACCTCGTACATGCGCTTGTCGGCCAGGCGGACCACGGACCGTGGGGCGAGGTGATCGGCGGGCCACGTTGCGAGGCCGACGCTTCCGATGGTCGGCAGGCCGTCCCGCTCGAATGCGCGCCGCACCGCGTCGCCGACGTGGCGGCCGGGCCGCGAGACGATGCAGAACTCGTCGCCGCCGGTGCGGTAGACCGTCCCGGCATCGTCGACCTCGCTCACCAGATCCCGTGCGGCGGTGATGAGCACCGAGTCGCCCGCGTGGTGGCCGAGGCGGTCGTTGATCGCTTTGAAGTCGTTGAGGTCGCAGACGGCGATCTCCACGGGATCGCTGCCCGCGCCCGGGAGACCGTCGAGGTCGGCGTCGAAGCGCCGGCGATTCGGCAGGCCGGTCAGGCTGTCGTGATCGGCGAGGTGCTGGATCTCGGCGGAGTGCTTGCGGGCCGCGCGGAGGGAGACGTGGCGCTCCGTGCGCATGATGGCGGCGACGACCAGCAAGGCCAGGATCAGCGCGGAGACGCCGCCGACGAGCGCCTGTTGCTCGGCGGCTTCAGCGCGTGCGCGCTCACGGTCGGCGATCTCGTTTGCGAGGTCTTCGGCTCGGGCGATGAGCGCCAGCAGCATCATCGGGCCGGGCCGCTCGCCGCTGCTGAGCTGGCGCTTGACGCGTTCCAGGACGGCGTCGATCTCGGCGGTCCGGGTTGGGTCGATCGCGCGGATCGCCTGGAGGCGCTCGCCCGTCAGGCCCATCCCGCGGTTAGCGATCTGGCTCAGCGCGGCCGGATCATTGGCCAGCAGGTACTGCCCGATCGGCGTGAGTTGCTCGATCGACTGCTCCAGGCGTGCGGCGTAGTTGCGGGCGACCTGCTCTTTGGCGCGCGCGTCTCGCTCACGCGCATGCAGGGCGAAGAGCGCACCGATCGCGATCACGCTGACGAGCACCGAGAGGGTCAGCCAGGTCCAGCGACCATTTCGCGGGGGTTTCGACAGCACGACCCTCTCATCGGCCAGGTCTGATGGTTCCCCCAGTTGGAACCGGTTTGAGTCTGGCCACGGACCGATCGGGCGCACCCGCGCGCCAGTGGTCTCGAACCCTGGTCCATACCGAGGCCATACGGCGCGGGACCGCTCACCGCGGCGCCGATGAGCCTCCTACCGATGCCCCGCCCCCTCGCCATCCCCCGTCCGCACGCCTGGCTGCCGGCACCGCTCGCGCTTGCGCTCGCCGTGGTGCTGGTCGTGGCCGCCGCGCTCGCCAGCCCGCTCGTGGCCACCAGCCACGCGGCGCTGCCACTCGACACGCCGTTCGCCGAGGTGAGCAACAACCCGGTCGAGTCGCTCATCGACCTGCCGCTCGATCAGCACGCCTATGACCGCGCGACCCGCTGCGTGAAGAACCCGACCAAGGGCGCCTCAGCCCTGGTGCGCTACCTGCCGCAGCTCTCGCCGCGTGGCGTGAACTGGGGCATCAATCGCTGCGAGAAGTGGGGCAAGAACTCGGCGTCGCTCCACGCTGAGGGCCGGGCAATCGACTGGCACCTCGACGTGGCCAACAAGGCCGATCGCGCCGACGCCGAGCGCCTCATCCGCACCCTCCTGGCGCCCGACTCCGCGGGCGAGCCGTTCGCGCTGGCACGCCGCCTCGGCGTGCAGGGCCTCATCTGGGACTGCCGCTCGTGGTGGGGCGGCGACGCGCTCCAGCGCTACAGCGCCTGCGTCGGCAAGGACGGCAAGTGGAACCCGAAGGTCGACGCGACGACCGCCCACCGCGACCACGTGCACCTCGAGCTCAGCAAAGCCGGCGCCGCGCTGAAGACCAGCTGGTGGACGGACGGGCCCGGCAAGGCCTACCGCAAGTAGCCGCCGACGCCAGGCCGCAGACGCCGCGCCCCCGACGTACCCTGGACCCCGAAACCGCCCCGCAGCCGCGGGCACACACGGGGGAACCACATGACCGCACCGCAATCGCTGCCTGAGATTCCGGGCCAGGCCGCCATCGCCGCACCCGACCCAAACACGGCCGTCCTGCGCAGCCTGGGTCGCTGCTTCGGGCTGACGCTCATCAGCGGCGGCCTGTGGGCGTTTGCGTGGATCTACCACCAGGCGAAGGAGGTCTCGCCGCGCGTCGGCGAGCAAGCCAGCGCCGGTGGGCGCACGTTCGGCGCGCTGATCCCGATCGTCAACTACTTCGTCATCTACTGGTCGTGGCGAGACATCGACCGCTACGCCAAGCAGTCCGGCACGCAGGGCATCCCGGTCGTGCTGTTCCTGATCCTGTCGATCTTCATCAGCCCGCTGGCGATCGTCTTCTACTTCATCACGCAGTCCCGGCTCAACGCCGCCCATCTCGCGGCGACCGGCGGCACCGCCACCAAGGCACCGATGTATAGGGCCGACTGGATCGCCGTCGGCCTGGGCATCCTCGGCGTGATCCTGGGGTTCCTGCTCGCCGTGCTGCTCATCGCCAACTCCGACACGACCACCACGGTCAGCTACTAGCCCGCTGGCACGACCGTCGCCGGGCCGTCGAGCCGCACCTGCACGGCGTCGCCGACCTGAAAGCCAGGGTGGCCGAGGCGCCGGGACCGCAAGGTAAGGCCACCGGCGAGTTCGACCGTCAGGAGCTGGTCGTGCCCGAAGTACTCACGCTCACGCACGACGCCCCGGACGACCGGGGCGTCGGCGGGGCCGGCGGTTGGCATGGGCGCCGCGTCCTCCGCGCGCAGCGACACGCTCTCGGGTCGAACGAGCACGTCGACGGCGCCGTCGAGGCCGCCGGCCGGGACGTCGGCCAGCACCGTCGACACCGTGCCGTCGCGAGCCTCACCCGGGAGCACGTCGATCTCGCCGAGGAACGCGCCGACCCAGCGCGAGCTGGGCGCGAGGTAGACCTCCTCGGGCGTGCCGACCTGCTCGACCTGCCCGGCCCGCATGACGGCCACGCGGTCGGCCATCGAGAGGGCCTCATCCTGGTCGTGCGTCACCAGCAGGGCGCTCACGCCGGCCTCGCGCAGCAGCCGGCGCACCTCGCCGCGAACCTCCGTCCGCAGGGCGGCATCCAGGTTGGAGAACGGCTCGTCGAGGAGCACCACCGCTGGCGAGGGCGCCAGCGCGCGGGCGAGCGCGACACGTTGCTGCTGGCCGCCGCTGAGCTCGTCCGGGCGGCGGTGGCCGAGGCCCGTCAACCCGACGAGCTTCAGGACCTCGTCGACGCGCCGCCGATCAGGTTTGCGTCCGAGCGCGTAGCCGACGTTGGCCGCGACGTCGAGGTGCGGGAAGAGGGCGTAGTCCTGGAAGACCATGCCGAGGCGGCGCGTCTCCGGAGCGGCATGCACGCCGGCCTCTGCGTCGACGACGGTGCGGCCACTGATCGAGATCCGGCCGGCGTCGGCACGCTCAAAGCCAGCCAGCAGGCGAAGCAGGGTCGTCTTGCCGCAGCCACTGGGCCCCAGCAGCGCAAGGATCTCGCCGCGGCGCACGGTGAGGTCGAAGCCGCGCACGGCATCCACATCGCCGTAGGCCTTCGCGACGCCTGAGCAGGCGATGGCGCAGGTGGTGGCGGCGGAGTCGAGCGGAGGCATGGAGCGGGCGGGCGCTTAGCGATCGCGCGCGAGGAGCGCGAAGAGCGGCGGGGCACTGACGGCCAACAGTACGAGAGCGGGGATCGCACCGGCCTCAAACACCGACGCGTTGGTCTGGCGCCAGATCTCGGTCGAGAGGGTGCCGAAGCCCGTCGGCGCGAGCAGGATGATCGTCGGCAGCTCTTTGATCGTGGTGAGGAACACGAGGGCGGCGCCGGCAAGCGTGGCGCCGCGGGCCAGCGGCGCAGTGATCGTCGCCCAGACCTCCAGGGGACCGCGACCCGCCGACCGCCCGGCCTCCTCGACCGACCGCGGCACCTGCAGCAGCCCGGTGCGCATCGGCCCGAGCGCGAGCGGCAGGAAGTGCACGACGAGGGCAAAGATCACGATCCCGAGCGTCTGGTAGGCCCACGGCGCCACCCGCGTGCCAAAGAAGACGAGCGAGAGCGCGACGACGATCCCGGGCAGCACGTAGCCGCTGGAGCTGATCGCCTCGACCGTCCGCGTGCGTCGACCCGGGTAGCGGGCGCCGAGGAGCGCAACCGGCAGGGCCACCACCACAGCCACGGTGGCAGCGAGTCCGGCCGTCAGCAGCGAGTTCATGGCCCCATCGGCGATCCGCGGCCAATCCGGCGAGCCGGCGAGCGCCCGGCCCGACCACACCAGCAGGGTGCCGATCGGGAGCACGAGCGCGATGCCGACGACGGCGGAGCAAAACAGCAGCGCCGGCCAACGCCAGCGCCCAAGCGCCACCGGCCGAGCGACCCGAGCGGTGCCCGGCGAGCTGCGAGGCGAGCTGCGGCGATCCCGCAGGCGCCCCTCGGCGAAGTAGAGCACGAGCATCACGACCACCAGCAGCGCGGCGAGCGTTGCGGCACCGGTGCGATCAAAGCTTGCGCGGTAGGACTGGTAGATCACGCGGGTGAACGCGTCGAAGCGCAGGATCGAGACGGCGCCGAAGTCCGCCAGCGTGTAGAGGACGGCCAACAGCGCGCCGGCGCCGATCGCCGGGACGAGCTGCGGGAGCGTCACCGTCAGGAACACCGAGAGCGGGCTGCGCCCCATGCCTGCGGCCGCCTCCTCCAGCGCGGGATCGAGTCGCCGCAGGGTCGCGCGGACGGGCAGGAGCACGAGCGGGTAGGTGAAGAGGGTGAGCACCAACCAGGCGCCGGTGAACCCGTAGACCCACTGCGTCTGGGCGATCACGCCGCCGGGCCCCAGGGCGCTGACGAACAGGTAGGCCCCGATGTAGCTCGGGACGACGAACGGGAGCACCACGAGGGCCGTCCAGACGCGCCGGCCCGGCAGATCGGTGCGGGTCGTCAGCCAAGCGAGGGTGACGGCCAGCAGCGTGGTCGTCGTCGCGACGGCGGCCGCCAGGAGCAGGGAGCGGCCCAGGAGTGCCGCGGTGCGCGGGCGCCACAGCGCCTCCCAGGCGGCCTGGGGATCGCTGGCGATCACGATCCCCAGATACACCAGCGGCACGGCCATCGCGGCCGCGCAGATCACGGCAGCCGCCAGCAGCGGCGCGGGCGTCTCAGCGAGACGCCCGCGCCGGATGCGAGGGGCTACTGCAGCGGGTGCGATCAGAGCACGCCCGACTGCTCGATCAGCTCGAGCGTGCCCTGGAGGTCGTCGAGGTTGCTGAGATCAAGATCCGGCTGCTCGATGCTGTCGAGCGCCGGGACGCCGGTCGGCGCCGGCGTGGTGCCAGCGAGCGGGTACTCAAACGTCTTGTCGGCGAAGTACTTCTGCGACGCGTCGGAGAGCAGGAAGTCGACGAGCTGGGTGCCGGCGGCGGTGTTCTCCGACGACTTCAGCACGCCGGCACTGGCGACGTTCACGAGCGCGCCCGGGTCACCACCAGGGAAGAAGTGCAGGCCGACGGGATAGTCGTCGCCCTCTTTGCTGGCCGCGTCGAGCACGTAGTAGTGGTTGATCAGGCCAGCCTGGATCTCGCCGCTGGCGATCGCGTCACGCACGAGGCCGTTCTTCTCGTAGGCCTTGGCGCCGTTGGCCTTCATGTCTTTGAGCCACTGCTCGGCCACGTCGTCACCCTTGGTGAGGCGCAGAGCCGTCACGAACGACTGGAACGAGGCGTTCGTCGGCGCCCAGCCGACCTTGCCCTTCCACTCCGGGCCCGTCAGGTCCATCACGCTGTCCGGGAGGTCGGCTTCTTTGAGCTCGCGGGTGTCGTAGGCGAGCACGCGGGCGCGTGCCGAGGTGCCCGTCCAGGTGCCGTCGGCGCTGCGGTAGCGGTCCTCGACGCGATCGAGTGTGGCTGGCGGCAGGTCGGCGAGCTGGCCGGCCTTGTGGAGGGCGCCAAGGGCGCCAGCGTCCTGGCCGAAGAACACGTCGGCGGGGGAGTTGTCTCCCTCTTCGCGGATCGTGGCGGCCAGCTCCGCCGTGTCGCCGTAGCGCACGTTGAGCTTGATCCCAGACTCGGTCTCAAAGGTCTTGAGCAGCGGCGCGACGAGCTCCTCGTCGCGGCCGGAGTAGACCGTCAGCTCCTTCGTCGCGGCGGCAGGCGTCGACGCCGTCGTCGATTCGTCGTCGCCGCAGCCGGCAAAGGCCAGCGACGCCGCAGCGGCAAGTGCCGCGCAGAGACTCGAAGTGGACCGCTTCATCAGACAAGGCTCCTCGGGGTGACGGGTGGCCTCCAGGAAGGTCACCCTACTTAGGTGAACCTTACACCTCCGACTCAATTCCCGACTTGACGAGTCGGAATATTGATTCCGGCGGGCTAGAGCACGGGGCGACGCCCCGCCCAGGGCGCGGCCTGCTCGAGCTGGCTGGCGAGTCGCAGCAGCAGTGCCTCGCCACCGAGCGCCGCCACGAACTGCATGCCAACGGGGAGCCCGCCCGGAGTCCAGTGCAGCGGGACGCTCATCGCCGGCCGACCGGTGAGGTTGGCGAGCTGCGTGAAGGGCACCCAGGCGAGGTTCTGCGCGATGATCGTGCGCACGATCGGCGTGTGGCGCAGCTGGCCCGCCAGGCCTGCTCTGAGCAACAGGTCGGCGCCGCGTTCCAACGCGCGCGGCTGATCGAACTGGCCGATGCGCGGCTGCAGCGTGGCAAGCGTCGGCGTGAGCAGCAGGTCGTACTCCGCGTGGAAGGCCGCCAGCCGAGCGACATGCGCATGGCGACCCTCGAGCGCGTCGGCGTAGGTGAGCACGTTCGTCGCTCGGCCGAGCGCGGCCGTGATCAGCGTGTCCTGCTCAAAGCCCTCGTCGCCGCAGCCGGTGAGTCCCTTCACGTAGGCGACGCCTTGCGCGTTGCCGACGAACCAGATCGTCAGGAAGTCCTTGGCGAGCTGCTCGTCGTCGAACGGCGCCTCACTGAGCAGCTCCACGTCATGCCCGAGTTCCCGCAGCGTGCGGACGGTCTCGTCGACGCCGGCCTGCACCTCCGGGTCGATGGTCGGCGCGAGGTGGGTCGACGTGAGCACGCCGATCCGCAGCTTGCCCGGGTCGACGCCGACCTCCTCGGCGAACGGCCGCACCGGCCCCGCCGCCAGGTAGGGCGAGGTGGGCTCCGGCCCGGCGAGCACGTCGAGCATCGCCGCCGCGTCGCGGACGGATCGCGACACCGTCCCGTCGACGGCCATGCCGTGCAGGCCCTCGCCTTGCGCGGGGCCGCTCGGCACCAATCCTCGCCCGGGCTTGAGCCCGAAGACGCCGCAGCAGGCGGCTGGGATGCGGATCGAGCCGCCGCCGTCGCTGGCCGCCGCGCACGGCACGATGCCCGCAGCGACGGCCGCTGCCGCGCCGCCCGACGATCCGCCGGTGGTGCGGGAGGTGTCCCATGGGTTGCGCGCTGGTCCCCACAGCTTGGACTCCGTGATGCCCTTGGCGCCGAACTCCGGGGTGTTGGTCTTGCCGAACACGACCAGGCCGGCGCCGAGCCAGCGGTCGACGACCGTGGCGTTCGCGTCGGGCGTCCACCCATGCATGGAGCGTGAGCCCTGGCTGGTCGGAACGCCCGCGTAGTCCTGGAAGAGGTCTTTGAGGAGGAATGGCACGCCGGCGAACGGGCCCGTCAGCGGCTCGGCGGCTCGGGCGTCGGCCTCGGCGTCCATGAATCGCACGATCGCGCTGAGCTTCGGATTGACGGCCTTGGCGCGCGCCCGGGCGAGGGCCAGCAGCTCAGGGGCGGTTGTGTCACCACTGGCCACGAGCTGCGCGAGGCCAACGGCATCGTGCAGGAGGTAGGTGTCGAAGTCCACGGGTGTCGCCTTCCTGGTGGCGCGGGCGAGGGGGACCGAGCCGCGCGGTACACAAACGTACCAGGGTGGTGCTCGCCACGAACACCACCCCGCAGGCGCCAAGCGGCGGCCTACTCGCCCGCCTGGAGCGCGGCCGCGCCGAGGCCGGCCGCGAGCAGCGCGGTGCCGCCGGCCAGGATTGCCGTCTGCTTACTGAGCGAGCCGTTGCGAGCGCCGAGCCCGGCGGCGACGGCGTCGAGCACGTCGCAGGCGATGCCGAGCTGCCAGGCCAGCGGCTTCGACTCGGCGCTGGCCTGCGTCGCAAACGCGGCGAGGGCGACGTCGCGCACGCCGAAGAGGCGAGCCATGTACGGCAGCTGCGGATTGGCGACGGCGTCGAGTCCGAACACCTTGCCGGTCGTGTTCGGAGCGGCCCAGGCGCTGACGCCGATCGCGAGTCGCAGGGCTGAGAGGGCGGTTCCGGGCGTGGGCATGCGAGGGCTCCGTTCGAGGTGAGCCACGCGGTCGGCGGTGGCCCTTCGAGAACCTACCGCGAGCACTCCGGGCCGCTAGGGAAATACGCCGCTCGCCACACGCCTCCGACGCGCGGCTGCGCCGGCACAGGGTTCGACCCCAGCGTCAGCTCGTGCAGCTGACGCTGGTGCTCGTCCAGCTGCTCGTCCACTGCGCCCCGACGCGCGGCTGGCCCGCGACGGGCTCCACCGTCACCCGGTTGGTGGCGGCGCCGCCGCACTCGTCGCCGTCGCCGTCGACATTGGTGATCGACAGCGTGTCGGAGAACTCCGGGCCCTTCAGTGCCGCCCAGCGTCCGATCAGGACGCGGCGGCCCACAGCCTTGAGCGGGTCACGCAGCCCTTGCGGGTAGGACAGGACGTCGCCCGCCGTCAGGTTCGGCAGGTCGGTCACGCCCGGCACGACGGGCGCCGCGGCCCCGGGTGTGCCGGCGCCGACGAGCTGCGGGTCGTCGGCGGGCGACTGGGCGCCCATCATCACCGTGCCCTTCGTCGTCACCCAGGCGACCGTCTGCCCGTACGCCTGCAGTCGACTGACGCGTGTGTCGAGCGTTCCCGTGGGGCCGGTCGTCGGTCGCACGCCCTTCAGCCAGGTGCCGTACGGGCCGTCGGCTGCGTAGATCACGTCGCTCTTGGCGCCGTCGGCGGCGGCTTTGCGCACCGTCCAGACGACCGTCGATCCGTCAAACGCCAGCTTGCTTTGCTTCGTCCACGGCCCGATCTTGCGCGAGACGGGTGGGTCGCCGTAGTACGCGGTGCACACGTAGAGGTTGCCGGCGCCCGTCCAGACCACTCCACCGGCCGAGCGCGCAAGCTCTCCCTGGTGCTTCGGACACCTCGGGTCGGCGGCCTTGGCGACGGGAGCGACCGCGCCAGCCACCAGACCCAGGGCCAGAGCAAGGACGACGGATCGAGAGAGACGTGACATGGCTGGGAACGGTAGGTGCGGGCCGCCGCCGCTCCAAGGACGCGGGGGCCAGCCCAGATACCAGAAGCATCTGCCGCCGGTGGGGCGCCCGTGACCGCGCTGCACCGCGACGCTACGTTGCTGCCATGCCAGCCCGCCTGACGCCCCACCGCCACCCGATCCGCAAGCGCCGGGGCGCGGCGATCACCACCGCCCTCATCGCCGCCGCAGCACTCGCGCCGGCGACCAGCATCGCCGCGACGCGGGTGCCGTGCCCGAAGCAGCCGGGCGAGGTTGCGCGCTCGCAGGGCGCCGCCTTGTGGGTGCGCGACGGCGTGCTGTATGGCTGCGCGCCGGCCGTGCGCAGCAAGGTCGCCGCCTACCGAGCCACACAGCGCACCAAGATCAAACTCGGCACGTGGACCGAGGGGTCGGTCGCGTCGCTGAGCAAGATCGACGCCGTCTGGACCGAACGGACGGTCTCCGATGACGGCTCCGTCGCCGATCGCATCTGGGCGTTTGATCTGCGCCGCGGCAAGGCGTGGCTGCGCGGCATCACCGCGCTGCCAGCCGCCTCCGACGACGGCGCGGAGGTCGTCGCCGTGCGGGCCGCAAGCGACATCGCCGCCTGGGTGACGTCCTCCGGCACGGTGGTACTGCGGGCGCGAGAGAGTGAGGACGAGCTGGTCGATCTCGGGATCGGCGGCCTGCTCGTCGGCGACAAGGATCCCGGCGTGGCGGGTGCAGGCCTGGTCCCGGAGGCCCAGCTCGTTGAGACCAAGCGGCGGGTGGTCGTGGGCTCGTGGCCCGAGCAGGTCGACGCCCTCGCGCGCACCCTGAAGTTCCAGATCGACGAGTTCGTGGGCAGCGACGAGACCGAGTGCTCCGTGACGCTCGTCTGGAAGCTGACCGTTCGCCCGGTCGACGGTGGCCCGCGCGTCGGTGCGACCTGGGCCGCCAACAACGACGAACTCCCGTCCGATTGCAGCCGGCCGACGCTGCCTCGCTGACTTGGCAGCTAGCCCGCGATGACGGGGAGTTCGGCGCTGAGCGTCGTCGCGGCGTACCAGCCGACGGTCACCCGGTAGCGGCCCGGCGACGCGTTGCTGGGCACGACGATCGTGCCCGTCCACCGCAGGCCGGGGCCGAGCGAGATCGGGACCGGTGAGAAGAAGATCGGCGGCCAGTTGATGACCGGCTCCCAGCCTTGGTTCCAGCCGGTGCCGTCGTAGCGCTGCCACGAGAAGCTCGGGCCGCCATAGACGCACCGCGGCGAGGTGTTCTCCACCTCGAAGCTGCGGCGTTCGCCACGGACGGCGGGCGCCTGCGAGATGTGGAGGATGGCCGTCGGCGGGCGAGGATCACGGACCTCCGTCGCCAGGTCGCACGTGGAGGCGACCGGCGTGGCGTCGGGCACGATCGGTGCGGCCCCGTCCTCGTAGGGGACGGGCGCAGGGGCGGGCGCCGGCGTTGGCACGGGCACCGGCTCAGGGACGGGCGCAGGGGCCTCCACGATCGGGGCGAGCGGGAAGGCCGTGCGCAGCGCCGAACGCGACTGCAGGCCGCCGATGCGGATCGTCGCCCGGTAGCGACGGCCGGCCTGCTTCGGAAGCTGGAACGTGATGCGGCCAGCCTTGATGCGGCGCTGCTTCACCACGCGCAGCACCCGACCGGACTTGCTGAGACGCACGACGCGCACCGAGACGCGCTTGCGCGCCCTGGGCCGCTTCCCGCGGACGCGCACGACGAGCTTGGAGCCAGGCGTCACCCGGCTCGACGGCGTCGCCACCGACCACGAAAGCTCGATGCCCGCGGCCTTGAGCTCAGCATCGGTCGTGCGTGCGAGCGCGCCCGCGGGCGCTCCGAGCGCGAGCACCGACGCAGCCGCAAGCGGCCCGGCCAGGGAACGATGGAGCGGCTGCACCACGGCAGGGATCGTAGTCAGAGCGGGCGGCGCCGTGCAACGCGCCGTGGTGCAACGCACAGTGCATGGGCCAGGACACTCCCTCGACGTGCCGTGAACGACCGAGGCCCGACCCGCTCCTCGTGGAGCGGGCCGGGCCTCGAGGCACGCTGCGCGCCGCCTGGGGCCGCGCTGGCGGGCGCCGTTAGACGGCGGCCACGTCCTTGCCCTTGTAGGCGTGCGTGTCGATGAACTCTTCCGTGTTCTGGCGGCAGATCTCGTCGGGCGACTGGTTCTTCGGCGACTTCATGAAGTAGCTGGAGGGGCCGTCGATCTGGCCGGAGAGGCCGTGGTTGAGGGCGAGCTTGCAGCAGCGCACGGCGTCGATGATCACGCCGGCGGAGTTCGGCGAGTCCCACACCTCGAGCTTGAGCTCGGCCACGAGCGGCACGTCGCCGAAGGACTTGCCCTCGAGGCGGATGTGGGCCCACTTGCGGTCGGTCAGCCACGGCACGTAGTCCGAGGGGCCGATGTACACGTCGGTGTCCGGGAGCTCGCGGCCCATCACGGACGTCACGGCCTGCGTCTTGGAGATCTTCTTCGACTCGAGGCGCTCGCGCTCAAGCATGTTGAAGAAGTCCATGTTGCCGCCGACGTTGAGCTGGCTGGTGCGCTCAAGGTGCACGCCGCGCTCATGGAAGAGGCGGGCCAGCGTGCGGTGCACGATGGTCGCGCCGACCTGCGACTTGATGTCGTCGCCGATGATCGGCAGGCCCTTCTCGATGAAGCGGTTGTTCCAGTAGTCCTCGGAGGCGATGAACACCGGGATGCAGTTCACGAAGGCACAGCCGGCCTCGAGGACCTGCTCGACGTACCACTTGGTGGCCTGCTCCGAACCCACCGGGAGGTAGGACACGACGACGTCGGTCTTGGTCTCCTTGAGGATCTTCACGATGTCGTCGGTCGGGCCAGGCGCCTTGGAGATCTTCGTCGCCGGGTACTTGCCGATGCCGTCGTGCGTCATGCCGCGGTAGACCTTGACGCCCGTGTTCGTCGGGACGTCGGTGAACTTGATCGTGTTGTTCGGGTCGGCCCAGATGGCCTCGCCGAGGTCCTTGCCGACCTTCGTCGCGTTGACGTCGAACGCGGCCGTGAACTCGATGTCCTTGACGTGGTAGCCGCCAAGGGTCGTGTGCATGAGGCCGGGAATGTCCTCGTTGTCGCCCGCATCGGCGTAGTGGTAGACGCCCTGCACGAAGCTGTTGGCGCAGTTACCGACGCCGATGATCGCGACGCGGACTTTCTCCTGTTGACGGTCAGTCATGTGCTGGTGGTGCTCCTGGAAAAGGAAGAGAGATGGGGATTAAGCCTGGGGCTGCTCAGCAGCCGGGGCGGGCGCGAGCAGCGCCTTGCGAACGTGAAGAATGCGCTGAAGCACGGTGATCGTGCTCAGAATGGCAAGGACGTAGACCGCCGGCTCAAGCACGCCGAGATCGGCGAGGAGGAGTCCGGCAGACAAGATGATGACGCGGCCGGCGCGATTGCCGAAACCGACTTTGCATTCGACGCCGAGCGCCTCGGCCCGGGCGCGCGTGTACGACACCATGAGCGACGAGACGATCGCGACGCCGGTCACGGCCGTGGCGAGCTGGTTGCCGTCGGCCGCGAAGCTCGCCGCGATGACGGTCAGCATCACGCCTTCCTCGATGCGGTCAAGCGTCGAATCCAGGAAGGCGCCGAACGGCGACGCCTTGCCAGACATGCGCGAGTACTTGCCGTCGAGCATGTCGCAGACGGACCCGATCACAAACGCGACGCCGCCCAAGAAGAGCAGGTCGGCGTAGACGAGGCCGGCGGCGACGAGGCAGAGCGCCAGGCCCGTCAGCGAGATCGCGTTCGGCGTGAGCCGCGAATCGATCAGGCGGTTGCGCATGACTTCGCTGCGCTCGGCGCTGATGATTCGGGTGCGCGGCGGAGCGCTGGGCGGGGTGTTGGTCAAGGAGAGACTCTCGAAGGTTGTTCGGCGGCCCAGGACCAGGCCTCGGGGCGCAGGCGGGCGAGGCCGGTGGCGGTGGCGGCGCCGACTGCGGCGACCGCAGCGCCAGCCACAGCGTCGAGCCAGAAGTGGTTGCCGGTTGCGACGACGACAAACAGGATGGCAGCCGGATAGGTCCACCAGAAGGCACGTACCCACGTCGTCCTCGAGAGCGAGGCGATCGAGAGGCCGATCATGAGGGCGAAACCGATGTGCATCGAGGGCACCGCGGCGTACGGATTGGCGAAGGCTTCCCAGATGAACTTGCGTGCACCGGAGAAGTCCTGCACCGAATCGTGGAAGCCGTACTCGGCCGGCATCAGGCGCGGCGGGGCGGTGGGAACGATCAGGTACAGCACGCAGGCCAGCACGAACGACGCGAAGAACATGTTGCGCACGAAGTAGTAGCGGCCGTTGTGGAAGAGGTAGATCCACAGCATGCCGCCGAGCGTGACCGTGGTCTGCACGTTGAGGTAGAGCCACGAGAAGACGTCGTCGAGGTAGGGCACCGAGAGCGCCCAGCGCTGCAGCGCCGGCTCGATGTAGAGCCCGAGTTCGCGCTCCACGTAGACGAGATCCTTGGCGTTGCCGATCGCCTCAAACTTCAGCGCGTTACCGGAGCCGTCGGCCAGGCCGCGGCCGAGCTGGTAGACGAACAACGCGATCGCAAGCACGACGATTTGCACGACGAGGTCGCGCCAGCCCTTGGGCAGCGTGAGTCGGAGCGGCCGCGACATCGTTCCCATCGTAGGGGCCCGGGACGCTCTGCGTGCCTTCACGGGCGCGGGTATGCGCGCTACGTGCGGGAGCGCACGGAAGGCTCGGTGGTCTATCCGGCGACGTCGACCGTCGCGTAGAGCCCGCCACGACCGGCGCGAATGCCGATCCCAGCACGGTCAAATGATCCTGAGAGCAGCGTCGCTCGGTGGCCTGGGGAGTCCATCCAGGCGCGCACGAGATCCGCCGAACGCGCGCTCCCGCTGGCCCAGAACACCACTTCGCCGACGAGGGCGCCGCCCGCGGGGCGTCGCAGGCGATCGGCGAGGCTCTTCTCACCCGGGAGCTGGTGGCTCAGCGTGCGGCTGCGCACCTGCCACCGCGTATGACGGTCGGCGGCGCGCGTCAGGCCCGGCGTCAAGTCGAGCGGGCGCAGGCCGTGATCGATCCTGACCTGGTTGATCCGGTGGATCACGTTGCGCTCGCGGCCGTCGACCGACGGGCCGTCGGCCTGCGCTGCGGCAGGGGAGAAGGAGGCGGCGCCGGTGGTGGCGACCGCGGCTAGGGCAAGTCGGCGCAGGGTGCGCCGACGCGTGCTCGTCTGGGGGGCGGGCATAACGGGGGGACCTCTCGGGGGGAGTAGAGGGGTTCACCACGTTCTAGCGGCCTGAGCCGGCGAGCCGAGCAAGTCGGCGTGCGTGCGCGCGCCAACGTGCGCAGACTCACGGCACCCGTAGAGTCCGGGCCAATGCGCATCGTCTGCCTTGGAGAGGCCCTCGTGGATCTGGTCTGCGAGCGGCCCGCAACCGGCCCGGCCGACGTCGATGCGTTCGTCCCGCACTTCGGTGGGGCGCTGGCCAACGTGGCCGTCCAGGCGGCGCGGCGCGGCGCCGAGGTGGCGATCTGCGGAGGCGTCGGCGACGACCCGTGGGGACGCTGGCTCGCCGAGCGGCTGCGGGCCGCCGGAGTCGACACCACCGACTTCGTCCTCGACCCAGGCGACCGCACGCCGCTGGCCCTCGTGACCGTCGACGACAGCGGCGAGCCGAGCTACGCGATCTACGGCTCGACGACCGGCCTCGGCCTCGTCCCCGCTGCCGACCGCATCAAGCCGGCGATCGAGAAGGCCGGGATCGTGTTGCTGTCGACGAACACGCTGCTTGGCGAGGCGGAGCGTCGACTCACCATGGGCGCGCGCGCCCAGACGCTGGCCGAGCACAAGAAGCTCGTCGTCGACGCGAACCTGCGCTTGCACCGTTGGGACGACCACGATGAGCTGCGGCGCGAATCCCTGGCGCTGCTCGAGGGCGCGTTCCTGGCGAAGATGAACGCGACGGAGGCGGAGTTCCTGACGGGCATCGCCGACCCGGTTGCCGCCGCCGAGGCGCTCCGGGCCGACGTCGCCAAGAACGTCGTCATCACCGCCGGCGAGCGCGGCGCAATCCTGCGCGGTGAGGGCGGCATCGCCCGCGAGGTGCCCGGGATCCCGGTGGTCGTGCGCAACGCCGCCGGCGCTGGCGACGCGGTGACCGGGGTCCTCCTCGCGCACCTCGCCTCGTCGGGCGGGTACGCGCCGTCGCTGAACGTCGCGCTGCCGGATGCGATGGCGACCGCCGCCGCGGTCGTGCAGCAGTGGGGCGCCACCTGATGCTCGGAACGGCACGTTACGCAACGTGTACCATCGGGTCATGCGGCTGAACCTGACGCTCGACGACGACCATGCCGCTCTGCTCGTCCGGCTCGCCGAGTCCGCACACGTGCAGCCCGGAACGCTCGCGCGTTCAATGCTGCTGACGGCGCTTGAGCGTACGAGCGCCGTCGACGAGAGTTCGGCGGGCCCGCTCGACATGCTCGAACTCCTGAACGCGATCCCCGGAGCCTTGGATCGCGTTGAACTCGGTCGCGCGGAGATCGCCGCCGGGCGCGGCGTCCCGCTCTCCGACCTCTAGCCAATGGCGTCCGTCCAGATCGCGCCGACCGCGATCACTGATCTCGAAACGCTCCTTGCGTCGCGGGAACTGCCGGAGGACGCCCGAACGGCCGACCGCGAACGCGGCCGGACGCCGTAGCTCGCGCATGGCCGCCACGCCGACACCCGAGCGCCGCACCGGCCCGCAAGTCCGCGGGAAGGCGACGATCTCCAAAGCCGACTGGCGCAAGCCGCGGGCTGATCGCGTCGCGCGCCTGCGCGAGCGACTCCTCGGCGTCTACGGCAAACCGGTCGAGCGACCACACGACGACCCGATCGGCGAACTCATCCTCACGGTGCTCTCGCAGTCGACGAACGACCGCAACCGCGACATCGCCTACCTCTCGCTGACCGATCGCTTTGATCACTGGGAGGACGTGCGCGACGCGCCCAACGCGCTCGTCGAGGAGGCGATCCGCCGCGGCGGGATCTCGAAGGTGAAGTCGGCCCGGATCCAGGCGATCCTGGAGGCGATCGGCGAGCCACTCTCGCTCGAACACCTGAGGCACATGCCGCTGCGCGACGCCCAAGACGAACTCTGCGCGCTCCCGGGCGTCGGCCGCAAGACCGCCGCGTGCGTGCTGCTGTTCTCCTTCGGGATGGACGACATCCCCGTCGACACCCACGTCGGTCGGGTCGGCACGCGTCTCGGGCTCTTTCGCCCCGGCGCACCGCTCGAGGAACTCCACGACGCGATGCTCGACCTCACGCCCAAAGGCGCCGCCTGGGAACTCCACGTGAACCTGCTGCGCCACGGCCGACGGACGTGCGCCGCCCAGCGCCCCGCCTGCGGCGAGTGCGCCCTGCGGCCAATCTGCCCACGCGTCGCCGTCGACTATTGAGCATGCGGGCAACAGCGACCCGGTGACGCACCAGATATCGGCTGGTAAGGCGGTCTCCACGGAAATCGGTGGAACTATGCGCTCCGGTGTGATTCGCTTGGCGCGTGTCCAGTCTGAACGCGGCGCTCACGGGTGCGCGCCGCGGCGGGGCGACTTCACCGGGGTCCCCCACCCGGCGTCGCTCCGTCCGCCTCACCACTACTACTGCCTCGATCGTCGCCGCGCTTGCGCTGCTGCCGGCGGCCGCCCACGCGCATGGATCGCCCGTGCCCGCGTCCGATCCGCTGCGGGCCGCCGAGCCCACGAAGGAGCATGCACTCGAGCATGAGGCGGTCGACGGCCTGATCGCCAAGGTCCGCCAGATGCCGGCCGCCGAGCGCAAGAAGCTCCAGCGCAAAGCCCTCGGCACCGCGCCCACGACCCAGAAAGCCAAGCGTCTGGCTGATCAGGTCGTCGGCCCCGCCAGCCAGTACGGCCAGTGGACGGCTGCCCCCTTCAAGGCCCCGACCTACGGCATCCACGGCCTGCTGCTGCCGACCGGCCGCGTGCTGCTGATGAGCATGGGCCACGCCCACGCCGCCGGCCTCACCGGCTCCAACATCGGCCAGGACGTGAACAACGACGGCGCCGCAGCCCTCTGGGATCCGGCCCTGGGCACCGGAACCAACGCGTTCAAGCAGATCGACCCGCCACCGATCCCCCTCGACGACCCGCAGAAGCGCCGGGGCTACAACAAGCTGCGTCCCGCGCCCGTGTATTGCTCCGGCCACGTGCAGATGGCCGACGGCCGCGTGCTGATCGCCGGCGGCAACCTGGAGGCCGGCGGCGGCGGCTTCGGCCTCAAGCTCCTCTTCCTGTTCGACCCCTTCACGGAGAAGTGGGTCCGCCAGCAGGACCTCGGCGTCGCCCGCTGGTACCCAACGCTCACGCGTCTGCCCAGCGGCCAGGTCGTGATCCTCGCCGGCCGCGACGAGAAGGGCGTCAACCGCCCCGAGGTCGAGCTGTATCCCGCCGCCGGCCAGGAGATCCCCGGCATCGACACGAGCGCGCTACCGCCGTCGACCAACAAGGCCCAGATCAAGGGCACTCGCAACATCGGCAGCTTCTACCCGCACGCCTACGTGATGCGCAGCGGCAAGCTCGCCGTCGTCGGGCCGACCCAGGCCGACCAGGGCCTGCTCGACCCCTCGACGTGGACGTGGGCCAACATCATCGGCTTCCGCCAGGGCGCCAACGGCTACGCAAGCTCGTTCCTGGAGCCCTCGACCACTCAGGGCCCCGACCGGGTCTTCGCGATCGGTGGCCTCTCCACCAAGGGGCAGCTGCAGCCACTCGTCTCCAGCGTCCGGCCCGGGATCGATGCCCGCTGGACCGATCAGCCTGGCCTCAAGCTCTCGCGGCGCAACTCGCCAGCCGTGCTCCTGCCCGACGGCTCGGTCGTGGCGATCGGCGGCGGCCAGAAAGATCTGCGCGTCGTCGATCCGATGGCGCAGTGGCCGACGCGTCGCCAGCCCGAGCTGTGGGACCCCGCCACCAAGCAGTGGAAGCTCGGCCCTGCGCAGAAGCGCCCGCGCGGCTACCACTCGATCGCGATGCTCCTGCCGGACGGCCGCGTGCTCAGCACCGGTGACGACCTGCAGTCGACGCTCTTCGACGACAACCTCAAGGACGCCTACGACACGTCGATCGAGCTGTACTCGCCGCCGTACCTGTTCAAGGGGCCGCGTCCGGTCGTCACGGCACTCCCCGAGCGTGCCCGCTACGGGACCACCTTCACCCTTGAGGTGGAGGGCGACGCGAGCGCCATCAGCCGCGTCACCGTCGTCGCGCCGGGGTCGAACACCCACGCCCTCGACATGAACCAGCGCCACCTGGATCTGGAGATCGTCGATCGCAGCGGCAGCACCGTGACGGTGCTCGCGCCGCCCACGGCGGCGGCCGCCCCGCCGGGCGACTACATGGTGTTTGCGCTCTCGGGCGCCGGCGTTCCGTCGATCGGCAAGTTCGTGCAGGTGCTGCCGCAAGGTGCGCCCGGTCATGTGGCGACGAGCGGCCCGGCATGGTCGGGCGACCCGAACCCGGAGCCCGAACCAGAGCCCGAACCCGAACCAGAGCCCGGCCCGACGACGCCGCCGGATCCGCCGGTCGCCTCGAATCCGCGCCCCTGGTGGTGGCCGTGGTTCGTGCCGTGGACCGGCTGACGGGCTCCACCAGCGCCGAATCCTGACCGTGAGCTGGTGAGATTCGCAGTAGGAGCCGATGGAGAGGGCACACGCGTTGCGTCGTCTTGGCGCACGCGACCCGGTTCTCCACCGTCTTGCACTGCGATCATCTGGCCATGAACGTCCGCTCCGCGATCCGCGGGCCGCTCCGTGCGGCCCTGATCGCGGGCGTGGCAGCGTGCCTCTCGCCCACGGGTGTCGCCTCGGCGCATGACGCCCCCACCAAGCCTGCGTCCGAGGTAAGCAGGGCGGCAGCGGCGCCGACGAAGGCGGCATCCAAACCGGCCGCGGACCCTGCCGCCGTTCACCAGTCTGAGCACGCCGGCATCGATCGCGCGATCGCCCGGTTCGACAAGCTCTCTCCCGCTCGCAAGCGCGCCATCCGCGCACGGCTGCTGGCCAAACCCAAGGGGGGCGCTGGCAAGAACGCAGCGGCCAAGCGCGCCGCCGCCAACGACCCGGCCGACGTCGTCGGCCGCTGGACGAGCGCCCCGTTCCCCGCGCCCGACTACGCGATCCACTCGGTGATGCTCACCGGCGGCCGGGTGTTGCTGTTCTCGATGGGCAGCGGGCACGGCGTGGGCCCTGGCGCCACCGGCAACAACGGCCAGGGCCTCGTGAACGACGGCCAGGCGACCGTCTGGGACCCCGCGCTCGGCCAGGGTGCGCTGTCGTTCAAAGAGGTCGACCCGCCGCCGATCACCCTCGACGACCCCCTCAGCCGCCCGAACTCGGCGGTCCCGAGGCCAGCGCCGCTGTTCTGCGCCGGGCAGGTGCAGCTGGCCGACGGCCGCGTGCTGATCGCGGGCGGCAACCTGGAGGCGTCAAGCCCGGGCTTCGGGCTGAAGATCCTGTTCCTGTTCGATCCGATGACCGACTCGTGGGTCCGCGAGCCCGACCTCATCCGCAATCGTTGGTACCCAACGCTGACGCGCCTGCCCAGCGGCCGCGTGGCGATTCTCGGCGGCCAGGACGAGGCCGGCAAGAGCGTCGCGTCGTTTGAGCTCTACCCCAACGACGCCACTGGCGTGTCGGGCGTCGACGCGGGAGCTCCGCTGACGGGCCTCTCCACCAGTGAGCCGGCAGCCCGGCGAGATAACGGCATGTACGCGCACGCCATGGTGCTCCCGAGCGGCCGCCTGGCGTCGTCATCTTGGGGCGCGGGCCCGATGAGCCTGTTTGAGCCGACGACCGGGCGGTGGGTCACGCGCAACACCCAGCAGCTGGCATTGAACGGCTCCTACCCGACGGCCTTCCCGCGCCCCGGCGACCAGAACGGCACCACCGAGCTGATCCAGGCTGGCGGCAACGTCTCCGGCTTCTGGGGCCCGGCCCTCAGCGCCTCGGTCTTCGCGATCAAGCCGGAGCAGGAGAAGACGTGGCGCGTGCAGCCCTCGCTCAACGTGCCGCGGCGCAACGCCACCGCCGTCCTGCTGCCGGACGGCACCGCCGTCACGGTCGGTGGTGGCGGCGTCGATCTGCGCTTCTCTGGCACGCCGCCGCTGAACCTGCCGCAGAAGCAGGTTGAGCTGTGGGATCCAGCGACGGGCAAGTGGACGGTCGGACCGGCGCAACAGGTGCCGCGCGGCTACCACTCGGTGGCGCTGCTCCTCGCCGACGGACGCGTCCTGAGCGCCGGCGACGACTACACCGCCAGCCTGCTGGACGACAACCGCACCGACCATTTCGACTCGTTGTTTGAGATCTACTCACCGCCCTACCTATTCCGGGGCGCGCGCCCACAGATCGAGGCCGCCCCGGCCGCCGCCGGCTACAGCGAGACGTTGGAGATCCGCGCCAGCGGCGAGCGGCCGATCACCCGCGCCACACTGGTCGCGCCTGGATCAGCAACCCACGCGATCGACATGAACCAGCGCGTGCTCGAGCTCCCGATCACGAAGACGGGCGCCGAGCTGTACTCCATCGGTGGGCCGACGACCTCGGGGGCCGCGCCGCCCGGCGACTACATGCTCTTCGTGCTCAACGATCTCGGCGTGCCGTCGGTCGCCGCATGGGTCCGCATTCGCCCCGAGTTCCCGGGCCAGGGCACCCCGCTGCTCACCCCGCTCCCCGATGAGCCGGTCGTCACTCCGCCAAGCGAGACCTCGCCACCGGCTCAGCCGCCGGTGGATCGCGCCGCTCTGGAGGCACAGGTGCGGGCTGCCTTGAAGAGCAGCAACGCGTCGGCCTTGGCCGGCCTGCGCCGCCTCGCCAGGCTCTGCCCGGAGCCGAAGAAGGCGGCCACCACCGCCAAGGGCCGGGCCGCGCGCGCCAAGCGCATGGAGGCGTGCCGGGCCAAGGCGATCAAGAGCCAGGCGCAGGCGAGCACCAGATGAGCGAGCCCGTGCGCCGCAGCGTGCGGGTGCAGCCGCGCGCCAAGCGGCCCGGCCTCCAAGGACTTCGAGAAGACGGCGTCGTGCTCGTGCGGGTCGGCGCTCCGCCGGAAGACGGCCGCGCCAACGCCGAACTCTGCGCCGTGCTCGCCAAGGCGCTCGGGCTACGTGCCCGGCAGGTCAGCGTGGTCGTCGGCCACACCTCACGAGACAAGGTCGTCGAGATCGACGGCCTGACGGGCGACCAGATCGACGCGCTGCTCGCCAGCTGACGGGCTACGCGTTTGGTGAGCGCGGGCGGTACGCCCCTCGGGTGCACCAACGCTCTCAAAGTGGTCGAACGCGCCCGTTTTGTGTGGACGAGCCCGGTCGCCCGCAACCCGGCGGGGCGCCAGCGCGTTGGAGCGAGTGAACCCAGTGCGCCGCGCCCTGCCGCGGCCCGCACCGCTCGGAGGCCCTCCACATGCTCAAGTCCATTCCACGCCGGCGCCTGCTCGCCGCCACGCTCTTCCCCGTCGCCGTCATCGCCGCAGCGCCCGCTGGCGCCTCGGCCGCGACCGCCTTCTACGGCGTTACGCAAGACAACCGCCTGGCCGAGTTCCAGTCAGACAACACCACGCAGGTGCCGTCCAAGCCGCTGCGCGGCCTCGCCGGCGACGAGCGGATCGTCGGCCTCGACGTGCGCCCCGCCGACTGGCGGCTCTACGCCCTCACGAGCAAGAGCCGGATCGTGGTGATCAATCCGCGTAGCGGCGGCGTGCGGTACGTCGGCAACGACCCGATTAGCCCGGCGCTCACCGGCGATCGCGCGGCCTTCGACTTCAACCCCGTCGCCGACGCCATCCGCGCAGAGACCAACGCGGCGCAGAACCTGCGGATCGATCCCACGACGGGCCAGCTCGTCCGCGCGACGGTCGCGGCGCCCGCACCGACGACCCCTGAGGGCACGACGCCAACGACGCCGGTCGCGACCACGCCGCCGACGACCGAGCCGGGCAAGCCAGACGGCAACCTCGCGTACGTCGCGGGTGATGCAGGAGCGGGCACCGCGCCGAAGGTGACGGCGGCCGCGTACACCAACTCGTTCCCGATCGGGACGTCGACGGAGCTCTTCGTGCTCGACTCGGCGCGCAACGCCCTGGCCAAGCAGGACCCGCCGAACGGTGGCGCGCTCAAGACGATCGGCGGCCTCGGCACCACCGGTGAGCCGATCGCCTTCGATATCGCCGAGAACAACAACGGCTTCGCGGCGATCCAACGCTCGCCGGGCAGCAGCAACATCGGGCTCTACCGCGTGAACCTCACGAGCGGCGCGGCAACGCCCGTCGGTGCAGCGTTCGTCGTCGGCACGTCGCAGCCGCTGGTCGCACTGGCGGCCGCGGGCGACGTCAACGACGACACGAGCGATCCGAAGCTGTCAGTGTCGTCGTCCTCCACGCAGTTGCGTTCGCGTCTGCTCGCCGGCGGACTGCAGCTCACCGTCAACGCCAACGAGGCGATCACGGGTGACGCGACCGTCAAGGTCGGCGGGCGCACCGTGGGCACGGCCGACGTCGAGCTCGTCGGCAGCGCGGGCTTTGACCGCGTGACGGTGCCACTCAACTCGGCAACGCGCGACGCCCTGCGCGCGGGCCGCAGCGTCCGCCTGGACCTGCGCGTCGAGGTCGCCGACGGCGCCGGCAACCGCTCCGACCTCTCCCGCCCGATCCGCAGCCGCTAGGGGTTGCGGTGATTTCTCCTCGCGTCAGAGTTACCGGACGTGCGGCAACTCTGGCGCGAGGAGCGCCCGGCGCGCGTCGCTTAGTTCGGCACGACGTCGACCGCGCAACGGATTCCCGGTGCCGCCGCGATCCGGGCATCCGCCGTGACCAGCGGGCACTCCAGCACCTCCGCCACGGCCACATAGGACGCGTCGTAGGCCGTCAGGTTGTCGCGCAGCTCCCAGATTCGATCCGTCAACGCGAAGACGGGATACCGGGTAACGCCGAACGCGCGAAGACGTCGGAGCAGCTCGGCGCCATGCGCGACGTCGAGATGCCCAGCAAGTGCACGCCGACGAAGCGCGTGAGTGACCTCGAGATCGACCAAGTGGGGAGCGAACAGCGAGCCGGTCCCGAGACGGGTGCGAGCAACGCCGTCGCGGGTCAGCGCCTCGACGATCGCCGAGGCATCCACCACGACATTCGCCCCCAAGCCACTCATTTGGCCTCAGTCCTGGAGAACACGGCGTCGAGCTGCGCATCGCGCTCTTCGCGCCCCGCCTGGATATCTGCGACCACCGAGCCGGGAGCAAAACCGAGGTCCGGCAGATCGGCCAGGAGGGCAGCATTGTCAGCTCGACGAGCAATTCCGCTCAGCTCGCGAACGGCGAACGCGCTCGTAGACATACCCATCTGCTTGGCCAATCGGTCAAGCCGCTCCGCCACATCGTCGGGAACGTTGCGTAGATACAGCGTCTTCGCCATACGCTCAACGTTAGCCTATTGCAAGCAGAACGCAAGCAATGCCTGGCGTAGCTCCCGTGACACCGCCCACACGTCCAGATCGACGGCTGGGGCCAGCAGTAGATCTGCTAGAGTGCCACTTAGATTTCACCTGTGGATGCGGCGCACCACCGCTTCCACCCACCACTCCCAGGGAGACCCAGCATGGGCAAGACGATCGGAATCGATCTAGGCACGACCAACTCGTGCATGGCAGTCATCGAGGGCGGCGAGCCCGTCGTCATCGAGAACGCCGAGGGCGGCCGCACCACGCCGTCCGTCGTGGCATTCGCGCAGAGCGGCGAGCGCCTCGTCGGCACCGTCGCCAAGCGGCAGGCCGTCACCAACCCGACGAACACCGTCTTCTCCGTGAAGCGCTTCATGGGCCGCAAAGAGGCCGAGGTGCGCGAGGAAGAGTCGATCGTTCCGTACAAGGTCGTCGCAGGCAAGAACGGCGACGCCCGCATCGACGCTGGCGGCAGCGAATTCAGCCCGCCGGAGATCTCGGCGATGATCCTCGCCAAGCTCAAGGCCGACGCTGAGGCCTACCTCGGCGAGACCGTCGACGGCGCCGTGATCACGGTGCCCGCGTACTTCAACGACGATCAGCGCCAGGCGACCAAGGACGCCGGCAAGATCGCCGGCCTTGAGGTCAAGCGCATCATCAACGAGCCGACCGCCGCCTCGCTGGCGTACGGCCTCGGCAAGGATGACGAGCAGACCATCCTCGTCTTCGACCTCGGTGGCGGCACGTTCGACGTGTCCGTCCTGGAGATCGCCGACGGCGTCTTCGAGGTCAAGTCGACCGCTGGAGACAACCACCTCGGTGGCGACAACTTCGACAAGGCGATCGTCGACTGGCTCGCCGGCGAGTTCAAGAAGGACAACGCCGTCGACCTCACGCAGGACCCGATGGCCCTGCAGCGCCTCTACGAAGCGGCAGAGAAGGCCAAGATCGAGCTCTCGACCGCGCAGGAGTCGCAGATCAACCTGCCCTACCTCACGGCCGACGCCTCGGGCCCCAAGCACCTCGACATCCGCCTCACCCGCTCCAAGCTGGGCGAGCTCGTCAGCGCGCTGCTCGACCGCCTCGAGAAGCCGGTCAAGCAGGCGATGGACGACGCCAAGGGCAAGGGTGCCGCGAACATCGATCACATCGTGCTCGTCGGCGGCATGACCCGCATGCCGGCCGTGCAGGAGAAGGTCAAGGCCCTCACCGGCAAGGACCCGCACCGTGGCGTGAACCCGGATGAGGTCGTCGCGATCGGCGCCGCCATCCAGGCCGGCGTGATCTCCAAGGAGGTCACCGACGTCCTGCTGCTCGACGTGACCCCGCTGACGCTCGGCATCGAGACCAAGGGCGGCGTCATGACGCGCCTCATCGAGCGCAACACGACGATCCCGACCCGCAAGAGCGAGACGTTCTCCACGGCGGAAGACAACCAGCCGTCGGTCGAGATCCACGTGCTGCAGGGCGAGCGCGAGATGGCCAGCTACAACAAGTCGCTCGGCAAGTTCCAGCTCACCGGCATCCCGCCGGCTCCGCGTGGCGTGCCGCAGGTCGAGGTCACGTTCGACATCGACGCCAACGGCATCCTCAACGTGAGCGCCAAGGACCTTGGCACGGGCGTCGAGCAGAAGATCGAGATCAAGTCGGGCGGAGGACTCAGCGACGACGAGATCAAGAACATGGTCGCCGACGCCGAGGCGCATGCCGAGGACGACAAGCGCCTGCGCGAACTCGCCGAGGCCCGCAACGAGGCTGAGGCTGCTGCCTACGCCGCCGATAAGCAGCTCAAGGAACTCGACGAGCAGCTCGAGGCGTCCGACAAGGAAGACATCGAGAAGCTCGCTGCCGACGTGCGCGAGGCGACGAAGGGCGAAGACGTGGCTGCCATCAAGGCCGCGCTCGAGGCCCTGCAGACCCGCCAGCACGCGATCAGCGAGAACCTCTACGCCAAGGCGCAGGCCGCGGCAGCCGAGGGCGCCGCTGGCGACCAGGGCGAAGGCGCCCCGGTCGGTGGCGGAGCCGACGACGAGGTCGTCGACGCCGAGATCGTCGACGAGGGCAAGTAAGCCCCCTGTCGATCGAGGCTGAGAGGACCCGGTCATGAGTACCGAGAACGAGCCCGTCCCCATCACCGATGATCTGGCACGAGCCGCAGCCGAGGAGGCTGCGGCCCTGGCCGGCGCTGTCGCCGCCGAATCCGCGCCTGACGGCGCGGTGGCCGACGGAGAGCAGCCCGAGGCCGAGCCTGATCCGCTGGAGGGGAAGTCCGACGAGGAGATCCGCGAACTCGCCATTGCAGCCGCCGAGTACCTGGGCCTGGCCCAGCGCACCCGGGCGGACTTCGACAACTTCCGCAAGCGCTCCCAGGCGCAGGCGGCGGCGGCGAAGGTCCGCGGTGGCACCGATCTGGCCCGCGAGCTCCTGCCCGCGATCGACAATGTCGAGCGCGCGCTAGAGCACGAGGGCACGGCCCTCACCGAAGCCGGCGACGCCAGCGAGGCCGCGCAGCGGATCCTCACCGCCCTGCGCACCGCGCATGGCGAGCTGGTCGCGGCGCTCAGCCGCGGCGGCATCGAGCGGTTTGATCCGCTCGGTGAGGCGTTCGATCCGACCCGTCACGAAGCCGTCGCCCGTCGGCCCGCCGAAGGCCAGGAGCCCGTCGCGATCTGCGGCGTCGTCTTCCAGCCCGGCTACGCCGCCGGCGACGAGATCATCCGAGCAGCGCGCGTGGTCGTCACCGACTAAAGCGCTGTAGCTCGCCGCCGGCGCCCGCGGGCGCCGGCGGCCCCCTTCTTCAAGCACCACCACCAGACCCAACCCACCCACCCCAGTTACTGAGAACCGAGAACGCACGAATGGCCGCAGCTGATCCCTACAAGACCCTGGGCGTCGACCGCTCGGCGTCGCCGGAGGCGATCAAGAAGGCCTACCGTGCGCTCGCCCGCAAGCACCACCCGGATAACGAGGGTGGCAACGAAGACAAGTTCAAGGACATTCAGGGTGCCTACGACATCCTGAGCGACCCCGAGAAGAAGTCGGCGTATGACCGTGGCGGGTTCCAGGTGCCCGGCATGGGCAGTCCCTCGGACTTCTCGATGAGCGACCTCGCCGACATCCTCGGCGGCGTCTTCGGGAGCCGCATCCCGGGCGGCGGTGGCGGGCGCCAGCAGCGCAGCCAGGTGCAGGCTCGTGGCCGCGACCTGGAGACGCAGGCACGGATCACGTTCGATCAGTCGATCGCCGGCGCCGAGATCACGCTGCCCGTGCCCTCGCAGGATCCTTGCCCGGACTGCCGCGGCACCGGCGGGCGGCCCGGCTCGGCGATGACGACCTGCCCGGAGTGCTCGGGCCAAGGCGTCGTGATCACCAGCGACGGACTGTTCACCAGCCAGACGCCGTGCCCGAAGTGCCGCGGCGTGGGTCGTGTGCCCAAGGACGCCTGCGCCACCTGCCGCGGCACGGGTCGCCGGCCTGGCGGCTCGACGCTGCGCGTGAAGGTGCCCGCCGGCATCCGCGACGGTGGCCGGATCAAGGTCGCCGGTCGTGGCGAGCCCGGCGTCGGCGGTGGCCCGCGCGGCGACCTCTACGTGATCGTGCACGTCGCACCCTCGCGCGTCTTCCAGCGCAAAGGCGACCACCTGGAGATCGAGCTGCCGATCACGGTCGTCGAGGCGCTGCGCGGCGCCGAGGTGAAGGTCCCGACGCTCGACGGCACGAAGACCATTCGCGTCGCGCCTGGCACCAAGCACGGCACGCTGCAGCGACTCAAGGGCCTCGGCCCGCCGCTCTCCGGCAAGGGCGGGGCCCGCGGCGATCTGCACTACCGGATCGCGATCGACGTGCCGAAGGATTTGAATGACGAGCAGAAGGCGCTCGTGGATGCTCTCGGCGCCTCGCTCTCCTACGACCCCCGCGAGGATCTGATGAAGCGCGCGCAGGCGCGCGGAGGAGGCGTGAATGTCTGACGACTTTCAGCAGCAGCGCCACCAGCAGCAGGGTCAGCGCCCTGAGCAACGCGTCACACGAACTCGCATCGAGGTGTCGGCAAGTCGCGGCGTCTTCATGATCTCGGTCGCCGCCGAGCTCGCAGACATGCACCCGCAGACGCTGCGCATGTACGAGCAGCGCGGGCTCATTCAGCCGCAGCGTTCGCCGCGCGGCACCCGCCTTTACTCCCAGGACGACGTGGAGCGCCTGCGCCGCATCCAGGAGATGACGGCCGAGCTGGGACTCAACCTCGCCGGCGTCGAACGCGTCCTGGAACTCGAGGAGCGCCTCGAGCACCTCGAGCGCCGCTACACCGCCATCGAGCGCCGCCGCCTGGAGCTCGAGCACGAGGTGCAGCGCCTGCGCGACGAGCGCAACACGACGATCGTGCGCTGGGTCCCGCCGGGGTCGTAAGCGCCACTCGGCGATTATCGTTTCTGATAATTACGGGTCCATGCGCGAGCTGCCCGACGACTTGCTGCGCGTGCTCGAGCTGAGTGACCTTGACCGCTACTACGACGACCGCGACCGCGACGAGGAATCCGTGGCGTCGGCGGTGGCTGCACACCTCGCGCGGCCCAGCCCACGAGACCAGCGCACGATCGCTGAACTCCCGCGCTACAAGCGTCTGGCCGAGCGCTGGCAGGACTGGGGGGCGGTCGTCTCGTCCTCGCAGGCGCTCGCCGCGGCGATGCTCGAGGCCGAGTAGATGTCTCGACTGAAGTTCCGAAACGTCGACGCTGACCCCACCGACCCAGTCTCAACCTGGCCGTATGAGGGCCTCGTGACCGCGATCGAGCGCGGGTCGCTGTCTGACTGGCGGCGCATCGCCCGCGAACTGCGCCGCGAGCCATGGGGAGCGGTCGCCGCCTCGCTCGATGACTACCTCGCCTACGCCGAGGCGACCGGAGCCACGGCGCTCATGCAGTACGCGCTTACCCAGTCCCGCAAGACCGCCCACGAGGCGGCCGTCGAACAGATCGCAATGCAGGTACGCGACCTCGTGGCCGCGTCCGGCCTGACGCGCGCCGAGTTTGCGGCTCGCGCAGCCACGTCGCCCTCGCGCCTCTCGACCTATTGCACGGGCAAGGTCACGCCCTCCGCCGCGCTGCTCCTGCGGTTTGAGCAGATCGCGAACCAGACGCAGGCGGAGAACTTGCCGGCGGCCAATGCCCGCAAGTGCTGACGTCCCGCGCAGTTGGCGCCAGCCTGCTGCTCTTCTTCGCGATCGTCGCGGCCGTGATCTTCGCTGGCTTCGAGGTCGCACTCGCTGCGTTCATCCTGAGCGTGATCGTTGCCCCGAACCACTGGTACCGCGGAGCCGCCGGCGACCAGAGCACGTCGATGGAACACCCCGGCGGGTTCTAGCCGGCCGGACCAATGGTGGAGTACCTCCAGCGCATCTGGTGGAACTCGTAGGTCGGGTGAACCCAACGACCGTCGACGCGCTCGAACTGGCGGCCCTCCTCCCACGGGCAGAGTTCCTCGTTGATGATGTGCAAGAGGTCTCCAACGACTTCGTCGACGATCTCGTCGCCCTGGGCGACCGCGACCTCGAGCGTTCCAACTGCCGGCTCGCGCACCTCGCGGACGTCCTGGCTCAGACGAAGACGTGCCGCCAGCTCTGGATCCAGCGGGCTGCCATCGCCTGAGATACGCACCCAATAGTGCGTCACTGCAGGGCCGGGCGGCTCATAGATAAACCGGCCCGCTCTCACCTCGGTCCCGTCAATCCACGGCGGCGTGTTCGGCTCCGGGAGCCGTCCTGCCGAGAACTGCAGGCCACCGAGCTGGAGCACCACGATGTCGGCCACCGACCGACCCCAGCGGACCGCCTCTTCGACCAACACTGCGCCGTCCGGGAAAGGCTCCGTCACGCCCCTGGCGAGCTCAAGCGAGAACGTGCCCAGTTGCCGGTCGTCGTGGTCTTCATCGCTGGCTTCGATGATGAGCACACGGGTGGAGTCGTCGGAGAGACTCGCGGCAGCGTCCGGCATTGGGGCGCAACCTACTCGGTCATCAGCCCCAAGCCGCCAGCAGCTCGTCCGGACTGACGACCCGGTCGATCGCCGTCCCTGGGGCGACGCCCGTCGCCGTCACCGCGACGAGTTTCGCCGCCTCGGCGCCGGGGATTCGCGCGCGGTGCGCGGCCAGCGCCGCCGCGTCGGCGGCGTCGAACGGTGCGCGGCCTCGCCACTTGACCGAGCCAACGAAACCAATCACCGTCGGCTCGGGCTGGTCGCCTCCGACGAGGTCGACCTCGATGGTGCCGGTCCGATCCCAGAAGGCACCAACGTGGCGGGCGCCGCCGAGCTCGGCAGACACCGAAGGCTCGAGAAGCAGCCGCTCCAGCGACTCCCGCACGAGCGGCTCGATCGCGTGCCCCCGGTACGTGCTCCAGCCGCCGATGATTCGGCGAACCACGAGGTCGCCGCGGCCGCGAGCCAGTTCATCGACGTGTGGCGCGATGAACTGCAGCCAGAACCGCAGGTAGGGCTCGGCGACGCGGTAACGCGCAGGCTTCTGGGGTCGCGGCGCCGCATAGGGCAGCTCGCGCGCGACGACCGCTTTGGCGTCGACCAAGACCTCCAACGCCGCGCTCAGCGTGTTACCACGGACGCCCGAGCGATCGGAGATTCGCCCGTGCGCGACCTCCCCGGCGCCGATCGCCAGCAACACCCGCCGAGCCGACAACGCCGTCTCGAACTCCGACGCCAGCATGCGCTCGGCGCTCGTCACCAGCGCGGACTGATCGTCGACCAAGACGCGCGTCAGGAACGACTCCAGGTCTTCCCCGGCCTGCCACGTGCCGGCCAGCTGCGGGAACCCGCCGACCACGAGGTAGCGGTCGAATGCGTCGATCGCATTCGAGGCACCCGTGATCTCCGCAACGGCACTCGGGGCAAGCGGTTGCACCGCAAGCTCGCGCGTCGGGCGACCATGCAGCGGCGAACGGGCCGCGACCAGCGCGTCCATCATGCGCACGTCGGAGCCGATGGCGATCACCACCACTGGAAGGCCAGCCAGAGCACGGTCCCACGCGCGCTGGAGATCGGCAGCGAACCCTGGGTCATGCTCGACGAGGTACGGCAGTTCGTCGATGACGAGGACGACCGGCTGCTCGCTCGTCGCGCCTGCCACCGCGGCCGTCAGCGCCGCCGTCCACGTCCGGAAGGCGACGTCGGCTGCGCTCGATGCAGCGGGCAGACTCGACGCCGCCAACGCCTCTTGGAAGTCGAGCAGCGCCTCCTCACGCCCGCGGGCCGGGGCTTGAAAGAAGCAGTACGGAACGTTGGCCGCGTCGCAGAATTCCTGGACCAGCCGCGACTTTCCGACGCGACGCCGACCGCGAAGCCACACCAACCGACCCGCCGACCCTTGCCGCGCCGCGGCGAGTTCCTCCGCCAACCGAGCAACGTCGGCATCTCGTCCTACAAACCGCATCGGAGATAACTCTAGCCCAGAATAGTGTTCCCAACTAGAGTTATCTCGGGTGCCAGTCATCGGCCGGTGGCCTGAACTGCATCGACCAAGTCGACTCCCCCTACGGCCGCGTCACCTTCAGGTTCTTGATCAGGTGCTGCTGATACATCGGGCCGGTGGCGGCGGTGAAGCCGATGCAGCCGGTTTTGGCGTAGGAGAGCTGGAGGCCGCCGCGGTAGGAGCCGTCGATGAAAAAGCGGGTCCAGCCGCCGACGTTCTGGATCTTCACGCG
Source organism: Solirubrobacteraceae bacterium (assembly GCA_032119795.1). Lineage (GTDB taxonomy): Bacteria > Actinomycetota > Thermoleophilia > Solirubrobacterales > Solirubrobacteraceae > JAGIBJ01. Next base: position 85,248 of record JAUMFO010000016.1, read on the forward strand.
CGACGTGCGGCCCGCGAGGATCACGCTGCTCGCCGGCCAGCCCGGCGTCGACGTCTGGAGCCAGGTCGGGTAGCCCGACTTGCCCGGCGCCCCCGTGGCGATGCCGACGAAGTTCTCCGACGGGTTGTAGCGCTCCTTGCGGGTCACCAGGCCCCACGCGGTGCCCTGGTAGCCGACCCAGCCAAGGCCGACGCCCGGGTTGTTCAGGAGCGCCGCTGGCTTCTGGTCGAACACCGCGAACGTCAACCCGTAGGCGCCGTTGCCGCCGCTGAGCTCGGCGTCGAACTCGACGACCATCCGGTTGGGATCCAGGCCCGTCGGGCACGCGTAGGCCACACCAATCTGGTTGGCCGTGGCGCTGGTGAGCTGCAGGCCGGCTGCGGTCGTCTTCGCTGAGTTCACCGGCGTCGTGCCGGCGGCCTTCGGATACGTCCAGCTCAGGGCACTCGTGAAGTCGGTCGGTGGGTTCGTGAACACGTGGTCGTCCCAGGTGTCGACGACCTCGACGGTGTTGTCGCCAGCTCGCAGGCGGAAGCTCGGAATCGACGGGCGCGCTCCTGCTCGCTCGCCGACCGTGATCTCCACGGGAGCGCCACCGTTGACCGACACCTTCGTCCGCCACGGGTAGTCCTCCAGCTCGTCCGGCAGTGGTGGGTTGCCGTAGCCGTCGGTCACTGCCGGCGTCGCATAGGTCAGCTCACACAGGTCGCCCTCAGCGGGGTTCTGCAGCGGCACGTCATGCGGGCCGCCGGTCGCGTCACCGATCCACGTCGGGCCACCGCCGCAGGGGCCCTCGATCATCGCCGCTGAGCCGTCACGCTCCGGTGGCGGAACCGAGCCTTCGGGGATCACCTGGCGCCGACTCACCAGCAGGCGCGGCTTGGTCGCCAGGCCGCCCGCGCGCACCGTGAACGGCAGCACCTGCGCGGCGCTGCGGTTGCCCGCGGCGTCGATCAGGGTGGCCTCGAGCACGTACTCGCCAGCAGCGCCGTCGACGCCGTAGCCACGACCATCCCAGGGCGTCTCCGTGACGCCTGCCGGCAGACCTCGCCGCAGTTCGCTGCCGAGCACCGTGCCGCCCGCGCCGCGCCGCCACGTCAGCTGCACGTCGCCGCGCTCCATCAAATTCAAGCGAATCACCGTTCCGGAGCCGGAGGGCGTCGCCGCGAAGACGGCCGGCTTCAGCGCCGAGCCCTCATCTGGCGCCGTCACGCCGAGCGGGAACAGGGCGGGCGGCAGCCGGTCTGGCCCGCGAGTGGCGAGGTAGAGCGCGCCGCGGTCGACGACGCCCTCGTCGTCGGCGTAGGGCACGCGCACCATCAGATCTGGGGTGGCGTCGCCGTCGAGGTCGCCAGCACCAAGCGCCTGGCCGTCGTAGCCGGATTGGAGGATGCCGGCGGCGTCGCGCATAGGAACCGGGACCAGCGGGCCGTCGGCTGTCTCGGTCGACGGCGCCGTACCGGTCAGCGCAAGGACGCGGACCTTGCCGTAGCTCGTGAGCGCGAGGTCCTGGCGACCGTCGCCGTTGTGATCACCCGCGGGCTGCACGCCATAGAAGCTCTCACCCTGCGCCGGCGCGATCTTGATCGACGCCGTCGTGGCGGGATCGATCGTGCCGCCGGTGATCGCGCGGCCGGGGACGACCTGCAGCGACGACGAGTTGTCTGGGTAGCCGTTCCGGATCACGAGGTCGCCGACGCCGTCACCGGTGAGATCGCCGAACGCTCCCGGCGCCAGACTGATCGACTGCGACGAGGCGAAGGAGAGGCCCTTCACCACGATCGCCGCCGCGTCCGGGCCGGCCCCCGAGAGGCGGGCGTTGCCGGCGCGCCCGAGCGTGATGAAGCCGCGGTCCGGCTGGAACAGGTCGCCGCGGCCGTCGCGGTTGACGTCGCCGACGGGCACCGGCGACTGCAGATCCGTCGTGCAGGAGTAGAAGAACCCGTACTTCCAGGAGCAGGTCTGGATGCCGCCGATCACGACCAGCCGGGCGCCGGTCGTGCGTGCGTCGATCGCCGAGACGCGTGGGCCACCGAGCACGATCACCGCGTCGGTGGAGCGCTTGCGGACGAGGTCGTCGTAGCCGTCGCCGTTGAAGTCGCCGACCTTCATCAGCGGGCCGGAGTAGTAGGTGGCGGCGTTGGTGATCGACGTGACGCGCGCGCCGCCCGCCCCGAGCGACGCGTCGCTCGGCGATGCCGAGCCATAGAGGACGAAGGAACGTGTGCCGCCGGCGAAGGCGATGTCGCCATAGCCGTCGCGGTCGACGTCACCAGCGGCGCGGCCCGAGTCGACAGCCTCCCCCGCCGGGTCGACGACAAACCCCTTGCCACCCTTGGACGGCAGCTGCAAGCCGCCGGCGTCGCGCGTGCCGAGGACGATCTCGAACCTCCCGGCGTTCAAGACCGAGAGGTCAGCGAGGCCGTCGCCGTTGACGTCGCCGATCGGGTGCACGCCAGCGCTGAATCGCGCATTGGCCGCGCTGGGGCCGGTGAACTTGGCGGTGGCCTGGAGCGGGCCGGCGAGGCTGGGGCCCGCCGCCGTGAACAGGCCGAGGATTGCAGCGGTGACCGCCACCGCCGAGCGAGAGATCGAGCGAGCAGCGGAGCCGGAGGAGGTGACACTGAACATGCCGCACCTCTCCTAGATCGTTGGGACCGCTCCAGTTTGATTGGCCGGCCTCAGGCGCTTCAGAACGCCATTCGGAAATGCGTGTCCAACTCCGCGAGGAGGAGCAGTTGGCCTTTGACGAGCTTCTCGCGGGCGACGCCCAGCGCCACCCACTCGGCGCGGTCGACCTCCGGGAACTCCTGCTGCTTGCCGGAGCGCGGCGGCCACTCGAGGGCGAATGTGTTGCTCACGAACGTCGCCGGATCTAGCGTTGGCGCCTCGACGGCCCAAGCGACCACCCGCTTGCCGCCGGACTGCTTGACCTCACCGAGCGAGATCAGCTCACCGGGCGGCGCAGGCTGGCCGGTCTCCTCCGTGAACTCGCGTTTGGCTGCGTCGAGCGCGTCCTCGGCGCCGGCGTCGAATTCCCCTTTGAAGATCGACCAGGCGTGGGCGTCCTTCTTGGCCCAGAACGGCCCGCCCATGTGCCCGATCAGCACCTCACACTCGCCCTCTGCTGTGCGACGAAACGGCAGCAGGCCGGCGCTGGTTCTCACGGTCGGCATGGCCGGGAACCTCAGAGTGTCGAGGGGTCGACGATGGTCAAGCGCTTGAACCGCTCTCGGTAGAACCCACGGTCGCGCGTCAGCAGACGATCTGCCTGCTCCAACGCGTGACTCCCGACGAGAAAGTCAGCGATCACGCGGTCCCGCGGACCTCCGCCCAAGCGGTAGTCCTTCCAGAGCGAACCGGCGCGGGCCGCAGCGCGGGCTGTCATCGGATCAAAGTTGATCCCCATCGCGGTGAGCCGAGTGGCGCAGGCATCGCCTGATGGGAACCAGGCGCTCGTCTCAGCCCAAACGATGTCGGAGACGACCAGCCGCCCCTCGGCCGAGCAACGTCTCAGAGTCTGAAGCGCACCGGCGCCAAACGCGGGGTCGGCACCCAGGAGATCGAGGAGGACGTTCGTGTCGACCGCCGTGATCACGAAGGTCGCAGCTCGTCCATCAGCGCATCCGTCGAGGCGGGCAGCGAAAGGCTGCCGAACGCCTCTGCGAACGGATCCGAAACCGCTCGCTTGACCGCGACGAGCCTCCCTCGCTCGGCCTCAAAGTCGAGCACCTCGCCGGGCCGGATCCCGAGCTCGTCGCGGAGCCGTTTGGGGATCGTCACCTGACCCTTCTCAGATACCTTGGCATTCATACTTCGAAAGTAGCATTTCCAACTTCCGACGTTGGACAGGGGTTCGGTGACTCCCACCGTCGTGACCTAGGATTCGCCCCGTGCCTCACCGGATCCACGTCGCGATCAACGTCACCGATCTGAACGCCGCGGTCGAGTTCTACCGCGCGATGCTGGCGGCCGACCCCCGCAAGGATCTACCGACGTTCGCGAAGTTCGTCGTCGATGACCCCGCGATCAACCTCGCCCTCAGCGCCGCCGACCAGGTGATCGGCCGGCCGGCCGGGGCCAACGCCCCCGCGCCCGTCGGCGTACTCAGCCACCTCGGGTTCCAGGTCGAGACGGCGGAGGAGGTCGCGGCACTCGGCGCCCGCTGGGACGCGGCGGGCCTGCCGACGAAACATGGCGACAGCGTCGCCGGCGAGGTCAAGGTCTGGGTCTACGACCCAGATGGCAACGAGTGGGAAGTCTTCTTCGAGTAGCCGCGGACTACCAGCAGGCGCGCCCACGCCACCGGGCAGGTTCCTCGCGCCCGGGGCGCCGCGGCTGAGCACGCGGCGCGGCCGTCCACCGGCGCCTGGGGGCCGCGCGCGCCACGCGGCGCCCGATCGGCTCGGGGGCCGCGCATGACGGCCACGACGGCACCGTCCGCCGCACCCGCGCGCGGCGACTCGGGCCAACCAGCCAGCCGGAGCAGCTCGCTGCCAGCACCATTCGCTCGGTCGTACGGGTCGTGATCGGGGGACGCAGGGGCGTCAGCATCAGACGGTTCCAAAAATGTCGGTGAGGGACGGCGGTCCCGCGCGGCAAGCGCAGGAGTGTTTCGGCGCGCCGCCCCCGAGCGACGCGCCGAAACACGGTGGGGCTAGGCGGGCGTGGTGAAGCGCACGTCGCCGACGGTGAACACGCTCGGTGTGAAGACGGCGTAGACCGACGCCTTGAGGCTGGCGCTCGCCTTCAGGCCGCAGATCGTGGCCGAGCGAGCACTGCTGCTCAGGTTCGGCGACGCCGCGAGGTACCCGCCCGACTCCGTCGTGATCAGCACGCCGTAGCCCGTCACCGGGAAGCCGGCCACGTCAGCTGGTGCCTGCCAGGTGGTCGTCGCGCAGATGCCCGTGGCCGTCCGGGTGGCCGTGGTGGCGACGGCGGTCGGAAGCGTCCAAGTCGTCCCGGGCGCAGCGCCGGCCGGCGTGGCGCCGACGGCGATGTCGCTCGAGTTGGAGATGGAGCCGACCGTGTGCGAGTCGTACTTCACGAAGACCGTGGCCTCGTATCCCTGCCCCGGCTTGAGGCCGCAGTGTTCGACGGTTCGGCGTCCCGACCCGACGTAGAGGTCGCTCAGACCCTTGACGTACTCGTAGTCGTCGCTGTTGATCAGCAGCCCGAAGCTCCGCACCGGGAAGCCTTCGAGTGCCGCTGGCTGGTCCCACTCAACGGTCACGCAGTAGTCGACCTTGCCGGCGGTGTTCGCCGCCGCGCCCTTCACCGTCACGTTGGTCGGCTGAGGAATGGTCGAGCCCTGGGCGGCGCCGGCGGGGAGTTCGGCTTGCGCTTCAGTGAGGCCGCTCGCGATGCCGTCGTAGCTGGCTCGCACCTTCACGGTGTACTGCTGGCCCGGCTCCAGTCCACAAACGTCCTGGGAGCGCACCGAGGTGCCGAGGTCCCTAAAAGCCTTCTGGTACTCGTAGTCGGCGGAGATGATGTCGACGCCGTAGGCGGTGATCGGGAACCCCGCGACCGCCGCAGGCGCCTGCCATGTGGCCTTCACGCAGTACTCCAGATAGCCAGGGAAGCTCGTCACGCGCGGCGTGGCCGTCATGACCGGCCCTGCCAGCGGGGTGCCACCGGGCGCCCCCACCGGAGTCGTGGCCGACGCTGCCGCGGACGGACCGGCGTTGACGTCCGAGAATGCCCGGACGCTGAACGCCTGCAGCGCCGCTGGAGCCAGCCCGCACCGCTTGATCGAGATGCGGCCGTCCGCCCCAGGGGTGGCGCTGACGTCGACACCGAGCTTCGTCGGCGCCGGCAGCACCTTCCCGCCGAGCGTGGTCTCGTAGCGGGTGATCGTGGCACCCGCCGGCGGAGCCACGGGCGCCCACGAGGCCGTCGCGCAATAGTCCACACCAGGCTTGCCGCCGCCCCACTCTCCGGTGCTTGTGCCGGAGGCCCGTTGGGTCGTCACGGTCAACCCCTGCGGCGCCGCGGGGTTCGCTCGAACGAGGTAGCTCACGCGGTCAGGCTCGAAGCCCAGCGTCGTGTCTCCCGGCCCGAACCCACGCAGGAGTGGAGACTCGCCCTTGGAGTTGAAGGACTTCACGCTGAACGTGTAGTTCTTGCCAACGGCCAGGCCGGTGAACGTGTGAGCACGCTTCGCCGAGTCAACGGTGACGACCTGGCCCGTCGTGAGGTTCCGCAGGCGGTAGCCCGTCAACGGAATGCGCTTCTCGGGTGACGCCGTCCACTTCACCGTGACCGAGGTCGCCGTCGCTGCCGCCACGTCGAAATCGCGTGGGGCTGGCGGCTTCAGGCCAGACAGCGCGATGCCTGCGCCGGCGAACGTCGAGAACGTCGGCGGCGTCGCTTCGGGGTGCAGCGCGAACTTCGCCTTCGCCCAGTCCGTCACGGTCGCGAAACTCTCGGTCGCGCTCGGGGACAGGCGGTACGAGAACCGCGTGTCCCCACCGAAGATCGTTTCGCTGTTCGAGGATTTGGTCACGCCAGACATCACCGGGCGCGCCGTGGCGGTGCGATAGAGCAGGCCGGTGGAGCCGCTGTCTCCGCCTTGCAGCGAGAGGCGGGTGCTGCCGGCGTAGGGCGCGGCGTCCGGGCGCGCCCAGCCGACGCTCGGCACCGGCTTGGCCGCATAGGCGCCGCCGGCCCAGAGCACGTAGCCGGGAAGCGACGCGTCGAGATCAAGCGAGACGGCATCCGTGAGGAGCAGCGGGAAGCCTCCCGTCGGCGCCGCAATCGGCGTCTCCAGCAGACTGATGGCGATGTCCGACGGGCCGTCGGGGCTCGTTTGCGCCAGCGATACCTGATCGATGACCTTGGACTGAACGCCCATCGGCGAGGTGTACGTCCAGCCCGGCATCATCGGGGAATGCGCGCTCGTAATGAGCCAGCGCGGCGCGACCTGGACGGAGGTCGCGGCACCGATGCCGCTGAGCTTCCAGCCGTCGATCGGTGTGGTGGTGCCCGGGAACGTTGGGGGAGTCGTTACCGGGTTGAAGCCGCCGCCAATGGCGAACGCTGGAGTGGCGGGTGCAAGCGCAGCCGCCGACAGACAAGCCGCAAGGGCCGCCCGTCGCAAGACAGAAGTCATAGGGACGTGAGTCCTCCTGAGTGAGCAGAAGCGCGCCGAAGCGCCCCGGCATCGTGGCGACCAGCCAGGCCGCTTCACAAGACCCTGACCCCTGAACCACCACCCTCAACTTGTGTGCGATCGCTGCACACAAGTGCCGTGCCAGGGTCCAAGCCATGCGGCTCGAGACGCCTTCCCCAGGATGGCTACGATGCACCAGGAAGTGAGCACACCAGCACCGCGACCGACGACGGGACCCGCCCACCTGATTGCCTCGCCGCTGGTGGGGCGCGCCGCCGAGATCGGACTGCTGCGCGCCGCACTCGACGACGCCCTCGCGGGCGACGCATGCGCCGTCGAGGTCGTCGGCGAGGCCGGGATCGGGAAGACGGCGCTCCTCGACGACCTCAGCCGAACTGCTGGCTCGGCTGGCGCCGTGGTGCTGCGCGGCCGGGCAGCGGAGTTCGAGCGTGACCGGCCATTCGGCCCCATGCTCGGCGCCCTCGACGGCTACCCACACGGCCTCGACAGCGCTGAGCCCGTCCAACGCCATGTCGCGCTCGACGCGATCCGCTCGCTGCTGGCCACCCAGTCGCGCGAGCGTCCCGTCGTCGTCCTCATCGACGATCTGCACTGGGCCGACCGCGCGACCGTCGAACTCGTCGAGTCGCTCATGCACCGCCCGCCACGAGGCCGGGTCTTGCTCGTGGTGGCCTACCGCCCGCGGCAGCGCGACTCGGCCGTCTCCGCCGGGATTCTGCGCGCGGTCGCCGGTGGCCAGATCCGTCGCGTCGCCGTCGGCCCGATCGGCGTCGACGACGCCGCCACGATTCTCACCGGGCACCGCAGCCGCAGCGAGGTGGCCGAGATGCATGCCACCTGCGGCGGCAATCCGTTCTACCTCCACCAAGTCGCGCGCGGAGTCAGCGCGGCTCCCGCCGCCACGGTGGCGAACCAGTCGGCCCATAGCGCGGCGACGGCCGCGCTCCTGGAGTCGGAGCTGGCGCCGCTCTCCGCAAGCGCGCGAGCGCTGCTCGACGCCGCCGCCGTCGTCGGCGACCCCTTCGACGTTGACCTGGCCGCCACCGTCGCCGGCGACCTGCTCGTCGGCGACGGCGCGGCGATGGAAGCCCTCGACGAACTGGTCGCGGCCGACCTGGTCCGGACGGGGTCCTCCGCACGCGCGTTCGTCTTCCGTCACCCGCTCGTGCGCAGCGGCGTCTATCACGCCATCGGCGCCGGATCGCGGCTTGCCGCCCATGGCCGCGCGTCCACCGCACTCGCGGCCGCCGGGGCCAGCGATCTCGACCGGGCCCACCACGTTGATCGGTCGGCGCCACCGGGCGACCCCGAGGCGATCGCCCTCCTAATCCGCGCCGGGGAGCAGGTCGCCGGGCGCGCTCCAGCCAGCGCCGCACACTGGCTCGGCGCCGCCTGGAGCCGCGTCCCGAGCGACGAGCGCTCCGACGCCTCGCGCTCCTCCCTGCTCTACGCGCTCGGCCTGGCGCTGACGGTCTCTGGCCAAGGCGAGCGCGCCCTCGAGATCACCCGGGAGGCGGTGCAGGCCTTCCCGCCGGAACATCCCCTGCGGCCGTGGTTCGACCTCGGCCACGCCTCGATCGAATCGACGCTGGGCCGCATGACGCAGGCCAGGGCCCGGCTCCTGGGCCTCGACGGCAGACTCCCTTCGGGGCCAACGATCGAGCGCCTCAGCGTTTCACTCGCGCTCGCGATGCTCGATGCCAGCACCGGGCAGGCCGACGCGGCGCGTCAGCACGCGGCGACCGCCGCGAAGATCGCCGACGAGATGGGCGTGGCCCCCGTCATCGCGTCTGCTGCGGCGACGAGAGCGTGGGTCGACAGCCTCGGTGGAGACGTCACGAGCGCCAAGCACCACCGCGAGATCGCCGACGCGGGGTTTGCTGACCTCAGCGACGACGAGGTGGCGGCATTCCCTGTGGCGTTTGCCGCGCTCGTCCGCACGACCTGGCTCCACGACCGGTTTGAGGAGGCCTCGCATCTGGCCGCCCGCGGCTTGGTGCTGACGCGGGGCAGCGCCTGGCCGCTGCTCGTGGTGCAGTTTCTGTCTGCCCAGGCCATGGCCGAGCACGCCGCCGGCAATCTCGGCGCCGCTCGCGATGCGACCGACGCCGTCAGCGAGGCCGCGTCACTGCTCGACAACAGCGAGACGCGCTACTGGGCCTTTCTCATGCGCTCAATCGTGCTGGAGCCGACGTCACAGCTCCCACTCGCGCAGGACGCAGGCGAGCGGGCCGTCGAGGAGGCCAGGCACTTTCGTGGGTCGGCGGCGGCCGCCGGCCTGGCGTGGGCTCGCGCGCTGCTGGCGGCAGATCAGCCGCAGCGTGCCATCGAGGTCATCGACCAGACCCACGGCGGGGCGGACCTCTCGTCGCAGTTCTACAGTCGGCGCGCAGAGAGCTACGCCACACTGGCGGCGGCCCACCTCCTGCGCGGCGAGGTCTCGCACGCGGAGGAGGCGGCACGCAACGCTCGGGTCGTCAGCGCGGTCGCGCAGCTCCCGATGAGCGCCGCCCACGCCGATTCAGCGGCCGCGCAGTGCGCGCTGGCAAGCGGCGAGCCGGCCCGGGCGGTGACGTTGGCCGCCTCAGCCGCCGGGCACGCCCGCGGCACCGGCGCCACCCTGCCCGCTGCCCGGTTCGACCTCATCCGTGGCCGCGCCCTCACCGAGACGGGCGACCGCGACGCCGCCGCCGTCGCGTTGCGTGGCGCCGAGGCCGTGTTTGCCGCCGCAGGCGCCGACCGGCTCCAGGCCGAGGCGGCTCGCCTGCTTCGGCAGGCTGGCCGCCGCGTCACGCGGAGCGGCCGCGGCGCCACCGGGCAGCCGGCGACGACCGAGCCGCTGACCGTCCGCCAGCGAGAGATCGCGACCCTCGCGTCCGCCGGACGGACCAACCGCGAGATCGCGCAGGAGCTGTTCCTGAGCCTCAAGACCGTCGAGACCCACCTGTCGGCGGCGTACGTGAAGCTTGGAGTCGCCTCCCGCAAAGAACTCGTCGAGCAATGCGCGGGCGCGAGTAGCCCGCTGGCCGACCTCAAGCCTTAGCCCCTACGGCTTGGCGATTACCACGTTGCTCACGATGTGGTCCTGGCGGGCCGCGCTCGTCCCAGCAGTGAAGCCGACGTAGGCGTCGGTTGGCAGCGTCATCGTGCGCCGGAGCCGTTCGGTTCCGTTGATGGCGACGGTCACCACGCCACCGCTGGCCTTCACCGTGATGTGGTTCGTCGCGCCCGCCAGCGGCGAGACCGCCGGAGCCGTCTGCAGGAACGTTGGGTAGCCGGACCGGCCGACGACCCCGCTGGCGATCCCGACGTAGTTGCTCGACGGCGTATAGGTGCCCTTCACCGTGCCAAGGGTGATCGCGGTGCCGCGATTCCCGACCCAGCCAAGGCCGATGCCATAGTTCGCCGCCCGCGGGACGCCACCCTGACTGGGCGAGGCAAACGCGAGGGTCATGCCGTTGCCGTTGCCGGAGCGATTGACCAGCTGCAGATCGAAGTCGACGACGATCGCATTCGCGTCGACCGTCTTGCGATCGTCGAAGATCGCGCCGGCAGTGTTCGACGAGTCGCCAGAGGCGAGCAGGACCGAGCCCGCATCGAGGCGCCGCGCAACGCCACTGAGCGCCCAGCCGTCGGTGCCGGTGCTGCCGGGATCGACGGGCGGCGGGATGACCCGCGGTGCCCATGGCGTGCCCTGCGGCTGGATCGGCACCGCGATGGTGTTCGCGCCCGCCTGCACGCCCGAGAAGGTGGCGTTGCCGGTGCGCCCGCGGATCACGAACGAACCCGCGGCTTGGTAGAGGTCGGTCTTGCCGTCGCGGTCGTAGTCGCCGATCGCCGCCAAGGTCGGAAGCTGCCAGACGCACGTGTAGCTCGGGAGCACCACCACCCAGCGCCAGGTGCAAAGCGCCTTCGCGTCGACCTGCACGCGCCGCGGCCCTTGGCCACGGGTCTCCAGGGTCGGCGTGCGCGGGCCGCCGAGAATGATCACGGCGCCGCCCGTCTTCGGGAGCGCGGCAGCCGACGACGCCACGACCGACATATCGCGCGTCTGGAGGAAGTCGGTGAGCCCGTCGCCGTCGAAGTCACCGATCCCCGTGACCTGCGGGGTGGCCAGGTACCGGAATTCGTGGATCAGGTCGGTCACGCGCGCGCCATCGTCGATCAGGTCGACGCCGCTGCCGCCCGCCGCGCCGTAGACGATCCACGAGTGGTTGACGTGGCCGGTGACGACGACATCGTCGAAGCCGTCGCCGTCGACGTCGCCCACGCGCGTTGGCAACGGGAAGTCCCACGAGGACTCCGCCTCGTCTGGAGCTTTGCTCGTGTCGATGATGATCCCCTCGCCGCCCTCGCTTGGGACCTTGGCGACGCCCGGCTCGGCGCTGCCAAAGAGGATTGCGAGCTTGGCGGTGTCGTCTTTCACGTCGCCGTCGTAGGCCGTGAAGTCGCCGAAGCCGTCGGCGTTGAAGTCGCCGACGGCGTAGCCCCGCGGGGGTGGCTGATCGGCAGCTGCTGCGGGGCCCGCGCCGATGGCCAGGCCGCCAAGGAGCAGCAGTGCGGCGCGGCCAAGGCCACGCCGCATCCGGTTCGTCAATGAGGGTGCGGTGGATCGCATCCTGCGATCCACCGTGAGAGCGCACTCGTGCATGGAGAGACACCGCTGCTGGTTTGGGACCGGCCAGTTATAGGCCGGGCTCCTGCGGGATTTCAGAATGCCGTTCGAGAACCGCCGTCGCGGCCGGCACTCCAAAACTCAGAGCAGCGGCAGCCGAACGTCGCACGGCACGCGGCGAGGGTGCGCCGGATCGAGGGCGTTGAGCACCAACGCGCGGGTGCGGCGCCCGAAGACGAGGTTGAAGTGATCGCTCCCGTCGACCGGGCACCCCCGCTGCAGCACGATGCTTCGCACCGTCGCCCCTGGGCCAGGCGTCAGGAACTGCGACGAGTACGGCGTGACGATCTCGTCATGCTGGGTGGCGATCACCGTGTAGTCGATGCCAGGGCGCGTGTCGCCGCCGACGGCAAGCTGCACGTTGAACGCCGACCCGACCAGCTGCTGCGCAAACGCCGTGCCGAATACGGGCTCGGCGACGCCGAGCAGGCGCCACTGACGCAGGAACGTGGCGATCCCCAAGAAGGTCGTGCCGTGACTCGACGGCGCGATCCCCACGATCCGGCGAACCTTCCCTGCAGCTCGGCCGGGCAAGAACTGCAGGTAGGCCCGCGGCAGCATTCCGCCCTGTGAATGGCCGACGAAGTCAACCTGCTCGGCACCCGTCGCCTCGAGCACGCGGTCCACGGCGCCCGCAACCTCCGTCGCCGAGGCCACCACGTCGCCGGTGCCCTTCATCGTCGAGGCTGCTGGAGCGCCGTAGTCGACGGAGAAGACGCAGTAGCCGGCGGCCCTGATCTGCGGCGCGAGGTAGGCCCAGTTGCGGTAGCGATTGCCGAACGTGCCGTGGAGCAACACGACCGGCCGCGGATGCGCTGGCGTCGGCTGGCACGACCAATCGTTGGCGCCCGGAGGATCCACGTCCGGACCATTGGCCGTCGAGTACGACAGCGCGCTCAGGAAGCTCGTCTGTGCCGGACCGGTCTTTGCCGAGGCTGGCGCTGCCAACAGGCCAGTGGCGATCAGCAGGCTGGCGATGGCAGCGCCCACGAAGTGGCGGGACGAGGGGGCGCGCACGAGATACGCACCGTATCCAATCGCTGCGGGCGGGTCGAAGCCCCCCGCCTCGCCGTCGCTAGAGCGTGGAGATGACGACCGGCGCAGTGACGCCGCAGGTCGCGCCCTGAAGGCCGAAGCTCACGCGGATCCCAGCCGAGGCGCCGAGGAAAATCGTCGTGCCGCCGGCGCTGGTGAGGATCACGCCCGTATCCGGGAAGCGCACCACCCTGGAGCCGGTATTGGCCGACTGCTGGACGGCGAGGCGCTTGGAGTCCGACGTCCCCGGGCCGAGCCACAACCCCCCGGATCCGTCGATCGCGCCGCGTGGCGACGACATCGTCGCGCCGTCGGCGTCGGACTCAACGAAGAGCGAGAACACGTCGGCAGTGCCGCCAGAGGTCGTCGCAACGCCACCGACGCAGCGCCCCACGATCCGCACGCCGTCGCGCTCGACGAGCACCTTTGGCGGGTCGGTCGGCTCCATCTTCAAGGAGACGGTGAAGACCTGATCCGAGCGCGCGAAGTCGCTAGCGCTGCGGCCCCCAAGCCGGTCGGCGTCGCCGGCCGAGGACGCCCGATCGGCGGTGCCGGCGCGATCGGCCGTGGCGGCGGTCGCGGCACGGTCGGCGGTCCCGGCGCGGTCGGCGGTCGCCGCGCTCCCGGCGCGGTCGGCGGTCTTGGCGGCCGACGCCGCGGTGGCCGTTCCGGCCGTCGCGGCGCGCGGGACAACTCCGAGGGACCCCTCTTCGACCTGCGCGCCCGTCAACGCGTCGTTGGCGATGTCTCCGCCCTTGATCGACTTATTCCTGATCTCGGTGCTGCCGATGCTGTTCTTCGCGATCTTCGTCGCCGCGACCACGCTGCCACTCAGGGCGAGGAAGAGCGCGACGACCGCCACGGCCATCGTCGGCGACGGCGAACGCCAGAGCGGTCGCCTCATGCGCACTGCGGGTCTGGTGGGAAGCTGCTGAGCACGGGCTTGGACGGTCCATGCTGGCCGCCCCCTGCGTCCAACACCAGCCGTCCTCAACGAATGATTCGCGGAGCCTACCCGCGATTCCCCCGCTTTCAAGGGCAATTGCGCCCAGGTGCAAGCGCCCATTCAGCGCCGAGACCCGTCAGCAGCAAGCACATCCTGCCCGCCGGGTCGCAGAACAACCCTGCGGCGAACTACTGGTTTCGATTATCTAAGTGCGCTAGACTTAGATCCATGCAGGCCGACCGCTTTACCCTTAAGTCGCAGGAAGCCCTTGCCCGAGCGGCGAGCATTGCCAGCGACCACAAGAACGCCGAGGTGTTCCCCGAGCACCTCCTCTCCGCGCTCCTTGAGCAGGAGCACCCGCTCGTCGATGGCGTCTTGCGCAAGCTCGATGCGTCGCCCGAGGCGCTGCGCGTGCAGACCTCGGCGGCCGTTGAATCGCTCCCGACGCTGGGCGACCCCAAGGAGCCGACGACGAGTCGTGACCTCCTGGAGACGCTGCGCAGCGCAGACAAACTCGCTCGCGAACTCGGTGATCAGTACGTCTCCACCGAGCACCTGCTGCTCGCGCTGGCCGGCCGCAAGGACAAGGCCAGCAAGCTGCTGAACGCCGCGGGCGCCACCCCCGACTCGCTGCGTGCTGCGATCACCGAGGTCCGCGGCGGCAAGCCCGTGACCGACCAGGCGCCCGAGGAGAAGCTCGAAGCGCTGGAGCGCTTCGGCGTCGACCTCACCGCGCGCGCCGAGGCCGGGGAACTCGACCCCGTGATCGGCCGCGACGACGAGATCCGGCGCGTGATCCAGGTGCTGAGCCGCCGCACGAAGAACAACCCGGTCTTGATCGGTGAGCCGGGCGTCGGCAAGACCGCGATCGTCGAGGGCCTTGCCCAGCGGATCGTCTCCGGCGACGTGCCCGAGTCCCTCAAGGACCGCCGTGTGGTCTCGGTCGACATCGGCGGCATGCTCGCCGGCGCGAAGTACCGCGGCGAGTTCGAGGAGCGCCTCAAGGGCGTGCTGAACGAGGTCAAAGAGGCCGCCGGCCAGATCGTGATGTTCATCGACGAGCTCCACACGATCGTTGGCGCCGGCGCCTCCGAAGGCGCCGTCGACGCCGCCAACCTGCTCAAGCCGATGCTCGCTCGTGGCGAGCTGCGAGCCGTCGGCGCGACCACGCTCGACGAGTACCGCCAGCACATCGAGAAGGACCCGGCTCTGGAGCGCCGCTTCCAGCCGGTGAAGGTCGGCGAGCCGTCGGTCGAAGACACGATCGCGATTCTGCGCGGACTCAAGGAGCGCTACGAGGTCCACCACGGCGTCCGCATCCAGGACGCCGCGCTGATCGCCGCCGCCACGCTCTCGCACCGCTACATCGCCGACCGCTTCCTGCCGGACAAGGCCATCGACCTGATCGACGAGGCCGGCTCCAAGCTGCGCATCGAGATCGACTCGATGCCGGAGGAGATCGACGAGGTCGCCCGCCACGTGATGCAGCTCGAGATCGAGCGCGCGTCGCTGCAGCAGGAGACCGACGAGTCCTCACTCGAGCGCTTGGACGCGCTCGACGCCGAGCTGGCCGAGACCCGCGAGGAGCTCACCGGCATGCAGGCGACGTGGCAGGCCGAGAAGGACCTGTTGACGGGCGTCAGCGACGTGAAGGAGAAGCTGGAGGCCCTGCACCGCGAGGCCGAGGCGGCCGAGCGCGACGCGGATCTGCAGCGCGCGGCTGAGCTGCGTTACGGCCGCATCCCCGAACTTGAGAAGCAGCTCGCTGCCGCCGAGGCCAAGGTGCAAGATCAGGGTGGCGGCTACCTCAAGGAGGAGGTTGACGCCGACGACATCGGCGAGATCGTCGCCCGCTGGACCGGCATCCCCGTCAGCCGCCTGATGGAGGGCGAGGTCGAGAAGCTCGTCCACATGGAGGACCGCCTCCACGACCGCGTGATCGGCCAGGAGGAAGCGGTTCGCGCCGTCTCCGACGCGCTGCGCCGCTCTCGCGCCGGCCTGCAGGATCCCGATCGCCCGATCGGCAACTTCCTGTTCCTCGGCCCGACGGGCGTCGGCAAGACGGAGCTCGCGCGCGCCCTCGCCGAGTTCATGTTCGACACGCAGGACGCGATGATCCGCATCGACATGTCGGAGTACATGGAGAAGCACGCGGTGAGCCGGCTCGTCGGCGCGCCTCCCGGCTACGTCGGCTACGACCAGGGCGGCCAGCTCACCGAGGCCGTGCGGCGCCGGCCCTACTCGGTGGTCCTGCTGGACGAGACCGAGAAGGCCCACCCGGACGTGTTCAACATCCTGCTGCAGCTCATGGACGACGGGCGCCTGACGGACGGCCAAGGCCGCACCGTCGACTTCCGCAACGTCGTGCTGATCATGACCTCGAACATCCCCGGTGGGCGCCTTGGCGCCGAGGGGCACTTCCGCCCGGAGTTCATCAACCGCATCGACGAGATCGTCGAGTTCCACCCGCTCGGCCGCGAGCAGATCGGGGAGATCGTCGAGATCCAGACGCAGCGACTCGTCGACCGCGCCACGAAGGAGCGCGGCGTCACCGTCACGCTCACCGAGGGCGCCAAGACGCTCCTCGGCGACCTGGGCTACGACCCCGCCTACGGTGCCCGGCCGCTCAAGCGCGTCGTGCAGCAGAAGCTCGCCAACCCGCTCGCCTTGGGCCTGCTGGATGGCACCTTCCGCGACGGAGACAACGTCGAAGTCGTCGAGCGCGACGCCAAGCTGGTGCTCGTGAGCGGAGACCGCGAAGCCGTCGCTCGCAGCTAAGGCACGAAGCGAGCTTCTCGCCGTTCGCGGTGGATGACGAGCCCTGGAGGACAAGGACACCCGGAGCGCGTGCACAACCTGGGACGGCGAGGGCGCACGGCTCGTGCCGCGAACGGCAAGAAGATTTGGGACTCCGGGGCGTGAGGGACAGACACGCCCCGGAGGGGGCTGGACAGGCCCGGCGGGCACTTGGGGACGCCGTCAGCCTCCCAGAAGTCAGTGTGATGGGCAACACATATTGACGGATGCTCAAGAGGTCCCTCCATAGCGTCCACGACCGGCGAGCACGGGGCGTGATCCCGGTACCATCGCGGCCATGCGAGGTCGGGCCATGCTGGTGGCGGTACTCGCCGGCTTCGCCGCGGTCGGCGCCGGCGCATTCGTCGGTGGAGGCGTGCTCGGCCCCGATCAGACGTCGGCCCACCAGGCGCCGGTGTCGTCGATGCTGCCCGTCAGCCGCCGCTCCGATCCCTCCCTCGACCGCTATACGCGCACGGCCAAAGCGCACACCTCGCTGCGCGGCATGAGCGGCGCCCAGCAATGGCTGAGCACCAAAGCGCACCCGCTCGTCGCGCACGACTCCGACCCGACCGTCAGCCTCAACGCGACCGGTTGGGCGACTGGCCCCAACGTCTCGGTCTACGTGAATGCGACGGGCGTCAATCTGTACAACCGCGCGCAGCTGCACGACGCTGCGCCTTGGCTCGTGAAGTCGGGGAAGACTCCCGTGCGGGTCGACGGCTGGCAGATGCTCGACGTCCGGATCCCTGAGGCGCGCCGCTGGTGGCTCTACGGCTCCGACGGGAAAGCGAGCTGCCTGCCCGAGCGGGCTCGCCGCGCCGCACTGGATCTGGTCGCCTGCGGCTACCGGGGCCTCTGGGTAGACAACGCCCTGACCGTCCCGGAACAGTGGTTCAAGCCGAACCCCGGCATCGACGCGGCCGCGTGGGGCGAGGCGCTCGTGGCACTGCTGAGCGAGCTACGCGCCGCACTCCCCCAGGGCGTGCCGTTCACCATCAACGCGCACTGGACCGACGTCGACTTCCCGTACGCCGAGAACCTCGGGCTGAACTTCGAATCGGCGCTCGTGCGCTCGGCGCGGCTGGCCGACCAGCTGGTCATCGAGGGCGGCGCCATCGATCCAGGACTGCACTACGCCGGGCCGACCGCCGAGCAGTGGTCCTACCGCCGGCTCCTCGCCTACGCCGAGGCGATGCACGCGGCCGGCGTGCGGCTGCAGTGGGAGAAGACCGGCAGCACCGATCTCACCAGGAACGCCGCGAAGCAGCTCGGGACGCTGCCGTCCTGCCGTGACGGCGACCATGCGCGCGCCCAACCGGCCTGGCGCCAGGGCGACCGGGTGTGGCGTGCCCACGTGCGCACCGCGGCCTTCAACCTCGCGTCGGCGCTCCTGGTCGTCGCACCGGGTGACTCCGTCGGCGACATGTGCGAATACCCGGGCCGTGGCTGGAAGGGCTACGGCGTCGACCTTGGCCCGCCGCTGGCACCGCGCGAAGACGCCGGTGGCGCCATCGTGCGCAAGTTCGGGATGGGCTTCGTGGCCGTCAACCCGTCATCCAAGCCGATCACGGTGACGCTGCCCGACGGCAACCTGGCGATCAACCTCGCGAGCCTCGCGGCGCCAGCCAGGCCTCGTGTCGCGACGAACCGCTTCCGCGTTCCTGCGCGTTCTGCGGTCGTCGCGAAGTACTACGTCGCACCGTAGCCCCAGGCGTCCCCCGGTCGACCGGGCCGTCAGGACGCAGGTCTTATTGACGGTACGTCAGATTCCCCGCGCCCTAGCCGACGGGTCGGTACTCTGGTAATCCTTCCACACCTTCTCGGATAGGCCCGTGCGATCGCCCGTGTTCTGCGCGGTCATCGCGAGTACCGGTGCTTACTCCAGATTTCTGCATTCTGTCCCGATGCTGCATCCCGTCACACCTCATTCCCCCACCAGTGGATCGCTCATTACCGCGAACGCGAACTCGTCTCCGCTCGCGCGGCAGCAGGCGCCCCTGCTCAAGCGACGCGGCGACGTCACCTTCCTGGCGTCCTACCTCGACCACTGGGCGCTCGAGACACCGGATGCGACCGCCACCACCTACGTCGACTACGACGCCGATCGCCACGGCGTCGAGCGGACGGTCTCGTATGGCGAGCTGAACGGGTGGACGAAAGCCCTCGCGGCCCGCATCGCTCAGGTCACCGAGCCCGGCGATCGGGTCGCGCTCCTCGCACCGCAGGGCGCCGAGTACGGCGCCGGCTTTCTGGCGACGCTGCGCTCTCACGCGATCTGCGTGCCCCTCTTCGCGCCGGACCTGCCCGGACAGGGCGATCGGCTGCAGGCGGTCGTCGCCGACTGCCAGGCGACGGCGATCCTGACCACCGCCGACAAGGCCGACCTCGTGCGGGCCTTCGCCTCCGCCCACGGCATCGCCGCCGAACAGGTCCTCGTCATCGACGAGTACCGCGCCGGCCGCTCCGAGCTCGAACAGAGCTACGAGTTCCCGACCGAAGCCAAGACCGACGACGTGGCCTACCTGCAGTACACCTCGGGCTCCACGCGCGCACCGGTCGGCGTCTGCCTGACCCACGCGAACATCCTCGAGAACGCCCTGCAGCTGCAGGCCGCCTACGACCTGCACTACACCGACGCCACCACGGTGAGCTGGCTCCCGCTGTTCCACGACATGGGGCTGATCCTCGGCGTCGCGGCCCCGGTCGTCGGCGGCTTCAACAGCGTCCTGCTCGATCCGGTGGCGTTCATTCTCAAGCCGTCGCGCTGGCTGCAGGCCATCGACGGTCGCCACAACGTCATGACGGCGGCCCCGAACTTCGCCTTCGACTACGTCGCCAAGCGGTTCAAGTCCGAGGATCTCCCAGAGCTCGACCTGTCCGGCGTCATCAGCTGGATCAACGGCGCCGAGCCGGTCCTGCAAAGCACGCTCGACCGGTTCGTCGAAACCTTCGGGCCGCATGGTGCAACACGTGAGGCCGTGAAGGCCACCTATGGATTGGCGGAGGCGACGGTCTTCGTCGCGACCACCCCGGTCGGGGAGCCCGGCGTCGTCATCGAGGCGGACTCGGGGCAGCTCCAGCACGGGATCGTCTCCACCGAGCTCACCGAGGGCGTGCGTCCAACCACGCTCGTGTCCTGCGGCCGCGCCATCGGCCAGCACCTCGCGATCGTCAACCCGGATACGCGCGAGTGCCTGCCGGATGGCCACGTCGGCGAGATCTGGCTGAACGGGCCGAACATCGGCGTCGGGTACTGGCAGCAGCCCGAGGCGACGCAGACGCTCTTCAACGCACAGCTCGAAGGCGGCGGCGCCGAACGACCGGTCGACCACTGGCTCCGGACCGAGGATCTCGGCGTGGTGGTCGACGACCGCCTCTACGTGACGGGGCGCATCAAGGACCTGATCATCATCGACGGCCGCAACGTCTACCCGCACGACATCGAGTTCACCGTCGAGGAGTCGCACGAGGCGATTGCACTGCGGCGCCTGGCCGCGTTCTCGGTCTCGACCGATGAGGGCGAGGCGCTCGTCGTCGTCGCTGAGCGCTACCGAGGCAGCGACGCCGTGGCCGACTCCGGCGCGGTCGTAGCCGCCGCTCGCGCAGCGGTCTCCCGCGAACACGCCGTCGCGCTGAAGGACTTCGTCCTCATCGAACCGGACACGATTCCACGCACCAGCAGCGGCAAGATCGCCCGCAAAGCGACGCGCACGGCCTACCTGGCCGGCAGCTTCGCGCGCTAAGCGGCTCCGCGAGCAGTTGCCTGCTCGACAGGCTCAGTCGTTGATGGTGAAGGTCTCGCCGACCCACAGGAACGACGAGTCGCTCACGCCCTTGGTGTAGAGCGGGCGGGTGTCGTACTGCAGGCGCCACTTGCCGGGCGTCGTCTTGAACGGGAAGAGCTTGCGCGGCGAGGTGCGCAGTACGCCGCACGGGCCGCGGAGCTGACCGAGCCGAATCGACCGCACGCCGGGCGCGTCGAACATCGTCGTGGTGGTGCCACCGCCGGCCTTGGGCGTCTTGGTGGTCGACGGCTTGGTGACGACCTTCTGCGCCTCAGGCGACACGTAGTGCAGGTAGATCGAGGGCTTGACCTCGGCGAGCCCGAAGCCGCTGATCACGTGGGCGACGCGCATCGTCTTGGGATCACCGGTCCGCGGGGTGAACGTCGCGCCGACCTTGGCGATGTTGAGGAACGCCTGGGCACTGTTGGTGCCGTCGGTCGCCGTGATCGGCACCTGCGACTCAACGAGGCCGAACGCGACCTCGGGGACGAGCAGCTTGCCGCGGATCGCACCGCTGTTGTCTGCCACGGCGCCCGTGACCGGATCGGTGCCGCGCGTCAGCGTGACGGGCGCCTTGGCGGTAAATCCGCTCCCGGAGACCGACGCCTGCTCCCCGGCGACGTAGCACTGCTGATCGAGCCCCAGCGTGGCCGCCTGCGCGCCGCTGGCGACGATCAGCGACCCTGCGGCGACCGCGAGGGCAGCGACCTTGCGCGTGCGCGTGTGAACGACCGGAGAAGACATTGCGCCCGACGCTACCGGGCCCGATGGACGGAGCACGCCGCTTGTCCCCCCATCCTGAGCCCCGCCCCGCCCGGGGCCGCCACCGCTGCCCGGCGCGCGATCGGATACAACGAACGAGACGGCACCTGTCCCGACGACCGAAGGCTCTCCATGGCGACCTACCTCATGCTCTGCAAACTCACCCCGCAGGGCACCGCGACGATCAAGAACAACCCGGAGCGTGTGCTCGAGGTCAACCGCGAGATCGAGAGCCTCGGCGCGAAGGTCACCGCGCAGTGGGCGACCCTCGGCGAGTTCGACTTCGTGAGCGTCGTCGAGGCTCCGGACACGCAGACGATCGCTCGCGTGTCGCTCGAGCTCGGCTCGCGCGGCACCACGACCTACCAGACCCTCTCGGCCATCCCGGTCGAGGAGTTCGTCAAGTCGCTCTAGCGGCCGGAGTCCTCGACGTCGATCGCGCGCAGGTACGGCGCGACGAGGTCGCCGTAGGCGTCTTTGCGCGCCTGCGGCAGATCCTTCCAACCGGTGACGGAGCCGCGGCAGCCGTCGGCGCCGCAGAGGCAGATCGTCGGGAAGTGGTCGATGGTGAGGTTGCGCATCGCGTAGTCGAACGTCAGCTCCTGGCCGTCGATCAGGGGCCGGCGGGCGACGAAGTCAAACGCCTTGCCGGCGTTCAGTCGCACGCCGCAGTTCGGGTCGCACGAGTGGTTGACCTTGGGGCCGAGGCCTCCGTGGCGCGCCCACTCGTCGCGGCCGACCTGCGTGGCGTGGGAGTCATTGCCCGTCAGCGGCCCCGTGAGGTAGCCGACCATCACGGTCTCGCCCGCAGCAAAGGCGCGGGTCGTGAGCACACCGTCGCCGGTGCCGTCGGGCGCGAAGCGCAGTTCGACGTTCTCAGGGGGACGCGCCGGGCCGGGCCGCGCGCCGTAGTCGGCTCGCGGAACATGGGCAGGACGGCGGTCCTGGCGCGGCGCAGACGGCGACGCGTGGGTGGTCCCGCGAGCAGCCGTGGCAGCACGCGGGGTGGACAGTCGTTCGTGGGGCATAGGGACCCCTCTCATTTGACGCCCTAGACACCGAGCATAGACCGGTCGCGATCGGGCCCCGGATGGCAACCCACGAATGGTCACAGGCCGCGGGGCTGATTCACTACACCCCGTGAAGATCCTGGTCGTCGGTTCCGGTGGGCGCGAGCACGCGATCGTCCACGCCCTCTCGCGCTCGCCGCAGCAGCCCGAGCTGCTCTGTGCGCCCGGCAACCCGGGGATCCGCAGCCTCGCCCGCAAGGTGGCGGACACGATGGAGGTCGAGGAGATCGTCGACGTCGCCAAAGCCGAGGGCGTCGACCTCGTCGTCGTCGGCCCGGAGGCGCCGCTCGTCGCTGGCCTGGTAGACGCGCTCGCCGCCGAAGGCATCGCGGCATTCGGCCCGTCCGCCGCGGCCGCGCGCCTGGAGGGCTCCAAGACGTTCGCCAAGGAGATCATGATCGCCGCCGGCGTCCCAACCGCCGGGCATGCGGTCGTCACGACCGTCGAGGAGGGCCTGGCCGCGATCAGCGCCTACCCCGCCGTCGTGAAGTTCGACGGCCTCGCCGCCGGCAAGGGCGTCGTGATCGCCACCAACGAGGCTGAGGCCCGCGAGGCGCTCGTCGCGATGCTCGAGGAGCAGGTCTTCGGGCCAGGCGGCGTCTTCGTGGAGGACTTTCTCGACGGGCCAGAAGTCAGCCTGCTGGCCCTGTGCGACGGCGAACGCGCACTGGCGCTCGCCCCCGCCCGCGACTTCAAGCGCGCCCTCGACGGCGACGAGGGCCCCAACACCGGCGGCATGGGCGCCTTCTCGCCCGTGCCCGGGGTTGACCCAGCCACCCTCGCCGAGCTCTCTGCCGTCGTCCACCAGCCGATCGTCGACGAGCTCGCGCGCCGCGGCACGCCGTTCCACGGCGTGCTCTACGCCGGGCTGATGCTCACCTCCGCGGGCCCGAAGGTGCTGGAATACAACACCCGCTTCGGCGATCCGGAGACGCAGGTCGTCCTGCCTCGCCTGCAAAGCGACCTCGCCGACCTGATGCTGCGCGCCAGCAAGCCCGGTGGGCTCGCCGGCGCCACGCTCGAGGTTGACCCGCGCCCCGCCGTGACCGTGGTGATGGCGAGCCGTGGCTACCCGGCCTCTGCCAGCAAAGGCGACGAGATCACCGGGGTCGAGACTGCCGACGCCGGGGCCGACACGATCGTGTTCCACGCCGGCACGCAGGGCGGCGAAGGCGACGCCACCGGCCCGCTCGCGACCGCCGGTGGTCGTGTGCTGGCCGTCACCGCACTGGGGAATACCCTTTCCGCGGCGCGCGATGCTGCGTACACTGGCCTGAGCGCGATCGCGTTCGATGGCCAGCAGCACCGCAGCGATATCGCTGCCGCTGCCGCGCAGTAGCCATCTCGGGCGCCGCACCGCGCCCTCTCACAGCACCAGCCCAGGCGCCGTCCCCACGGATGCGCGCCAGCCAGGCTTGGTGCCACGCGCCGCCCTCCACGCACCCCCACGACCGCCAGGCCCACACCTCCATGATGTCGACCGACCCCATCGTCCCCACCGAGACCGAGACCGCCGTGGTTGCGGCTGCTGAGGCCGAGCTCGGCCCGCTCGTCGGCATCATCGTTGGCTCCGCTTCCGACCTCGAGACCCTCGCTGCAGCCGAGACCATCCTGCGCGATGCCGGCGTCCCCGTCGAGACGAGCGTCATGTCGGCCCACCGCGATCCCGAGAAGGTCGCCGCCTACTGCAAGGGCGCGCGTTCGCGTGGCCTGCGCGTGATCATCGCCGGCGCCGGCCTCGCCGCTGCGCTCCCGGGCGTCGCCGCCGCGCACACCGATCTGCCCGTGATCGGCGTGCCGCTCACCAGCCGCCTGACGGTCGCCGGTGGCCTCGACGCGCTGCTTTCGATCGCGCAGATGCCGCCAGGTGTGCCGGTCGCCACCGTCGGCGTCGACAACTCCAAGAACGCCGCGCACCTCGCGCTGCGCATCCTCTCGATCTAAGCCTGGATCCAGGCTAAGCCGCGTCATCAGGCGGGACCGCGATGCGGTCCCGCTCGCCGACCTCCCGGATGACGCGCGCCGGCACGCCGGCTGCGACGACGCCGGCCGGCAGGTCGCTCGCGACGACCGCTCCGGCGCCGACGACCGTGTCTGCCCCGATGCTGACCCCGGGGCAGACGATCACGCCGCCGCCGAGCCAGACGTTGTCGGCGATGGTGATCGGTTTGGCGTACTCCCATTTCGTGCGCCTGGGCTCGGGATCGATCGGATGCCCGGCGGTCAGCAACTGCACGCGTGTCGCGAGCTGACAGTCCCTGCCGATGGTGATCTCGGCCACGTCGAGCATGACGGCGTCGAAGTTCACGAAGGTGAAGTCGCCGATGCTCACGTCGCCGTATTCGCAGATGAATCGCGGGCGGACTTCGACCCCCTCGCCGACGTGCCGCAGTAGGCGCCGCAACAGCGCGTCGCGCTCCTCGTCGGCCTGCGGGCCGGCCCCGTTGAAGTCCGCCAAGAGGGCCTGTGCCCGCCCGTAGGCAGCGCGACTGGCCGCATCGCTGCCCCGGTAGAGCTCTCCGCGCAGCATCTGATCCCGCATTCCACTCACCGCAACACCAATAGCGGGTCGGCGCGCGCCTGACGGTGCGCGGGATCGCACCGAAGCGCCGTCGCCGCTCGGACCGGCCGTTTCTACGGTCAAGCAATGACGACCTCTAGCGCGACCTGGCGGCGCCCCGCCGCTGCCCTCAACCTCGCCGGCGCCGGCGCCTTCCTGGCCGGCATGGCCCTCACGCCATGGGAGTCCGAGGACACCGCCGCCGCCTACCACGACGCCCTGGCCGCGAGCCCAGATCAGGCGCAGATCGCCGCGCTCACACTGCACTTCGCTTACGTGCTCATGGCCGCGGGCGCGTTTGCCCTGATCGGCGTGCTCGGCCGCGGCGGCGGCTGGTGGCTGCGGATCGGGACGCTCCTGGTGGTGCTCGGCGCCACGACGATGCCCGGCCTGCTGATCACCGACGCCTACGACCTCGCGCTCGCGCAGTCGGGAGCCCTGGATCGGGAGACGAGCGCGGCCGTCAGCGACGCCGTCGGTGAGATGCCGCTGGCCACCGTGATCGGCGCGACCGCGGGGCTGGGCTTCATTCTCGGGCCGCTCCTCTTGTGGGTCGCGGCGTGGCGCCAGCGGGTCGTTCCCGGCCTGGTCCCGGCGCTCGCGGCGCTCTCGTGGGTCGTCGGACTCGCGACGATGACCCTGCCACTGATGCTCGCTGGCTGCGCGCTCCTGATCGCGGCGACCGGTCTGGCGTGCGCCTCGCTGTGGTGGGAGCGGCCAACCACCCAAGCCACCGGCAAACCGGCCGAAGCCGAGCCGGTCGGCGCGACCGCCTAACCGCCTGCCGCCCGCCGCTCGGCGGGCTCGCCGCTCATCGGCAGCCGGGCTCGGACCTCGAAGCCGCCGCCAAGCGCCGGCCCGGCGCTCAGCTCGCCGCCGAGGAGACGCGCGCGCTCAGCCATGCCCGCGAGGCCTCGACCGAGCCCCGGCACGGGCTCGCCGCCGACGGCGTCGCCCGGCGGGCGCTCGTTGCCGATCACCACGAGGAGCGCCGCCCCGTCGACACCGACGTCGATCACCACCGGCGCCCCGCGCGCATGCTTGCGCGCGTTGGTGAGCGACTCCTGCACGATCCGGAAGGCCGAGGACGCAACCCCGGCGGGGGCTTGCCCGACCCCGTCGTCGAGCGTCAGGGTGACGTGCTGCCCGCCACGGTGAGCCGCTTCCACGAGCGCCTGAAGATCGCTCAGATCCACGGGCGCGCCGTCGGCGGGATCTGCACCGAGCGCGGCCGTGAGCCGCTCGACCTCGACGCGGACCTGCGCCACCGTGCTGCGAGCCGATTGCAGTGAGGCGCGCGCCCGTTCCGGATCGGCCGTCGCCTGTGCCTGCGCCGCCCCCGCCAGCACGCCCGCGAGCGACACGCCGTGCGCGACCACGTCGTGGAGATCGCGGGCAACTGCGCGGCGCTCGTCGTCGATCGCGGTGCGCAGCCGCGCCGCATGCTGCACCTCGACGAGCTCTTCGCTGTCTCGCGCATCGCGCGTGCGATCGATCGTCTCGCGGACGAGGCGCCCGAACGCGTAGGCCATCACCACCATGAAGAGGATGATCGGGGTGTCGGTAATCGGCTCGCCCGGAGGGAGCTGCATCAGGTTGACCGTCACCGCCGAGAGCGCGACGGTCGCCGTGCCCAGCAGCGCGAGACGCCGGCCTTCGATGTGCATGGCGGCCGTCCCCGCGCCGAGCAGCGCGACGATGATCGGGGTGCGGGTACGGTCCGGCAAGACGCCCGAGATCTCAAGCGCCAGCAGGCCCGCCGCGAGGATCAACGCCACGGCGAGCGGAGCACGGCGCCGCAGCGCGAGCGGCACCACGAACACCAGCGCGCCCAGGCAGCCGGCAAGCCAGGGGCTGACGTCCGTCACGGTGTGGGCGTCGTCGAACACGATCAGGCTCGCCGTTCCGACGACGACCACATCGCCGAACAGGTTCGACGTCAGTGGCGCCGGAGGCGTACCCGCGCCCGGTAGGCGCACGTCGACGAGCCAGCGCCGACCACGACGGCTCAGCTCGATGGTGCCGCCGTGCAGCCGCACCCGCTCTCGGATCGAACTCCGTGTGACGGGGTCGCCGAGCGACGCTGGCTTTGGCGCACGCCCGGAGAGACGCACGCGCAGGCCATCACCCTCGTGGGTGACGCGCACCTGCACCGTGGCCCCTGCCCCGCCGCCCACTTGCAGCGGGGCGCCGGCTAGCACCTCCTCGATCACGCGCCCGGCCGCCAGCGTGGCGCCGGGCAGGGCCTCTGCCGACGCATCCGAAGCGATGACCCAGCCGCGCGCCCGCGCCGCGGCAATCGCCGCGTCGGCCGAGACGGGCTGCGCAACCGCGGGATCCACGTCGTGCAGCACACCCAGGAGGCGCTGGAGCTCGGCCATCACGCTCGCGGAGCGGCGCTGCAGCGCGCCGGCGACGGCCGCCAGCGACGCGCCGGAGGCGGTGCGGCTCGCGCCGAACCCGTCCTCCATGGCGGCCAACCCGCGAGCCACGATCACGCGTAGCTCGCGGGCGATCCGCCCGCGCTCCTCTTCCAGGCCGTGCCGCACCACGTCGTCGCCCGCCGCGCTGATGCGCCGCAAGCGCTCGGCCTGCCGCTCAGCCTCTTCGCGCCGCAGTCGCACTGCCCATCCAGCTCCCCCGGCCACGGTCTGCACCACGATCAGGCTGATCACGTCGGTCGCCGTCACGGGCGCGTCCTGCACCAGCGGCACGAACAGCATCGGCGGCACGAACACCGCGGCGACGGCAACGAAGCCCGCCACCCGACGGTCGGTCCCCAGCGACGCAAACGCGTAGGTCGCCAGGGGCAGCAGCTGGATTGGCGTTACCGCGTAGAGCGGCAGGATCTGGAAGAGAATGTCGGCGAGGAACGCTCCGGCCGCCACGCCGAGGGCGAGCCCCGGCATGCGATTGCGCAGCGCCATCGCCGCCGCGACCGCCACCGCAAAGGCGAGCCGGACGGCCGTGGGCGTCGGACTCCCGATAGCGAGGGCCTCGGCCGCGGCCCACGCCACGATTGCGACCGTGATCGCGGCGTCGACCGGCGAGAGCCGCAGCCAGCGGGCGGCTCTCGCCACCGAGCCGGCGAACCCGTCGGCCGAGTCAGCGGCCGAGGTCGTCACGCCTCGGTGGCACCCGGCCGGACCAGCCCGCTCTCGTAGGCGAGGATCACCGCCTGCACCCGCCCGCGCACGCCGAGCTTGCCGAGGATCCGGGTGACGTGCGACTTGACGGTCGCGGGGCTGAGGAACAGCTGCTCGCCCATCTCCTCGTTCGACAGACCGCGGACCAGCAGGTGGAGCACCTCCAGCTCGCGTTCGGTGAGTTCGTCGAGTCGCCGTTTGGTGTCTGGATCGGGTTGCGGGCGGGCCATGAAGTGGTCGACGAGCCGGTGCGTGACGGTCGGGTCGAGCATCGACTCCCCGCCCGCCACCGTGCGGACGGCCGCCACGAGCGAGCCGGGCGGCGTCGCCTTCAGCAGGAAGCCGCTGGCTCCGGCGCGCAGCGCCTGGTAGGCGTACTCGTCGAGATCGAAGGTGGTGATCACGAGGATCCGGGCGCGCGAGCCGGCGGCCAGGATGCGGCGCGTCGCTTCGATCCCATCCAGGCAAGGCATCCGTACGTCCATCAGGATCACGTCCGGGTGGGTGCGCACCGCCTCGTCGACGGCTTCAGCGCCGTCGGCGGCCTCCGCGACGACCTCGATATCTGGCTCGGCCTCGAGCATCGCGCGCAGGCCACCCCGCAGCAACGCCTGGTCGTCGGCGATCAGCACCTTGATCATCTGAACATCGTCCTACGTGACCGGGTCGCATGTCGATGCCCGAGGGGCGGGGAGACCCACACCGTTTGGTGTGGGTCATCTTTGCGGACGTTGGAGCGCACTCGTGCACGATTCGGGTAAATCGGCTCGCGCTCGGCTGTGGCGCCGCTTGCGATGATGCGGCCATGAGTCACGAGCCGCCGATCAAGACGACCTCAACGCGGGTCGTGTTCGAGAGTCGGTGGACGACCGTCCGCGAGGACCAGATTGAGCGTCCCGGCGGCCTCGTAGGCAGCTACGCCGTGATCGAGAAGCGCCGCGCCGCGCTCGTCGTGCCGTGGGACGGCGAGCTGCTGCACCTCGTGCGCCAGTGGCGCTACCCGACGGCGGCCTGGTCGATCGAGTTCCCGCAGGGCACGATCAGCGGGCCGGTGGGCGCGGCCAAGCAGCCCGAGCATGACGAGGACCCCGAGACCGTCGCCCGGACGGAGCTCAAGGAGGAGCTGGGCTTCACGGCTGGCAAGCTCGTGCAGCTCGGCACCGTCGCCTTTGCCCCTGGCATCTCCAACCAGTTCTGTGACATCTGGCTCGCGACCGACCTCGAGGATGGCGAGACGGCCTTGGAGCCCGAGGAGGAGGGGCTCATCACGCCGTGGCCGATGACGCCTGAGGAGTTCGAGGAACTGATGCTGATGGGCCAGATCACCGACGCCGCCACGCTCGCGGCCTGGGCGATGGTCAGCAGGCGGTCGCTGCCGCTCTAGGCCGGCAGCGCGTTCGAACGACCCCGAAATCCTGGCTCAGCTGCGTTGAACCCAAAACTGCAACGGAATTCTCCAGCCCAGGCGCCAACGTGGCGCCCGCAAACTCCCTGCTGATTGCGGCGTTTGGCGCGGGTTAGCACACCCACTGGGCGGAAACCACCGCGCATAAACGGATCTTGATCGTCAATATGGCGGTCGTGATCGAGCGTTACACACGCCCGGCTCTCGGATCCATCTGGACCGATCAGGCCAAAATGGAGGCCTGGCGCGTCGTAGAGGTGGCCGCTTGCGAGGAGATGGACGGGCCCACGCCCGCCGACCTCGAAGCTATTCGGAGCGCAACCTTTACCGTCGAGGCGGCCAAGGAACGGGAGAAGGTCACCGACCATGACGTCGCCGCGTTCATCGACGTCCTCTCCGACGGCGTCGGCGAGGCCGGCCGCTGGATCCACTTCGGCCTCACGTCGTCCGACGTGCTCGACACCGCCCTCGCGCTCCAGATCCGCGACGCGGGCGTCGAGATCATCAAGGGCGCCAAGGCCTACCGCGACGCCCTCGTCGCCCAGGCAAAGAAGCACGAGTCAACGCTCTGCACCGGCCGCACGCACGGCGTGCACGCCGAGCCCACCACCTTCGGCATCAAGCTCGCCGGCTACGCCTTCGAGGCCCACCGCAACGTCGAGCGGCTCGAGCGCGCCTTCGAGCAGGCCGCGGTCGGCGCGATCAGCGGCGCCGTCGGCACCTACTCCGCCACCAGCCCCGACTACGAAGCTCGCGTCCTCGCACGCCTGGGCCTGAAGGCCGAGCAGGTCTCCACGCAGGTCGTCCCGCGTGATCGCCACGCCGAGGTGCTGCAGGCGATCTCGCTCGCCGGCGCGGGCCTGGAGCGGTTTGCAACGGAGTTTCGCCACCTGCAGCGCACCGAGGTGCGCGAGGTCGAGGAGCCGTTCAAGCCGGGCCAGAAGGGCTCGTCGGCCATGCCGCACAAGCGCAACCCGATCACGAGCGAGCGGATCACGGGTCTTGCGCGCGTGCTCAGAGGGTATGCACAGGCCGGCGTCGAAAACGTCGCACTCTGGCACGAGCGCGACATCAGCCACTCCGGTGCTGAGCGCGTGATCCTGCCGGACGCCACCATCCTGCTCGACTACGCCCAGTCCCTCGCCCTCCGCCTCGCCGAGGGCATGGTCGTCCACACCGATCGCATGCTCGAGAACATCGAGCTCACGTACGGCGCGATGTTCAGCCAGCGGCTCCTGCTTGCCCTGATCAACAACCCGGCGGGCGCACTCGTCCGGGACGACGCCTACCGTGTGGCGCAGGAACTGGCGCAACGAGCGTGGGACACCCGCACCCCGCTGCGTGAGCTGGCCGCCGCCGATCCGCGCTGCGCCGGACTCGATCTCGACACGGTCTTCGACATCACCTTCTACTCACGTCACGCCCCCGAGATCGTCGGGCGCCTGGAGCAGATCGCATGAGCCGCCGCAAGGTCGCCACGCTCGCCGGCGTCGCGACGCTCGCCAGCATCCCCGTCGCGACCGCCCAGGGCGACGCCCGCACGATCCTCGGCGCCGTCAACTACGAGCGCCAGATGGCCGGCATCAACTCGCTGACGGTGAACAAGTCCTCTGAGGGCGGCTGCGTCAAGCACGCCCTCTACATGAACCAGAACAGCATCCTGACCCACAATCAGAATGCGGGCTCGGCAGGGTTCACCACCGAAGGCGCCTTCTACGGCACCAAGGCGGTGCTCGCGCGCAACACCGCCGGGTTCACGAGCAACCCGTGGAAGTTCGCCCCGTTCCACGAGTTCCAGGTCCTGCACCCGTGGCTCCAGCAGACCGGCATCGGCGTCAGCGGCGACTACGCCTGCATGGTCACGCTCGGCGAGCGTGCCGGCGGCATGCTCGACGACATCAAGCTGATCACCGCCCCGGGCACCGGCCAGTTCGTGCGCCCCGCCGAGGTCGCTCGCGAGGCGCCGTTCACGCCGGGCGAGGAGATCGGACTGCCGCAGGGCACCAAGACCGGTCCGCACCTCTACGTCTACGCCGTCGGGCCGCAGCGCTTCCCGAACGTGACGATCAGGTCCGCGACGCTCACGGCCACGGAGACCGGCGCCGAAGCACCGCTGCGCTGGGTCGACGCGTCGAGCCCCCGCTCCGGCCGCTACCTCGACGGTGGCGCCATCCTGATCCCGACGTCGCCGCTGCTCGAAGGCGCCGTCTACGGACTGCGCATCGAGGCGGAGACGACGAGTTCCAGTGGCCAGAAGATCCTGATCTCACGCACGACGAGCTTCACCACCGGCCCCGACGAGTCCGATCTCGCCGAGACGCCGGAGACGAGCGACACCGTGACGGCGGCCTCGAACCGCCCGTCGACCGCGGCGCCGGCCCCGACCACCAAGCCGACGGTCATCGGCGCCGACGGCCAAGCCAAGCTCGCCGTCGCCGTCGCCTGGAGCAACCACCGCAAGGGGCTGCGCGTACGGATCCAGTGCCAGAGCGTCACCACGCGCTGCGAAGGCCCGCTGCGGGTCCTCGTGCGCAAGCGCGGCGACAAGCTCGGCAAGCTGCGCTTTAAGGCCCGCAAGGGGCCGCTGAAGGTGAGCCTCGCGCCCGGCAAGCAGATCATGCGCCGCGTGCAGCTCACGCCCGTGCAGCAGCACCACGGCAAGAAGCGCGGCTTCTCCGTGCGCTGGGGCGGCGGCACGCCGATCCGCGTCACCGCGAAGAAGTAGTCCGCTGCGGCGCCCGAGCGGGCGCTGAGTCGCCCGGTACCACCGAGAACTCGGGGCCGGCGCCGGGCGGGCCGCCGCGAGCACCTGGAGTCCACACTCCAAAAAACAGACGAATGTACGACGGCGGGCGTTTGGAGTTCTTCCGTTGGATCTCTACCTTCGCTGTACGGCGCTGATGTCCCCAGCGCCGCTCGCTCGGCACGATGCCGAGCCGGTGTCCAGATGCATTCACTCCCCTCCAACCTCACCATCAGCTCGCAGGCTGCCGCCGTGCGAACCGGTCCATGGCCGTCGGCGATGCCCGTCGAAACCGGATCGATCATCCGGTGGCGACGGCTCGCCATAGCGATGTTGATGGCGGGAGCGGTGCTCATCGAGGGCGGGTTGCTCATTGGTCTCGTGAGCGCAACCCGCCCTGTCCTTGCCCACGGGTCGGCCATCGCGCTGGTGGCCCTCGCTGGAGCGGTATCGCGGGTGACGTTCCCGTCGTACCGGCTCTTCGCTCGGTGTGTGGCGCTCTCGGCGATCGCGCTGATCACGGCCCTGGGCCTGTCGTTTGAGGGCGTGGTGACGGTGCCGATGTTCTACATCTGGCCGCTGCTGGCGACGGCGTACCTGCTGTCGCGCGTCGAGCTGGCGCTCTTCTCGGCCCTCAGCGTCGCGGGGTGCTTCATCGCGGCGTCCGGCGCGACGGGTCCCGGGCTGGAGCTCGCCGACTACGTCGTGGTGTTCCTCGTGGGCGCCGTCGTCGTCGGGACGGTGCGAGCCCTCGCAGAGACGCTTGGCACCACGATCGGTTCGCTCCGCCACACGTCCTCCACGGATCCGCTTACCGGCCTGCTCAACCGCCGTAGCCTCGAGCGCAGCTTCGGCCGGCAGTTCGAGTCGGCGAAGGTGAGCGGGGCGCCGCTGTCGGTGCTGGTGCTCGACATCGATCACTTCAAGGCGATCAACGACACCTACGGCCACGCCGTCGGCGACGAGGCCCTCGGCCGATTCGCCGAACTCCTACTCGGCTGCTGCCGGGCGACCGATCTCGTGGCTCGGATCGGCGGCGAGGAGTTCGCCGTCGTGATGCCGGGCGCCACCGCCCCGCAAGCGCACGCCCGCGCCGTGCACTTCTCCAACGTCCTGCGCGCCGACCGCGCCATCCAGGGCGTTCGCATGACCACGAGCGGCGGTATTGCCAGCCGCGAGGACATCAGCCGGGATCACGACGAGCTGCTGCTCGCCGCCGATCGGGCCGTCTACCAAGCCAAGCGCGACGGCCGCGACCGCATCGTCGTCGCCGCCCCCGTCGCAGCGCCGTAACGGTCAAGCGCCGGTGCGCCCCGTCGTTGGCGCCCCAAAACGCTGATGACCCGGAAACACGGGATTTGGAGCGTTCGCGAACGTCGACGAGCCCTTGGGTTTGTTCAAATTCACGAGTTCGGGGTCAAGGTCGGCACGGAACCGGTCGATACCATCCATATCGAGTAGTCGTCTTTCCCCTGAGATCGGCCTCGACCACGTGAGCACGACCCTCCCCTGAGTCACGCTCCGTTAAATCGAACGCCGCGCCGCCCTCCCCTGGCGGCGCCCGTACCAACACAACGGGCCTCCTCGCTTCCCCTAGCGAGGAGGCCCGTTGTGTTTGGTCAGCGGCCGTGGGTGAAGGCAAGCACGGCTGCGGCCAACTCGTCGATCGAGCACGGCTTCGGCACGACGCGGTTGACGGAGAGCCGCTTGGCCTCGGCGTGACTCTCGTCGGTCAGGAAGCCGGACGTCAGCACGACGGGGAGATCGGGGCGAATCTCTCTCGCCGCCTCGATCAGCTCAAAGCCCGTCAGCACTGGCATGGCCAGGTCGGTCACGAGCGCGTCGAAGGCGCCGGGGTCGCCGCGGAGGGCGCGGAGGGCTTCTTCGGGCTCGGTGAAGGCCGACACCTCGCAGCCGTGGTGCGGCATCGCGCGCTCGGCCAGCATGGCGAGGGCCGCCTCGTCGTCGACGAACAGGACCCGCGGCTTGCCTGGCTTGACGGCCGCCACCGCATGGGGTTGCGCGGTCGACTCACCAGCATCCTCGGTGGGCTCGGGCTGGCGTGGCAGCAGAACCGTCACCGTCGTGCCCTCGCCGACGAGGCTCTCTGCCGTGATGAGGCCATCGTGGCTGCGAACGATGCTCTGCGCCGCCGCGAGGCCCAGCCCGGTGCCCTCGCCACGTGGGTTGGTCGTAAAGAACGGGTCGAAGATGCGGCCTAGGTCGGCCTCCGGGATTCCGTGGCCGTCGTCGCGAACCCGCAACCGAACGTAGTCGCCGGGCGCCAGCGTGGCCAGGCTGCCAGAACCGCCCTTGGCGAGCGTGAGCGTGTCGACACTGACGTGGATCTGTCCGACCCCACCGTCGATCGCCTGTGACGCATTGGCCACCAGGTTGATCACCACTTGATGCAGCTGCGACGGGTCACCGAGGAGCGCCGGCACGTCGCCGGCGCTGTCGACGTCGAGGGAGACGCTCGGCGGAAGGGTCGGCGCCAGCAGGGCGCAGGCTTCGCGGGCCACGTCGGGCAGCGAAAACGCGCGCCGCTCAGGCTCCCGGTCACGACTGAAGTCGAGCATCCGGTTGACGAGATCGCCGGCACGCTTGGCTCCGCGCGTGATCTCGTCGATGCTCGTGCTGGGGTCGGCGCCGGCGTTGACCTCCGCGGAGGCGACGTAGGCGTTGCTGAGGATCGCGCTGATGACGTTGTTGAAGTCGTGCGCCATCCCGCCGGCGAGCGTGCCGAGCGCCTCACGCTTCTGCATCCGAATTCGCAGCTCGTCCTCGCGTCGACGGTCGGTCACGTCGTCGACGACCCCCAGGATTCGCCGCGGACCCTGCTCGTCGACCTCGACCCGCCCGAGCACCGAGATGCGGCGCAGCTCCGGCTCCCCACCGCCGGGCGTCGGTGCCCAGATGCGGTACTCCTCGTGATAGTTCACGCCCTCGGTGCCGCGCATCGCCGCCATGAACGTCTTGCTGACCCGCTCGCGGTCTTCCACGTGGAGCGGATCGATCAGGACCGAGACGCCTCGCTCGGCGACCGCTGGCCCCGGGTCGTAACCGAAGATCTCGCGGTACCGCTCGTCGGAGTCGAAGCGCCGCTCGCGAACGTAGAGCGCGAAGCTGCCCATCCGGGTCACCTCGAGGGCCGAACGCAGGAGCTCGCGCTGCTCCCAAACCGTGCGCTCCATCTCGACGATCTGCGAACGATCGTGAACGGCCACCAGGATGGCCTGGAGCGTGCCATCCGTCGCGGCGATCGGCGTGACGGTCGTCGCGATGACGGCCGGAGCGCCGTCGAAGGCATCTGGGCGAAGGTCGTCGTACCGCACCGGCCCCGAGCCGCTGCGCACGACCGCCAGGCGTTCCTCCCATGCCTCGCGGCGAGGCTCCCCCCGGACGCCACCGGCCGCTGCTTTCCCGACGTGCTGTCCAACCAGGCCCGTCGGCGAGAACCGCCCGATTCCGGATGCCTCGACCACTGAGCGGATCGTCCCGTCCGGATCGAGCACCAGTCCGAGCCGGTACCCAGGCGAGAACGCCATTTCCGACAGGGTCCTGGGGGCAAGGTCTGGTGGGTCCGACATGGGGGGGCCGAGCTGCTCGGCCGGGGTGGTGGAATCCGTGCGGCTCGCTCTGCCACCGTACGCCCTGAACAGGCCCGCCGGGAGGCAAGCGCTCGAATTGGGCCCTAGGATCGGCCGCATGCCGCTCCTCTCTGATCTCCCGCTCATCGCCTCCGGCAAGGTCCGCGAGCTCTACGACCTCGGCGACGACAAGCTGCTGCTCGTCGCCACCGACCGCATCTCGACCTACGACGCGATCCACCCGACGCCCATCCCGGGCAAGGGCTCCGTGCTCACCGGTCTCTCCGTCTTCTGGTTCGGGCTGACCGAGGGCATCGTCCCCAACCACTTCCTCAGCGACAGCGAAGGCGTGCCGGATGAGGTCAAGGGCCGTGCAATCGTCGTGCGCAAGCTCAAGATCGTTCCGCTCGAGGCCATCGTCCGCGGCTACATCACCGGATCGGGCTGGAAGGACTACCTGGCCACCGGCAAGGTCTCCGGCCACGTGCTGCCCGAGGGCCTGCAGGAGTCAGAGCAGCTCCCGGCGCCGCTGTTTACCCCGTCGACGAAGGCCGAGATCGGTGATCACGACGAGACCGTCGACCTCGAGCAGGCCGCCAAGATCGTCGGCGACGACGACCTCCTCGCCAAGGTGCAGGACCTCTCAATCAAGCTCTACGAGCGCGCCGCCGAGCATGCCCGTGAGCGCGGCCTGATCCTGGCAGACACGAAGTTCGAGTTCGGGATCGACTCCGAGGGCGTGTTGCGCGTCGCCGACGAGGTCCTCACCCCGGACTCCTCGCGCTACTGGCCGCAGGAGGGCTTCGCCGTCGGCCAGGGCCAGCCGTCGTTCGACAAGCAGTACGTGCGCGACTGGGCCACCCAGTCCGGCTGGGATAAGCAGGACCCCGCCCCCGCGATCCCCGACGAGATCGTCGCCGGCACCAGCGAGCGCTACCTCGACGCCTACCAGCGCATCACCGGCGAGCCGCTCCAGGCCTGGCTCGACCGCATCGGCGCCTAGACGTCTTGGCCCCGCATCGGGGCCAACAGGCCCATAGACATCCGAAGGGGGCGGCGTAACGTAGGTCCTCGTATGAGGACCTGTCCCGCCTCCACCCTTCGCCGTGCCCTCGGCCCGATCGCTGGCGGCCTCGCCGCCTTGGCGGTGACGGCGTCGCCAGCGGCGGCGACATCGTTCCCGGCGTGCGCGGCGAGCCAGCCGCGGCAGGTCTACGTCGGCACCATCGGCACCGCCATCGAGGGGGCGGTCGTCGACGAGCAGGGTCGGCTCTACGTGACCGACCTGCTCGGCGGGCGCGTGCTGCGCTTCGACGCACCGGGCGTGGCTGCGAAGACCATCGCGGTGCTGCCCGGGCGCAGCGGCGGCGGCGCGCTTGCGCTTGAGCCCGACGGCACGGTGATCGTGGGCGGCGGCGCCGACCCGCGCGTGTTCCTCGGAGACATCCTGCGCCCCGGCTACATCTCTCGCCTGAACCCAGACACCGGCGCGCTCACCCAGATCGCCCGCGGCCTCAGCGCCGCCAACGGCCTCGACGTGACCGCCGACGGCACGATCTACGCCACGAACGACTTCGGCGGCCAGATCGGCCGGCGACTGCCAAACGGCGTCGTGCAGCCGCAGTGGGCACCGTTCCTGAGCGCCAACGGCGCCGTGCTCAGCAACGACGACCAGTACCTCTACGTCTCACGGACGTTCGTCAACGGGGGCGTCAGCCGGATCTCAATCGCGACGAAGCGGGCCCAGAGCCTGCTGACGCTCAAGGGCGCAGACATCTTCGCCGCCCCCGACGGCCTCACGCTCGACAGCCAGCAGCGCCCGGTCGTTCCGCTCAACGCCGCCGGCGAGGTCATCCGCATCAACGCCCCGAACCAGGCGTGCCGCCTGGCCAGCGGGCTCAGCAACCCGAGCCTCGTGGTCTACGGCAACGGCACGAAGGGCTTCTCGGCCGGGCGGCTCTTCTCGGCCGGGTTCGACGGCAAAGTCTTCGAGATTCCGTCGGCCTATGACGCCGCGGCGGCCGCCGGCGCCTGAGCTAAGGATCCATAGGATGCAGGCGTGCCCGCGCCTGCCTCCTACCCGATCGACGAGGCCCTGATCGCGGAGGTCTACCGGCTGGGCCTGGGTGGCGCCGAGGCCGCGCTGCCGCGCCACCGCCACGACCTCTCCCGCGAGCAGGTCGCCACGACCCAGAAGGCTCGCATCATCCTGGCAACCGCCGAGGCCGTCACCAGCGAGTCCTACGCGCGAACGACGACGCGGACGATCATCGAGCGCGCCGGCGTCTCCAGCAAGACCTTCTACGCGCACTATGCCGGCAAAGAAGAGGCGTTCCTGGCCGGCTACACGCTGCTCGACGGCGTCGTACTGCAGACCACCCAACGAGACATCGAGATCGCCGAGCCACGCGGCGCCACACGGCAGGCCGTCAAGAACGCCCTCGAGGGGCTTGCCGCCTGGCCGCTCTTTACCCGCATGCGCCTCGTCGAGGGCCGAGCCGCCGGCCCCATCGCCGATCAGCGCCGCCTCGAGATGGCGCGCAGCCTCGTCGACACGATGATGCGCGCGATCGAGGCCTCGCGGCGCGTCGACCCCCGGGTCGGCTCCCCGACCGAGGGCGCGGTCGCCGTCCTCGCCGCCGGACTGAGCGAACTGATGACCCGGCACGTCATCGAATTCGGCGCCGCCACGTTGCCAGAGCTGGCGCCCGCGATGGTCGAGGCGATCGAGCGCTTCACCTACCGCGACCCGCCGCCCTACCAACTCGGGGAGTAATGGCCAACCACGGGCCAAGCCCCACCGGCGCGCCCTCGCTTGACCAGGCCTGGCGTGCAAAGGGTCGGTCATGCGGCTTTGTACGGTGCGCGATTGGCAGGTAGGCGCTACGCTTGGGGCAGCTCATGGCCCGTGCACGCGTCCTCATCCGCCCGAAGTCCGGGATCCTTGATCCGCAGGGCGAGGCCGTCGAACGCGCCCTCCCGGCCCTCGGCTTCGATGGCGCAAGCGATGTGCGCATCGGCCGCCTCGTGGAGCTCGAGCTCGACGACGCCGCCGACCTCGACCAGATGTGCGAGCGCCTCTTGGCCAACCCGCTCATCGAGGACTACGAGATCGAGGTCGTCTCCTAGAGACGTCTGGTGCGGGGAGTTTCCTCGCACGCACGGCCGGTCGGCTCGACCTGCCATCCTTAGGGCATATGCGCTTCGGAGTCGTTCGCTTTCCCGGCACCTGTGACGAGATCGATGCCCTGCGCGCCTGCGCGGCCGTCGGCGATGCGCAACTGCTGTGGCACGGCGACGCCGACCTGAAGGGGTCCGACGCGATCGTCATCCCCGGCGGCTTCTCCTACGGCGACTACCTCCGCGTCGGCGCCCTGGCCCAGTTCTCGCCGGTGATGGGCGAGGTCGCCAAGTTCGCCGCCGCCGGCGGTCCGGTGCTCGGCATCTGCAACGGCTTTCAGATCTTGGCCGAGGCTGGCCTGCTGCCCGGCGCACTCCTGCCGAACCTCTCGTTGCGGTTCGTCTGCCGCGAGGTCGACCTCGTCGTGGAGACCGATCGCACGCCGTTCACCAGTACGTCGACGGTCGGCGAGACGCTGCGGATTCCCGCCAAGCACCGCTGCGGCCGCTTCTACGTGCCGGATGATCAGCTCGCCGCACTCAAGGCCAACGACCAGATCCTCGTCCGCTACGCCGCCGGCCAGAACCCGAATGGTTCCGTCGACGACATTGCCGGCGTCTGCAACGAGGCCGGCAACGTCGCCGGCCTGATGCCTCACCCCGAGCACGCCGTCGATGCGCTCATCGGCTCGATCGACGGCCTCAAGCTCTTTGCGGGCGCGGCCGCCGGTCGCGCGCCCGTCGCCGCCTAGCGCCAGGATTGGCCACAGTGGCAGCGCCGCCCGCCTAGGCTGGGCGGCGTGCCCCGCCAGACGTCGTCCACCGTCCGGACCATCCTCGTGCTCCTCTCGGCCTTCGCGCTGCTTCGATCGTTGCGCCGGCCCGAGGGCGTCACCTCCCTGCGACGACACGTCGAGCTGCTGCAGAAGGTCACGCCGATCCACCAGTTCGCCCCGATCGCCGGATCGCGTGCGCTGTTTGATCGCGACGGCGCCTTCGGGGTGACGGTCGTCGCCCACCGCCTGCGCACCGATCTGCCCTGGACGCTCGTCCCGGTCGACGAACGCGCGGTCGCCGCCTGGCTCGCCTAGGCGCCGACGAGGGTCCGGGCGGATTGCAGCCGCCGGCCCGTCGAAGGGAACTCCCGTCACCTGAGACCGTCCAACACCCACAGATGACGGGAGTTCGGCAACGCCACCCTGGGCGCATGGCGGCGGCGGGACTTCGCGGCTGTGCGGCAATTGAGTCGTTGGCGGCGGCGGATTGTCGATCGCTTCGGCGCCGGTGGGCGCCGCGGCAGCGAGGGCGGGCGGAGTCGTGGTCTGCGCCGGTTGGCGGCGGTGGATTTGAGATCGCTTCGGCGCTGGCGGGCGCCGGGCGCGGCGCAACCTGTGGGGGTTGCGGTGATTTGCTATTCGCGTCGGAGTTACCGGACGCCCGGTAACTCCGACGCGAATAGCGCCTGGGCGGCGCGTTATGTCAGGCAAATGCAACCGCCTGGGGTTGCGCGATCGACGAACGTGTCGATTCGGGGGCTCTAACCCCCAAATACTCACGTTCGCCGGCTCGGCGCCGCGAATGCAACCGCCAGAGGTTGCGGCCCGCCCGCCCGCTCAGACAACGGCAGGCCCGCCTCGAAGAAACACGCTCCGCCCTCGCCGATCAGACACCCTCCTTCCCCGCAGCGATCTCCATTCCACCGCCGCCAGCCAGCTCACATGCCGCCAGCCAGCCCACATCCGGCTAACTCGCTGCGCCCACTCGCGCGACCCGCCCGCCACAGGCGGGGCGGTTGCGGCCGACGAAACGACCCCTCCAGCTGTGACATACGCCACGGTCTGGAGCGCGCGACCGATTCCGCTGGCGTTCGGTATCCAGATTCCGTTAGGATCGCCGCGCCGACCCCCGAACGGCCTGTCCATTCCTCTCGTTTTAGAAGGCCTCCATGCCCTCGTCTTTCCTCCGCGGAGCCGTGGTCGGCGCCGTGGCGCTTACCGCCGTCGTCACTCCGGCGCAAGCTGCACCCGTCCTGCTCGGGGCCCCCTCCGCCACGACCGACGCCACCAGCGACGGTCGCTACGTGCTCGTCGCCGGCGGCGTCCTGGACCGCACCACCGGCGCCACCCTCCCGCTCGGCACGGGGACCCCGCTGGCACTTGCCGATCGTGCGCCGCGCGTCCTGGTCGACACCGGCAGCGGGCTCGTCGTCCGCGACCTGGCGGCCGGCACCGAGCAGGCGGCGAGCGTCGACACCGACGGCAAGCCCGTCGCCGTCTCCGCGACTCGCGCCTCGCTCGTGAGCAACGGCCAGACGGTCGTCTTCACCACGCTCGAAGCCACCCCGCGCGTGATCGAGCGCAACCTGTCGACGAACGTCAGCAGCGTGCGCCTCACGGGCGCGACCCTCTCAGACGCCTCCGAGGACGGCACCCTGATCACGTTTACCAAGCCGCTAGCAGCGCAGACCCGCGCGCCCGGGTCGGCGTCGGTCCCCGGCGAGCCCGCGTCCGTCGGCGGCAGCGCAGTCGGCTACCAGCAGCGCGGCCAGGCTTCGCGCATCGTCGAGACGTCGACGTGGACGCAGACCTTTATCCCCGGCTTCGACACCGGCGCCTGCAGTGAGCGGGTGGCCGAGGCGGCGACCAGCACGCCCGTTGCGCTGAACGTGAGCCAGGACGGCCAGGGCCGGTACGCGTTCTACGTGACGCGCATCGTCGCCAGCGGCTCGGAGATCGGCCGCGGGGGGCACAGCGTGATCGATCGCGTCACCGGGACCGGCACGACGCTGCTGGCCGACGCCGGCAATCCCTCGGTGCGCGATCAGCTCGCCGTCGACCCGGTCTCCGGCGCGTACGCGCTGATCCACACCACGCATGGCAGCTCGCCGCTCTTCAACGAGCCGCGGCTCGTAGCCCAGGATGGCTCCCTTCGCGAGCTCGGCGTGACCCCCGTCGACGGCCCCGGTGGCACCTTCAATGAGACGGCGTTCTACACCGCCGCCGTGCCGATCAAGGCTGGTGCCGGCGCCGTCTACTCCGCCTCGCCGAACACCGCCGACTCGTTCAAGCGCCGCCCCGGCACCTACGTGAACGAGGGTGCTGCGCCCGGCGCCACCGCCGGCACGCCGTGGCTCACGCTCCCGCGCTCGGTGGACGCCGTCGACGGCCCGGCCGTGAAGCCCGCCGTGTCCTGGGCCAACTGCGGCGCC
This sequence comes from Solirubrobacteraceae bacterium, assembly GCA_032119795.1. Lineage (GTDB taxonomy): Bacteria > Actinomycetota > Thermoleophilia > Solirubrobacterales > Solirubrobacteraceae > JAGIBJ01. Next base: position 127,227 of record JAUMFO010000016.1, read on the forward strand.
GTCGCCGCGCCCGCCACGATCGCCGACTACGCCGCCGTGACGCTGAAGACCACCGGCAACTCCGCCGGCTCGGTCGCCGTCACGACGAGCCCCGCCGGCAAGACGCGCGCCACCTCGGTGACGGCCACCGTCAGCTGGCTCGGGCTCACGCTCGCGACCCGCCGCGCGACCGCCGACACGACGCTCAAGCTGCCGGCGATCCCGGTTGGCCTGCCTGGCGTGAAGCTCACGCTCGTCGTGAAGCTCGCGTCCGGTGAGTCGCTTCGCTCGGTGACGGCCCTGCGCCGCACCCGCTAAGCCTGGTCAGCTGCTGCCCGCCGGATCGGTCCCGGCGGGCAGCACTCCAGGACCGGATCACCGGTCGTTCACTCCGGGTTGACGAGACCTTCACCTGGCTGCCGACGCTGCGGCATACGGTCGGCCCCGCAGGCGCCTTGATCACTGCGCGCCTGCCGGCCCACGACCCCCTCGGAGCTCATGTCTCGTCCGTCTTCCCGGCTTTGGCGCGCCTTCGGCGCTGCTGCGCTGGCGTCCCTTGCGCTCACCGCGCCCAGCTCGTCGCTCGCCGCCGCGCCCGCCTCACCTGAGGTCGACCTGCGCGTCCTCGCGGCCAACGACTTCCACGGCAACCTGGAGCCGCCGACCGGCTCCAGCGGCACGCTCCCGGATTCCCAAGGCGTCGCGACGCCTGTCGGCGGCGCGGCCTACCTGGCGACGCACCTGCGCAACCTGCGCAGCGGCCAGAAGAACACCGTGGCCGTCCACGCGGGCGACGCGATCGGCGGCTCCCCACTGCTCTCCGGGCTATTCAAAGACGAGCCGGCCATCGACTCGCTGAACGCCATGGGCTTGAACGTCGCGGGCGTGGGCAACCACGAGTTCGACGAGGGCACCAAGGAGCTGCTGCGGATGGACGCCGGCGGGTGCCATCCGACGGAGGGCTGCTTCGATGACGACGGCTTCGCCGGGGCGAAGTTCCCGTTCCTGGCGGCCAACGTCGTCACCCGCAAGACGGGCCTGCCGATGCTGGCGCCCGTGTCGGTCAAGAGCTACGGCGGCGTGCCCGTCGGCTTCATCGGCGTCACGCTCGAGGGCACGCCCGAGATCGTGTCGGCAGAGGGCATCAAGTCCGTCCGCTTCACCGACGAGGTCGCCGCCGTCAACCGCTGGACGAAGGTCCTTCGGCTGCTCGGCGTGAAGGCGATCGTCGTGCTGGTGCACCAGGGCGGCTTCACGACCGGCGGCCCGAGTGAGTGCGGCCCCGGAAGCCGAAACGGTAGCGGACTCACCGGCGAGATCGTCGACCTGGCGAAGGGCTTCTCCAGCGACGTTGACGTCGTCGTCAGCGGCCACACGCACTGGGCCTACATCTGCGAGCTGCCCGACCCGGCTGGCAACCCGCGCCTGGTGACGAGCTCGTCGTCGTTTGGCCGCGCGATCACCGTGCTCGACCTCAAACTGAGCAAGCGCACCGGCGACGTCATCCGCTCCAAGACGGCCGCGACCAACCAGCTCGTGACCCGCACGGTTGCGCCTGATCCGGTGCAGACCGAACTCATCGCCAAGTGGCAGGCCAAGGTCGGCCCGATCGCGGGCCGCGTCGTTGGCCGCATCACGGCCGACATCGGCCGCGCCATGGGCGGCGCGCGAGACAAGGAGTCCTCGCTGGGCAACGTCGTCGCCGACGCGCAGTTCAAGCAGACTCAGGCCGCGGGTTCGGGTGGCGCGCAGCTCGCGCTCATGAACCCGGGCGGGGTGCGCGCCGACCTGACGTACGCGGCGTCACCCGGCGGCGGCGCCGACGGTGAGGTGACCTACGGGGAGCTGTACTCCGTGCAGCCGTTCGGCAACAACCTCGTGACGATGACGCTCACCGGCGCGCAGATCGAGACGGCGCTGGAGCAGCAGTGGACGCAGACCAACCCGACGACCGTCCGCCAGCTCTTCCTCGGCATCTCGGAGGGGCTGACCTACGCGTACTCCGCCAGCGGCCCGGTCGGCAGCAAGATCGATCCGGCGAGCATCAAGCTGAGCGGCGCCACGGTAGATCCGGCGGCGAAGTACCGCGTCACCGTGAACTCCTTCCTCGCTGACGGTGGCGACGGCTTCCTCGTCCTCAAGGAAGGCACCGATCGCGTCACCGGCGCCATCGACGTCGACGCGTTCGAGGACTACCTCACCGAGAACTCGCCGCTCGCGCCAGCACCCAGCAACCGCGTCACCGTCCTGCCGTAACGCGGCACAGGCAGACAGCCCCGCTCCGGGCGGTCGTGGTGACCGCTCGGAGCAGGGATGTGCCCGGTGACTAGGCGGCGGGGAGGCCGATCACGTCGGCAGTGCCGATGGCCAGGCCCTCGGTGAAGGCCGTGACGCCGAACGTGCTGTTCAGCGCGCCGGCTGCGCCCGCGGTGAGCGACAGCTTGGCGCCCGTCACGCGCACCTGGATGCCAGGCGTCGTGGTCTTGGCGGCCGACAGGTCGACCTTGAACAGCGCGAGGCGACCAACCGGGCTCGTCTCGGCGTAGAGCAAGCCGGCGGCCACGTCGATCGTGAAGTTGCCGACCGACAGCGTCTTGCCGCCACCGCTAAACGTGAGCCCACCGCTGTGCGTGATGGGAGCCGTCAGCGCGATCTTGCCATCGGTGTTCGTGATCGGGAACTGGATCGTCGAGCCGGCGGCAGCTGGCGCATCGACGCCGACCGAGACGCCGAGGCCCGTGAGCGCCTTCGCGGTGCCCGCGTCAAGCGTCACACGCGTGGAAGCCTGCTGGAGGGTGACCGCGGCCGAGCCGAGCTTGTAGCCCTTGGGCAGCTTCACGCCGAGCGTCGCCTTGATGGCCACGGCGCCGACCGAGCTGAGGTGCACGTCGACCGGCTTGATCGTCGTGTCGAGGCCGTCGGTGGCGACCTTCGTCTTCTTCGACGCCAGCGCAAACACGGGCACGCGCGCCTTGCCGGCGGTTGCCGTGATCCCGGTCGGCTTGCCGTTCTTCACGACGATGCGGAAGTTCGTCAGCGTGAGCGACTTGCCCTTGCGGGCGAGCTTCAGGCCGCCGGTGTGGTCGATCGACTTGAGCGGATCGGAGACCTTCGTCACCGGGAACGGAATCGAGCCGTCGGCGGCGGCGGTCGTTCCGACGGGCGTGACCGAGACGCCGGCTTTGGTCAGGGCTTTCGCGGCGGCGGAGGCCAACGTGAGGTCGGTTTGGCCGCCGGCGGCAGCGGCTCCAGCGGTCGGCGCAAGGGCCAAAACGGCAGCAGTCGATGCCGCCACGAGGGTCGGTACCAGGGTCTTCATGGGTGCTCCTGTCGGATGAGACGGGGTGGGTTGCCCCCAGTTCGCACCGAGCGCCCGAATCGGATGCAAAATCCGCCGAGGTGGCGCGTTCGCGCTCAGCCTGGCACCCGCGAGCAGAGGCAGCCGCACGCTCAAGCGTCGAGACGCCAAGAGGGTAGTGCTACGCTGTCGCACATGCGGTCCGTCGGTGTCAGAGAACTGCGCAACCACACGAGCCACGTCATCGACGCGGTCACGGCGGGCGAGCGGATCACGCTCACGGTGCACGGCGCCCCAGTGGCAGACATCGTCCCGCACGCCGGGCGTTCACGCTGGCTCTCGGGGATCGACCTGCATGCCCAGCTGCTCGAGCGGAGTGCGGATCCTGGCCTGCGCGCAACGCTCGACGACCTCGCGGGCCAGACGCTCGACGAGCTATGAGCGTCGCGCCGGCGGGGCTGCTCGATACCTCCGTCTTCATCGCCAGCGAGACCGGTCGCCCGCTCGGCGCTTTGCCCGAACGCGTCGCGGTGTCGGTGATCACGATCGGCGAGCTCCAGCTCGGCGTCCTTGCGGCGACCGACCCAGAGACCCGAGCCCAGCGGGCCGACACGCTCGCCCTGGCTCGCTCGGCCGATCCGGTCCCCATCACCGAGGCGACGATGGACGCGTGGGCAAGGCTCGTGATCGACTGTCGCAAGGCGGGTATCCAGCGGACGGTCAAGCTGACCGACGCCCTGATCGCCGCCACGGCGGTCGAACGCGGACTGCCGGTCGTCACGCAAGACGAGGACTTCGACCGACTCGGGCGCGCGCACGAGCTGCTCGACGTCCTGCGCGTCTAAGCGACGCGGCCCGGCCAGACCGAGGCCGGGCACCCCGGATGGGTAGCATCGTGCGCGATGGCAAAGACCGCACTGCTCCCTGAGTTTCCGGGCGTGCCGGCTGGCACCGTTCCGGTTGGCACCCCTCCCGGGCTCGAGCAGGCGAAGGCCCTCGGACTCACGGCCAGCGAATACGAGCTCGTCACGCAGAAGATGGGCCGCGAGCCCACGCAGGTCGAGCTGGCGATGTTCTCGCTGATGTGGAGCGAGCACTGCTCCTACAAGCACTCCAAGAAGCTCCTCGGCACGCTGCCGACGGAGGGGCCCGATCTCGTCCTCGGGCCGGGCGAGAACGCCGGCGCTGTGCAGGCCGCCAACGGCTGGATCGCCGCGTTCAAGGTCGAGAGCCACAACCACCCGTCGGCGGTCGAGCCGTTCCAGGGCGCCGCAACCGGCGTCGGCGGCATCCTGCGAGACATCTTCGCGCTCGGCGCGCGCCCCGTCGCCGTCCTGGATGCGCTGCGCTTCGGTGAGCCGCAAGACAGCGAGCGCTCGCGCTTCCTGCTCGACGGCGCCGTCGCCGGCATCGGCCACTACGGCAACCTGATCGGCGTCCCGAACATTGGCGGCGACGTCTACTTCGAGGGCCCCTACGAGACGAACTGCCTCGTCAACGCGATGGCGATCGGCCTCGTGCGCAAGGAGACCATGATGCTCTCCGCCGCGCAGGGCCCCGGCAACGCGCTGATCGTGTTCGGCGCGTCGACCGGCCGCGACGGCATCGGCGGCGCGTCGGTCCTCGCCTCCGCCGAGCTCGGTGAGGACGACGCGAGCAAGCGCCCGACCGTGCAGGTCGGCGACCCGTTCGAGGAGAAGAAGGTCCTGGAGTGCTCGCTGGAGCTGCTTGAGCGTGGCCTGATCGTCTCGCTGCAGGACTGCGGCGCCGCTGGCCTCACGTCTGCCGCGTCGGAGATGGCGAGCAAGGGCGAGGTCGGGCTCGACGTCAACGTCGCGCTCGTGCCGCTGCGCGAGACCGGCCTGGAGCCGTTCGAGATCATGGTCTCCGAGTCGCAGGAGCGCATGCTCTGCGTCGCCACGCCCGATCGCATCGACGAGGTGCTGGCCGTCTGCGAGAAGTGGGAGGTCTACGGCTCGCCGTTCGGCATCGTGACCGACACGGGCAACTTCCGGATCTTCGACGGCGACGACCTCGTCGGAGACATGCCCGTCCCGGCGCTCGTCGACGACTGCCCGCTCTACGACATCTACCCCGAGAAGCCCGCCGAGTCGCCCTACCCGGCGCCGCCGAAGCGCATCGAGGACGACATCACCCCCGGCGCCGCGCTGACGACGCTGCTGGGCTCCCCGAACCTCGCCGATCGCACGCCGCTCTTCCAGCAGTACGACCAGATCGTGCAGTCGCGGACGGTCCGCCGGCCCGGTGAGGCCGGCGCCGCGGTGCTCACGATCCCCGAGGCCGACGCCAAACTGTCGCCTGGCGCGATCGACGCCGCAGGCCTTGGCGCCGCCGCCGGAGCGCAGGGCGCGGCAGCCGACGCCGCCCCGCGGCCCGGCATCGCGGCCTCGATCGACGGCTCCGGCCGTCGCGTCGCCGCCGACCCGTTCCAGGGAACGGTGTGGAACGTGCTGGAGTGCGCCGCGAACCTGGCGACCGTCGGCGCTCGCCCGCTCGGCCTGACGAACAACCTCAACTTCGGCAACCCGGAGAAGCCCACGATCGCGTGGCAGCTGACGGAGTCGATCAAGGGCCTGGGCGCTGCCTGCCGCGGCCTTGACGTGCCGGTCGTCGGCGGCAACGTGTCGCTCTACAACGAGGGCACCACCGGGCCGATCTACCCGACGCCCGTGATCGGCATGGTCGGCGAACTCCCCGATGCCCGCCAGACGGCGCCGCTCGGATTCGCGGCCGACGGCGACGTGATCGCGCTCGTCGGCGACGTGCAGCCCCAGCTCCCGCTCAGCGAGCTGGCCAAGCTCCGCGGCTACGCCCTGCCGGATGGCCTCCCCGAGTGGGACATCGCCGCGATTCGCAGCACGATCGAGGCCGTCCGCAACGCCGTTCGCGCCGGTGACCTCGCCAGCGCGACCGACGTCGCCGAGGGTGGCGTCGTCACCGCCGTCGCCGAGTCGGCGCTTGCGGGTGGCCGCGGCGCGACGATCACCGTCGACGGCGACCAGCCGGATGCTTGGGCGACGCTCTTCGGTGAGGCGCCCGGCCTCTTCGTGGTGAGTGGCAGCGCCGACGCGATCGAGCGCCTGGCGGCCAAGACGTCGGTCCGCAAGGTCGGCACCGTCGGCGGCGACCGCGTGAGCGCCACGGCCGGCGAACTCTCGATCGACGAGTCACTCACCGAGCTGCACGCCGCCTGGTCCGGCGGCCTGGCGCCCTACTTCCCGTAGGAAGCCAGGCGCCCGCGGCTACATCGAGCCGGTCGCCGTCGGCGGGTCGACGATGTTGATCGTCGCGCCCTCGCTGTCCGTCAGGGTCGCCATCCGGCCGAACGGCGAGTCAAACGGCGCATTGACGACCGCGCCGCCGTGGTCGGTGGCGCGCTGCACCGCGGCGTCGACATCGGTCACGAACAGGTAAGCGCCGAAGTGCGAGGGTGCGTCGCCGAGTGACGGCGGCATCGCCATCACGCCAAACGTCGGGGCGTCTTGGCCTGCCGCCGTCAGCTGGTAGTAGGTGAACTCCGGCGACTCCCTCAGCGTGGTCGGCGCCAGCCCGAACGTCGCGGTGAAGAAGTCGCGTGAGGTCGCCACGTCGGTCGAGTAGAGCTCTGCCCAGCAGAAGCCGCCGTGCTCACCGAACACGCCAAAGCCGTGATGGCCGGTGCCCTCCCACAGGCCAAAGACCGCGCCGGTCGGGTCGGCGCAGATCGTCGCTGAGCCCATGCCGGGAATATCCATCCGAGGCTGCAGCTGCCGGCCTCCGTTGGCCACGACCGAGGCCACTGACGCGTCGAGGTCGGCGGCGGCGAGGTAGACCGTCCAGCCGGGCTCCATCGGCGGCACCTCCTTGCCCGCGCCCTCGTGGAAGCCGCGGATCGTCGCAATCGACGGATTGATCCCCGCGACCATTGCCGCTGGGCCGGCCTCGAGGCCCTCACCGAACGCGAGCGCATACCCACCGAACTCTGCGGGCCCAGCGACCGCGTTCCAGCCGGCCAGCGCGGCGTAGAAGTCGATTGCGCGCCCCTGCTCAGCGGGGAGAAGATCGGCCCAGCAGAAGGTTCCCGTCGGCTTCGCGCTCATCCGCCGACCCTATCTCCGGAGCCGAGAGGTGGCTACTCGCCGCCACCAGACGGCGTCGACTGCCCCTTGGCGAGCGCGACGATCGCTGCGCCGCTCTGGCCCGGATCGACACGCAGACGCGGCAGGCCGAACGGATCGTCGCTGCGAGCGGCGAGGCCAGGCTCGGTCGTCGTGGCGGCCAGGTAGCCGGCGGCCTCGACAGCCTGGCGAGAGGCAGCGTCGTTGCGGCCGGCGGGGTAGCAGAAGAACCGCGGCGTCACGCCCAGGCGCGCCTTGATCTGCTTGCGGGAATCGACAAGTTCGCGGGTGAGCGCGTCGCCACTGAGGGTCGTCAGGTCGGCGTGGCTGACGGTGTGAGAGTCGATGTCCCACCCCTGCTTGATCAGGCGTTTGGCGCCCCACATCGGGATGCCGCCTTTGCCGAGGTGGTTCACCGTCAGGTTCAGCACGCCGGGCCAGCCCGCGTCCTTGAGCACGGGGGCGCCGCCGAGCACCTGGGAGATGTCGCCGTCGTCGAAACTGAGGACCACCGGGCGGGCGGGGAGCTTGCCGTCGCCATGCCAGGCATCCCAGACCTCGCCCAGCGTGACACCAACGAACCCGGCGTCCCCGAGCGCCGCCACGTGGGCCTTCAGCTCCTGCGGCGGGACCCACAGGCCGGGGTACGCGGTGCCCGCGGGCGCGGCGGCGACCAGGTGGTACATCAGGATCGGCACGCGCGTGGACTTTGCCGCCGCGCCGGAGCGCGGCCACGAGGCAGGCTTGCGCGGGTCGGCCGCCGGGGTCGTCGCCGCAGCAGCGGGCACGTGCTCGGCGGCGGTAGCTGCGGGCGACGTGCCAGCCGCGTTGGCCTTCGCCGGCGGCTCGTTCGACGACGAGCCGCCCTGGCCGAAGAACGCACCAACGGCGAGCCCGGCCACCACGACGACGAGCGCGATCAGCCCGACGACGACCGGTCCAACCCGGCGACGACGCGTCTTGGCCTGCCGCGCCTGGGCGCGGCGACGCTGCAGCTCCGCTTGGCGGTCGTCGTCGGACATCTACGAAGTCGTTCGGGCGACGCGCTGGGCTCAGCGGCGCCCGTGGGCAGGACCGTGCTCGACCAGGACGAGGCGGGCACCACCGGGATCGGTCACCTCAAGCGCGCCGGTACCCGGGCACCCCGCGGGGACCGGGCGCTCGCGCACCTCACCGACGCCGGCCTGCTCGGCCAGCCCGATCGAGCGCTCCAGCGACGCGACCTGCACACAGGGGTACCAGCCGATCTCAGCGGGATCGGCCTCGTCGACGATGGCCAGCACCGCTGCGCTGGGATTCACCGAGCTCTGCACGAGCACGGTGCTGAGCCCCGGGTCGGCCGCCGCGTCGACGGGCTCGGCAACGGCGTCGAGGCGGCGCTCCATCCAGCGGCGCGCCCCGTCGACGTCCTGCGTGCGCAGTTCGGCGTAACACAGCGCCTGCGGGCTGGCCCAGCGCCCGAGGCGCGGGCCGGGCGCGCGAGGACGCAGCAGCTGGTCGCCCGCCGGGTCGGCGGCGCGGGGCGGCCTCGGGGGCGAAAGGCGCACCGTCCAACGGTCGGGCGTGGGGCCGTCGAGGCCTTCCGGGCGCGGATCGGTTGGCGTCCGTGGACGGATGCCGCAGATGGGGCCGGCGGCGCGCGCCTGATCGAGGTAGACCACAAGATCGGTGGTCCCGGGCTCGCTGGCGGGCTTCCAGCCGAGCATCGCGCCGTAGAACGCCGACGCACGCTGGACATCGCCACTGATCAGCTCGGCCCAGACGAGCGGAGCGGAGGCGGTGGGAGTCCCCGAGATGGTCACCCGGCGGACGGTAGCGCGCCGAGACGGTGTGAGCCCGCTCCGTGGACTGATCCGTTTTCAACGGATCGTTCACAAGCCAGCTACTCTCAGTGGTGTGAACGCCGCCGACGACCGCGACGGCCCACGCGACGAGTGCGGCGTGTTCGGGATCTTTGCCCCGGACCGCGAGCATGAGGTCGCGAAGCTGTCGTACTTCGCGCTCTACGCCCTGCAACATCGGGGTCAAGAGTCCGCCGGAATCGCTACATGCGATCTGGGAGGGCACATCCTCACCCTGCGTGAGCTCGGGCTCGTGAGCCAGGTGTTCAACGAGGAGAAGCTCCAGGCCCTCTCCGGCGACCTCGCCGTGGGGCACGTGCGGTACTCCACGACGGGCTCCAACGCCTGGGAGAACGCGCAGCCGATCTACCGCAGCGATCGCCGCGAGATCGCCCTCGCGCACAACGGCAACCTCATCAACGCCGTGCAGCTGCACCGCGAGATGACCGACGAGGGCGTGAAGTTCCGCTCGACGTCTGACTCCGAGCTCGTCGCCGCGATGATCGCGACCAACGAGGCGTCCAACCTCGAGGACGCCATCGCCGACATCATGCCCGCGCTCGAGGGGGCCTTCGCCATCGTGGTGATGAGCAAGGACCGCGTGTGCGGCTTCCGCGATCCAGCAGGCCTGCGCCCGCTCGTGATCGGCAAGATCGGCAACCGCTACGCCCTCGCCAGTGAGTCGTGCGCGCTCGACATCATCGGCGCCGAGTACGTCCGCGAGGTCGAGCCCGGCGAGCTGATCACGATCACCGCCGCCGGCCTTGAGAGCCGCCAGGTCGTCGAGTCGCCGCGCAAGGCGTTCTGCGTCTTCGAGCACATTTACTTCGCCCGGCCGGACTCGATCATGGGTGGCCACACCGTGCAGGCCGCCCGCGGCCGCATGGGCGAGATCCTCGCTCGCGAGAGCCCGACGCCCGGCGCCGACCTCGTGATCCCGGTGCCCGATTCCGGCGCCCCCGCCGCTCGCGGCTACGCACGCGCGGCTGGCCTGCCGACCGACGACGGCCTGGTGAAGAACCGGTACGTCGCCCGCACCTTCATCCAGCCGAGCCACGAGCTGCGCAAGCAGGGCCTGCGGCTGAAGTTCAATCCGCTGCCGGAGATCATCGCCGGCAAGCGCATCGTCGTCGTCGACGACTCGATCGTGCGTGGCAACACGACGCGCCAGATCGTGCAGATGCTCAAGGGCGCCGGTGCGCTCGAGGTGCACATGCGCATCACGGCGCCGCCGATCAAGAACCCCTGCCACTACGGCATCGACATGAGCACGCGCGACGAGATGGTCGCCCACGAGCGCACGGTCGAGGAGATTGCCGCCGAACTCGAGTGCGACTCGCTCGCCTACCTCTCGCTCGACGGCGTCTACGAGGCGATCCGCGGTGATCGCGGCGAGCACTGCGACGCCTGCTTCTCGGGCGAGTACCCGATCGGTGAGATCGGCGACGGCAAGTTCGCGTTCGAGAACGCGCTGCCCGTGATCCAGGGCTAGCTGCCGCTAGCCCGCGCGGACGGCCTTCAGCGGGCCGTTCAGCACCGGTGGCCGGTCGCTCGCCGAGAGTTCGCGCAGCGGCGCGAGTTCAGTGTTCGTATAGACGTACTGCAGGCAGTCGCCTGGCTCGCCCTCGATCGGCTGCCAGATCGATCGCACGTCGACGGAGCCTGGCTGGCCGAACTCGTAGATCCCGGTCTCGTTGGGATTGGCTGAGCGGAGCACCGATTTCGCGGGGCGACTCAGGGGCGCGTACGGAGTGCCGGTGCAGTCGTCCGTCACGTAGGACGTATCGATCTTCGGAAGGTCGAGCGCACCCGTCTGGGCGTTGGCGACGAACGCCCGCTCCTTGAACGAGAACGTCAGCCAGACCGCGCTCGGGTCCTCTCCTACCAGCGTGCCTGCGGTGGTGCCGGCGGCGTCCTTGACCACGAAGACCGCTGGCGCGGCCGGAGCAGCGGCGGTGCCTGGGGCGCCCTGCTGCGCGGGGGCAGGGGCGTCAGCTGTGGGATTCGGACTCGGCCCACCGGTCGGGCCGCCTGAGCCGGTGTCGCCTTTGGGGCCCGGCGCGCCAGTCTCGCTGCCTGTTCCGGCGTCGCCCTTGGGGCCAGCCGCGCCGGTGTTGCCGCTCGGGCCTGCGCCTCCGGTGTTGCCGCTCGGGCCACCTGCGCCGCTCGGAGCGCCTCCGCCGGCCGCCGCCGGTGCGACGGCGTTGCCGGAGGTCGAGTCGGCGCCCGCATTGCGAAGGCCGTCGGCCCCGCTCGGCCGCGCGTTGCGGCTACCGGAGTTCACCGGTGTAGCGGCGCTCTGCTGCGTGCGGGCGGGCGGGCGCGTCACGCTGCCCTCGATGATCGCGCCGCGGGCAAGGTCCTGATCTCCGCCGGTGAACGCAGCATCGCGCGCAAGGGCGCCGCTGAGCAGGCCAGCCGCCGCGGCGGTGCCAGCGCCGGCGAGCACGATGGAGCCGAGCGCCACCAGGGCGAGCTGCGGCGGCGAGAACGCCTTCAGGCGCGAAGCGAGGGAAGACCGCAAAGGCACGCTAAGTACTTCGTCGGCGGGAGGGGGCCAGCGCTTGAGCGCGAGGCGCGTCGCGGGCCTGGAGACGAACGGCTCCAGTCAGCTTCATCGAGCGGTGATCCGGCCGACGGCGCCCCGGAGCGTGAGCTTCGGGGCGCCGTCGGCCAGCGCTCAGATCACCGACGTGGCGTAGCTCAGCGTGAACTTGCTGTCGACCGGCGAACCGGATGCATTGGCGCATTTCACGCGAACGGTCGCGCCGCCAACGCCGGTGGACACCGTCTGCGGATGGCAGGTGACCGAGCCCGCCATGCTCGCCGCGGTGACCATCGGGAACGCATTGCCGACCGGCAGGCTTCCCAGGACGACGTCATAGGTGCCCGTGGACAGCTTCACCGACGTGGTCGTTCCCGCCGACGAGCGCCACGCGTTGGCCGGCGTGTAGGCCGTCGTGTTCGTCGGTTGATCTGCGTAGAGCACCGCACCTCGGCGACCGGTGAACACGGAGAGGTGGTCAAACGCCACCGAGAACGCCGTGTCGGCCTGCTCACCGGCAGCGTCCCAACAGATCACATTCACCGAGGTCCCGGACCAGCTGAGGATCTGGCACGTGTTGCCGTTCGTCGCCTGGGTGGTCACCTGGGGCACCCCGGCCGTGCCGGTGAAGCCCGGGAACGTGGCCGAGTACAGGCCGGTATTGATGCGCGAGACGGTGTTGGTCCCGCCCGTTGAGTTCGCTTGGATGTTGACGGTCGGGGTTTCCGACGCCGACGTGGGCGAGAGGTCGAGCAGGTAGCCGGCCTTGTTCGAGCTACGCGCCTCATTCACCTGGAACGACGCGATGAACTCGTTGTCGATCAGCACCCCGGCCGGGGTGTAGCACCGCACGCCGATGCGCGCCGACGTCCCGGCCTGGCCGAGCGTGGCAAGCTTGCAGCGGTTGGTGTTCGCCGAGGTCGCGCGGACCTGGGCGTTGCCGATGAACCCGGAGCCGAGCTTCGGGAACGTCACCGTGTAGGTGCCGGTCGCCGTGCGCGAGATGGTGTTCGGCGAGAGGCTCGAGTTGGCCTGGAGCGTGCTTGCCGGCGAATACGTCGCCGTCGTCGGGTTCTTCGCCCAGACGTAACCCCAGCCGCCCATCGCGGCCGCCAAGTTGATCCGCGGCACGGTCACGCCGTTGCGCGTGTCGAGAATCGGCTTACCCGTCCGCTGGAATGCGGCGAGCACGTCACTCACCGACGCGCCCGGGTAGCGCGCCACGTACGAGGCCCATGCGCCCGCGACGTGCGGGGCCGCGACTGACGTGCCGGAAACGGCGACGTAGGTGTTGCCGTCTACGGTCGCGTTGGGGACGGTGATGCCCTGGCCCGGCGCGAGCAGCTCGACCTGGGAGGACGAGTCGGTGTCGGTGTAGAGGCCGTCGGACTTATTCGAGCCGCCAACGGTGATCGCCGTCGAGATGCAGGATGGGTAGGTCACGCCCGTGGTCGAGGTTTCGTTACCCGATGCGATGATCGTCGGAATCCCACGCGCACGGAGCGCGTCGATCGGCGCCTTGAGCGACTCGGAGTCGCAGTCCGACGTCCAGACACCGCCGCCGATGCTCATGTTCACTGACGCGATCGGCGCACCGGCGTCGACGCGGGTGATCAGCCAGTTCAAGCCGGCGAGCATTTCCGTGGAGGTGGTGCCGTCCGGGTCGAGGACGCGGACCGGCAAGATCTGAGCACCCGGTGCGACACCGTCGAACGTGCCGCCTGCCACGCGCTTGCCGGCCGCAACACCGGCGACCGCCGTCATGTGGAAGTCGAGCGAGTACTTGCGGGCCGCCGCGCCGGGGCCGAACTGCTCAGTCTGGCCGTTCGGGCAGTACTGCCCTTCGCCAGCGTCAGCAAAGCATGCCTCGTCGTAGATCTTGCCGGCGATGAACGGGTGATCGGCGCGGATCCCCGTGTCGAGGATCGCGACGACCTTGCCGGTCGCGTCCCAGTCACGCTCGACCTGCGGTGCGGACTGGATGATCTGCGTGCTTTCTGCCAGCGTGGGGCGCGCGATCCGCTCCTCCTCGATGGAGGCTGCCGCGCCTGAAGCCTCCAGCGCGCGGAGCGCTGGCGGCGAGAGTTCGAGCGCGATGTACGGCAGGTTCTCGTAAGACCGCAGGACCCGGTGGCTCGTACCTGCCACGGCGTCGCGCACCCTCTCGTCGGCCTGGCCGATCCGTCGGCGCTGGGTGGCGCCGGAACCGATCGCGGCGGCGGGGTCAAACGTCGTCTTGAGCCCTACGATCACCCGGACCTTGCCGGTATCGAGCGTGGCTGCCTTGGACTCAAGCTTGGCGAACGCCGCCCGCGGAACCGACTTGGTGGTGCCGTCGATGACGCCGTCGGCAGATGCCGGCGATGGAAGTGCCGCTGCAGCGACAACGAGAAGACTGAGCGCGCAGGATGATGCGCGCAGCCGTGGGACAACGTGGGACACGTTTCGGGCCTTTCCTAGGGGGTTGGGCCCCGCGAAGCTGGGACCCAACCACACCATTCCACAATCAGGCGCACATATGTGGATATTTCACTTCCGATTGAAGCACTGTTCCCCCATCATGTGACATCGATGCAGCGTCAACGACTTACATGTCGAGGCGCTCAGCTTGCCAGCAGGGCCGATGCATATCACCAACCACCAGGCACCGGTGAGACGTCGAGGGTCACTCGGCCCTGACCAGGGCTGACGCGGCCGCGAGCCGCCACGCGCAGGGGCCCAGACGCTGCGCGGCGAACCCCACTGGGCGATGTCGGCGTCCACCACCCAGTTCGACCTTGGCCGCGACCGCGACCTCACGGGGCGCACGCCACACGTCTGGTACCGGCGCTTGGCCCTCGCCGTGATGCTCGCCTTCGTCGTCGCCGCACTCTTTGGGCTGTTTGGCCAGTCGCCGCAGACGCGCACCGCCAGCGGCGAGGCGGCGTCGGTCGCCGTGAAGATGCCCGAGCGCGTGCGCGGCGGGCTGATGTGGCCGACCCGCATCGAGATCCGCGCCCGCCAGAACCTGTCGGCGCCGACGGTGGTGCTCGGCTCCGGCTTTATCCGCGGCATGCAGCTCAACAGCATGGTCCCGGCGGCCGTCAGCGAGAGCACCCGGCCACCCACCAGCACCGACCCCGCCGCGGTCGCGTTCACCTACCCGTCGATGAAGGCCGGTGACGTGCTCACCGTCTACCTCCAGCTGCAGGCCAACCCCACCAACGTCGGGCGCCAGGACGGCTCCGTGTCGGTCGAGGCCCCCGGCATCACGCCCGTTCGCTCGCCAGCCACCCTCACCGTCCTGCCCTAGCGGGGCAGCCAGGAGCCACCCATGGACGTCGCGCTACGAGCCACCTTCATCTTCTTCGTGATCTGGATGGTCACGCGGGTCGTCGGGCGCCGCGAACTCTCCACGATGCAGCCGTTCGACCTGATCCTGCTCGTCGTCATCGGAGACATGGTCCAACAGAGCGTCACCCAAAGCGACTACTCACTGACGGGCGCACTGACGGTGATCTTCGTGTTCGCCCTGCTCACCGTGCTGATGAGCTACGTCAGCTACAAGTTCCCGCGGATGCGGCCGGCGATGCAAGGCGAGCCGCTGGTGCTGATCCAAGATGGCCAGGTCATCGACCGCAACCTGCGCCGCGAGCGCATCACCCGCGACGAGCTCGCCGCCGAAGCACGCCAGAACCAGGTCGCCGACCTCGCCGACGTGCGTTTCGCCGTGTTGGAGACCAGCGGCGTGATCAGCTTCATCGCGAAGTAGCGGCGACGAACCATGCACCCACCTGCGGCATGACACACCACGGAGCGGAGTGCGACTGACCGTGTTACGCGTCCTGCTCAGCCAACGGGAAGTGGACGTCGAAGGTCGTGCCTGCCCCCGGTGTGCTGTCTACGTCGATTCGGCCTCCGCTTTGCTCGACGATGCCGTGCACCGTCGCCAAGCCAAGGCCCGTACCCGTCGACTTGCTGGTGTAGAAGGGATCGAAGATGCGCTCCAGCATGCCCGGCTCGATGCCCTTGCCGGTGTCCTTGACCTTCAAGACGACGGCGGCCGAGTTCGCCGACGCCGCACCACCTGCGTCGGTCGCTGCCAGCAGCGTCCGGACGGTCAGCACGCCGCCGCCGGGCATCGCCTCCGCGGCGTTGGCGCCGAGATTCATCACGACCTGCGTGAGCTGCGTGCGGTCGACCTCGATCTGCGGCAGACCATCGGCCAGGTCTAGCTCGATGTGCACATCGGCGGAGACCAGTCCGCGAAGCATCCCGACGGTGGCCTCCAGCTCCGCGTTGAGATCCGTCGGCTCGGGGCGCAGCAGCTGCTTGCGACCGAACGCGAGCAGCTGGGCCGTGAGGTCGGCGGCGTGCTGGGCGGCGCGATCGATCTCGTCGACCAGGTCCCGCGACGACACCTCCTCCAGCTCCCGGACCAGCAGCCCAGTCGCGCTACGGATCACGGAGAGGACGTTGTTGAAGTCGTGGGCGACGCCGCTCGCCAAACTGCCGATCGCCTCGAGCTTCTGCGTTTGGCGTAGACGCTCCTCCAGGCGACGCTGGTGCGTCACGTCGCGCAGGACGACCGCCGAGGCGGTGATCTCGCCGCGATCATCCAGGATCGCCGACACCGCCACTTCGACGACGACCTCGTCGCCTTGCTTGGTGCGGCTGACGACCTCAAACGGCTCGGCGCCCGCCCCGTTCGGCAGGAACGCAAGACGCAGCAGGGCATCGCTGGGCACCTCGGGAGCCCCGAGCAACGCGCGCACCGGCGCACCAACCATCTCGCTCGCCGAGTAGCCGAACAGTCGCTCGGCTGCGGCGTTCCACGTGAGGATGTTGCCGCCAAGGTCGGCACTGAAGACGGGGTAGAACGCCGCATCGACGATCGACGCCAGCCGATTCCGAGACTCGGCAAGTCGGCGCTCCGTCACGTCGCGCGCGATCGTTGCTGCTCCGACGACCGGTCCGCCAGCGCGGCGAACCGGGGTGATCGTCAGTGACACGTCGACGATCGAGCCGTCCTTGCGCACCCGCGACGTCTCAAACTCGCTGATCCGCTCGCCGCTACTCAGCCGCGCGACGATCTGCGAGACCTCGTCTTTGCGGTCGGCCGGCAGCAGCTCCGTCACCGGCATGCCGACCGCCTCCGCCTCCGTGTAGCCATAGAGCTGGGACGCCGCCGCATTCCAGCTAAGGATCGTGCCGTCCAAACTCTTCGTGAGGATCGCCTCCAGGGCAGAGTCGACGACCGCGTGGAACTCGGCGCGCTTCCAGTCGGCACCATCGGAATCGCAGACGAGCGCGACGATGTTCGGATCGAGGCGCCGCACCACGACGACCTCGCCCGGGGTGTCCGCGCCAGGCCCGTCCGGGGGCCGAATCCGAAGGTGCTCCGCGTGGCCACGGCGAGCCGCACGCGCGCAAACCTCCGAGGCCCGCGGGGCGGCCTGATCTTGCGAGAACACGTCGTCGACGGCGAGCCCCGGGTCGAGGGCGCCCCCAAACCGCTCCTGCGCAAGCGCATTGGAGAAGCGCAGCCGCGCCTGCTCAGGGGAGGCGCGGTCGGCCTCCACGAGGCAGACCGCCACCGGCACAGCGGCGGCAAACGCCTCCAAAGCGCTGCGTTCAGAGTGGTGCTGCACGAGACGTTCCTTCGCTGCCCCGCAAACTTGCCGGGCGTATCGGTAGTTCTACACGCGCCGACCACCGAAGAGCCTGGATTCGGCGCGAACGGCCAGAGGTTCCCGCGGAGCGCTGCCGGGGCGCCGCCGGCCTCCAGCGACCGAGCGCCGGCACCCCGGCCCTGGGATGATCCGCGGCGTGCCTGATCTTCCGCGCATCGCCGTGCTCGCCTCCGGCGAGGGCACCAACCTGCAAGCACTGATCGACCAGCTCCACGGCACCGTGGCGCAGATCGTGGCCGTCGGCGGCGACAAGCCCTCCGCACGCGCCTTTGAGCGGGCCACCGAGGCCGGGATCCCCACCCGCGCCTTCCAGCTCGCTGAGTACGACGACCGCCCCGCTCGCGACGCGGCGATCGCTAGCTGGCTCCGCGCACAAGGCGCTGAGACGGTGGTGCTGGCTGGCTACATGGCACTCCTCACGCCTGGCTTCATCGCGGCCTACGACGGACGCATCGTCAACGTCCACCCGTCGATGCTGCCCCAGTTCCCCGGTTTGCGGGCGATTGAGCAGGCGCTCGAGGCCGGTTCGCCCACCACGGGCGTCACCGTGCACCTCGTCGACAACGGCGTCGACACCGGGCCGGTGCTGCTGCAGCGCGAGGTCTCGATCCCCGCCGGCGCCACCGCCGCCGACGTCCGCGCGCTGCTGGCACCAATCGAACACGAGCTGCTGTGCGACGCGGTGACCGCGATCACACGAACCTAAGCGGCCACGTGGGCGCGCGCGTCCGGACCGTCCAGCGGGCCCGCCCGACGCTCGGATAGGATCGGACCCCTTGTGAGCAGCGAAGCCGAAGCCCCCACGCCCCCCGACACCGTTGCGGTGCGCCGTGCACTCCTCTCCGTCTTCGACAAGCGCGGCATCGTCGACTTCGCCAAGGGTCTGGCGGCGCTCGGCGTGGAGATCGTCTCCACCGGCGGCACGCTCGTCACGCTCGAGAAGGCCGGGGTCGAGGTCCGCCCTGTCGACGACCTCACCGGCTTCCCGGAGATGATGGACGGCCGCCTCAAGACGCTGCACCCCAAGCTCCACGGCGGCCTGCTGGGCGTGCGCGACAACCCCGAGCACGTCGCTGCTGCAGAGGAGCACGGGATCGAGTGGATCGACCTCGTCTGCGTGAACCTCTACCCCTTCGAGCAGACCGCCGCTCGCCTGGACCTGCCGGAGTCCGACGTCATCGAGCAGATCGACATCGGCGGCCCGACGATGATCCGCGCCGCCGCCAAGAACCACGCGTACGTCGCCGTGGTCGTGTCGCCGGAGTCCTACGACGGCATCGTCGGCGAACTCGAGGCATCCGGCGGCGAGCTGACGTACGAGACGCGCCGCGCCCTGGCCGGTGAGGCGTTCCACACCACCGCCCGCTACGACTCGTCGATCGCCCGCTGGTTCTCCGAGCGTGCCGGGGCCCAGTTCCCCGATCTCTACGTCCGCGCGTTTGAGAAGACGATGGAGCTGCCGTACGGCGAGAACCCGCACCAGCGGGCCGCGTACTACACGCAGGTCGGCACCCGCACCCACGCGCTGTCGATGGTGCAGCAGCACCAGGGCAAGCAGCTGTCCTACAACAACCTGCTCGACCTGGACTCGGCCCGCCGCCTCGTCGCCGAGCTACCCGAGCCCGCCTGCGCGATCGTCAAGCACAACAACCCGTGCGGCGCCGCCCTCGCCGACGGCCCGCTGGCCGCCTACGAGCGCGCGCTCGCCGCCGATCCGCTGAGCGCCTTCGGCGGCATCATCTCCCTCAACCGCGAGGTCACCGGCGACGTCGCCACGAAGATCGCCGAGAACTTCGTCGAGGTCGTCGTCGCCCCCGGCTTCACGGAGGAAGCCCTCGAGATCTTCAGCGCCAAGCCCAACCTGCGCGTCCTCGAAGACCGCGAACGGCGCTTCCGCAAGGGCATCGACCCCGAGACTCGCGACCTGGGCGGCGGCATGCTCATGCAGGACCGCGACACCGACCCGGACGACCGCTCCCAGTACGAGGTCGCGACCGATCGCCAGCCGACCGACTCCGAATGGGAAGAGCTGCTCTTCGCCTGGCGCGTGGTTCGCCACGTGAAGTCCAACGCGATCGTGATCTCCAAAGACCGCCAGACGCTTGGCATCGGCGCCGGCCAGATGAGCCGCGTGGACTCCGTCCGCATCGCCCTCGACAAGTCCCGCGTGGACTCCCTCGACGGCGCGGTGCTCGCCTCCGACGCGTTCTTCCCGTTCGCCGACGGCCCCGAGCTCGCCATCGACTCCGGCGTCAAAGCGATCATTCAGCCCGGTGGCTCGGTGCGCGACAACGAAGTCGTCGAGGCCGCCAACCGCCGCGGCGTGGCCATGGTCTTCACGGACCTGCGCCACTTCCGCCACTAAGCGACCGTCAATTGGGTAGCGCGACGCGACGTGGCGCGTTACCCTGCGCGGGTGAAGTCCCCCGTTCGTCCCGGAATGGTCACCTCCCTCGTCGCGCTGATTGCGGGGGCCGCCGTCGCCCTCCCATCGATCGCGACGGCCGCGCCCGTGCGCGTGATGCCAGTGGGCGACTCGATCACGCAGGGCGCCGCCGGCGACTACACGTGGCGCTACCGCCTGTGGCAGAGCCTGCAGACGGGCGGCCCAGCCGACGGGGTCGACTTCGTCGGCACGAGGACCACGCTGTGGAATCCGGTGACGAACAAGCAGGACAACAACCGCCTGTACGCCGACCCGAACTTCGACCAGGACCACCATGGGATCTGGTTGCGGACGCTCGTCGACGAGTCGCTGACGATCGGCACTGCCATCAAGGGGCTGCCCGCCAAGCCTGATGCGATCGTCGTCGACCTTGGGACGAACGACTACGGCCGCGGCGCCGGCGCGTCGCTGGCCGCGCTGAAGACGTTCGTCGCCAACGCGCGCGCCGCCGCACCCGGCGTCGACGTCGTCGTCCTGGGCCTCTACCGCCTCTACAACGTGAGTCGCAAGGCCTACGAGAACCCGAACTACGTCAATCTCTTCAACGCGAACCTGCCGGCGACCGTCGCGTCGCTCGACACGCCGGCGCAGCGGGTCGTCTCGGTGCCCGTGGAGCCAGCGTTCCAGGCGGCGACGATGACGTGGGACGGCCGCCACCCGACCTCACAGGGCGAACTCGTCCTGGCGAAGGCCGCCGCGACCGGCCTGCAGGCCGTGGGCGTCGGCAGCGGCTGGAGCGGCCCGGAGACGGCTGCCTGGCCTGCGACCGGCCCAGTGCCGACGCTCGTGCCCTCGTCCAACGGCACCGTCAAGGCGACGTGGAAAGCCACGACCCCCGGCGCGCTGGCCTACCGCCTGCTCTACCGCGACGCGGCGACGAACGACCCATGGAAGCTCGTTGGCACCCCGTCGGCGGGCGCGCCATCGCTGACGGTTCCCGGACTGAAGATCGGCAGCTCCTACGCCTTCACCGTCACGCCGGTGCGCGGCGAGATGCTCGGGCAGCCAGGGACCGAGGCCGTCGCGACGATTCCAGCACCCGTCCCGGTGCGCAAGCCCTGGTGGCAGTTCTGGTAGCGGCTGGCAGAGGCGGGTGCGGCGCCTAGCTGCGCCGCCTCCGCCCCCGAAGCCTGACGCCGCGCTACGCCGTGGCCGCGACCCAGCTATCGGGCCCGAACACCTCGTAGTGGATGTTCTCCGCCGGCACGGACTTCGCCAGGAGCGCCTCGCGCATGCCGAGCATGAACGGCATCGGGCCGCAGAGCAGCGCCTGAGATCCCGGCGCCACGTCGACGCCGTGCAGATCGGCGCGACCAAGACGCAGGTCAGCCGCCGGCTGGCGGAGGCCGAGATCCTCGTACCACCGGTGGATCTCGCCGCCCGGCAGCCGGTCGACGAGCTCGCTGAGCTCGGCGCGGTGGGCGTGACGGCTCTGCGAGCGGTCGGCATGCAGGACCGACACGGGGCGAGGGTCGCCCGTCTCCGCCAGGTGGCTCAGCATCCCGATCATCGGCGTGCACCCGATGCCGGCCGAGACGAGGAGCAGCGGGGCGTCGCCCTCGGGGAGCACGAGATCGCCGAACGGCGTCGTGACGGCCAGCAGATCGCCCTCGAACACGTTGGAGTAGAGGTGGGTGGAGACCTCGCCGGCGGGGACCGTCGTGCCGTCCTCCAGCTGGTGGGCGTCGATGCGTTTGACGGTGATGCGCCAGTCGTCGTGCGGCGCCGACGAGAGGCTGTACTGCCGGATCTGGCGTGCGCCATCCGGGAGCTTCACGCCGACCGAGAGGTACTGGCCGGGGGTAAATGAGGGCAGCGGCGAATCGTCGACCGACGTGAGCACGAACGACACCGTGTCTGGCGACTCCAGCTGGCGACTACGCACCTGAACGGCCCGCCAGACCTCGGCGCCACTGGAGAGGCCAGCATCGGAGTACAGCCCCGCCTCCATGTCGATGAGGGTCTGGGCCATCAGCCAGTACAGCTCGTCCCACGCGGCACCAACCTCGGGCGTCACGGCATCTCCAAGGACCTCCACGATCGCCGCAAAGAGGTGCTCGTGGACGATCTTGTACTGGTCGGGCTCGACGCCGAGGGAGGCGTGTTTGTGCGCGATGCGGGAGAGCACCGTCTGCTGGCGGACCGGGTCGGGCTCGAGCTGCAGCGTCGCGAAGGCTGCAATGGAGCCAGCCAGCGCCTTGGGCTGCTCGCCCTGCTTCTGGTTGCCGCGGTTGAACAGATCACGCTCGAGTTCGGGGTGCGCGGCGAACATCTTCGAATAGAAGAGTGGGGTGATCTCGCCGATCGCTCCGCCGACGGCGGGAAGGGTGGCGCGGATGACGTCCTTGGACTGGGGCGACAGCATTCAGGTTCCTTGGGGTGTTCGGAGGGAGAGATCGTTTGGACGGGGTGAGCCGTCGTCGACGACCGGGAGCGCAAGCAGGGTCGGGCGGGCAGACGGAGCGGCAAGGTCGGCAACGATGAGCGAGTCGAGCGACGTGAAGAACGCCTCCTGCGCCTGGCGCAAAGCGCCGCGCAGCGCGCAGCCCGCTCGGAGCGGGCACGGTCGCCCACGGGCCCCGTCGCAGTCGACGACCTCGTCTTCGCCTTCCAGGCGGCGCGCCAGCCAGCCGACCGACGCCGTGCGGCCCAGCTCGGTGATCGCGAGGCCGCCGCCTCGGCCGCGGCGCGCGTCGACGACGCCCAGCTCCGAGAGCCGGGCGACCACCTTCGCCGCGTGGGCGTAGGACACCGCCAGATCGTCGGCTACCGCGCGGCTGCCGGGCCGCTCACCCTCAGGCGCCGCGACCAGCCGCATCACGATGCGCAGGCCGACGTCGGTGAATTGGGTGAGCTGCACAGCGCCAACCCTTGCAAATTGGTATTTGAAATGCCAATTATTGGCGGAGATCACGTCCAGCGGGGGGACGCCGTGGCCGCAGCGGGGCCCAAGCCGGCGATATCGTCGCCCGCGTGCCAGCGCTCCATCCCCCGCTCACCTCCGGCGCCACGCGGCTGCTGCTGCTCGGCAGCGGCGAGCTCGGGCGCGAGGTGGCGATCGAGGCGATCCGCCTGGGCTGCGAGGTCGTGGCCGTCGATCGCTACGCCGGCGCGCCCGCCATGCAGGTCGCGCACCGCAGCCACGTGATCGCGATGACCGATCCGGCGGCGCTGCGCGCACTGCTGGAGGAGGAGCGCGCGCGGCCCTGCGCCGCGCTGCTCGTGGTCCCCGAGCTGGAGGCCATCGCCACACCCGTACTCCACGAACTCGAGGCCGACGGGTTGCACGTCGTGCCGACGGCCCGCGCTGCGCGGCTCACGATGGACCGCGAAGGGATTCGCCGACTGGCAGCCGAGGAGCTTGGGCTGCCGACGTCGCCCTACCGTTTCTGCGACTCCCTTGACGAGGTCCAGGCCGCCGTCGCTGCGCTTGGCACGCCGTGCGTCGTCAAGCCGGTGATGTCGTCGTCCGGCAAGGGCCAGAGCGTGATCCGCGAGCCCGGCGGCGCCCAGGCGGCGTGGGATTACGCGCAGGAGGGCGGCCGCGTCGGCGCCGGGCGCGTGATCGTGGAGGGCTTCGTCGACTTCGACTACGAGATCACCCTGCTCACGATCCGCCACGGCGGAGCAGGCGGCGCCGCGAGCGCGACCGCGTTCTGCCAGCCGATCGGGCACATTCAGGAGGACGGCGACTACCGCGAGAGCTGGCAGCCCCACCCGATGAGCGACGCCGCGCTGACGGAGAGCAAGCGCGTCGCGGCGGCCGTCACCGAGGCACTGGGTGGCACGGGACTCTTCGGCGTGGAGCTGTTTATCCGCGGTGACGAGGTGCTGTTCAGCGAGGTGTCGCCGCGGCCGCATGACACCGGCATGGCGACGATGGCCACGCAGCGCCTCTCCGAGTTTGCGCTCCACGTGCGCGCGATCCTCGGGCTGCCGGTACCCGTCGACGCCGACGGGTTCGTGCCGCTCGCGTCGCCAGGCGCCAGCGCCGTCCTGCTCGCTGGCGAGGAGTCGGCTGACCCAGCCATCGAGGGCCTCTCGGCGGCGCTCGCGACCGACCCGTCGGTCGACGTCCGCCTCTTTGGCAAGCCCGACGCGCGTCCCGGGCGACGCATGGGCGTCGCGCTCGCGACCGGCGCTGACGCCGAGTCGGCGCGGCTGACGGCTCGCGCGGCGGCGGCGCAGCTGCGCGTCACTACGCTGTAGGCGGGCGCGAACCCACCTCCGACTCAAAGCGAGTCCAGCCGATGGCGTTCTTTACCCCGGTCTCACTCCACCGCGACGGCCTGACCCTGCAACCGATGACGCTCGACCATGAGGCGGGCCTCGCCGCGGCCGCCGCCGACGGGGAACTCTGGAACCTGCGGGTCACGTCGGTCCCGGCGCCCGGGGAGACGCGCGCTTACGTCGAGGGGGCGCTCGCGATGCAGGAGGCGGGCTCGCGGACGCCGTTCGTGGTGATCGACGACGCAACCGGCGAGGTGCTCGGCAGCACGAGCTACCACGACATCGTCGACGACCTGCGGCGCGTGGAGATCGGCTACACGTGGTACCGCAAGAGCATGCAGCGCACCCGCGTGAACACGACCTGCAAGCTGATCCTGCTGGAGTACGCCTTCGAGGTGCTGGACTGCAGCGTCGTCGGGTGGCGCACGCACGGCGAGAACCACGCCTCGCAGGCCGCGATCGCGGCCCTCGGCGCCCAGTGCGACGGCAGGATCCGCCGCCACCTGCTCGGGCGCGACGGCGAGTACCGCGACACCGTCTTCTTCTCGATGCTGCCCAGCGAGTGGCCGGCCGCACGCGAGCGGCTCGAGGCGCGCCTGGCGCGTCACAACCCCCAGGGGTCGTGACGAATTCGGCCGTCGAAGTTCCCGGAGTTCTTCTCGGTGAATCTCGACGGCCGGCCTGGGATTCCGTCGCCTAGTTCGGAGCGACGTAGCCGCTCTCGGGGTCGAGGGCCCCGGAGAAGATGAGGATCAGCAGCAGGACGCCGAGGCAGACGCGGTAGACCACGAACGGCGCGTAGGACTTCGTCTTGAGGTAGCGCATGAGCCAAGCGATCACGGCGTAGCCGACGACGAACGCGATGATCGTGGCGACGATCGTCGGCCCCCAGCCGGTGCCGCCGTCGGCGCCTCCGATGTCCTTGAGCTTGTAGACGCCCGAGCCGAAGACGGCCGGCAGGGCGAGCAGGAAGGCGTAGCGGGTGGCGGCCTCGCGGGAGTAGCCGAGGAAGCGGCCGGCGGTGATCGTGCCGCCCGAGCGCGACACGCCTGGGATGAGCGCCATCGCCTGCGCGAAGCCGTAGATGATGCCGTGCCTCACGGTGAGGTCGGTCAGCTCACGGTCGGTCCGCGAGTACTTGTCTGCCCAGCCGAGCACGAGGGCAAAGAAGATCATCGTGAAGGCGATCAGGCGCAGATCGCGGAAGACGTCGTCGATTGGGCCCTCCAGCAGCAGACCGAGGATCACGACGGGCATCGATCCGAGGATCACGAGCCAGCCCATGCGGGCGTCCGGGTCGCTCGGCCACTTCATGGCCGGGAGCGACTTGAACCAAGCCGCGATGATGCGGGTGATGTCCTTCCAGAAGTAGATGACGACCGCGATCTCGGTGCCGATCTGGGTGACGGCCGTGAATGCGGCGCCGGGATCGCCCCAGCCGGCCAGGGCAGACACGATTCGAAGGTGCGCACTCGACGAGATCGGCAGGAACTCGGTGAGTCCCTGGACGATGCCGAGGATGATCGCCTCCAGGTAGCTGAGCGGATCGGCTGCGGCGAGCTGGAGCATTCGCGCCGGGACTCTATGCGACGCAGGCCCTCCTGGTGCACCCTGGCACCCGGATCTGGAGTGTGATTTGCGGCCGAATCGGCCCAGGCGAACCGGGGTGTTCGGTGAACTCGGCTCAGGTCAGGGTGCGCCGGAACCGGAGGCTGGATAAGTTCCCAACGATGACCGACGAGCAGACACCTGCCGCCGAGCCACTGCGCGTCGGCACCCACTCCGGGTCGTTCCACGCCGATGAGGTGTTTGCGCTGGCCACGCTGCGTCTGGTGCACGGCGCGATCGGCATCCTGCGCAGCCGCGATCCAGAGGTGTTGAACGCGTGCGATCTGCGCGTCGACGTCGGCCGCAAGTACGACCCGAAGACGGGCGACTTCGACCACCACCAGGGCGACGCCGGCGAGCGGCCCAACGGCATTCAGTACGCCTCCTTCGGCCTGGTGTGGCGGCAGTTCGGCGCCGAGCTGTGTGGCAGCGAGGCGATCGCCGAAGAACTCGACCAGACGCTCGTCTCTCCGATCGACGCCGGCGACAACGGCCAGGAGCTCGTCGAGCTGACGTTCGACGGCGTGGGCCCCTACCACCTGGGTCGCCTGATCGGCAGCTTTGGCCCGCAGTGGGACGACCCCGACCGCGAGGCCGCCGAGCAGCAGGGCTTCGGTGAGGCGTTGATGGTCGCCGACGGCATCATCCGCCGCGAGATCGCCGCCTCCCAGGCACGTGCACGCGCTGCTGGGCTCGTCCGCGGCGCGATCGAGAAGGCCGCCGAGACCGACCCGCGCATCATCGAGTTTGACCGCGGCTTGCCGTGGAAGGCCATCGTGATGAACGAGGCGCCCGAGGCGCTCGTCGTGATCTACCCGCGTGAGCACGACTGGGGCGTCCAGGCCGTCCCCGCCGATACCGGCGCCTTCGACAACCGCAAGGACTTCCCTGAAGCATGGGCTGGCCTTGAGGGCGCAGAGCTCCAGGCCGCCACCGGCGTCGCCGACGCCACCTTCTGCCACATCGGCCGCTTCATGGCCGTCGCTGGCAGCCGCGAGGGTGCACTGACGCTCGCGAAGCTCGCCGCCGAGGGGTAAAGCGCCCGCTGGCGCATAGCGCGGCTGGCGCTGGCGCCATACGGCACGACGAGCGCGGAGCGGACGGCGTTTGAGCTGGTTGGCGGCGGCGGAATGTCGATCGCTTCGGGGCCGGTGGGCGCCAGATCGGCGAGGGCGGAGCGTGCTTCTTCGAGGCGGGCCTGCCGCTCGCTGAGCGGGCGGGCCGCGCCCCAACCTCAAGCGGTTGCATTCGTGGCGCCCAATCGGTGAACGTGATTATCTGGGGGTTAGAGCCCCCAAATCGACACTCTCGCCGATCGCGCAACCTGTGGCGGTTGCGGGATCTTGGGGTCGCGCTGAAACCGCCGGGCGTGCGGCGGTTTCGACGCGACTCCGATCGTGCCCGGCGTTATGTCAGGCAAATGCACCCCCTGGCGGTTGCGGCGCGCCAGCGCCCGCCGGCCCCGAAGCGATCTCAGATCCACCGCCGCCGACCAGCCCAGGCGCCGCCAATCCGCACCGCCCTCGGTGCAGAACGCCCGCCAGCCCCGTAGCGATCGAGATTCCGCCGCCGCCAGCGACTCAGTCGCCGTCGTCGCTAGCCGACGAGCTCGGCTTGCCGCTCGCGCTCGTCGTCGCGGGCGCGGACGAGTTCCTGCTCGGCGACCGTGGCGAGGCGGTCAACGAAGCGCTTGACCAGCGGCCAGTAGGTCGCCGCGATGACGCGCTCCAGCGGCCAAGGCGCGTGGCAGCTCATCGCGATGGTGCAGCCGTCAGGGTCGTCGCGGCGGACGGTGTGATCGAAGCTGATCAGGCCGATGCTCCACACCCAGTGGCGGCGCTTCCACGACTTCTCGACGAGATTGATCCGCGCCGGCACCGGGAGGACCCCGAGCACCCGAACGGCGCCCAGCGCCGAACCCTGGACCTCCGGTTCGCCGAGGCCCCACGCACCGCGCACGTGCGGCGACCACTCGTGCCAGCGAGCCGGCTGCGAGAGCAGCGCCCACGCGACGTCTGGATCGGCCGCGCTCGGAGTGGAATACCGAAGCATGCCTCTTACGTTAGGACCGTTTGAGGGACGAGCGGTGAAGAGTCAGCAAACGGACGTGTGCTCGGCCGTCAACCGGTCTTGTGCTTTCGCTTGTCGCGCTGCCGGCGCTCGGCGTTGGCCTTCCGGCGAGCCTCTGCAACACGCCGATCGAGCGTCGGTGACGAGAACCAGAGGCCGCAGCTAGCTCCACCCAGCGTCACGCCTGGCTCAGCTGCCGTCCGCGCGACGACGGCGACGCGAGGTGGGAGCGTCAGCCACACCGACCAGCGCCCGGCCTCGTCGGTGGTCGCCTCACCGAAATGCCGCATGGTCGGCCCGATCGGAGCAAGCGCGAGGTGCTCGCTGCCGAGGACTTCATCTCCGAAGGCGGTGTTCGGTGTTCGGCGACCAGCCAGCTCGACCGTCACGCCGGAACGCGGCGGGGTGACCTGCCCCCGGAGGCGGACACGTTCGCCCACGCGGCCCCCGACCGAGAGCGAGACGACGTCACTGGTGGGGCCGAGGCGGGGGAGCGCGAGGGTGGTTGGCTCGGCCCCCGGGGCGTGCGGTCCCCAGAGGGGATCAATGTCGGTGGTTAGCTGGGACGAGTAGATCGTCACGGCGGCCGGCACGCCGTGGAGGCCAGGTGGAACGTCGATCGTCGCGACGACGTCGACCGTGGAGTGGGCGTCGACGCCAATGGCACCGAGCCATCCACCGCCGTCGGGGTAGCCCCCACGGGCACAGGCCTGATCGGCGACATCTCGGCTCATCCCTGGCATGGACGCGGGTGTTCCTGCTGGTACGGAGAGACGGTTGATGAGACGGCCGGCACCCTCCGTATGCACATCGCGGACGCGCGCCGTGACGCCGCCGCCCACGCGGGGAACGTCGACCCTCGTCGGCGAGAACGACAACTCGGCGCCGGCGTCCGCATCGCCACCCTGCAGACGCAGCCGGACGGTGACCTGGCCGGGAGCCGTCACAGGCAGCGGCCCGGCGTCAACCACCTGGAACGGCGACGGAGACGCGGCGCGGGCAGGCGCGGCGGCCACCAGCACGTTGAGCGCGATCGCGATCGCGGCGGCTCGCACGATGGCGCGAGCCCAGGGCGCGGGTGAAAGCCTCACCTTTTCCAGATCGGCACCGCAGCACCCGACTTTCGCCGAGCAGCCGATCGATCGACGTTCAAGCCAGGCTGGACGCCGCAGGCGAACGATCGAGCGCTACGCGACGGGGACGCCGCAACTCGCGCCAGCGCAGCTCCAAGGGCAAGAGCAACAGCGACACGCACGCGGTTCATGCACCCACCCTAACCAACACGTGTCGTGTCAGATGACAGCGGGTGCACCGTCACAGGTGCAACCCCACTTGGTCTCTGAGAACGCCTTACGTAGGCGTTCTCAGAGACCAAGTCCCCCGAGCCGCTAGTCGCGGTCGGGGTTCTGCACGCCGTTCGGGCCGCGTTCAAACACCGAGACCGCCTCGATGTGGGGCGTCTGGGGGAACATGTCAACGGGCTGGACGGACTTCAGGATGTAGCCGGCGTCGACGAGCTGGCGGGCGTTCGGCGCCAGCGTCGTCGGGTTGCAGGAGACGTAGACGACGCGCTTGGGGGCGGCGTCGACGATGCGGCGCACGACCTTCTGCGAGAGGCCGGCGCGCGGCGGGTCGACGATCGCGATGTCTGCCTTGACGCCCTTCTCCAGGAGTTCCGGCAGCGCGGTGCGCACGTCGCCGACGATGAAGTGCGTCTTCTCGCCGTAGCCCTCGCGGGCCGCGACCAGGTTGGCGTCGTCGATGGCCTCCGGAATCGACTCGATCCCCCAGACCTCGCTCACGCTCGAGGCGAGCGTCAGCCCGATCGTGCCGATCCCGCAGTACAGATCCAACAGCCGCTCGTGGCCCTTGAGCTCGGCCGCCTCACGAACGAGCGTGTAGAGCGTCTCGGCCATCTCGGTGTTGGTCTGGAAGAACGCCTCAGCGGAGATCCGGTAGGCGATCCCGTGCAGCTCCTCCTCAAGGCGTTCCTTGCCGGCAAGGATGATCGTCTCGCCGCCGTGGGTGATCTCGGACTGCGCGTCGGTCTTGGTGAGCAGGAGGCCGTCGACCTCCGGGCCGATCGCCTCGATTAGCGACTCGTACTCGAACTGCCCGCCGCCGACGACGAGCCGCGCCTGGATCTGCCCGGTGCGCTTGCCCTCGCGGATCACGAGGTTGCGCAGGATGCCCGTGCGCGTCTTGCGATCGAATGCCGGGACACCCGACTCGCGCGCCCACGCCACGACCAGGCGCCGGACCTCGTTGACCCGCTCGGACGCCAGGACGAAGTCCTCCACGTCGACGACGCGCCACCACTCGCCGGAGGGGTGGAACCCGCAGGCGATGCCCTTCTTGGCCGGGTCATTGGTGTCGTCCGGAGCGAACGAGAACTCGACCTTGTTGCGGTAGCGCCACTGCTCGCCGGCGCCGACGATCGGCAGCATCGGCGGAGCCTCGAACTTGCCGATGCGCACCATGGCGTCCTCGACCTGCTGCTGCTTCTCCTTGAGCTGGCGCTCGTAGGTGAGCACCTGCCACGGCGCGCCCGGGTGATCACCGCGGGGCTCGACGCGATCGGGCGAGGGCTCGATCAGCTTGATCGTGCGGGCCTCCGCGTAGGAGCGCTTACGCTTGCCGACCTCAGCCAGCACGCGGTCGCCCGGGATCGCGCCCGTGACGAAGACGACGTAGCCGCCGTCCATGCGGGCCACGCCAGCGCCGCCGTGGGCGAACGACTCAACGGTCAGCTCGATCTGGTCGCCGCGGTTCGGGCGATTCTCAAACGGCGTAGCCGGGCGGTTCTCAGACAGCTCGGCGCGGATCGGCGCGGGCTCTACGGCCGGAGCCGGAGCCTCACTGGTGGGCTCGGAAGGCATCTAGCGGCCCTTTACTTGGTGGTGGCGGGGCTGGTGCGCTTGGCGAGTTCGCGAACCCACCACATCCCCAGGAACTGAATCGGCAGGCGCAGGAGGAGGGCGACCTTGCCGCCCGGGACCTGCTTGTGCCAGCCCGAATCGACGGCCATGTAGATGTTGGCCGGGAAGACGGCGAGCAGGAGCAGGACGAGGTAGTTGCCCCCGAGCCTGCGCGTGCGCGGGAAGATAAAGAGCAGGCCACCGACGATCTCGGCGATCCCGCTGAGGTAGACCATCAGCTTCGGGTTCGGCAGCTGCGGGGGCACCGCACCCTCCCAGAGCTGCGGCGTGACCATGTGCGAAGCGCCGGCGCCAAAGAAGATCCCGAAGATCGTCCAGGGTCCGAAGACCTTCTCCGCGAAGGTCTTCTTGGGAGTGGCTGCCTCGGCGCTCATGCCTTCAGCTTGGCATCGATCGCCCGCAGAACGGTCGCTCGTGCCTTGCCGGCCGCCTCTTGCTCGCGAAGCGCGTTCAACTCGGCGGGCGTAAGCGACGCCACTCGGGCGATCAGATCCTTGGCTGGCACCGCTGCGGGGTCGGCCGGGGCGCGGCGCTTCTTGCTGCGCGTACGCGGCGTGACGACCTCGGCGGCAGCGTCGACCACATCCGCAACCCGGGCCGGGAACGAGCGCGCGAGGGCGTCGACCTCGCCGCGGAGCTCCTGCGCCTGGTCGCGCCCGAGCGCGACGAGACTCGACGCGAGTTCCTCGGCGTCGCGACGCGTCATCCGGCCGCGCAGGACCGCGTCTTCGAAGACCGACTGCACACGATCCGACGAGAGCACGACGGCACGCTGGAGGGCGTCACCGACCTCGCTGAAGGCTTCGCGGAGTTGCTCGTCGCTTGGTGTCTTGCGAGGAGTCACGCGGCGTAGTGTGCCGCACTTGCGGGCCAATTACGCGCGTTCGGGCGCCCTGTAGACGTGGGCGTGCCGGGTCGCACAGATAGCGGAACGTGTCCCCTGGACTGCGTACCCGGCATCACCTGGGCCTCCTCCGCGCCGCGCCGCGCCCGATCAGAACCCGTTGTTGCCGTAGCACTCGTCGGGCGTATGCGCCGGAACGTAGGCCACGTCGCGCGTGGTCTTGCCCCCAGCGAACGTCGCCGTCGTCTCGAGCTTCAGCTGGGTGTAAACGGCGTTGATGTAGGCGGTCGAGAACGACGCGGTGAGCGGCGGCGGGCGGTTGATCACCGCGTTGTTGGAGGTCTGGCGGACGACCACGCTCAGCGAGCTGGCGACCGGCGCGTAGCCTCGGCCCGACGGCTGGGACCGAGAGAACGTGAGCTTCGGCCGCCCACCGTTCGGCGTGATGAAACTCGGTTTCAGGCAGCCGTCCTCGTAGCTGAGGTACACGTTGGGCGAGGCCGGATCGACGCCGCCCGGCAGCGCGGCGCCGACGACCGCTGGCACGGCGAAGAGGCGACGGTAGTCCTCCGCCACGGCGTAGCGGTCGTTGATCGAGAAGACGCGCGGGTACTGCTGCCCGAGGTCCTCGCTGGTCTGCGCGACCGCTCCGGTCGTGAGGTCGAGCGTGCCGAGAGCGAAGTACGGCTTGCCATCTCGCGTGAGCTGCACGCCGACGTGTGCGCGCTTGCCGTCGGCAGAGATCGAGAGCACCTCGGGCGCATACGCATTGGCAGGCAGCACCGCCGTCACCGTGCGGCGGGCGCCACCACTCGCCAGGTCGTAGATCGCCACGGCGTTCCCAGAGCGGTTCGCGACGAACGCACCACTGGGCGCCATCACCGGCGCGTCGACCTCGGCGTCGGCGATCGAGACGTCGCCCGCGGGGGTGGCGACGAACCGCCCCTGCAGCAGTGCGCGGGTGCCGTCGGCGGAGAGCGCCTGGCGGGACAGGTTGGCCTCGCGCAGCGTGCTGGAGGAGGACGGGTAGAACGGCGCGGTGAGCGGATCGAGCGCCCGCGTCGAGAGCCGCGTCGCCGTGGCCTGCGTGAGGACTCGGCGATACGTCCCGCCGGGCGCGGAGTACACGACCGCGGTGCCGTCGGCCGTCACCGCGCCCGTCGAGACGGCCCCAACGCCACCGCCGGTTGGGGTGGCACTGGCGAGCGTCGCCGCAGCGGTGAACGGGTCGACGAGGTAGAGGTCGGCGGTGCCGTTGACGTCCGCGGCCACGAGCGCCCGCGACGTGACCACCGAGACGCTGCTGCCGGTCGTGGTGCGGCCGGTCGGCTGGACGTCGTCGAGGACGAGGCGCAGGGTGTTGGCCTGCACGTCTCGCCGGTAGAGCCCGCGCTTGCCGGCCGCCGTCGGGTAGGTCAGGAAGGCGTAGCGGCCGTCCTCGGAGATCGCGAATGGATGCGGGTTCGTGTCGGTCTTCGGCGTGAAGTCGTAGGGCAGGTAGTAGCTGTCCCAGGGCGAGGCGCCGCTGGCGCCGTCGCCGCGGTCGACCTGCTCCCCGACGGCGAAGGCCGCGCTGGCCGCTGAAGGCGCGAGCGCCGCGGCAAGCAGCGCGGCGCAGGCGAGCCCGCTGGCGCGGCGGGCGGTGGACGTGAACTTGGGCATCGAGAGTCTCCGGCAGAACGTGAGCGCGGGACGAACGCACCAGCCTCGGCTCTGCCTGGACTCCGGTGCGTTGCGCTACGCCGCGTATCGTACCCGCGTAAACCGGAAGGGGCAAGGGCCCAGGCGCCGCCGGGGGACAGACCGATCTTCAGGCCGACCGGGGCCTGGAGATCCCTAGCTCAGCAGGAACTCGAGCAGGGCCTTCTGGGCGTGGCGGCGGTTCTCCGCCTGGTCCCAGATGCGCTGGCGCTCGCCGTAAAGCACCTCGGCCGAGATCTCGTCGCCGGGGTGCGCCGGCAGGCAGTGCAGCGCGATCGCGTCGCCGGCGGCCTGATCCATCAGCGCGTCGTCGATCCGGTAGGGCCGCAGCGCCGCGGTGCGCTCGTCGGCGGTGTCCTCGTCGCCCATGCTGACCCACACGTCGGTGTAGACGGCGTGGGCGCCGGCGACGGCCTCGACCGGGTCGTTGGTGCGGGTGCCGCCCGACTCGGGCTCCAGCTCGTAGCCGACGGGCGACGCGACGGCAACCTCGACGCCGGCGATGCCACCGACGACGGCCAGCGAGCGCGCGACGTTGTTGCCGTCGCCGACGTAGGCGAGCTTCAGCCCGTCGAGTTCGCCAAACGCCTCGCGCATCGTGAGCAGATCGGCCAGCGCCTGGCAGGGATGGTGGCCCGCGGTGAGCATGTTCACGATCGGGACGGTGCTCTGCTCGGCGAGCTCGTCGAGGATCGAGTCGGCGCCGGTGCGGATGCAGATCGCCGCCACGTGGCGAGACAACACGCGGGCCGTGTCTCCGGGCGATTCGCCGCGGGAGAGCTGCAACTCGTCGCCGCGCAGCACGAGCGGGTGGCCGCCGAGCTCGTGGACGCCGACGTCGAACGTGACGCGGGTGCGCGTCGACGGCTTCTCGAAGATCAGCGCAACCGACTTGCCGGCGAGCACCTTCGAGGCCCACGGATCGGCCTTGAGCTCGGCGGCGCGATCCAGGATCGCGTGCACGTCGGCACGTGAGAGTTCGGCTCCGGTGAGGCAGTGGCGCGTAGTCAAGGGAGACAGGCTACGCCGTCAGCCGCCCGGTTGTGGGACGCGTGTTGCCACGCGGTTACGCTGCGGGCGTGGCGATGGCAGTCTGCACCTGGAACCTCTTCCACGGGCGCTCGCGGCCGGCGACGCACGCCGACCTCGTCGACGAGTTTGCCGCGGCGCTCGCCAAGCACCCGTGGGACGTCTGCGGGCTTCAGGAGGCGCCGCCGTGGTGGACGCCCGAACTCGCCACCCGGCTGGGCGCCAGCGCGCGCAGTGCTCGCACGTCGCTCCTGCGCGGGGTGCTGCCGGCGGTGCAGGAGTGGGTCCACCGGCGCGACCCCGAGACGCTCGGCGTGAACGGAGCCGGCGCCAACGTGCTGCTGGTTCGGCCGCAGGCCGGCGAGATCGTCGACCATCGCGTGGCGACCCTGCGGCGCCTGCCACAGCGTCGAACGATGCATGCCGTCCGGCTGCGGCGTCCAAGCGGCGAGCACTGGTGGGTGGCGAACGTCCACACGCACAACAAGCCTGAGTCCAAGGCCGCCGCCGACACGATCCGGGCGCTCGGGATCCTCGGTGAGTGGGCCGGCGGCGAGCCGGCGGTGCTCCTGGGCGACCTGAATCTCGCGGCGCCGCAGGGCCTGGTGCGCGTCGAGGGCTGGGAGCACCTGGCTGGCCACCGCGTCGATCACGTCGTCGGGCATGGGGTGCGCGCCGACGGGGACGCATTCTCTGAGGTCCTACGACGTCCGTCCGGTGAGGAACTCTCCGACCATCGAATCGTGGGGCTCCGGGTTACAGCCCGGTGACGCATTGCGAAACAGCGGCCCACCTGGGCCCGCGTTCTCGCTAGGCTCCCAAGCACGATGCATAAGGGCACCCTAATTTTCCGCCGTCCAGTCGTCGCGCTGGCGACCCTCGCGCTGGCGCTCGTCGCCGCCTTGGCGATCGCGCTGTCGTCCGGCCCGCTCCAAAACGCCGAGGCCGCGACCACGGTGACGATCAACATCAAGGATTACGCGTACTCCAAGAAGACCGTGACCGTGAAGAAGGGCACGATCATCAAGTGGGTCAACAAGGACTCGATGAAGCACAACGCCACCTCCGATAAGGCGGGCGGCCCCAAAGGCCCCCTCCTGAAGAAGGGCAAGAGCTACTCGTGGAAGGCCGCCAAGACCGGCACCTTCAACTACTACTGCACGCCCCACACGTACATGAAGGGCAAAATCGTCGTCAAGTAGGTCTGGGGCGGCCGGGTCGGGGCGCTTTGGGGCGTCTGCGCTGGCGTCGTCAGGGTTTCGGTCGGGGTGGGGTGGTCGCTTCTGGGACGCGGATCGCGAGGTCCGTTTACGGCCTGGCGGCCGGAAACGTACATCGCGACG
>JAUMFO010000017.1:0-5025 GCA_032119795.1 Solirubrobacteraceae bacterium
CGGAGTTGGCGAACTCGGAGAGGTTGGTCTTGCCGAGCATGATCGCGCCGGCCTTGCGCAAGCGGTCGACCTGGAAGGCGTCGGTCTTCGGGCGCCACCCGTCGAGGGCAAGGGTGCCGTCGGTGGTCGGCATGTCCTTGGTGTCGTAGAGGTCCTTGATCGCCATCGGCACGCCGAGCAGCTCGCGCTTGTCTCCCTTGGCCCGCGCCTCGTCGGCGGCCTTGGCTTGCTCCATGGCGGTATCGGAGACGGCAATGAACGAGTGGAAGCCGAACTGGCCGGTGTCGTAGGCGGCGATGCGATCCAGGTAGGCCCGCGTGATCTCCTGCGAGGTCGTGACGCCGGATTCCATGTCTGCCAGGAGCTGGGTGATCGACTTGCCGACGACGTCGTAGTCGGAGGTCGTCTTGAGTTTCTGGGCGGGCTTCTGCGCGCTGACCTCAGGAGCCTTTACGCCGGTGCAGGCGGCGGCGTCGAAGCCGGCGATCACCGACGGATCCCAGTTCGAGAGGCCGCAGATCTGCGCAACGGTGAGTCCCTCGAGGTTCGGGGTCGTCGACAGCGTCGCAGCGGCGTTGGCCACCGCAGTGAGCTGCGTGCCCGAGGTGCCGGCCGTCTCGGCGCGGCCGGCGACGACGTAGCGCAGCAGCGACTTGGTCTGGCCCGGGGCGAGCGTGACGGTGCTCTTGTAGCCGTAGAAGTTGGCTTCGAGCCCGGTCGGGGCCAGCGCGGTGCCGAGCGGGTCGCGCTGGAAGTTGCCCATGCCGGCGAGCGCGCCGGAGAACGGTGACGGCGTGCCGAGCACCACGTCGGAGGGGCCGCGCGTGCTGGGCCCGACCGAGCCGTCGGCGGCGCCGGGCGGCGGGCTGGCGATCTGGACCCAGGAGTCGGTCGCGCCGATCGTCTTGTCTCCGCTGCTGGTCGCCGCGACCTTCGACTGGTTGCTCGTCGTGGCGGCGACCGGCGGCGTGGCGAGCGGGTTGCCGTTGTCGGTGTTCAGTCCCGCGGTGCCACCGAACGCGACCTGCACCGCGATGGTGCGGTCGGTCGTGTTGGTGAACGTGTCGAAGAAGCGCGCGTAGTTGCTGGCCTTCACGAGCTTCACCGCTCGGCTGACCTTGACGCCGCCGAGCGTGACGGCGCTCGTCGTCGAGAAGGAGTCGATGCCGTCGAACTCCAGCCCGAAGCCGCGCATGAGCTCGCCGTTGTGGGTCTTGGTCGGGTCGGTGTCCGGGATGCCGGGCACGGTCACGCGGATGCCACCAAAGCCATAGAAGGCGTTGCCGGTCACGTCGCGGATGCTGCCGGTGTCGAGCGCCGGGGCGGCAGCGTCATGGATGCCCCACGTGGCGCCGTTGGCGGTCGTCACGTAGTTGACGGCCGAGGCGGACTGCACGCCGGCAAAGAGGGTCACGCCGAGTGTGGTGGTGGCCGCGAGCGCGGCGATCGGCACGCGGCGGGCCGGGGTGAGTCGATCGCGTCGTGTGACGCGAGCGGGCTTGCGATTCATGCTGCTCCGGGGGTCGAGCGGGTGGGTCATGCCGTGCCTCCCCCCTGGGAGGTGCCGACGACTCCGAACCTCGCAGGGGCCAACCCAACACTGCCTGTACGACCGTCCAAAAAACTCGTCGCAATGACGCTTGCCCGCTACTTGGACACCGGTGCCCAGTTGCGCTATGGCCCCGTCATTCCTGGGCTTCCCGTGTTCTCACGTATGGCGATACGACAAGGCGTGGCCGGGGCTCCCTTGCGGGAGCCCCAGCGGTAGCGCGCCTATAAGCCGGATTCTGTCTTGAACAGTCATCCATCTCTGCGACCTACCTGAACCTCGACGGGCCGCCTACAAGCGGTTCGGCTCGGTCTTGCATCGGGTGGGGTTTACCTGGCCGCCGCGTCACCACGGCGCCGGTGCGCTCTTACCGCACCTTTTCAACCTTGCCTGTGCTGCCGGAGCAGCCATCGGCGGTGTATTTCTGTGGCACTTTCCCGCGGGTTTCCCCGGGTCACCTACGCGACCACCCTGCCCTGCGATGTCCGGACTTTCCTCGAGGAGCACGAGGCTCCACGCGACTGCCCAGCGCGCCGATCGAGCCTACCGCGTGCGCCACCTTCGGCGGGCCGTGCATCCACTTGGCCGCTTGGCCGTCTCCCTTGGTGACCCTACGATCCAAGAGGACCATCGCCATGACGAACGAACCCAAGAACACCGACTGCGAGTGCGGCCCCGGCTGCGAGTGCTCGAGCTGCAACTGCGGCTGCGGCGGCTGACCCGATGGACGCGCAGCGGCGCCAGCCCAGGATCTCCGACTCGGCGTCCGAGCGCGTCGACTGGGACGCGCTCGACGCCTCCGTGCGCCGCTGGCTGCGCCAGCGCGCACCCGGCGACGCCGTCGATGATCTGGCCCAGGAGACGCTGCTGCGCGTCCACCGCACGCTCCCAGTCGACGTGCGCAGCCCTGAGGCGTGGGCGCTGCGATCGGCCCACTCCACGCTCGTCGATCATCTGCGCGCCAGAGGACGCCGCCTCGACGCCGCCACCGAGCCCGAGGTGCTGGCCGCACTGATCCCGCTTGCCGAGGACGACGTGACCGACCGCCCAGACGCCGGCCTGGATGCGGCGGCCGACCGTGCGCTCGACGTGGCGATCGCGCGCTGTCTCGGGCGCAGCCTCCAGGCGCTGCCGAGCGCTCAGCGCGAGGCACTGGAGCTCGTCGGCACCGAGGGGCTCACCAGCGCGCAGGCCGCCAGACGCGCCGGCGTCTCGATCCCCGGGCTCAAATCGCGGGTGCAGCGCGGGCGAGCCACGGTGCTTGAGGAGACCGCGCAGTGCTGCACGATTGAGCAGGACCGCCGCGGCCGACCGGTCGCGATCACGCCGCACCAGGGCGTCGACTGCCGCTGCGGCTGCGCCGACGCCGATTGACACCGAGCAACGTGGCGACCACGCCTGCAAAACGGCAAGAGTAGGCTCCGCCTATC
Organism: Solirubrobacteraceae bacterium; assembly: GCA_032119795.1. Classification (GTDB taxonomy): domain Bacteria; phylum Actinomycetota; class Thermoleophilia; order Solirubrobacterales; family Solirubrobacteraceae; genus JAGIBJ01. The sequence continues at coordinate 2,980 of JAUMFO010000017.1, forward strand.
GCCGAATCAGGGGCAGCAGAGAACGCCAGGGAGGCACGCAAACTCGCGCAGATGGTCGAGAACGGACGCCAGATCGCGGCCGCGCTTCGCCACCTGGATTCCTACGGCTCCGAAGAGGGCTCGCGCAAGCTCGCCGAGGCGATGGCGTTCTTCCTCGTCGACCGCGCCGAGTCGCGCCACGCCGGCTGGCGCGTCGTGCGCCAGGTGATCGTCGATTCAGCGGCCGACGCGCCGTGGGAGCGCTGCGCTCGCCGCGCCGTCCCGATGATCGTGGAGGACCTCACGACCCTCGACGAAGACGCCGGCAGAACGCCGCTGCACCGCGCCCAGCATCTTGCCGCTCAGCGGCGGGCCGAGGCGATCGCGCCGTTCGTGGATCCCAAGCCGGTCCTCAAGGATCTTGGGCTCGTCGCGCCGAAGTGGCTCAGCGAAGAGCAGTGGGCCGAGGGCCTGCGCGCCGCGGTAAAGGCCCGTTCGCGCGAGGGTGTTTCGCGGGCGCTCGCGGAGTCGCTCGGCCTCGAGCGCGCCGCCGACGTCATCCACGGCGACTAGAACTCGTCCTTCTCGAGGTTCTCCGGGCCGGAGTCCATCGTCACGACGACGTCCCCGCCCTGCAGCGCGACGGTCGGCCGGCGCTCAGAGCCAGCCTTGGAGTACTGCTCTAGCGGCTCGATCATCACGCCGTCGGCGGTGTTGCGGATCACGCCGGGCACGCACGTGTAGACGCCCGGGTTGTCGTTGGCGCTGTCTGACGGGATCGTGACCTTGGTGCCGGCGCCGTTGTCGATCGCGAGCGACACCTTGTAGTCCTTGAACGAGCCGCCGCCGTTGCTGATCGCCGAGTAGGCCACGGGGACCACCGCCAACACCTCAGGCGTCAGCCGGATCTCCAGCACCTCCTGCACCTCGGCTGGCTCTCCACCACCAGAGGCTTTGCGAGAGAACAGGCTGCCGCCGCGGCTGCGCTCAGCAAACGTGTCGACGCGCTCGGCGGCCACGTCGCCCAGATGCCGCACGCCGGCATGTTCGAGCAGCGGCGGGACACCCTCAGCGGCAAATGCGGCGACGTCGACGGCCGTCCCGTCGCGCATGAGTACGAGCGCGAAGACGTCGTAGTCGGTGCCAGACTTCCACGAGACCGTCGCGGTGATCCGCTCGGTCTTCGTCATGAGGACGGCCTTCTCGCCCTTGCGCAGGTTGAGCTTGCCCTCGGCCTTCTTGAGGTTCGGCGGCGCCGCGGCAGGCGGCGCAGGAGCCGACGCGGCAGGTGCCGACGCAGCGACTGGAGGAGCCGACGGTGCAGGACTCGCCGCTGGCGTCGGCGTGGGTGCAGCGGGAGTCGCCGGTGGATCGTCGACGACCTCCACCCCGTGGACGGTGAGAAGCTTGGCGAGCCCCTCGGCGTAGCCGTCGCCAAGCGCGCGGACCTTCCACTGCCCTGCGCGGCGGTAGAGCTCGACGAGCTGCAGGGTCGCGACGGCCGGCAGCTGCGCGAACGCCGCCTCAGCGACGCCTACGCCGTCGGCCGCAACCGTCGCGGTGAGCGTTCCGCAGGCCGTGACGTCGGCGGTGCCGTCGGCCTGGGCGACGATCAGGACGCGTTCGATCGCAGGCGGCAGCGACGCGAGCGTGACGGTCACGGTGTCTGACGCGAGATCCAGTGACACGGCGCCGCCAGCGCTCACGGGCTGGCTGAACAGGACGACGCCGTTGTCGCCGTCGGCGCGCCCGCCCGCGTCGAGCAACAGCGCGATGAGATCCGCATGCGCCGCCGCCGAACTCAGCCGGACGGTGATGGACTGAGCTGTTGGGAGCGCCGTGTTGGCGCCGGCAGCGAGTGCGAGCGTCATGCGTGCCAGCCTACGCGGGGTGCGCGCAGGCGAGCGCTAGTTCGCAGGCCGGCTGCCTGCAGGCCAACTGCGGCGGAGCTAGAAGCTGCGGAGCAGGCCGACGACGACGCCGGCGATCTGTACGTCGCGCACGAGGATCGGATCCAGCGCGTCGTTCTCAGGCTGCAGGCGGATGTGGTCGGCCTCGCGGAAGTAC
>JAUMFO010000018.1:0-1802 GCA_032119795.1 Solirubrobacteraceae bacterium
GCGGCGGGCCGAGGACGAGCGCAGCAACGGGGTCGATCATCCCGGCACCGCCAAGATCGTCGACGCGCCAGAGGGCGATATCGGCAAGCTTGCCGACCTCCAGCGAGCCCAGGTCGGCTTCGCGGCCAAGGCAACGGGCGCCGTGGATCGTGCCGTGGGCAAGCGCCTGGCGGACGCTCATCGCCTCAGGGCCGCCAGCAAACCGCGCGGCCATCAGCGAGGCGTGCACCTCAAGCTGGAGCGTGCCTGCCTCGTTGGACGCCGCGCCGTCGACGCCAAGCCCGACGGCCACGCCGGCCTCTCGGAGATCTTTCGTGCGGGCGATCCCGGAGCCCAGGCGCGCATTGCTCGTCGGGCAGTGCGCCACGCCAACGCCCGTGCGGCCGAAGAGGTCGACGTCCTCGTCGCTGAGGTGCACGCAGTGCGCAAACCACACGTCGTCGCCCATCCAGCCCAGGTCGCCGACGTAGTCCGCCGGCCGCGCACCAAAGTGCTCCAGGCAGTAGTCCTCCTCGTCGACCGTCTCGCACAGGTGCGTGTGGAGCCGAACGCCCTTCTTGCGTGCCAGCTCAGCCGACTCCGCCATCAGCTGCGACGTGACCGAGAACGGCGAGCACGGCGCAAGCGCCACCTGGAGCCGGGAGTCCGCCGAGGGGTCGTGCCAGCGGTCGATCGCGTCGGCGCTGGCCTGCAGGATCGCGTCGTGGGTCTCCGTCACCGAATCCGGCGGGAGCCCACCCTGCGACTGGCCGAGGTTCATCGAGCCGCGCGTCGGGTGAAACCGGATCCCGACGGCCTGCGCGGCGGTGATCGTCGATTCGAGCAGCTCGGTCCCGCTAGGAAACACGTAGTGGTGGTCCATCGAGAGCGTGCAACCCGAGAGCGCCAGCGCCGAGAGCCCCGCCTTCGCGGCATGGTGGGTGATGTCCGGGTCGAGCTGCGCCCAGACGGGGTAAAGCCCGGTGAGCCATTGAAAGAGGGTGCCGTCGGGGACGAATCCGCGCGTGGCCCACTGGTAGAGGTGGTGGTGGCTGTTGACGAGCCCCGGCGTGGCCAGCAGCCCAGCGCCGTCGATCACGGTCGCCCCCTGGCACGCCGCATCCGGCGCCGAGCCCGCGCCGAGCGCCGCGATCCGGCCGCCCTCAAGGACGAGGTAGCCAGCGGCGTACTCGGTTCCGTCCGGGTCAACGGTCGCGATTGCGCAGCCCTGGATGACGGTCTTGCCTGCCGGAGTGCTGGTCATCTGAGATCGGATTCAACCCGTCAGACAAACGATTGCGTATGGCCGCGCGTCTAGGCCCGTGCCCATCGAGATGGGACGCGAGGCTAACCCGGGCAACCTCAGCCCAGCCAACCCCAGTCGAACGCCGTTAGGCGCGCGACTCGACCGCGATGCCGCGCGGGACCACGACGACCGGGCAGTGGTTGTGGTGGGCCAGGTGTGCACTGACGCTCCCGGAGGTGACGCGGTGCAACGCGCCCTTGCCGCTGGAGCCAACGATCAACACGTCGAGCTTCTCCGTAGCGGCGACGATCTGGTCTTCGCGGGCACCGTCTCGCACGTCGATCACGGCGTCGAGATCCGGGTCGATGGCCGCCAGCGCCGCGCGAATGTCGTGCTCGGCATCGGCGTGGCGAGACTTGCGCAGTTCGTTGCCGATCTTCGGGTTGGCCGGTGGCAGCACCATCGCGGCGGCCGGCTCCAAGACGTGCACCACGTGGACGCGGCCGCCGGCCAACTCAGCCACGCGCACGGCGGCCGCCAGCGCGGGGCCGGCGTCGTGGCTGCGATCCCACGCCAC
>JAUMFO010000018.1:1902-4201 GCA_032119795.1 Solirubrobacteraceae bacterium
AGACCCGGGAGACTCTCTGGCATGAGCAACGCCCCGGCTTCCGCCGCCTCCGCCCAGAACCCGCCGCCTGACGCTGGGTTCAAGCGGATCGTCGTGGCCGTGGGGAGCGACGGCGGCGTGGCGGCCATCAGCCTGGCCAAGAGCCTGGCCGCGCCGGACGCCGTGGTGATCCTCGTCCGCGTGCACCACGAGGCGCACCGAATCGACCCGACCGCCGCCGAGAACGCTCGCGCACGTGACACCGCCGATGCCTTGCGGCTCCTGAGGATCGGCCGGGTCGCGCTGGATCAGGAATGCGAGATCGTGGTCGAGGACGGCGCCGATCTCGTCGAAGCGCTCCACCGGGTCGCCGAGCGCGAAACCGCAGATCTGCTGGTCGTCGGCGCTCACCGAGGGCTCGAAGACGTGCAGTCGGCCCTGCCCGAGGTGCTCCACGCCGCGCCGTGCTCAGTCGCCGTAGCGGGGCAGCGCCCCCGCGACCCGTTCGCCATCGAGCAGGTCGGCGTGGCGTTCTGCACGACGCCGACGGGGGTGAGCGCGTCGCGCGTCGCGGGGCAACTCGCCGAGCGCCACCGTGCACAGCTCCATGCGATGCATGTGGTGCCCGTCGATGCCAATCCCTGGATGGGCCCGGCAGCCGCCACCGTCCACACGCTGCAGCGCATGGACGGCACGCTCGCCGAGGCGGCACGAGAAGGAATCAGCGAACTCCACCCCGGCGCCGAGGCGCATGTGGTGGAGGGCGACCCCGCCCAGGAGCTGACGGCCTTTGCCGAGCGCGTCGACCTGCTCGCGGTCGGAGCGCGATCGACCGGACGGCTGCACCGGCTGGTGCTCGGCAGCGTCGGCGACCAGCTCAGCACCCAGTCGCCGTGCGCGCTCCTCGTGGTGGCCGGCCCGGCCAGCGCCGAGCCGAGCCAGTCAGGCGCCGACGTCGACTGACCACTCGGCACGTCAAGTTGGTGGACGGCAGTCCAAGAAAAGCGTGCACCGCGCCGCCGCACATGCAACGCTGAGGCCCGCCAGCCATGCTCACTCCGCTCGATCCACCCCCCGAGAGTCACGCCGCACGGCCCACCCTGCGGACGCTCGCCGAGCACACCGGCTTGCATGTCTCGACCATCTCAAGAGCGCTGCGCCAGTCTCCCGACGCCTCGCCGACCGCGACGCTCGTCCACACCGCCGCCGAGCGCCTCGGCTACCGACGTGATCCCGTCGCGGCGAGCCTGCGGACCCGCCGCTCCGGAGCGATCGGCATGGTCGCGCACTCGCTGGCAGATATCGCGCAGGCGCTGATCTACGAGCAGGTCGATCAGGTCGCGTTTGAGCACGGGTATGACGTGCTGGTCGCGGCCACCGGCGACGACCCCGTCGCCCAGCGGCGCCGCGTGGAACTGTTGCTCTCTCGCCGCGTCGACGGCTTGGTCATCGCCGACGCCCACCGCGACGGCGCGTACACCGACTGGATTGCCTCGCTCGGCATCCCCTACGTGCTGGTGATGCGCAGCTCCGCCGATCACCCGGCCGTGGCCTGCGACGACTTCGCCGGTGGGAGACTCGTGGGCGAGCACCTGATCGCGCAGGGCCACCGCGACTTCGCCCTCATCGCCGGGCCCGACTACTCGGCCGTCTCCTGGGACCGCGCCGAGGGCTACAAGGCGGCGCTCGCCGACCACGGCCTCCAGGTGCCCGAGCATCTGATCGAGCCCGGCGGGCTCCACACCACGTCCGGCCGCGCCGGGATGGAGCAGCTGCTGGCGCGGCGCCGCGACTTCACCGCCGTGTTCTGCGCGGGCAACGACTTCGCCGCATTCGGAGCGATCAGCGCGCTGAAGGCCGCCGACATGCAGCCCGGGGTCGACGTGGCCGTCGTCGGATTCAACGATGTGGCTGCGGCCGAGGCGATCGAACTCACGACCGTGACGTCGCCAATGAAGGAGCTCGGCCAGATCGCCGCGGGCCAGCTGATGAAGGCCATCGAGGGCATCGCGCCGACCAGCGTGCGCGCCGATCCGACGCTCATCGTGCGCGCCTCCAGTGCCACGCCGCTCGTTGAGATGTCTCGCGCTGGCGTGCTGCGTTGACGGCCGACGGCCCAGGCCGGCTCTCCGCCGGAGCCATGCGAGCCCTCGACGAGGCCTTGGGGCCGCTCGACGCCTGGGCCGCCGCCCGCTGGCCCGGCGGCGCGGCACTCGCTCAGCCCGTCCACACCGTCTACGTGCCGGCGAACCAGGCGGCGCCCGGACTGTGCCGCGACTGGGGCCGCCGAGCGCGAGCATCGCTCGACGCGTTCGCCCCG